>NZ_AP027331.1:0-897500 GCF_055395525.1 Sphingobium sp. TomTYG65 | reverse complement strand
ACTATAACGGTCCTAAGGTAGCGAAATTCCTTGTCGGGTAAGTTCCGACCTGCACGAATGGCGTAACGACTTCCCCACTGTCTCCAGGATATGCTCAGCGAAATTGAATTCTCCGTGAAGATGCGGAGTACCCGCGGTTAGACGGAAAGACCCCGTGCACCTTTACTGCAGCTTCAGAGTGGCATTAGGAAAGAACTGTGTAGCATAGGTGGGAGGCTTTGAAGCGATGACGCCAGTTGTCGTGGAGCCATAGGTGAAATACCACCCTGTTGTTTTCTGATGTCTAACCTCGCACCGTTATCCGGTGCAGGGACCCTCTGTGGCGGGTAGTTTGACTGGGGCGGTCGCCTCCTAAAGAGTAACGGAGGCGCGCGATGGTGGGCTCAGGACGGTTGGAAACCGTCTGTTAGAGTGCAATGGCATAAGCCCGCCTGACTGCGAGACTGACAAGTCGAGCAGAGACGAAAGTCGGTCATAGTGATCCGGTGGTCCCTCGTGGAAGGGCCATCGCTCAACGGATAAAAGGTACGCCGGGGATAACAGGCTGATGATTCCCAAGAGCTCATATCGACGGAATCGTTTGGCACCTCGATGTCGGCTCATCACATCCTGGGGCTGGAGCAGGTCCCAAGGGTTTGGCTGTTCGCCAATTAAAGTGGTACGTGAGCTGGGTTCAGAACGTCGCGAGACAGTTTGGTCCCTATCTGCCGTGGGCGTCGAAATTTGAGAGGAGTTGACCCTAGTACGAGAGGACCGGGTTGAACATACCTCTGGTGTACCTGTCGTCCTGCCAAGGGCGCAGCAGGGTAGCTATGTATGGACGGGATAACCGCTGAAAGCATCTAAGCGGGAAGCCTCCCTCAAGATAAGATTTCTTCGAGCGGTCGTAGACCACGACCTTGATAGGCCGGATGTAGAAGTGTGGTAACATATGGAGCTAACCGGTCCTAATTGCTCTGATCGCGCCTGAGAGTCCCACCATCAATGACAACACTGGACAACAGTGTCAGCCATCGAGCGTGGTGATCACCTCAAGCCAGATAACAACCAAATAGACATAGCGTGCACGGCATCGATTAAAACCCAAAGCGCAAGCTTCATTGCTTGGTGACCATAGCGTCTGTGACCCACCCGATCCCATCCCGAACTCGGCCGTGAAACCAGACTGCGCCGATGGTACTGTGGCTCAAGCCCCGGAAGAGTAGGGCGTCGCCAGGCATTGAAGCTTGCGCTTTGGATCAAAAAAACCCATTCACATCTCATGCAACAAGGGCGGCCCATAAAGCCGCCCTTTTGCGCCTCCAGGCACCAAAGCCAAAGAGGCAAATCAAGGTGACGCGGGATGGAGCAGCCCGGTAGCTCGTCAGGCTCATAACCTGAAGGTCGTAGGTTCAAATCCTACTCCCGCAACCAAATCACCACCGCACAAATCCACAAACGCCGCCCCCAAAAAGGGCGGCTTTGTCGTCTCCGCTCATCCGCAACAAACCCCCGACACGCCAACGCAAGCTCCCCACGCCCGGCACAGGTGGGGGTCAAAGCACGCTGGTCGGCATGACCGCAGGCGGAGGCAACGCTGGCGATGCTCTGGGCTCCTCCCCACAATCGGAGCGCATGCCCCGTCGATAATCACCCATAGCCCATCCGCATTGCCTTTACGCCGGTAACGCCCCACTAAAATGCACCGCGCAAACAGGAGACCGAAATGAGCTTCACGAAGTAGCAGCCAAGTAAATCTTCAATTGTTCTGATACCCAGGCACAGCACGCGAGTGTTGAACGACCGAGCTGACCGGCGCAAAACAAGATAAGTCTCCCATTTTCGAAAGTTGTCGCTGCGGATGAGAGGACGTCTGACTCTATTCCTTTGGGGAGCATCCGGTCTTCCAACGCCGGCTCATCGCGCAGCATCGGGAGCTTATCGCTGCCGCGGATCAATTGCTCTCGGACCGCCTGTTTATCCCGACGGAACCGCGCGAAGGCAGGCAAAGTATGCCTTCATGGTTACGCAGACGGAGCTTCAGGCGTATCACTAATGGAAGACCACAGCTGGCCAGAAATTCAGCCTAAAAACGGCAGGAAAGAAGCCGATCAAAGGTGAACTGTACGGTCAGGTCGCCCCAAGGGCCCGCACCGCCCATGCCGCGGCTAACGCACATGCAGCCCTACGTATCTTTCCTCATAGCTGCTTCAGACGAACAGGCCGTAAGTTGCAGTCTTTCCAGAGGAGATCGTCATGAAAAATGTTCTTCTTCTGCTGCACGATGATGAAGGTCAGGAAGCCCGGCTGCAGGCTGCGCTGGATTTGACCCGTGCGCTGGGCGGCCATTTGCGTTGCATTGATGTGACTCCCTTCCCCGTCATTGCGGGCGACCTTTATGCCGGCTTTGGTGAAACGGCCGTTTTGATCGACGAACGAGTCAGCGAGGCTCACAACAAGTCGAAGATTACAGGGCGCTTGGCGAAGGAAGACGTAAGCTGGGATTGGGTGGACGCCAGTGGGGAAATCGCTAGTTGCCTGCTGAAGGAGGCCGCTCTCGCCGACATCGTGGTGCTGAATCGACAGTTGGACAGCTACCCACTCCCCGACATGCGGACAATCGCCAGCCAAGTGCTGATGCACGCCAGGGTTCCCGTCCTGGCCGTCCCGCAAGATACCAAGCGCCTCAACATAAGTAGAGCGCTGCTGGCGTGGGACGGGCATCCGTCCTGCATCGCTACGATGCGGGCTTGTACGCCCCTGCTTGCGCTCGCCGAGGAGGTCGAGGTACTGACCATCAAGGATGGCTCAATACAGGCCGAGCCCAGCGACGCTGCGCGATATCTTTCACGCCACAATATCCCGGCCACAATCCGCGTCCTCAATGACCGCATGCACCCGGCCGATGCCATAATCGAGGAAGAGTGCGATCAGTGGAGGGCGGACTATGTCATCATGGGCGCCTATGGTCGTGGCCGGTTGATGGAAGCGTTCGGTGGCGTCACCAAGCGGCTCCTGACCAGAGGGAAGATTCCGCTGATATTGGGGCACTAGGCCGTCCCATCACGGCAATTATGGCCAAGTCGTGCGGTCGTTGCTGGCACGATCATCGCTGCCGGACGCAGGAATCAACTCTTATGTCTGACCTATGAGCCTGCCTGTTCAATTACTCGTCGCCACCGGGGCGGTGGCTGCGACAGTGCTCATTCATCTCATTGGACTTGCCGCGCTGCTCGCCTTGCTTCGTCGACATCGTCACGCGTCGAAAGTGATCGTGGCGTCCATCGTGAATGGCATGGCGATCCTGCTGGCGGCATTTGGCTTGTTCCTGCTCCACGCGCTGGAGATTTGGCTTTGGGCAGCTTTGTACCTGATGCTGGACGCATTCCCGGATCTGGAGCATGCCCTGTACTTCTCTACCTCCACCTATGTGACCATAGGCTATGGAGATGTGGTGCTGCCGGTCGGCAGCAGGATATTGGGCGTTATCGAAGGCGCCAACGGCATCATCCTGATCGGATGGTCGACCGCCTTTTTCTTTTCCATCGTCGATCGGCTGAAATTGCTGGAGCGTGATCTGCAAAAAGGCTGAAGGCGGCAAGGCCGCAGGCGAGAGGATGTACGGTTCAGATCGCGATCCAGGCGAAAAGACTGGCGCCCGCAGCGGCCAAGGCGGCGATCAGCGGTATGGCTGCCCTGCAGCCGCCATGACCCCAACCAATGATCATGGTCATCACCGCCTTGGCAAATGTGTTCGCGAGCACCGCGCCACCCAGAACCAGTCCGGCGGTCCGGTCATCGAGCAGATGAGGCGGTAGCCCGGCCATCGTCATAACCGCCGCATCCACATCCGAAATGCCGGTCAGCGTCAGGACCACCGCCATGCCTTGCTGACCGAAATGGATCAGTGCCCAGCGTGCTGCGAGCGACAATCCTGCCACAAGAGCCGCCAGCATGAGCGCCGGGGTAAAGCCAAGCGGGTTGGCTATGGCAGCGCCGCCGTCGCCTCCCTTACCGTGCCCGCGCCAGGCAATCAGGGCAAACGCCACCGCTACCAGGGTCGCGGGCGCCATCGTCAGCGCGAGGGTCGGCACTGCGCGCGGGATCAGGGCGAGCGCGACCAGCTGAACGCGCACGAACATCACGATCGACGCCACCGCTATTCCCGCTGACAATAATTCCCTTCCGTCGGGTTCGTCGCGCAGCCGCCGCGCATAATCCGCCGTGACCGCGGTGGAGGAGACGATCGCCCCGGTCAGCGCCACCAGCAGCACGCCACGGTCGCGGCCGAAGCGCCGGGAAATGGCATAGCCCGCGAAGGACAAACCCATCACGAACACGACCACCATCCAGATTTTCCGGGGGTTCCACGCATCATAGGGCCCATAGGCGGCATCCGGCAGCAGTGGCAGGATGATGAGAGCGACGAGCAGGAAGCGGGAAACACCCTCAATCTCGCTCTCGTCCATTCCGCGGAGCAGCGCGTGCATCGATTGACGCGCGCTCAGGATCGCGAACAGCGCAGCGCCCATTGCCAGGCCGAGCCCTGACGAGAGGCGTGTGGCGCAGAAACCCGCGCCAAATGTCAACAGACCTGCAAGCGTGGTCGTTGCCGACAGATTGTCCTGATCGGCGCTGCGAGCATAGCCAACGGTCAGCACGGCTGCGACGCCCAAGCCTAGGGCTGCGGCGACCAAGTCGGGCGCCAGGCCGCCGATGCCACCCAGCAGCCCTATCAGGCCAAAGGTGCGGAAGCCCGCTACCCGCCGCCCTTTGCCAAAGTCCCGCTGTACCCAGCCCCGCTCAAGCCCGACAAGCAGCCCGATAGCGATCGATGCGATCAGGGAGAGATAGGGATGGGCGATATCGGGCATGGCGACGCTGCCAGGCTACACGTCTCGGAATGGATCGCGATAGGTAATAGACACGATCAGCTTGTCTTCGTCTTTACGGGAATTTTGAGATAGCGGACCCCGTTGTTTTCGGCTTCCGGGAAACGTCCGGCGCGGATGTTGACCTGGATAGAAGGTAGCAGCAGCCGGGGCACGGCAAGCGTCGCATCCCGTGCCTCGCGCATCGCGACGAAACTCTCTTCGTCAACGCCGTCATGGATATGGATGCTTGTCCGTCGCTCCTCGCCGACGGTCGTTTCCCACCGAAAGTCGGCGCGCCCCGGCGCCTTGTAGTCGTGGCACAGGAACAGACGGGTTTCCTCGGGCAGGCTCAGCAGCCGTCGGATGGAGCGGTAGAGGGTGCGCGCGTCCCCGCCGGGGAAGTCGGCACGCGCCGTCCCATAGTCGGGCATGAACAATGTGTCGCCGACAAAAGCTGCGTCGGCGACCAGATAAGCGATGTCGGCGGGCGTGTGGCCGGGCACGTGCATGACAGTGAAGCGCAGCGTGCCGACCGAAAACTGCTCGCCGTCGCGGAACAGCCGGTCGAAATCCGATCCATCCGTCCGCAGTTCATCCAGGCCGAAGACGGGACGGAAGATCTTCTGCACATCGCGGATATGCTCGCCGATGCCGATCGGGGCGCCGGTTCTGGCCTTGATGAAGGGGGCGGCGGAGAGGTGATCGGCATGGGCATGGGTTTCAAGCACCATGGCGATCCGCCAGCCCTGCCGTTCCGCGAAGGTCAGTAGCCGCTCGGCCGAGCGCGTGTCCGCCTCGCCGCTGGCGATATCGAAATTCATCACCGGGTCTATGACCACCGCCTCGCGGGTTTCCGGGTCGGCGACCAGATAGCTCACCGTATAGGTTGCTTCGTCGAAAAAGGCTTCGATCAGGGGCTTCGCGTCCATCCCATCCTCCATCTGCCCTTGATTATATATTCATCAATGCTAAATTAGCAACATCTAATGGAGTGTATGATGATCCGTCCGCCAATGGACCTCGCCACCTTCGAGACGAAGGCCGGTGAGGTGTCGAACCTTTTGAAAGCGATGGGCAACGCCCGGCGCCTGATGGTGCTGTGCAAGCTGGTCGAACATGGCGAGATGACGGTGGGCGACATCGCGCGTGAGGTCGGCCTGTCGCAATCAGCCTTGTCCCAGCATCTCGCCCGTATGCGGGAGGAGGGGCTAGTCGCGTTTCGGCGGGAAAGCCAGACGATCTGGTATCGCATCGCCGATCCGCGGACGGAACAACTGCTCGCCAGCCTCTACACCATCTTCTGCAAGGAATGATCCGATGCCGATCACGACCATCACGCCGCACGATGCGGACGAAGCCATGGCGAAGGGCGCTACGCTCGTCGATATCCGTGGCGCTGATGAACATGCCCGCGAACATATAGCAGGCGCGATCCATGTCCCGCTCGATCGCCTTGGCGCGTTGCCGAGCGTGCCTGGCCCCATCATCTTTCATTGCAAGTCCGGCATGCGCACGCAGGCTAATGAAGCGGCGCTGCGCGCCGCGGCGGGTTTTACGCCCTGCCACATCCTTGAAGGCGGGCTTGACGGGTGGCGGGCGGCGGGGCTGCCGACGCGCCTCGACCGCAGCCGACCGCTGGAGATTATGCGGCAGGTCCAGATGGCGGCGGGAGTACTTGTGCTGCTGGGCGTCCTGCTCGGCTTTCTGGTCGCTCCTGTCTTCTTCGGCCTGTCGGCCTTCGTCGGTGCGGGGTTGATGATGGCGGGCGCGACCGGCTGGTGCGGCATGGCGAAGCTGTTGCAGCTGATGCCGTGGAACCGCAGCGCTCTTCGCGCATAAGAGGCGGCCATGCCGACGGCCATGATCTTTGCGGCCCTGGCTTCGGGAAGCCTGATCGGGCTCATATTGGGCCTGGTCGGGGGCGGCGGGTCGATCCTTGCCGTGCCGCTGCTGGTCTATGTGGTGGGCGTGGGTTCCGCCCACGCCGCCATCGGGACAGCGGCCGTTGCGGTCGCCGCCAACGCCGCCTTCAGCCTGATCGGTCATGCGCGTGAGGGCACGGTGAAATGGCCCTGTGCCTTCGTCTTTGCAGCAGCAGGCGTGATCGGGGCGGCGATGGGCGCTGAAATCGGCAAGGCAGTGGACGGTCAGCGGCTGCTGATGCTGTTCGGCCTGCTGATGATCGGGGTCGGCATTTCCATGTTGCGAAAGAAGAGGACGGCAGAGGCTCCCGATGTCCGCCTGTCGCGCACGACCGCGAGACAGCTGCTGCCCCGCCTTGTGCCGATCGGCCTTGGGGTCGGGCTGGCGGCTGGCTTTTTCGGGATTGGCGGCGGTTTCCTGATCGTGCCCGGCCTGGTGATGGCGACGGCTATGCCGCTCAAAAATGCGGTCGGCACGTCGCTGGTCGTCGTGACCGCATTGGGCCTGACTACGGCAGCGTCCTACGCATTGTCCGGCTATGTCGACTGGTTGCTGGTGGGTGTGATGATCGTGGGCGGCGTCGGCGGCGCGGCCATGGGCATCCTGCTCGGGCGCGGGCTGGGCGCGCGCAAGGGGCTGCTCGAACGCCTTTTCGCCGTCATCGTGATGGCGGTGGGCACCTATGTCATGGTGCGCGGCGCCTGAGTTCATCTCGCCCGGATCTCGGTTTCGCTGATCCGGCCGTCCAGCATGGAGATCTGCACGTCGGCAGCACCGGCAACATCGGCATCGTGGGTCACGCACACGACTGCGCGGCCCTGATCATGGGCGAGGGCGCGGAACATCTCGATCACGCGGGCGCTGTTCTGGCTGTCGAGATTGCCGGTCGGTTCATCACACAGCACCAGCGCGGGGTCGTTCGCAATCGCCCGGGCGATCGCCACGCGCTGCCGCTCGCCGCCCGACAGGCGGTTGGGCGTCTTATCGACCTTCGCGCCAAGACCGACATCCGCCAGCAGGCTCTGCGCCTTCTCCCGCGCCTGTGATTGCGACAGCTGGCCAAGCCTGCGGATGGGCAGCATCACATTTTCAAGCGCGGTGAACTCAGGCAGCAGGAAATGGAACTGGAACACGAACCCGAAGCTCGCCAGCCGGATCTGTGCACGCTCATCGCCATCCAGCGGGTTCATGTCACAGCCCTGGAACAGCACCGATCCTTCGGTCGGTCGATCCAGCAGTCCCAGCAGATAGAGCAGCGAGGATTTGCCGCAGCCAGACGGTCCGACAATGGCGACGAAGCTACCCGGATCGATCGCTAACGAAACATCGGTCACCAGCGTCACCGGGGGTGTTCCGGCGAGTTCACGCGATAGCCGCTGCGCCTGCATGATCGGGCTCATACCGCGCCCCGCAAGATGTCGACGGGATCGACCCGCGCCGCCTTTCGCGCCGGGAGCCAGGCGGCGATCACGCCGGAAAAGAGCGATGCAGCGGCAGCGATGGCATATTGCCGGGCTGAACGGTCGAGTGGCAGGCGCTGATTTTCTCCGGCAATGGGAAAATGGAGCGACCCCAATATGGCCATTAGCCCATAGCCTAGCAGCCATCCGACGAAGATGCCGATCACCGCCAGCGCCAGCCCTTCGAGCACGAAGATCAGTTGAAGATCGCGCTCGGAAAAGCCGATGGAACGCATGATCGCGATGTCGCGCCTCTTGTCCGCGACGCTGTTGGACACGACCGTGTAAATGCCGAAGCTGGCCACCAGCAGGATGGCGGACACCACGCTGTACATGATGACGTTGCGCGTCACGAGCAGCGAGAGGAAATCGGCGGATCGTTCCTGCCAGCTTTCCGCCTTGTAGGAAAAGCGCGCCTCCAGATCGCGGCCGATCGGCTGCGCGGCATAAGGGTCGTCCAGATGCACGCCGATCCGGTTGATGATGAAAGGGCGGTTCAGCAGCGACTGCGCCTCCCGCAGCAGCACATAGCCGGCCGACGGGCCGAGCTGGCTCTGGCCGCGCTTGAACAGGCCGACGATCCGCAGCGACCTGCTCTTGCCCGAAGCGGCGGTCGCGCCCACCACGTCGCCCATGCCGCGGCCGAGGCGTTGTGCCATCTCCTCACCGATGATGATGCCGCCCTGCGTACTTTCCAGATCGCGCAGCCGCCCGGTGCGGAGTTTGTCCGCGATGGCGCTGACCTTCTCCTCGACCGCCGGATCGACGCCGATGATGGTGAGTGCCTCCTCGCGCCCGCCGCTGCGCAGGGTGATGGCGCCGGTCAGGCTGGGTGAGCCGATCGCCCCCGGCTGAGCATTGACCGCGCGCAGCAGCTCGGGCCATCCTTTCAGGCCGCGCACCTCGTTGCGGACCTTGTAATGGCGCAGGCCGATCGCGGCCCCCGGATAGGCACGCACGCCCGGTTGCGGTGGCGGGCTGCGCAATTCGTCGGAAATGATGATGTGCGGCGCTGCATCGATCAGCGTCTTGATGAAGTCGTTCTGACTGCCGATCATCATGGCCGACACGGCGAGGAAGAAGCCTACACCCACAGCGACGCCGCTCACCGCGACCAGCGTCTGCCGCCTGCGCCCTGCGAGATGCCGGGCTGCGATCCCCGCCAGCAGTCGCAGCTGGCCGTTCATCGGGTCACTCGTACGCGCATGCCTTCGGTGAGCTTGCCTTCAGGGGCCCTGACGACCTGCTCATGCCGCGACAGGCCCGAAAGAACCTGAATGTCGTGGGATCCCGCTATGCCTGTACGCACCGGATGACGATGGGCACGGCCGTTGCGAACGGTCCAGACATGGCCGCTTTCGACTGCGGTTGCGGGAAGGAGCAGGGCGCGCGCCGCCCGCCGCGTCACGATGTTGACTTCCAGCGTCAGGCCCAGCGGCAGGGCCAATGTGCCGTCGGTAACGATCCGGGCGCGAAACGCGCGTTGCTCCGGATCGCCACCTGGCGTGACCTCACGCACATGGCCGTGCAGCACCCGACCCGGCCAGGCGTCGCTTGCCATCAGCGCGGGTTGACCGGGGCGGATGCGCGGCACGTCCCGTTCATCGATAGTGGCGGTGATACGGATGCGGGCTGGGTCGCCCAAGGTCATCAGGGTGCGGCTGGGTACAGCCAGATCGCCCGGCTCCACATCACGGCGCAGGACAATGCCGTCCATCCCCGATCGTACCACCATCTGGTCGAGCCGAGCCCCGGCACTGGCCTCGGCAGCCCGAGCGGTATCCGCTTCGGCGATCGCTGCATCACGGGCGGCGCGGGTGACCCAGCCCTTCGCAAACAGGGCAAGCGTTCGCCGCTCGACCTGGATGGCTGCGCGGCGCTGCGCGCTCGCTTGTTGTAGCGCATGGCGCAGCTCATCATCATCGAGCAGGATGAGCGGCTGTCCGCGGATGACGCGATCTCCTTCGTCGACCAGCACCTGTCGCACCGGCGCAGAAAAACGCGCGGCGACGGAAACAGGATGTTCGGCTTCGACAAAGCCAGTGGCATAGACCAGTTCGACCGCCTCGCCGACGCGCACCGGCGCCAGCGTCACTTCCCGCGTTCGGCCGGACAGCAGCCAATAAGCCAGCGCTGCCGCCAGCAGCGCCGACAGCAGCAGCCAGGGCGCGACGCGTTTCATGCCCCCTCTATAGCATTAGGCGAATATCATTGCCCGACCGTATCGATCTGGCTCATCCCGTCTTCTGCGATCCCACGGGGATTTGGCGCGGCTTCTTCGCCTCCGTGGCCAAGCGGGGCACGATCACCTTCAGCAGCCCCTTTTCCAGATGCGCGCTGGCCTTGTCGGCATCAGCCTCGAACGGAAGGGCGAAGCGGCGCAAAAAGCTACCCTGGCGGCGTTCGACCAGATGGTAATGTTTCTTCTCATCCTTCTCTTCACGCTCTTCCTTATGCTCCGCCTTGACGGTCAGGACGCCTTCCTGAATGTCCAGCGACACATCCTTTTCGTCGAAGCCGGGCAATTCGGCCGTTAGTTCAAGACCGGCCTCGGTCTCGGCTATGTCGGCCTTGGGCAGGAGAAAGCCTTTGCTGTCGCCAGCGGTCGCCGTCGGCCAGCCGCGGCCGAAATCATCGACCAGCCGATCCATCTCTCTCCGGAAGTCGGTGAAGGGATCAAATCCTCCGCGCAACATGCTTCCGCGGCCAAAGGGAATGAGGGAACGAAAATCAGTCATCATCCTTCTCCTGCTCTGCTGTGTGGGACGTCACGGGCGGCGATGGCCGGTCCCGCTCATGGCTTGGAACTCGGCTGACCGGATGCTGGTGGGCCATGCATATCCGCGCAATGTTCCATTCCATCGGCCATCTGGTGAGCGGGGCCTTTTTGAAGCGGTGACGGTTGCCCGCTATCGTGCACCATGCCGCGACCGGCGTCCTCGCCCTTCATCATTGGGCAATCATGAGGGGCGTTCCCCGCCGCAGGGGGCGCTGGCTTCACTGCTTCCGCCGGATGGTGGCTGGCGTGAGGCTTTGTCGTTTGTGCCGACGCTCCGGCGACGAATACGAGGTTCAGAAGCACAACACTGATCGGGAAACGGCCCATGGAAAAATCCTCCGCAACGCGACTCTATGTGTGAATCTCTCTCGCGTGGCGGCGGGACGCCATAAGTAGAGTTACGCACGGCTTGTCAGGGAATGAGGACGGCGGCCCCCTTCACCTTGCCGGTTCGAAGACTTTGCAGCGCTGCATTGGCATCTTCGAGCCGAAAGGTTTCCGTTACGGTCTGGAGTTTGATCTTGTCGGCAAGCTCGAAAAAGGAGGTGCCGTCTTCCCGCGTCAGGTTGGCGACAGAAAGTATCTGCCTCTCTTCCCACAGATCGACATAGGGGAAGGAAGGGATGTCGCTCATGTGGATGCCGGCGCAAACGACCCTGCCGCCTTTGCGGACGGACCTTAAGGCGATAGGGACCAACTCGCCTGCTGGCGCGAAGATCAGCGCGGCGTCGAGCAGGTCGGGCGGCCGCTCGGACGATGAGCCTGCCCAGGCGCAGCCCAGCGATCGGGCGAAAGCCTGCCCCGCTTCGTCACCCTCTTTGGTGAAGGCGTGGACGGTGCGTCCCTGCTGCGTGGCGATCTGCGCAAGGATATGCGCCGCCGCGCCAAATCCGTAAAGGCCGATGACCGGCGCCGGGCCGGCGAGGCGGAGCGCCCTCCATCCGATAAGTCCGGCGCAGAGGAGCGGCGCGGCCTCCACGTCGGAAAAGCGTGCGGGAAGGCTGAAGCAATATCGGGCATCGGCAACGGCATAGCTGGCATAGCCTCCGTCCCGCGTTGCCCCGGTGAAGAGCGGCGCGTCGCAGAGATTTTCGCGCCCCGTACGACAGTAGGAGCACTGGCCGCATGTGTGGCCGAGCCAAGGGACGCCGACCCGCTGTCCCAGCAGGAAACCTGTCACATCGGGGCCGATCGCAGCGACGCGGCCGACAATTTCATGGCCGGGGATGATCGGATAGCGGGCGGCAATTTCGCCGTCGAGAACATGAAGGTCGGTACGGCAGACCCCGCAGGCCGCAACTTCGATCAGCAGTTCCCCTGCGGCAGGTTCGGCGACGGCGCGATAGACCTTTTCCAACGGCTTGCCCGGACCACTAATCTGCATGGCGATCATCTTATTCACCTGCCGCGCTCCTTCCGCGCATACATCCTCCCTCGCGCGATGCCCATCAATCTAACCTGATGCGCGACCAGCGGACGTTCGTGAATCTACGGATAGTACCAGGGGTCCAACGGTGATGCTGCTTAACACCGTGTCTGGCTGAAAGATCGACGCGAAGAAGCTCGTCACCCATCGCTTCACGCTCGATGCCACCATGGATGCCTATGCGGTATTCGGTCGGGCAGCCGAGACCCAGGCGCTCAAGGTTCTGATCGCGCCCTGAGCGGCTTTTAAGATTACCGCATGATCAGGCGCTTCATGCCCTCGGCCGAAAGCAGATAGGCGGCGACCAGCGTCGCCGTAACGGCGAGAATAGGGAAGGCTGGAGCAGTGAAACCTAGCGCTGAGGCGATTGGGAGGAAGGGGAGGGCGATCGCCGATGCCAAACAAAGGCTGGCTGTCGCCACCAGGAGGCGATGCGGATGTTGCCGCCACATTGGCGCTGACGTTCGGATAACGAAGACCACCAATATCTGCGTCGCCATCGATTCCATGAACCATGCGGTCCGGAAGGTCGGCACATCGACATGAAAAAGAGCGATAAGCGCGGCGAAGGTAGCGATGTCGAACAGCGATGACAGGGGGCCCATGATGACGGTGAAGCGGACAAGAGCGCGCATATCCCATCCGCGGGGGGATGCCAGATCACCGCTCTCGGCGCTGTCGAACGGAATGCCGGTCTGCGACAGATCATAAAGCATGTTGTTGAGCAGGATCTGCACTGGCGTCAGGGGCAGGAAAGGAAGGAAGAGCGACGCCAGGGCCATCGTCAGCATGTTGCCGAAATTGGAGCTGGTGCCCATGCGGATATATTTGAGGATATTGGCATAGGTACGGCGCCCTTCCGTGACGCCTGCGGCCAGCACGGCAAGGTCGGGGGCGAGCAGGATCATGTCCGCCGCTTCGCGGGCGACGTCTGTTGCGCCATCGACCGAAAGACCGACATCCGCCGCCCGGATGGCCGGCGCGTCATTGATGCCGTCGCCGAGAAATCCGACCACATGGCCCCGCGCCTGAAGCGCGCGCACGATCCGCAATTTCTGGTCCGGGGTCACGCGGGCGAAAAGGTCCGTCTCCGTCACACGAACCGCCAGTGCAGAGTCGTCGAGTGCGGCAATTTCATCCCCGGTGAGGAGGTGGGAGGCCGGCCGTTCGAGCGCGGTCATCAGATGCTGCACGGCGGGGGCGGCGTCTCCCGAAATGACCTTGGTATGGACGCCTTTCGCTTCGAGCCGCGCGATAGCGGCCGCGGCTGAATTTTTGGGTGGATCAAGGAACAGGCAGTAGCCCGCAAATGTCAGATGATCGTCATCGTCCGTTTCGATGCGGTCCCGGCCTTGTGCCGCCTTCCAAGCGATGCCCAGCAAGCGAAGACCTTGGCTGGCATTGTCGTCGTGCAGACGCGCAAGTTGCGTCTTCAAGGCAGCATCGAGCGGCACGATCGTTCCGTCTGCCGCCTCTGCCTGGCTGCAAAGGCCGAGAATTGCTTCCGGCGCGCCTTTCACGATCTCGACTCTTTTGCCCTGCCATTCGGCGAGCACCGACACCCGGCGCCTTTCGAAATCGAACGGACGCTCGTCGAGCTTTCGCCATCCGGTGAGCGGGTGATGGCCGGTATGGGCAAGCAGGGCGTCGTCGAGCGGGCTTCGCAAACCGCTCTCAAAACGGGCATTGACTGCTGCAAGCTCGAAAACGCGCTCGCTGTCCGTGCCGTCAATTCCCGGATGGCCCGTCATCATGATGCGGGCCTCGGTCAGCGTTCCTGTCTTGTCAGTGCACAATATGTCCATTTCGCCCAGGTCGTGGATGGCGGAGAGCCGCTTCACCACCACCCTGGCCTGCGCCATGCGCTGCGCCCCGCGCGCCAGCCCGATCGTCATCACCATCGGCAGCAGTTCAGGCGTAAGGCCGACGGCCAGCGCCATCGCAAACAGGAAGGATTCGACCGGCGGACGGCCAAGCGCCAGATGCGCCAGGATCACGAAGAGAACCAGGAAGATCGTCATTCGCACGATCAGCAGGCCCAGCTTGTGAATGCCTCGCTCGAAGGCGGTGGGCGGTTGCTCCTGGCCAAGCGACCGGGCGATGCCGCCGAAATGTGTGCGGTCACCCGTTTGGACTACCAGCATCGTGGCGCTGCCGCCGATCATGGAACTACCATGCAGCAGGAGGTTTCTTGCCTCCGTCATCGACGCGCCGGGTTCGACGTGCGGCGTTTTCTCGACCGGGAAAGGTTCTCCGGTCAGCGCGGCTTGGTTGACCTGGGCCGCATTGGCGCAAAGCACGATTCCATCGGCAGGCACCAAATCCCCCGCCGACAGCAGCACGATGTCACCCGGCACCAGATCTTGGACGGAAACCGGCACTGCGGCACCGTCCCGGAGCGTCCGGGCCACGAGGGCGATCGATTCGCGCAGCGCCGCCGCCGTTGCTTCGGCGCGCCGTTCCTGGATCGTGTCCAGGACGGTGGACAGGAAGACCATGGCGACGATCATGACGAAGCTCGTCATCTCGCCCGTTGCGCCTGCCACGACGGATGCCGCCAGGAGCATCAGAACGAGCGGATTGCCCACCCGCCGCGCCAGATCCACGATAAGTCGCCGAGGGGTCTTCTGGAACAGAGTGTTGGGGCCCGCGCTTGCAAGCCTGCTGCGGGCTTCGGCTGAGGATAGGCCCCTTTCGCTTGTGCGCAGCATGGCGAGGATCTGCGGGGCGGTCGAACGCCAGAATTCCGGAGGAACCCGGCCTCCATCGCCTTCACGCGCTGGAACCGTTTCCCGGCGCACCGGGTCATCGACACCGACATGTCGGAGCTGCAAGGGAATGGGAAAGGCCATCACGGCTCCATTTGACGAGGATCGACTAAGCGAATTTGCCGATCCTGCTTCCGGCTCGAATCCGTTAAGCTACGTAACTGCCCCGGCTGCGCTCAGCGGCAGAACTACCCAATGTCGGCGTCGGAGGAGGTATGGCATCTACTCGATGGCGAAGCTGGTTCCTGGCGCTGCTCATCGTGGCGGGCCTGTTCGCCGCGATTGTGCATTGGGGGGAAGTCAGGCGGTTTGCCCTGCTGCTGCAGCAATCCGCGCCGGGCTGGATCGCCGTTGCGTTGTTGCTGCAACTGTCGACCTATGTGAGCGTGGCGGCGGGATGGTCAGCGGTGTTGCGGCGCGCGAACATGCGACGGCCAATGCAGGCGCTGATGCGGATTGCGCTTACCAAGCTGTTCGCAGACCAGGTCCTGCCCAGTGCAGGCATGGGCGGGAACATCCTGCTCGTCGATCAACTGCGTGGGCTTGGGGTGCCGAAGGGGGCGGCAGTGGCGACGCTGCTACTGTCCATGATCGGCTTTTACGCGGCCTATGCCGTCTTCGCGCTTCTGACGCTCGTGCTACTCTGGCTGCATGATCGAGCGACGCCATTGATGGCGGCGACAATCACGCTTTTCCTGCTGGTCGCGTTTGCCATACCTGCGCTGGCGCTGTGGTTGCGCCGTCGAGGGAACCGGCGCTTGCCAGCCGGGATCGGGAGTATCGGCTTTGTCCGCAAACTGCTTGAAACAGTGGCGGAAGCCCCGGCGGCGCTGCTGCGGGACAGTCGCCTTATCCTGACCGTCGCAGCGTGTAATGCGATGATCTTCGTTGCCGATGCGGCGACGCTGTTCGCCTGCCTCCATGGTCTCAATCAACATGTGGCGTTCAGTACCGCCTTCATCGCCCTGATCATGGC
Organism: Sphingobium sp. TomTYG65; assembly: GCF_055395525.1. Taxonomy (NCBI): domain Bacteria; kingdom Pseudomonadati; phylum Pseudomonadota; class Alphaproteobacteria; order Sphingomonadales; family Sphingobiaceae; genus Sphingobium; species Sphingobium sp. TomTYG65. Next base: position 881,315 of record NZ_AP027331.1, on the reverse strand, counting down.
GTCGGTCGTCGCCACTCTGGGACCGATCCCGATGGGCCTTGGCAGCTTCGAAGCGACATCGGTGGCGATGCTTCACCTGCTGGGAGTGGATTTGGAGCCAGCCTTCGCCGCGACGATGCTGCTGCGCCTATTCACTCTGTGGCTGCCGCTGATTCCGGGCATGGTGATGATCCGCAGCGTAGGAAAAAAGCACCGTTCGCCTACGGGCAAATCGCGATAGCTGCGCTGCCTCGGTCAGCTGGCCGTCGCAGCGCCCGCGATGTCCTTCCTGGCGATGCGAATGGTGGGATCGTCCGGGTCTGCGATCGTGGTGAAGCCAAGCTCGCGCTCCATGCGAAGGGCCGCGTCATGGTCAGCGCATTCGATGGCTTCGACCGTGTCGATGCCCTCCGATTTGGCATAGCGCAGCACATGTTCGAACAATGTCCAACTTATGCCCTTGCCTTTCATGTCCGCTCGCGTGGTAAGCGCGATTTCGGCGCGGTTGCGGTCGGGATCGGTGGCGAGCATGGCGATGGCGATAATGTCGTGGTGATCGTCGTCGAATGCGAGAAAGCTGATCGTCCGGAGATAATCCACCCGCGTCATCATCGTGATCTGCTCATGCCGCACTCTGGGAAGGCCCGACATGAAGCGGAAGCGCAGATCTTCAGGCGAAACATGGTCGAAGAAGTTTGCGACCGCTGTCTCGTCATCGGGCCGCACCGGGCGCACCTGGAAACGCAGCCCATGCTCCGTCACAAGGTCGGACGCCCAGCCTTCCGGAGCGGCGCGGATAACGAGGCGGGATGCAGCGGCTGGCTCTGACGTGATCCGCGCCCGGGCATCAAGCGCGATCACTCCGGCGGGACTTACCACCAACGGATTGATGTCCAGTTCGAGCAGGTCGGGCAGATCGACCGCCATGGCTGATACGGCATCCAGCACGTCAGCGAGGCTTTCCACATCGGCGGCAGGCAGGTTGCGGTAGCCGGCAAGGATCGCGGAGATGCGCGTCCGCGCCATCAAAGCACGCGCCTGCGCATGATCGAGGGGGATAAGATCGATCGCCTTGTCCTTCATGAACTCTGCAGCAGTGCCGCCCGCACCGACCATGATGACCGGGCCAAAGGTGGGATCGGTCGTGATGCCCACGATCATTTCGACGCCGCCGCTGGTCTTGATCATGTCCTCGACTGCGAACCCCTGGATACGAGCCGTGGGATGATCGCGCCGGATTCGCCGTTCCATGTCCCGCGCTGCGGCGACTGCAGAGCCCGCGTCGGGCAGGTCGAGCGCTACTCCGCCGACATCCGATTTGTGCGCAATATCACGAGAAACGATTTTGACCGCATAGGGTGCGCTCAGCCAGCAGCAGGCTTCCTCCACGGCATCCGCTGATGCGGCGAAGCGGGTCGGCGCAACGGGGATGCCATAAGCCTCCAGCAGCTTTTTCACCTTGATCTCGGACAGAAGCGTGCACTTTTCGGCCTGCGCGCTCGCGATGATCGCGCGGGCTGAGGTGCGGTCGGCCTTCACCTCCCGCGTTAGCGCGGGCGCATCGGTCAGATTTTTGCGCACGCGGCGCGCCTGGGCCAGATAGCCAAAGGCGCGCACGGCATCGTCGGGCCTGGAAAAGACTGGAATGCCCGCCGCCGTGAACACCGGCCTGACAGCAGCGGCATTGGCATCGCCAAGCCAGCAGGCAATGACAGGCTTGTGAACGCGCTCGTCTGCTGCCGCTGCAACTTCCTGACAGATCGCCCGGGCCGTCTCATCCGCTTCGCTGCGTGCCGTCGGGCAGTTCATGACCAGCACGGCATCACAAGCCGCATCGCGCAAGATCGAGCGTAGCGCCTGACTATATCTGGTCGCATCTGCATCGCCCAACACATCAACAGGATTGCCGCAGGGCCAGTCGGTGGGCAGGCCACTGTCGAGCAGGCTCAATGTCTCAGGTGTCAGGGTGGCGAGTTGGCCGCCGGTGCGGGCCAGGGCATCGACCGCCAATATGCCCGCTCCACCGCCATTGGTCAGGATCGCCAGCCTGGCGTCCGGCACCGGCTGGCATGCGCAAACTATTTCGGCGGCATCGAAAAGCTCGGTAAGGCTGTCCACGAGGATGATGCCCGACCGCGCAAAAGCAGCTTCGTACACATCATAGGCGCCGATCATCGCGCCCGTATGGGATCGTGTGGCCTGCGCCGCGAGCTGACTCTTGCCCGCCTTGATCGCGATGATGGGTTTGGTAAGCGCCGCCGCTCGCGCTGCCGCCATGAACTCCGCCGCCTGCGTCACCCCTTCGACATAGAGCAGGATCGCGTGGGTGTGCGGATCCGCGGCAAGAAGATCTATGAGGTCGCCAAGATCCGCGTCGGCCATATCTCCGGCCGACACAATCGCGGAGAAACCGATATTGCGGGTCTGCGCCCAATCGAGCACAGCGGTGATGAGCGCGCCGCTCTGGGATATGAGGCCGAGATGTCCCGGACGTGCCCCGGTTCGTGCGAAGGTGGCGTTCAACTTCGCATGAGGGGCCATGATGCCCAGGCAATTGGGTCCGACCATCCGCATATCATGCCGCTGGGCAGCGTCGATGATCTCGCGGCGACGTCCGCCGACATCTGTGAAACCGGCAGAAAGGATCACGGCACAGCGGGTTCCCAAGGCTCCCAGTTGGTCGATGATCGTCGCAACCGTTGGCGCTGGCGTCATGATGATGGCGAGTTCGGGCGCTTCGGGGAGGCTGGCGACCGCATCGCACCATGTCGCCCCCGGCCTCGAAACAGGATGTGGGTTGACGACATAGACCGCGCCGTCGAAACCGCCCGCGAGCAGATTGTCGAGAACCAGGGTGCCGACCGCTCCCTTTCGATCCGATCCTCCTACAAGGACTATGCTTTTGGCATGTAGAAGGGGCGACAGGTTGCGTATCGTCATGGCTCTTCCCGCCTATTGTTGAGCGCATCGGTTCGCGCTCGTCGGCGTGATCCTATGAACTCACGACCCGCGCCGACATTCGTAAATCCCGCAAAACTGATCGGCAGAAACCTACTTACGTGATGTTGCGAATAGGGGCGGGCGAGCCATTTCATAAAATCGCCGCGTACAGCCGGGAGGTGATCATGTGGCACGCGGCCGAGGCGAAGAGCGATCTTTCAAGGCACGACTCTGCTCGGGAGATCATTGATGATCTTCGCAGCCTGTTCGCCGTTGTAGGCTCCATAAAGGAGCTTTTGGCCAAAAGAGCAGGCCTGATCCGCGGGAGGATCGACGCGGGCGGGACCGTGGCCGCCATCATTTTGCCGGTGGCGCTTCGCGCCGTCAGCAAATCACGCGCTCGAGATTGGAGCGCATCCCCTAAACACAAGGAGAGTTGCGATGAAGACCGACGGACAGTTGCAGCATGATGTGATGGATGAACTTGAGTGGGATCCGAGTGTCGATCATGCAGACATCGGCGTGGCCGTGAATGATGGGGTCGTGACCTTGTCCGGCTTTGTGACCAACTATCTGGAAAAGATCGCCGCTGAAAAGGCCGCGCGGCGGGTCAGCGGCGTGAAGGCCATCGCCGAGGAAATCCAGGTGCGTTTCAAGTCGGAGCCCAAGACGGCCGACCATGAAATCGCAAAGCGTATTCTCGACATATTCTCTTGGAATGTCTCCATCCCGCACGAGAAGATCAATGTGAAGGTCGAGAAGGGCTGGGTAACGCTTTCCGGCGTGGTCGACGCCTATTATCAGAGCGACGAGGCCAGAAAGGCTGCGGCAAGAATCTCTGGCGTGACGGGAGTAAGCAACCTCATCACGGTGAAGAAGCTGCCGGTCACCTCGGATATTCGCGAGCGCATCGTGGCGGCGTTCAAGCGTCAGGCGGACCTCGATGCCGCAGGCGTGACGATCTATACGGAAGGCAACACGGTTCGGCTGGGTGGCCGCGTTAAGGCCTGGCACGAACGGGGTGTCGCGGAGCGGGCCGCCTGGGCAGCTCCCGGCGTAACCAAGGTCGAGGACAACATCATCGTTGCCACCTTGTGACCAGTTCGCCCCCGGTGAAGCCTGACTCAGATGATGATGACTTGTCGGGGGCACTTTCTGTGATCGGTCCGGCGCTTTCGCCAACGAGCTTTTGTGTGGAGGACATCATGCCCATCGCCGACCGCGTACGGCAGTCTCTGGACGCCCTATTCCTTGTTGCACTGTCACTTGGGCTTATCGCTGCCGTCGCCGCCATGATCCTCGGCAACCTGGCAGAATGACTCCTGGGGCATGTGAGCAGATGGTCGTCCTCGAGGTCGCCGGTCGTCGCTGTTCAACCGCACATGAAGCAACGGATCATAAGGAAATCGAGATGAAGAATGTGCTGCTGCTCATCCATGACGATGAAGGGCAGGAAGCGCGGCTTCAGGCTGCACTTGACCTGACCCGATCGCTGTCAGGCCATTTGACCTGCCTTGATATTGTCCAGATTCCCGTTCTGTCCGGATCTGAATATTATCCCGATGCGGAGCTGATGCTTTTAGCCGAGGCGCGCGAGCGTGAGGCTGCCAATGCGCAGCATGTCAGACAGCGCTTGGAAACGGAGGATGTCGCGTGGAGCTGGATCGATCATACAGGCAATATCGCCCCGCTCATTGAAGGAGCGGCCGCTCTGGCAGACGTCATCGTCCTCAATACGGCGATTGCCGCGCATATAAGACCTGACATGCAGTCGATCGTGTCGGACGTCGTGTTGAAGGCGGGCAAGCCCATCCTGGCAGTCCCTGCGACCAGGCGGGGCATCGAGCTTGAGGGCCATGTGCTCGTCGCGTGGGACGGATCGCCTCCCGCAGCCGAAGCGCTGCGCGCAGCCACGCCGCTCCTGGCGCGAGCAGTGGGCGTAACAATTCTCGAAATCGGCACCATCGCCGGCGATGCGGCGGAAGAGGCTGCCTCCTATCTGTCCCGACATGGCGTCCACGCGCGCATCGAGCGGCTGGATGAACTTGAAGGCGGGATCGCCGGAATGCTGCTCATGATCATGGAGCAGCGCCGGCCGGCTTATTGCATAATGGGCGCTTATGGACATTCCCGCTTGCGCGAAAGCCTCTTCGGCGGAATCACGCGCCGGATGCTGGCCGAGGCCCCGGTCCCGCTATTCCTCAGCCATTGATCAACTGCCGGGTTTGGCTGGATCAGTTGGAAGTCGCAGCGCATCGAGCGCTGCGGCGAGTCGCACCCGTTACGACCATCAGTAGCCATACCAATGGGGTCATTGCTGAAGGATCGGAAATTTTATCGCTGATTTTCATACCTGTAATCAAGCTCATCTGAATGCATTTGCAGCCCCAATCGACGAAGCTAAAATGGTGAAGCCACTCGGTGGTGAAGTCGGAACAGTTCGGTTCCGGCGAAGGCAGGGCTATGCGGAGATGGGCAACCGTGCCGGTGGTTCGGTATGGCGCGGGCGTTCTCGCGGTCCTTATCGTGTTGACCTTGCGCCTCCTGTTTGAGTCCTGGCTCGCCGATCGGTCGGCCTACATGCCCTTTATCGTGGCGATCATGGCCACCGCCTTGTGGGTCGGCGAAGGGCCAGCGATCCTTGCCACACTGCTCAGCACCGCTGCGGGCGTCGTTTTCATACGCAATTCGATCGTCGAAATCGCGATGTTCGGCGCGACGGCCGTCGGCGTAATCCTGATGAGCAGCCTCATTCGCAAATCAAGCCAGCGCTGGGAGAAGGCCGAAACAGCAGCCGAGAAGCGAGGCGCCGCGAGCGAACAGATCGCCGTGGAGCTGAACCTGCTGATCGACGGCGCTCAAGGGCTCGCCATCTACATGCTCGACCCGACCGGTCGCGTCACGATCTGGAACAATGGCGCGGCGCGGCTCAAGGGTTGGACGGAGGAGGAGGTGCTGGGCAAATCCAGCGCTCTTTTCTACCCCAGCGAAGCCATAGCCGCCGGAAAGCCTGAGGCAGACATTGAGCGCGCCTGCAGGGAGGGCAGGTTCGAGGAGGAAGACTGGCGGGTTCGCAAGGATGGATCGGAATTCCTGGCGTCCGTCAGCTGGACCGCGCTTTACGGCGATGACGGAGAATTGCGCGGCTTTGCCAAGATCGTGTCCGACATCACCCAGAAGCGCTCGGCCGAAGATCAATTGAGAGCCCATGAGAGCCAGTTGAGCGCGATCCTGTCCACCGTGCCCGATGCGATGGTGGTGATCGATGAAAGCGGCAAGATACTGTCCTTCAGCGCTGCCGCAGAGGCGCTCTTCGGGTTCACCGAAGCCGAAGTGCTGGATGAGAACGTCCGCACGCTCATGCCGTCGCCTGATCGTGAGCGACATGACAGCTATATTCAACGCTATCTGGAAACGGGCGAGAAGCGGATCATCGGCAAGGGGCGGGTCGTCTCCGGTCAGCGCAGGGATGGCTCGCTCTTTCCGATGGAGCTTTTCATCGGCGAGGCGGTGCGGGGGAATGAGCGGATATTCACCGGCTTCATACGCGACCTTACCGAACGCCGGATCGTCGAGCAGCAGATGGCGACGCTGCAAGCCGAACTCATCCACGTTACGCGGGTGAGCGCGATGGGCACGATGGCCTCAACACTCGCGCATGAACTCAATCAGCCGATCGCGGCGGTCACCAACTATGTCGAAGCAGTACGCGATCAGATGATGCAACCCGATGAGAGCGAATGGCCCATGATGCGGGAAGCGCTGAGCGAGGCGGCCGGGGAGGCCTTGAGAGCCGGGCAGATCGTGCGGCGTCTTCGGGAATTTGTCTCCAGAGGCGAAGTCGAAAAGACGATCGAGGGCATGGCCGATCTCGTCAATGAGGCCGCGGCGCTGGGCTTGGCGGGTGCACGCGAAATGGGCGTCGAGGTACATCTCAACCTTGACCCGAGCGCCACGCCGGTGCTGGTCGACAAGGTTCAAATTCAGCAGGTGCTGATCAATCTCATCCGGAACGCATGTGAAGCCATGAGCGACAGCCCGGTGAAGAGGCTGACGATATCCAGCCGTTCCCAGAGGGATGGCTATATTCAGGTGACAGTGTCCGACACGGGCTGCGGCATTCCGGCTGGTGTGGCCAAGCAGCTGTTTTCCGCTTTCGTCAGCACGAAGCCGGATGGGATGGGCCTGGGCCTTTCCATATGCCGCACGATCGTGGAGGTGAATGGCGGCAAGATATGGATGGACACCCGCAAAGGAAGGGGAACCGACTTTCATTTCACCCTCATTCGAGCGCAGGCGGAGGAGGCATATGGCCGACAAGAAGCTTATTCACATCATTGATGACGAGGATCCCGTTCGCCGGTCGGTTGGCTACATGCTCAAGACGTCGGGCTATGCGGTCGAGGCATGGAGTTCGGGCGCCACATTTCTGAAGAACCTTCCATCGGCCGAAGATGGCTGTATCCTGCTCGACATCCGCATGCCTGATATCGATGGCCTGGACGTGCAGCGCATCCTGGCGGAACGTGGCGTCACTATGCCGATCATCATCATGACAGGGCATGGCGATGTATCCATTGCCGTGCAGGCGATGAAAGCAGGGGCTGTGGATTTTCTGGAAAAGCCCTTCGAAAAGGCGGTTTTGATGGACGCCATCGAGCGCGCTTTCGATCGTATCCATTCCGATCAAGATACGGTTGCGCGGGCAGCCCGTGCCGACATCATCATCGCCGCTCTTACGACGCGCGAACGCGAGGTGCTGGAGGGCCTCGCTCAGGGCTTGCCCAACAAGACAATCGCTTATGATCTGGGCATCTCATCGCGAACGGTGGAGGTCCATCGTGCCAATCTGATGACAAAGCTGCACGTCCACAGCCTGTCTGACGCGTTGCGGATCGCCTTCGCGGCGGGGATGGGCACGACGAGCCTGACTGGGACCAATACGTAATGACCTGACGGTTGAGCCATGTCACCTCTCGTGCATGTTGCTGAATCCTGCGGCGCAAGGCGCGAAGAGCATGGCTGATGCCAAGATCCCCATTGTCATCCTGGACGATGATCCAGGATCGCGGCGATCAATGCAGATGCTGTTGCAGGGCCGCGGCTTCCAGGTCCGCTCCTTCGCCGTTCCCGAATTGCTGATAGCCGATGTGAGGGCGAATAATCCGGTCTGTCTCGTGACGGATTACCGGATGGCGGGCTATGATGGCCTGCAGGTCCTCGACGCGCTCCGTGCCGCCGGATGGATGGGCAAGGCGATCCTCGTCACCGCTTTTAGCTCCCCTGAACTGATGCAGAAGGCCATTGCCCATGGCTTTGAGACAGTCCTCGACAAGCCTTGCAAGGAATCTGCGCTGGTGAACGCCGTGATCGAGGCGACAGCGCGCGATATGGATCCATAGGTGCAGTGATGATGGGTATTGGGAAAAAGGCCGAAAGCTGTCGTTCTTCCGCTGCCCCGTTAGAGCTTTTGACGCCTCGCGAACGAGAAGTGCTTGCCGCTGTGGCCAAAGGTCTCACCAACAGGCAGACAGGCGAGCTGCTGGGGATCAGTCACAGGACTGTCGAGGTGCATCGCGCCAGGTTGATGCGGAAGCTGGAGGTGGAATCCATTGCCCAGCTTGTAGCGCTGTATGTCCTGAAGGGCCTTTCAGCTTCAAAACCCCGAAAGCATCTGTCTCACTCGCGGCCGAAATCAAGATGAGTTCTTCCGACGTCTAATGTCCAGGCGACAGCCGCCGTCTCCGATCTAAAAGCGGCCAGAAAAGTCGCTCCAGATGACTAGCGTGGTCGGTCGGAGACCACAAACTATCCGTATATTCCCCAATTTAGATGCGCTTCAATTCGAGGTTCACTGTGTCTGAGGCAGAAGGATGACGTGAACCCTTGACCAGGATCAAGCCATTCACGCGCCGCTATTGTCGGAGTGCAGGATGACCCAGGCAAAGCTTTCTGAACGACCCGCCACCCAGGCGCCCGATGAACTTGTTCAGGCGCTGAGGCAATACGCAGAGCCGCTGCCTTCGCCGGACGATGTTCACGATTTCGGCGCCTGCTTCGACCGGTTTGGGGATGCAAGGATCGTCCTGTTGGGGGAGGCTACGCATGGAAGCTCGGAATTTTATCGCGCGCGCGCCGCGATCACCCGCCGACTGATCGAACGGCACGGCTTTACCGTGGTGGCGGTAGAGGCCGACTGGCCCGATGCTGCGCGTATAGACGATTATGTCCGGCACCAGGCGCCACGACCCCGGCGCGGGGATGTGTTCGTGCGCTTCCCTACGTGGATGTGGCGTAACCAGGAAGTGCTTGCCTTCGCCGATTGGTTGAGACGGCATAATCAAGATTCACCATTGGCGCGTCAGGCCTCCTTCCACGGCCTGGATGTCTATAGCCTCAGCGAATCCATCCATGCGGTGCTTGCCTATCTCGACAAGGTTGATCCCGAGGAGGCGGAGCATGCCCGGCGGCGGTATGGATGCCTGACGCCGTGGCAGGATGAACCGGCCCATTATGGGCGAGCGATGACGATTTCCGGCGGCAGCGGGTGCGAGGATGGCGTCGTGGCGCAACTGCGCATGCTTCTGGATCAGCGGCTCGAACTGCTTGGCCAAGATGGCGAGGCCTGGTTCGATGCCTATCAGAATGCGCGCATCGTCCGCGCGGCGGAACGCTATTATCGCGCCATGTATCGCAGTTCGACCGAGAGTTGGAACCTGCGCGACCGGCACATGTTCGAGACTCTTGAGGCTTTGATGGCGCACCGGGGCAGCGGGACGAAAGCAGTCATATGGGCCCATAACAGCCATGTCGGCAATGCGGCCGCCACCGCGATGGGCTGGCAGGGCGAATTCAACATCGGCCAGCTCTGCCGCCTCGCTTATGGCGACGACGCGGTGCCGATCGGCTTCGGGACCGATACGGGGCTGGTGGCAGCCGCCAGCGATTGGGGCGCGGAGATGGAGATCAAGTCCGTCCGGCCCGCGCGGTCCGATAGTTATGAACATGCGTTCCGGCGAGCGGGCGTCGTTCGTAGCCTGACCGACTGGCGTGGTCGGGACAAAGCCGCATTAAGGCAAATGCTCAGTCACCCTTTGCTGGAACGCGCCATCGGGGTGGTCTATCGACCCGAAACCGAACGGTTCAGCCACTATTTCGAGGCGGTGCTGGCGGAACAGTTCGATGCCTGGGTCTGGTTCGAACAAACATCGGCCGTGACGCCGCTCGGACCTGAACGGCCGAAAGGCGCGCCGGAAACCTGGCCATTTGGACTTTGACCGTGATGCAGCGACTTGTGAACCGACAGGATGTGACCATCGGCAGGCATCGCCTCCGGGCCTTTCTGGATGTGCCGGAAAGCGCAACGGGGTTGGTGATTTTCGCCCATGGCAGCGGGAGCGGCCGGCATAGTCCGCGCAACCAATATGTAGCGGCAGGACTGCATCGCTCGCAGTTCGCCACGCTGTTGGTCGATCTGCTCACCCCTCAGGAAGAGATGGACAGGCGCAACGTGTTCGACGTGCGCCTGCTTGCCGGGCGATTGCGGGAGGCGGCTGATTGGGCCGCTGCTGTGGAGCCGTTGACAAAGCTGCCGGTCGGCTATTTCGGCGCGAGTACGGGCGCGGCCGCCGCGCTCATTGCCGCTTCGATGCCAGACGACAGGGCAAAGGCCGTCGTGTCGCGGGGCGGCAGGCCGGACCTTGCGGGTCAGGCAGCCCTGGCTCGAGCGCGCGCCCCGACGCTCCTGATCGTCGGCAGTCTCGACCAGGATGTGCTGGGGCTCAACCGTGACGCACGGTCTTTCATGACCGCCCCGACCGAATTGGCCGTCGTTCCGGGTGCTAGCCATTTGTTCGAGGAACCCGGAACGCTGGACCAGGTGATCACTCTTGCGACGCGCTGGTTCAGCTTTCACCTGACAGGGGAGAACCCATGAAACTAACGCCCATGCTGTTTCATGACCGCCGCGATGCCGGTATTCATCTGGCCAAGGCGCTCGCCCAGCTCGGTTCCAGTCAGCCCCTGGTTCTTGCCTTGCCGCGTGGCGGCGTCCCGGTCGCCTTCGAGGTGGCGAGGGCGTTGCACGCCGACCTCGACCTCTTGTTCGTGCGCAAGCTGGGCGCACCGGGATATGAGGAGCTTGGCATTGGCGCCGTCGTGGATGGTGCCGATCCGCAGCTCGTCCTGAACGAGGAGGTGATGCGGCAGCTGGCCCCGACGCCTGAATATATACGCGCCGAGATGCGCAAGCAGCTGGCGGAGATAGATCGGCGGCGGCGTGCTTATCTTGGGGATCGGGCGCCTATTCCCGTGGCAGGCCGCACCGTCATCGTGGTGGACGACGGCATAGCGACCGGCGGCACGATCAGGGCTGCGCTCAAGGGGGTAAGCAAGGCGAATCCCGCGCGTCTTATCCTCGCCGTGCCCGTTGCGCCTTCACAAGCCATTGCCAGTCTGCGCGAAGAATGTGACGAGGTCATATGCCTCTATGAACCCTACCCCTTCTATGCCGTGGGCGCACATTATGTGGTGTTCGACCAGACGAGCGATGCCGAAGTCGTAAGACTGCTCGACGCCGCACGTCGGGAGCGCAGCAGCCAATCGGCATGATCGCCCCGGCGAACTGCGAACGAAGCAGATCTTTCAGTGCAATTCACCCTGCATGACGCCATTCAGGATAACCCATAGCCATCCGCCGCTGACCAGGCGCCAGGCGAGAACGAGAAGTCCAAGGACGGCGGCCGCCATACCGAGCAGAATCCAGGGGCGCGTCGTGCCACTGAAATTTTTGGGCATGCGGTTCCTCCATAGCTTTTGAGGATAGGCGTCCGCGCTCAGGGTGTAGTCCGGCTGGTGACGACGGCCGAACCGTCGGGCTGGATATTGATGAGATGGTAGGCCTTGTCCTCACACTGCGCTCTCCAGGTCGCGACCGGCGCAGCCGCGCCGGGCATCGGCCGGCTGTCGATGATCTGCTGGCAGGGGAGCCCCGCGTCTCGGATGGCCCGGAAAAGGGCAGCGTCGCGGGCCTGTCTCGGCAGTTTGGCGATCTCGTCGGCATAGTTCACGGTGGGCTTGCCTGTGCTGGATGCGGGAACTTTTGCCTCCTCGGCAGGCTTGCACGCGTTCGTGATCAATAGGATTGCCAACAGGGCCGGTGTTCGCATCAAGCTTCTCCTTCGATCCGCGTCGGGGAAAGATTTTCCCATATGCTGCATGCGTCTCCCATTGGGACATATACTTATTTTGCTCATGGGCGTGCCCAGATAGGCTCGCGGCATGAAGAGGATCGTCACCCTCACGATGAACCCGGCCATCGACGTCGCTTATGAGGCAGACCGGGTGTTCCACACCCGCAAAATCCGGGCGAGTCAGGAACATTATGATCCTGGCGGTGGCGGCATCAACGTGGCTCGCGTGATTGCGCGGCTCGGCGGGACGGCGCGCGCCTATTATCTCTCGGGCGGCGCGACCGGATGCGCGCTGGACGGACTGCTCGATCAACATGCGCTGGTTCGAAGCCATATTCCCATCAAGGGTGACACGCGCATCAGCACATCGATCTACGAACGCGAGACAGGCAAGGAATTCCGTCTGGTGCCGCGTGGACCGGAACTGACCGCCGAGGAATGGCAGGCTGCTCTCGACCATTTGGAGGGCGTTCGCGCGGACTTCCTAATAGCAAGCGGATCGCTGCCGCCCGGTGTGCCGGATGACTTCTACAGCCGCGTGCGACAGCTTGCGCAGCGCCACGATATCCGGTTCATCCTCGATACCTCCGGCAGTGCGCTTCGCGAAGCCGTCATGGGCGGCGGCCTTCATCTGATCAAGCCCAGCATCGGAGAGTTACGGCAGCTGACGGGCCGAGCGCTGAACGAGGAACACGACATTGCGGCGGCCACCCAGGAGATCGTCGATAGCGGCAAGTCGGAATATGTCGCCGTCACGAGGGGGCGCGATGGCGCGATACTGGCGAGCCGCGCGGGAACATGGAGCCTGCCGGCGATCCCGGTCGAGACCCGAAGCGCCGTTGGAGCGGGAGATTGTTTCCTGGCAGGGATGGTGTTCGCGCTCAGTTGCGAGCGTGATGCGATCCACGCGTTCCGCTATGGGATTGCCGCAGGTGCTGCTGCTGTTCTGACGCCCGGCACGGACCTGTGCCATCGCGATGATGTCGAGCGGCTGTTCGCGCTTGTGCCCGACCTCCACGGAACGTGACCGGGCAATCGTCACACGCCGCCAGCGTCCAGAAAGAAGGATCAGCCCCATGAAGGCCAGCGATATCATGACATTGGGAGCGGCCACCACCACTGCGAACAGCTCCCTGGCAGCCGCCATAAAGTGCATGTCCGATCACAGGATCAGCGCGCTCCCCGTCCTCGACGAGGAGGGGCATCTGCAAGGCGTCATCACGGAGGGTGATTTTTTCCGGCAAGACCTTGGGCCGTTTCGGCTTGATGCCTTGGTCGGTGCTGGAACCGAAGAGCGCGCGCATTCCCTGGCATCCATGACGGTTTCTGAAATCATGTCGCCGCATCCGATCACGGTGGATGGCAGTGAACCGCTGCAAGAGGCGATCGCCATCATGGAAGGACGCGGGGTGAAGCGTTTGCCAGTCACCTCCAACGGCAAACTGGTCGGACTGCTTAGCCGCGCGGACATCCTGCGCGCGCTGATAACCGATTAGGCGAGGCCATTGTCCTGAAGCGCGCGGCAGATCAGCGGCGCCAATTGGGCCTTGCTCGTGGGCCCATCGACACTGTCGCTGCTGACCACTGCCCTGATCCCGTTCGCTTCCAGAAGCGCCAGGTCGTCGGCATGGGCGAGGCAGTGGGTGACGAGCGCTTCGATCGAGGTCGCGCCGGCGCTGTAAAGCAGTCGGGCTGCCTCGACCAATGTGCGGCCGCTCGAGATCATGTCATCGACCAGGATCGCGCGGCGTCCCTTCACTCGGTCTGCTCCCGCAATGGCAAGGCTGACCTGCCGGTCTCCCAGCCGCTGCTTCGTCGCCACGAGCGTTTCTAGGCCCAGGGGTGCGGCGATCGCCTCGGTCCACTGCCGGGACTCGCTGTCCGGACCGATGACGATCGGATTGTCGCGAGCATCGATAAGCGTCGCCAGCAGCGGCGCGGCGGACAGGCTGATCGCGGGAATGCCGCGAACGACTTCGTTCAAGGTCTGGATGCGATGGAGGTGCGGATCGACGGTGATCAGCCCGTCGAAATGGTCGGCGATCAGGCCGCCCACCACCTTCTGGCTCACCGCTTCGCCCGAATGAAAGGCAATGTCCTGACGCATATAGGCGAGGTAGGGTGCGATCAGAATGACCCGCTCCGCGCCCTGGTCGCGCGCGGCTGATGCAGCAAGCAGCAGTTCGATGATCTTGTGATCGGGATTATCGAGCGAGCGGTAGAAGATGGCGGTTCGGGCGAGTGCTGGAACGCGGACCAGGCATTCCTCGTCGGGAAAGCGGCGGGTCTCAACCGCCAGCGCCGGGGCCTTCAGCAAGACGCCCAGCCTGCGCGTCGCCGCCATGCTGTCCTGAAAGCCGAAGAGGATCGTGCTCATTGGGTGATCTCATAGCCCGCATCCTCCGTTGCGAGGTCTCGGGCAAAGCCAAGTCCGGTTCGGGACTGTGCGTATATGCGATAGAGCGCTTGGCCCTTGCGGACCTCTGCGCCCACCTTGTGCAGCAACTCTATGCCTGCGCCTTTATCCATCGGCGCTCCGGCAAGGCGTGCGATGCGTGCGATGCGGTGGCAATCGATCGCGCTCACCCGCCCTTCATGGAGGGCATGCACCTCATGAATATGTTCGCCCAAGCCGAATTTGGCGCTCTGCCGTCCCTGCGCCTCGATCAGCCGCTCCATCGCGGCGAGCGCCTCACCGGAGGCGAGCAGTTCCATCGCTCGCGCATAGCCCCTGCCACCGCGGAGCGCCGGATCGAAGTCGAGCACGCGGCCTGCGAGGAACAGAGCATGTTCGCGAAGATCCTGAGGCGCATCGGCGTCGTTGCGCAGCACCGCCATGACATCGCGCGCTTCCAGCACGGGTCCGACGCCGCGGCCCACGGGCTGGGAGCCATCGGTGATCACGATGTCGATCACGATGCCTATCTTGTCGGCCACATGTTCGAACAGTTTGCGCAGCCGCACCGCATCGTCCTGCGTGCGAACCTTGGCTGTCGGGCCGACGGGTATGTCGAGCACCAGATGCGTCGAGCCCGCAGATAGTTTCTTGGACAGGATCGAGGCGACCATCTGGTCGAATGTATCGATCCGCAGCGGCCGCTCGACAGAGATCAGCACATCGTCAGCAGGCGACAGGTTCACCCTGCCGCCCCAGGCCAGCACCGCTTTTTCCCGGTTGACGACGGTGCGCATGTCCGTCTCGCACAGGTCGACATTGGCGAGCACCTCCATCGTGTCGGCAGTGCCGGATGGCGAGGTGATCGCGCGGGACGAGGTTTTGGGCATGATGAGGCCATGCGCCGCCACGATCGGCACAACGATCATGGACGTTCGATTGCCCGGAATGCCGCCAATGCAGTGTTTGTCCACCACCAGCGGCGCTTTCCAGTCCAGCCGGTTGCCCACATCGGCCATGGCGCGGGTGATAGCCAATGTTTCCTGGGTACTCATGAAACTGGCGCATGCGACCAGAAACGCGCCGATTTCCATGGGTGAGTAACGGTGTGCGGCGATGTCCCGGATGATGGCGGAAATCTCGTCATCCTGAAGCGTGTCGCCGTCGATCTTGCGGCGAACAAACTCCAGGCTTGTCGGGGGCATGGCCTGTTCTATGGCGACGGATGCCCCCTCCGGCAGACCGAGCCGCCGAAAAGCCTGTTCGCCAAGGCCAATCTCTCCCGGCTTCAGCATCGCGAGTTCGTCCACCAGCGCCAGCGTCGCCAGGATCTCTGCCCCATCGCCGCTCACCCTGATCTTGCGCAGGGCCTGGAATTGCTCGGCCGAATAGCCGTTGCTCCGGCGCAGGAGAAAGGCCGTGTTTTCGGGATAAGTGTCGATGGCGATGCGTTTGACTGTCAACATGGCGAGGCCCGTGTCGGTTGGACATGTTGCGGCTGGCTCATCATCAGCTGCCATCGCCCATTTGTTGCGGAAGGGGCGTGCCAACCATTTCCTGCGCCATCCGGGCGCAGATGCTGGCGGCGCGGTGACGGACACGCCTCAGATTCTCCTCGATGAAGGTGGCGCTGGTGCCTTCGATCACGTCACCTATGTGCAAGACCTCACTCGACTGCATGGCGAAGGCGCGGAACAGGTAGGTGCCCAAAAGTTCACGGAGCGCTTCTGTCTGGCCTTGTGCGTCGAGCCATTCCTCCGATGCGCCCGAAGTCGTGATGGCGCAGAGATGGCCATTGCCGAGCAGCCCATGCCCCGACCTTGCCTGGACCTGACCCACGGTCGTTCCGGCTCCCAAAATCCGGTCGACATAGCCGACCAACATCGCGGGTGGCATGCCGAACCAGATCGGGAAGACGAAGACCATCACGTGCGTCCCGCGCAATATGTCGAGTTCTGCTCGAACATCGGGGGAGAGGGTGAAGCCTGTGTGGTCTGGCCGCTCCTGCTGCTTCAGCAGAGGATCGAAACCCATGGCATAAAGGTCCCGGAGGACAGCTTGCTGCCCGGCCGTGCGCACGGCGTCGCAATAAGTCCGCGCGATGGCGGCGTTGAAGCTGTTCGCATTGGGATGCGCCAGCACCACGGCGTGGCGAATGGAAGAGGAAGCGGCGCTGCCCATGTGATCCTCCGTCATCGGTTAGCGGCGATGTTTCGCCTCCCCATATTGGTCGAGCACGCGTCGCATCTGGGTCAGCGCATCGCGCCGTGCCCGTTCGTTTCTGATCCGGCCGAGATGCTGTTTCAGATGTGTGATGAAGTCGGCATAATCATTCTGCCAATCAGGTTCTGCGAGCAGATCCATGTCGACGTGACCGGTCTGAATCCTCCGGGCGGGAGTTCCCGGTTCGAGAGCATAGGTTTCGCCGATCTGCGGCGCGATGATGCTGGCGCGAGGATCATCTGCTTGCACAAGTTCGCGTAGCGCCGCGACCGCCTCTCGCTCGCCATGGTCCAGGAACAGGCTTCCGGATATGGGTCGCCGGGCGGTGATCCACTCATGCAGTTCGTCGCGGTCGGCATGGGCGGAATAGCTGTCGATGCGGCGGATGCGGGCACGCACATTCACATCCTCGCCCGAGATGCGCACCCGCTGCGCACCATCGAGCAGGACGCGTCCGAGCGTGCCCTTCGCCTGGAAACCTACGAACAAGACGGTGGATTCCCGGCGGAACAGATTATGCTTCAGATGATGGCGGATGCGGCCTGCTTCGCACATGCCCGATGCTGCCATGATGATCGCGCCGGATATCGTGTTGAGTCGGATGGACTCCGCGACGTCCTCTACATAGTGGATGGAGGGATGGCGAAAGATGTCCTGTCCGCCCGTATCTTCCAGTTCCGATACATGAGCCGCGAATACCTTTGTCGCGCGGCTGGCGAGCGGTGAGTCGACGAAGATCGGAACATTGGGTATCCGGTTCGCGTCGGCGAGGCGGGCAAGGTCAAGGAGCAGTTCCTGTGTCCGTTCGAGCGCGAAGCTGGGGATGATGAGATTGCCCCCGCGCGTGAGTGCATCCTTGATTTCGGCTTGTAGCTGGCTGCGGCGCTGCTCAATCGTGAACTTCTCTCTCGCGCGGTCGCCGTAGGTCGCTTCGCACACGACATGGTCGAACCCTGACGGAGCGTCCGGATCAGGATGAAAGGCCTTGTTGTCCGGACCCAGGTCTCCTGAAAGCAGCAGGCGCAAGCCGGCCGCCTCAATCTCCACCGAGGCCGCGCCCAATATATGTCCCGCGTTCCAGAAGCGGGCACGGAAGCCCGGCGCGGGGTCAAACCAGTCGCCAAGGCGCGCGGGCCGGTTCAGGCGCCAGGCACGCAGCGCATCCTCTTCGGTATAGAGCGGCTCGAAGCGGCTCTCGCCTGCCCGGTCACGTCGCCGGTTGCGCCGGTCGGCCTCGCTTTCCTGGATGCGCCCGGCATCGGCCAACATATATTCCAGCAGGTCGGCGGTGGCAGGGGTGCACCATATCGGCCGGCCAAAGCCCTGCGCCGCCAGTTTGGGCAGCAGCCCACAATGGTCGATATGGGCATGGGTAAGCACGACCGCGTCGATCTGGCGGGGATCAAAGCTGAATTCGCCATGGTTCAAGGTTTCCAAGGTGCGTGATCCCTGGAACAGGCCGCAGTCGACGAGGATGGCTTTGTCGCCCAGCCGTAATTCCATGCAGGAGCCCGTGACTGTCCCCGCGGCGCCGTGGAATGTCAGAGTAAGCGCTGAACTCTCCACCCTAGCTTCTCCCGTCTCTGTTCCGGATCATAATTCAATACAGCATCACAGGAGAGAGGCAGTCCGTAGTTATCCTGATAGCGCGAACCTCGCCCTCCGTGTGAATGGTCGGGCTATGCCAGGATCAGACAGCGTGAAGCCTCATGATCGCAGATAGCCAGCTTGATCATGTCGGTCTTTCTGCTTCCCAGGCGCGGCAGCGGCTGGATGAGGATGGACCGAACGAGCTTCCCCGGCCGAAGCGGCGAACGCCCCTCAAGATCACGATGGAAGTGCTGCGCGAGCCCATGTTCGCCATGCTGCTGGCCGCCGGTGTCATCTATCTGCTGCTTGGCGACAGGACCGAGGCGCTGATCCTGCTCGGTTTCGCGGGCCTGTCCATCATCATCACCATCGTTCAGGAGGCTCGCACCGAACGAACGCTGGAGGCGCTGCGCGACCTGTCGGCTCCGCGCGCGCTGGTGATACGTGATGGGGCAACCTTGCGCATCCCTGGCCGTGAGGTCGTGGTGGACGATATATTGGTGTTGGAGGCCGGTGACCGGATTGCAGCGGATGCGCTGCTGATCGAGGCGCGGGAGTTGGAGGCGGACGAATCCCTGCTAACTGGGGAGGCTGTTCCGGTACTCAAGCGTGCTGCGCGATCCGGCGATGCGGAGCGGGCAGATCCGGGCGGTGACGACACACCCCATCTCTTTTCCGGGGCCGTTGTAACGCGCGGCGGTGGCGTCGCGCGGGTGACCGCCACCGGCCTGCGCAGCCGGATCGGTCAGATCGGCAGGTTTCTGGAGACGTTGGAGACCGAAGCTCCGCACCTTCAGAAGGAAATCGCGTATATGGTCAGCCTGTGCGCGGTCGGCGGCATGGCTGTCGCGCTGCTGGTTGTCCTGCTTTATGGCTGGGTGCGCGGCGACTGGATGGCTGCGCTGCTGGCCGGCATCGCGACCGCCATGTCGCTGTTGCCCGAAGAGTTTCCGGTGGTTCTCACCATCTTCCTTGCCATGGGCGCGTGGCGTATCGCGCAGGTCGGTGTCCTCACGCGGCGGGCTGCGGCCATAGAGGCTCTGGGAGCGGCGACCGTCCTGTGCACGGATAAGACCGGGACGTTGACCCAGAACCGGATGGCGGTCGCGGAGCTTTGGCTGCCGTCTGGAGGCGTGGCGGCGCTTGGTGACGGATTGCCGCAGCCGGAATTCCATGAGCTGATCGGCGCGGCAGCCTTGGCAAGCGCCCCTGTTCCGGTCGATCCCATGGAGGTAGCCTTTCATAGCATTGCGAAGGATGCCCGGCTTCCCGCGCGCGCGGACTGGACCCTCGTTCACACCTATGGCCTTCACCCAGATCTGCTGGCGATGTCCAATGTGTGGCGACCTATGGAGCCCGGTGAGCCATTGGTCGTAGCGGCCAAGGGCGCGCCGGAAGCGATAGCTCAGCTTTGCCGGCTAGATCGAGAGGCTCGTCACGCGCTCCAGCAAGCGGTTCATGAGATGGCCGCGCGCGGGATGCGTGTTCTGGGCGTTGCCTCTGCGAAATCGGTCGGGGCGGATGTGGGGAAGGGGCAGGAGGCGCATGACTTCTCCCTTCTGGGGCTTATCGGCCTGTCCGACCCGCTGCGAGCGGGGGTGCCGGAAGCCATGGTCCAATGCCGTTCTGCTGGAATTCGGGTCGTGATGATCACCGGCGATTATCCCGCCACCGCTCAGGCGATTGCGGCGCAAGCAGGAATCGGCTCAGGCGGGCTCATGACCGGCGATGAAGTCAGGGCGCTTTCAGATGCGGAGCTTGGCACGCGGGTCAAGGATGTAGCGATTTTTGCTCGCACGATGCCGGAACAGAAGCTTCGGATCGTTTCGGCGCTCAAGCTGGCGGGTGAAGTGGTCGCAATGACGGGGGACGGGGTTAATGATGCGCCAGCGCTCAAGGCCGCTCATATCGGCGTGGCCATGGGCAGACGCGGCACCGATGTGGCGCGGGAAGCGGCGGCGATTGTCCTTGTCGAGGATGATTTCGGCGCAATCGTCGTTGCCATTCGGCTGGGCCGACGCATTTACGACAACATCCGTAAAGCCATAGGATTCATCTTTGCAGTCCATGTGCCGATCGCGGGTCTCGCCATCTCGCCGCTGCTGCTGGACTTGCCGCTGGTGCTGGGCCCGATCCAGATCGCCCTTCTCGAAATGATCATTGATCCTGTCTGCGCGCTCGTATTCGAAGCTGAGCGGGAGGAAGGCCGTATCATGCAGCGGCCTCCGCGCGGCCCGGCTGAACGCCTCTTTTCCGGGAAGGTGATCCTGCCGAGTGTCATTTATGGTGGAATTGCTTTCGCGCTCCTCCTTGCTCTTCATGTTGCTGCGACAATCTGGGGTTTTGCCCCCGACCGGGTGAGAGCGCTCCTCTTCTTCGCGCTGGTCGCATCCATCATGGCGCTGGTGCTGGTAAACCGGTCCTTCAGCACCTCCCTGCTACGGGCTCTTTGGCGCAACAACGTGACCTTGCGCTATGTAGCCTTTGTCGTGCTGGCGGCATGCGCTATGATCTTGACCCTGGAGCCGCTGCGGCAGATACTCCGCTTTGCGCCGCTCGAACTGGCTGATCTGCCGTTCCTATTTCTGTTGCCTGTGCTGGTCCTGCTGCTCTGCGAGCTTGTCAAAGGCCTGCAGAACAGATTCTCGGATTCCCGATCGCGCTGCATCGGATGGAGACGCGCATGAAGCACAGTCACCATCAGTCCACCCATGGCGGTTGGCAAGACGATGCGGTAGTCCCTCCCGGCACGATCTGGACCTGCCCGATGCATCCAATGGTCCGTCAGGACCATCCCGGCGCATGTCCGATCTGCGGGATGGCGCTGGAGCCGGAGTTCGCCTCAACAACCGCCAGTCCGAGCCCGGAACTCAAGGATATGATGCGGCGGTTCTGGATCGCCGTCATCCTGACCATGCCAGTGGTCGTGCTGGAGATGGGCGGGCACTTCTTCCCGGCACTCCATCACATTGTTTCTGGACGCGTTTTGACCTGGACCCAGTTCCTGCTCGCCACGCCGGTCGTGTTGTGGACCGGCTCGCCCTTCTTCGTGCGCGGCTGGCGATCGCTCAGGACGCTTAGCCTCAACATGTTCACGCTGATCGCGATGGGTACGGGTGTCGCCTGGACGTACAGCGTGGTGGCGACGCTGGCTCCCGGCATCTTTCCGTCGGCCTTCCGAAAGGACGGAACGGTGCCGATCTATTTCGAAGCAGCAGCGGTGATCACCGTCCTGGTGCTGCTGGGCCAGGTTCTGGAACTGCGCGCGCGTGAGCGTACATCGGGCGCAATAAAGGCGCTGCTCGATCTTGCGCCGAAGACCGCGCGACGCATCACCGCGAACGGCGAGGAGGAGGAAATTCTTCTCGACCTCGTCGCAGTCGGCGAAAGACTGCGTATTCGCCCAGGCGAGAAAATCCCGGTCGACGGCATTGTCGAGGACGGCCGTTCCGCCGTCGACGAGTCAATGGTGACCGGTGAATCCATGCCGATCACCAAATCAGTCGGCGAGTCTGTCATCGGCGGCACACTCAACCAGAGCGGCATGCTTGTCCTGCGCGCGAAGAAGGTCGGCCGCGACACCATGCTTGCCCGCATCGTGCAGATGGTAGCGCAAGCGCAGCGTTCGCGGGCGCCGATCCAGCGCTTGGCCGATCAGGTCGCAGGATGGTTCGTCCCCGCGGTGCTGTTCGTCGCGATCATTGCCTTTGCCGTCTGGGCTCTCTGGGGGCCTGAGCCGCGCCTTGCTCATGGCCTGATCGTAGCGGTCGCCGTTCTCATCATCGCATGTCCCTGTGCGCTGGGACTGGCGACGCCGATGTCGATCATGGTCAGCGTCGGACGCGGGGCACGCCTTGGTGTGCTGATCAAGAATGCCGAGGCGCTTGAACGAATGGAGAAGGTGGATACGCTGGTGGTGGACAAGACCGGCACGCTGACGGAGGGCAAACCTTCCGTCACCGGCATTGTCGCGGCTGAGGGGGTCAAGGAGAATGAGCTTCTCCGCCTTGCTGCCAGCGTCGAGCGCGCTTCGGAGCATCCGCTGGCGCTGGCGATCCTATCGGCGGCTGAGGCGCGTGGCCTGCCGCTGGCTCCAGTGAACGACTTCGACTCGCCGACGGGCAAAGGGGCGATCGGCACCGTCGAGGGCAAGCGCATAATGCTTGGCAACGCGCGCTTTCTGGAGGAAAGGAACATCTCCGTCGCGCCGCTTCATGCGCAGGCCGACGCGTTGCGTCGAGACGGCGCGACGGCCATCTTCATCGCCATCGATACAGCCGCCGCTGGCGCTTTCGCTATCGCCGATGCGATCAAGCAAACGACGTCTGAAGCTCTCACCGCCCTCCGCAAGGAAGGCGTCGAGGTCGTCATGCTGACCGGCGACAACCGCACCACGGCCGAGGCGGTGGCTCGTCGCCTTGGAATTGG
The DNA here is from genome assembly GCF_055395525.1 of Sphingobium sp. TomTYG65. Lineage (NCBI taxonomy): Bacteria > Pseudomonadati > Pseudomonadota > Alphaproteobacteria > Sphingomonadales > Sphingobiaceae > Sphingobium > Sphingobium sp. TomTYG65. The sequence continues at coordinate 858,569 of NZ_AP027331.1, read as the reverse complement.
GCAAGTGGAAGCTGAGGTCCTGCCAGATGAGAAGGGCGCGGTTGTGGCGCGTCTGAGGGCGATGGGCCGTGTCGTGGCGATGGCGGGGGATGGGGTCAATGATGCCCCGGCGCTTGCTGCTGCCGATGTCGGCATAGCCATGAGTTCCGGGACCGATGTCGCGATCGAAAGTGCCGGGGTGACATTGCTCAAGGGCGATCTGACAGGGATCGCGCGAGCCCGCCGATTGAGCGAGGCGACAATGGCCAACATCCGGCAGAACCTGTTTTTCGCCTTCATCTACAATGCTGCCGGCGTGCCGATTGCGGCCGGACTTCTTTACCCCTTTTTCGGCATCCTGCTGTCGCCGGTCATCGCTGCCGCGGCCATGGCCTTGTCTTCGGTGAGTGTAGTGGGGAATGCGTTGCGGCTTAACCATGCGAAACTTTGAGACGCGGCGATGATCGAGCGCTCACAGGATCATAATGCGTTGTTCCAGTCTCCATCCCGAAACATGTCTCGCAGGAAGGCGATGAAGGCATCGACTGCGGCGGGGCGGCCTGCGGCGGGGCGGCCTGCGGCGCGGGGGTGGACGGCGTACACGGCGAGGTCGGCCGGGCCTTCCCAGCCTTCTAAGAGGCGAACGAGCTTCCCTTCTGTGAGCAGCGGGCCGACGTCCCAGAGCGACCGGAGGGCGATACCGGCGCCGGTGACGGCGAGTTCGCGGACAATCTCGCTGCTGTTGGTGCGCACATGGCTGCGGCCATCGACCTGTTTGCGTGCGCGGCCGTTGACGAGACGCCAGGGAAGCTGGCCGTCCGCTGCGAGCAGCCGGTGGCGGGACAGGTCGGCGATCTTCTGGGGAGCGCCATGTTCGGCCAGATAGGCGGGGCTGGCGCACAGGATGCGCCGGTTGGCGGCGAGATAATGGCCCTGCAGGTGGGCCGGCACGCCGCTGGTGATGCGGATGGCTACATCGATGCGCTGCGTGAGCATATCTTCATAGGCGTCGGAAAGGTTCATCTCCAGATCGACCTTGGGATGGGTTTCGAGGAAGCGTTGCACATGCGGGGCGATGTGGAGGCGGCCGAAGGAGGTGGGAGCAGAGACGCGCAGTGGGCCGGATATGGCGCGGTGCCGGTTGGTGACGCGGTCCTCCGCCTGCTGGATCGCTTCCAGGATGGCGGCGATGTCGCTGTGCAGGCTGGCTCCTTCCTCCGTCAACGCGAGGCGGCGGGTGGTACGATGAATGAGGCGCACGCCCAGGCGCGTTTCCAGGCGGGAAATGCGTTTCGACATCATCGCGGGCGAGATGTTGAGCATGCGCCCCGCGGCGGAAAGGCTTCCGGCTTCGACGGCACGGGCGAAGAGGAGGTAGTCGGGGTCCATCATGATCTTTTCCTATAAGGAAAATATCTTTTTGCTTTTTCTTGTCTAGTGCGAGGATAGCGGCCGAGGTTATGCTTGCGTGCAGTTTTTGCGCGGAGTGGAGCCATGCCCGAGTTGATCGAAAAATCCGGCCTGAAGGTCGCCGCCGAACTGGCGGACTTTATCGATGGGAAGGTGTTGCCCGGCACTGGCATCGGTGCGGATAGCTTCTGGCAGGGTACGGCCGCGATTTTCGAGCGGTTTGCGCCGCGCAACGCCGCGCTGCTGGCAAAGCGGGACGCGATGCAGGCGCAGATCGATGCCTGGCATGAGGCGCGAGCGGGGCAGGCCGTCGATGAGGAGGCTTACAGCGCGTTTCTGCGCGAGATCGGCTATCTGGTGCCCGAGCCTGCACCTTTCACGATCGGATCGAGCCGGGTGGATAATGAGCTGGCGAGGCTGGCGGGACCGCAGCTGGTGGTGCCGATCCTCAACGCGCGCTTCCTGCTGAATGCGGCCAATGCGCGGTGGGGGAGCCTCTATGATGCGCTTTATGGGACAGACGTCATTCCCGGCGCGGCTGCGGGGAAGGGATATAACGCTGCGCGCGGGGCGCAGGTCATCGCCTGGGCGAAAGCCTTTCTGGACCGAGCGGCGCCTCTGGCGGAGGGAAGCTGGGCGGATTGGCGGGGTGACGGGCCGGTCTTGCGGGACCCTGCACAATTTGCAGGACGGACGGGTGACAATATCCTGCTGCGCAATCATGGGCTGCATATCGAACTGGTGATCGACGCGACGCATCCCGTGGGGCGGGATGATCCGGCGCATCTGGCGGATATTGTCCTGGAGTCCGCGCTATCGACCATATGCGACCTGGAAGATTCTGTCGCGGCGGTCGATGCGGCGGACAAGGTCGCGGCCTATGCCAATTGGCTGGGGCTGATGAAGGGCGATCTGGAAGATAGTTTCGAGAAGAACGGCGCGATGATGACGCGGCGGTTGAATGGCGACCGCAGCTATGTCGCGCCTGACGGGAGCGGTTTCACGCTGCCGGGACGGTCGCTGCTGTTCGTGCGCAATGTCGGGCATCTGATGACGACGCCTGCGGTGCGGTTGAGCGACGGGGCGGAGGCTCCGGAGGGCCTCCTCGACGGGATCGTCACCAGCCTGATCGCGCTGCATGATCTTCGGCGGAATGGGCGCTTCGTTAACAGCCGCGCGGGCAGCATCTATATCGTGAAGCCCAAAATGCATGGGCCGGAGGAAGTCGCCTTCACCAACGATCTGTTCGACGCGATAGAGGATCTGTTGGGGCTGGAGCGACATCAACTGAAGGTTGGTGTGATGGATGAGGAGCGGCGGACCTCCGCCAACCTGGCCGCCTGCATCCATGCGGTGCGGGACCGGATCGTCTTCATCAACACCGGCTTTCTGGACCGCACCGGGGATGAGATCCATACATCGATGCGGGCAGGGCCGATGATCCGCAAGGGTGAGATGAAGGGCGCAGCCTGGATCAAGGCCTATGAGGATCGCAATGTGCAGATTGGCCTTGCCTGCGGGCTGTCGGGCAAGGCGCAGATCGGCAAGGGCATGTGGGCCGCGCCGGATCGGATGGCCGATATGCTGGAGCAGAAGATCGGCCATCCCATGACGGGAGCGAACACGGCCTGGGTGCCTTCGCCGACGGCGGCGACGCTGCACGCGACGCATTATCATGCCGTCGATGTGTTCGCACGGCAGGAGGAGCGGAAGGCGGAGCCGGTTGCGGGGCTGGACGCCTTGCTGACGATCCCGCTCGCAGCGGGGGTTAACTGGTCGGCGCAGGATGTTCGCGATGAGCTGGACAATAATGCGCAGGGAATACTGGGCTATGTCGTGCGCTGGGTGGACCAGGGTGTTGGCTGCTCCAAGGTGCCGGACATTCATGACATCGGCCTGATGGAAGACCGGGCGACCTTGCGGATTTCGTCGCAGCATATCGCCAATTGGCTGCTGCATGGGGTCTGTTCGGCCGAGGAGGTCGATGCCGCGCTCGAGCGGATGGCTGCGAAGGTCGATGCGCAGAATGCGGGCGATCCGCTGTACCAGCCGATGAGCGGGCGGGAAGAGAGCAGCCTCGCCTTCCAGGCTGCGCGGGCGCTGGTGTTCGAAGGGGTGGCGCAGCCTAATGGCTATACCGAGCCTTTGCTGCATGCGTTCAGAGCTCGGGTGAAGCACCCCTAATCTTGAACAGGACTGTGCGTGGGCGGCGGTAAATCCGTGCGCCCACGACCTAGCTCCACTGAGCAGAGGCTTCAGCGGTGTCCACCAGCTGAACACCCTTGATGCCCAGTTCTTCACGCGCAGCTTCGGGTGTCAGTCCCAGCACATCCTCATAGCGCATCATGTAAATCGGCGCGGACTCTCGACCGACCCTTGCGCCACGCTCCACCGCATTCTGGGTGATCAACCAGGTCTGCGGATAATGCAGCACGGCGCGCGTGAGAATCCGGGTCGATCCAAGGATGGAGAAAGCCGACAGTTCACCGGCAAGTTCAGGGCTCATATGGATGAACAAGTTGGTCAGCCGCATATAATAGGGCACCAGTTCGCCGATGAAGTCGAAGCCTCCCCCGCCGAGAATATGTTCAAGGTCATGCGTCTGTCCGGCGCGCAGCTGGAAATATTCATAGTCGTTGCGCGGAGTGAAAGGCGGCACGATATCGACCTGTAGGTCATTATTGGTGAGTTGCGCGTAAAAGATGCCGCCCACCGTTTCCGGTCCATAATGCTTCAGGTCATCAAGTTCGAAGGTCGAGACAAAGCCTTCCTTGAACCAGGCGTCAAGGGCGGGATTCTTCTGCCGTTCGGCCGTGAAAAGTGCGTTGATGTGATCGATGTCCTGCACTTCGCGCAGGATCTGGACGAGCTGGATGGAGTCGGACGGCGTGGGAATATCGGGGCCGTTGCGGCGCAACAGATGGGTAGCCACCCAATCGCGCACGCGCGCGTCATTCAGATAGCGGGAAGAACTGACCAGCACGCTGCTGTCGGTCGTAACCTTCTCGATGCCCTTCATCAGATAGGAATAGTCCGCCATTTCAACTTCCTTTGCCGGAGAGGGTGGTACCGCCCAGCTTTGCCGCCATCGCTGCGGGAACAGGCACAGGGAAGCGCAGCAGCATTTGCGCCATTCCCTTGGCTGCGGGGTCGAGCCGCGTGCTGGCGTTGATGCCGCCAACAAGCGCGTCGTGAATCACGAAATTGAGGGCATGGAAGCCGGGCGCCTCATAACGATCGACGCGCGGGGCTTCACCTGCCGGTCCGAGGTGACGGTACCATTGGCTTACCGCACCGGCGCTGAGCGCGGCGTGAAGATAGGGAAGATATTCGGCATGGCGGGCGATGACCGCGACGTTGAACAGCTGGCCTTTGTCGCCGCTGCGCGCCCATGCCAGCTGCACAAGATCAACAGGAACTTCGCCGGGTTCGGCAGGGGCAGGCAGTGACGCTCTACTGGCCGGGGCGCTCGCATCGGCAGGAACGCCGGGGGGTACTGGCACATCCTGGGAGACGCCAGCGCAGGTTACTCGCGCCGTCACCGCGCCCTTATCCAGAAGGAACAGAAATATCCCCGTCATCGGCACGATGTTGGTGGCGAGGTTGATCGAGGTGCCGACGGACATTCCCGAAATGCCGGCCCATTGTTCACGCGCGAAAATCTGCGCTCCCTGGGCGTCGGGATGATCGGCAACAAGCTTGCAGATCAGCTCTCGCGTTTCGACCTGCTGACGGTGCGCGCCGAAGCTGGCCTCGCCCCCGATCATCACCATGTCGGTCATAGAGAAGTCTGGCATGTTGCGTGACCGCAGCAGTGCGCGCGCTCGGGCGAACAGCGCTTCGCCCTGCCGTTCAGCCTTTTCGACGGCGTCTTCGCCGATGATCGGCTGATAGGCGATGCAGCGCCAGCCGCCATCGAAGGTGACGCAAACCTTGTAACTGTCGGTCGGCGGCCGCCCTCGCGCCCCCGTGACGCGCACCCGATCCTTGCCGATCTGTTCCAGTTTCACGTCGCTGAAATCACAACGCACATCCGCCACGATATAGTCCGCTGGGTCGCTGACCTCGTAAAGCAGCTGTTCGGCGACTGTGCCGACCGACACCAGTCCGCCCGTGCCTTCGGGCTTGGTGATCACAACGCTGCCGTCCGCCTGGCACTCGCCGATCGGAAAGCCGATATTCGCCCAATCGGGTACGTCGCGCCAGTCGGTGAAGGTCCCACCCGTGACCTGTGCGCCGCATTCCAACAGGTGCCCGGCCAACGTGCCCGCCGCCAGCAAGTCGAAATCGTCCGGTCCCCAGCCAAATTCATGAATCAACGGTCCGAGCACTACCGCACTATCGACCACCCGGCCGGTCACGACGATATCCGCTCCCTTCGCAAGCGCCGCCGCGATGGGGAAAGCGCCCAGATAGGCGTTGGCGCTGATGACATTGTCGGGGAAGGGGGCTCCTGTGAACATGTCACGATGGCCGGCTGCCCGCAGTTCCTCGATGCAGGGACGTAGATCGTCGCCGTCGACATAGGCCACGGTGAGCGACAGGTCCGCCTCGCTGATCATCCGCTCGAGCGCTGCGGCGAGCCCCGCGGGATTGACCCCGCCGGCATTGGCGACGACCTTCAGCCCTTGGGCAGCGATCTCGTGCAGATAAGGGCCGACATGAACGGTCAGGAAATCGGCGCCATAGCCCGCTTGGGGATCGGCGGCCTGCATTCGGCCGAAAATACCCATCGACCCTTCGGCGAGATAGTCAAAGATCAGATAGTCGAGCCGTCCGCCCCCCAGCAATTGCGGCACGGATAGCGCGGTGTCGGAAAAGGACGCCGTCGCTCCGCCGATACGAACCACTCTGCCTTGACCGGCCGTCGCCATAGCTCATCCGCTCCCTTTTTATATCGTGACGAGGCTATCGAAATCTCTCGCGCCTTACTGTCACCAAAGTTACAATTGAAAAATGAAAAGCGATGATCGGGATGCCGCGCTGCGGGTTTTGCGGACTGCGGCCTGGTTGAAAGACTATCCCGCCGCACTTGCAGAAAGCCTGTTGGAAGAGGGCGTGCTTGTACGGCTGGACGTCGGGGAATGGGCTCAGGCCGAAGGGGATGATCGAAGCGGCCTCTTCGTGGTCATCGAGGGCGTGTTACAGTCCTATTGCGCTGCGCCGGGTGGTCGGGAGGTTATGATCGGTCTTGTCGAAGCGGGATCGGTACTCGGCCATGCGACGCGGTTCAGCGGAGGACCGCGCCTTGTCACAGCAGTGTGCGTCGATCCCTGCGTCCTGTTGGAGGTGTCGGAAACCGCGATCGACCGGGTGGCGGAACGTCGGCCGGAAATCTGGCGGGCGATTGCCGGCTTCGCCTACGAAAACATGCGCAGCGCCGTCCGCATGGCGGCGGAGGTGATTTCCTTGCGCCCGCGTGAGCGCATCGCTGCTCGCTTGATCGCGGCGGCGGGCGGATATCACGAAACATTGATCGGTGCGGCCCCGATCATCCGGATCAACCAGGAATTATTAGGCGAGATGATAGGCGTGACCCGCAAGACGGTGAATGTCCACCTGTCTGAGTTCGAGCGCGAAGGGCTGATCGAGGTCGGCTATGGCCGCATCAAGCTGTGCGACTTAGAGCGTCTATGGGTGGTTGCTAACAGCTAGGCGGACAAGGTTTGGCGAATCCGGTCTGAACGTCTCCAACTCCACCCTTCTTCCAAGCTGCGACGCAGTTGTCAGCGAAGTCTTCTGGCTGAAATGCTCTGTCGTGCAAACAAACGGCTGGCGCCGGGTTAGCAGTATGCTCTCATGAGGCTCCTACATGCTCCCCGGTCACGCCGCCGCTTACTCATTGGGCATAGGTGGGCCCCCTAGAAATTCACCTCTGCTCCTATCAGGAAGGTTCGTCCGAAAATTCCCTGGTAATAGGTATTACGAACGGCATTGCCAGTGGTACCAGGATCGGGCACGCTGACGTCGAGAACATTGTCGATGTTCAGCCGCAAACGGAACTGCTTGTTCACATCCACGCTTATGGAACTGTTCCACACGGTCCATGCATCAACCTTATCGACCTCGCGTGTGCCCAGGGGCTCGGTGGCGTCGAACCGGGCCGGTCCCACGTAGCGGACTTGATTGAACCAGGTCAGCGGTCCCTTCTCGTAGGTGAGTTCGACGACAGCGATATCCTTGCTGTTGCCAATTTCACCGCGCGTAACCGTGACGGGTCCCCCTTCGCGAATCTGGGTGAAGCCCTTCAGAGTATGTTGATAATTAACTCCCAGCGTCAGCCGGCTCTCATCGCCTAGCGGTAGCGTATAGCTTCCCGCAACCTCTATGGCGCGAAATACAACCCGGCCCTGATTGATGTAGGGTTCTGACAGAGTTTCGACCTGCCCGAAAAATTCGGGATCCGGATCCGTGCTTCTGGTGATGAGTGCGCAGAAAGGATTGTTGGGGTAGTCGGTCGAGTCATAGCATGTCGTCAGAACATCCTCGGCACTCGAAGAAGTGATCGCATCACGAATGTCGATGCTGACATAATCCACCGCCAGACTGAAGCCCGGCAAGAAACGCGGTGTAAGCACTGCACCGACCGTCCAGCTGTTGGAATATTCCTCTTTCAAGTCAGGATTACCAACCACCGTGATAGGGACAGTGATCGAATTGATGTTCGAAACGAAATCCGCCGGCAAGCCAGCCGCTGCGCAATTCGCCTGACGTACAGACGGATTGGGGCCGCTCTTGAGATTGGACACATCGCATGGGTCGTAGCCGCCATCAAAGGCCGGTTGATTAGGAACAAACAATTCACCTACCGCTGGAGCCCTGATGGCACGGGTGAAGTTGCCCCGTATTGCAAGATCGGGCACGGGCGCCCAGCGCCCGCCTGCTGTCCATGTAAACGCGTTCCCCGTGACGGAGTTATGGACATACCGCCCTGCGCCATTGATCTCCAGTTCGTGGATCAATGGAATATTCTGATCCTCCCCAATCAAAGGCGCACGAAATTCGCCGAACAATTCATTGGTTGTGTAAGAACCCTTTAAGCCAAAGATCGGGATAGAGCGCCCTAATGGCGTGGTATAAAAGGCATCGGGCCGGAAGGATGAGGATTCACGCCGGTTCTCATATCCGACAACCACCGCAAGATCACCGCCCGGCAAGTTCGCGACCGCACCGCTCAAGGTCGCGACAAAATCGCGTTGCGTCGTGACTGCTTTGGTCCGCGCGATAGTTGTCACATAATCGCGCGCCGCCCGGCTAGGGGTGCCCGAGCCGAATATGTTGAGCGGAGCGCATGTTTGCGAAATCGTTCCCGCATAAGCCGTTTCATAGGGCGGTGTGTTCGGATCGGTCCTGGGGATCGGCGGTTGCGTCGGATCGTTAGGATCCGGATTGAACGGAGCGCAAACGATATTACCGCTCGCGTCGGTCGTAACGTTGAGCGCGCGCCGTAGATTGGGCTCGACGAGTGAGGGTATAAGTGAAATGCTTTTGGTGCGGCCATAGTTGCCCGAAATATTCCAGGTCCACTGATGGCCAAGCGCGTCAAAGTTGCCTTCCACGCCTGCTACGAACCGATAAAGATCCTGCTTCAGTCGGGATTCACCGGAGACCAAATCGGTGTTGGCACGTCCGAGGTAGAAAACGCCCTCCTCATCGGTGGCAGGAAGGCCGTTCGCGATCAGACTGGCGCGGATGGTCTCTCGATCTGTGGCGCTCAGAAAAGGATTGTTGAGGCGCACGATGAAATTGCCGTTGGGGTCGAATGTGCCCGGCGCGGCCGAACGGAAGAATGCCGTGTTATAGACAGGTTGGTCACGCAAATTTGTGGCGCGAGTGCGGGAATACCACGCCTCGCCGAACAAGCGGAGGTTATCGTTAACCTCGAAATTGAGCTGGGCGGCGGCATTAAAACGGTTCGAGTTGACCCTGAGATTATCAATAGTGGCAAAGTTCAGGGCGTCACCTCCGATAAACGTTGTGGGATCAGGCGTTGTCTGCCCCGGATCATAGGGAATTAGCACTCCTCCCGGTCCGAATTGAACCAACTGACCTGCTGCATTACGAATATTGCGAGGCGATCCTGGAATGTTCGGGTCTAGGGTGCCGCGGTCTATGAAATAAGGGATTCCGCCTTCCGTGCCCAGAAATGTGCGTACATTGTCTGCGAGTATCAACGCAAAGGGAGAGTCTGGATCGGACGGCTGCACAAACTGGCGCTGTCGCGCCACGGAAGCGCGCCGTGTGCCGAGAAGTCCCTTGTCCTCGGAATATTCAGCGTTGACGGTGATATTCCCGCGACCGTCAGCGAAATTTTGCCCTGCAAGTCCACGGACACGCCAATTGAAAAGGTCTCCGCGCTGACTAATCCCTGATTGGCCATCGACGCTGATACCTTGGAAATTCTTCTTCAGGATGATGTTGACTGTGCCCGCGATCGCATCCGACCCATAAATGGGAGCGCCGCCGATCGACACAGTTTCTATGCGTTCGATCAGCTTGGTGGGGATGGTGTTCAAATCGACTTGCGATCCACTCTCGGCCGCCGAAAAGATCGAGGGGGGATTGGCGCCCACAAAGCGGCGTCCGTTGACGAGGGTCAATGTGCGCTGCGACCCGAGGCCATAAAGGTTAACAAACTGCTGCCCGACGTTAAACCCGTTGGCTTGCTGCCCGAACTGGCTACTGTCGGGAAGTGCAAAACCGGGAAGATCCTGTAGCGCCTGACCAACACTGGTATAGCTGCGGTTTTCAATCGTATTCGAATTAACTGTAGTTGTCGGCTGAGGATTATCAACTATCGGTCGGGCAATACGCGATCCAGTGACAATGATTGTATCCGTGTCTCGATTGCCGGAACTCTCTTGTGGCTGAGACGCTGAAGTTTGTGCAGATACGGAATGGCTAGCCCCAGCCAGCGCCAAACAAGCTGCTGCGGATAGCAAATGATATTTAGCCATGTCTCTGGACCCCTTGCCGCCCAGTTGGCGCCCTTCACGCCAACAAGCCGGGAACGCGAGAATTCTAATGTGGGTCCGCGATCATGAGGCAGCCATCATTTATTTCCGTTTTGTTGCTAATCTGCAACAATTTGGATGATTATAGTTGCGTTGGCCGAGCTAAGGAATGTTTTGGCGAGATACGAAGGGTCAGCTTCGAGTGATCTGAAAACGGCCCGATGACATCCATCGGGCCGTCTCCACGATATCGCTTCACGAATGTGATCAGAAGTTGACCTTCACATCGCCGCCGAAGGTTCGGGGCTTCTTGTAGGAACCTGCGCCGAAGCCCAGTCCGCCGAAGTCGATGCCGAAGTCGAGGTTGCGCTGATTGGTGAGGTTTGCGCCCCACAAACCGATATCCATCGTCCCGCCGCCGATCTTGATGTCTGACAGGGAAATGCGGGCGCTGAGATCATAATCGGGCCGAGAGCTGACGTCGCGGTTGAACGGGTTAACCCGATCGAGCGCGAAGAAATAAACGCGGCTGCGATAGGCCAAGTCGCTCCGTAGCGTGAGCGTGCCGACCCCTACATCAACCGCATATTGGCCGCCGACGCGGGCGTTCCATTTGGGTGACTGCGACAGATGCGCTTCGTCCCCGACATTGATCAGCTGATTGAAAGTCGGAGAGGTGAAGTCAGGATCGCGGTATAGATATTCCTTGAAGTCAGGATGGACGTAGCCGACCGATCCATCGACCTGAAACCCGGTGAAGGGGATCGCCGTGACTTCGGTTTCGAACCCGCGGAATCGGGCCTTGCCGGCGTTGGAGACGACAGAGGTCGCGCCGCCGCTGCCGCTCTGGAACTGCTGAATCTGCAAGTTGGAATAATCGGTCTGATATACAGACAGGTTGAGGCGCAGATGCCGATCGAACAGTTCGGACTTCAGGCCCAGTTCATAGGCGGTGACAGTCTCTGGCTTATAAGTCGTCAGCTGTCCCAGCGGGTTTTGCGGGTCTATGCCGCCAGAGCGATAACCTGTGGATACGCGCGCATAGGCCATGATGTCAGGCGTAAAGCGATAGTTCACTGAACCAAGCCATGACACGTTGTCGTTGTTGACGACCGTGGCCGGACTCACTGTCGGCAGATCGGTACGCTGCAACGTCTTGCGATCCTGCGTGTAGCGCGCGCCGCCGGTGATTTCGAGCTTGCCGTCCAAGGCGGAGGGCTTCCAACTCAGCTGGCCGAACATGGCAGCGGATTCGGAGGTCGCCCGGAAGCCCAAGGTAGGCGTCAGGTTGAGGCCGATGAGCCCTCCCGGCGTCAATTGCGGATTGGCCAAGATGTTTGCAGCCGTAGAGGCGGGAACGCCGAAGGCGCCCAGAAACGCCGTCGGCACCACCAGCGTCAAGGCCTGGCGATTGTTCTGAGACCCCTTTTCATAGAAATAATAAACGCCGGCCACATAGCTCAAGTCGCCCGACGTGCCGAGCGCCTGAAATTCCTGGCTGAATTGCCACTGTTTCTGTGGAGCGTTGTTGCCATTGTAGAGGCCCACATCGGCGATGGCCACACCGGTCGGGGACGAAGGATTGAAATCGATGACGGGCCCGCGCAGATAGCCATTGCCGTCGAGCGTGAGGATCGTGTCCTGCCAGAAACGGCGGTAGCCGGTGATAGACTTCAGGGTCAGTTCGTCGATCGGTTCGTAGGCGATCGTCACGGAATGGCCCGAAATACGCGATCGGGCACCATAACGCAGCTTGCCGAAGCGATCGACAAAACCATCCTGCAAGCCGGGATTGATGCGATCCGGACTGATCAGGAACGGATCGCCGCCAAAGTTGGGAGACTGGCTGAAATAGTTGAAGACGTCGGGCGTCGCCGCCAGCATCTGGAAATAAGGCGCCGTGCCGGATCGATAGTTGAAGTCGAAATTATAGTTGATCGTTACCTTGCCCAGGTCGGCTTGCACGCCGGCATAAAAGGCATCGCTACGAAGTGCTCCGGGATCCTTGTTGTCCGGCGTGTAGAGATTGTCGACATAGCCGTCGCGTTGGCGGTGCATGGCTGCCAATGACACCTTGATGGGCGACCCGCCTATATATCCGGTATCTACACGACCGCGGACAAACCAGTCATCATAGCTGGCGTAACCGGCCTTGGCTTCGAACTGCATCTCGTCAGTCGGCTTTTTCGTGACCAGCTGGATGGCTCCGCCGATGGTGTTGCGGCCGAACAAAGTTCCCTGCGGCCCCCGCAGAACTTCGATGCGTTCCAGGTCGACAAGGTCGAAAATGGCGCCTGCGGCGCGTGCGATATAAACACCGTCCAGATAGACGCCCACGGCCTGATCGGTTGCGGCGTCCGGCTGCTGATTGCCGACGCCGCGGATGAAGAGCGACACTGCGGTCAGGCTGGTCGATTGCTGCAACAATGACAGGTTGGGCGTGAAGCGGGGGACGCTGGTCACGTCCATCACATTCTGCTTTTCGAGAAACTCGCCCGACAGTGCCGTGACGGAAACGGGGACCGTCTGCAGCCTTTCCTGTGTCCGGCGCGCGGTGACGATAATGTCGGTCAGGCCCGTGCCGCTTTGCTGCGCCTGAGCGTCGGGCGCCTGCATTTCCGGCGCCGTCCCCTCTTGAGCGAAAGCCGGCGACGCCAATAGCATCGCCAGTACGCCGGATACAAATGATCGATTGATACCGCCCATTCTTCCATCCTCCCACTGCTACACTTTGTCCCTCTGACCTTCTGCTTTGCGCGTTTGCCGGCCAGACGGTTTATGCTTATATTTTGAAGCTTCCCTCCAATGCTGCTGTTCGTCAATTGCCTTAATTCGACCCATTATCTTTTTCTGTCAGCAGGCGATCCGTTCTTGATATCCTATTGAGCCTTTCCCCCGCTCGCCTGCGGCCTGACTTCATGGAAATTCCCCAAAGCTAGAAGTTTACTTCGCACGCAACGGGGCGGGGCCTGCTCAACCCGATCCGGTTTCGGCAAGCTGGGTAGCTGTACGGCCGACGGTAGCGTCGCCGCGCAAGGTCGTGCGATGAACGACGCGGATGACATCGACCGGATGCCCCTCCGCGCGATGCATCATCCGGTAATTGTCCCACAGAATGATGTCGCCTTCTTCCCAGGCATGTTCGTAAATGAACTCCGGTTGCTCGACAGCGGCGATAAGTTCTTCGATCAGCCTGTCGCTTTCCGCCTCATTCATGCCGACGATATTGCGGATATTGAGCGGGCAGATGTTGAGGATGGTTCGCCCGGTCGTGGGATGCTGCCAAACGACTGGACGGGTGATCGGAGGAAAATCGGGAAACTTGGCTTTGGTCTCGCCAACGCGAACTCCACCCGGATTGCTGAACCGGATTTTGCTGAGATCGGCACAAAATTCGAAGCGCGCCTCCAGCTCTGCTATGCGCCGCTTGAGGCTCGGATCGAGCGCGGCATAGGCTGCTTCGGTGTCCAGCCAGGCCGTCTGGCCGCCAATCGCCGCCTTTTCGATCATGTTGAGCATGGCGCCCGCATTTGGCGTGGTGCTGAAGGCAAGATCGGTATGCCAGGGGATGCGGCCATAAGTGGGTACGCCGTCAAAGGCATAGACGGGGCCGCGCAGCCCGCCCTTGTTGGTCAGCAGGATCAGCTCCGGCTCGGTGGGATGACGGAAGTCGGGAATGGGGTGGGGTTCCGTTTCGCCGAATACTCGGCTGAGCCGAAGAAGCCGCTCGGGTGAAGTTCCGGCGCCGCGAAACAGGATAAGGCCGGTATCGTCCCACAAGCGGCGTAGTGCGGCCTGTGTTTCATCGTCAATTTTGCCGTCGATATCGAGCCCGACGACCTCTTGACCAATTGTTGGCAGGCGTCGCGTCTGAAACGTCATTTTGCCTCTCCCATTTGAGTCGTTCCTGACTGCCACATAAATTCGTGGAGCGGCTCATCCATTTGTATGACGCCCGGCCTGAAAACTGAGATAAGTTGGATGGGAACGGCGTGCAGCGCGGCAGACGCCGCACGCCTGGAGAGGATTGTGGACATGCAGAAATTCGATATCGTCATCCGCAACGGCCTGATCGTCGACGGAACGGGCACCGCTCCCTATCCGGCGGACATAGGCATCGTTGCCGATACCATTGCTGCAGTCGGCCCAGGGTTGGACCGGGGCGTGACCGAGATCGACGCGAGCGGGATGATCGTCACTCCGGGTTTTGTCGATATCCACACCCATTATGACGGACAGGTCACCTGGGACCATCATTTGCGCCCCTCAACCGCGCATGGCGTCACGACCGTCCTGATGGGCAATTGCGGCGTCGGATTCGCACCATGCCGCCCGCACCAGCGCGATATGCTGGTGCGGCTGATGGAGGGGGTGGAGGACATTCCAAATCCCGTGCTGACGGAAGGTCTGCCATGGACATGGGAAAGCTTCCCCGAATATCTCGACAGCATTGCCTCTCGCCGGTTCGATGCCGATGTCGCCGCGCTGATCCCCCACGCGGCGCTGCGGGTCTATGTGATGGGTGAGCGGGGCGAAGCGCGCGAAGCTGCGACGGCTGAGGATCGGGCGAAGATGGCCGCCCTGGTGCGAGAGGGCGTCGCCGCCGGTGCGCTCGGCATCGGCACTTCGCGCACGATGTTCCACCGTTCGATCGATGGGCATCTGATACCAACCCTGCAGGCTGAAGAGGCGGAACTCCAGGCACTGGCGGATGCGATGACGCAGGCGGGCGGCGGCACCTTCCAGTTCGTCAGCGATTTTGCGGACGAGGATGCCGAATTCGACATGATGCTGCGGATCGCGAAGCGCTCCGGCCGGCCGATCACCTTTCCGGCGGCAGGAACTCCGACCGATCCATCACGCAGCCATCTCCTGGGCCGGGTGCGTGAGGCGAACAAGGCGGGGCATCATTTCCGGGTGCAGGTTTTGGGCAGGGCGACCGGCGCGATCATGGGGCATCAACTGACGCTTCATCCCTTCTGCACCAGTCCAACCTATCGCTCGCTTGCTTCGCTGCCGTTCGAGGAAAAGCTGGCCGAGTTGCACCGGCCGGAAATCAAGGCAGCGATCCTTGCCGATCCGCTGACGCCCGACCCGGGCAATGCGCTCACCAACTTCGTCCATCAGTTCGACAGGATCTTTCCTCTGGCGGACATTCCGGATTACGAGCCGTCTCTCGACGACAGCATTGCCGCGCGCGCCAAGGCGCTGGGCATCTCGCCTGCTTCCTACGCCTATGATCTGCTGCTGGAGCGGGGCGGAAAGCGGCAACTATACATCACCATCTCCAATTATGCGGAGGGCAATCTCGACGGAACGGGTGAAATACTGATGCACCCGGACGCCGTGATGGGCCTTGGCGATGGCGGCGCTCATTATGGAGCGATCTGTGACGCCAGCTATTCCACCTATCTCTTGACCCATTGGGTGCGCGATCGACAGCGTGGCCGCGTGCCGCTGGAGCGGGCGATCAAGGCCATGA
The DNA here is from genome assembly GCF_055395525.1 of Sphingobium sp. TomTYG65. NCBI lineage: Bacteria > Pseudomonadati > Pseudomonadota > Alphaproteobacteria > Sphingomonadales > Sphingobiaceae > Sphingobium > Sphingobium sp. TomTYG65. Next base: position 842,744 of record NZ_AP027331.1, on the reverse strand, counting down.
CAGGCGATACCGCCGCTCTCGTCGGATTGCATGATCGCGGCATATTGGCGCCAGGATATCGGGCCGATATCAATGTGATCGATATGGACCGGCTTTGCCTCCACGCGCCAGAGGTGGTGTTCGACCTCCCAGCCAACGGACGGCGGCTGATGCAGCGGGCCGATGGCTATCATGTCACTATGCTGGCCGGTCAACTGGTCTCCCGAGAAGGCGAGGCGACGGGGGCATTGCCCGGAAAGCTCGTGCGGGGCGCACGTTCCCGGCCTGCCGTCCTTGCCGCAGAGGTCGGGGGACTGGCATGACGGCTGTTGTGCTGGATGCGGATTTCCTGAACCGCTACGGCCCAAGAGCGCTGATCCTGGGAGGATCGGAGGGGATAGGCGCGGCCTTCGCCGAACAGCTTGCCCAGACCGGCTTCGACCTGACGCTGGTCGCTCGATCGGCCGACGCTTTGGAGGCGGCCGGGGCGGGCATAGGTGCGCGCCATGGCGTGGCGGTGGACTGCCGTCCGATGGACCTTACCTGTCCCGATCTTGCTGAACGCGCAGCCGACCTGCTGTCCGAGCATGAATATGGCCTGGTCATCTACAATGCCGGGGCAACACATGGCGTGGGTCTGTTCCTGGACAATCCGCTGGACCATGCGCGCAACCTCATCCGTCTCAACTGCGATGGACCCGCCATATTCTCCCACCTTACCCTGTCGGCAATGCGGGATCGCGGCCGCGGGGGCATGATCCTTGTCTCTTCGATGTCGGGGCTCGTCGGCAGCGGCTATGTAGCTGCCTATGCCGCCACCAAGTCGTTTGAGATGGTGCTGGCCGAAGGGTTGAACTGGGAACTGGCGCGCCAGGGTGTCGATGTGCTGTGCGCGGTTGCGACGCTGACCGACACGCCCGCGATGCAGCGTTCAGGCATGATGCCGGACAGCGGCTTTCCCGCCATGACTTCCCAGGCGGTCGCATCGGGCGCGCTGCAGCATCTGGGCAAAGGACCGATCTGGTACGCGGCGGGCGACGAGGTGGTGGAGGCGATGCGCGCCACCCCGCGCACGGCACTTACGGAAAATGCGTCCCTCACCTCAGCTCGGCTCTGGGGCATCGATCCGGCTTAGCAGCCATCGATCCGATCGCCAGTCCAGGGCTATGGATGAAATACTAGCGGCTGAACGGGGGCGGCATTTCCAAAGGTGGGCGTTCTTCGAACGGAAGCTGGGAATCGCCGTCGCGCAGCGCCAGAACATCGCGCGCCGCCATGACGCCTCGCAACAGGACGTACAAACTATATTCCCAATTATGTTCGGTCACTTCGCGTGCGAAGACATTCAGGAACTGGCGTAATAGGGGCGTCTCCTCCGGGGCGCGGTTGGCGACCGCCTGTTTGATCGCCACCCCGCGCGGACGGCCCTGGACATGAAGCGCGCGCTCCCTTTTGGAAGCGGCGGCAGCGCCGATTACCAAATGCGCGACCGCGCGCCGCAGTTGCAGCGCCTCCTCCCCTGAAAAACCGCGGCTGGTCATGGCCCTCAACCATGTTTCGCCCGCATCTATTTCGACATGAGGCGACTGCCCACCGTTAAGCCATGTCTCCAGAAGCTCGCCGTCCATGGTCATCACCTCGTACAGGGCGCGAGCATCTTCGAGGATCCATGTGGACCAGGGCTGACCGTGGTCTTCGGGATATTGCAGACGTCGTGCGGCGTGCGCCGTGGCGACCCGGATCAATTCTTCCCGGTTCGCGACATAGCCGTACAGGACAGCCTTGGCGACGCCCAGCCGTTCCGCCACCGCCGCCATTGTGAGTTGCTGCAATCCGACCGCCAACGCCGCATCGATGACTTGCCCCAGCTCCAGCTTGCGGGGTCGGCCCCGGCGCAGAGAGGTTGCCGGATTTTTCTTTTCCAATCGAGCGCTCATTCCCAAATTCGACGATACCCCGTTTCCAGCTACCGGGCGTTTCAGATCCACTAGCATAGCCGCTCATCAATCCAATGCTACGTCCTAGCCTATTTTCCGACCATAGGGTCGAATATTGTTGAACCGTGAGAAATGGCACCGTAGGTTACGCGGCAGAAAGGCAGGCGCGGACTGCGATTCTGTCTCAACGATAATCAATCTGACAGCGTCAGCGCTGCAGGACGAACAGATGGAGAGCGCCGAATGCCTGCTCGATCTATGGGATGAACCGCGTTTTCCGAGGTCGAGCATTTCCTGATCCACGATGCTTCCCTGCCCAAAGCGCTCACCGCAGAATAACGGCAAAGGAGGAAACTCGACCGTGACAATCTCCCTAGAAACGCAGCGTCCCGACGGTCTTGCCATTCCCTATCGCGGGGTGCGGCCGGTCGATATGCTGCCTGACCTCTTCCTGGGCGGTGCGCTCGACCTTGATGGCGGCGATGAGCGGCTCTGGGTGGAGCAAGCGCCCGGCGTGTCGTTCCGGCCGCTGATGTTCGGCGTAGCGCAGGGCTATTATGTCAACCTGCTGCGGGTTAGGGCCAGCGGCCTACTGTCGCGGCATCGGCATAGCGGACCCGTCCACGCCTTCACGCTGCGAGGCGAGTGGCGCTATCTTGAACATGACTGGATCGCGCGGGCGGGCGACTATGCCTACGAACCGCCGGGCGAGACTCATACGCTGGTCGTGCCCGAAGGCGCTGGCGAGATGATCACCCTTTTCCACGTATCCGGCGGCTACACCTATGTGGACCCTGACGGGGTCACGCTCGGCTATGAAGATGTTTTCACCAAGCTGGCGAACGCCCGCCGCCACTATGATGCTGTCGGGCTCGGGGCCGACTATGCGGCCCGGCTGATAAGATGATTGGAGAGGAAGCCGCATGACTGTCCAGTTCGATATCGTCATCCGGAATGGCTTGGTCGTGGACGGCAGCGGCGGTGAACCCTTCGTGGCCGATGTCGCGCTCAAGGATGGGAAGATCGCCGCGGTCGGTCGGGTCGAAGGTTCGGGCCAGGAAGAAATCGACGCCACCGGGCGGCTCGTGACGCCGGGCTTCGTCGACATCCACACCCATTATGATGGACAGGTCACCTGGGAAAACCGGCTGTCCCCTTCCTCCGGCCACGGCGTGACCACCGTGGTGATGGGCAATTGCGGCGTCGGCTTCGCACCGTGCCGCCCGCACCAGCGCGACATGCTGGTGCGGGTGATGGAAGGGGTGGAGGACATTCCCGAAGTCGTGATGACCGAGGGCATACCGTGGAACTGGGAAACCTTTCCTGAATATCTCGACGCGCTCGCTGCGCGGCAGACGGACGTCGATTTCGCGGCGCAGCTGCCGCATTCGGCCGTGCGCGTGTTCGTGATGGGCGAGCGCGGCGCCGCGCGTGAGCAGGCGAACGCCGACGATCTGGCGGCGATGCGCGCGATCGTGCGCGAGGCAGTGGAAGCGGGCGCGCTGGGCGTTACGACATCGCAAAGCCACGGTCACCGCACGGTGGACGGTGATCTCGCTCCCTCGGTGGATGCCGCACAGGCCGAACTGCTCGCCCTCGCCCAGGGTTTGGCCGATGCCGGAACGGGTGTGTTCCAGTTGATTCCCAATTCGCAATATGGCTGCGATCCTGTGGAGGAGATGGCGCTGTTCCGTCGCATCGTGACGACCTCTGGCCGGCCGCTCTCCTTCAGCTTGCTCGAAAAGAAATATCAGCCCGATCTGCCGCAAAAAATGCTGCAGATGGTCGACGAAGCCAATCGCGACGGCTTTCCGATCCGTGCGCAGGTCTTCCCGCGCCCGATCGGCATGGTGTTCGGACTGGAGCTGTCCTTCCATCCCTTCCGCTTTCACCCCAGCTTCAAGGCGATCGAGCATCTGCCGCTGGCCGAAAAAGTCGAAAGGCTGCGCGATCCCGCCTTCCGCGCGCAACTGCTGTCGGAACAGCCGGAAACGACCAACCCGCTCTACATGACGTTGGCGAGCGATGTCGGTGATCTCTATCCGATGGGCGATCCGCCCAATTACGAACCCGACGCCGGTACGCGTCTGGGCGCGCGAGCGGTGCGCGACAATGTGACGGCGCAGGAACTGGCGCTCGACGTGCTGCTGGAAAATGAGGGGCGGGGCGTGTTGATGATGCCCTCGTCCAACTATGTCGGCGGCAATCTGGAAACGGTGCGCCGTATGATCACCGATCCCAACAGCCTGATCGCGCTGGGTGACGGCGGCGCGCACTACAGCCTGATCTGCGATTCCAGCTTTCCCACATTCGTCCTGACCCATTGGACGCGGGACCGGGCGCACGGCCGCCTTCCTCTCCCTTGGGCGATCCGCCAGTTGAGCCACGAGACGGCCAGCGCGGTCGGGCTCAATGATCGCGGCCTGCTGAAACCGGGCTACAAGGCGGACATCAACATCATCGATATCGACCGGCTGAAGCTGCATGCTCCAAGGATCGCCTACGATCTTCCCGCAGGAGGCCGGCGTCTGACGCAGCGCGCAGATGGCTTCGACGCCACGATCGTCAGCGGGGTGGTGACCTATCGCGACGGCGAGCCCAGCGGAGCCTTGCCGGGTCGGCTCGTGCGGGGCGCGCGGAGTGTGCCTGCTTAGAAATATGCTCCCTTTCCCTACCCCGATTTTCGGGCCGAACTGGGAGCTGATAAAGAGAAAAACATGTCCAATTCCGCGCTCTTGCAGACCGCAACGAACCGCCCGCAGTCATCCACTGTTTACGCCATTTACATATTGATGGTGCTGACGGCGGCTAACGTGTTGAGTTACGCGGACCGGTATCTGTTTTCGATCACCATCCCCGCGATCAAGGCGGAATTTGGCGCGAGCGACAGTCTGCTCGGGATAGTCGCCGGACCAGGTTTCACCATAAGCTACCTTCTGTTCACTATGCCGCTTGCGTCCCTGGCGGATCGCTGGTCGCGCCGGAAGGTGCTGGCTATCTCCGCAACCTTATGGAGCGCCGCAACGGGCTTTTGCGGCGTCGCCACGGGGATGCTGCCGCTCACTGCCGCCCGTATTCTGGTCGGCGTAGGCGAAGCCGGAAGCATGCCGGCGTCCCAGTCGATGATATCGCAGCTTTTCGGAACCAGGTCGCGATCGACGGCACTCGGTTTCCTCGCGTCCGCACCCTATCTCGGCTTGGTAGTGGGTCTGTCGGGAGGCGGCGCCATCGCCTCGGCGTGGGGCTGGCGGTCGGCCTTTCTCCTCATGGCGACGGCGGGCATCCCTATCGCGCTACTCATATGGCTCACCGGGCCCAAGAGGCGCGCAAAGTCCGAAGCCGGAGGCCAGGCCGATCCAAAGCGTGGCACTGGATGGACGGCCATACGCCACTGCTGGTCGATACCCTCTTTACGATTGCTGGCGCTGGGCACGGGAGTGTTCAATATCTTCGGATATGCGAGTTCCATCTGGCTCCCAACGCTCCTGATACGTTCACATGGAATGACCGCGGCGGAGGCGGGTTTCTGGCTCGGGACCTGTTCGACCATCGGTGGCGTGGCAGGCAGCTTCGCCAGCGGTGCGGTCGTCGATGCGCTGACGAAACGCGACCAGCGCTGGCAATTGCGGCTGCCTGCGCTGTGCTTCATCCTCGCATTTCCGGTGTTCCTGTTCATGCTGACCATGCGGCCTGGCCTTTCCCTCCCGCTTTTGTCAGTGAATGTGCCGGTGATCGGGCTTTTGCTGATGCTGGGAGGTTTTTTAAGCTCATCCTGGATGGGGCCATCATTCGGCGCTGTTTCCCATCTGATTTCTCCCGAACACCGATCCCAGGCAACGGCGCTACTGATCGTGATCATCAATGTGGTCGGCAGCGCCATGGGCCCCGTCATCGCTGGCCTGGTAAGCGATGCGCTCACTGGCCGGTTCCAGGCAGACGCGCTGCGTTACAGTTTGCTGTCGATGAGCCTGCTTACGGTACTCGGCGGCCTGATTTTCCTGCGGGCGGCCGCGCATTACGGGCGTGACATCAGCGCGCGGAGCTTCGCGGCCAACAACTGATCACCTACACAAGCTGAGGATCTAGGGAGCGCTTCTCCGGCTCAGCTTATGACCGCCCTGGCGGTTTCCCAACTTCTCGACCTCACGCCCGCTCCTCCAGCGACTGAGGCTTATGCCGAATATCTTCCCGTCGGCCCATTTGCCTGATCATGCTATTGGCTAAGATACCGAGCATCTTTCGGTGATTGGCGAATTTGTCCGCCAATCCTCCAGCGGAGACGAGAAAAGCGATGGAGGCTACCATAAAGCAGCGGATCGGGCTCCAGTCAGCCTGGCCAATTGCTGCCTCCTGTATTCTGCTGGCCGCATCGCTCCTGCTCTTCTGGCCGGGCATCGCGGAATATGACACGATCGTCCAATATCGTGAGATCATGAGCCAGAGCTACACCGATTGGCATCCCCCGGTGATGGCGCGGCTCTGGTCGCTATTCGCCTTTGCCGGGCCGAGTACGGCCGTTCTGCTGGTCTTGCAGATGACGGGATATTGGCTGGGACTGGGGCTGATAAGCCGCTCATTGAGCAGTAACCGCAAGGCAGCGGTGCTGCTGGCGGTGGGTGCGTCGCCGCTGCTGCTCGGCTGGCTCGCCGTTGTGGTAAAGGACAGCCAGCTTGTCGGCGCGCTGACCCTCGCGGTCGGCATCGTCAGCAGCTATCGTCTGCGCCGCCGGCCCCTTCCCGCCGTTGCTCTGGCAGTGGCGATCCTCTGCCTGGTCTATGCCACGCTGGTCCGTGCGAACGGAGCCTTTTCCACGGTGCCGATCGCGATGCTGCTCGCGCCGCGGCCGCGCCATGAACTCGTCCGCGTCGCCGTCATGATCCTGGCGATCCCAGCGGTGCTGCTTGTCTCCCAACCGATCAACCACGTTCTGCTCGACGCGCAGGATAGCGGCGTGCGCAGCAGCCAGCCGATATATGACCTCGCCGCGATCGCTGTGCGCACGGGTGATCCGGCCGTTCTCAATCCTCGATCCATTCAGACGCTTCAGACGCATCATTGCGTCAAGCCGCTTTTTTGGGACACCCTTGGCGAGAACAGCGCATGCGCGGCTGTCATCCGCCAATGGGATCGCGCGCCGCTCGGCCAGCTTTATCGCGAATTCACCCGAGCCTTGGCCGCGCATCCAGTGGCCTATCTCGCCCACCGCCTTGCGCATCTGAATTCGACTGAGCGTTGGCTGGTGCCGCTGCACTGGCCGCTCGCCGCACCGCCGGAGCGGTCGGAGCCCAATGATCTGGGTTTCGCCGATCCCTCCGCGACGGCGACGCAATGGCAGAAGCTTGCCGGATGGATGACGGAAACGCCGCTGGCCTGGCCGATCCTCTGGATCGTCCTTGCCCTATGGGGCCTATGGAATGGCTGGCATCGATCGCCGGGCGCGCAGCGCGACCTTGCAATAGCGCTGTTCCTCTCCGCGCTGTTCCAGGAAGCCAGCTTCATCCTGATCAGCATATCGTCCGATCTGCGCTATCATCTCTGGGTCATGCTGGCGACGGCGCTGGGCTGGATCATCCTGTGGCAGGCCGGCGAACCGCTGCGCGCGAAAAGGTTGGTGTTGCTCACCATGACGCTGGTGCTTCTATCGGGCGCGGTCGCACGCACAAGCTTGCCGCTTCCGCCCTCGCGCTATCGGGACCTTATGAACTGATGGTTGAGGGCGCCACGTCTATATCCTGCTCGCGCTCGATCCATAGGAGCGAGAGGGGCAGCAGGACCAGCATGAACAGCGTCGCCGAAATGATGCCGCCGACGATCACGCAGGCAAAGGGACGCTGCGTTTCAGAGCCTATGCCTGTCGAGAGCGCCGCGGGGAGCAAGCCGAGCCCGGCCATCAAAGCGGTCATCAATATCGGCCGCAGACGATCGATCGCCCCCTCCACGACAGCCATGCTGAAGCCGTCGCCATTTTCAAATCGGTGGGTGATATGCTCCAGCATCACGACGCCATTTTGAACGGAGATGCCCGCCACCGCGATAAAGCCGACCGCTGCCGAGACCGACATGTGCAGTCCCGCGAGCGCTAGGGCCGCGACACCGCCGATCGCCGTGAAGGGCACCATGGCGAGGATCAGCAGAGCCGACCGCACCGACCGGAAAGCCCCGAACAGCAAGATGAAGATGCCGAACAACGCGATCGGTACGATCATTTCCAGCCGCTTCATAGCGCGCTGCTGATTTTCGAACTGGCCGCCCCACACCATCCGATATCCCGCCGGCAGCTTGACCTGCTGCGCAACCGCCTTTTGCGCGTCAGCCACGAAGCTGCCCTGGTCGCGGCCATCGACATTGGCCTTTACCGCGACGTTGCGGCTGCCATTTTCACGGCTTATGCGCGAAGCGCCGACCTGCACGCTGATGTGCGCAACCTCGCCCAGCGAAATGGTGCCGCCCGTCGGCAGCGGAATCTGCAGCTGAGCGAGATCATCGACGGCGTTGCGCTGGTCTGCGGCAAAGCGCACGACGATGTCGAAATTGCGATCGCCTTCATAGGCGGTGCCGACCGTCGCGCCGCCAAAGGCCGTCGCGATCGCCTTGTTGGCGTCGTCGGAGTTGAGGCCGTAGCGCGCCATCGCATCGCGATCCAGCACGGCGCGCACTTCGGTCTGGCCGCCGATCTTGACGGCATCGACGTCCGATGCACCCGGCACGGCCGCGACCACGCGCGCGGTCTTTTCGCCCAGCGCCTCCAATATGTTGAGGTCGTTGCCGATGATCTTGATGGAGATTTCGCCCTTCACGCCGGACAGGCTTTCTTCCACGCTGTCCTCGATCACCTGGCTGAAATTGGTCGGCACGCCAGGGATCGAGGCGACCTTCCTGCGCATGTCGTCTTCCAACGCCGCCTTGGTGGGGAATTGCGAGCGCCATTCATTGCGGGGTTTGAGGTCGATCAGCATCTGCAAGCTGGACGGCCCCTTAGGATCGGTGCCGTCATCGGGGCGACCCGTTTCCGAACCGACATGCGCGACTTCGGGATAGGACAGCATGATCTTGCGAACGCGCGCTTCCACCCTGCGGGTCGTGTCCATCGAAGCTGAAGGGGTCAGCTGCACGGTCAGCCAGATATTGCCTTCATCCAGCTTCGGCAGGAATTCCGATCCCAGGCGCGGCACCAACGCAACCGTGACGAGCAGCACCAGCACGGACGCGCCGAAAAGCAGCTTCGTGCGCGGCTGCGATCGGGTGATGATCCGCCGATAGCCGTCCTTCAGACGGTCCATCCAGGCGATATGCTTTTCCGCCATGTCATAGCGCTCGACCAGGAAGCCGAGCACGGCGGGAAGGAAGGAGAGCGTGAGCACCAGCGCTGCACCCAGCGCGAAGGACAGCGTCAGCGCGACGGGCGAGAACATCTTCCCTTCCACCCGCTGGAAGGTGAAGATCGGCACGAAAGCCATGATGATGATGGCTTTCGAAAAGAGGATCGGCCGCGCCAGACTGGTGACGGTGTTGCGCAAGACCTGCTTGCGCCGGATCTTGTCGGGCTGCGCGCCATGATGCTTTGCCGCCTCCAGCGCCAGCGCGACCATCAGCGCCTCGACCAGAACCACGGCGGAGTCGATGATGATGCCGAAATCGACCGCGCCCATGGAGATGAGGTTGGCCGGCACGCTTGCAAAGCTGAGGCCGGAAAAGGCCGCGAGCAGCGCGAGCGGGATGATCGCCGCGACCACCAACGCAGCGCGCCAGTTGCGCAGGAAGACGAGCAGCAGCACGGTGACGAGCGTCGCGCCCACCACCAGATTTTCAGCGACCGTCTCGACCGTGCGATCAAGCAGCTTGGTGCGCTGATAGGTCGCCCTGATCTGAATCGGCTGATGGCCGGTGCGCTGGGCGTCGAGCCGGAACTGGGCATTAAGCTTGTCCACCGTGTCGCGAACGCCGGCGACCACGACCGCCGCATTCTGGCGCTTGACCATCGTGACGATGCCTTCGCTGACGTCGTCCTTGTGATCATAGGCGACCATGCCGCTGCGTTCGGGCGTGCCGACCTTCACATCGCCAATGTCTCGGATGCGAACGGTGTTGCCGTTCTGCGCCTTGACCACCGTGTTCCCGACATCGTCTATGCCCTGGTAAAGGCCGATGCCGCGCACGACGACCACCTCGTCGCCGCGTGGGATGACGCCGCCGCCAACGTTGGAATTGGCGCTGCCCACGGCGGACTGGATATCGGCGACGGTAACTCCGTAGCGTTTCAACAGATCGGGTCGGATAAGGATCTGATATTGCTTGATACTGCCGCCGAAGCTGGTGACGTCGGCCACACCCGGCACCATGCGAAGAGCCGGGCGCACTACGAAGTCCTGGATCGCACGCGCTTCGTAAAGCGGCATGTCCTTGGGCTTGTCGAGAACATAGCGATAGACTTCGCCCACCGCCGTGGAAAGCGGCGCAAGGCTGGGCACGACATCATCGGGAAGGTCAGCGTCCCGCAGTTTTTCCAGCACCTGGGACCGCGCGAAATAATCATCAGTCCCGTCATTGAAGATCAACGTGACGACGGAGAGGCCGGTAATGGAGACAGACCTGATGTCGTTGACGCCCGGCGTCCCTGCAAGCGCGCGCTCGATCGGCAGCGAGATCGAACGTTCGATCTCCTCCGGCGCTTGCCCCGGCCGCTGGCTGATGACGACCACCTGGACATCCTGTACGTCCGGAAAGGCTTCGATCGGCAACGTCGTCACTGCGCTGCCGCCCACGATGATCAGCGCGATCACCATCATGATCACGAAGATCCGCTTCTCCACGACGAAGCGGGCCAGGCTTTCCAGCATCGGTTCAGTCCCCGGAGAGCTGAGCGTTGAGCAGCAGAGCGCCTTCGCCCACGATGCGATCGCCGTTGCGGAGGCCGGAGGTGACATAGGAATAGGCGTCCCCATGTTCGCTCACCTCCACCGCGACGCGGCGGAACCGGCCGGGCGCTTCGACCCGGAAGACATAGCTTTTCATTCCGGATTCGAAGATCGCAGCATTGGGCACCTTGATCGCGCGCCGCCCGTCGTCGGTCGTCAGTCGCGCACGCGCATACATTTCGGGTTTAAGCGCGAGGTCGGGATTGTCCGCTTCCGCCCGCACCTGGACGCGCCGGGTAGCGGGATCGACGGCCAAGCCGATCTGCGTCACTGTTCCGCTGAAATGACGGTCGGGATAGGCCGGAACGTCGAACTCGATCCGTTCGCCAATGCGCACGCGGCCGACCGAATCTTCGGGCACATCGACATTGACCCAGAGATGCCGGGGATCGGACACGGTATAGAGTGGGCTTTGTCCGGCCGCGATCTGCTGGCCAGGATTGATCTGGCGATCGATGACATAGCCGCTGATCGAGCTTGTCAGCGGCAGGGCGTCGCCGCGGCCCCCGCCCAGATTGCGCAACCGCAGGCTGGCGCGCTCCAGCTCCGCCGATGCGGAAGCCGCATCAGCTTCGGCAGCATCGACGTCGCGCTTGGCTATGGCGCCCCCGGCATAGAGCATCCGCGAACGCTCCATTTCCCGTGCTTTCAGATTGCGCTGCGCCTGCGCCGTCAGCAGGTCCGCGCGCGACTGGCCCACGTCAGGCGCGTCAAGATAGGCGAGCGGCTGCCCCGCGCGGACTGGTTGGCCGATATCCGCCAACAGCTGGGTCACGCGACCCGCGACGGGCGCGCCGACACGACTGGTGCGCGCTTCATCCAGGGCGATGCGCGCGTTGAGGTCGGCAGAGACGGGCAGGGGGCCGCTGGTCGCCGTCATCAGCTGCAGCGAATCCAGTTCAGGTGAGCCGGGTGCGTAGCTGATCATGTCCGGCGACTTCTTGGGTATTTGGGGTGGCGGTGCATCGGCTGCGCCGCAGGCCGAAAGCAGCATCAGCACAGCCAGCGAAGCGCCAGAGCGCGGAGGGAAGCCCCTGATCATGTTAGCGATCGTCTCCGGTTGTTTCAGCGGCGCGCAGCCGCGCAATGGCATTGGCTTCATCGGATTGCGCATCGATCGCGCCCAGTTCGACGGCACGCAGCGAACGGCGTGCGTCGAGCAGTTCGATGAGGGAGGTCGCCCCGTGGCTGTAGGCAAACTCCGCTACGTCCGCGGCCTTGCGCGCGGCGGGCAACTGGACCCTGTCGAACTCACGCTGGCGTTCGACTGCCTCCTCAAGCGCCTGGCGGGCAATCATGATGTCGGCGGTGGCGACCGAGATCGCCTTGCGCTCCTCGGCCTCTGCCTGGAGTAGCCCGGTCGCGGCGGCCTCGCCCTCTCCGACATAGCGGTTACGCACGGGAATGGGCACCGACACGCCCAGGCCGACGGAGTTACCGACGCCCAGATCGCCGCCTGCGCGTTCATATTGCACCCCTACCGTCACATCGGGATGGCGCAGCGCGTGAGCGCCATCGAGATTGCGTCGAGCTGCGTCGGTGCGCGCTTGCGCCGCCAGTACGTCCGGGCGGCGCATTGCGATCAACTCGGCCGGCTGATCGATCGGCCCTTCAGCGGTCGGCCAGTCGCCGGTGGTAGCCAGCATGTCCGACTGCGTTTCCCGTCCGATCAGCGTTCCCAGCGCCAGTTGCGCCGCGTGCCATTGGATGACGCTTTGCGCCGCATCGGTTCGAGCGCGCGCGGCTTCGACGCCTTGCCGGGCGAGATCGCCGCTGGAAAGCGCGCCGGCGCGCTGCTGCTTGCCCGCGATCGCCAGACCGTCGGCATAGCTGCTGGCGATGGCCTGGAGAATTTGGACACGGTTTTCGGCGGCCTTCAGAGCGAAATAGGCGTCGTAAACGGCCTCACGCCTGTCGCGCCGGGCGCTCACCAGATCATCCTGCGCGGCGTCTATAAGCGCGTTCGCCTCTGCCGTACGCGCCCGCCGTTTGCCGCCCCGCTCGATGGGAAGATCGACACGGGCCACTGTATCGACCAGCTGGTCATAAGGCAGAATACCGACTTGCGATGGCCTGATCTGGACTGCGTTGACGCTGAACACCGGGTTGGGCGCGGTGTCAGCGATGCGGAGGTTTGCACGAGCAGCTTTCAAGGCAAGACGAGCGCGGATGATATCGATGTTTGCGTCATCTGCCAGGAGGAGTGCGGCGTCGAGGCTTATGGGCGCGGCGGTTTCGGCTCGCATGGGGGCAGCTGCTTGCGCGGCAAGCGGATGCAGGATCGCTGCGCAAAACAGGCATGCGGCCATGCTTGCGAGCCGCGAAGCAGGCGCAACGGTTGAGAGCGGCATTGGCGACTGAACATTCCCTGGAGATGGACGTCGGCCATCTACCAGACGGAGTTAGCGCTGCAAGATCGCGTGCTAACATAAATTAAATTTAATCTTTATGTAATCTGTTGTTTCGACAAGTTTGTTAGATAAACTCTTGAACAATACTTAATATTTATAGAAATATATCGGAGAAGATACTTCTGAGATCGATCTATACAGAATAGTAAAGGTTTGACAGGGTGGATAAGACTTGAAAAGGGCATCGACAACTGCTCGCACCGTTCTGCACAGGCGGAAATCTCTGAGATGGACATGACCTCGCAGTGGCGGGAGAGGGCATCGTGAAGACCTTCGCTTCACTCTGACCCCAGCAGTTGATATGGACCATCATGCCCCGGCGTAAAGATATCTGGAGATGTGGCATTCTGGCCCGTCCGCTCGACCATGTCCTGGCGACGGGTACGCTTGATGGTCCCATCACCTGGTTTGCCGAGGAACCGTCCTTCCAGTTTCTGGCCGACCCCTTCGGCCTGCGCGGCGAGGATGGGCGGCTGCATGTCTTTGCCGAACATTATGATTATCGCACCCGCCACGGAACGATAGAAAAGCTGCTTTTCGACGATCGGATGCAACTTGTGGATCGGCGCCGGTGCCTTGGAGAGCCCTGGCACCTCTCCTATCCCCAGGTCTTCGTCGCAGACGGTGCCGTCTGGATGCTGCCCGAAGCGCATCGATCGGGAGCCCTGACGCTCTATCGCGATCATGGCGACCTTCTGGACTGGCGGCCCGAATGCCGTATCGCCCTCGATTGCGTCCCGGTCGACGCTACCATCCTGTGGCACGACGAACGCTGGTGGTTGTTCTATTCGCCCGCCACGACGAAAGCGACGAAGCTGTCCCACCTGCATGTCGCCTGGGCAGACAAGCTTTGCGGACCCTGGACGACTCACCCCGCCAACCCGGTGCGCGTCGATCGACGGTCAGCCCGTCCCGGCGGCACCGCGATCGTGTCGGGTGAGAGGATCATGCTGCCGGTGCAGGATTGCGCAGACACCTATGGCGGCGCGATCCGCCCTTTGTGGATCAACCGCCTTGATGAGCGGCATTTCGACGCGGAGGCTGGCGATGCCCTGATCCCGCCCGTGGGTGCGGGCGATTACAGCCAGGGCATGCACAGCCTGACGGCGTGCGGCGACGTCACCCTGTTCGACGTCAAGCGGATCGACGCATCGGTCCAGGGCCTGACGCTGGATGTTCAGCGGCAGCTAGGCCGATTTCGTTCAGGATCGCGCCGCCCGTAGCGGCGAAGCGATCCCAGGAAAAGCGTTCCAGCATGTCGGCGCGCGCTGCCTGACCCATCGCATGCAGCCTGTCCGGCTGCATCAACATCGCCTTGAGCCCCTCCGCCAAAGCGTCGGCATCGCCGGGCGGCACGGTCTGTCCGGTCACGTCCTGCTGGATGGAATAAGGCAGTTCCCCCACTGCCGAGGCCAGCACGGGAAGGCCCGCCGTCAAAGCCTCATGCGCGGCGATACAGAATCCCTCCGACCGGGAAGGCTGCACATAGGCATGAAGACTTGAAAGAAAGGCATGCGGCCGATCGACAAAGCCGGGGAAAAAGATGGCGTCGACCGCCGCGCTCGTCGCCATTGCTTCAAGCCGCTGCCGTTCCGCGCCTTCGCCGCCGATCATTATCTGAAATGGCGCGGGGGGCGTGAAGCCGCTGGCCTTGAGCTGCGCCAGCGCCCCGATCAGTACGTCATATCCCTTCACCGGATGCAGGCGGCCGAGGCTGCCGATGCGTAGTGTTTCGTCCGGTTCCCATGCAGGCGCCGGAGCAATCGCAGGATCGGCCGCGAAGATCGGCCAGCATCTGAGGCGTTCGGGCGGGACGCCTAGCCGTTCCGCGGTCAAATCCGTCACTGACCGGGAATCTCCGACCCACAGCAGCGCCCGCTGCGACAGCGATCGCATCAGGCGCAGGTTCCAGGGCTTCAGGAAGGCGGCATGTTGCCAGCAGATCACCGGCACACCCATCGCCGGGCCGATGATGAGGCTGAGGATCGTCGCCCGGCTAAGGGACGACCAGATATGGGTTGCCCCCCACCTCCTCAATTCCCGCCGAAGCCACAGTGCGGCGGCGACATGGTCCGTCAGACCGCCCTCGCGCACGATCGGATCGAGTCCCGCCTCCACCATGGCGGGGAGGCCCCGGCGATCGCGGGGAGTGAGCGCGAACAGGCGCACCTGCGCTCCGCCATCGCGCAGGACGCGTGCGATCGCGGGCACAGGCTGGCTCGCGCCTCCCCCCTCCACCGAGTTGATGACATAGGCGATCCGCGGCCCGCTCAATGGAACCGGCTCCGACGCGCCACCAGGGTCGCGAGGAGGAGGCTGGACAGCAGCGCTTGCCCCACCGCCTGCAATCCCGCGCCCATCAGGCCCGCTTCGACCAGCAACCATGGCAGGATCGGCAGGAAGATCAGGCTTGCGAACAGATTGGCGCTCATCGACAAAGCCGGACAGCCCATGGCGGACAACGCCGAACTACAGGGCGGGCCGATGACCGCGATCATGCGTGCGGCGATCAGCACGACCATGACGCCCCCCGCCGCCTTGAATGCCGCTCCGCCAAGTAATGTGATGATCGGCGTGGGGAACAGCGCGGCGATGACGACGACGGGTGCCGCCGCCGCGAGCGCGATTCCGACGACCCGGAGCAATGTCCTGCGCAGAGGAGCGCCGCCTTCGCCTGCGGCGACCATGCGCGCCAGTTCGGCATAGGCGGTATTGCCCAATATCTGGGCGGGTTGGGCGATGATCACGGTGGCACGCTGGGCGATGGCGAATAGCCCGGCCATGGCTGGACCCAGCACCCAGCCGACGATCAGCGGCGCGATGCGGCCGGCCAGTTCGCTTAACGTGACATCGGCGTTGCTGGCGACCAGGAAACGCCAGATTCCCGGATTGTCGATCCGCGCGCTTCCTCTTTCGGGGTGGCGCAATATGGTCCCGAGGTGGCGGTGCGCGCACCATAGACCCATGCCCCACAGGACGGCGAATTCGGCCAGCGCGGCGATCAGCCAGGCGACCAGAAAGCCGCGAATGCCCCATCCCATCAGCAACGCCATCCCAGCGCCTGCCAGCCGGATCGTCGGCTGGACCAGATTGTGCGCCCCGATGAGGTCGAACCGGTTGATCAACTGAAGATATCCGGCAGGCGCGGAACGTACCGACCCCAGGACTGCGAAGCTGTAGGGAATGGCGAAGGCTACCGTTTCCGGCGGCCAGCCAAGATGCGGTCCTACGAACGGCGCCAATATCATGGCGACCAGGATCGCAGCGACGCCGCCTGCGAGTTCGACCATGGTCCCGAACCGCAGCAGCCGGGCCAGGCGGTGGGGCGAATCTTTCGCCGTTGCTTCCGCGCCATAGCGCACGATCGCCTGCCAGGCGGGGAATTCCACGATGCCGCAGACCGCCGTCACATAACCATGGACCAGCACCAATATGCCATAATCACGTGGTCCAAGGGCGCGGGCCGCAATGACCAGATAGACAAGGCTGATGACGCCCGCGCCGGCCTTCCCGCCAAGCACCAGTCCCAATCCTTTGAAGATGCGTCCCGTGATGCCAACGCGTTCCGTCATGCCGATGGCGAAGTCCAATCCTTTTCCCGCAAGGCGACGCCCATGCTGTTGCGCGCGGCAAGACGGCGCCCCAGGAAGCGATAGAAATACCAGTTCAGCGCCTTGCCGGGCAAATAGCGATAAAGCAACCGCTCGGCCTTTGACCAGCTGACCGAGTCACGGGACACGCGCCGGTTCGACGGGAAGCAGACATGGTCGGGATGATAGATCACCCTGCCGTAGGGCATGATGCGATGGACGATTTCATGATCCTCCAGCACATAGGGCCAGCGCCCTGTATCGAAACCGCCCCCCGCGCGCAGGGCGGCGGTGCGGAACGCCTGCGCATATCCGCCGGCGTGGCATTTGGTCGCGAAGCGGCGTCCCTTGCGCAGTATGAAGGCGATCCGGCGGCGTGAACGGCTGTCGTCGACCGGCGCATAAAGGTCGATCGCCATCACGGCTGCGGCCCGTTCGTGACGGCCGAAAAGGGTGATGATGTGCTTCACATAATCGGGTGGATAGATGGTGTCGGCATCGCAGGTAGCGACCAGCGGCGTTTCGACTTGCGCTATTCCAGCGGCGAGGGCGTGGATTTTTCCAGGGGTAGGGCAGGATATGATCCGCGCCCGGTCGCCCATGATGGCGATGTGGGCGGCCGCTTCCGCTACGCTCCCGTCAGTCGAGCCATTGTCGATAAGGAGCAGGCGAAAGCGATCGTCACTCTGCGCCACCAGGCTGTCGATCGTGCGGCCGATCCATCCCTGCTCGTTGAAGAAGGGAAGGATAATGGTGAGCAGCGCCGTCACGCCGCGCGAACGATGGAAAGAGAAATGCGATCGGCGCGGCGGCGCTCCGCCAGCATGACGATCACCTCCGCCGCCCGCTCGGATGACGGTCGGCCATTAAGATCGAAACTGTCGGCGAACATCGCTTCCTGCTTGGCCCTGTACCGCTCATCATGCAAGGCAGCGGCCCGGTCGAGCGCGGGGGTCAACTCAGCTGGATCGGAGATGACTTCGCCAGCCTCCCAGTGGGCGAAATTGGCATCGCCTTCCCATCGGATGCGGTGAGTGTTCAGGAAGATGCAGGGGCGTGGGCGCAGCAGGAATTCATAGACCTGGCTGCTCGCGTCGCCCAGATAGATGTCCGCAGCCATCGTATAGCTCATGTCGGTCGAAGCGCGGCTACCCAGGTCGATATGGATATTGTCCCCGTGCAGATAGCGATTGTCGATCGCGCCCGCCCGGCTGATCGTCAGCTTGTCGATGGTGACGACGAAGGGACGCTGGAACAGCATGACATGGGGTGCGAACAGCAGCTCCTGGTCGTCATGACGCCGGAAATGGTCCAGCACCTGCCGTCCATGCTTGTACCAGGAGGACAGGTGCGGCGAGGGATGCGGATTGTAGAGCACGACGGGCCGGTCGCGCTCGACATGATGACTGCGCCCGGCTTGGCGGATCATGTCGAACTTGGGATAGCCCACGATGCTGATCGCATCCGGATCGACCCCGGCTTCCGCTATCAACCGGCGGCGGATTTTCTCGCCCGAACAGAGGACATGGTCGAACCGCGCGCTGGCCTTGTCGAACCCGATCGCCCGGTCGCCCGCGCCATGACGGGTGTGTATGATGAAGAGATTGTCGAGCCCATAGCGCGACTTGAGCAGCAAAGACGTCTTTTCGGCAACGACCAGCATGTCGAGGCTGCGGAAAAAATCGAGATTGTCGCGATAGACCAATAATTTCGTGGCAGGCACGACATGTTCCAGCAATCGGCTGATCGTGACCGATCGGGGGGACAGCGAAAGCTCCAGATGCTGGATTTTCGACCCCAGCCACTCTCCAGCCAGCCGTCTGACTTCGGCGGCCAGTTGCTCATTCGTGGTGGCCACGATGATTTCGCCTGCAAAGCCGCCCTTCGCCATCGCGATGGCGATTGGCAGGCTGTGAGCCACCTGATGAATCTGGTCGTGGTTGAACAGAAATCCTATGCGCATCGGCGCGAGACGTCGCCGCCACAGGGGCACCACAGTTCGGATTTTCAGCTGAGGCAAAAAAATTCTTTCGAGCCCATGCCGATCTGCGCACGGAAAGGCGTGGCAAACCTGTTGCTGTCCGTTTGCTGTCCTATTTGTAACTTCCGTTGCGCGCCTCAGGCTGCGAACAAGGCGGAATGATGGAGAACCGGCAGGATCAGCTTGAGTTCGCCTATGGCGTGCATCGCGCCGATCTCATGCGCTTGTTCCTGGCTCGCCTAGGCGATCAGGCGGAAGCGGATGATCTGCTGCAGGAACTCTGGCTGAAGGTCGGGCAGAAACCGGCCGGCCCGGTGCAGCATGGCAGGGCCTATCTGTTCCGAATGGCCCACAATCTCGTGATCGATCGCTTGCGGGAACGTCACCGGAGAATGCAGCGCGAACGGCGCTGGTCCGACGAGGCGACGGATTTCCCGGCGGCGGGCTGCGAACCCGCCGATCGGCGCAAGACCGCTGAAGAGGCGATGCTGGACCGCGAGGAAATTGCGACCCTGGTATCCGCGATCGCCAATCTGCCTGAAGGCGCGCGCCGTGCCTTTGAACTGCACAAGCTGCAGGGGATGAGTCATGGGGAGGTCGCGGCTGCGCTGGGTATCAGCAAAAGCGGCGTGGAAAAACATATGGCGGTGGCGATGAGATATCTGCGCCGTGCATTGATGGACTGAGGTGTGACAGCCCGGTGACGTCTGGTTAAGGAGCAGAGGCAGGAAGAAAGGACTCGCCATGACGGCCCGGCCGGACATCGATCAGGACGTGATGGACCAGGCGGTGGCTTGGCACATGGCGCTTGAGCAGGATGACGCCGACTGGGACGGCTACATCCGCTGGCTGGAGGCCGACCCTCTGCATCGCGATGCCTATGACGCCGTGTCGCTTGTCATGAAGACGGTGGACGATCAGCGCGCGGGTATTGCGGATCTGCTGGCGGCGCAGGCGGCGGCGCCGCCACCGCGCAGGCGCCACTGGCGCGCTCTTGCCTTTGCCGGAGGCGGCATGGCGGCCGCACTCGCGTTCCTCGTCGCAGTGCCCGTCATCCGCGCTCCCTCAACCATGATGACCTACACGGCCCAGGGTTCCGACAGCCGTGCCATCGACCTTGCCAACGGTGTGCGGGTGACGTTGTCGCCCGCCAGCAGCATCGTGGTACAGGGCAAGGATGCGGGGCAAGTCGAGTTGTCGCGGGGGGAAGCCTTTTTCGATGTCCGCCATGATCCCAATCGATCCCTCACGGTGACCGCAGGCGGGTACAGCATTTCGGATATCGGTACGCGTTTTTCGGTTAATCTCGCCGGCACGGCGTTTCGCGTCGGCGTTTCGGAAGGCGCGATCTCCGTGGCGTCGCCGGGATCGGGGCAGCCGGTCCGGGTGGCTGCCGGCTATCAGCTGGTGGGCGGCGAAGACGGCCAGAAACTTTCATCCGTGGTCCCCGCCGAAGTCGGCAGTTGGCGCGCGGGCAGGCTAAGCTATAGCGATGCGCCGCTGGCTCTCGTATTGGCGGACATTGCCCGCTATTCGAACAAGCGGGTTGAGGTTGATCCGTCGCTGGAGAATAGGCATTTTTCGGGGGTATTGGTCATCGGCGACGGATCGAAGCTGGTCGAGGACCTCGCGACGGTCATCGGCGCGCAGCTTCAGGCGGAAGGGGATGGGGTTCGCCTCAGCGCTGCTGCTTCTCGCTGAAGCGGGCGGCCATGCCCCGGCCGCTCAGGCGCGCGAACCCGTCTATTCCTTCGACATCCCGACCGGCCCGCTCAGCGCTGGCCTCGCGCGCTTTTCAGAGATCACCGGAATTTCCGTAGGACTGCCGGGGGATATGCCGCGTGTCAGCACTCATCGCGTCAGCGGCACGATGTCTCCCGAAGCGGCCCTGCGCCAGCTGCTGGAGGGGACCGGCCTGGTGGCGCACCGGCTGGGCGGCGTCTATCGCATCGAAAAAATGGCGGCGCGCTCTCCTTCGCTTCCTGCTGCCATGCCTCCGCCATCGCCACCGGCAGCTCTGTCCCTTCCGAACCTTATTGTTACGGCACAGAAACGGTATCAGCTTCTCGCCACCGTCCCCTTGTCCCTTTCGGTAATCCAACAGGACAGTCTGGCGACCAGATCCCGCACCGCCACCAGCCGAGACATCAGCCTGGGCACAGAGGGACTGGCGATGACCAATCTCGGCCCCGGCCGTAATCGCCAATTCATTCGTGGAATCGCCGACAGTCCCTTCAACGGGCAAAGCCAATCCACCGTAGCCGTCCAGGTCGATGAAGCCCGCGTCACCTTCGACGCGCCCGATCCCGACCTCCGGCTCATCGACATCGATCGCGTCGAGATATTGAAAGGCCCCCAAGGTCCACTCTACGGGTCGGGCGCACTTGGCGGCATCTACCACATCGTCACGCGTCGCCCGCAGTTGGACGAGACGTCGCTTTCCTTCCGACTGTCCACCGAGGGGGTGCAGCATGGCGGATGGGGTTCTGGCGCCGAAGCGGTGGTGAACGTCCCAATAGTTGAAGACCGGCTGGCTTTGCGGGGTGTGGCCTATCGCTTCGCCAATGCCGGCTGGATCGACAATGCCGGCGGGCGGCAGGACAGCAACTCGGCAGACACCCTGGGTGCGCGCATCGCTCTGCGGTGGCAGCCGGTTGAAGACTGGACCGTTGATGCCGGCGCTTCGGTGCAAAACATCAATGTCCATGACAGCCAATATGTCGATCCGGCGGCAAAGACCCTCACTCGCACCAGCCGGTTGCGCGAGCCGACCGACAATGACTTCAAAATGGCGCATGCGACCGTGGAAGGAAATCTGGGCGGGCTGCAGTTCATGTCGGCGACAAGTTACGTCGATAATGGTTTCGACTATGCGCTGGATGCGAGCGACGCGGCTGCCGATCTCGGCTTGTCGGGCCTGGCTCGCTTTACCGACAGTCGTTCCTATACATTGTTCAATCAGGAACTTCGGTTGTCCTCAGAAGGCGAAGGCCGCTGGATCGTCGGCGCCTCCTTCCTGCGCGGAACCACCAACGGTCTGTCGTCCATCACGGGGCAGTCCGGCGTCGCCCAGCCGGTTGCGACACTGGACCGCAAGGCAACGGAACTTGCGATCTTCGGTGAGGCCACGCGCCGCTTGCTGGGAAGGATCGACATGACCCTCGGGGCGCGGCTCTCGAACGCAATTTTCGAGGACGAGACCTCGGAGAAGGCCGGACAGCGCGCTCTCAAGCGCAGCAAGATCATATTCTCGCCAAGCGCCTCCTTGTCCCTTCCGCTCGATGGCCGTGGAATCCTGTATCTCCGATATGCGCGTGCCATGCGCCCGGGCGGTTTGGCGCCTACCGGGATGGTAGCGTCCGGCCGGTTCGACTCCGATGAATTGAACACAGTCGATTTGGGCGTCCGCCGCGCGTCGGCGGACGGGCGGGTGTCCTTGTCAGCCAGCGCCTATCATTCGCAGTGGGACGAGATTCAATCCGACTATCTGCTTCCCAACGGGCTCATATCCACGCGGAACGCCGGTCAAGGCCGCATTTTCGGCGTCGAAGCCGCGCTCGATTGGCAACTCGGCGGGGGATTCACGATTGCCGCCGGGGGAGCGATCCAGAGCGCGCGGCTGACGCACGGCCAAGACGGCGTCGAATTGCATGACCGACGATTGCCCGTGACCCCGGAACTCAGCGGCAGAGCGTCGCTGGCCAAGACGGTTGCATTGGGCCCATGGCAAGGGCAGGCCGCCGTGCAGGCCAATTATATTGGCGATGCGCGGCTCAGTTTCGACAGCGATCTCGACCGCAAGATGGGCGATTATACCGTTCTAGCCTTGCATGCCGAATTGTCCCACGGGCCATGGACGATTGGATCGAGGCTGGACAATCTGTTCGACGTGAAGGGGGACAGCTTCGCCTTCGGCAATCCTTTCTCAATCCGGGAAGAGCGACAATTCACGCCCGTTCGCCCAAGGACGGTAACGTTCTCGATCGCGCGAGGCTGGTAGCGGCCGGTACATGGCGCGACAGCCTGAATATGGCTGTATAGCCCACATGGTCGGACAACATGCTGCCGTCGGCCCCATGGCCGAACGGCACTTCGATCTTGGTCAGGCGTAGAGCGGTTGCCGCCCCCTGGGCATAAAATGCCCAGTCTTTGGCCCGGCCGAACGAATAGGCCGCGTCCGGCCCCAGGTGGATGCCGGATGCGCTCGCGGCGTCGTAAACGTCACGGACCCGCTGGCGGCCGGGAACCCAGTTGCTTTCAGCAGCGGTCATCAGTGCCGAACGCCGGTCAGTATCCTTGCCGACGTTGAAATCGCCCGCAACGATCAGCGCACGCGAAGGAACGTGCCATGTCCGAATGAAGCTGCCGAGGCTGTCGACCTGCAGTCGATACGCCCGCATAGATCGGTCGTTCGACACTCTCGATGCCCGTCGGCTGTTGAGATGTGTGGTCACGATGTCGATCGGGTCGGATCGGTCCGGCAACTGGACAGCCGCCATTAGCGCGCCCTTGTTGGCGAGGCAGTCGTACCCCGCGCAGGCGGCTGCCGGATAGGCCAGACGGTGTGTGCTGACGAATGGATAGTCGGACAGGATCTGGAGCCCGCTGCCGACATATTTGCCTATATCCTCTCCTTTCGCCCAGGACCGGTCGTGGGCAGAAGCAGGCGTCACATGCACGGGCAGGCCAGCCCCTGCGGTATCGGCGGCTGGTCCATCCGCGATATAGCGGTAGCCTGCGGCCCGACCAATGGATTGCGCCTCCTGGGTGAAGGCTTCCTGCAGGACGACGATATGGGGATTGCGGCCCTCCTGCCGGAGCGCGCGCAAGCTGCTCGCAATCCGGGCGAGTTGGGTCGGCCTGTTCCATGCCACGGGCCAGGGCAGCCCGTGGATGTTATAGGTGAGGACCGACAGATCGCCGGTAAATGGTGGCGGTGTTGCGGGGGCAGGAGAGGGCGGCAGCGTCTCGGGCCGGGAGGCGCCAAGGACGAAGGCAGCCGTCAGGATTAGCAATGTCACCGGGAATGTGCGCAACGGTCATCTCCTGCCGCGATGGCGCAAGGACGGCGCGCATTGGGTGTCGCCTCAGTCAGCCGAAAAATTTCGCGTGTCGCCCGACTGCGGTTGATCTCCGCGATACCGTCTTACCGGCGGACCCCACCTGAAGACGTGCTTTAGCCTGCAATGAAAGGCTGACGCGCCACGCCGATCTCATGAGCAACGGAGAGCCGTCCTTGCGCATCCTTACCTTTCTGCACAGCTTTGAACCCGGAGGCGTTGAACGCATCGCGCTGAGGCTGGTGCGCGAATGGCGCAAGAACGGGATCGCTGCTCCCTTGTTCATGGGACGAACCAGCGGCGCCATGCGCGAAGAGTTGGCCGGCGACCTTGATTATCAAACCCCGCGTCCGCCGCCATTCGCCATCGGATGGTGCGAGACGATCTGGATGATCGTCACTCTGCCAGGCGTTATCCGGCGTGCGAGGCCCAATGTGCTTTTCTGCGCGGGCAACAGTTATGCGGTGGTGGCGGTGGCCATGAAGCTGATCCTGGGGCGGCGCTGTCCGCCTATATTGGCGAAGATCAGCAACGACCTTGACCGGCGCGACATGATCTGGCCGGTTCGTCAATTCTACCGCGCCTGGCTTCGCATGCAGGGCCACTTCATTGATCATTTCGTCGGCATGGAAGCGTCGATGGAAAAGGCTATAGGCCATCGCGTCCAGCCCAAAACCGGGGGGATCACGATCATTCCCGACCCGGCCTTGTCCTTCGCTCAAATTGATCGGCTTAGGGCGATGCCGCGCCGTCGAACTAATATGCCGGGCCGCCGTTTCGTGGCAGCAGGCCGCCTGGTCTCACAAAAGAATTTTGCGTTGATGATCCGCGCCTTTGCGCGGGGCGCCAGGGATGTCGACCGACTGATCATCTACGGCGAAGGGCCGCAACGCGATGCGCTATCGTCGCTCGCGGACAGACTGGGCGTGACGGATCGGATCGACTTTCCTGGCCATGTGCCGGACCTGGCGAGCCATTTGACCGATAATGACCTGTTCCTTCTTTCGTCCGACTATGAAGGGGTTCCGGCGGTGTTGCTGGAGGCTCTTGCGGCAGGTCTGCCGATCATCACCACGCAATGCAGTTGCAGCATCAGGGCCGTAGTGGCCAACGGTGCACTCGGCCGGATCGTCCCAGTGGGTGACGAGGCCGCTCTTGCCCGCGCCATCGGAGAGGCGACAGCCGATGATCAGGACCCGACGGCAAGCCTGATCCACGCCCGGCGATATACGATCGAGACGGCGTCCATGGCCTATCTTCTGGCCTTCGATGGTCTGGCCGGACATCGGAAGGAAAAAATCTGTGCCAACTGAGGCGCGGTCAGTCAGGCGGCGTCTTGGCGGTCAGAACAATGTTCACGAGCAGATTATGACCGGCACCTCTTCCTCCGGCGCTCTCCTATCAGCCGCTGCCAGCAATTTCGATCCGTGTCCCTTAGAGCATGTAATCAACCCGGAACCGCTTTTCCGGTCTGGCCGCAACTGGACCCAATGGTGCGGGCCGGTTCTATCCATCGTGATCCTGGTCGTCTCGCTGCATCAATTCCGAAGCCTTGCAATACGCACTCTATGGTCGATGCTGCCCGCCAGCATCGGCTTCTGGGCTGCCTTTCTGCTCTACTATGGCGCCGGCCCCTTATCGGAATGGGTCATCTTTCGTCGGCTCTGGAACATCCCGATGGAAGGGTTGGGCGCACTGCTGTGCAAACTGGTCAGCAATGAAATTCTTCTTGGCTACCTGGGCGAGGTCTATTTCTATGCCTGGGCGCGCCGCAATGCTAAGATCGCCACGGCTCCCTTCGGAGCGATCAAGGATGTGACTATCCTGTCCGCTCTAGTGGGCAACGTCATCACCCTCATCATGGTGGCGGTGGCAATTCCCGTTTTCGACGGTTTGCATCTGGGAGCCGGTCACTGGGACATCATCGCGTCGCTCCTCTTTGTTTTGGGAACGTCACTTGCGGCGATGCTGCTGCGCAAGCGGCTGTTCACGCTGCCGCGCTCAGAACTGTCACGCATCTGCGTCATTCACCTGATCCGCATCATGGCTACCACGGTTCTGGCGGCCGTGATGTGGCACATGCTGCTGCCCCGCGTTGCGCTGAGCTGGTGGCTGTTGCTCGCGACGTTGCGCCAACTCGTTTCGCGATTACCCTTCCTGCCCAACAAGGATGTCGTGTTTGCCGGCATGACCGCCTTCCTCATCGGCACGGGCAACGAGATCGCGGCCGCTATGGCGCTAATGGCCACTCTGATCTTCTGCGCGCATCTGCTGGCCGGCGTCCTGCTGAGCGCGAATGCGCTGCTCCGCGGAGGGTGTGGCCGTCGTTTCAGCGAAGCGCAGAGCCATGCCGCATGACGTGACCCTGCCGCCCACAGCGGCTGAGGCCGAACCAATTCGGCCGCTCCAGAGCCAGCTACGCAAGAGCCAGCAGGGCCTGTCCCTTCAGAATGGCTGCAAGGAGGAACCTGCCTTTCGACGCCTGTGCAGTTGCAGCGGTTGGCCACTTCTGGTCCGGCTTGTCTGGTGGGCGCTTCGGAACGATCGTTAGCGATCCATGCCCCGAAGGATAAGCTTCGCAGCGATCGCTCGTCGCGGTGTCCTGCTCAAAACTAAATGGCGGAGGATTTCCTCGAACGCGACAGGGATTGATAGCAGTCGAAAACCGTATCCAATATCTCGTCCCAACGATAGCGCGCCGTTTCCTGGCAGGCCAGTTCTCCCATCCGCCGGCGGCTGGCAGCATCTTTCATCAGCCACCCGGTTGCGGCGGCGAAAGCTGCGGCATCCTTTGCAGGCACCAGCAGGCCGGAGAAGCCGTGGCTGATAAGGGCGGCGGTGCTATCGACTGCGGCCGCTACGATGGCAAGGCCGCTGCCCATGGCCTCCAGATTGACGTTGCCGAACGCTTCGGTAACGCTGGGGTTGATCAGGATATCGGCACTCGCGACAGCGCGGCCGAGCGCCAATCCTTCCAGATGCCCTGTGAAGTTCGCATTGGGCACATGCCGTGCAAGCCACTCTCTGGCCGGACCGTCCCCGACGACCAGAGGACGGACAGCGTGGCCTTTCGCGCGCAAGATCGCGACGGCTTCGGCAAAGACCGCCAGACCCTTTTCCATGACCAGTCGGCCGAAGAAGAGCGGGACAACATCATCGGGCGCGTAGCCCTGATCTCTCCGCCACATCTCGCACCGCAAGGATGGATGGAAAAGTTCGGGATCGAGTCCGCGGCCCCAAATGGACAGACGTCCGGCGCCATGTCGTTCGGAAAGGCTGTTGGCGATCGGAACGGTAGGAGCGAGAATATGGTCGCAATCACCGTAGAAACGATCAAGATATCGTTCGATGGTCAGGCGCAGGAAACCCAACCGATAATAGGCCGCATAGGTTTCAAAGCGGGTGTGCAAGCTGGCGACGACAGGGATTCCCTTGGCTCGTGCATATTTTTGCGCTTGCCTTCCGAGCAGGTCTGGCGCGGATAGATGGACGAGGTCCGCACTAAACGCATCCAGGTCGGCGCGAACATTGCGGGTCAGCCCCAGCGCCAATCGATATTCCGGGCGGCCGGGCAGAGCGAGCGAGGGGACGGCCGTGATGTCGCCTGCAGAGGCAAAAGCAGGAACGCGGCCGCGCGGTGAATAGATGCGGACTTCAGCTTGGTGCCGCTGGAGCAGATGCGCCACCAACCGGTTCAGCGCCTGGTTCGCTCCGTCGCGTACGCAGTCGTAATTGCCCGAGAATAACGCCACCCGCAAAGGCCGATCGGGTTGCACGCGCGAACGGGCTGGACTCGCCTCGGCCGTAGAAGTCCACCGGACTGAGGACGGAATTTCCTCCGACCTGGAAGAGATTTTGACGGCATCGGACAGGTTTTTCCGGCGGCTCATGATCTGCTCCTCTGACATCATCAGCCCAAAAGGCTGCTGAGCGCTTGAGGATGAAAGGCCGAGGCAGCAAAGCCACATGCGCCCATGAAAAGACCCATCAGCCCGAACGTCCATGACCCGAGGAGAGCGGCGAAATTTTCGGTCAAGGCTGCAACCGCTGCGACCGAGACTGCGGTCGACAGTAGCGCTTCGCTGGCATCGAACTGATCGTCATGCACATTGAGCTGATCATAACGTTCTGCAAATCCCCTTGCCTGTTTCACAAGGAGCGGCGCGGACGTTCGATATTTGTCCATCTCCCGCTTAAGCGCTGCCAAAGCACGGATGGCTTCCGGCGCAGGCCTTTGTCCTGCGACGACGCGTATTTCGGACAGGGCCGTTTCGGCGATATGCCATTTGGTCTTGGTAGCCTGATATTCCGCCCAGCGATCAACGGAGTCTGATTTGGCCTGCTGCATCGCCTGGACAATGTTGGCGTCCTTGATGTTGCACAGCCCCATGGCCACTGAAAAAATGACGACAGTCATGGCCACGCGGCGATTGAGAGCTTTGTCCCTTGCTTGAGCGCTGACTTCGAATTCCATCGGATCGCCTCTTGCCATGCCTTGCAGCATGAGCGGCGGGAGGCGCCAGTTAAATTTATGTCATCAACCGGTCATCGCGCAGGAGGGTGTTTGCCGCGACGGGCCATATGGGCGGTCGCTCGCGATGTGATGGCGGCGCAAACGTAGGCGGCTTCAGCTGTGCGGCCAAAATGGTGAGCAGGAAGGAGAGATATGTGTCGGGCCCCCAATCTGCAGAACTATCATCGAAGGTCGTAGAGGGTGGTTCTCGACTTACCCTCAATAAGCAGGCTCGGAAACGCGCGTAAGCGAACTCTCAACTATCGGCGGACATGCGACGACGATCAATTTCGTCCATGCGGTAGCCTAAGGTCGGCGCCACGCGGCGTACGAGGGGTTCCCATTTAGCGCGTTGATCGGCATAGCTTTTATAGTCATGGCGTACATCGATCCCTGCCCGCTGTAACTTTTCGATTGCGGCGTCGTAGCTTTCACGTGAGCGCGTGAAGTTCAACGGATTAGATGGATTTTCTCTCGCAGTTGGAAAATTCCGGTCCAGTGTCTCGAGCAGGAGGCGAGTAGCTTGGCGCAGAGAGACGACCGGCACTGAGCACATCAGGGATCGATATTTCTGCCGATCAAGCGTGGTGTCGATCAGTGTAGTGAGGTCAAGCAGGACGAATGTGAGCCGGGATACCGAGTAGAGGGGATCCTTGAAGCGGAAGTAGAACAGCAGCGGATAGAAATGATGCGCCTCCTTGGTGACGGCGAGCGGCCGCACGAGGTTGCCCAGTTCGCTGGTGGCGTCGCTGAAATCGCCGCCCGAGCCCAACCGGGCCAGCATCTCGGCGGCGTCGCCTGTGCTGGCGGTGAGCAGGTCTATGGTAAGCGCAAGAGCGTTGCGCTCGCGTAGCCCGGAATAGACCTGAACCAAATAGCTCAGGATCAGCGACAATACCGAGGCCCCGATAAGGGAGTTGAGCAGGAAGAGTATTTGCGTGGCGGGCGTATGCGGAGAATAATCGCCGCCACCGACGATCGACAGGCTGTTTCCAGCGACCAGCAGCGCCGTGACGAAGTCCCTCGACGCCTCTCCGCTGCTCGGCCTGATCGCGGTTCCGAGTTCGGGTTGGATGACAAGCGCAGCTCCCACCGCCAAACCGAGCGACCAGAAGGCGATCAGCAGGATGACCATGAGCGGCCCTGCAAATGACAGGGCCGCGCCGCTATGTCGGCTGGAAAATGTGGAAATTCCCTTGAGCGATGCCCAGACCAGCCGGTTCCAGTGAGGCGCGAGCAAACCCGTTCCGGCGCGCGCATACAGCACCGTGAGGAAGATGTCGGCGAGGAAGAGCAGCATCAGCCCCGCGCCGCCGATCTGTTCAAGCGTCATGGTGAATGCCTTGAATAGATCGGCTGCGGCTACGCGACTGCTCCGGGAAGCGCGTCCGCAACCAAGCCTTCTGCCCGATAATCGGGGGGTATGTCGAAGTCCTTTCGCGCAAGGCCGCGAGAGGCTTGCTGCCCGCGTGGCAGGCCTACGCGATTGGAATAGTCGCGCCCGTCACCGGGCTCACGGCTGTGCGCAGCTTTCACACCGGAATAGGCCACGATATCGAGCAAGGTGATTCCGACGACCAACGCCATCGCAATCGCCGCATTGTTCCGTTTCGGGTTGTCTCGACGAAGCGCCAGGGCCAAAGTGCCTAGGTCCAGCGCATCACCAGCAATGCGGGACGCGAGACCGACCGGCTTGTCAACGGACAGGGTCGGCACCGCGCTTGCGAGTTCGCGTGCGCCATAAGCCCAAATCAGGCGCTCCTTATCAGCAAGCCCCAGAGATCGGGCAATCCTTCCCGGCGCGACCAACTCGGCCACTCCCAGGCCGATCGAGAACCAGCCGAGCGCGCGGGCCAGACGGTCGGGGCCGGTAAGTGAGCTTGGACCCTTATGTTCGATGCGGGGATCCCCCTTCGAACGAGCAATTCCAGTGACATTTGTAAGTGGCATGGTGACACCTTTTTTGAAGCTGAATTAAATCAGGGACGGAGCATGACCTTGATGCAACTGTCGGCCTTGTCGCGGAACGTCCGGTACATTGCCGGCCCCTCTGAAAGATCGACCTTGTGGGTGATCACAAAGGATGGATCGATCTGGTCGTCTTCGATCCGTTGCAGCAGGTCGTCTGTCCACCGCGGCACATGCGCTTGTGCCATGCGGAATGTCAGGCCCTTGTTCATGGCCTGGCCCATCGGGATCTTGTCGACGAGGCCCGTGTAAACGCCGATGATCGAGATGACGCCGGCCGGACGGCAGGCATAGATCATCTCCCGCAGGACATGGGGACGATCATTCTCGGCCATCATCATCTGCTTGGCCCGGTCGAGGATCGTGTCCGGCTGACCTAGGTTGACGTGGCTTTCGGAGCCTACCGCATCGATGCATTTGTGCGGCCCTTCGCCGCCGGTGAGCTCGTTCAGGCGCTCGATGACGCTTTCTTCCTCGAAATTGATGGTGGTCGCACCCGCGGCCGCAGCCATGGAAAGCCGCTCGGGCAGATGATCGATGGCTATCACCTGCTCCGCGCCGAGGAGGATTGCCGAACGGATCGTCATTTGCCCTACAGGGCCACAACCCCAGACGGCAACGGTGTCGCCCGGCTGGATGTCCGCCTGCACCGCCGCCTGCCAGCCGGTCGGCAGGATGTCGGACAGGAACAGAAGCTTTTCATCGTCGATGCCATCCGGCACCTTGATATGCGTCGTGTCGGCGAAGGGGACCCGAAGATATTCAGCCTGACCGCCTGGATAGCCGCCGGTGAGGTGCGTGTAACCGAAAAGGCCCGCCGTCCTGTGACCGAATGCCTTGTCGCCCAGTTCTCCCTTTCGGTTCGACCGCTGGCAGAGCGAGAAGTTGCCGCGACGACATTGATCGCACTCGCCGCACTGGATGGTGAAAGGGATGACGACGCGGTCGCCAACCTTGAGCGATCCGTTGACCTCGCTGCCGACCTCCACGACCTCGCCCATTGTCTCATGCCCTAAAATGTCTCCAGGCAGCATGGCGGGGATGAGATTATGGAACAGGTGAAGATCGGAACCGCAGATCGCGCAGCTCGTAACCTTGATTATGGCGTCACGAGGATGGTCGATTTCCGGGTCGGAGACTGTGTCGTACCGAACATCTTCCTTGCCGTGCCAGACTAAGGCTTTCATGCGAATCTCCTCTGGGTGGGGACATCAATCTATTCACATGCAGCAAGCGCATGAGCATTCGGGCGATCCCTAGGGAACATTCCGAGGGTGCATGGCATTGCCGAACCACCGGCAACTTGCGCGAGGAGGTCGGGCGGATGCCGGACAGTGATATTAATGGCGGGAAGCCGAACCGGATCGCGGTAGATATCGGCGATGGCATGGATGCGGCGCGCGCGGATGAGGGGACCAGCACTGCGCTTCTGGGCCGGTCCAGCCTCTTTCACGCTGCCGTATCGTCTATCCCTGACTTCGTTTACGCCTTCGACCGGCAGGGGCGCTTTGCCTATGCCAATCCTGCGATGCTCGATCTTTTCGGGCTTTCGGCAGACCAGATGCTCGGTAAGACCTTCACCGACCTCGGCTATCCTGCGGAACTTGCCGGGAGGCTTAATCGCCACATCGACCAAGTCCTTCAGGAAGGCATGACGGTGGAAGATGAAGTCTTCTATCGCAGCCCAACCGGTCGAGCGGCCTATTTCGCATATCTGTGGGGCCCCGTCCGGGCTAGCGACGGCTCTGTAGAGCTAGTGGTCGGCGTATCCCGTGACACCAGCGAGCGGCGTGCGATCGAAGAGCAATTCAGGACCAGCGAGGCTCGCCTGCGCGCCGCTACGGAACTCGTCGGTCTTGGCGTTTATGCCTGGGACCCAATCACTGGCCGGTTCGAATGGGACGAAAGGCTCCGGGAAATGTGGGGCCTTCCGCCGGATGCGCAGGTGAACCAGGAGGTGTTCGAGGGAGGCATCCACGCGGACGACCGGGCGCGCGTTCAACGCGCCATTACAGCGTGCATCGATCCCGCAGGCGACGGACGATACAGCATCGAATATCGCGTGATTGGCCAAATCGATGGAGTTACCCGACACATCGCCACCTCCGGACAGACCAGTTTCTACCAAGGGCGCGCGATCGGCTTCATCGGTGCGGCGATCGACGTCACAACGGCACGCCGCAACGAGGCGGCGATCCGTGCGAGCGAAATGGCCTTCCGTAGCTTCGCCGAGAATAGCAGCAACTTAATCTGGATCGGCGATCTGGCGGAGCAAACGATCATCTATCGCAGCCCTGCCTATGAAAAAATCTGGGGCGCGCCGTGTTCGGGCGTACCGGTGGCCATCGCGGAGTGGATGGACGATGTTCATCCGGACGATCGACAGCAGGTTGAAACCGCGATCCAAACTGTCAGGGCTGGCGAGGTTGCGCAGTTGGAATATCGGATCGTGCGGCCTCTGGACGGGGCCGTCCGCCTGCTGCGGGAGACGAGCTTTCCGATCCTGGACGAGGATGGCGCCCCCGCGCGCATTGGCGGGATCACGGAAGATCTTACCCAGGAGGATATTCGGCAGGTCTATATTGTGTGCAGCAGAGCGGCCGAAGCGCGCCGGATCGCCGCTCTCGTGAGAGCCGGAGGGTATCGCACGCGAATCTTTCCAAGCGGCTCGGCCTTTCTCGACATCGCGCCGGTGCTCTCCCTAGGCTGCGTGCTGGTGGATCTCCGCAAGGCGAAGGTCGAGGGGCTCTCGGTTCAGCGCGAACTCAAGGCGCGGTCAATCACGCTGCCGACGATCGCCCTCGATGCACCGGGGGCAGATGTAGGGGCTGCGGTCGCGGCTATGAAGGCGGGCGCCGTCGATTACGTCATCCTCTCCGACGACGAATCCCTTCGCACTACCCTCGCCGCCGCTATTTCAGAAGGCCTCGGCGCTGTGCGTCCCGTGAAGCAAGACGAAAATGCCGGCGCCCGAGTTGCGGGTTTGACCCCTCGCGAACGCGAAGTGCTCGTCGGATTGGTTGAGGGCGGGACGAATAAATCGATCGCGAATAAGCTGGGTATTAGCCCACGCACCGTGGAGTTGCACCGCTCCCAGGTCATGAACCGCTTGAATGCAGACAGCTTGACCGAACTCCTTCAGACCGCTTTGTCCGCAGGTATCGCGCCAGCAGCATGTGCGACTCAAAGCAGGCACCGAGCTTCCCGAAAACCGTCCTGATCGAATATCGATCGGATGACGGCAACTAGTCGGAATCGAGGACGCGGCCGCGTCCGCCGCCGGCAATAGTCTGTGCAACAACGTGAGGGAGAGGATCATGACCGCCACGTCGGCACAGCCGCGTGCGGCCTGTCAAGGCCGCCGCATCGAGAGGCAAGGCACCCCTTCCATCCGCCCTGGCATGGCGCGGATTGGAGGTTCGCGATGAGCGTCAATGTTGCACGGCAGCCTTCTGCCGAACTCGATCAAGCCATTCTGGAAGAGATGTTCCGGCGCATGGCCATCACCCGCGCGATTGAGCGGGTGATGGCGAAGCATGTGCGGGAGGAAAAATTCTCCGGCTGGTGGCATCCTGGGGAAGGACAGGAGGCGGCCGGGATCGGCGCGGCCGCCGCGCTCCGCCAGGATGATTATCTGTGGTATCAGGGACGCGGCTGCTCCTGGGCGATCGGCAAGGGGATGGCCCCCGATCCCATTCTGGGCGACCTGCTTGGCAAGACGACCGGCGCAACCGGCGGCAAGGGCGCTGGCGTCCCGCATTGGGCGGACATGTCGCTTGGCGTGATGGGCGAAGGGGCTACGCTGGGTTCCGTCTATCCGCTCGCCGGGGGCTCCGCGCTGGCGTCGCGCATCCGCAAGGATGGCCGGGTGTCGCTTGCGAATTTCGGCGACGGCACCGCGTCGCGCGGGACATTCCACGAAACAATGGTTCATGCCGCCGCGTGGAAGCTGCCGCTCATCTATTTCTGCGAAAATAACGGCCTGCTGGTCGGGACCCGGCTGGGCCAGGTCTGCCCGACCGAATCGATAGCGGACTTCGCGGCGGGGTACAAAATCCCTGGCGTGACCGTTGACGGCCAGGATGCAGTTGCCGTGTTCCACGCTGTCAGTGAAGCGGCGGAACGCGCGCGAGCGGGTGAAGGACCGACCCTGATCGAGGCGAAGGTGGTCCGGCGTCTGGGGCACTATGCGGGCGACCCGCAAAAATATCGAAGCGACCAGGAGTTCGCCGATTATCGCGATCCGATTGATGTCCTCGCGGCGCGACTGACGGGAAACACGGCCGCCCGGCTGCAGGACGAGGCGAAGAGCCTTGTCGAGGAAGCCTATGCACGGGCGCTCGCCGCGCCTGAGCCGGATCTCTCCATCTTGAGCAAGGATCTTTATCATGGCTGACGCCGCCGCGACCCAGCTTATGGGCTATAACGCCGCCATTGGCCTTGGCCTTACAGAAGAGATGCGCCTGGATGACAGCATCTTCGTTCTGGGCCAGGGCGTCGCAACCGGCGGCTGGTTCGGCGCGGAGAAAGGGCTGCTGTCGGAATTCGGCCCCGACAGGGTGATCGACTCAGGTATCTGCGAAGCGTTCGAGGCGGGGCTCGCCACCGGCGCGGCGGTGGTCGGAATGAAGCCGGTCATCAATATGGGCTTCGGCGATTTCGCGTTGATCGCGGGTGATGAAATCTATCACAAGCTTGCCAAATGGCGCTACATGCACGGGCTCGACATCCCCATGACGGCCGTGATCATCTTTCCGATCGGGACGATGGGCGGCGCTGGACCGGAACATTCCAGCTGCACGGAAGTGCTGGGCATGCACTTCCCCGGATTGAAGGTCGTCGTGCCTTCCACTGCGGCGGACGCGAAAGGATTGATGAAGTCAGCCCTTCGTGAGCCGAACCCGGTCTTGTTCCATTCGGTGCAGGGATTGGGGTGGAGCCGTGGCGAAGTGCCGCTCGACCCGGATTTCGTCATCCCCTTCGGCCAGGCCGCCGTCCGGCGTAGCGGCACGTCTCTATCGATCATCACCTACGGATCGATGGTGCAGCGTTCGCTTGACGCCGCCGAAAAACTGGCCGCCGAAGGGATCGAGGCCGAGGTCCTGGATCTCAGGACGCTTGTTCCGCTCGACATCGACACGATCCTGACATCAGTGCGAAAAACGCACCGGGCGATGGTGGTGCATGAGGCAGCACGAACGGCTGGGCCGGGCGCAGAAATTGCCGCGCAAATACAGGAGCAAGCCTTTTTCGATCTGGAGGCTCCCATAATGCGCGTCGGAGCCCTGGACGTCCCGCTCCCCCAGCAGGCCGATTTGGAACAGGCCTGCATCCCATCGGTCGATGGCATCGCCACGACCGCCCGGCAGCTTCTTGCTATCTGAGGTAATATGTCGATCTTGCGCGATCTGAAAATTCCGCGTTCCGGCTCTGTCGAGAATGCGAAGATATTGGCATGGCACGTCAAGGAGGGCGCGTCCTTTGCGGAGGGCGAACTTCTCTACGAAATCGAAACGGACAAGGTCGCGACCGAGGTCGAGGCGGCTGAGCCTGGAATTCTTGCGAAGCGGCTGGCCGCCGAGGGCGACGAGCACAAGGTTGGTGATCGGGTCGGTTATTGGGCCGCCCCGGGCACATCGCGCGAGGCGATCGCGCAAGCCCTGGAAGCACTTGATGCGCCTGCCGCGGATGAGGACGCTTCACCTGCCAACGGACCGGCCGCGGCTCCGCAGCATGCCGCTACTGCGGAGAGCGGGGCTGGGGAAAGAGTGTCCCCCTTGGTTCGCCGCTTGGCCAAGGAGCATGGCCTCGATCTGTCTTCCCTGCAGGGGAGCGGGCCAGGAGGCCGGATTACCGGAGAAGATGTGCTGTCGGCGTCGGGGCAAGGCGTCTCGTCGCCCGCCGCACTT
The DNA here is from genome assembly GCF_055395525.1 of Sphingobium sp. TomTYG65. Classification (NCBI taxonomy): domain Bacteria; kingdom Pseudomonadati; phylum Pseudomonadota; class Alphaproteobacteria; order Sphingomonadales; family Sphingobiaceae; genus Sphingobium; species Sphingobium sp. TomTYG65. Next base: position 806,481 of record NZ_AP027331.1, on the reverse strand, counting down.
CCGCCGGGCTATGAAGGCGTCGCCTGTTCGCGGCACCAGCATAGCATGAGGCGCAAAACAATCGCGCGCCGTCTGACTGAAGCTGCGAGCGCGCCGACTTTGACCGCCGACATGGAGATCGATCTGACTGGGCTGCTCGCCCGTCGGGAATCGGCCAAAGCCACTGGCGCCGCACCCTCCGTGCTTGCGCTGATTGCGGTCGAGACGGCGAAGCTGCTGAGCGGCGCGCATAAGCGGCTGAACGCGACTTACACGGATGAGGCGTCGCTCATCTGGGATACCGTCAATCTTGGCATCGCGATCGATACCGAGGACGGCCTGGTCGTTCCCGTCATTCGGGACGCGCAAACTCTCGATGCGACGGCGATCGGGGAAAGGATTGCAGACCTTGCCGCGCGCGCACGCGCCAATACTCTGCAGGCGCATGAATTGGACGCAGGAACCTTCACCTTGTCGAACCCAGGATCCTTGGGGCCGACCATCCGTGCAGAAGCGATCTTGAACACGCCGCAGGTGGCGCTTCTCGGTCTGCCTGGCATGGTCCGCATCCCGCGGGCGCTGCCGGATGGAGACAGCTGGAAGATTGAGGTGCGGCCGGTGATCCGGCCGTCCCTGACTTTCGATCATCGCGCCTTGGACGGCGGAAATGTGATCGCGTTTCTCAATGACCTCAAGAGCGCGATCGAAGCCATGTAACGCCGCAAGGCGTCCCTTGGGTCGAGCCGTCGGACGTCAGCGACAGCGTGCTGTTTCTCCTGTCCGACGAAGCCCGGCATATCACCGGTTCGGCCATCGATGTGGCGGTGGGGAGCATGGCGGGCAACATCGCCTAGCCGCCATGGAAGGCGGGGCTGCAACGGGCGGAGGGCCGGTCCATCCTGTTGCAATTGCATGCTTCGCTCCTATCATGAGGCGCAAAAGCATGAAGGGGAGTCCGGATGGCTGGGGGAGATGACAGCGCGCTGATTGCGGCAGTGGCGGGCGATCCGCGCTATGCGAGGCTGGTCTCACGCCGCGCCAGGCTGGGCTGGAGCTCGTCGGCGATCATCTTCTTTGCATTCGTCGGCTATTTATTGCTGATCGCGTTCGACAAGGCGCTGCTGGGCGCGCCGATCGCGGGCGGGGTGACATCGCTCGGCATTCCGGTGGGTCTGGGGCTCATCCTGCTCGCCATCATCTTGACGGGCGCCTATGTCGCCTACGCCAACCGCCATTTCGACGCTGAACTGGCTGCAATATTGAAGGATCACGGTGCATGAAGGCGGCCTTCGCCGCGGTCGCTGCCTCGTTGGTCCTCATCCCTGCGCCGGCTCTTGCTGCGGCGCTGGAGGGGGAGGCGCAGCGCCAGCCGGTCAACTGGGTGGCGATCGCGATGTTCGTCGCCTTTGTCGGGCTGACATTGTGGATCACCAAGGTGGCGGCTGCGCGGACCCGCACCGCGTCTGACTTCTATACGGCCGGCGGGGGCATAACGGGTTTCCAAAATGGCCTGGCGATGGCGGGCGACTATATGTCCGCAGCCTCCTTCCTCGGCATTTCCGCCCAGATCTTCAACGATGGCTATGACGGCCTCATCTATTCCACCGGATTTCTTGTCGGCTGGCCCATCCTCCTCTTCCTGATGGCGGAACGGCTGCGGAACCTGGGGCGATACACGTTCGCGGATGTGGCGTCCTACCGCTTCGCACAGCCGCCCGTTCGCAGCTTTGCCGCGGTCAGCACATTGCTGGTCGTCAGCTTTTACCTGATCGCGCAGATGGTTGGCGCTGGGCAGCTCATCAAGCTGCTGTTCGGCTTGCCTTACGCCGTCGCCGTGTTGATCGTGGGTGCGCTGATGATGTTGTATGTCCTGTTCGGCGGGATGCGCGCAACGACCTGGGTGCAGATAATCAAGGCCGTGCTATTGCTCGGCGGGGCAAGCTTCATGGCGCTGATGGTGCTGGCGCAGATGGGCTTTTCCCTGGAGGCGCTGTTCGCCCGCGCGGTCGAGGTGAAAACCAATGCCGCGCTAGCCAGCGGGGCGGCAGGGCCGGAAGCTGCGGAGCGGGGCCGATCGATCATGGCGCCCGGCAACTTCATCAAGGACCCGATCTCCGCCATTTCCTTTGGGCTCGCGCTAATGTTGGGCACGGCGGGCCTGCCGCATATCCTCATGCGCTTCTTCACCGTTCCGGATGCTAGGGAAGCACGCAAATCGGTACTCTGGGCTACGGGGTGGATCGGCTATTTCTATATCCTGACTTTCATCATCGGCTTCGGTGCAATCGTGCTGGTCGGCACGCAGCCGAGCTATCTGGACGGGGAAGGCGCGTTGCGCGGAGGTGGGAACATGGCGGCGATCCATCTGGCCCACGCAATCGGCGGCAATGCCTTCCTGGGCTTCATTTCAGCGGTGGCTTTTGCGACGATCCTTGCCGTCGTTGCGGGCCTGACGCTGTCGGCCGCGTCCGCCGTGAGCCACGATATCTACGCCACGGTTCTCAAGCATGGGAACGCAACATCCGAAGCGGAACTGCGCGTGTCACGGCTGACCACGCTGGCGCTCGGCGCGATGGCGGTGCTGCTGGGACTGGTATTCGAAAAGCAGAATGTCGCCTTCATGGTCAGCCTGGCGTTCGCCCTGGCCGCTTCCGGCAATTTCCCGGTACTCATCCTCTCCCTGCTATGGAGTGGATGTACGACCCGCGGCGCTGCCTGGGGCGGGACGATCGGCCTGCTGACGGCCTTCGTCTTGACCCTGCTCTCTCCTGCCGTGTGGACCGGCAGTTTGAACATGGGGACAGCGCCTTTTCCCTATAGTTCGGCGGCACTGTTCTCGGTTCCGGCGGGCTTCATCGCCATCTGGCTGATCTCGCTGCTCGATCGATCCCGGCGCGCTGCGATGGACAAGGCGGCCTATCCTGCACAGCGGGTGCGGGCGGAGACTGGCATAGGCGCGTTCGCTGCCAGCGATCACTGAAGGCTGCGGCACAGGAGCGGCTTGGCCCCTGTTCGACAAGGATGTCGATCGGGGGAGCGAGCACTGAAGGACTTTGGCCGCTGGTTCCTGGACGATCACGATTTCGCGATGGTCCGCGCAAGCATCAAGTAAATGTTTTTTCTTGATAAAAGCGTGACTGTAGATTTTTCCTTCAGGAATAGTCCTGATTTCTTGGGAACAGATGTTCGACAATGGAGACAATGTCTCCTGTCTGCATCGCATGATTCTATCGGCCTCGGATCTTTCGATCGTCGCGCGTGGTGGGCATCGGTTCGCCGCATGATTGGCTCAAATTACCCCCACAACCATAGGCCAAGTCTGGATGTTCATCTGGCAGAAAGGTAAGCCTGAACAGGCAGAGCATCCACGGCGCTCATTCACAGCGCCGTGCCCTATTTTAAGGAAGCTAAATGGAGGGGGTTCTGACAGCCAAATACGCCATCCCGCGGACGGCAGTCGGACGAGAAGCTGCAGTCATGCAGGCCCGGCTGTTCGAATTTGAAGGAGTTGCGTGATGAGTGTTGTTTCCAAAAGCCCCAAATATCTTTTAATGCTGGCGATGCTTTCCGGAGCGTCTGCGGGCAGCTTGTCCGCGCAGACGCAGGAAGGAGCCACTGCCCCCGCCCCGGCTCCGGCTGATGTCTCGGCGACGGCCTATCTGTCGCCCGCCAAGATGGCTGAAGGCCCCGAAATCAAGGGCATGATTTCCGCGCGCAGCGGCGACAAGATGCAGGTCACGGCCAGCGACGGCAGCAAATCGGTGATCACCATCAACGACGCCACCCGGATCACCGCCAGCAAGGGGTTCCTGGGCCTTGGCCGCCACAGGCTGGCCGCGACATCGCTGCTCAATGGTCTGCCGGTCACCGTCAAGACATTGCAGTCGGGCGAAGGGCTGCTGGCGAGCCGGATCAACCTTGAGAACAAGGATCTGAAAACCGCGTCGATGATCCACAACGGCACCAACCAGCGCTTCGATGAGCAGACCGCCGCCACCGAGGCGCTGCGTGGGCGCATGGGTGAGATCGACCAGTATAATGTCAAAAGCACGACGAACGTGAACTTCGACACTGGCAAGGCCGTGCTGTCGCCACAGGCGAAGAACGACCTGTGCGCCACCGCCTCCACTGCCGAAGGCATGAGCAACGCCCTGCTGCTGGTCGTGGGTTATACCGACTCCGTCGGAGACGAGGACTATAATCAGGAACTGAGCGAGAAGCGCGCCGGCCGCGTCGTCAATTATCTTCAGCAGGCTTGCGGCTGGAAACCCTATCGCATGCTGACGCCCACCGGCATGTCGGAAGCCGACCCGGTGGCGAGCAATGACACTGTCGAAGGCAAGGCGCAGAACCGCCGTGTGGCCGTGAATATCCTGGTCAGCAAGGGCCTTGACGGCCTTTGATGTGCGTGGGGTGGGCTCTGCCCACCCCCGTTCATGATCCGCCGCGTCTTTGCCGGACAAGGTTCCAGATCAGCTGGACAGCCAGGGCGATGAGCGCCCAGAATAATGCCGTCACCAGGAAGGGCCACGGCCGGAACTGATCTTCTCCGGTCAGTGCGCCCATGAGACTGGCCGACCCCACCACGGAAATGCCCGGATAGTCGATCAGGTAGGGCAGTGGCCATCCCGCCGCCGCGACGGTGCAACCATGCTCGCACCCCATGATCTCTGTATAAAGCGCCCGCGCCTCTCCGGCATAAGCGGATGAGGCGAGTGCGAGAGCCAATCCCGCCATCAGTGCGGCTGATATCCGGGGCATCATCATAGTTCCGCTCAGTTGAGCGGAAATCCGCCTGATGGCAAGATCATCCGCATTGGCCCGGCGGATCATTTCCGCCGGGCCATTATCGTTTTCCGTCAATCCTCGAACGCTGCGGTGGGGGTGTGTTCGCCACACAGGAAGGCGTCGGCCACCAGCCGCAACGGCGCGATGTCGACGTCGATGGCCTCGTCTGTGACCAGCTTGACGAAGCGGCGGTACATGGCCGGATATTCCTCATCGGGCGCTTTCATCTGCACTTCGCCATCCAGCCGCAGCATGTTGCCGCCTTCGGACAGCAGCAGGTTGCCGTCGTCGGTTTCGATCGCGATGTCCCAGGTTTGCGGACCGGTCTGCCGCCAATCGAACACCGCCTCAATGGGAGCGCCCGACGCGGCCACCATCTTTAATTCGGCGCCGATCGGCGCCTGCTTGTTCGCGGGCACCTCCAGCCGGGCCGACAGTAGAGCGATGGGTTCGGCCACGATTTCCGTCAGGATCGACAGGGCGTTGATGCCCGGATCGAACACGCCAAAGCCGCCGGCTTCCCAAATCCACGGCTGTCCGGGATGCCAATGGCGGACATCCTCGCGCCATTGGATCGACACATGCTTGATGGTGCGCTCTGCGAGCCAGGCCTTGGCCGGGGCCACAGCAGCGGCATAGCGGCTGTGCCAGCTGGCGTAGAGCGTCACACCCTGCCGCTCGGCGATGTCGATCAGCGCTTCGACTTCGGACACGGTCGCGCCCGGCGGCTTTTCCAGGAAGACATGCTTGCCCGCCAGCAGCGCCTGCCTTGCCGCTTCATAGCGGACCTGCGGCGGCTGGCAGAGGATGATGGCATCAAGGTCGGGCTCCCCCGCCAGCATCTCCTCAATCGTGCCGTAATTGTTCAGCCCTTCGCCCTGCGCATTGCGGCTGGCGACCGCGACAAGTTCGATGCCGTCCGTTTTGTCGATCGCGGGCAGGTGCTGGTCCCGCGCGATCTTGCCCAGGCCGACCAGGCCCGCCTTGATGGGGCCGGTCATAGCGTGCGCACCTTTGCCTTGCCCTCGTCAGCGGCGCGCTTCAGCGCATTGCGGACGGGCATGGTGAAGGGAGCAGCCGCAACTTCGAAGACGTCGCCTTCCCGCGTCGTGAAACCGTCCGAAAAGGAGAGGGTGGCCGTGCCGAAGAAATGGACGTGCACGTCGCCCGGACGACGGAACGGAGCATATTTGAAATGATGATGCTCCAGATTTTCGATCGTGTGCGACATGTTCGTTTCTCCCGACAGGAAGGGCTTTTCCCACACCGTCTCGCCGTTGCGGAGGATGCGGCTGGTGCCGCGCACATCCGCTGGCAGCTCGCCCAGCAGCAGTTCCGGACCCAACGAAGCTTGCCGCAACTTGCTATGGGCAAGCCACAGATAATTGCCTCGCTCGGTCACATGATCGGAAAATTCATTGCCAATGCAAAAGCCCAGACGCACCGGCATGCCGTCCGCATCGATCAGGTAGATGCCCGCGATTTCCGGTTCCTCGCTGCCATCTTCGGAAAAGGCCGGCATGACGAAATCGTCGCCCGGATTGACCAGGCTCTGGCCGTCGCCCTTGTAGAACCATTCGGGCTGCACGCCGATGGCTTCGCCTTCTGGTTTGCCGCCTTCCAGGCCCATCAGGAACATGCGCATGGAATCGGTAAGGTTGCCCGCGGCGGCAGCCTTGTGCATCTGGTCGCGTCCTTCGGCTGATCCCAGATGGGTAAGGCCGGTTCCAGCCACCAGCAGGTGCGCCGGGTCGTCATGGTCGATGGGGACGAGCAGGGTTACGGTGGTCAGATCGACTGCCTCGCCCAGCTTCGGTTCGGTGAAGGCGGCAAGGCTCTGCCCCGCGGCGATGGCGTCCAGGGCCAGCTGGCGGGTAGAGGCCACCCCCGTCACCCGGCGCGCCGCGCCCGTTTCGTCGAGCGCCGCGACGCCCCGCACATCGCCCTGCGCGAATTGGATCAGCGATCTGATCATGCTGCGATCTCCAGCTTGCCTTCCACCCGCCGGGTGAGCTTCCACGGATTGGCGGCCTGTAATGGCGGGGGCAGCAGCGCGTCGGGCAGATCCTGATAGCAGACCGGCCGCAGGAAACGCATCATCGCGAGCGTTCCGACCGATGTCGTGCGGCCATCCGATGTGGCGGGGAAGGGGCCGCCATGCACCATCGCATGAGTCACCTCGACCCCGGTGGGCCAGCCGTTGGTCAGGATGCGGCCGGCCTTGCGCGAGAGGGCGGGCAACAGCTTCGCCGCATCGGCGCTATCCGCATCTTCCATATGGAGCGTCGCGGTCAACTGCCCTTCAAGACCGGAGATGGTTTCGATCGCTTCATCGATGGTGCGGCATTTTAGCAGGATCGATGAAGAGCCAAACACCTCATGCGCCAGCGCGGGATTGTTGCGGAACCGTTCTGCTTCGGTCGCGAAGAAGGCGTGCTTGCCCCGGTTCGCGCCCTCGGCATCCGCGCCGCGCGCTAGGGTCGTGACGCCTTCGGCTGTCTGAAGCGCGGCCACGCCCTTTTCGAACGACGCGTGGATATCGGGGGTCAGCATGACCTGCGGCTGGCTGGCGCTCAGCGCTTCGGCCGCAGCCGCCACGAAGCGATCCAGATCGGGTCCTTCCAGCGCGATGACGAGGCCGGGATTGGTGCAGAACTGCCCCGATCCCATGGTGAGCGACCCCACAAAGGCCGCGCCAAGGGCGTCCGCCCGAGCAGCCAAAGCGCCCGGCAGCAGGATGACGGGATTGATGCTGCTCATTTCGGCATAGACGGGGATCGGTTCGGCGCGGTTGGCCGCGATCTGCATCAGCGCGATGCCGCCACCCCGCGATCCGGTGAAGCCCACCGCCTTGATGCGTGGATCGCTGACCAGCGCGCCGCCCAGTTCATGGGTCGCGCCGGGCAGATAGGAGAAGACGCCTTCGTGCAGGCCGCATGCCTTGACCGCCTTCTGCACGGCGCGGGCGACCAGTTCGCCGGTGCCGGGATGGGCGGGATGCCCCTTCACCACCACCGGGCAACCGGCGGCGAAGGCCGAGGCCGTGTCGCCGCCCGCCGTCGAAAAGGCGAGGGGGAAGTTGGATGCACCGAACACGGCGACCGGGCCCAGCGGCTGGTTGACGCGGCGCAGGTCGCTGCGCGGCGCGGGCAGGCGCTCAGGCAGTGCGGCATCGATCGTCGCGTCCAGCCAATCTCCCTGCCGGACATAGCTGGCGAAGAGGCGCAACTGCCCGACGGTGCGACCGCGTTCGCCCTCCAGCCGGGGTCGGGGAAGGCCGGATTCGGCCATGGCCGTTTCGATGAGAATGTCGCCGATGGCCAGAATCTGCTCGGCGACGGCTTCCAGGAAATTGGCCCGCGCATCGGGGCTCAGCGTCGAAAAGCTTTCGAAGGCCGCTTCCGCCAGCGCGCAGGCATCGGCAACATCGGCAGGAGAAGCATTGGCGAAGGCCACTCCGCCCTTGTCCCCTGTGGAAGGATGGATGGCAAAGAAGGGATCGCCGCCACGGCGCTCTTCGGCGCCGACCAGAATGGCTCCATTGAACATGATTTCTCCTGAACTCGACTGACCTCGTTGCGACTCACGCCCGATCAAAAATTGCTTCGGGCGTGATCGGTGCGGAAACGGCGGGACCACCGTCATCCGCCAGGCCCGGGCCCGCGCGACGCGATGACATACTTCTCACCTTCCAGCATTGCTCCCTCGAGCCGCTGGCCAGTCATATACTCATACAAATAGCAATTCAAGAAGGCTTTCTAAGTCTCACTTGCCTGCAATGGCGAGAAGCTCCGGTCAGGCTGGCAAAGCAAGGGCATGGCCCAATGCGTCGTGCCAGCCGCGAAGGAGGCGGTCCCGCTCCGCGCTCGATAACGCGGGACTGAAACGCCGGTCAGAGGAGAGGCGCGAGGCCGCGTCTTCCAAGCCGGCCCATACGCCCGTGCTCGCGCCGGCGAGGAAGGCCGCGCCCAAGGCTGTCGTTTCGATGTTGGCGGGCCTGACGATGTCCAGGTCGAGTATGTCCGCCAGGAACTGACAAAGCCAATCATTGGCCACCATGCCGCCGTCCACCTTGAGTTCGGCGGGCCTGACGCCGCTGTCCATTGTCATGGCGCTCAGCAGGTCCGCGCTTTGATAGGCGACGCATTCCAGCGCCGCGCGCACGATATGTTCGGGGCCGGTGGCGAACGTCATGCCCGTCAACATGGCCCGCGCCGACGGATTCCAATGCGGCGCGCCCAGACCGACAAAAGCAGGGACCAGATAAACGCCGCCATTGTCGCTCAGCGATCGAGCCATCGCTTCCGTCTCGGCTGCGGAGGCGACAAGGCGCAGCTTGTCCCGCGTCCATTTGACCCCCGCGCCCGCGACGAAGAAAGCGCCTTCGGTGGCATAGCTCGCCACCCCTTTCGAATAGCAGGCGACGGTGGCGAGCATCCGCTGCTCTGACCGGCAGATCTGGCCGCCAGTGTGCAACATCGCGAAGCCGCCTGTGCCAAGGGTGATCTTCGCGTCGCTGCGACTGAGGCAACCCTGGCCGATCAGAGCGCCCTGCTGGTCCCCCACCATCCCGGCGATCGGCAGCGACAAGCCCAGAATATCCTTGTCCGTTACGCCAAACAGATCGTCATTTTCGCGGACCTCCGGCAATATTTGCATCGGAATGCCGAACATACGGCAGAGGTCCGGGCACCATGCCATCTTGTCAATGTCGAACAGCAAGGTCCGGCTGGCGTTGGTGGCGTCGGTGGCATGCACCTTGCCGCCGGTCAGCCGCCACAGAAGGAAACAGTCGATGGTGCCGAAGGCGAGCCGGCCCTCCTCCGCATCCCTTCGGGCCGAAGGTATGGCGTCGAGCAGCCAGGCGAGTTTGCTGGCGGTGAAATAGGAATCGAGCAAAAGCCCGGTGCGCTCCGTGACCTCCTGCTCCAGCCCCGCGTTGATGAAGCGGCGGCACAGGTCCGCGCCGCGCCGGTCCTGCCAGACGATGGCGGGGTGGACGGGCTTTCCGCTCTCCCGATCCCACAGCACGCAGGTTTCCCGCTGATTGGCGATGCCGATGGCGGTAGTGTCGAGGCCCATGGCCTGTCCCTGCGGCAGCACTTGCCGCGCGGTCGCCACGACGTCGCGCCAGATCGCTTCGGGATCATGTTCGACCCATCCGTCCGCCGGATAATATTGTTTGAGTTCGATCTGGGCGGCGCAGCGCACCTTGGCCGTTTCGTCGATCAGCAGCGACCGGGTGGATGTGGTCCCCTGATCGATCGCGAGCACCGCCTTCATTCTTCTTCTCCCAGCTTGTCGTTCATCCAGGCGGCAAGGGCATCCGCCTCCTCGCGCGTGAAGCGCAAGCCCAGCTTGGTGCGGCGCCAGAGTATGTCTTCGGCCGTGCGCGCCCATTCACGGGACATCAGATATTCGACTTCGCGTTCCGTCAGGCCATGGCCGAAATGCCGCCCACACTCCTCGATCGTCCGCGCATCGCCCAGAATATCGAAGCTGATGGTGCCATAGCAACGGGTGAGCCGCTCGCTCCATGTCTCGTCCAGGAAGGGATAGCGTCGGCGCAGCCGCGCGGTCAGTTCAGCGATGCCCTCCATGGGAAAGTCGCCTCCAGGAAGCGGCGCGCTATCGGTCCAGCCTGCGACGGGCACGCCCGGCATGCGCCCCGCCAGCAACGCCAGTGCGCTTTCGGCAAGGTGGCGGTATGTGGTCAGCTTTCCCCCGAAAATGCTGAGCAGCGGCGGCCCTTCGGCCGCATCGGACAATTCGAGCCGATAGGCCCGGGTCGATGCTTCGGGCCGGCCGGAGCCATCATCGATGAGAGGGCGGACCCCGGCGAAGCTCCATCGCACGTCCGACGGCGTGATCTCATGGCTGAAATAGCGGTTCGCACCCTCGCACAGATAGGCGATCTCCGCCGCGTCAGGCTCGACCTGCAAGGGCGACTCATCATGATCGACGTCCGTGGTGCCGATCAGCGTGAAGCTTCCCTCATAAGGGATGGCGAAGAAGATGCGGCCGTCCGGCAATTGGAAAAAGTAGGAAAAATCATGATCGAACAGGCGCGGGACGACGATATGAGAACCGCGCACCAACCGCATCCGCATGTCGCTTGGCGAATGGGCGAGGCGCAATAGGTCCAATACGGATGGCCCGGCTGCGTTGACGACCGCTCTTGCAGTGAAGACGCGATCTTCACCCGCCGTCACGCGCCAAAGCTCTCCATCCCGGACCAGCGCTGTGGCGGGCGTGCGCGGCAGGACCAGTGCGCCGCGATCCGCCGCATCGCGCAGGTTCAACACAACCATGCGCGCATCATCGACCCAGCAGTCGGAATAGGCAAAGCCGGTGCGGAAGCCGGGCTTCAGCGGCGCGCCCGCTTGATGGCGACGCAGATCGAGCGTCCGGGTGGCGGGAAGCCGCTTGCGGCCGCCGATATGGTCGTAGAGGAACAGCCCAAGCCGCAGCAGCCATCGCGGGCGCAGTCCCCTCTGATAGGGCAGGACGAAGCGCATCGGCCGCACGATATGGGGCGCGATGGCCCAGAGCCGCTCCCTTTCGGAAAGGGACTCGCGCACCAGCCCGAATTCGAAATGCTCAAGGTAGCGCAGCCCGCCATGGATTAATTTGGTCGAGGCCGATGACGTCCCGCGCGCAATGTCGCCTGCCTCCAGGACGATGACGCGCAATCCCCGCCCGGCCGCATCGCGCGCGATGCCCGCGCCGTTGATCCCGCCCCCAATGACCAGCAGATCGCAGTCCGCTTCGTCCCGCATGTCAGATCCCGCTCGTCCTGTAGCGCACAAGCCTGACTATCGAACGCCCAATCTGGTTTCGCAATCGGCAGTTCGTGTGAATTCCTTCCTTTTGTCAGCAAGATCGCTTTATGGTCGTGCTCGTTCCCGCCGTGCGTTGGGACAAGCAGAAGCGGTGAACGAAGGAAGATGATGACGACGCTAAAAGACATTCTTTTGCCCACTTATGTTCAGATGCTGGGCGCGCTTTCGGCCTGGCTCGGCAAGGTCGATGCGGAGAAAATGGAAGACGGCGGCGAGACGCTGCTCGCTGCGCGCCTTGCGCCCGACATGTTCCCGCTTTCGACGCAGATCCGCTTCGCCTGCGTCCAGGCGCAGGAGGGCCTCTTCCGGTTGCGGCAGGAAGCACTTCCACCGTCGATCGCGGAGTTGTTGGAGGAGGGGCGCAACGGCGCTGAACGTCCTGGCTCGATCGCTGACGCGCTGGCCCGCATCAATGCCACCATAGAGTTGGTCGAGGCGGCGGCTGCTGACGCTCCGGATCTAGACCCCGCGACGCCCATCGCCCATAGCCTGCCGCAAGGCATGGTGTTCGACCTGACTGCCGAGCAATATGTTCGGGATTGGGCGCTGCCGCAATTTTATTTCCACCTGAACACCGCCTATGCGATCCTGCGCGCGCAGGGCGTCGAGCTGGGGAAAGCCGACTATGTGGCGCACATGTTCCCCTATCTGCGGCAGCATGCCTAGCGCAGCAGGTCTGCGCCGGAGTCACCCATTTCGTGGCAAAGCGCCGCTCAGGAACATGTCCACGGCATATTCGGCTCTGGCGCGGCGCTCCTCAGGCCCGAAGGTGGCGAGCCCCAGGGACGCCGCTCGCAACGGGCCCGACAGCACCATGTCCTGAAGCATCAGCATCGCTTGGCGCACGTCGCCGCAGATGATCTCGCCCGACCGCGCTGCGTCGGCCAGGATAGCGCTCAGGATGGTTCGGCCGGGGAAATGCTCATCCTCGTCGGTCAGGCGGGCGAGTTCCGGAAAACGGGCGGCCTCCGCCGTGATGATGCAGTGCATGCGTACCAGCTTGGGGTCCAGCATCGCCGCCAGCGCCTGTTCCGACACATCGACCAGGGCGTCACGCAGAGACGCGCTGCGCGCGCGGACGGGCGTGAAGCGCCCTGCCAGTAGCCGGTTGCTGACCTCGACAAACAAGGCGGCCTTGCTGCCGAAGCGCGCATAGAGCGTCTGCTTCGTCGTTCCCGCCGCCGCGGCGATCGTCTCCATCTTCGCGCCGTTGAAGCCCTCCGCCAGGAAAACCGCTTCGGCAGTGTCCAGCATCGCCTTGCGGAGCGATCCCGCTTCCGCCCGGTCAGGCCGCCCGCCGCGCCGCCGCTGAGACTGAACCACGCCCTCGCTCACTTCCATTAACTTGACTCACCGTTGAGTTTTGTCATAGCCATATTTCAGCATAGATACGAGGTGGGCGCCTATGTCCACGCAACAGCCGGGGGAGATGGAGCATGCGGGTTGAGGCAGAGGCGGAGAAGTCGTTCATCCCGCCCAATCCCTGGACGCTTCGACAACCCGCCACCATGCCGCCCGCAGGCGAAGCCATCACCAACTGGGGCCTGGCGATCGACGCGCCGCTGCGGCTCGATGATCCGGATGCACATAAATGGCAGGATGAGGCCGACATGCTGGTGGTCGGCCTGGGCGGGGCTGGCGTCTCGGCGGCGCTGGAGGCTCTGGAGCAGGGGCTCTCGGTCATCGCGCTCGACCTCTATGACGGCGGCGGTTCGTCGGCGGCGAATGGCGGCGTCTATTATGCGGGCGGCGGCACGTCGATCCAGCGCGAGGCGGGTGTCGAGGATGATCCGGAGCGGATGGAGGAGTATCTCCGCTATGAAGTGGGCGATGTCGTCGCCCCCGAAACCCTGCGCGACTTTTGCGAGCAGAGCGCTGAAACCTTCGAATGGCTGCGGCGTCACGGCGCGCCGTTCAGCGCCACGCTCTATTCGAAGAAGACCTCCTATCCGCCGCTCGACAAATTTCTCTACCACCCAGACAGCAGCCTTGCAGGGCCGTTCCGCGACATGACCCCGCCTGCCGCGCGCGGCCATCGAACGGTGCACCGCAACGGCAAGAATCCTTTTGGACTAGGCGTCGGGATCTATGCTCCGTTGAAGGCCGCCGCCCTTGCGCGGGGCCTGAGCTTCCAGGAGCATGCCGACGTCCGCCAGCTGGCGCTCGACGGCGACGGACGGGTGATCGGCGTCCGTGTCGAGCGCCTGGCCGACCCCGCCGTGCGCGAGAAACATAGGCGGCTGGTCGCGACCGCCAACCGCTGGATGACGATGCTGCCTTCGACGCTGCCGGGCGCCCAGCTGACGGTGGGCATCGGCTATCGCTACCTTGCCAAGGCGCACAAGCTTGCCGCCTCCGGCCGCACCAGCGCCTGGCTGCGTGCGCGGCGCGGCATCGTGCTGAGCGCGGGCGGGTTCATCTGCAATCCGGAGATGGTGCGGCATTTTGCCCCCGACTATGCAGCTGGACTGCCCAACGGCACGCTGGGCGACAATGGCAGCGGCATCATGCTCGGCGTCTCGGCCGGTGGGCGCACTGGGCTTATGGAGCGGATCTCCGCCTGGCGTTTCCTGTCGCCGCCGCGCGCTTGGGGACAGGCCATGGTGGTGGATGGAAACGGCCGCCGCTTCGTCAACGAAACCTGGTATGGGGCGCGGATCGGTGATGAGATGGTGGAGCGGCATGGCGGCCGTGGCTACATCATCATGGACCGCAAATTGTGGCGCCAGTCCCTGCGCGACGCCTTCGGCGAGGGCGTGCTGACATTTCAGCGCGACATCACGCTGGTGAACTGCCTTCTGGGAGCTACCAAGGCCGCGACGCCTGAAGCGCTGGCGAACAAGATGGGCTTCTCGCCGGAATTGTTCGTCGATGCGCTCGCAATCTATAATCGCGCGGCGCGGGGCGAAACGCCCGACCCGTTCCACAAAGCGCCCGATGAAATGGCGGAGCTTGCCACAGGGCCATTTTACGCCGTCGACGCGTCCGTTGATGCTCGCCTTTTCCCACTGTCCTGCATGACCGTAGGCGGTCTGGAAGTCGATGAAGCCACCGGCGCGGTAAAGTCGCTGTCGGGCGGCACCGTTCCGGGCCTCTACGCCGCCGGACGCAACGCGGTGGGCATATGCTCCAACCTCTATGTCAGCGGGTTGAGCTATGCCGACTGCGTCTATTCTGGACGACGCGCGGCCCGCGCGATCGCCGGGACGCAGCCCGGCTGACCGCCACGCTCGTCTTTCAGGCACATCGCATGAGAGGTTCTGTGCGCAATCCTAGTGCAGGGCAGTGGACGGCCGCATGGCCGCCATCGCCCGCGCATAGTAGCGGACTGCATTTTCTCGATGAAGGTAGATGGAATCGGGATGTTCGCCGTTGCACAGGGCTTCGCGCGCCTTGTGGGCTTCTTCCTTTGATCGCTGCAACAGATAGTCGGCGTCTTTGGACGTTCTCACTACTGCCCTCTCCTATGAGTCGTTGGGCAGCCAAGGTAAGTGCCCCATACAAAGCGCTGAATCACATTTGTTAGATTCCCTTCCCGCGATCGGCTGCAATTTGGGGCTATGTCGAACGATGTAGATGCGCGCGGGTGCGCGGCTTTATTCTCCAACTTTCTAACCCGTGTGTTGGAGCGGCGCAGGCCATCATGCTAATCTGAAACTGGTTCAGGGAGGCAGGCGGGGCAGGAGCTCACCACCAACCCGTGGGCTCCTGCCCTAGCCGCAAGGTTGAAGGGGGGGAGGGGCGTGGAAGATGTTCAGATGGTTCTATATCAGTTCGAGCCGTCTGGTCGATGACGCCGCCGACGACCTGGTGCGGGACATTGTCGAGGTATCGATCGCCCGCAACCGCTCGCTTGGCGTCACCGGAGCGCTCCTGTTCACGGGCCGGAACTTCGCACAATATCTGGAGGGTCCGCCAAGGGGGGTGGACCAGCTGCGGCAGAGCATCAGCCTGGACATGCGGCATGATAATATCCGGACGATCGCGGAGGGAGAATATGCCCATCCGCTATTTCTCACCTGGTCACTGGCTTATCTCGCGCCCCCGCAACTCTTGTCATGCCGGGCCGAGGAGCTGTTGATTGCCGCCGAGCATGACGGGGGAGTGCATGTAGAAGTCCTGGCGCAATTCCTCTGCGACATGACCGTCGGAGGGCGGAGTTGAGGGCACAGTTCGCGGAACATCAGCTAATGGACGGATGCAACACAGCCAGGCCGCTTGAACCAGCTGTTCGCCGCAGGTGTCCACAGCGCCCCAATGCCTAGCAACAGGATGAATATCAGCTTCGAAGTGGGTGAGTGGAGGGTGCCGTCGAGAAGGCCCATCTGCCCGCTGTTCAGCATGATCGATCCGCCCGCAGCGATCAGGGCGGTCATGGAAATGCGGGCGGCCGTCGATCCCAATATTGAAAAGAGCAGCATCGCAAATAGGATGACGACGGTCAGGCGATATTCCGCCGCACCGGGCAGGCAGAGCGCGTCCATATGAAGATACAGGCATCCAATCGCGAAACCGCTGCCCCCGGCGATGATTGTTGATCCCAGGACGACTTCTAGAGGCGGCGCTTTCATTTCTTCCCCCTGATGAGTGCCGCACCAATCAAATGAGGGGAGGATGGTTCCCATAATTAGGGGTTAAGCGCACGCTCATTATCCCTGTTGATGCAGGCTGCCGGAAAGATCATCGCGCCAGGTGAGTTTCACTGTTGCGCCTGCGCCAGTTGCGGGGTTTGGCGGCGCGCCCTTTGCGCCGGAACCAGAAGGACCAGACCGTGAGCGTCCCCAGCATGCCGAGCGCCAGCCCGGTAAAGGTCATCACGATACGGTAGCCAATACCCCCCACCTTGGCGGCATGCAGGGGATAGAGCATGTTGTAGATCTTGACGACAATGGGCAGCTGCGAAGCGTCGCGGGCCTTCACCAATTGCCCGCTGTCGGCTGCGAACCATAATGTCGTCCGCCCGTTCGGCAGCCACTCGCCCGGCTTCTTCATCCGCACGGTGATGAGGCCGCTTTCCTTCCGGGGGAGGGATAGGCTGCGTATTTCGGCTTCAGGGAAGCGCGCCTGCGCGGCCAGTATGATGCCGCTCCAATCCTGCTGCTGGGCGAGCGGCACATGCGGATAGGATGGCGCTTTTAGGCTGGCGTCGATCTGCGCGGGCGCGCCCGGCCCCAGGATCAGCGCGGCGACCGGACGAAAAACCATGATCGCGCCCGTCAAAAGCGCAAGGATCAGCAGGGGCGAGGCGACTACGCCGAGATCGCGATGGTGCCGCACGATCGCGGGGCGGCTCATCCTCCGGGGCACCAGCCGGAATTCGAAGGTCTTGCGCGTGCGGGTCCACAGGATGATCCCCGATATGACAAAGAACAGCCCGATGATCGCAGCGACGCCGATAATGGTTTCGCCCATGTCCCCCGCGAATAGATGATGATGAAGGTCGAACAGCCACAGCTCCGGCCGTTCCCATTGGCTGCTCCAGCGCGTGATGACATTGCCCGCCTGATCGGTATAGGCGCCGCCGCCATCCGCAAAGCGAAGGCGATGCAGGCCGAAGTCGCGGCTGGCGAAACTGATCATGTCGGGTCGGGAGGCAGGATCAGCCATGATACTTTGCGTCGTAGCGGCGATCGCCGCCACCTCTTGCACCTGGGCATCGGAGGCGTGCGGCACCATCACCCACGCATCCTTGTGCACCAGCAAGGCGCCCGAAAACCCCAGCACCGCCAGCACAAGCCCAATCAACCCGCCGAGCCAGCGGTGCAGAAGATCAAGCGCCTTCAAAAGCTGTAATTCCAGCTGAAGGTGCGGCCGCGCCCGGCGAAATTCTGCACGCTGAATCGCGTAACCGACAAGGTCAAACGCATTGCAACACCCCTTTGAACGAGCGCTCGCTAGCGAAGGACATCTACTAATGCAAGTCAGTCTCAATGACTGCGTGACTTGCGGTGCTCACCTTTTGACCTCCCAGACGGCATTGAGCCGGTAGAGGCGGCGGGTCGGCGCAAGGGAGCGCGGCGCAGAAACGTGGGAGCGGCGGGCGCGTTGGCAATCCATGGAATTGCCGTTCGACGCGCCCCAGCCCTATATCCTTATCCTCACCGGCGCGGGGCTGTTGATCGCGCTTGTCGCCTGGCTGCCGCTCGCTCTCAAGAAATTGCCGCTTTCGCTGCCGATCGTCTGCATACTGATCGGCGCCGGCGTCTTCTGCATTCCGGGCATATATTGGCGACCGTCCCCGCTCGACCATCCGGATATCACTGAACGCTTCACCGAATTCGTCGTGATCATCGCGCTGATGGGCGCGGGTTTGAAGCTTGACCGGCCATTCCAATGGAAGCGCTGGGCTGTCACATGGCGGCTTCTCGCCATCACCATGCCGCTGGGCATCGCGATCATCATGGTGCTTGGCGTTGCGCTGCTGGGCCTGCCATGGGCCATGGCGCTGTTGCTCGCGGCCAGCCTCGCGCCGACTGACCCCGTGCTTGCCGCCGACGTTCAGGTCGGGCCGCCGCGCACAGGCGAGGAAGATGAAGTGCGTTTCGGCCTTACATCCGAAGCCGGCCTCAACGATGGCCTCGCCTTTCCATTCGTCCATCTGGCTATCGCGCTCGCCTTGGCTTCCGGCGGAGACGAGCCCTGGTTCGGGAGATGGCTGGGCATGAACGTGCTGTGGGAAATAACCATCGGCATCATCGGCGGCTGGCTGATCGGCAGGCTTTTCGGCTGGCTTACCTTCCGGGTGCCGGCCCAAACCAAGCTCTCCAAGACGGGGGACGGCCTCATCGCCATCGCGGCGACCTTCGTCTCCTATGGCGTCACGGAAATCCTCAACTGCTATGGGTTTCTGGCCGTCTTCGTCACGGCGCTGACCCTGCGCGCGTCGCATCGCGATCATGAGTTCAACGTGCAGATGCACGACCTGACCGAACAGGTCGAACGGCTGGCGATGATGGCTCTGCTGCTGTTGTTCGGCGGCGCTTTGATAGGCGGACTGCTTGGTCCGCTACGCGCGCTGGACGTGCTGCTGGTCCTGGTCATCATTCTGCTCGTCCGGCCGCTGACAGGTTTGATCGCGCTGATCGGTTTCAAGGCCGATTATTATGAGAAGCTGACCATCGCCTTCTTCGGCATCCGCGGCGTCGGGTCCTTCTATTATCTGGCTTATGGCCTCAACCATATGGAAGCAGGCGACCCGGAAAAGATGTGGGCGATTGTCGGCCTTGCGGCCTTGGTTTCGATCCTGCTCCATGGCCTGACCGTCACGCCCGCGATGCGCTGGCTCGATCGCCGGCAGGGCCGCAACCCCGACCGGGCATGACGGCATCGGGTGAAGCGCGCCCTATGCCTTCTTCAAGCCGCCATCCAGATTGCACAGGACGATGGCGGCATGGTCGCCGCCATGTTTCACCTCATTATGCTGGTGCGCATCGGCCTCGGCCTCCGCCACGGAATGCCTGTCCGGCCCAGCCCAGAAGAAATGTCCCTCCGCACAGGCGGCGTACCAAGTAGAAGAGCTGACGAACGCTCGATAAGTGGCAGCTTTTTCAGGAGTTGCGTAAGACCTGTTCGAGGGCATCTCGACCATATCGGCATCCTTTCCTGCTTGTTGTTACTTGCCTATACTGACTGATGTTGTGAACGGCGCCTTTCCTCGCCGACAGAGCGGCCCCCGCGCGGGGTAGAAACAAAAAGCCCCATCCGATCCGGACGGGGCAGTTTGGGTCGCAAAGCAGGTGTAACCTGCACCTGTAGAGAAGCGGCGGCCGGATGATTCGCCCATATACCCAAAGTTATATTCTCCCTTCATTCCAGCCTGACTTGAACATAGGTTATCGCATGTTCCAGTCTCTGCAAGGGCAATGTTGGGTGATGACAAAGTGGATCAAGATAGAAGGATAGAGAAGAAGGCTAAAGGAAATGGCGTCCACTATCCTATATTTATAGAACGAACTTGTTCGAAATGAACCGGGGGGCGTTCGCGCGTCGGAAACTTCACCAACGTACAACATTGTTGGCTACTGGTTCACGAGATCTGCCAGAAATTGCGCAGCGGTCGTTGCAAAGGGAATGCGCACATGCACCCTAATTCAGCCGAGCCTCCAAATGCTGCAGCTTGTCCGGGTTACGCATCACATAGATCGCCTTGACGCGCCCCTCATCGATCAACAGCGCGGTCGTCTGCAGCATGCCGTCAGGCTCGCGCGTGACGAAGCCCGGCAGCCCGTTGACATAGGCGTAGCGGATCAGTTCCCCGGCCTGTCCGCGCATCAGCCGGGCGATGGCTGCGAAGGTGCGGGTGACTTCGCTTGCTCCCATCATGACGCGGCTTGCCGCAGGCCGCTTGCCGCCCCCATCGGAATAGAGGCTGACGTCCTCCGCCAGCATGGCCCCCAGTCGCCCGATCTCACCCCCGCGCGAGGCGGCGAAAAACGCTTGGGCAATCTCCAGCCCATGGGTCTTTTCGACCGGGAAGCGGGGCGCGGCCGACCGGACATGGTTGCGCGCCCGGCTGGCGAGTTGGCGGCATGCGGCGGGATCGCGATCCAGGCTTAGGGCGATATCCTCGAAACTTTCGCCAAAGACATCGTGCAGCAGGAAGGTCGCCCGCTCGAGCGGGGACAGCCGCTCAAGCGCCAGCATCAGGGGCAGGGTGACATCCTCCACCGCGTCGGGTTCGACCAGCGGATCGGGCAACCACGGGCCGACATATTCCTCACGCCGCACCCGCGCCGACTTGAGCTGGTCCAGGCACAGCCGGGTCACGACGCGGCGGAGAAATGCTTCGGGCACGCGTACGGCCTCGCGGTCGGTGCTCGCCCAGCGCAGCCAGGCATCCTGTACGACATCTTCCGCATCGGCCATCGACCCCAGCATCCGGTAGGCGACCCGCAGCAACGGCGGCCGCAGCGCTTCGAACGTTGCCGCCGCCTCGCTCATTGCTTCCATCCCAGCTCTGGCGCGAACATGTCGAAGCCGACCGCCAGCCGGTTCCAGCCGTTGATCACATTGATCATCATGGTCAGCTTGACCTGCTCCTCCCGATTGAACTGCGCATCCAGCGCTTCATAGACATGCAGCGGCGCGCGCTTGTCGGCAACCAGCGTCAGATGCTCGGTCCAGGCGAGCGCGGCGCGTTCGCGATCGGTATAGAAGGGCGCATCCTGCCACGCCGCCAGCACGGCGATGCGCTGTTCGGTCTCGCCTGCCTGGCGGGCTTCATAGCTATGCATGTTGAGGCAGTTGGCGCATCCATTGATCTGCGACGCGCGGATCTTGACCAGTTCCAGCAGCGACTTTTCCAGCCCGCTCTCCGCCACCTGATTGGAAAAATTGAACCAGGCCTTCAGCAGTTCGGGCGCGGCGGCAAAGGGATTGATACGGCCAGTCATGTTCGCGATTCCTTTCGTCAGGGTTCTGCTGACGAGACGAGGTGGCGAACCGCGATGTGACATGCGCAGGCAAAATTTTTCGCGGGCGCATGCCCTCAGTCGCAAATGATCACGGCATTGCGCAATTCATAGCCGGTAACCAGACGGTTCCAGGTGAGGGAGGGCGGGCGGGCCAGTTTCAATCCCGGCACCTGCATCAGTCGCTCCAGGAACAGGCAGGTTTCCAAAAGGGCGACCTGCGCGCCTGGGCAGCGATGCTCGCCATCCCCGAAGGAAAGGCCGGCGCTGCCATATTTGGCGCTGACCTTCCGCCCCGGCACCACCTGGCAGGGGCGCTCTCCAAAGGCGTCGGCGTCGGTGTTCGCCGCGCGTACATCGACCGCAACGGCGGCGCCCGCTTCCGCGCCCTCCAGCCCCGCCTCGTCGGGCATCCCGCTCTCCAAGCGCCGATAGATATAACCCACGACCGGTTCGAGCCGCAGCAGTTCTTCCAGCAAGGCGAGCTTGCCGCTTTCGTCGGCCGCCAGGAACGAAGCCTTCAGTTCCTCGCGCTCCAGCATGTGCCAGGCGGCCATCACGATGAACTCGCGCGTCGTCGCCATCCCAGCCGCGCCATAGACCAGGCATTCCGTCAAAATCTCCCGGCCATTATAGCCCTCGTCGATCAGGTGAGAGATGACATCGTCCTGCCGCTGCTTCTTGCGGGCGCGGATCGCCGGGGCGACGTCGCGAAAGTAAAAGGACAAGACGCGATATTGCGAGCGCAGGAACCAGCCGAACGCCTTCAGCGCGCCACGCGGCCGGTCGAAGTCGCCCGTGAAGAAGACGTCGAGTCTTTTTGTAAGCCCCGCCGGATCGCTGTCGGTCAGGCCGACGATATGGCTCGCAACCTCCACCGCCAGTTCCAGGCTCAACTGGTCGAGATGCGCGCGCTTGTCCCGCCGGAACCGCTCCACCAGATTGTCGCTCAGCCGGATCATCAACTCGCGATAGCGGGTCGTCACGACGCGTGGGGTGAAGAAGCGGGCGGTCGCGCTGCGCTGGACGCGATGCGCTTCCCCTTCCAGGTAAAGGATGGGCTGACGGGTGGCGCTGCCGATCCTGTTCACCTGCTCGGCCAGGAACCCGGCCTGGTGCACCTTGTCGCTGCGCAGGATGGTGCGCGCCTCGGCAAAGCTGCGGGTGCGGATATTCGGAGCGACGGTGCCGCCTGCTTCCGATGCGGAGGCGGATTTGCGATCGTCGCCGCCATGATGGAAAGGGCAGGCGTCAGAACGGACTTCGGCTTCCATGAGCATGAACCTCACCGGATATGCGTCGCGCGCAGCCTACGCTCCCCGAAGCGAGCGTCAATGGCCGCTTTCTAGATCGGCCAAGCCCAGAGGATCAGCGGGGTTCCGGCGAGGATGACCAGCAGGGACAGCGGCGCTCCCAGTCGCGCATAGTCGCCGAACTTGTAACCGCCCGGACCCAGCACCAGCGTGTTGCATTGGTGACCGATGGGCGTCAGGAAATCGCATCCCGCGCCCACCGCGGTGGCGATCAGGAATGCTTCGGGCCGATAGCCAAGGTCATGGGCAAAGACAGCCGCTATGGGGGCCATGACCAGCACGGTTGCCGCATTGTTGAGGAATGGCGTCACGGCCATCGCCGTCACCAGGATCAGGGCCACTGCTCCCCAGGGCGGAAGCGATGCGGCGATATGGGCAAGCTGCGTCGCGATCACGTCCGACGCGCCGCTGCTCTGCAGTGTCCCGCTCACCGGGATTAGCGCGCCCAGCATGATCAGGATCGGCCATTCGACCGCCTCATAGGCTTCCCGCACCGGCAGCGCGCCCGAAATGACGACCAGCGCCGCTGCGGCGAAGAAGGCGATGGCGACGGGCAGCACGCCTGTCGCGGTCGCGATCATGGCGAGCGCCAGGATGGCGATGGGCAACCAGCCGCGATTGGAGAGGCCAAGGCGGATCGATCGTTGTGCCAGCGGCAGCGCGCCCAACTGGCTGAGGCGGCCCGGCAGCAGGTCCATCGACCCTTGCAGCACCAGAACATCGCCAGCGCTCAGCACGATCTGCCCCACCTTGCTGGTCAGATTCTCCCCCGCCCGTGACACCGCGATCAGGTTGATGCCGAACCGGTCGCGCAGCAGCAGTCGGCCTGCGGTACGGCCGATCAGCGCCGACTGAGGCGTCACGACAGCCTCGATCACGCCGATTTCATCCTTGCCGCCCTCATGATCCTCACCGATCAGCGAAAGGCCGTCGCGCGCAATCACTCTTTCCAGGGCGTCGGGCTCACCCCCCAGGATCAATATGTCGCCTTCCTGCAGATGGACATTGGGATGCACCGCGCCATGCATGTCGCCGCGCAGCACGCTGGTCACGCTGATCTGCTGCTCGTGCCGGTCCGTGAATTCGGCGATGGTTTCGCCGATCGCAGGCGACCCCTCGGGCACCGTCGCTTCAGTCACATAGTCGGAAATGTTGAGCGCTTCGCCCATGCTGGTGGTCCCGCGCCTGTTCTTGGGCAGCAGCCGGTAGCCAAAGCGCAAGAAGATGAGGCCCAGGATCAGCAGCCCGAAACCTGTCGGAAAGAAATCGAACATGGAAAAGGGGCGGCCGGTCATCTCCTCCCGCACGCGGCTGACGATGATGTTGGGGGACGTGCCGACCAGCGTCATCAGACCGCCCAGCAGCGAAGCGAAGGACATGGGCATCAGATAGACGGACGGGCTCGTCTCATTCTTCTTCGCCATTTGCAGCGCAGCAGGCATCAGCATGGCGAGCGCGCCGACATTCTTGATGAGCGCCGATGAAAAGCCGACCGCAGAGGTAAGGAAGAGGAGTTGCGAGCGCACCCGCGTCACCCGCTGCGTGACCAGGCCAAGGATCGCTTCGATCGCGCCCGATCTCTGCACCGCCGCCGATAGGACCAGCGCAGATCCCACGATGATGACGATATCGTCGGAAAAGCCGGTGAAGGCGTCCTTCGGCTTGACGATCCCCACGAGCAGCGCCGCGAGCAGCGCGATCACCGCCGTCACATCATAACGGAAGCGCCCCCAGATGAAGAGCGCCATCATGCCCGCCAGCGTGGCGATCGAAAGCCATTGATCGAGGGTCATGAAGTGGCAGCGCCGCCGACGGTCATTGCACCCAAATGTCTATAAGAGCGGCAAGGCTCCTGAGCAGCGTTGTCATCCACCATGATCGCGCAACGCACGAACGGCAAAGAGGTGGCGTGCAGTGGACTAAGCTCTGAAAATGAAAGTTGCGCTGATGCAGGCGCTTAGGTCGTTACCGAAACGAATCGGTGGCAATGCGCCATGCTGCAATGCTAGGTGAAAGCTTCCGCTTTGGGAGCGCGGCCATGGGCGAGAGCATTTCACAATATCATCGCAGACGCGCGGCTGAAGAAAAAAGCGAAGCGGACCTGCATGCCGGCGACATCACCGCCCAGCGGCACAGGCGCTTGGCGCTCCAGCACAGGGCGCTGGCGAAGGAAGCGGAAGATGTCGAGCGCTCCCCTCCGGAGAAATCCCGCACATAGAATGGCAAAGCGGCATCCATAGCCGAACCGACGCTCCTCGCGCCCACCCTGTCGGACGCGCAGGAGAAAGCGATGCGTTGGGGCCATGAGGGGGTTGCGCCCCGCCGTCAGCGGACTAATCGGTCAAGGCTCCCCAATCCCCTGACCCCCGCTGCGGAATATGCCGGAATGAATGAATTTATCCTCAGAAGTCTCGTGATCGGCGTCGGCGCGACCCTCATCTACGATGTCTGGGGATTTCTTCTGGTCCGCCTGTTCGGCTTGCCCGGTTCGAACTGGAAACTGGCCGGTCGGTGGTTCTGCCATGTTGCACGCGGCAGGCCGCTTCACGACAATATCGGAGATGCGCGCAGCTTTCGCATGGAAAGCCTTGTCGGCTGGACCGTCCATTATCTGATCGGCATCGTTTACGCCGCTCTGCTGCTCGCAATCTGGGGTGTCGAGTGGGGCCGCGATCCTACGCTCCTGCCAGCGCTGATCGTCGGGATCGGGACGATCACTGCGGGTTGGTTCATCATGGCGCCCGCAATGGGCGCTGGTTTCGCGAGCGCCAAGCGGCCCGACGCCAATCGGGTCCGCATCATACAGTTGGCTGGCCATCTGGTGTTCGGCCTGGGCCTCTACGCGGCGGCGCTCATCCCGTTATAGTCCTTCGCTTACTTGGCACTTGCCTGCGCGCGCCCGGTTCCGGTCGCACATCAGCAGGTGACAGCTCAGTTGCTCGTCGCCCGGCCGGGTGGGCCTGTGCCGCCCCGGCGGCGTCCAGCCGGGAGGTGCCTGACCGCAGAAATAGGGCGACCGTTCGGCGAAGTCCGGAATCTGGCCTGCGGCCAGCGTTGCAAAGGCCAGGCTGGCAAGGCCAAGCGCGCTATACCGCATGGCTGAACCGCTTTTCCGCCGGTTGCAGATAGCTGTCGAACGCAGCGGCGATGCTCCGGGCGTAAGGCAGGGCGTCGCGCGTCAGCTGCACGCGCCCTTCGCTCAACCGGACAAGGCCGAGCCGCTCAAACCGCGACAGATCGGGCATGGGCAGACCCACGCCGACATGCGCTTCTCCGCGGCAGAGGATGGCCTCGATGATCCTGCCCCGGCGGCGGTCGTCGGGCGTGCGGAACGTGCCGCGCGCGGCCGAAAGCGCGCCGCGCTCCACCTGCATGCGCCACGGCCCAGCCTGTTTTTCATTCTGCACGATAAGGTCGGGAAACTGGCTGATGGCGCTCGCGCCCAGCCCCAGCAGAATATCGGCGGGGTCGTCGGTGAACCCCTGGAAATTGCGCCGCAGCCGTCCCTCCCGCGCAGCGATGGCGAGGCCGTCCTGCGGCAGCGCGAAATGATCGAAACCGATCGCGTCATAGCCAGAGGCGGTGAGCAGGCGATAACCTTGCGCCGTCATGTCGAAACGCTCGCCAAGATCGGGCAGGCTGCTGCCGTCGATGCGGCGTTGGCGCGGCAAGAGCTGCGGCATATGGGCATAGCCGAATAGGGCGATGCGCCCCGGCCGCATGGCGATGCTCACCTCCAACGTGGCCGTCAGGTCGTCGAGGCTCTGGCCAGGAAGGCCGTACATCAGGTCGAAGCCCGTCGCGATCCCCGCCGCCCGAAGCTGATCGGCAGCGCGCTCCACCATGTCGAGCGGCTGTATGCGGCCGATCGCCGCCTGCACATGGGGGGTAAAGGTCTGTACGCCCAGATTGACGCGGCTGACGCCCATGGCCGCCATGGTGGAAATCCACTTCGCGTCCAGGCGGCGCGAGTCGAGTTCGACTGATATCTCGGCATGGCGCGCGTCGAAGCAGAGCAGCAATTGCTGAAGCAGGCGCACGAAATCGACGAGCGGCAGGGAATTGGGGCTACCCCCGCCAAAGGCGATGCGCGCAACCCGTCCGCGCCCGTTCAGGCGGCCTGCAACCAGCGCGATCTCCCGCTCCAGCGCCTCGACATAGGCGGTCAGGCGCTGGACGCGATTGGCCGCTCCCGTATTGCAGCCGCAATACCAGCATATGTCGTGGCAATAGGGAATGTGGACATAGAGGGAGAGGGGCGCGTCCGCCTCCACCGCGTCCAGCCGGGCGGCGAGGTCGTTCGCGCCGACATCGGCCGTGAACTGCGCGGCGGTGGGATAGCTGGTGTAACGCGGCACTGGCTGGGCCAGCAGATCAGGATGATAGGTCCACATGAGGGAAGCGGATCGCATGGGCCGCCGCTCCCCGCATTGAGGAAGGTCAAATTGCGGCTTGCGCCGGATCAATGCCGCCGCGTTCGCCTGACGGCAGAGCAAAGTCACCGACAACAGGGACGGAGACTTCAGCAATGACCATCAAGACGATTTTACTCGGCGCGGCGGCGACTTGTGCGGCCATCGCGGCGCCCGCGCAGGCCGCGCAGGGCGATGTGCTGGTGCGGCTGCGCGGCATCATGGTTGCGTCCAATGAACGCAGCGGCAGCGTCCTGCCCGCCTTTTCCGGCGAAAAGGTGAAGGTCGATAACAGCGTAATGCCGGAGGTCGATATGACCTATATGGCGACCGATCATATCGGCTTTGAACTGATCGCCGCCACCACCAAGCATAGCGCCAGCGGACGCAGCGGCACGACGGGGGCGATCGGCCGGCTTGCATCCACCTGGGTGCTGCCGCCGACGCTGACGGCGCAATATCACTTCCTGCCCGAAGCCAAATTCCGGCCCTATGTCGGGGCGGGGGTCAACTATACGCTATTCTACAATGAAAAGGCGTCGAATGCGCTGGAAGGCGCGGTCGGCGCGACCAGGGTGCATATGTCGGACAGCTTCGGCTGGGCGGCGCAGGCGGGCGCTGATATCGATTTGACGGACAGGGTCTTCCTGAACCTCGACGTCAAATATATCGACATTGACACGACCGCTCGGCTCTCGACCACCGCTGCGGGTGTGCAGACGGTACGGGTGCATCTTGACCCGCTGGTCTTTGGCGTGGGCGTGGGGATGAAGTTCTAAAGAAGCTCAAGCCGCGGCGAGCGCCTTCACCACGAAGGGCAGGCGCTCGCCATCCGGTTCGGTTAGCGTCAGATAGCTGCCGGGCTGAATGGCATGCGCGTCCAGGCGGAAAAGATTTTCGTCATCCTCCTCGCCCGGTTCATAGGACAGCGCCCAGCCATCCGGCGTCCGCAGCAGGCAACCATGCCGGTCCGGTTCGTTGGGCCAGAAACGACGGACGGTCGCAAGTTCGGGCTTATGGCGATATTCCTGCTCGTCGATCACCCCGTCCCGGTTCAGCGGCAGGCGCATCACATAGCTGCGCGCCGCCGACCCGTTGGGAAAGGCGGGCGTCCGCGCGAGTTCAAGGCGTATTGTCGTCCATGTCATGCCACCCAGATCGGGTTTTCAGGGCCGAAAGGATATAAGGACTATCCCGGATGGCGGCTGCGTCGGCGAAATCCTAGCCCAGGAAGGACAAGTTGCGGTTCTTGACGGGAGACGCGAGATGAAATCAGTTCTGCTGCACATCCATGACGACCTGGGCGCGGAAAGCCGGTTGCAGGCGGCGTTCGACATCGCTCGCGCGACCGGGGCTCATATTCATTGCGTGCAGGTGACGCAGTTGCCCGACATGGTTGCCGCCGACATGTATGGCGGCGGGGCGCTCGCGCCCGCCATGATCAACGAACTGCACGAGATTGACGAGCGCGTGCGCACCCGTACCGAGGCACGGCTTCGCGGCGAAGGCGTCAGCTGGGACTGGCGGCAGATGGATGGCGACATCGTCCACGGGCTGCTGTCCGCATCGGCCCTGTCCGACCTCATCATCGTGACCCTGCCTGAAGGAGCGCGCAAGGCGCTCAACGATCCGCTGCCCATCGCCGCCGAACTGGCGCTGTCAGGGCGGGTGCCCGTCATGGCCGTGCCGCAATCGGCCAAATCGCTCCTGGTGGCGGGGCGGGCGTTGGTAGCCTGGGACGGATCGCAGGAAGCATCGGCCGCGCTGCGGGCCGCGGTGCCGCTGCTGAAGCTGGCGCAGGATGTGCATGTCGTGACCGTGGAGGAAGTGGGCAAGAACGGCTTTCCCCCGACCGATGCGCCCGCCTATCTCGCTCGCCATGGCATCAGCGCGGAAGTCCATAGCTGGCCGCGCGATGGTCGCGCCGTCGAGGAAGCGCTGCTGGCGGCCGTCGAAACGCTGAAGCCCGACTGGATCGTCATGGGCGCCTATGGCCACAGCCGCTTGCGCCAGTTCGTGTTCGGCGGCGTGACCCGCACCATGCTGCGCAAAGCGCGTGCGCCCGTCTTGCTGGCGCATTGAAGACGGGGCATTGTGACAGGATGGCGGTGGCGGACGACAATGACACGGACGGCTTGAGCGAGCGCGAGCATAGTCTGGAGCAGGCGCTGCTGGGATCGATCCTGGCGACGGTGCCCGACGCGCTGATCGTCATCGACATGGCCGGCCGCATCGTATCGTTCAGCGCCGCGGCGCAGCGCATGTTCCAATATGCCGAAAGCGATGTGCTGGGCGAGAATATCTCGATGCTGATGCCCTCGCCCGACCGCGAACGGCATGACGGTTATATCGATCATTATCTGAAGACCGGCGAAAGGCGGATCATCGGCATTGGCCGCCTGACCAGCGCCCGGCGGCGGGATGGTTCGACCTTTCCGATCGAATTGTCGGTGGGGGAGGTGCATGACCGGGGACAGCGGCTGTTCACCGGCTTCATCCGTGACCTGACCGAAAGGCAGCAGGCGGAACGGCGCGTCGCCGACCTGCAGGCGGAGCTGGCGCATGCGAGCAGAGTGACGGCCATGGGCACGCTCGCCTCCGCCCTGGCGCATGAATTGAACCAGCCGCTGACCGCGATCGCCAATTATATGGAGGCCGGACGCGACCTGTTGGACACTGACGGACCCGTGGACCGAATATTGCTGCGGGAGGCGATGACGGAAAGCGCCGCGCAGGCTTTGCGTGCGGGCGAAATCATCCGCTCGCTGCGCGAGTTCATCAAACGCGGAGAAACGATGCGCCAGCCCGAATCTCTGCGGGGGCTGCTGGCCGAAGGCGCAGCGCTGGCCTTCATCGGCATGGACAGCCGGGGCATCGACATGGACATCAGCGTCGATCGGCGCGTTGATAATGTGCTGGTCAACCGGGTCCAGTTGCAGCAGGTGATCATCAACCTCATCAAGAATGCGGTTGAGGCGATGGTGAGCAGCCCCGCGCGTATCCTGCGCCTGTCCGCCGTCCCCGCCGAGGACGGGCGGGTCGAGGTGATCGTAGCCGACAGCGGCAAGGGTCTAGATCCGGAAATGTCGCGCACGCTCTTCACTCCCTTCACCACCACCAAGGCGTCCGGCATGGGCGTCGGCCTGTCGATCAGCCAGACCATTGTCGAAGGGCATGGCGGACGCATCTGGGCGCAGCCGTCGCAATGGGGCGGCACGGCCTTTCACTTCACCCTGGACCGCGCGGACTGAAGCATGAGCGAACCCTTCCCCATCTATGTCGTCGATGATGACGAAGCGATCCGGCGGTCGCTGTCCTTCATGCTGAAGACCAGCGGCTATGCCGTGCGCCTGTTCGATGGCGGGACGGCCTTCCTGAAGGAGGCGGCGGATCTGCCGCCGGGCTGCGTGCTGCTGGACGTGCGCATGCCCGACGTCGATGGGCTGGAGGTGCAGCGCGAACTCCGCGCGCGCGGCATCATGCTGCCGGTCGTCATCATGACGGGCCATGGCGACATCGACATGGCGGTCGCGGCGATGAAGGCAGGCGCGGGCGACTTCATCGAAAAGCCCTTTGAGAAAGCGGCGCTGCTGGGATGCGTCGAGTCCGCTCGCCGGCTCTCGGCCGCCGATCGCGGCGCGAATGCGCGGGCGGAGGACGCCAGGGCCAGGCTCAACATATTGACCGATCGCGAGCGCGACGTGCTGGACGGCTTGGTCGAAGGTCTGCCCAACAAGACCATTGCCTATGACCTGGGGATCAGCCCTCGCACGGTCGAAATCCACCGGGCCAACCTGATGCAGAAGCTGGAGGTGAAAAGCCTCGCCGAAGCGCTGCGCATCGCCTTCCACGCCGGATTGGAGTGAAGATCGGCAAGCCATTCCAGCGGAGGCTGGAATCTTGCAGGACTGGTCCCCCTACGCACAATTACGGATAGGTCTGAACCCCGCACAGCGGCATGCAGCGGGCATGGATATGCAATTTGATCTGGCGCAAAGGGCGCCCCGGGATGCCGAGATGGCCGCGATGATGACGCCAGCGGCCGGAGGTTGCGGTGCGGGCTACTGCGACCGCTGCGCAGTGCGCGACCAGGCGATTTGCGCAGACCTCAATGCGCAGGAACGCTCGGCCCTCAACCGGATCGGGCGGCGAGTGACGCTGCAGGCCGGGCAGACGGTCATGTGGGAGGGCGATGACAGCATGGTTGTCGCCAATGTGATCGAAGGCACGCTGAAGCTGGCGACGTCAACGGGCGACGGGCGTGAGCAGATCGTCGGCGTCGTTTATGCGTCCGACTTCATCGGCCGCCCGTTCGGAGCACGCACGCCGCACAGCGTAACGGCGCTGACGGATGCGCGGCTCTGCCTCTATCCCCGCGGCGCGTTTGACGGCTTCGCGCGCGAGCATCCGCAATTGGAGCACCGGCTGCTCCAGCGGACGCTGGACGATCTTGACCGGACGCGGGCCTGGATGCTGCTGCTCGGCCGGAAGAATGCCCGCGAAAAGGTCGCCTCTTTCCTGCTCGACATGAGCAGGCGTCTGCGCGCGGACCGGAGCGGCGTGATAGACCTGCCACTCTCGCGCCAGCAGATTGCGGACATATTGGGCCTAACCATCGAAACCGTGTCGCGGCAGATCAGCGATATGAAGCGGATGAACGTCATCGCGCTCGCCGGACGGCGGGGCGTGCGCATTTGCGATGCCGACCGACTGGAAAGCATGGCCGAAGGGGCGTGACGGCCACTTTCCCCTCCCGTCCAAGGGAGGAGGCGAGGCGCCATCCCGCCTACGGATATTCCCCTACATACCCGCTGCGCCGCCTTTGACAGAGGTCAATGCACGGGGCCGGCGCCCGGACGAAGACGCCGCGCAGAGCAGTAACGGGGAAATCCAATGGACCGATTGGTGTTGAAGACGGGCGGCTGGTTCACGCTCGCGCTGCTGGCCTTTCTGGCGGCGCTGATGGCGGCGGACGGCGGCTTTGCCGTGCATATGGGCATCGCCTGCGCGGCGGCGCTGTTGATGGCGGTGGTGACGATCGGCGGGGCCGATTATGCGGGTATCGCGCGCGGCCTGCTGAAGATGCCCGCAGATCAGGGGAAATATGATGACGATCCGATCCGCTGGGGGGTGATCGCGACCGTCTTCTGGGGCCTGGCGGGTTTCCTTGCGGGGCTTTATATCGCGCTGCAGCTGGCCTTTCCCGCGCTCAATCTTGGCATTGAATATACCAGTTTCGGGCGTCTGCGCCCTCTGCATACCTCCGCGGTCATCTTCGCTTTCGGCGGCAATGCGCTGATCGCCACCAGCTTTTATGTGGTGCAGCGCACCTGTCGCGCGCGCCTTGCCTTCCCCTCGCTCGCGCGCTTTGTGTTCTGGGGCTATCAGCTGTTCATCGTCCTCGCGGCGACCGGCTATGTGCTGGGCATTACCGAGGGTAAGGAATATGCCGAACCCGAATGGTATGTCGACCTGTGGCTGACCATCGTCTGGGTCGCCTATCTGGTCGTTTTCGGCGGCACCATTCTGCGCCGCAGCGAGCCGCACATCTATGTGGCGAACTGGTTCTACCTCAGCTTCATCCTGACGGTCGCGATGCTGCATATCGTCAACAACCTGTCGATGCCGGTCAGCTTGCTCGGCTCCAAGAGCTACAGCGCTTTTGCGGGCGTGCAAGATGCGCTGACCCAGTGGTGGTACGGGCATAATGCAGTTGGTTTCTTCCTGACCGCTGGCTTTCTGGCCATGATGTATTATTTCGTGCCCAAGCAGGCGGAACGGCCGGTCTATAGTTACCGCCTGTCGATCATCCATTTCTGGTCGCTGATCTTCCTCTATATTTGGGCGGGTCCGCACCACCTGCATTATACCGCGCTGCCCGACTGGGCGCAGACGCTGGGCATGGTCTTTTCGGTCATGCTCTGGATGCCGAGCTGGGGCGGAATGATCAACGGCCTCATGACGCTGAACGGCGCCTGGGACCGCATCCGCACCGATCCGATCATCCGCATGATGGTGATGGCGCTGGCCTTCTACGGCATGAGCACCTTCGAAGGGCCGATGATGTCGATCAAGGCGGTGAACAGCCTTAGCCATTATACTGACTGGACGATCGGCCATGTGCATAGTGGTGCATTGGGTTGGAACGGCCTGATTACTTTCGCCTGCCTTTATTATCTGACGCCAAGACTGTGGAAGCGGGCGAGGCTTTACAGTTTGCGCCTGGTCAACTGGCACTTCTGGCTCGCGACGCTGGGCATCGTCCTCTACGCCTCATCGATGTGGGTGGCGGGCATCATGCAAGGACTGATGTGGCGCGAATATGGGAGCGACGGCTACCTCGTCTATGCTTTCTCCGAAGTCGTGAGCGCCATGTTCCCGATGTACGTCATCCGCGCGGCGGGCGGCCTCATGTACCTTGCCGGGGCGATCATCATGGCCTGGAACATCGGCAAGACCATCGCGGGAAGCCCCCTGCGGCAGGAAAAGCCGATGAGCGATGCGGCGTTCGATCCTGTGGCGGATCGTCCCCTTGTGACCCAGCCTGCTTGAGGAAACAAACACATGACAAGCAAGACAAAGGGCAAGTTCTGGGATCATGGCAAGCTGGAGCGCAATGTCTCCCTGCTCGGCATCGCGTCGCTGATCGTAGTCGCCATCGGCGGCATCGTAGAAATCGCGCCGCTGTTCTGGATCGACAACACGATCGAGAAAGTGGAAGGCATGCGCCCCTACACGCCGCTCGAGCTGGCGGGGCGCAACATCTACATCCGCGAAGGCTGCTATAACTGCCACAGCCAGATGATTCGGCCCTTTCGTGACGAAACGGAACGCTATGGTCATTACAGCCTGGCGGCCGAGAGCATGTATGACCACCCCTTCCAATGGGGATCGAAGCGCACGGGACCGGACTTGGCGCGGGTGGGCGGCAAATATTCCGACGAATGGCATGTCCAGCATCTGAAGGACCCGCGCGCCGTGGTGCCGGAATCGATCATGCCGGGCTACGCCTTCCTCGCCGAGCGGGAGCTGAAATCCGGAGACATGGGCAAGGACCTGACGGCCCTGTCCGACGTAGGCGTGCCCTACAGCAAGGACGATATCGCCAAGGCAAATGACGACCTGAAGGCGCAGGCCGACCCCGATGCCGACGCCAAGGACCTAATCAAACGCTACCCCAAGGCGCAGGTGCGCGACTTCGATGGGGACCCCGGCAAGGTGACGGAGATGGATGCGCTGGTCGCCTATCTGCAGATGCTGGGCACGCTGGTCGATGTGGAAAGCGCGAAGCCGCAGGAGGTCGAACGATGAACTACGACGCCTTGCGGCACTTCGCCGACAGCTGGGGGCTGGTCTTTATGGGGCTGACCTATGCCGTCCTGACCGGCTGGCATTTCCTACCAAAGGGGCGCGAGCGCAGTGCGGAGGCCGCGCTCGCCATTTTCGAGACTGAACATTCGGAGGCCGACCATGGCTGATGAAAAGCGGATCGACGCCGCCACCGGAACAGAGATCAAGCATCATGAATGGGACGGTATCCAGGAACTGGACACGCCGCTGCCCCGCTGGTGGCTGTGGACCTTCTACGCGACGATCCTGTTCGCGATCGGTTATGTGATCGCCTATCCGGCGCTGCCGATGATCCACCGGGCGACCGGCGGCTGGCTCGGCTGGTCCAGCCGGGGCGCGCTCGACAAGGAACTGGCCGCGCGGGAAAAGCAGATCGCGCCCATCAGGCAGGCGATCGCCGACACCTCCATCGATGTGCTGCCGATGCGGCCGCAGCTGATGCAGGCAGCGGTAGAGGGCGGGCGCGCGGCTTTCCGGGTGCATTGCGTGCAGTGTCATGGATCGGGCGCGGCGGGGTCGAAGGGCTATCCCAACCTCAACGACGACGACTGGCTGTGGGGCGGTGATCTGCCCACGATCGAAAAGACGATCACCGATGGCGTCCGCAACCCCGATCATGCGGCGACCCGTCAGTCGATGATGCCCGCATTCGGCAAGGACCAGTTGCTGACGGCCGATCAGGTCGATGATGTAGTGGCGCATGTGCGGGTGATCAGCGGTCAGGAAAAGGCAAACGCAGCGGCCCAGCGAGGCGCGAAGGTCTTCGCCGATAATTGCGCGGTCTGTCACGGCCCTGCGGGGAAGGGCAGCCGTCAGGTCGGTGCGCCGAACCTGACCGACGCGATCTGGCTCTATGGCGGAGATGCGGACACGATCCATGAGACCGTCTGGAACAGCCGTCATGGCGTGATGCCGCGCTGGGACGACAAGCTCGACAAGGCGACGATCCGTATGCTGGCCGCCTATGTGCATAGCCTTGGCGGGGGTGAAGCTAGGCCGGTGAAGGCTGTCGGCAATGCCGCGCAATAGCAGCCGCGCAGCAATCGTCACCCCGGACTTGATCCGGGGTCCCGCTGCTTTTTGCCCTACGCGCCGAGAAGGAGCGGGATCCCGGATCAAGTCCTGGATGCCGGGAGGCGAGCCCATTTGGGGGAGGCGCGCATGCTGATCACGAACTCCCCCGCCCTCTATGAAAAACGCAAGGGCGTCTATCCCAAGGCCGTTGATGGCTTCTACCGCCGCCTGAAATGGGCGATCATGGTGGTGACGCTCACCATCTACTGGGTCACGCCCTGGCTGCGTTGGGACAGGGGGCCTTATGCGCCCGATCAGGCGGTGCTGGTCGATCTCGCCCATCGCCGCTTCTACATGTTCTCGGTCGAGATATGGCCGCATGAATTTTACTATGTGGCGGCGTTGCTCATCATGGCGGGGATAGGGTTGTTCCTCGTGACCTCCGCCGTGGGCCGCGCCTGGTGCGGCTATGCCTGCCCGCAGACGGTGTGGACCGATCTCTACCAGCATGTCGAACGCTTCATCGACGGCGACCGCAATGCGCAACTCAGGCTCGCCAAGGCCCCATGGAGCCTCGCCAAGTTAACGCGGCGACTGCTCAAATGGGCCGTGTGGCTGGCCATAGCCTTCATCACCGGCGGCGCATGGATGTTCTATTTCGCCGACGCCCCGACGCTGCAGCAGCAATTCTGGAGCGGTACGGCAGCGCCGGTTGCTTATGCGACAGTGGGTGTGTTGACCGCCACCACCTTCATCCTTGGCGGCTTCATGCGGGAACAGGTCTGCATCTACATGTGCCCCTGGCCGCGCATCCAGACCGCGATGCTGGACGAAAATTCCCTGGTCGTCACCTACAAGGACTGGCGCGGCGAGCCGCGCGGTAGCCTGAAGAAAGCGCAGGTGCATCCCGGCGACTATGGCGACTGCATCGACTGCAACCAATGCGTCGCAGTCTGCCCCACCGGCATCGACATTCGCGAAGGCCCCCAGATCGGCTGCATCACCTGCGCCCTGTGCATCGACGCCTGTGACAAGGTAATGGCGCAGGTCGGCCGCCCGCGCGGGTTGATCGACTATTGCACACAGGATGATGCGGACGCCGAAAAGAAGGGCGATCCGCCCCGTCCGGTGCTCAGGACACTGCTGCGCCCGCGCACCATCGCCTATTTCACGATCTGGACAAGCATCGGTGCGGCGATGCTCTTCACGCTGGGCACGCGTACCCGGCTGGAAATCAGCGCGCAGCAGGATCGCAACCCCCTATTTGTACGCCTGTCGGACGGCGCGATCCGCAATGCCTATACCGTGAAGCTGCGCAACATGGAGACGCGCCCGCGCGCCATGGAGGTGAGCGTGACCGGCCTGCACGGCGCGCAAATGTGGTCCGCCACCGGATCGCGCGAGCAGGCGAGCGCCGCCCTCCGCACCACCGTCCCCGCTGACAGCGTCGCGAAGCTGCGGGTTTTCCTCGCTCTCCCTTCGGCTGGTCCGGCGCGGCAGGACTTCGCCTTCACCGTGCGCGCCCTCGATCGTGAAGGCGGCAGCGGCAGCGAACCTGCCCGATTTGAAAGGCCCTGAACATGAAGCACGCTCGTCCCTTCACCGGCTGGCACATGACCGCGATCCTGGTGACGGGGTTCGCCGTGGTAATCGCCGTCAACATGCTGATGGCGACCATCGCCGTCCGCTCCTTCGGCGGAGTTGTGGTCGAAAACAGCTACGTCGCCAGCCAGAAGTTCAATGGCTGGCTGGCGCAGGCCCGCGCGCAGGAAAAGCTTGGCTGGCGGGACGAAGTGACCCTCGATCCCGCCCGCCATGTCCGCCTGACGCTGAATGTCGAAGGTGCGCGGATAGGCGCGGTAGCGGTGCATCCGCTGGGGCGGGCGCCCGCAATCGCGCTGCGTCTGCATGAGGCTGCGCCCGGCCAGTATGTGAGCGACCGGGCACTGCCCGCCGGGCGGTGGCAATTGCACTTCGACATTCGCCACGGCGGCGGCGAGGAACATCTGCTGCGGGAGATCGATTGATGGCTACCCAACCCGTCCTGCTCGAACAAGCGCCCGCGGAGGCGAAGGAAAGCCTGTTCGCGGTGCCCGGCATCCATTGCGCCGGATGCTTGTCGAAGATCGAAAAGGGACTGCCGCTCAATCCCGGCATCCTGTCGGCGCGCGTCAATATGAGCGCCAAGCGGGTCGCGATCAGCCATGATCCTGCGCTTACTCCGCCGGATCTGAAGGCCGCCATCGTCGCGCTCGGCTTCGATGCGGAACCGCTGGCCGATCCCGGTCAGGACGTCGCGGCGGCAGAGAGCAGGGCGCTGGTGCGTGCGCTGGCCGTCGCGGGCTTTGCCGCGATGAATATCATGCTGCTGTCGGTGTCGATCTGGTCGGGCGCGGAAGGGGCGACGCGGACCATGTTCCACTGGCTCTCCGCACTGATAGCGCTGCCGACCGTCGCCTATGCGGGCCAGCCCTTCTTCCGTTCCGCCTGGGCGGCCTTGCGGCAGGGGCGTACGAACATGGACGTCCCGATCAGCATCGGCGTGCTGCTGACCACGGCCATGAGCCTGTTCGAAACCATCAGCGGCGGCCCACATGCCTGGTTCGACGGCGCGGTGATGCTGCTTTTCTTCCTGCTGGCGGGGCGCTGCCTCGACAGCATGATGCGCGGACGGGCGCGTGCGGGCGTCACGGCTTTGCTCAAGCAGACCGCGCCCGGCGCGTTGGTCCTCACCGAACGCGGCCGCAGCCAATGGATGGCAGCCAGCGCGCTGCGCCCCGGCATGCGTATGCTGGTCGCGGCGGGCGAAAGGTTGGCGGCGGATGGCCACGTCACCGAGGGCGAAAGCGGGATCGATCTCGCTTTCCTGACCGGCGAGAGCGCGCCTGTCCGCGTCCGGCCGGGCGATGCCGTGCAGGCCGGGGCGATGAACATCGAGGGCCCGATCACCGTCGAAGTGACCGCCGCCGGGGCTGACACGGTCATCGCCGACATCGCGCGGCTGATGGAGGAGGCGGGGCAGGGCAAGTCGCGCTATGTCCGGATCGCCGACCGGGCCGCGCGCTATTATGCGCCCTGCGTCCACCTCCTCGCCGCGCTATCCTTTGCAGGCTGGATGATCGCAGGCGCAGGCGCGCACCAAGCGCTGCTGATCGCCGTCGCCGTGCTGCTCATCACCTGCCCCTGCGCGCTCGGCCTCGCGGTGCCTGCTGCGCAGATCGTCGCATGCGGCGCGCTGATGCGCCGGGGCGTGCTGGTGAAGGACGGGTCCGCTCTGGAACGGCTGGCTGAGGTCAGCGAGGCGCTGTTCGACAAGACCGGCACGCTGACGCTTGGCCGCCCGGTGCCGCAGGGGATCGACCGGTTGGGGCGAGAGGATCAGGCGATCCTGCTGGCGCTGGCGCGGGCGTCCCGCCATCCCTTGAGCAGCGCGCTCAGGCTGGAACTGGAAAGCCGGCAAGTGACTCCTGCCGCCCTTGATCACATCCGCGAAGTTCCGGGTGAGGGCATGTTCGCCGAGCATGAAGGGCTTCCCGTGGCGCTGGCCCGGCCGTGCAGCATCGTCAGCCTCTTTGGCCTTGCGAGTGAATATCGGCGCGGCAAGCATTCAACGCTGCTCCGCTTCAGCGATGCACTGCGCCCTGATGCCGCGGACACGCTGGCTGCGCTCCGCACGATGGGGCTCCAGACGCTGATCGCAAGCGGCGACCGCACCGAAGCGCTGGAGGAGATCGCCCGCGCGACCGGCACCACCGCAATCGGGCATTTGCGCCCGGCGGACAAGCTGGCGCTGATCGGGCGGCTGCACGCGCGCGGCGAAAAGGTGCTGATGGTCGGCGACGGGCTGAATGACGGTCCGGCGCTTGCGGCGGGTCATGCAAGCATGGCCCCAGCCTCCGCCAGTGACGCGAGCCAGCTGACCGCCGACGCGGTGTTCCTTGGCGACAGGCTCGCGCCGGTGGCCATGACCCTCCGCGCCGCCCGCCGGACGATCAGCGTCGTGAAGCAGAATTTCGCCCTCGCGATCGGCTATAATGTGCTGGCTGTCCCGCTGGCGGTGGCGGGCAAGGTCACGCCGCTCGTCGCTGCGATCGCCATGTCCACATCCTCGCTGATCGTCATCGCCAACGCCCTGCGTTTGAGGAGAGCCGCGCAATGACCGGCCTAGGCATGCTGATCCCGATCGCCCTGTTCCTCGGCCTGCTCGGCCTCGCCGCCTTCTTCTGGGCGCTGCGGGATGGGCAGTTCGACGACAGCGAAGGCGCTGCCGCACGGATCCTGATCGATGAGGATTGAAGGCGGGGCGGCCTTCACGCGACCCCGGACTGAGCTTGTCGAAGGGCGAACGAGGGATGGAATCGTGATCCCGTGAAAAATGGGGCCCAGTCCGACCGGACCAGGCCCCCTTATTGTGCGTCGTTCAAAATTCAAGAAATGACCATCGCCTCCGGATCGGGATTGCGCGTCCAGTTCCAATAATCCGCAAGCTTGAACGGGCAGGACACATAGTTGCGTCCCTTGCTGTTCAGATAATAGCTCTTGGCCTTGGGGTGGGACCAGATCATCTGCTTCATCTGTTCCTCGACCTTCGCATTCCAGTCGAGATAGGCTTGCTCCGTCGGCTCGATCGCCTTGCCGCCAGCCGCCACGATCTTGTCCAGCGCTTCGATGATATAATGGATCTGCGCTTCCAGCACCATGTTCACGCCCGCCGCATGATTGGGCGCGCTGTTCGGCCCCAGCGTCATGAAGAAATTGGGATAGGCCGGCGCCATCACGCCCAGATAGGCGCGCGCCTCGTCCTTGCCCCATGCCGCTGCCAGGTCGCATCCGCCCCGGCCATAGACCTTGAGCGGCCCCAATGCAGGCGCCAGCTCGAAACCGGTGGCGAGCGCGATCACATCGACCTCGTAGCGCTTGCCGCTTTTCGTGACGATCGCATGCTCCTCGACATGATCGATCGCATCGGTTTCCAGCGTGACATTCGGCCTCAGCAGCGTGTCGAGCCGGCCGCCATCGGCATCCAGCACGATCCGCTTGCCGAAAATCGGATAGTCGGGAACGACCTTGTCGATCAGGTCGGGCCGGTTCGCCAGCTTGTGATGGATATATTGCAGCGCATAGCTGCGCGCCGCGTCATTCTGCGCCGACACCGATACGTCCTTGTTCGGCCAGTCGGCATCCATCTTCACATTGCCGTACAGCCCGTCGCCGGTGAACCAATAAACGCGGAAGCGGAACCATTCCTTGTAATGGGGGATGTTGCGCAGGGCGAAGTGGATATTCTCGTTCACCGGCATGGCGATGTCGGGATTGTTCAGCACCCAATGTTTGGAACGCTGGAAGATCACCAGGCTGGAAACCTTGCCTGCGATGGCAGGGGCAAGCTGCGCCGCGCTCGCGCCCGTGCCGATCACCGCCACCCGCTTGCCGGTCAGGTCCATGTCCGCATCCCACCCGGCGGTGTGCATCTTGGGGCCCTTGAAGCTGTCGAGCCCGGGGATGTTGGGGAAGGACCAGCGGTTGAGCACGCCATGGGCCAGCAGCACCGCATTGGCCACTTCCACCCGCTCCGCACCGGTCTTCACGTCGCGCAGGGTGACGTGCCAGTTGCTGTCCGCATCGCTCCAACGGGCGGCGACGACCATCGTCTCGAACTGAACATGGTCGCAAATGCCATATTTGTCGGCGACGCTGGTCAGATAGTTGTGAATTTCCGGCCCCTTGGGGTGATAGCTGCTCCAGTCAGGGTTCAGTTCAAAGGAATAGGAGTAGAAATGGCTGGGCGTATCAACGCCGACGCCCGGATAGCGGTTCTCGAACCATGTGCCGCCCAGATCGGGGTTCTTCTCGATGATCGTATAGTCATATCCCGCCTCGGCGAGCTTTATGCCAGCGGCGATGCCGGTCATCCCGCCGCCGATCACCAGCACGCGGAAAGCTGCGGGCGGATGAACGCGGCCCGGCATATCCTTGCGCGGGACCGGGCGTTCGAAACCCATCTGGTCGTACAGCACAGGCATGATCGCCGGATCGACTTCCTCGCCGACGCTCACGCCCATCATCCTGCGCAGCAGTTCCGCATCGATCGCCCGTTCAACCGGCGGCGTGGGATCGGTGAGCAGCGCGAAAAGCCGGTCGCGCAAGTCTTGCGCCATGGCCTCGGGCACGCTGGAGGGCGCTTCCGCCGTATAGATGCCGGTCAGGTAAGGCGCGAAACTGTCCAGATAGGCGCGGTCCTGCGCATAGGTCGTGTAAACCATCAGCAGGGTCGGCAGGTTGGCGTCCTTCAACGCCCGGCGCAGACCGTCATGATCCGTTATGGGCAGGGGACAACTCTTCGCCGGATGTGGCTGGCTATGCGCGTTCATATTCGCTCCTCTCGCAGCTGCGGCGGCAGAAATGCCGGGCCGCTCGACAAGTGAGTATATACTTACTTGCGACGAACAAATTGACGCGCGTCAAAAAGGCGGCCGGAGCGAAGAGGCGCGAAATGCTAACGGCGGAGCGTCCCACAGGAAGCTCCGCCGCCCATAACATAGGGTCAAATGATCAGGCCGCGGCCTTGCTGCCGCGCAGGTCCACCGTCGTATGAACTCCGTTGACCCGCTTCTGATACTCGGCCGCCCGCGCCCGCGGATTGTAGAATTGTCGATACCACAGCCGTCCCTTGTGGAACGGCCCATCGTCGGGCACCTGCAGGATGTTGATCGCCGGCTCCTTATATTTCCACAGTTCGAAATCCTGTGAAAAGGCAGCGAGCCCTGCTTCATGATAGGCGCGTGCGATGGCGCGTTCTTCCTCGGTCGCCTCGCCATTCGCGGCGGTCTGCGCCATCACTGCGAACCAAACGCGGACCTCGCCATCCTCGACCGGCGTGTTGCAGATCATCATCAGCGAAGGGTGCTTGCCCTCCATGCGGGACAGCAGGATGCCTGGCCCGGTGTACCAGGTGTCGGTTTCCAACAGGCCGCCGCCATCCACCAGCGTTCGGTGGCCCGACGCAAAGCGCTGGCGCATGATCGGGCCGTCAAATTCATTCTCGAAAAACACATTGCCCGACGACCCATGAACCGGCGCGAAATGCGCATAGTCGGTCATGTTGTCGAGTATCTCCTGCGGATGGATCGGCAGCGTGCCCAGATGATCCACCTTCCACCGCACCCATCCTTCGCCGGTGCGGTTCCATTCGGCGAAGTCGGGCAGGTCATAGTCGGGATCGCCCCCCTCCATGTCGTGCCACATCCAGATGCAGCCCGCTTTTTCCACGACCTTGTGCGACTTGATGCACGCCGCCTTGGGGATGCTGCGCGTCGAATAGGGAATGTCGTCGCACTGTCCCTCGGGCGTGAAGCGCCAACCATGGGCGGGGCAGCGGATGGAATCGCCCTCCACCTGATTGCCGTCCCGCACGACATAGGATGTGCTGTTGCGCGCAATGTTGACCCGCATGTGCGGGCAATAGGCATTCATCAGCACCACGCGCCCGCTCTTGCCGCGATAGAGCGCCATATCCTGTCCGAAGAAACGGACTGGCTGCGGCTGCTGCGTCACCTCATCGGCTATCGCGACCATGAACCAGCCACGGGGAAAGGTCAGTTCGCCCAGGCCATATTCGGCTGTCTTCGCCATGCTGTCCTCCCGTCCGTTCAGATGAAGCTGTCGCCGTTCGGCGCGCCGAGCAGGACGCCACCGAAGTTGCGGCCCACGACGCCTGGATTGTTGGCGACATGCGCGCGCCCGGCATGAATGTCGCAAAAGGCGCGGGCGACGGGGTTGCCGCG
Organism: Sphingobium sp. TomTYG65; assembly: GCF_055395525.1. Lineage (NCBI taxonomy): Bacteria > Pseudomonadati > Pseudomonadota > Alphaproteobacteria > Sphingomonadales > Sphingobiaceae > Sphingobium > Sphingobium sp. TomTYG65. The sequence goes on along the minus strand of NZ_AP027331.1, from coordinate 763,589 downwards.
ATAAATGGCCTCCGCCCCGCTCGCTGCGAAGATGCGGGCGATCAGCGCGCAGCAGCGGCTGGAAATCTGCGCCGATTGGAACCGATAGTGCAGCCGGGTTTCCAGATCCGCCTGCTCCCCCGCGCGCGCCTTTTCGGCCAGATGCTCGAAGTTGCGGAACAGGATGGTCTTCATCTCGTCGATCGCGACGCGGGTTTCGGCGATCACCATCTGCACATCGGGGTCGGCCGACGCGCTCGCCCCGCTATTGGCGCTCCTGCGCTTGGCGCCCTTTTCGATGAAGCAGTCCAGCGCACCCTGAAGCGCGCCGATTGAAGAGGAGGATACGGCACGCACGAACACCTGCCCGAACGGCAGCTTGTAAAGCGGAGCGGGATTGACCTTTGCGCCCGGATTGGTGGAGGCAAAGCCATCCTTCGACCGATGCGTGCGATAGGCCGGGACATAGGCGTCCTCCACCGTCACATCATGGCTGCCCGTGCCGCCCAGCCCGATCGTGTTCCAGATAGGCAGCACCTTGAAATCGGCCCGAGGGACCAGGAAAGTCCAGAAGTCCGGCTCGCCCGTTTCCGGATCGTTGACCAGGCCGCCCAGAAACGCCCAGTCGCAATGGTCGACGCCGCTGGAAAAGCCCCAGCGCCCGCTGATGCGGTATCCGCCCTCGACCGGCGTCACCTGCGCGCGCGGCATGTAGGAAGACGAGATAAGGGTGGCGTTATCCGTGCCCCACACATCCTCCTGCGCCTGCCCGTCGAACAGGGCCAGCTGCCAGTTATGCACAGCGACGACGCCCAGCACCCAGGCGGACGACATGCACCCTTCGGCGAGCTTCATCTGCACCGCATAGAAGGTCTCGATGTCCATCTCATATCCGCCGTGGCGGCGGGGCTGCAGGATCTTGAAGAAGCCCGCCTCCTGAAAGTCGCGGATGGTTTCGTCCGGCACCTTGTTGCCCGCTTCGCAGGCGTCCGCCCGTTCGCGCAGGACCGGCACGAGCGCCGCCGCCCGGTCGACGAGATCGGCCATGGCGGGCGCGGTGGTCGCATTGGCAAGCGTCATATTCCCTCTCCTTCTGATCAGGCCGCGTCGGCCAGTTTCGCCTGTTCGTCAGCGCCGAAGCCGACACTGAAGTCATGGCCCCACAGGCTGGCCGATGTGCTTTCAAAAACGGTGTGATGGTCCCAGTCGACGATCCGACCGCCGCAGCCATATTCCAGTGCGAAGCCGCCAGGCGTTTCGACATAGAAGCTGATCATGTGATCATTGGTGTGGCGGCCCAGTGTCGCCATCAGACGCGCCCCTGCCGCCAACATGCGGTCATAGGCATGACCGACCTCGTCGATCGTCGCGACTTCCACCATCAGGTGCACGCAGCCCGACGGCACCTCGCCCTCGAACAGCGCCAGGCTGTGATGGCGGCCGTTGGCGCAATGCAGGAAGTCGATCCGCATCTCGGGCCCGCCTGCTCCCGCCGGGCGGTGCACCATGAAATCGGACAGGCCAAGGCCCAGCACCTCGGCCAGGAAGCTGCGCGTCTCCGCGATATTGGGGGCGGGCAGCACGGCATGGCCATAGCCGAGGTCGCCGGTCACGAAACGCACGCCCTGCGGCGAGCAGAAGGGCGCGAAGCTGCTGACATAACCATAGCAAATCTCATGGCGATTGCCTGAAGGATCGCGGAACCAGACCATGTCGGTGACATGGCGCAGAGCACGCTCCGCCTGCGTCGAATGGGTATAGGCGACGCCGCGCGCGTCCAGGGCGGCGAGGGCAGCGGCATATTGCTCTTCGTTGCGGACTTCCCAGCCGCTGGCGCCATAGCCGTCGCGATCGCCTTCGACGATGAACAAACGTCCGGCCCGCTCGTCGGTGCGGAGCGCCAGCCCGCCCGGCAGCGCATGGACGGAAAATCCGGCGACGTCCTCGGCAAAGCGCCGCCACTGACGCAGATCGCGGGAGGTGATGATGCTGTAGGCAAGAGCCGCGACTTCCATGTGGTCCTCCACTCGCTTGTCGGGCGATGATGACCCGAAAGGTGTCAGAGCGAATTGACCGGAATCAAAATTTCAAGAAAATGCGTTCTACAATCGCAGATCAGGCATGCAGACAAAGAGTCTAACTGCGTTCCAGCTATTATTTCTCGTCGCCAGTACGGCGTCATAATACGCACTATCGTGTCTTTTTGACCCGCGTCAAAGCGCTTTGGCCGCCATGCCGTGCTTAATAGCGCGGCTGGGCGCTCCGATGCCGCGGCAGAGAGGAACAGCATGAACGTCCAATCGATCCTGCGCGCGCCAGCGGCACAGACCATCAGCCATGTGAACCTTCACTATCCTCGGCCGCAGGATGGCCCGGCCGCCGCGCTGCTGCTCGAAACGGCCGGTCTGGTGAAGACCCAGGAAATGGAGCTGCCGCAAGGCGGCGTCTTTTACCGTTTCACGACCAGTGCGCTGCATCCCGATCGCGGAGACAATATCGTCTATCTCAGCGCTCTTCCTGCCGCGACGGCCGCCCTGCTAACCGCCGCGCGCGAGGCTCTGGGTTGGGGCACGGATCGCGAGCATCCCGCTCTCGCCGCCTATCGCGCCGCGCAGGCCGCTGATCCGGAATTTGATTTCCATGTCGGCTTCCTGCACGACTCCCTGGACCAGCTGGAGGAGCGCTATCTCGCGCTACAGGCGTTGGAAGCCAATGATGCGCGCTTTGCCGGGCGGCTCAAATTCCTGGTCAATCGCGCGCAGCCCGGCGATGCGGAGATCGACGCGCGCCTCAATGCGTCACCCGTGTTTCAGGGGATCACGCGCTACACCTATGGCCGCAATGGCGTGCAGGCATTTTGTGAAACCGACCTGATCGTCAACGGCCCGCTCGGCGGCGGCGTGGTTCTGGAATTCGACTATATTTTCCCCGGCTACGACGATCATATCCTCGCCGTTTCGGACGACAGGCGCTGATGCGTGACCAGCCCCCCGTGTCATATGCGGGGGGCTGGTATCAGGCGCGAACCATGGCTGACGCCATTGCGTCAAAGGCCGCGTCGATGCGCGCCGCCAGATCGTCCTCGACGCCGCAATCCTTCATCGCTTGGCCCATCGCCGACGTCCATTGATCGGCCATGGCGGCCGTAATGGGAAAGCGCGCATGCAGCGTCATCATGCACTTGCCGGGATTGGCCGCGAACCAGTCCGTATCGCCGCCCATCCAGCCGCACAGAAACTCGCTCAGCGACCGGCGCATGGGGCTCAGGTCCGGCGCATGCACCGCCCGCAGGTCACGATAGGCGGGGACGCTGTCCATCAGGTCGTAGAAGCGATCCACGATCCTGGCGACGCCATCCCGGCCGCCCAGCGCGTGAAAGGGGGCTTGTCCCTCGCTCAATTCCGCCGGCCGCGCAGCGCATCCTGCACGCTGAGGCCGCCAAGAATGACCATGAATATCAGCATCAGGCCGACGACGAGGTGCGGGAAATAAAGGCCAAAAAACTGATCCATTGCATGTCTCCTTCACGAAGACATTAGAACCGCCCCCCACAGCGCAAATTGATGCGCGTCAAAAAGGCCGCATTTCAGGTCGTTGGGTTGCCTTCACGCCCGGCGCGATCCGCAGCACCGCATAGCCCGCGATCGCCGACGTCAGCGAACCCAGCAATATGCCCAGCTTCGCCGCATCCCCCTCATGCGGGTGCGTGGCGAAGGCGAGGCCGCTGATGAACAGGCTCATCGTGAAGCCTATGCCGCACAGCAGCGCGACGCCATAGACCTGCGGCCAACTCGCATGGCTCGGTCGCTCCGCCCAACCCAGCCGCGACAGCAGCCAGATCGTACCGAATATGCCCAGCTGCTTGCCCGCGAACAGCCCCAGCGCGATGCCCAGCGGAACGGGCGCGGCAAGGTCGGGCAGTGCAAAGCCGCTCAGCGACACGCCTGCATTGGCAAAGCCGAACAGCGGCACGATCGCATAGGCGATCCAGGGGTGCAGCCCATGTTCCAGCCGATAAAGCGGCGAATGTCGGTCATCGGGCGCGCCCGGCGTCTTCCTCAGCGGCACCGTCATCGCCACCGCGACGCCCGCAAGCGTCGCATGGATGCCCGACTGCAAAACACAGAACCACACGAACAGCCCGATCAGCAGATAGGGCCAGAGGCTGTTGACGCCCGCCCGGTTGCAGAGCGCCAGGCACAACAGCCCGCCTCCCGCCAGCGCGAGCGGCAGCATATTGAGCTGCGCACTGTAGAACAGCGCAATGATCAGCACCGCGATCAGATCGTCGATGATCGCCACCGCCGTCAGGAATATCTTGAGCGACCCCGGAATCCGCCGTCCCAGCAGGGCCAGCACGCCCAGCGCGAAGGCAATGTCGGTGGCCGCCGGTATCGCCCAGCCCCGCATGCCCGTCGCATCGCCCCTGTTGACCGCGATATAGATGAGCGCGGGCAGGACCACGCCCGCCCCCGCCGCGATGCCGGGCAGCATCCGGTCCGGCCATCGGGCAAGCTGCCCGTCCAGCACCTCGCGCTTGATCTCCAGCCCTACGACCAGGAAGAACAGCGCCATCAGCCCGTCATTGATCCAGTGCAGGACGCTAAGGCTCCCCGCCTTCACATGAAGGATGTGGAAATAGCTTTCCGCCAAAGGCGAATTGGCGACCACCATGCCTGCCGCCGCCGCCGCCATCAGGATGATGCCGCCCGCGGCCTCAGCCGCCAGAAAGGCGCGCATCATCGAAAATGGGCGGGTAATCAGGGGCGCAACACTCATGCAGCGGTCCTAACCGCCGATGAAGCGCCTCGCCACCCAAAGAGGCGTAAAAACAATCACCCCGCTCGGCAGGCCGACCGTCAGGCTTTCATGTCCAGCGACAGCATCGCAGGCTTCAACCCTTCGCTTTCCATCCTGACCAGTGTCCGTCCCGCCTCCCCCGTGGGCCGCAGGATCAGCAGTGCGCGCCCATGCCAGCTTTTGGCGACAGGCTGCTGGAAACTGGCGACGCCGCGCGGATTGGCGTTGCCGAAGCCCACCAGTTCCGCCGGACCCTTGCATTGGCTGGTCAGGACATGCGCGGCGTCGGGCACCAGTCGCCCGGCCGCATCCACGACCTCCACCGTCACGTAGGCCAGGTCGTTGCGATCCGCACGCAGCTTCGTGCGATCCGCCTTCAGCCGCAGCGCGGCGGGCGCGCCTACCGTTTCCAGCACCCGCTCGCCGATCTTGCGCCCATTCTGGAAAGCACGGGCGACCAGGCGTCCCGCCGCATAAGGCACATCGAACTGCGCGACCGACCCGTCCTTTTCGGTCAATGCCTTCTCCGCCACCTGCTTGCCGTTGAGCAGCAGTTCGACCCTGTCGCCGCGCGTGTAGATGGACACATTCACCGGCCGCCCTTCCGCGCCGGGCCAGGTCCAGCTTTGCAGCTCGTCGCGCCAGCCCCACGGCGAGATCTTTTCCTTGGCGTCGGGGGGAAGCGGGCGCTGCACCGTCATTTCAACCGGGCTGAGGCCCCAGATCACGTCGCGCAGCAATGACTGCGGTTTCTGCTGGCCGATCAGGTCTATGTCGCCGCAATTGGCGCCGAACCACGGATATTTGGCGCCGGAGAAATCGGGATAAGACAATTCGCCCCGTCCGATGCCTGCTTCGCCCAGATAATCCATAGCGGTCCACACGAAATCGCCGATCAGCCAGGGATGACGTTCGGTCATACGCCAGATCGCATCGATATCTTTGGGGAAGCTTTCCGTGCCGACGAACACCCGATGGGGGAAACGCGCATGGTCCGGCTCATAATTTTTCAGCTTATAATTATAGCCGGTGACATCCAGGAACTGCGTCGCAGCCTGATCTGGCTTGCCATCGGCCCGGACCACATCCGGGCCGCTGGGCGTGTTGATCGCCTGCGTGACCAGCCTGCTATTGTCGAGGCGGCGCAATTCCGTGGTCAGCATCCGGGCGGTTTCGACGCCTTCGGGCGATCCGGTTTCGGGGATCTCGTTGCCGATGCTCCACATGATGATGCTCGGGTGATTGCCGTCCCGCGCGACCATCGCGCGCAGGTCTTCGCGCCAATTATCCTTGAAATAAAGCGCATAGTCGTCGGGGTTCTTGCCCACGTTCCAGCAATCGAAGGGCTCTGCCATCACCAGCATGCCCAGCCGGTCGCACGCGTCCAGGAAAGCGGGGGACGGCGGATTGTGCGACGTACGCACCGCATTATAGCCGCGCGCCATCAGCAACTCGACCTTGCGCTCCTCCGCCCGGTCGATCGCAGCTGCGCCCAGATGGCCATTGTCATGATGGACGCACCCGCCACGTAATTTGACCGCGACGCCGTTGATCCGCAAGCCATGCTCGGCATCGACCGTGATAGACCGGATGCCGAACGGCACTGCCATATTGTCCATCATCTGGCCGTTCAGGCTCAGCCTGCATTCGGCGCTGTAAAGATTGGGATGTTCCGGCGACCACAGGGAAGGGCGGGGAAGCTCGATCGTCAGCTGGCTATCGGCGGCTGCGGCCACTTCCTGCCGCGCCACGCTGCGGCCCCGCGCATCCTTGATCTCGACCTGCAACATCGCGCCGGGCGCCACGCCTTCGACACGCGCGCGGACCTGCACGGTGGAAGAGGATGCGGAAACTTGCGGCGTCGCAACCGCGATGCCCCAAGGGGCAAAGCGCAGGCTGCGCGTGACGTTCAACCTGACGTGCCGGTAAATGCCGGATCCCGAATACCAGCGGCTGTTGTCGCCCAGATTGCCGACCCGCACCGCCACGACATTGTTGCCGGACGGATCGAGATGCGGCGTCAGGTCAAAGGAAAAGGGCGTGTAGCCATGAATGTGCCGGCCCAGGCTGACACCATTCAGCCAGACCTCCGCATCCATATAAACGCCGTCGAACATCAATTCGACGCGCGCATCCTGCGGCAAGGCGGGCAGGCGCAGGCTTTTGCGATACCAGCCGACGCCACCGACGGTCAAACCCGTGTCGCGCGCGCCGCCCGACCGGCTCGTCGCGCCAATCAGGGCGCGTCCGCCGTCAAACGGCCCCACCGACTTGGGCACGCCCTTTGCGGCTTCCCACAAGGGCGCGGTATCGAACGGCAATATGGTCGAATTGACCTTTATGTCTGAGGAATCGAGGTCCTCGATGCTCCAATCATGGGGCAGGTCGACGGTTCGCCACTTGGCGTCGTCGAAGGATTTGGACGCATAGTCGCTGCCGTCGCCGCGATAGAAGCGCCAGCCGAGCGACAGCGGTTGATCACGCCGATCGGCCAATGCCACTTCCGGAACCGCCGCGATCGCGCGCACCGGGGCCATGGCCCACAATGTCATGGCGCTGCCGATCTTGAGCGACGTCCGCCGCGACAATGTCTTTTCCAGGATCAAAGCATCTCTCCCAATCATCACCGTCTGCCGCCGCCCTCGTTGACCTGGCGGGCGTATTAACTCCTACAATAATGAACGAAGCCGTTCAATTGAGAAATTGCTCAGGGCGTGAAAATTGACGGGGCAAGGCTCGTCAGGCGCTCTCCTCGCCCCGATCAGGGCCGCCGCGCAAGGGCTGTGCCGGCGCGGGTTCCTTGAATATGTTCGTGACATAAGGGTAGGGAATTTCGATCCCCGCATCGTCCAGCGCGCGTTTGATGGCGCGGATCACCGCGTCGCGGCTCGCATGCATGTCCGCCGGCTTGGAACCCGCCCACCAGCGCACCGTGAAATCCACCGAGCTTGCGCTGAATTCCCGCGCGAAAATATCGACCGGCCGTTCCTTGCTGACCTGATCGACCCCCTCGACTGCTTGCCGCAACACTGCCGCGGCGCGGTCCAGGTCCGCGTCATAAGCTATGCCGACCACGATCTCGTGCCGCCGCTCCGCCCCGTCGGTCAGTATCTCCACAGGATTTTTGAACAGCGTGGAATTGGGCACGATCGTCAGTTCATTGGACAGCTTGCGCACATGCGTTTCGCGCAGGGAAATATGCTCGACCCGACCGATAATCCCTTCGCATTCGATCACATCGCCGATGCGCATCTTCTTGCGCACCATGATGATGATCCCGGACAGGAAATTCTGGAAAAAATCCTGAAAGGCAAAGCCTACCGCGATCGTCCCGATGCCCAGCCCAGCGACCAGACTGGCGGGCGTCAGACCCGGCAGAACGACCGTCGCCGCGATCAGCAGACCCACGATCCAGATCGCGATGGAAACGACCGTGTCGATCAGTTCCTTCAGGCTCGGCCGCAAATTGACCCGGGCCGTCAGACGATCGGCGATCCGCTTGGCGTAGCGGGCGACCACCCAGGTCAGCAAGATGATCGCCACAGCGATAATGATGCTCGGCACTGCCGCGACAAAGCCCTGCCACATCCTGACCAGCTGCCGCAGCAAGATATTGACCGTATCCATCCCCAACAAACGCGCACCGAACCGCTTGGTTCGCGGAACGTGCGCGGGTCGGGAACGTACTAAATCAGAAGCGACGAGCCCTTAAGTCCCCGGCGTCAGCGTCAGGGTGATGGTGTCCGAATAACTGCCCGCAATCTTGCCCGTGGGCAGACCGCCGGTAAGATTGAGCACCAGCGGCCAGTTCATCCCCGCCACCCCCGCACGAGTCTGATTGGTGAGGCTAGTACCGTTCGAAACCGACGTGCCGTTGAGCGTCATCGTGTAAGGGATTGTTGAATTGGTGGGATAGGGCGAAACAGCGCCCGCAAGGACCATCTGATTGCTCCTCAACGTAGAGACGCCGACGTTGATCGAGCTGGTACTCTTCACGCCGACCTGAAGCTGCTGCGACGTTGTGGTGAAATTCCCGAAGTTGATCGTCTGGGGTCCCGCGGTGGTGATGCTAACTATCTTCGCGATAGTGACCGCCGCGTTGAAGGCAGTTACTTCTGCATTGCTGCTTATGGAATTTCCATTTCCGGTTGTGTTCTTGAAACAGGAAATTGAATATGTCAAAGGCTCTGAATAGGGTGTTCCTCCTATGAAATCACTTGTTGTGTTCGGAATAGTGAATATAAAATTGGCCGTGTTTGATGATGCGAACAATATCAACGCGCCTTCATTGTTCTGAATGAGATGGTGCGACTCAAACACAGCCTGATTGCCACCAGTCGTGATGTTGTAAATGGGTCCGTTCTGAGAAAGCTTGAGCGCTCCTGCGTCATTATCAAGTAATATCAAACGAGCCGAGTCTGCGTTGCCGTCTAACCGGGTCACCGTTGCCGTGATCGTCTGTGCAGGATAATTTCCGTTGATCGGGTCGAACTGAGAAGAGCTGTTAAACGCCGAAAAACTCACCGTAGCGCAATTCGCCGCCATCGCCGGCTGCGCAATCCCAAAGGCGAGCGCCACCCCCGCCAGCTTCATCCACTTGCTCATCGCTCACCCTTTCTTGCTGTCACCGGATGCAGGTCGCCGACGCGAACGGTTCCGGTTGGATCATCTTGTATCTGAATTTCGTAGAGTGTCGGCGGCTCGGTCGGCATTTCGACCCGCCACTTTCCGGGCCGCAGGCCCTGTGCGCCGAACTTGCCCGCGCGCGATGTGAAGATGGTCGTCGCGGGCCGCTTGGGCGCGGCCAGATCAATCGCCTTGCCCGCCAGCAACGATATCGGCTCTCCATCGCTGCCCAGCAGGCGGCCGATCACCAGCAGGTGATAATCCGACCCCACCGTCAGCTTGTAACCGGCGCGATAGGGCGGCAGCAGGCCGACATTGCCCGCGCCCAGATCATAGCCGGCAGGCGCTTCGGGAACATCATAGATCAGCAGCCTGGGCGAATGCGCGCTCAGCCCGCCTTCCAGCGCCGCGCCCAACAGCCCCGACCGCGCATTTTCGCTCCGCTCCTGCGGGTCGAGCCGCACCGGCTTGCCGCGTAGGCTGCTATGCGTGCTGGCGATCAGGAAGCTGTCCTGGATCGGCCGCCCCAGAGCCAGCGCACCATCCGCAAAGGCGATCGAAGTGCCGACCCGCAACGATGTGCGCATGTCCCGGATCGCCCCGCCACCTGTATCATAGGTGGCGATCTGGCTGACGCCCAGTTCCGCCCGGTTCGCCGTATAGGTCCCGTTGCCGTTGAACGAAGCGCCCCGCGCGTCGCGGGTCAGGTCCAGGCTGCCGCTCCACGCGCCGATCCCCCGTCCGCCGGAGCTTTGGAAGGTGGACTTGACGACGCCCCGGCTGTCTGCGTCCACCTGACCATAGGAACGCCCGCCGAACCGCTTGCGCAGGCCAAGGCGGATCAGCGCGCTCTGGCCGCTCCGTCCCCGCTCGAACTGAATATCGCTGACGAGCGACAATCCATCCGCGATGCCGATGCCGCCGCTCGCCCGCAGGCTGTAGCGATGCTCCTGCTGCACCCGGTCGCGGGAATATTGGCCGTCCAGCGTCACGAACGCGTCCCGCGCGAAGGTCATCGAATATCCCGCCGAAACGCGCATCGCCATCGGTTCGCGGACCAGCAGCACGCCGGGAATGGCAAAATCCGCGCTGCGCAGTTCGACCAGTCCCCGAAGCGATTGCGACCGTTGGCCGCTGCCCTCCTGGATCAGCTTCTCGAAACTCGCCGATACCGCATAGCCGGTTCGCCCGTTCCGCTGGCTGACCGCGACCTCCCCGCCGATCAGGCCCAGCCCGCTGCCCCCCAGCAATTCCAGCCCAGCCTGCTGCGCATGGCGATCGGCCTGGAAATTCACGCCGGCGGTCAGTCGCTGGCTCACGCCCCGGCGCACAAAGCCGGAAGCCGACCAGTCGTTGGAATAGGTGATGCCCGCACGCGTCGGCCGCGCATAGACCCCGGCAAAGGCCGAAAATTCCGTCAGTCCCGGATCGAGCAGCGACCGGTTCGAATAGAGGTTGAACTCGACAATGCGGCGCTTGCCGGTTTCGTCCTCTATCTGCAACCGGACGTCATTCGCGCCCTCAGCCAGCGGAAAGTCCTGCAACGTATAGTTGCCCGGCTGCAGCAGCTTGCGTTCGACCGTGCGGCCGTTGACGATCGTCTCCACCGTACTCGGCGCGAACAGCGAAAAGCTCTGTGATCCGGTCGATCGCACTTCCCGCTGCGGCTGCAGGATGCTGTAGATGCGCGATACCGACAGGCCGCCCACCGTCGGCGTACTCTGGAAACTGGTGCCGAACGGCCGGACGTCGCCCAGCGCCCAGCGCATTGTCCTCTGCACATCGTCATAGACCAGCCTTGTGCCGGTGCGGCGCAGCAGCGGCTCGCCCTCCCGCAACGACAGATAGCCTTCGCCCTCCGCGACCACGCCAAACAGCCTGGCCGCGCCGTCGATCAGAGAAACCGGCGGCGTCAGCCCGCGATCGGGCCCGCGTTCGATCAGGTCGATCGCCGAGCGCAGGTTGATATAACCGCTCGCACTCGCGGGCTGCAGCGTCTCGCCGCCTGCGTCATTGGCTGCCCTCAGGCTCATCGCGCTCGTCCGCCGCGCCGTGACGGGAATGCCGATCGACAGCGCCAGCTTCTGGCTGTCGTAGCTGAGCGAAATCTTCTCCGTCGCCAGATGCTGTGCGGTCACGCTGTCCGACGCGCCGACGGCGGCCTTCAGCCGCGCCAGCACATCGGGCTTCAGGATGGCTTCCAGCATCTGCATCAGCCGCGGCGTCGCGACGGACAGGCTGTCATCCGGCGCCACGGCCAGGTCGATGTCGCCCAGATAGGTGGGGCCGTCCGTCACCGGCACGATAAAACGCAAGATGCGCTTGGTGGGGTTGATCTTGATCGGCGCGGGAGCGGGCGCGGCCTCAACCGCCATCGCCTGAGGCACCGCGTCTGCTGCCAGCGTCAATGCAACCCCCCGACCCCGGATCAGGAGGAATATAGACGCGCCGGTCCGCAGCGCGGGGTCGCGCGGCCGGGGATCAGGGGCGGGTTCATTGCGCGCGCTCATCCAGCAACGCGGCGCTGAACGTGCCGCCCTTCGGTGCGCCCTCGACAGGGACGGTGACGGTGCGGGTCTGGCCGGTGGCGACCAGGCCATAACCGACCATCTGCTGGAACTCGGCCCCGCTGATCGTCTTGGAGAAAACCTCCGCCCCCGCGGCGTTCGTCTCGCTGATCTTCAGCCGGTGCTGGCTGATATAGCCATGCGCCTCGCCGCCATTGGCGACCTGAACGGCGATCGCCGGCTTGCCGCCTTCCCCGCTCGCCGCATTGACCGACTTGATGGTCAGCTCCGGCTTCTTGTTGGGCGACGATACGCTGACAAGCACCTGGAAATTATAGACGATCTGCACCGCCGACTGGCCTTCGGGCAGCTTGACGGGCAGCTGATTGACGCTGACATAATAATGTTTGCTGGTCGCCAGCTCAGGATCGCCGATCCACTGAACGCGAAAGGTCTGCGTTTGCCCGGCTGGGATCAGCGCCGTGGGCGGAGCAACCAACAGGTCGTCCGCGCTGCCATTGCCCGGCTGGAAGCCGGTCGGCGTGGGATCGAGCGCCGTGACCGTGATCTCGACCGGCAGCGGACCTGCCCCGGTATTGGTGACGGAAATATTGGCGACCACGCCGCGCCCGGATGTCTGCAGATCGACCATGACCGGCGAAACGGTCGTGGCCAGCGCAGCCGACGCCCCAAGCGCCCCCATCAGACCCACGGCCGCTGCCCCCAGGGTCAGCAATTTTCTGTAAAGACGCATGTCCGGACAATCCCCCCGCAAATCTCGATCAGTTCGGCGACAGTGAAACGGTGATGGTGGCCGAATAGGGGCCATCCACAAGCTTGCTGCCGTTGCCGTTCGATCCGACAACGGACGTGAAGTTGCTCACCTTGACAGTTATATTTCCTGCCTTGGCCGAATTCTGAGTTTGCGGCGCGCCAGTATAAGTCGTGCCTGCGCCCACTGGCAGTGTTTCTGCGGTCGTGACGCTTGCGGGCGTGGAAGACCAGCCGGTCGCGGTAGCTGTAAAGTTCGCCGTCTGGCTCTGCCCGTTCGGGACGCTCGCATTGGCCGGATTGCGGCGTAGCGCTTTTGCCAAAACGCGGATTGTTGACGGAGCGCTGCACATGACGTTGGAAATTGTCCAACTCTTGCCATCAAGGCTGGCATCTAGCTTGCCGTTCGCCCCCACAGTCGTAGAAATGGTTAGCGGGGGATTGGTGCCGAGCGAGCAGCTTGAACTAACTCGCCCGGTCACCCCATAGGTGCTGGGCTGAGGGGCAGCATGCGCAGGCGCTAGACCCGCATATGCCAAACCAGAGATGACGCCAACTCGGAGCCAACTTGTCATCTCAAAACTTCCCCTCAACAAACCATTTTCACTTCAAAGCGCAGGCGTCAGCGTAACAGCGATCGATCCGCTGTAGGAGCCGGCCATTGGCTTCGCAGCAGCACTGAGGTTCTGCGCTGTCACAACCAGGTTGCCTGAGAAAGCGCCCACCTTGTGAGCTACGCCGTCAGCTGGGATCTGAGTTCCGTCTGCCGTAACTACTGCCTCAAAATCGATGGTACTCGTAAAATTGGCAGCTGCTGGGATCGGATTTGTCATTGCGGTTTTGGTCACGGTGACGGTTGAATTTGCTCCATTGCAATAGGTCGGCTGGCTTGCCGTTTGCGGAGCGTTGGTTCCGAGGTTGCCAGTGGCAGTGATGTTCAAGGTGCTGAACTGCAGGGTCGAACCCGAGATTGCTCCACAAGAGTAGTCTACCGTACCCTCGACACCGAAGGTTGCCGATTGGGGGCTAGCAGCCATTGCAGGCGTTGCGCTCACGGCGGCAAGGGCCACCGCCGCCATCAGAATCTTCCTCATACTCTCTTCCTTCTCACAGACTGATTGACATTTGGTGACCCGGAAAGGCCGGGACAGCAGCCCCCTGTTTGGAGAGCATGGCTGTGGGTGAGGATCGGGCGCGTCATGGCACGCTCGCGATCGAAACCGTGATGGTGTCGCTGTAGCTGCCCGCGATCAGGCGCTGCGTGGGCAGCGACCAGCTGGCGGTAAGCGTCGCTACCTTGTTGTTGGCCGTCTTCCCGCCTGACGACAGGCCGGTGCTGTTGGCCGGCGACAGCGCGCACGTCGATTGACCAGCAACCAGCTGCGCGGAAGTGCAGGTCGCGCTGACGCTGTTGCCCGTGTCCAGCGGAACGGTCATGGCCAGTGAATAGGGCACCGCATTGGTGAAGTTCGCCGGAGCCGCAGCGCTCGTCTTGATAGCGCCATTGGCTGAAGTCGCGTTGATCTTGAACCCGGCGTTGCAATTGACTGTCGCGGTGCCGGTTACGGTGCCACCCGCGCTGAGAGTGGCAGCGCCGAAGTTGCTTGCCACGGCAATGCCGCATCCTCCGACGATTGTGCCGGTCGCCGTGATCGTCAGGCTGTCCGCCTTGGCCGGTGCAGACGCGCCGAAAGCCAGCGCACACGCCACCATCGCCCCTCGAAGCCGAGCCCCCACGCGCTTCCCCCCGAAATCGCCCCTGCGAATCTGCTAAGTAAAATATAACTTACGATTTCAGATTCGCAATAAAGCTATGGCAGATGTTTTATAGATATCGTTCCACTTTGAGACTCTATTGGTTAATCTTGATCTGGTTTATTCAGAACACTAGTTATATAACCATAGATATATTAGCAGATGCCGACTTTTACTTGGTCAGCGCTTCTCCGGAATAATCCTTGCATATGAGGAACATGGCTTATCCTCCGCGCGCCGCATTCCGTGCGACGCAGCCATCCTCATCCGGACAGGGCGGATCGGCATCTGCATCGGCAGAATGAAATCGGCATATCGATCGCGGTAAGAAATATGCGCCCGCAGACGCTGGCGGTCAGCCTGCTTGGCTGCGCCCCGTCACCCCTTCGCCCGCACCACGCAGCGGAAGCCGATATGGCTGGTCGATGATTCTATCGACTGCGCATGCCGTGCGGCGGGGCGGTAGCGCTGGCAATAGCTGGGCGCGCACAGATGCGATCCGCCCTTCAGCACCTTTCGCGGAATGGCGCTCATCGGGTCCAGGCTCTCATGCCGGGTCGGGCCGCGCGGGTTGGCCGGGACGCAGCAGCTGCCGCGCGCCTTTGCTTCCACCCGCGGCTGGGCGTACCAATCGGACGTCCACTCCCACACATTGCCGATCATGTCATATAGGCCATAGCCGTTCGCCGGATAGCTGCGCACGGGCGATGTTCTTTCCCACCCGTCATCCAGCGTATTGGCGAAGGGAAAAGCGCCCTGCCAATAATTGGCCAGCATCTCTCCTCGGGGCGCCAGTTCGCTGCCCCAGGCATAATCCTGGCCTTCCAGGCCGCCGCGCGCGGCATATTCCCATTCCGCTTCGGTGGGCAGCGATTTGCCCGCCCATTTGGCATAGGCCCGCGCATCTTCGAAGGTGACATGGACCACCGGATGGTCCTCCAGCCCGTCGAGGCTGCTGTCGGCCCCATGCGGATGCCGCCAGTCCGTGCCGAGGGCAAAGGTCCACCATTGGCTGTGGTCCTGAAGGTCCACCGGCCCTGCCGTGCGCTGGAACAGCAGCGATCCCGGCTGCGCCAGTTCGATCGGCATGCCGGGATAATCCTTGGGATCGGGTGCGATCTCCGCGACCGTCTTATGGCCGGTCGCCTCCACGAAGCGCGCGAATTCGCGATTGGTGACGGGCGTCTCGTCAATCCAGAAGCTATCCACGCGCACGCGGCGCACCGGCGCTTCTTCGGGATAGAAATTCTCCGATCCCATCGCAAAGGCGCCGCCCTCCACCCAGCGCATGCCGCTGGTGTCCGGCTGCACGGCCCGCGACGGCCGCATCGCCTTGTGCCTGGAAGATTGACGCATCGATGCTCCACATATTACCGCAACCGGCCAGAGATAAGTGGCCCGCCCACCACTTAAAGGCGGGCGATGCCCTCCTGTCCAGAAACTATGGCTTGGCGGTCCTACTGCTCCGGCTTCTCCGGGGCCTGCGCGCCGGGCTTCTTTTCCTGCAGCTTCTGCATCTCCGCCGCCAGCACGTCGACCCGATTGCGGCCCTGGCCCAGGATCGGCATGTCCAGGAAGGCTTTGCCCTGCGCGTGCAGCTTCTGCTTGAACCCGCCGTCCGGCACGATGTCGTCCGCCCGGTCGGCGCGGTTGGGCTCGACGAACCATTGCTGCGGGAAGGGCGCTGCGTCGGTGCCGCCGATCCTGCGCCGCATGCTGCCGATCGACACGCGACCGGTATAGGGGATGATATGCCGCCCGTCCCGATCCGCCAGCTGCTTGTAAAGGGCTGAACGCAATTCGACCTTGGCGGTCACATAAGCCGGATCGTCGATCAGATTGTGCATCTCGTTCGGGTCCTTCGCCACATCATATAGCTCGTCCATGTCGTAGATGCCGTAATATTGGATATATTTGAGGTCCCCGCGCTGAATGGCGAAGGTTCCCGGCGTCATCGGGAAAGACCATTCCCAATAATATTCATAGACGAAGTCGGGCGCCTTCCAATCCTTGGCCGCGACCTTGCCGGTGATCAGCGGCCAGGCGCTTTGCCCTTCGAACTGCGGGGGGCGCTCGGCTCCCGCCAGGTCCAGGAAGGTCGGCGCATAGTCGAGGTTGCGCAGCCGGCCCGGATTGACGACGCCCGCCGGCACTGTGCCGGGTTCGACCATGATCATGGGCACCTTGACGGACGGCTCGTAGGCGGTCCGCTTGTCGATCAGGCCATGCTCGCCGATCTGGTAACCATTGTCGGACGTGAAGACGACCAGCGTGTCCTTCTCCAGCCCCTGCTTCTTCAGATAGGCCATGATCCGCCCCACGCTATCGTCGACGGCCGACAGGGTGGCGTAATAATAGCGGAGATAATCCTCCATCTTCATGTCGCTATTGTAGAAGAAGTCGAGCCCGTGCCAGCTGTTGCGCTGGTTATAGACCCACATCGGCTTGCCCTTGTAATTTTCGGGCGTGTTCGCCGCGCTCGCGGGCAACTTGAAATTCACCTTGTCATATTGATGCGCATAGCGGGGCGGGGGCAGGGGGTCGGAATGGACCGCCTTGTGGCTGAGATAAAGGAAGAAGGGCTTTTTGGGATCACGCTCCTTCTGCAACCAGCTCATCGCATAGTCGGTCAGCTCGTCGGTGATATAGCCGCGTTGGGGGACCTTGTTCCCATCGACGTTCAGCATGTTGACGCGGCCCTTGGCCACCTGGTCCGCCGGAATGCCCTCGGTCGGATAATAATGGCCCTGGCCGGAGAAGCTGATCCATTTGTCGAAGCCCGGCCGGGGCGCGTCGCTGTCCTGCCCCATATGCCATTTGCCGATGAAGGCGGTCTGATAACCCACCTTCTGCAGATAGCTGGGGAAGTAGGTCAGGCCCTTTTCCGACGAGTTGTTGTTATCGACCACGCCATGATTGCGGGCGGTCTGGCCGGTCAGGATTGTCGCGCGGCTGGGGCTGCAAAGCGATGATGTGACGACCGTGTTGGGGAAATAGGTCCCGCTCTTGGCCAGCGTGTCGATATGGGGCGTGCGGATCTGCGGCTGCAGAAAGCCCATGCCGTCATAGCGCAGGTCATCCAATATGATGAAGATGATGTTGCGCGGCCGGGCCTGGGGGGCGTCGCCCTGCTTTCCCGCAGGCGCAGCGGAAGGGGTCCGCGCCGAGCCAGCCATCGGCAGACACGCCGCACCAATCAGCGCAGCCGTGCCGATGATTTTCCGCCGTAACGATGTCACCCGAATCCTCCCTGAAATAATCGTCAAGCGGGCAGCTTAATGCCGTATGTCAGCGCTGACAACAAAGATGGACAGGGACCACCGCCGCCCGCTATGAGCAATCCATGGAACAAGGCGCATCTCCGCGCAGGAAAGGGCCTGGCGTCACCCAGGAAGAGGTCGGCCGCCTCGCAGGCGTCTCGGGCAAGACGGTCGCGCGCGTCATCGCCAACGACCCCCATGTCAGCAAGGCAACGCGCGAGAAGGTGGAGGCCGCGATCAGGCAAACCGGCTTCCGCCCCAATTTCGCCGCCCGGTCGCTGGCGGCGGCGAAATCCTATCTGATCGCGATTTTCCTTCCCGATCACAGCTCGCTCTATCATGCCGACCTGTTCCGCAGCGCCGCCGCCGCCTGCGCGGCCAAGGGTTATCATCTGCTGCTGGAACAATATGACGCCGACAGCAGCGCCTCGGCGCTCGAACGCTATGACATCAGCCTGCGCCAGACCCGCTGCGACGGCGTCATCCTGCCCCCGCCGCTGTCCAATGACCGGCAGCTGATCGACCGCCTGACCGCCGACGCTATGCCGCATGTCCTGATCGCGCCCGCCGACGCTGACGGCCGATCACCTGCGGTTCTGGCGGATGAGCGCGCCGGGGTCATCGCCCTGTTCGATCATCTCTGGTCGCTCGGGCACCGGACATTCGGGCTGTGCACGCCGCCGCCGGGCCGGCCTTATCTCCATCGCCGCAATGAGATATTCCTCCAATGCCTGGCCGAAAAGGGCGCCGCCGCCTCCGCGGTGAAGCTCGCCCCCTTCCGCTGGGAGGGATCGACCATGCTCTCCGGCCGCGCCGCGTCCCGGTTCCTGCTCGACGGCCCGGACAGGCCCGACGCCATCTTCGCCTTCAACGACGAATATGCGCATGGGGTCATGATCGGCGCGCAGGAGCGGGGACTGCCGGTCCCCGATGCGCTGTCCGTCGCGGGCTTCGATGATGGGGCCGCCGCGCAATTCGCCTGGCCGCCGCTCACCACGATCCGCCAGCCGCTCGACCTGATGGCGGAAAAGGCCGTGGAGTTGCTGACCCAAGGCGGCGAGTCCGCGCTTTGCCCCGTCGAACTGATCGTCCGCCAAAGCACCGCCCGCCGCCCTGCGGCCTGACCGCATCGCTACCCCCTGTTCCCAGCGCCGTCATGCTGATAGAGCGCGCGGATCGAGCTACTGTTTCGCGCAACTCGACAGAGAGACTTATGTGCTCCCGCGATGATGGGAGCCGCAGCAGGCAAATGAACAATCCGCAGCCCAAACCGCTAGACCGTATCCAGCAAAACTGGCTCGCTGCGAAGGAACGCCGCCTGCTCAATTGGCTGTGCGCCCGCATGCCGGCCTGGGTCACGCCCGACAAGCTGACCATCCTGGGCATGATCGGCGCGCTCATGATCTTCATCGGCTATGTGGGCAGCAATCTCGCTTATCCCTGGCTGATCCTGGCGATCGCTGGCTATGTCGTCCAATGGTTCGGCGACTCCATGGATGGCAGCCTGGCGCGCCACCGCCGGATCGAGCGGCCCTCCTACGGCTATTTCATCGATCATAGCTGCGATGGGCTCGCGACGCTGTTGATATTGGCGGGCATCGGCCTCAGCCCGTTCGTGACCATGGACGTCGCCCTGATCGCGCTGGCGGGCTATCTGCTGCTGTCGATCCACGCATTCCTGTCCGCCCGCGTGCTTGGCGAATTCAAGCTGTCCTATCTGTCGGCCGGTCCTACCGAACTCAGGATCATGCTGATCGCGCTGACGGTCATGATGATGCTGCTGGGGACGGGGCCGGGCCTGTTCGGGCGCTGGTCGGGCTTTGACATCTTCGTCGGCACCGTGGGCTCCATCCTGATCCTGCTGTTCGTCGGCCAGACGCTGGTCACCGGGCGCAGGCTCGCGCAGATCGATGGCGAAACGCTGCGGCGCAGATTTGGCTGAAGATTAGCCGATGAACCCCAACGGACGGCCCGCCAAAGACCTGTCGAAAAGCCGGATGGACGCCGTCCTGCGCGCCGCGCGAGAGGAATTTGCCAGCAATGGCTATCACGCCACCACCGTCGACGCCATTGCGCGCCGGGCGGGCGTGTCAAAGCGCACCGTCTATTTCTGGCATGCTGACAAGGCCGCGCTGTTCGACGCCTGCGTCCTTGACGGCGCATCCTCCCTTTCGCTGCCCAAATTGGAGGTCGGCGACAGGTGGGAAGAGGATCTGGCGCAGTTCGGCAAGGCCATGCTCCACGCGCTCAGTTCCGATTATGCGATCGGCATGATCCGCCTGCTGACCCGCGAAGGCAGCGACATCGCGACCGTGGCTCAGACGATCGCCGCGGGCGGGGGCTATCTCTACGCCCCGCTCGTCGATCTTCTGGTGTCAAAGGGCATTGAGGGCGAAGAGGCGATGACGCTCGCCCAACTTTATATCGCGATGCTCATGTCCGATGTGCAACGCCGCCTGCTGCTCGGCCAGGCGACGCCCTCGGCCAGCGAAATCGACGCCTTCGCCGATATCGCGACGCGCACCTTCCTGGGCGGCATCAGCAGCCGGATAACAACCGGAGACTAGCCGTCCCATTCCCGCCGCCTTGACGCAGAAAACTCATTCGTGCAGTTAACGCGCCCATGCAATCGCCCCAAAACACGACCGTCGCTGTCACCGGCGCATTCGGCAATCTCGGCCGCCGGGTTCTCCAGGAACTCTCTTCGCGCGGCCACCGCGTCATCGCGCTGGACCTGGATAACAAGGCGAACCGCGCCGCCTCGGAAAAGGTGAAGGGCGCTTTCCACGAAGCCCATTGGGGCGACATTCGCGCGGTCAACTGGGCCGAAGTGCTGCAGGATGTGCAGGCGGTGATCCATCTCGCCGCCGTCCTCCCGCCCGTCACCGAAAAAGCCCCTGAACTGGCCGAGGCCGTCAACCTCACCTCGACGTTGAAGCTGATCGACGCGCTGGAGGCGCAGCCCCAAGCCGCGCAGCTGATCTTCCCTTCCTCCGTCACCGTGTTCGGCTATCCCACCAGCCAGGCGCTCAAAACGGTCGACGACGCGCCGAAGCCCAGCGACAATTACACCCGGCACAAGGTCACGGTGGAGCAGCGCCTGGCCACCAGCAGCATCCCCTGGAGCGTGCTGCGCATCGGCGTGTCGGTGGACGGCGAAATTCCGGCGACGGACCAGTCGATGACGCGCCGCCTCTTCGCTACCCATCCGGGCAATCCGGTCGAATATGTCCACCCCGCTGACGTGGCGCTGGCGGCGGTAAACGCCGTCGGCAACCCCGAAGCGATGGGGAAGATCTGGCTGATCGGCGGCGGCGCATCCTGCCGCGTCACGCAATATGATCTGCTGTCCGCGCCGCTCGGCGCGATGGGCGTCACGCTGCCCCGCGACTTCCTTGGCACCGAACAATATTATACCCATTGGATGGATACCGCCGAAAGCGAACGGGTGCTGCGTTTTCAGCGGCACAGCTTCGATGATTTCCGCCGCGAATTGCGCGGCACCATCGGCCGCTGGCGTCCGCTCACCCGGCCTTTCGCGCCGCTGATCCTTTGGGGACTGCGCCGCTCGTTGAAGGCGAAGTAAAAGGCTTGGGACAAAAGATATGACCGTCGATCCCTTCTCCCCGCTGCAACTCGGCCCGGTTACGCTGCCGAACCGCTTCATCCGCTCCGGCGCGAACGAGATGATGTCGAAGGATTCGGTGCCGACCAAGTCGCTGCTCGAATTTCACCGGCGGCTGGCTGCGGGCGGCGTGGGCATGACGACCCTTGCCTATGTCGCCGTGTCTCCCGACGGACGCACCTTCGAAAGCCAGGGCGTCATGTCGGCGGAATCGATGCCGCATTACCGCGCGATCGTCGATGCCGTTCATGCGGAGGGCGGCCGCATCTCCGCCCAGATCACCCATGCGGGCAGCTTCGTTCAGCACAAGCAGCTTTCCACGCCGCGCGCCATGTCGGCCAGCGGCGGCCTCGACCAGCTTGGCATGATGCAGGGCCGTTTCCTGCAACATGCCATGACGCGCGCCGACATGGATCAGGTGCAGGGTGAATTCGTCGCCGCCGCGCAACTGGCTCAGCAGGCCGGGTTCGACGCCGTCGAACTGCATATGGGCCATGGCTATCTGCTCAACCAGTTCATCTCGCCTTTGTCGAACAAGCGCCGCGACGCCTATGGCGGCTCGGCGGAGGGCCGCGCCCGCTTCCCGGCGGAGGTGCTTGCGGCGGTCAAGGCGGCGGTCGGCGGCAGCATGGCCGTGCTTGCCAAGATCAACCTTTATGACGGCGTCAAGAAAGGCGCGACTGTCGAAGACGCCATCGTCACCGCCCGCATGCTGGAGGCAGCAGGGGCGGACATGCTCGTCCTGTCGGGCGGCCGCAACATCGAATCCCCATGGGCGATCTTCCACAGCCCTCTGCCGCTCAAGGACATGGCGGCGCTCCAAAGCGGGCTCAAGTCGCGCCTGCAATTCGCTGTGCTCAAGGCCATGACGCCCAAGGACATCCGCTTCCGCGAACTTTATTTCCTGGAAGCCGCGCGGCAGGTGCGGGCGGCGGTCGGCTGCGCGCTCGGCTATGTCGGCGGCGTCATGTCGCTCAAGGCGGCCCAATCGGTGCTGGATGAAGGCTTCGAAGCGGTCGTCATCGCCCGCGCGCTGGTTCATGATCCCGCGATGATCAACCGTTTCCGCGCCGATCCCGCTCACCGCTCGGCCTGTGATAGCTGCAACCGCTGCGTGGCGCTGATGTATACGCCGCCCGGCACCTATTGTGCGCTGACCGCCAATGGCCTGCCGGCCGAATGGAACCAGGTCCCTGCAGGCGCTTAGTTGACGCCGACCCTTGAAGATTGAACCGGGCAACCGGAATGGAGAATGAAGATATGTGGAACCGGCGTCAGATCGTAAAGGCGAGCACCGCCATGACAGCGGCGGCGATGATGGGTGATCGCGCTTTCGCCCAGGCCGTCGGCGCGCCCGTCAGCGAAAAGGTGACGGTCGATCTGCGCCGCGAAACTGGCAAGCTGGACCATATCTGGTCGCGCTGCGCCGGGTCCGACCGTGCCGCCATGACCTTGCGGGAGGACTGGCGCAAGGATCTCGACCGTTTCCACAAGGAAGCAGGGCTGGAACGCGTCCGCTTCCACGGCATCTTCGCCGATGAGCTTGGCGTGTGGAGCGCGGGTGCGAAGCCCAATTGGCAGAATGTCGATGCCGTCTATGACGGCCTGCTCGCGCGCGGCGTCCAGCCCTTTGTCGAACTCAGCTTCATGCCGCGCAAGCTGGCCAGCGGGGCGAAGAAGTTCGGCTTCTACGGCGCGAACATCACGCCGCCCACCTCGCTCGCCGACTGGTCCGCTTTCATCACCACCTTCGTCCAGCATCTGGTGGACCGCTATGGCCGCGAACAGGTGCGCCAATGGTATTTCGAGGTGTGGAACGAACCGGATCTGGTCTTCTTCTTCTCCGGCACGCAGGCCGATTATTTTCAGCTCTACAAGGCGACCGCCGCTGCCGTGAAAGCGGTCGATCCGGCCCTGAAGGTCGGCGGCCCCTCCACTTCGGCGGTCCAGTGGATCGACTCCTTCCTCGCCTTCTGCGCCGCCAACGACTGCCCGGTCGATTTCGTCAGCACGCATCTTTACGCAGGCGACGATCAGAAGCATGTCTTCGGCCAGGATCGTGGGCTCAAGCATAATCAGGTGATCCCCGCCGCGATGGAAATGGTCCGCCGCCAGATCGACGCGACCCGCTACAAGGGCGCGGAACTGTGGCTGTCTGAATGGTCGTCGGACAGCCCGGCGATGATCGCTCATGTCGTCACCAACTGCCTGCCCTATTGCCATGCCCTGTCCCAATGGGCGATGAGCAACTGGTTCGAGGAAATCGCCGTGCCCGACTTCATCCTGAAGGAAGGCGACAATGGCTGGGGCATGCTGGCGCGCGGCGGCATCGCCAAGCCGCAGTTCAACACCTACAAGCTGATGAACCGCTTGGGCGCGCGCCGTCTCGCCTCGACCGGCCCTGCGCTCGCCTCGCGCACGGCGGAGGGCGCTGCCGTCATGGTCTGGAACCTCGCCGATGTGCAGCAGCCCTCGGGCATTCCGGGGATGGCCAGCACGCGCACCGTGTCGGGCACCGCCAAGTCGCTCGACATCGCTTTGCGGGGCGCCGCCGCCGGGGCCACCGCGCGGATCAGCTATGTCGACATGGAACGGGCCTCACCCTTCCCGATGTGGCGCAAGCTCGGCTCGCCCCAATATCCCACGCCCGCACAGGTCGAACAGATCCGCGCCTCCGCCGAAATCGCCGCCCCCGAAACGCGGCAACTGGGGAAGGGCGGCACGCTATCGATCGACCTGCCGCCCGAAGGCATCGCCCTGATCGAACTGGTTGTATAATACAACCAGTTCGATCAGAAACGCGTTTTTCTCGCTATTTCCTTCATTATTTCTGCGCAATATCCTGCGGCGCCACCACAAAAGCCCGCGCCCCAAAGAAGTGATAGGCTGAAGAAATAGCGGTATATTTCCCCGTCTTGGGATCGCGATAACCATCGGCCAGCCGGTCGATGGCCAGCCTTATGCCGGGGCAGGATATGCGAGACAGATTGGCCCCATTCTGCGTCATCTGCTCGATCGACGCATAATAGCTGTCCAAAGTATAATAGCCGTAGAAGCCGCCCTCTATGCCCCCGTCCTTCGTCATCGTCGCCCGAATGCGCGCTCCCCGGATATGGCGCGGCGCATCGATAATCTGCTCTTTGTAATTCAACACCAGGTCGAACGGATCGGTCGTCAGCACGCCATTTTCAATTCGCCCCTTCGTCGTCGCCCTCAGGCGCGGGTCCGGGTCGGCGGTAAAGGTCGATCGCGACAGCACATCGCCCTTACCATCCTTGCTGATGCCGCTCGTCGCTGCATAAACCGATACGGTCACGTCCGGATCATTGCGGACGTCATCCACCCCGCGCAACTCGATCAGCGTAGGCGCCCGCATGGAAATCAGCGTCTTGCGCGCGATATCCGGGTTGCTCCCCTCCCGGAACGGCCAGGAACATCCCGCCACCCGCCAAAGCTGGTTGTCGATGCCTTTTTCGCCATCGGGCCCGGTGAAATCCTCCTTGCCCACCTTGCCGTCCAGGTTCATGCCCGCTGCGACCGGCCCGTCATAGGTCCGGAAATTTTGGCCCAGCACCTTAAAATCATAGGGGTCCGAACAGGCGCTATAGACCACATCCCGGTTGCTGAAGGCCGGCCGCCCTTTCCCCTTCGGGAAGCCGTTCAAAGCTCCGATCGCAAGAGCCTGCTCAGGCGTCACCGCAGCAGTCCGATCCACGCCGGGCGGCAGTTTGACTTTCCCCGCCCGGTCCTCACGCAATATCAGGCGGCGGAAACCGAAATGCTCGTCCATCAATCTTTCGAGTTCCTGGCGCTTGGCCGGATCGGCATATTTCTCCTGCTCCGCAGCCGGCAGCATCTTTCGGAACCGTTCCAGCCCGCCCTCATCCTCGGCGCGGCAGACGTCGCCCGATCCGCCATTGGCGAGGTAGATATTGCCCAGCACGAAAGCGTACACGCCCGGCTCGCCGCCGGTCGGCGCATCCGCCGCCGTCAACATCGTCGCCGCAGCGGCCAGCGCTCCTGTCGCTAGAAACCGCCCTGCTTTCCCCCGGGAAAGGGCTGAACGCGCAGTCATTATGCATCCTCCATTGGCCGATGTGCGGCCTTCCATGTGCATCATGCCCGCCGAGCCCAGGGGCGACCACCTGAAATTCGATCACCGACAACGGCAGTTTTTCACACAAGACCCCAATGGCATCCGCCCTCGCTTGTCCTTTGCACTGCCTCAGCCTGATGCTATCCGATCGAAAATGGGGGAGGGCGAAAGCGCGGTAGTGAATATGTCATGCAGATGATGACTGGCATCAGGATGTTCGTGCTCGCGATGCAGCATGGCAGCCTCTCGGCGGTGGCGCGCCAGATGGGCACATCGACCGCGTCCGTTTCCCGCCAGATCGCCGCCCTCGAAACGCAGTTGAAGGTGCGGCTGTTCAACCGGGGCAAGCGGACGCTTACCCCGACCGAGGCTGGCGAGATGCTGCTGCGGCGCGCGCGGCCGATGCTTGCCGACCTGGATGAGATGATCGACAGCGTTTCGCTGCTGGAGGGCAAGCCGCGCGGGCGGCTGCGCGTCAACATCCGGGCGATCGCCGCGTCGCGCCTTCTCGTCCCCGCCTTGCCGCGTTTCCTGGCTGCCAATCCGGAAGTGAAGATAGACCTGTTCGTGTCGAATGATGAGGATGCCGACCTCATCGCCGACAATATCGACGTGGATATCCGTTACACGCGGCCCGACAGCACGGATCTGGTCGCAAAGCTGCTTGCGCCAAGCCAGCTCGTACTCGTGGCGTCGGCTGACTATGTGTCGTCGAGGCCGCTGCCGCAAACCGCTGAGGCGCTCAACGCCTATGAGGCGGTCCTCTTCGACCCTGAAATGGATGCGATGCCGTGGCAATTTGTCGGGCCGGACGGGGATGTTCAAAGCTATGAGCCGCGCGGAAGAATGCGGGTGAATGACGGCACGGTGCTGCGCAGCGCGATCATGGCGGGGCTTGGGATCGGCATGATGCCCTTCCGCGAGGTGGATGAGGAACTTGCCGCCGGGCTGCTGGTGCAACTGCTTCCTGGGCATCAGATTCTCCACCCCCGCATCGGTGCGGAAGGCATTTTCGCCGTCTATCAGAAATCAGCCTACCAGCCCGGAAAATTGCGCAGTTTCCTGTCCTTCCTGCCCGAAGTCTTCGCGAACGGCGCTCCCTGAAAAGCGATCGGCTTTCCTTCCTGCGTTACGTCAGCTGCAACGCTCCGTTACGAAGAACATAGCTTATGCAACGACGCCGGCTGTAGCAGAATAGCTACCGACCCGCGCGGCTCCTTCCCGGGTCAGGACCGCGGGCCTGCGTAGCGCGCGGCGGGTGAGAGGTGCGGGGTAGAATGTTCGACTATATCATCGTGGGTGCAGGCTCATCGGGTTGCGCGCTCGCGAACCGTCTTTCGTCCGATCCCAAAGTGCGCGTGCTGCTGATCGAGGCTGGACCGCGCGATACGAACTGGCTGATCCACATGCCGCGCGGCAATGCCTTGCTCATGCGCGACGCGCGCCACAGCTGGACATTCGCGGCGACTCCCGCCGCTGGCCGCAACGAACCGGAATATTGGCTGGGCGGGCGCATGCTGGGCGGCACCAGTTCGCTCAACGGGCAGATGTATGTCCGCTGTCAGCCCGAAGATTTCGACGAATGGGCCGCCTGGGGCTGCGAGGGCTGGAGCTGGGCGGACATGGCCCCCCATTTCAACGCCATGGAAAATCATGAGCTGGGCGCGAGCGAAAGGCGGGGCGAGGGCGGCCCGCTCCATATTTCGCCGCAGGGCGAGAAGCTGGAATTGTGCGAGGCGTTCATCGCTGCTGGCGAGCGCCTCGGTCTGCCATTCAAGACCGACCTCAATGAAGGCGATCAGGAAGGCGTTGGCTATTATATGCGCAACATCCGTCGCGGGCGGCGGGTGTCATCGGCCAAGGCGTTTCTGGACCCGATCCGCAATCGCGCCAATCTGATGATCGTCACCGATTGCGTGGTACAGCGCGTGCTGTTCGAAGGCCGCCGCGCTGTGGGCGTCTCCGTCCGCAATGCGTCGGGGCTGATGGACTATCGCTCGCGCGAGGTGATCCTGTCGGCAGGAGCGCTCAATTCGCCGCGCCTGCTTCAGCTTTCCGGCGTCGGTCCTGCGGACGTATTGCGCCGCGCCGGGGTGGAGGTGGTGCATGACCTGCCCGCCGTGGGCGAAAATCTGCGCGATCACCGCATGCTGCCGGTCCTCTATCGCTTGAACGGGGCGAGCCATAATGCCGAATTTTCCGGATGGCGGCTATATCGCAATCTTGCCCGATATTTCCTGCAGGGCGCGGGCCCTCTCACCCACAGCAGCTTCGAAGTCGGTGCATTCCTGCGATCGCAGCCGGAGGAAGTGCGCGCCGACCTGCAGGTGATGATGGGGCCTTTCTCGTTCCAGCCGGGTCAGGGATCGGTCACCATGCACGACTATCCCGGCGCGTTCATCGGCGCCTATGCGATGCGGTCGCGCAGCCAGGGCCATGTGCGGATCGTCAGCGATGATCCCGAAGCGGCGATGGACATCGATCCCAACTGGCTCGCCGATCCTTATGACCAGCAACTGGCGATCGCGGGTCTGCGCTTCATCCGCCGTATCTTCGCCACAGCGCCGCTTGCCGATCATGTGGTGTCCGAAGACAGCCCCGGCGCGGCGGTCGAAACGGATGATGAGATCATCACCGCATACAAGCGCAACGGCAGTTCCAGCTATCATTTCGTCGGCACATGTCGGATGGGATCGGACCCGGCGTCCGTCGTCGATCCGCAGTTGCGCGTGCGCGGCGTGGAGGGCCTGCGCGTGATCGATTGTTCGGTCATGCCCGGCCTGCCGTCGGGCAACACCAACGCTCCGGCCATGGCGATGGGCCTGCGAGCCGCCGAAATCATCCGCGCCACCGCCTTGGCGGACGCGTGACCACCTTTATCGAACGAGGAGCTTGAACAGATGCGCGCCGCCATATTCCAGGGAGTGGGAAAGCCGCTTTCGATCGAAAATGTGCCTGACCCGACGCCCGAGGCTGATCAGGTCATCCTGGCGGTCGAAAATGCCGGTATTTGCGGCTCCGACCTCCATGTGACCGAACATGCCCATACGCCGTCCGGCCTCATCCTGGGCCATGAATTTGCAGGCACGATCGCGGCTGTCGGTTCGAATGTCACCGGATGGAAGGCGGGCGACCGCGTCACCGCCCTCCCGCTCAACGCCTGCAATAGCTGCGATGCCTGCGACAGCGGCCTGCCCGCACTGTGCAGCGCCAATCTCTTCACCGGCTGCTACCTCAACGCACAGGGCGCCTACGCCCAATATGTGGCCGCCCGCGGCCCCATGCTTCAGCGGCTTCCTGACGGTGTGAACTTCGAAGAAGGCGCGATGGTCGAACCGCTTGCCGTGGGTCATCACATCGTCAGCATGGCGGACATGCCGAAGGGCGCGTCCGTGCTGATCCTGGGCGGCGGACCCATCGGCGCAGCGGTCGCACTCTTCGCCCGCCATGCCGGGGCGCGCCATGTCGTGGTCAGTGAAATGTCCGAAAGCCGCCGCGCCCGGGCCGTAGAACTGGGCGCGACCGCAACGATCGATCCCAATGCCGAAGACGTGCTCGACGCCTACCGCAAGGCGACGGGCGAAGCACGGCCGCGCGTTGTCTTCGAATGTGTCGGCCTACCGGGCATGCTGCGTCAGGCGGTCGATCTGGCGAGCGTGCGCGGCCGCGTCGTCGTCGCGGGCGTGGTCATACAGGAAGATGTGATCGCCCCTATCGTCGCACTCGGCAAAGAAGTCACGATCCAGTTCAGCCAGGCTTATACGGAACAGGACTTCGCCGCCGTCATCGACGCGATCGCCCGGCGCGACATCGATCCGCGCCCAATGCACACGGCGACCGTGACGCTCGACGAACTGCCCGAAGCGTTCGAGGCGCTCCGCAAGCCCACGACGCAGTGCAAGATCCTGATCAAACCCTGACTTGACGGCGCCTCAAAAGACGCCGCTTCACATGAGAGGACGATAGACATGGCAACAGCAATCGACATTCGCGGCCCCCGCTCGATGGGCCATATGGCGCTGCACTACAAAAATCCGGAGGAAGGGCCTCTTGCGGCGCGCCTGCTGAAACTGCTCGGCTTCATCGAAACGCAGGACCTCCTGCTGCCGAATGGCACTCACTTCTACCGCTTCGTGACCGATGACAAGCATCAGCCGCGCGGCGACGGGATCATCTACCTGTCCGTCGTCCCGGACGCGCAGCGCAACCTTGTGTCGGCTGTGCATGACGCGCTGAAGGTCGGCTCTGCTGACGAACATCCGGCTGTCGCGGAGATGCGCGCCAAGATCAACGAGGACCCGGAATATAGCTTCCACTACGGCACCCTGATGGAAAGCCTCGATGATCTGGAGGACAAGTTCCAGAAGCTCGAAGAGGCGAACAACAATGATCCCGAACTGAAGGGCCGCCTCAAGATAACCTACAACCGCGCTCTGCCCGGCGACCCGGAGGTGGATGCCAGGCTCGACGCCTCGCCCATTTACGGCAATGTCACCCGCCGCGCCTTCGGCCGCAACGGCGTACAGGCGTTCGTCGAAACGGACATTCTGGCAAGCGGCGCACTGGGCGACTCCATGGTTCTGGAGTTCGACTATGTCTTCCCCGGCGCTGACCGGCACATCCTGTCAGTGGTCGAATGGGGCTGACATATTTCCGGAGGGGAGCGTTGCCCCTCTCCGGACCGCCTTTGGCGTAGCGCCAGGGCGGAAAGTTGATCTGTGATGCGGCCCTTATAAGCACGGCCGGATTATCGCTCACCTCATCGCATTGAGCGCCCGCCGGGGAACGATGCAAATGCCTGCACCGTTCGACCGGCCCGGCGTTCATGCCTTGAGGAGAGTAGAATGACACAGATCGCATCCGCCATTTTCGATAGTCATGCCGAAGCCGAACGCGCCGTATCCGAACTGCGCGCTGCGGGCGTGAGTGACAGCTCGCTGTCGATCATCGCCCAGCATGATGGCCAGACGACGACGCGGACGGGGGATGGCGACATCACCGACGATGACCATCGCAATCTGCTGAGGGGTATTTTGGGTGGCGGCGCGCTCGGGGCGGGGCTTGGCATTGCCGCCCTGGCCATTCCCGGCGTGGGACCGCTGGTCGCGGCAGGCGCGATCGCGGCGTCGGCGGTGCCAGGCGCTGCAGCGATCGGCGCGGCCGTGGGCGCAGCTGGCGGCACGCTCAACGAAACGCTCAAGAGCCACGGCGTCGATGACGAGGACGCGGGCTATTATGATGAGCGGATCAGGAACGGCAATGTGTTCGTGTCTGTGGATTCCAGCGCATCCACGATAGACGCCGTCGAAGCGCGTGAAATCCTCTACCGCAACGGCGGCCACAGCGCCTCGCGCGCACGGACGTCAGCGCAAATCTGAAGCCGGCAGGAACATCGGCCCGGTCCGATGGTTAATATGCAGCCGGACGACTTCCCATTGCTTCCCCCCGCAATCGTCCGGAGCATCGAGGCCCGCCTCCCTAGGGGGCGGGCCTTCAAATGAATGAAGGTATGGACATGGATCAGCCATCTGTTGAGTTTTGCAAAGCCCAGGCGGCCACCCATCTCGCCCGTGCCGAAAGCAGCAACCTGCCCAACGTCCGGGCAATATGCCTGACCGCTGCGAAGTCCTGGATGAGAGAGGCTGAAAGTGCACGCCGGATCATCGAAAGGCGCGCCCGCAGCGCCTCGGCGGACATTGGATAAGTTGCCGGGTATCAGGAACAGTTGCAATCAGCCATAAAGCGCCTTGCCGCTCGCTTGCGTTAGTGAGTGAAGGCGGCAGGACAGTTATAAGCCCATCATGGCGCGCTAGCACTTTCACCTCCATGATCGGTCGGGCATGCTGGCGGACGAAGAGGGTGTGATGCTCGACAGCCCGGCAGATGCGCTGCGCCTGGCTCTCACCAATGCACGCGGGTTGATCAGCGACGATGTCGCGAGCGGCGTGCTCGATCTGAACGGCGCGATCCAGGTCACCGATGAACAGGGGCGTACCCTGTTGATTTTGCCGTTCGAAGAGGCTGTTATCCAGGTCGCGGTGAAGCCGGTTCTTCCCCGCTAGCCTGAAGCTGTAAAAGGGATTGTCGATGATCACGCTCCACCACCTTGTCTATTCCCGATCGACTCGCGTGCTGTGGGCGCTTGAGGAGCTGGGCATTCCCTACGAGCTGATCGTCCATCAGCGGACGCCGTCCTTTCGCGCCCCGCCGGAGCTTGCGGCGGTGCATCCTCTCGGCAAGGCGCCGGTCATCGTTGACGATGGCCTTGTCGTCGCGGAATCCGGCGCGATCCTCAGCTATCTGAACGACCAGTATGGCGGCGGCCGTCTTGCTCCCCCGGCGGGCAGCAAGGCGCGGGTCATTCACGACGAATGGCTGCATTATGTCGAAGGATCTGCGGCAATGCCGGTCATGCTGAACCTGATCGGCGGCATGCTGGGCGGCTTGCCGGAAAATCTGGCCGCCTTCGTGCAGCCGGAACTGGGCAAGACCATGGCCTATATCGCCGATGGCGTAGGCCACGGACCATGGCTGATGGGTGAGGACTTCACCATCGCCGACATTCAACTCGCCTATCTTGTCGAACTGGCGGTCGGGGCCGGCCTGGCTGCCGGTCACCCCGGCCTTCAATCCTATCTGTCCCGCCTGCAAGACCGCCCCGCCTATCAAAAGGCGATCGCCTTGGGCGGCCCGGTCGTCCCGTCGCAAACGGGCTAAATGGGGGAGAAGGTGCTTGTCCAACTCCGACCCAGGGTCATGAGGCTGGCTTGGCCACGTTGAATCCAGCATCCGCGCTCGATCCGTCCTTCTTCCAACAAGATGCTCCTGCGGTCGCGCGCGGGCTGATCGGTGCGATGCTGCTCGTCAACGGCGCTGGCGGGCGCATCGTCGAAACCGAAGCCTATGATATGGACGATCCTGCGTCCCACAGCTTCGGCGGGCAAAAGCGCCGCAACGCCGTCATGTTCGGCCCTCCCGGCCGCGCCTATATCTACCGGATCTACGGCTTGCACTGGTGCCTGAACATGGTGGCTGGGGAGGCGGGAAGCGCCGTCCTTATCCGTGCGCTGGAACCGACGCACGGCATCGCGGAGATGGCGGATCGAAGGGGCATCAGCGACCCGCGCCTGCTCTGCTCCGGCCCCGGTCGCTTGTGCCAGGCGCTAGGCATCGATGGATCGCTGAACGGAGCGCCGCTGAGCGATGTGCCGTTTCAGCTATTCGCACCCTGCGTCTCGGCACCGGTCATAGTGGGCCGCCGGATCGGCATCAATGTCGGAGTGGACACGCCCTGGCGCTTCGGCCTCAGCAACTCGCCATTTCTCAGCCGTCCCTTCCGGGCTTAGCTTCCTTCTCTTTTACCATCATCGCCCGTTGAGCAGGGGAGGGGAACTGCATCGCCAGCATAAGGCTTTCGGCGATCTTCCCCGCCTTCGCCTGCAGCGCAGCCGCCGGAGCGGGCGGCAGCATATCCTCTGTGGTTTCCCGCCAAAGCTCAAGCCAGCGGTCGAACTTGGCCCGGTCGATCTGCGCTGCATGCGGCAGGTGGCGGGCCACCGGGTTTCCCTTGTACCTGCCCGTTCCCAGCATCACCGACGACCAAAAATCGGCGATCTGCGCCAGATGCTCGTCCCAGTCATGCACGGCCGCGTTGAAAATCGGCCCAAGCTGATCGTCCTGCCGCACACGGCCGTAAAATCTGCGCAGCAGTTCAGGCAGAGCCGCTTCCAGATCCTGATAAGACATTTGGCGCCTCGTCCGCCTATCCTAGCCCGCAACCCTGTCCAGCACCATGATCGCGCGCTCCAACGGAGGTTGAGCATCCGCCGGAGCCTGCAGCAGCCATCGGCCATTTTTGGCTTCCAGACCAGCTTGCGACAAATCCGCGTCATTGTCCGCATGGGGCGTCAGCGCCACGCCGGCGTGGCCCACATCGATGCGCATGATCTTCGCGTCTTTCGCGCTAGACCGCAAGCGCGCCTGCGCCAGCAGACGTTCCGCAGGTTCGGGAAGGGTTCCGAAGCGGTCGAGCAATTCTTCTTCGAAAATGTCGATCTCGGATGCCTCGGTCAGACGGGCCAGGCGAATGTAGAGGCTGAGGCGGATGGACGGGTCCGGTATCCATTCTTCGGGCAGATAGCCTTCAGCGCCTGCGTGAATGTCGGGCATCCACCGCTCATCCTCCTCGCCGCGGGCCTGTCGCATCGCGGCGCTCAGCATATGCTGGTAAAGGTCCACTCCGATCAGCTTCACATGCCCCGCCTGGGCGTCACCCAGCAGATCGCCCGCGCCCCGCATGTCCAGATCGCGCGCGCTGATCTCGAAGCCCGCGCCCAACCGGTCGAACGCGGTGAGCGCCCGCAGCCGCTTCACCGTCCGCTCTGCGATCGCGCCTTCCTTGTCGGTCAGCAGCAATATCTGTCCCCGGCGATTGCCCCGTCCGACACGCCCGCGCAGCTGGTGCAGTTGCGCCAGGCCGAACCGATCCGCCCGCCAAACGATCATCGTGTTGGCGCGGGGCACGTCCAGCCCCGCCTCGATGATGTTGGTTGCGAGCAGGACGTCGCCCTTGCCATCGGCGAAACCGACCATCGTCTCGTCAATCTGTGCGGCAGGCATCTTGCCATGAGCCATCACGATCGAAAGGTCGGGCGCCAGCCTGTTCAACCGCTCTTTCAGCGGCTCCATATCCTCGATACGCGGCACGACGACGAAGCTCTGGCCGCGACGGCCATGTTCCCGCATCAACGCCGTGCGCACACGGGCATCGTCGAAGCTGCCCAGACTGGTGCGGATCGGCTGGCGGCGCGCGGGCGGCGTTGCGATGACCGATATCTGCTGCAGCCCGACCAAGGCGGACTGAAGCGTCCGAGGGATCGGCGTCGCGCTCAACGCAAGCAGATGCATATCAGCAGAGCCGCGCAGCTTCTTCTTGTCGGCCGCCCCGAATTTTTGCTCCTCATCGATCACCACTAGCCCCAGCTTCGCGTAGCTGACGCCCTTGCCCATCACCGCGCCGGTGCCGATGACGACGCTGATCGATCCGTCCGCCAGCCCCGCCTTCACCGCGCGCTTTTCGGCAGGCGTCGACAGGCGGGAAAGGCTTGCGACCTTGATGCCGACTGACTTGAACCGTGCGGTGAAGCTTTCCAGATGCTGGCGGACCAGCACGGTCGTCGGTGCCGCGACGATCGTCTGATACCCGCTGAGCGCCGCGATGGCTGCCGCGCGCAGGGCAACCTCCGTCTTGCCATAGCCGACATCGCCGACGACCAGCCTGTCCATCGGCCGCCCGCTCGCCATGTCGTCACGGACGGCAGCGATGGCTCGCGCCTGATCCGCCGTTTCGTTGAAGGGAAAACCGCTCGCGAACCGCTCATAGGCGGCATCATCCGGAATCATCTCGGGCGAGCTGGCCTCCGCACGCGCCTTGGCCATTTCGGCAAGCCCCCGCGCGGTGTCCGCCACGGCCGCCTCTATCTCGCCACGGCGTTTCTCCCATGAAGAGCTGTCGAGCTTGTCGAGCGTCACCGCGTCCGGGTCCGATCCATATCGCCAGATGCGATGCGCGTCGGCGATGCGGACGAGCCGCCGCGTTCCGCCCGCATAGCCGATCGCGATCATCTCGGTGTCAGCGCCGTCCTCTCCCGGCGCGATTTCCAGGCCCAGCGCGATGCCGACGCCATGATCTTCATGAACGACGACATCGCCCAGCTGGACCTGCGTCGCGGCATCATTCCAGGCGGGAAGGGCGCTCGCCGCCACGTCTTCGATGCGCGCACGGCTGCCCAGCAGGTCTGCGGCGGCAACAAGCAATTGGCGGTCATCGGTAAAGCCCGCATCGGCAGGCAACCGCATCATCCCCGCGCCGCCGGAGGGTAGTTCCACCGCTTCCCGCCAGTTCGACAGTTCGGCCAGTTCCCTGCCCAATTTCGCCTGCACCTTGCTTCGCAAGAAGCGCAAATCTCGCTCGCTGCCCGCCAGGATGAACGCTCGTCCCGCCTCCAGCAGTGGCTGGGCGAAGCGCCCGAATGCGGCGAGCGGCGACCGCTGCTCCGCAAAGCGCGGGACTTCGCCTGGCGGGTCCTGCGTGACCAACTCCCATTGTGCCAGCGCCTCGTCCCACTCTTCTTGAGGCGCGCGGTCATCCCGTCCCTTCGCCTCGGCGGCCAGGGCAAGGAAGCGCTGGCGGCGCTTTTCCGCCTTCGCCGAATAGCCGACCTTCCCAGCCCGCAGATGGGCAAGGATCGTGACCAGCTGGTCCGCCGACGGTTCCGCCGCTCGGCCAATCGCGATGCACTCCAGCTCCTCGATGGTCCGCTGGCTGATGGGATCATAGGCGCGCAGGCTCGCCACTTTGCCTTCCGCCAGTTCGACCCGAACCGGCGTTCCCGCGTCGGCGGGAAAGATATCGGCAACTTCGCCCCGGATCGCCATCTCGCCGGGCTCATCGACCC
Organism: Sphingobium sp. TomTYG65; assembly: GCF_055395525.1. Taxonomy (NCBI): domain Bacteria; kingdom Pseudomonadati; phylum Pseudomonadota; class Alphaproteobacteria; order Sphingomonadales; family Sphingobiaceae; genus Sphingobium; species Sphingobium sp. TomTYG65. Next base: position 727,713 of record NZ_AP027331.1, on the reverse strand, counting down.
GGTCGTCCGGAAAATAGCCGATTTCCGTCAGCTGATCCGCCAGTTCGGCCAGCGTCAGCGGATCGCCAAGGCGAAGCGTGGGCGGGGAAATATCGAAGGCGTGCGGCGGCGGATAGCCCCGCGCAGCCGCTTCGCCGCTCATGACCAGGACGACCGGGTTGGATGCCTCGGCCGTGCAGCGCAACAGGTGCAGCGCCGCGATCCGCTGACCCACATTGGCCGGGGATGCTGGCGCGCTGTCGCCCGGCAATGTGTCGCTGGAGGGCAGGAATATGACCTGAGTGTCAGGCATCAAGGCAGACAGCGCTGCAGCCAGCCGTTCGGCCTGTTGATCGTCATCGGCCAGATAAAGGAGGTTGCCGTCCTCCATCACATCCGCCAGCCGGGTAGCAACCCAGGCGATATTCATTCACTGCTCTCCAAATGCCGCCTAAAACGGATGTGGTTCTTCCACGAGCAAACCCATTGGGATCGGCCGAGTTTCCCTCCCGGCGAAGATATCGGCCGCGTCCGCATGTGCCCCAATCAAGATGTCTTGATCCATGTGAGTCAGATTTCGCTGCAACTTTTGTTCATCCAGGTTATTGAGGTCTTATCACCGGTTAATTTGCCGCAGGCTCCGGTGGCTGAGAGTGGATATGTGCTCCCGCTTGCGAAGATGGACGCAAGCCATGCTCCGCTCCGAAGGAAGAAATCTTCAGCCGTTTCTTGAACGGCTTACCTGTCGTTCAGTGCTGACGCGGCAGGAACAGCAGGCGATCCTCAGCCTGCCCACCCATGCATCTCAGGTCCATGCCAACAACGACTTTGTCGGGCTGGGCGAAACCGTCGATCATGTGAGTTTGATCGTCTCCGGCATGGTCGGGCGCTTCGATCAGAATTCCGAAGGATCGCGGCAGATCACGGCGATCCACATTCCCGGCGACATGGCCAACCTCCATTCCGTCGTTCAGCCGCAAGCGACGTCCGCGCTCCAGGCGCTGTCCGTCGCCACCATCTTGAGCATTCCCCATAGCGCCGTTCGCGCAGCTACCGCGCAGCACCCTGCCTTGGCCGAGGCGTTGTGGCGGGACTGCATGGTGGACGCCGCCATCCTTTCGCAATGGGTGGTCAATGTCGGACGCTGTCAGGCCAGAATCCGGATCGCCCACCTGTTGTGCGAAATGGCGGTAAGGCTGAACGCACCGGTCGATCAGGATTCCTTCACCTTTCCTTTCCTGGTCACACAAATGCAGATCGCGGACGCGACAGGACTGACGAGCGTCCATGTGAACCGCATATTGCGGTCCCTTCGTGAAGACGGGCTTGTCGATGTGCGCCGAAGGGAGGTCGTCGTTGAGGATTGGGCCGGATTGACGGCGGCCGGAGAGTTTAACCCAAATTATCTGCAGAACGACATCAATCCCGAAGAAAGATTGCGGATCCTAAAACCATGATGACCTCCGCTGGCAGGTTAGTAGCCTGAGCGTTCCGCCAGCACGGCTTCGATGGTGGGCGCCTTCGCATCATCATTGACGTCCACAGACACAAGGACCGGCGAATTGAGCGGCGCGTCCTCTCGCCCCTCTTCTAGCGGAGCAGGCGCGTCTCCTCCGCTCACATCTTCGCCCACGCTGTTTTCCGGTCCGTCAGCGGCGATGAAGATGTCGCTTCGCTCAACCCCATGTTCCTGGACCAGCAATTCGACGGCGCTGTCCGCCTCCGCCCGCGTTGCGAACCGTTTTTCGATCGTCTGGCTCATGATCAGTCCTCTTCAGCATCCACGCCCAACGCATCCTCTTCGTCGCTGTCCAACTGGGCGTCGATGGCTTCAGCGATCAGGTCCAGCTGCTCATAACTGGCGGCCAACTCGATGGAGTTGCCGTCCTCTGTTTCGAACGTCAGCAGATAATCTTCGCCGCTACCGTCAATCTGAAATCTGGAAATCTTCGTCGGCATGGACAGCCTCCTTGGCGTGATCGGCTTGCGAACCCGGACAGAGGAAGCGTCGGCGAGCTACATGGTTCCGGACATTCGTTCGACCAACGGCCAGCCTGTTACGGAAAAGGTCTGGTGACTACCCTTCGCCTCAAACCTGCTGAAAGGGGTAGGGCGTCGGCCCCCTCTGATACTGGCTGACCGCGAGCGACCGGGTGATCGGCGGCAAGGCGCGGTCAGGGCACGCTACGCGCGGGCAGATGTGACAGGCCGGGCCGATCAGGTTCGGCTGATCCGGCAGCATGTCGGCAGCCATGAGGCGCGCAGCATGCTTCACATGACAGCCAAGCGCGATCGCCTGGACCGACTTGGCCTGCGGATCGAGCGAATGGGGCACGGCTCGCGTGAAAGTCATGTAGCGCTCACCGTCCGGCATTTCGACGATATCGGCCACGCTGCGCTCGGGCATATGAAACGCACGCCAGGCGTTCCAGCGCGGGCAACCGCCGCCAAATTGCGCCAGCGGCATGCCCTCCCCCGCGAAGCGCTTCGAAATGGTCCCCGCGATATCCACCTTCAGCAGGAAAAAGGGCACGCCCCGCTCTCCACTGCGGGCCAGAGTCGTCAGCCGGTGCGCGGTCTGCTCGTAGGACGCCCCGAAACGACGCTGCAACAGGTCCATGTCATAGCGGCTTTCCTCCGCCGCGCTCAGGAAACGGGCGTAGGGCATGATCAGCGCAGCGGCGGCATAGTTGGTCAGCATCGTGCGCAACAGCGGGCGCGTCTCGCCGTCGGGCGCACTCCGCTCGATGATGTCCGCTATGGGCTTTTCCATCTCGATCATGCTGATCTGGAATGCGGCGGCGAAGAGGCGCCCCGACGCGGGCAGCCGGTCGGAAATCATCAGCCGCCGCCTGTGGAAGTCATAGAAACGCCGCCCTCCCGCCATCGCCTTATCATTTACGATGCGCGTCGAAACGGCATGATCCCGTTCCAGCCGCTGCCGCAAGGCGACGAACAATTCGGCAGGCTCGTCAGGCAAAGCGCCCGCGATCGTTTCCGCCGCAGCGTCGATCGCGGAGAAGTGATTGCTGTTCTCATGCACGAAATCCCGCAGCCAATCGATCGCGCTGCTGGTCCGGGAATGGCCGCCCGCCTGATTGATCGCTTCGGGCAAGCGCCGCAAATCCGTGATCGCGCGATAGAGCCGCGTGATCGCTTCCGTCGCGCCGGGGTAATTTTCCGCGATCTCGTTCACCTCGTCGCGCGGAACGCCGATGTCGCGGAGCAGCGCGTCGGAGAAGATTTCCATCAGTCCGCTCGCCGCATCGGGCAACGTCCCTGACACGAATTCGCGAATGTCCAGGTCATAGGTCTGGGCGAACCGCAACAGCATCTGGGCGGACAGGGGCCGCTGGTTGCGCTCCAGATGATTGAGATAACTGGGACTGACGCCCAATTCCTCCGCCATTTGCGACTGATTGAGGCCCAGCTCGCGGCGCAGCAGCCGCAGCTTGGGACCGAGATAGAGTTTCCGTTCGGCGGCTGTCTTCATGAAAGACATTCTGTCAAAACTTCACAACATGTTCAATGTCAATTGTGACTTTGCGGCTCTCATAGCCATTCCGCGCCCTGCGCATATGCGGCACTACCGCTCCATAGGCTTCAGCGAACTGAAGCGATGACAGGAGACATGGACATGAACAATGAACAACAGCGCGCACGTGCGGTCTTTTCGACGGAGGATTTCTCGCTGCTTCGCGAAGCGGTCGCCCATTATCTGAATGAGGTCCGGGACCAGCCCGCCTCGATCAAATTCGCCCATCTCTATCATCGCCTGGGCCGCGTCGCGCCCAGCGAGAGGGGTTGAATTCAAGATCGGTCGGGAGGAAAAGCGAATGACTTATCAGGGTGACGTCGCTGCGGCGGCGGAGATGATCAAGGGCAATGGCGCGCCCTGGAGCGCGATAGACGCGCAAGCCGTGACACGCATGCGGTTGCAGAACCGCTTCAGGACCGGGCTCGACATCGCTCGTTATACCGCCGGGATCATGCGCCGGGACATGGCCGCCTATGATGCCGATCCTTCCGCTTACACCCAGTCGCTCGGCTGTTGGCACGGCTTCATCGGCCAGCAGAAGATGATCAGCATCAAGAAGCATTTCGGCTCGACCAAGGGCAAATATCTCTATCTGTCGGGATGGATGGTCGCTGCGCTGCGCAGTGAGTTCGGCCCGCTGCCCGACCAGTCGATGCACGAAAAGACGAGCGTGCCGGCCCTTATCAACGAGCTTTACACCTTCCTCAAACAGGCGGACGCGCGGGAGCTGAGCCTCCTGTTCCGCGATCTCGACCGGGCGCGGGATAGCGGCAACGCAGTCGAGGCTCAGCGCCTGTCCCATGCGATCGACAATTATGAAACCCATGTTGTCCCGATCATCGCGGACATAGATGCGGGCTTCGGCAATGCCGAGGCGACGTACCTGCTCGCCAAGAAGATGATCGAGGCGGGCGCCTGCGCGTTGCAGATCGAAAATCAGGTTTCCGATGAAAAGCAGTGCGGCCACCAGGACGGCAAGGTCACCGTCCCGCACGAGGACTTTCTGGCGAAGATCCGCGCCTGCCGTTACGCTTTCCTGGAAATGGGGGTCGAAGACGGCATCATCGTCGCCCGCACTGACTCGCTGGGCGCGGGCCTGACCAAGCAGATCGCCTTCGTCCGGGAAAAAGGAGATCTGGGCGACCAATATAACAGCTTCCTCGATTGCGAGCCCGTCACCAGCGGAGCGGCGAGGGAAGGCGATGTGCTGATCGTCCGCGACGGCCAGATGATGCGGCCCAAGCGGCTCCCCTCCAACCTCTATCAGTTCCGCGAAGGCACCGGCGCTGACCGCTGCGTGCTCGACTGCATCACCTCATTGCAGAATGGCGCGGACCTGCTGTGGATCGAGACGGAGAAGCCGCATATCGATCAGATCGCATCGATGGTGGACCGCATCCGGCAAGTCATCCCGAACGCGAAGCTGGTCTATAATAATTCCCCGTCCTTCAACTGGACGCTCAACTTCCGTCAGCAGGTTTACGACCGCTGGTCCGCCGAAGGCAGGAATGTCGAAGCCTATGACCGCGCCCGGCTGATGAGCGTGGAATATGACCAGACCGAACTCGCCGCCGAAGCGGACGAGAAGATCCGCACCTTCCAAAAGGATGCGTCGGCGCGGGCTGGCATCTTCCACCACCTGATCACGCTGCCGACCTACCACACTGCGGCGCTCAGCACCGATGCGCTCGCCCGCGATTATTTCGGGGAGGCGGGGATGCTAGGCTATGTCGCCGGGGTCCAGCGCACGGAAATTCGTGATGGCATTGCCTGCGTGAAGCACCAGAATATGTCGGGCTCAGACATTGGCGATGATCATAAGGAATATTTCGCCGGTGAAGCCGCGCTCAAGGCGGGCGGCGTTCACAACACCATGAACCAGTTCGCTGCCTGACGACCGGACCCGCCCATCTTACCTGCCGCGAGCGCCCCTGGATTTTGGCGCCCGCGGTGGGATTTCGTCTATCAGGCCGCCTCGTCCATCGCGTCGGCCGGGATGTTGGCAGGACCGCCAATGTCATAGGCGCGGGCGAGCAGGCCCACGAAACCATTGTCGTTCATCGGATCGGTCGGCACTTCAAACTGCACGCCGCGCTTCTTCATGTCGTCGATCAGCATGTTGATCGCCATGTCATGCGTGATGTCGTCGCGGTGGTCGTAGGTCAGCTTGAAATCATCCATGTCCTTGAACAGCCGCGCGCCCCAATGGACCAGGAAGCGCATCTCCTGCTCGGGCACCTTCTGGTTGACCTTGCCAAAGGTTTCGATCTGCCATCCGGTCGGGTCCTGCGGATCGGCGCCGAAGGTTGAGCTGATGTCCAGGCCCTGCGGCTTGCGCAGCGCGGACGGGCCGGTTGCCTGGCCATGGTGGAACATCATTTCATTCTCGACCACCACCGCGCGGCCCCACATGGGCGCGTTGATCTGGAACGGCTCGCCGCTCGGCCCATTGGGCCAGCAGTTGAAGCCGCCGCCGATCTTGCCCTTGTAATACCAGGCGATGACCTGCCCCTTCTTCGACCGCCAGCGATCGAACAGGCAGGACTTCGCCATGGTCAGCAGCAGCCAGAGCGGCGTATTTTCCATCGTCAGGCCGCGGAACACCGTCCCGTCCAGATGCGGCGGTCCGCCGATGGGCGTCGGCCCCTGGATGTTGAACAGGAAAGTCTCCGGCTCCGCATATTGGCAGTTCCAATAATTGCGGACGAGTTCCAGGAAGCGCGAATTATAATAGCAATCCTCGACCTCGGGATAGAAGCAGGTGCCCCCGCGCGCCAGATAGCCGCGGAACACGGGATTGAGCCCGATCATGTCCCAGGTCAACTTGACGCCCTCGGGCAGTTGCTTGCCCGCGCCTGAAGTCGTGGCGATCACCTCTTCGGGCGTCTTGAAGTTCTCGGCCATGATGAGCGGCCAGGGACCATTGTCCCGCACCACCTGCAACAACCGCGCATGCTGGTCGCTGCTGTAGGCGTCGTCGATCAGCTGCGGTGGAGCGACGGGACGGAATTTCTCGGCAAGATCACGAAGCATCTTAAGTCTCCGGATGAAGGATAAGGATCAGGATAGCATCTGGACGACTTCATTCACATGCCCCTCGGGGTCGAGAATGAAGACGACCCGAATGCCGAAGTCGGGTATTTCGCGAATGGGTTCAGGCACGCTGCCCCCGGCGGCCAGCGCCCGCTCGACGGTCGCCTCAAGATCCTGCGAAAGGAATCCCTGCACCGCTTCATTCGCCGATGGGCCGGTCGAATCCAGATATTTGATCAGAGTCAGCGCCGGGCCGCCCGCATAGGATGGGCGATAGGTGATCTCGTCGATCTCCCGGCCCAGCATCTTGTCCTTGTGACGATTGTTGGGAACGACCCCCAGCACCGCTTCGTAGAATTTCGCCATGGCGTCCAGGTCATGCACGAAAGTCTTCGCGAAGATGTAGGACATTCCATGATTGGATGCGGGGGCAATCTGATCAGCCATTGTGCTTCCTCTTTCTCTCTTTGTGCGTGGATGACGTTCTTGGTCAGATCGTCAGCATTTCCATGTCGCGCTGCGCAACCGGGGCGTCCCCGTCCTTGCGCGTGACGTTGAAATCCTCTTCGCGTGGACTACGCAGATCGTGCCAGATGCGCGAATTATGGCGGGGGATGGCCAGGATCACCTTCTTCTGCCCATGCGCGCCCTTGTCGCGATAATAGCCATGGGCGCTGCCGCACTGAACCCATGCGGTCTTCGCCAGGTTCGTATCGACATCGTCGATGAATGCCTGCGTCGCCTCCTGCGAGACGTCAAAGGACGACAGATGATCGTCCACCATCCATTGCAGCAGTTCGACGATATAATGGACCTGCTGCTCACTGACGACGGCATGATTGGCGACCAGATAGCTGTAGGGCGCGCCCATGAACACGAAGTTCGGAAAGCCCGTGATCAGCATGCCTTCATAGGAGAAGGGGTGCGGATCGAACGCGTCGTTCAGCGTCTTGCCGCCGGTCCCGCGAATGTCGAACTGCCGCCCGAAATGCAGTTCATAGCCGGTCGATAGCAGCAACACGTCGCATTCGATGCGGGTGCCATCGCTCAGGATCACCGCGTCCGCATCAGCCTCCGCCAGTTCGCCGCGCACGATCGAAACATTGGGCTTCTTGAGCGTGTCGTAAAAGCCGCAATCCAGGATCGGGCGCTTGGCGAAAACCGGGAAATTGGGCGTCAGCAGTTCGACCATTTCCGGATTGTCGGGGAAATGGCTCTTCAGATAGCCTTCGCACATCATTCGCATGCCGTCGTTGATCGGACCGAAGCCGCCAGTCTTTGCGGCATATTCCTCGTCCTTCATGATCATGCCGTGCATGTCGCGCATCTGGCTGTGCAGGCTCTGCAGCCGCTTCCACTGCGCGATGAAGGGGATATATTCCATCGCCCAGCGTTCCAGTTCGCCCACGGGCGCATGGGCCTGCGGATTGGGGATGATATGTTCCGGCTGGCGCTGGACGATGATCAGCTCACCCACCTTGTCGGCGATCGCGGTCGCGACCTGCACGCCCGAACAGCCGGTGCCGACCAGCACGACCTTCTTGCCGGTGAGGTCGACGCTATGATCCCAGGCGGCGGAGTGGATCACCGGACCCTTGAACGAGTCCAGATTCTTGACCTTCGGATAGTTGGGATTGTTGTTCGGCCCCACTGCCATGATGAGCACGTTGCACTCATAGGTTTCGGCCTTGCCGTTCCGTACCGCCTTCACGGTCCAGATCTTGCGCGCCTCGTCCCACTCCGCGCCTTCGACCCAGGTTCCGAACTGGATACGGTCGCGCAGATTATATTTGTCGGTGACGCGGTCGAGGTAAGACAGGAATTCAGGACCGCGCGGATAGAATTGGGTCCAGGACGCATTGGGTTCGAAGGAGAAGGAATAGATGCGGCTCGGCGTATCGACCGCAGCCCCCGGATAGGTGTTGGTCAGCCAGTTACCGCCGACCTTGTCCAGCGCCTCCAGCACCGTGTAATCGAAACCCGCCTGCTGCAGCTTGATCGCGGCGTTGATGCCCATCATGCCTGCGCCCACGACCAGCACTTTGAAATCGGCCGGAGGCACGTCCGTAGCCTTGCGCACGCGCGTATCGGTGGTGAAGCCGGCATGTTGGAAAGCGACGTCCACCGACATTTCCGGCAGATCCTTGCCCAGCAGCAGCCGGCTCATCCTGCGGAACATCGGCATGTCGATCTGCGGCATGACGGCTGGCTTTTCCGCCTTCACCGCCGCGCGTAGCCGTTCGCGGATTTCGTTGGCTACAGCAGGATCGATCGTCGGTCGCTCTTCATGCGCATGAATATCGACGAACGTCTCGATCAGTTCTTCCTGCCGCCCGTCGATCGCGTCCCAATAGTGGTGCAGCAACGTACGGTCGCCGGTGATCTGGATCAGCGCCATCAGCGCCATGGTGGGGTCAAGCGCGTCGATCGCGGCGTCGATCTTCGAATGCGCATTCATGGCCGGTGCGTGCATCCTGTCTCTCCTATTTTGCTTGTTCGCAGACTCGATGTCATCGAATTACACTTACATGTGTAATTGGTCAACAGCGGTCGGGCTTGCTATTTACGCCTTTGCTGCGCATCGAGGCAGAATATGGACGGACAGAGCATCAAAAGGCGGGCAGGCCGCCCAACGCCAGAGGTGGCCGAACAGAAGCGCAACAACCTGATCCTCGTGGCGCTCAACGAATTTGCACGGACCGGATTTCATGCCGCGTCGCTGCGCGACATTGCGGAAAAGGCGCAGGTGTCGAGCCGCACGCTCTACAATCACTTCCCCGACAAGCTCGCGCTGTTCGAAGCCTGCCTTGAACATTCCGGTGCGCAGATCCGGCCGGAACTGCCGGATTTGAAGGGCGACCTGCATACGCAGCTCATCACCTACGCCACCGAAATGCAGCGGCAGCTATGCACCACCCGCAGCACGCGCATCGCGCGCCTCATCTACCGGGAAAGCGGCGAGTTTGACGAACTGCGGCAGATCGCCCGATTCCAGTTCGAACGGCATCAGGTCAGCCCCGTCGCCGAATTGCTGGAAGCCGAAGGCGTCGCCCCGTCCCAAAGCCGCAGCCTCGCCAAGCAATATGTCGTCATGGCCTTCGGGGAATGGCAACGCCGCCTGCTGTTCGGCGGCGATCCCATGACGGATCAGGAAATGGCCGATCATGCCAGGCTGGTGACCGGCATATTCCTGAACGGCATCAGCGCGCACCTGTCTTCCGGCGGCGCGACAAGCTGATCGGCCTCAATCCTGCCGACGATCGACGCTGAACATCGGCAGTCGGCGGTATAGCGGATCGTCCGCACCTGCCCGGCCCGTCTCGACCCCTTCAGTGCCGAAACTGTCCTGCGGCTCCACCGCCCGTTCCTCGGTAGAATCGAGGATGAAGAAGCGGTGTGCGAAGCGCCAGACGCCGTCGCGCTTTTCATAGCGGTCGGCATAGCGGCCCCAGGCGATGAACTCGCGGCTTCCATCCGCCGTCAGATGCCAGGCACGGGCGGTGATGACGCCCTCCGCGCGGTCGCCGTCCAGCAGGAACAGCATGTTCAGCATCGCGTGGGATGTTGCGGCCCAGGTCGCCAGCATCTCCGGCAACCAGTCGATGAAGCCGCTCGCCGGTCCGCAATAATAGGGACTGTGATCGTCGATCGCGTCCTCATGGTAGAGCGACCTCAGCAGGCGATAGTCGCGCCGGTCGATGCCATGGCCGTAAGCGGTGACGAGGTGCTGGAGCGCCACGCGATCGCGCACCTCGTCTATCGAAAAGCCATGGGGATGGATCGATCCACCCCCATTTGCCACGTCAGACACCGAAGCCTCCGGCGACCGAGATCGTCTGGCCCGTGACGTAATTGGCGTCGTCCGACGCCAGGAACACGGCCGCCTTGCCGATATCTTCGGCCAGGCCCCAGCGCTTGATGGGCAGCATCGCCTTGACGTTGCGTTCCCACTCGGCGTCGAAATAGCCTTCCTGCTGGCCGACCTTGAACTGGCCCGCGTCGATCACGCCCACCAGCACGCTATTGGCGCGGATTTCGTGCACGCCCTCTTCCTTGGCGATGCCCTTGATCAGCGATTCATTGCACGCCTTGGGCGCGACGGACAGGCCGTCGAGATGCGGCCACCAGTCATGGCCCGCCGACCCCAAATGGACGAAGGAGCCGCCGCCCTTCGCCCGGAAATGCGGGATGGCGATGCGGACGGCATAGTAAAAGCCGAACGCCTCGATCTCCATCGACGCGCGGAACTGTTCCAGCGACCAGTCGGCGATGTTGACCTGCGCCACGATGGGGCCAGCGCCCCAAACGATGCTGTGAACGCGGCCATGCGCCTCCACCGCGCTGCCGAAGCCGGCTTCCAATTCTTCGTAGTTGCGCGCGTCGGCCTGATGGATGCTCGCCTTGCGGCCCAGCTCGCGGACTTCTTCGGCCGCCGCTTCCGCGCTGTCCTTCTTGGAACGGTAGAAGATCGCGACGTCCGTGCCCGCCTTGGCGAATTCCAGCGCGACGCCCTTGCCGATCCCCCCACTGCCGCCAAACACGGCGACAGCACCTTCAGGAAATGCCCTGCTCATTCTCTTCCTTTCTTACGTTATCCGTTCGCTTATTCGGCGGCCTGCAAATGGGGTGCGGGCGCCATGCCGCTGGTATGATGCACCCCATTGGCGCGCGCTTGAAACTCCGCCGCCTTGTCGCGCGGATTATAGAATTGGCGATACCAAGCCCGGCTGCGGTGGAAGGGGCCGTCGGTGGGCAGGCGCAGGATGTTGAAGGCGGGGCCCTTGGTGCGCCAGATCGCGAAATCCTGGGAGAAGGCGGCCAGACCCGCCGCATGATATTGCGTGCGCAGTTCGGCGTCCTCGGCAGTCGGCGGCGTGTTGAGCGCGCGCGTCACGATGCTGTGCCAAACCTGCGTCACGCCATCTTCCTTGGGCGTATGGCAGATGATCTGGACAGCGTCCGTCTCGCCCGAATAGCGAGCGACCAGGATGCCAGGGCCAGTGTAGAAGGCATCGACGTCCAGCACCCCGCTTTCACTGGTCAGGGTTTCATGCCCGCCGCCGGAAATCTGCTTGCCGATCGGCCCTTCGAACACCGAGTCGAAATAGGCGAGCTTCTGCCCATGGATCGGCCCAAAGTGCCGGGTATCGACCAGATTGTCGAGTATCTCCTGCGGATGGACGTTCAGCATGCCGAGGTCGTCATACTCCCCGCGCATCCACTGCGGATCATCCCATTCGGGCAGGGCGGGCAGCGCATAGTCAGGCGCGCCTTCCTCCGGATCATGCCAGGCGAAGACGCAGCCGAAACGCTCTTCGACCGGATAGGCGCGCACCTTGGCGGCGGGCGGGATCTTGCCGTCATAATAGGGGATATGGTCGCACTTGCCGTCAGGACCGAACCGCCAGCTATGATAGGGGCAGCGGATGGAATCCCCTTCGATCCTGTGGGCCGCCGCGCCGGATGTCTGCTCCGCCGCCAGATGCGCCTGCATGTGCGGGCAATAGGCGTCGAGCAGCACGATCCGGCCGGACTCGCCGCGATAGATGACCAATTCCCGGCCCAGCATCCGCAATGCGGTCGGCGATCCGGTCACATCGGACGCGCGCGCCACCATCAGCCAGCCGCGCGGGAAGGTGAATTCGCCCAGATTATATTCAGCGGTGGTCGCCATAACCCTCTCCTAAAATGGCTGCATCGCTCAGCCAATCTGTGGGGGGAAACTGCCTGTCCGTTGAAAGCAGTGCAATCTGCTTCTGAATTGTACTATCATGATATGATCGCACCCGATCACCAAAAGATAGGCTCCTGAAAAATGCCACAGACGCGCCGTCCCGGCATCGCTACCATCCTGCTCGAACTGAGGCGGGAATTGAAGGCAAGGGGGATCCGGGTGGCTAGTCTCGCCAGACAGATGGAGGTGGCGGAACCGACCATATGGCGATGGCTGCGGGGTGAGGGGCTGACGCTCGACCGGCTGGACGAGATTTGCGCGATCGCCGATCTCGACATGCGCGATCTGGTGGGTCGCGGCGATGATCAGCAGGAAAGCTTCACCCTGGCGCAGGAGCGGGTTCTGGCCGCAGACCGGGGCCTGGCGCTGGTCTTCTTCGCCATCCTCCACGGCGCGCAGCGGCAGGATCTCGAACAGGAGTTCGGCCTGCCCGCCGACCGATTGGAAAGCCATCTGGAGCGCCTTAAACGGCTAAGCCTGATTGAAGCGCCTGCGCGGGGGCGCATCCGGTCAAAGATGCGGCGCGCGGTGCGCTGGCGGCGCGGCGGTCCCTTGTCCATGGCGTTCGAACGGACGGTGAAGCCGCTCTTCATGTCGCTGGATTTCGGATCGCCCGAGGCGCTTTACATGTCCGACATGGTGTCGTTGAGCGAGGCCGGGAGGGCCAGGGTGCATGCTCTGTTCGAGGCGCTGCGCGACGACATTCATGTGATCGGCGAGCAGGAGGAAGCCGCGCGGCTGGAAGGCCGCGAATGGAGCGGCGTGCTGATGATGGTGCGGCCGTTCGACATTGGAGAGCTGACGTCGGAATGGCGCAGCAAGGCAAGATAGGGAGAGTTTCTTGGCTACATTTGAAAAAGGCTGCACGCTGCTGTTCGGCGGCAGCGGAGGCATCGGCAGCGGCATTTCGCGCATATTCGCGCAGCAGGGCTCCGACATCGCCATCGTCTATCGCGGCAATGAAAAGCGCGCGGGAGAGGTGGCGTCGGCGGCGCGGGAACATGGCCGCCATGTCAGCATCCATCAGGCCGATGTGACCGACCTGAATGACGTTCGCGCCGTCATCGATGAAGCGATCGCCGAACATGGCCGCATACATACCGTCGTGTGGGCCGCCGGGCCGCTGGTCAATCAGCGTTATCTCAGCTCCACGCCGATGGACGAATGGCGGCATGCGTTCGACGTCGAAGTCCATGGCTTCTTCGCCGTGGTTCAGGCGGTGGTGCCGCATATGCGCGAACAGGGCGGCGGCAGTTTCGTGACGCTTGGGTCCGCCGGGCATGACTGGTGGCCGTCACGCGATGGCATGTCCGTCGCGGTCAAGGCATCGAACGAGCAATTGGTGAAGGGCATCGCCAAGGAAGAAGGCCGCTATGGCATCCGCGCCAACTCCGTCCTGGTCGGGGTGATCGACGCGGGACAGCTTCATGAGCTCAGCCGCCTCGGGCAGATTGATCAGCGGTGGGTGGACAACACCCATCGCCTTCTCTGCCTGAAACGCTGGGGCACGGCGGAGGAAATCGGCCATGCCTGCGTATTCTTCGCGTCCAACGAAGCCGCCTATGTGACCGGGCAGCATATATCCGTGTCGGGCGGCTTCGGGGTTTGAATTAGCTCGTCAGGCGTCGGCCCGGAGCGGAGCGGGCCGACGACCCAGGCTGGCGGCGAACAGGCCCGCCGCCAGCAGATAGACGACACCCACCGCTGTAAAGGCGAAGGCGATCCCATAGGCCTCCCGAACGGGGGCGAGCAGCAGCGGATTGAGGAACTGGCCCAGGAACATCGCCGCGACATTCACGCCCATCGCGCGATCATGCAGTGGCTCGGGCGTTCGCAGCAGCAGTTCCGAAGCGACGGTCGGCTCTATGATGCCGATGCCGATCCCGACGACGATCATGGAAAGCACGATCCAGCCGCCTGCCGGAGCCCAGGCGGCAAGCGGCAGGCCGACGCCGATGGCGAGGGAAATCAGGATGAACATCTGCCTGAACCCCAGCCAGCGCCGCATCATCCCATAAAAGGCGCTGCATAAAGCGCCGACGAGCGAGGACAGGCCAATGAACTGCCCGATGGTCGAAGGGGCGGTGAAGCCCTTTGCCGCCATCAGGAACGGCCCCTGAATGACCATCATATACATGCCGACCGTGTAGCTGGTCAGCAGAAGGTAGAAGGGCCAGCCGCGAAGCACTGGCCGCCAACTGAGCGAAATGCTCGCCGCTGACAGGCCCCGGTGCAATCCTTTGAGCGCGCAGGGAAGCAGCAGCAGGCTGAGGCCATAGAGCATGAACGGCGCGCGCCAGCCAAAGCGTTCGACGACATAGCCCATGACGACCAGCAGGGCGAGCGAGGCGATCGATGCGGCGGTGGACATGAAGCCCAGGATCGACTCCCGCCTGCTGCCTTCAAAATATTCGCCGATCACCGCATAGACGGATGTGAGCAGCACCCCGCCCACGAAGCCGCTGACAACGCGCGCGATGACCAGCATCGTCAGGCTGGGGGCCAGCCCACCGCTGACGCCCGCCACCGCATAGACGACAAGACAGGCCGCGATCACCGCGCGCCGGCCCCAATGTTCGGACAGATAACCCGCCAAAGCCGCGCCGACGATCATCACCACCGCAGGCAGGGTCAGCACCAGTTGGGCGGTCAGCGCGCCAAATTCCTGCGCCATCTGCAACACGCCCGGCGCGATCGCCAGCGCGAGCATGGAGATGAGGATCGGGATGCCCAGCGCCAGGGCGACGACGCTCGCCCCTCCGGAATAGGGCGCATGCGCACCGGGTTCTGCTTCCTCCTGCAACGCGGCCATCCTCTCTCTCGCTCCATTCATTATCCGCTCTGGCGGCGGTTATAAGAGCTGTGCCCGGGCGTACCCCAGGCGGCAAGAGAAAAGGGACCTCCGCCGCCTTGGGGGCTTGAAGGGCGTCAGCTGCTGGCGGTCCAGCCGCCACCCAGTGCCCTGAACAGATCGACCTGCGCAAAGGCCACGGCCCGATCGGCGGCCGCGAGGTCGCTTTCCGCCGCCGCCAGCGTGCGCTGCGCATCCAGCACGGTCAGGAAGTCGATCCTGCCCTCCCGCTGCCGCGCCAGGCTGATCCGCGCCGCGCGATCGGCGGACTCGCGCGCGGCTTTCAACGTGTCGCGCCGTTCCAGTGCGTTGGCATAGACCGACAGCGCGGTCTCCGTCTCCTCCAATGCGCGCAGCACCGTCCCGTCGAACGCCGCGAGCGACCCGCTGGCGTCCGCTTTCGCAGCGGCGATGCGGGCGCGATTGGCTTCCTGGTTGGGGAAGGCCCAGTTGATCAGCGGCCCCAGCAGCCAGCGCAGCGGCCCGCCGCCCAATATGTCGCCGCCACCGATCGCCGTCGTGCCGATCGATCCACCCAGCGTGATGCGCGGATATAGATCCGCCGTCGCCACCCCGATCCGCGCCGTGTCTGCGGCCAGCCGCTGCTCCGCCGCCCGCACATCAGGCCGCCGGGCGAGCAAGGCGCGCCCGTCCCCCACCGGAATGGGTTGCGTCAGGCCCGGCGTCACCTTCTGATCGCGAACGATCGCGGGCAGTTCCTGCGGCGTCCGCCCGGTCAGCGTCGCCAGCCGGAACAGCGCGCTGTCCCGATCCGCGATCAGGCTGGGGATGAGTGCGGCCTGCTGGTCTCGCAGCGCCGTCGTTCGGATCACATCCAGCCGATCGGAACGCCCAACCTCGAACCGCGCATTGGTGATGCGGATGCTCTTGTCCAGCAGCGCCACGACCTGCTCCGCCACCGCGATGCGTTCGGCCGAACTGGTCGCATCCACATAGGCCCGCGCCGTATCCGCAACCACCGCCACGCGCACTGCATCTGCATCGCCCGCCGCCGCGTTGACATCACCCTTCGCCGCCTCGATGCTGCGCTTCACCCGCCCGAACAGGTCCACCTCATAGGCGACGTTCAGCCCCGCATCGACGGTCCAGTTCTCCCGATCAGCCCCAGGCAGAGTCTGCGCAGCAGACGCGCGGCCGTAAGTCGGCTGCGCGCTGAGGCTCGTCTGTGGCAACCTGTCCGACCGCGCGCCACGCAGCCCCGCCCGTGCCTTTTCCAGCCGCGCGACAGCCACGCGAATGTCGGTGTTCGCCTTCAACGCATCCTGCACCAGCCCGTCGAGCACCGGATCATTATAAAGCCGCCACCAGTTCTCGTCAGGCTGCGCCACGCTCACCGCCGGGCTCGCCGCCCCGATGAACGCGCCCGCAGCGGTGCTGGGCGTCGCCGGAGCCTTATAGTCCGGTCCCGCAGCGCAAGCGGTCAAAGCCGATGCGCCAAGCAGCAGGGGGAGGAGGGTCTTCATCATCTCATATACTCCTATTCGGCGGGCTGCAGCGCGGCGGCGGCGTCGCCCTTACCCTTGCGGGAAAAGCGGTCGCCCAGCGCGCGGCACACGACGTAGAAGGTGGGGGTGAAGAGCAGGCCGAAGGCCGTCACGCCGGTCATGCCGAAGAAGACGGCCGTGCCCAGCGCCTGCCGCAACTCCGCCCCCGCACCGCTCGCGATCACCAGAGGCACCGCGCCCAGGATGAACGCGAAGCTGGTCATCAGGATCGGGCGAAGCCGGGTCTGCGCCGCCTGAACCGCCGCCTCGACGGGCGACAGGCCCTGTTCTTCCTCCGCTTGCTTGGCGAATTCCACCACCAGAATGGCGTTCTTCGCCGCCAGAGCGATCAGCACGACCAGCCCGATTTGCGTCAGGATATTATTGTCCATCCCCCGCAAATTCACGCCCAGCATGGCCGCGAACAGGCACATCGGCACGATCAGGATGATCGACAGCGGCAGCGTCAGGCTTTCATATTGCGCCGCCAGCACCAGGAAGACGAAGAACACCGCCATGCCGAACACGATGCCGGCGGTATTGCCCGCCATCACCTGCTGATAGGCGACGCCCGTCCACTCCCTAGCATAGCCTTCGGGCAGGCTCTCGTCGGCCAGCTTCTCCATCGTAGTCAGCGCCTGGCCGGTGCTGTAGCCCGGCGCGTTATTGCCATCGACCTCCACCGCCGGGAGCATATTGTACCGCACCACCCGATAGGGCCCGGTCTTGTCCTCGAAGGTGGACACCGAACCGATCGGCACCATCTGCCCGCTGTTGGAACGGGTCTTGAGGTTCGCGATATCCGCAACGGTCCCGCGATGGTCGGCATCCGCCTGCGCGGTCACGCGATAGGTGCGCCCCAGCAGGTTGAAGTCGTTGACGAAGGCCGAACCCAGATAGACCTGCATCGCTTCGAACACGCGTTCCGGCGGCACGCCGAGCAGGTCGGCCTTGCGGCGATCGACATCGGCAAAGACGCGCGGGGTCGCATTATCGAACAGCGTATAGACCATGGACAGGCCGGGGGCTTGGTTCGCCTTACCGATGAAGTCCTGCGCGACCTTGTTCAGCTCGGTATAGCCGCGCTCCTCCTTATCCTGCACCAGCATGCGGAAACCGCCCGGCGGCACCAGCCCCGAAATGGTCGGCGGCGGCAGCAGCAGGATGCGCGCCTTTTCATAACCCGCAACCGCCTTGTGCGCCTGCTCCATGATCCCCGCATAGGTGACGCCTTCCTTCTGCCGTTCCGCAAAGCTGTTGAACGGGAAGTAGATGGCGGCGCTGTTGGGCGCCTGCGTCTGCGATGGGCCATGGAAGCCCGCGAACATCACCGCGCCGCGCAGCCCCTTGATGGGCAGCAGCTTCTGCGCAACCTCCTTCGTCACCTTGTCCGTGCGTTCCAAGGACGCACCGGAGGGCAGCTGCACCACGGCCAGGAAATAGCCCTGATCCTGCGACGGCACGAACCCGCCCGGCGTCACCCAGAACAGGGCGATGGTCGCGGCGATCAAGCCCGCATAGGTCAGCAGCATCTTCTTGGGCCGCAGCACCAGGAAGCGTGTCAGCCGGGCATAGCCAGCGCTCATCCGGTCAAAGCCGCGGTTGAAGCCCGCCGCCGCCCGCGCGCCAACCCTGCGCCAGCGCGGCGCATCGTCCAGGTCATGGTCGCCATGCTTGGGCTTCAGCAGCAAGGCCGCAGCCGCAGGAGACAGGGTGAGCGACAGGATCAGCGAGATCACCGTCGCGGTCGAAATCGTCACCGCGAACTGCTGGTAGAAAGCGCCCGAAATGCCGGTGATGAACAAAGTCGGCACGAACACGGCGCACAGAACCAGCACGATTGCGACCAGCGCCGCCGACACCTCGTCCATGGACGTGCGCGCCGCTTCCAGCGGAGACATGCCATGTTCGATGTTCCGCTCGACGTTTTCGACGACGACGATCGCGTCATCGACGACGATGCCGATGGCGAGGACAAGTCCGAACAGCGACAGGTTGTTGAGCGAATAGCCCAGCGCAGCCAGCACCGCCGCCGTGCCGATCAGCGACACGGGGATCGCGATGATCGGAATGATCGCCGCGCGCCAGTTCTGCAGGAAGATCAGGATGACGAGGACGACCAGTACCACCGCCTCGAACAGCGTGTGATAGACCGCATCGATCGACTGGCTGATGAACTCGGTCGGGTTGTAGATGACGCTATATTCCAGGCCCTTGGGGAAGGTCTTGGACAGTTCGTCCATCTCCGCCTTCACCTTCTCCGCCGCGTCCAGCGCGTTGGAGCCGGGGCGCTGCATCACCGCGATCACGACCGTGGGCGTGCCGGACAGATAGGTGTTGATGCCATAATCCTGCGCGCCCAGCTCGACGCGGGCAACGTCGCCGACGCGCACCTGGCGGCCATCCGCATCGGTGCGGATGACGACGTCGGCAAATTGCTTGGGCTCGGTCAGGCGGCCCTGCATTTCGACGCCCAGCTGGAAAGCTTCACCCTTATCATAGGGCGGCTGGCCCAGCGCGCCGGTGGACACCTGCACATTCTGCGAGCGGAGCGCGGACACAATCTCGCCAGCGGTCAGGTTCAACGCTGCTGCGCGATCGGGATCGATCCAGATCCGCATCGCATAGTCGCGCGATCCGAACAGGCGCACATCGCCCACGCCATCCAGCCGCGCCAGCCTGTCCCGTACCTGCGTCAGCGCATAGTTGGACAGGTAATTGCGGTCGAATGTGCCGCTCGGCGACTGAAGATTGACGACCATCAGGAAGTCGGGCGTCGTCTTGCGCGTGACCACGCCCAGCCGCTGCACCTCTTCGGGCAGGCGGGGGATGGCGACGGCCACCCGGTTCTGGACCAGCACCTGCGCCTCGTCCAGATCGGTGCCGACCTTGAAGGTGACGGTGATCGTGACCTTGCCGTCGCCCGTCGATTGGCTGCTCTGGTAGAGCATGTCATCGACGCCATTGATTTCCTGCTCGATCGGCGCGGCGACCGTCGATGCGACGGTCTCGGCCGATGCGCCCGGATATTGCGCCGACACCGTGACCGTGGGCGGCACGATGTTGGGATATTGGGAAACGGGCAGGCCGATGAAGGCCAGCGCGCCGACCACGGTGATGACCACCGCGATGACCGCGGCGAAGATCGGCCGGTCGATGAAGAAACGGGATAGGCGCATCGGTCTGTTCCTCGATGGCGTGAAGAAGGGCGCGCGACCTCGGGGAGATCGCGGAACTCTCATTTAAGCCCCTCCCCTTCAGGGGAGGGGACGGGGGTGGGGGCTCGCCGGGTAGTGCGGCGCAGGGGGAAGGCCCCCACCCCAACCCCTCCCTTGGGAGGGAGGGGCTATGCGATTAGAACGTAGCCTGCGAAGCAGCCGGCGCGGCACTCTCACTGGCTGCCACCGGCGCAGGCGAAGCCTTGATCGCCACAGCCCGCGTCGCGACCTTCGCCCCCGGCATCGCCGACTGAAGGTTCGTCACGACAACCCGGTCACTCGGCGACAAGCCCGCCCGGATAATCCGCAGGCCATCCACCACCGGACCCAGTTCGACTGGCTTGGCGGAAACGCTGTCATCTTTGCCGACGACCAGCACCGTCTTGCGCGCCTGGTCGGACTGCACCGCTTCGTCCGGGATCAGCAGCGCATTGACCTTGCCGCCATTGGCGAGGCGCATGTTGCCGAACATGCCGGGCGTCAGGAACATGTCGGGATTGGTGAACACCGCGCGGACGCGGATCGTGCCGGATCGGGGATCAAGGCCATTGTCCGTAAAGTCCAGACGCCCCTTGTGGCGATAATCGGCTTCATCCTGCAACCGCACCTCGACCGCGCCCGCGCCGTCCTTGTCGCGCTGGGACTTCAGATACAGCGCTTCGGACGCGTCGAAGTTGAAATAGATGGGATCAAGCTTGTTGATGGTGGTCAGCAGCGTCGCGCCTGCGCCTTCCGCGCCTGACACCAGATTGCCGATATCGACCCGCCGGTCGGACACACGCCCCGATATGGGCGCGCGAACCTGCGTGAACTCCACCTCCAAAGCCCGCTGACGCTCGCGCGCCTGCGCCGCCGCCAGTGCGGCTTGCGCGGCCTGCAGGCGGGACCGCAGGGAATCGACCTCGCTGGCCGAAACGGCTTCGTCACCCGTCAGCCGCTGGACCCGCTTATAGTCATTCTGCGCCAGCAACAGCGTGCTGCGGGCGCTGGCGCTATTGGCGCGGGCTTCAGCGAGAGCGGCGAGGAAGGGGCGCTGGTCGATGGTGAAGAGCAGCTGGCCCGCCTTCACATAATCGCCGTCCCGGAAATGGATCGCGGTCACTGAACCCGATACGCGTGGACGGATATCGACCGTCTGGCTCGGCGCGAACCGCCCGACATAATCATCCCATTGGGTGACCGCGCGGCTGAGCGGGGTGGCGATACCCACCACTGCCAGGGCCGATGGCGCGGCCTGTGCCTGCGGGCGATCGATCAATTTCCACCCGATGCCGCCCAGGACCACAAGCGCGATCGCTGCGATCGCCGCGTGACGCTTGCGTCCCCGCAGAACGGGGGACGACACCGCATTATGGCTGTCGGCGTCGATGGGCTTGTGCATGTTCATGCGAAACTCCTGACCTTCGGGCTGCCGCGCATGGCGGCGATGGTGGCGAGCAGCCGTTCGAGATGGGCTTCGGTGAACCCGGCGGACCGAAAGGCGGATATACGGCGGGAATGGACATCATAGCTGCGGTGCCAGGCTTCGACCGCGATCTGGCGCAGCGCTTCCAGCCGCTTGTCGGCCAGGCGCGGGTCCGGTTTTTGCCCGAAGATCAGGCGTTGCAGCCGGGTCCAACGGCTCGGCTCGCGCAGCGTCGCCAGGCTGTCCTGCCGGGCAAGCTGCACGACCTGCCATTCCAGCGGAGAGAAGCTGGCGTCTTCGGCCTTTGCTGCTTCCGTCGTCAGCGCCGGACTGCGAATGGCTCCCCCGATGCCGCCCTCGGCCAGGAATATGTCTGAACGATAGACCATGATCTCGTCCCCTGTTTTTGGAAGGCGGCTCGACAAGGCGCGTGGGTACGCGCCGCGAAATCGCCGACTTCGCGAATGGAAAAACGGCCGCCATGCGCCCGCGCGTCATTGCGTCGCGGGCCGCCAGCCTTGTCCGATGATGAAAAGGAACGGCCTGCCTCTCCGAACGGCCGCACCTATGCCGTCAGCGACGGCAATCCCTGTCTTGCATTCGACCTCCCAATGAATGTCGAATTAACTACCACATGGTATATAATGTGGTGCAACCGATCGTCAAGCAGCTTTTTGTACCGATCGGTCTTTTTTATTAAGTCACAGAAATTGCAGTGATGTTACGCACTGGGCCACATTGTTAGAGCGGTATCGACAAGCTGGGTCAAGCGGTCTTCCGAAACGCCCGATCCTGCCTGGACCGCCAGACCCTGAAGCATCGTGGTCAGGTACAGCGCCAGCGCCTTGGGTTCGACGCCCGCTGGCAGATCGCCATCCTCCTGCGCCCGTTCGAACCGTTCGATCAGCGCCCGGTCGGACGACGCGCGCCGCGCCAGGATCTCATTGCGGATACATTCGGCATGCGCCGTATTGGCCACCGAACTGATGACGCCCATGCACCCCTTGGGATCAGCGTTGCCGCACTGCATGGCCAGCGCGCCCTTCAACAGCCGCTCCGCGACCTGCTTGGCCGTGGGTGCTTCCAGCGCGGACTTCACATAACAAAGCTTGTCCCGCTCATAGAGGTCGAGCGCCTTGCGGAAGAGCGATTCCTTGTTGCCGAAACAGGCATAGAGGCTGGGCTTGGTGATGCCCATCGCCTCGGTCAGCTCAGCGAGCGAGGCGCCCTCATAGCCGCGACGCCAGAATATCTCCAGCGCGGCGGCCAGCGCCTTGTCCGGATCAAACTCGCGCGGACGGCCTCTGGCGGGGGCGAATGCGGTTTTCATACCGATCAGTATATAGATGTCCCGGCGAATAGCTCAAGGGCACCGTTGCATAACCCAAGGCAAGGCCGTTGCGCCCCGTTCCTACACCTGCCAATAGGCCCGCCCCGAAATTCTTTTAATTCGATGGTTCCTTCATGCATTCGCCTCGCTCGATCGGCATAGATTTCGGCACGACTAACTCCGTCGTCGCGCTAGGCAACCCCGGCGGCGACGCGGCAATGGTCGATTTCGCCGCGCCAGACGGCTCCGCCTCCATCTTCCGCTCCGCCCTCTGCTTCTGGGAAGATCATGCAGTCCCCGGCGGCATCGCGCGCGAAGCTGGCCCCTGGGCGATCGCCGAATTTCTCGAATATCCCCAGGGCAGCCGCTTTCTGCAATCCTTCAAATCGGTCGCCGCCAGCCGCGCGTTCGAGCACGCGACCATCTTCGAAAAGCGCCTCCGTTTCGAAGAGCTCGGCGCAATTTTCCTCGACCGCCTGCGCGCCCACGCCGGGGAGGCGCTGAAAACGCTGCCGCCCCGCGTCATTGTCGGACGCCCCGTTCGCTATGCCGGGCAGCGTCCCGACAGCGCCCTCGCCCGGCAGCGCTACGACCTTATGTTCGCCGCGCTCGAACGGGAAGTTCACTATGTCTACGAGCCGCTCGGCGCTGCCTTCAGCTTCGCAGCCCGGTTGAACGAACCCGCAACGCTGCTCGTCGCTGATTTCGGCGGCGGCACCAGCGACTTCTCGGTTGTCCGGATCGGGGAACCCGGCGCAAAGCAACGCTGCACCCCGCTTGGATCGGCTGGCATTGGCATCGCTGGCGACCGTTTCGATTACCGCATCATGGACAAGCTGGTCCTGCCGATGCTCGGCAAGGGCGGAACCTATATGTCGATGGGCAAGCGGTTGGAGATACCGGCTGGGCACTTCGCGGATTTCGGCGACTGGTCGCGCCTCGCACTAATGCACAACCGCCGCACCCTTGCCGAGTTGCAGAAGCTCCAGCGCGCGGCGAACGATCCCGCAGCGATCGGCCGGATGATCACTGTGGTGGAAAATGAACTCGGCTACCCGCTTTATGACGCCGTGGGACGGCTGAAGCGCCGCCTTTCAACCGACGATCAGGCCCATTTCCAATTCGACAGCGCTGGCGTGCGAGTGGAAGCGGACGTCAGCCGGGCAGAGTTCGAACAGTGGATCGCGCCCGACCTGGACCGCATCGGCGCCACCATCGATACCGCACTCGCCAATGCAGCTGTGGGAGCGGATGCGATCGACCATGTCTTCCTGACCGGCGGCTCATCATTGATCCCCGCCGTGCGCCGCCTGTTTGAACAGCGTTTCGCTGCCGACCGCATCGCGAGCGGCGATGAACTGACATCCATCGCGCATGGGCTGGCGTTGATCGGACAGGAAGCCGACATCAGCCAATGGTCAGTCGGCACCGCGGCAGAAACAGATCAGGCATGATCCGCCGCGTCAGCGGTCTTGGTCCATCATATCCATGAAATTGCGGGCCGCTTCCCGATCGGCAGGATCGTCAAAGGCGTCGAGGTCTGGCGCAGAGCCTAGCAGGAACAGCAGCGACCAAAGCGCGAACCGCCGCCCTCGATCTGTCTCCAATCCGAAATCGACCCGCATCTTCTCCACGCCCGCTGCAACGGCGGGGGGCGGAACGGAGTCCAGATCGGCAGAACCGAAATAGCGGCGAAGCTGATCATCGAAATCCATATGCGACCACTCGTTCGTCCTTGGAGTCGTAGATGCCGCTAGGACGATATGGCGGCGATCCCCGCGCGGGCTATCTGAGCATCCTGATCGGACTTGACGCCGGAGACGCCCACCGCGCCGACGAAATCTCCTTCGACCACAATGGGAACGCCGCCCTCCAGCATCGCCTGCAGCGCGGGAGCGGTCAGCATCGACACGCGGCCATTGAGGATGAGGTCTTCATAGACCTTGGATTCCCGGCGGCCCAGGATCGAGGTTACAGCCTTTGCAGGCGCCATATGGGTGGTGCTGGCGGCGGCGCCGTCCAATCGGATCAGGCCTAGCAGATGGCCTCCGTCATCCACGACAGCTATTGAGACAGCCCAGCCATTGGCGAGCGCCTCAGCCTCTGCTGCGGCCAGAATGGCCTTCACATCTTGCGCTTCCAGGCTGTGCTTGGTCTTCATCGATCGGTCCGTTTCTTGGGGCGGTGAAGCCGCGCTTTAGCATTCAAGGCGTATCTTGCCAGCCTTATAGCGCGGGCGCCGGCAGAGTTTCGGCCGGGTACGCGGGCATGGACAGCATGACCGGCTTTTCCGCGCCGAAAGACTGGATGGCGATCTTCACATCGCCCGTTGCCGTCTGATCGGACAAGGGAATATCGATGGACAGGACATCCCCATCCGGCGCCTGCCATGGGGCCGCCAAGCTTCGCCCGCCAGGTAATTGAACGGAGATATTCTTGACGCAGCTGAAGGAAGTACCCTTCACCGCTAGCCTGTTTTTCTGGCCCGTGATCAGGCGTTGACCGGGCGCTACTTGCCAGCTTTCATTGTCTGGAAACTCGACCGCGAATTCAGGTCCATCGAAGCGCTCGAAGCCCCAGAAGCCCTGCAGGCGTGCTGTGACGGAGCCTTTGAAATTTGCTGGCCTGAAGGGCGAGGCGAAGACATAGCCGCCGCGGTCAGCCCGCGCGACCACCGGCATATCTACGGCCCGCCCATCCTTGTCGGGTAGCCGCAGCATCATGTCATGGGCATAGTCGGTGGCGAACACCAGTGGCGCTCCATCGACACCGAATACCGCACCGGGGCGTGTTGCGCAGATCGGGGCATCGCCGCTCTTGCGCAGCGGCGGCGGCACATTTTTCTCGATCGCGGGCAACGCGGCGACCAGCACGGACTTCGGCTTACGAAACGATGGGGCACTGTTCAGCAGCAGCGACATTGACCCGCCATTCTGAATGCCCAATGCGGGCAGATAGTTGAATTCAGGATTGTTGAACGCGCCAAAGATGCGGGCAAGGTCGCGCACCACCCCGATATAGGGGCTGTAAAAGCCATATCCGGCTTCCCGGGTGGCACTCAGTTGCAGCGCCAGATCGGTGGGCGCGCCGATGATCGTTTCGGTCAGCGAATTGCTGTGGATGTCGCCCAACACCAGACTGTCCCTGTTTTCGACAAGGCAGGCGGCCTGAAACTCCACCACCTTTGCCAGGCAGTCCGGGTTGAGCTTCACCGCAAGGCTGGAGGAAAGGATTGGCGCGACATTCCTCAAATATTCCGGGTGCGTATTTTCCTGAGAGCGTATCCCCAGGATGAAGGCATTGAGCCGGGTTCGATCCAGTGACGCCTTGTTGATGTCCTGCGTGACGCGGACAAATTCACCCGGTCTTCCGCGGATCGCGTCAGAGATGGTGCCTAGATCGCCTCCCGTATCCGGAACCATGAACAGCACCAGCTGTCGGGCATGATCCGGCACCGTCAGCTTCAATATCCGCTTCTTTTCCTTCTGCTGCCATGTCTCCGCATTGTTTATCCAACTTTTGGGCGGTGGATTGGTCACGCCGCGCAGAAAGGCGGAGATCAGCCGGTAGCGGACGGACTGATCGGGTGGCAGATTGGCCTCGATCCTTAGGATGTCGCCTGTCGCCAGTGCCGGGACTTGGCCGATCGGGAGGGTGCGCCCCGCACGACTGACGCCGACAGAGAGCTCAGGACCGGCGAGATCGAAGGGCGCTGGGTCGGCGGCCGACGCGGGGATGCTGGCCAGGCATGCCGCGATGGCGAAAAAGCAAAGGAGCGGCGAAGGAGTCCGGCGGAAGGTCATGCTTTCTCCCTGCGCGGTGAAACGGCTCCGTCAAGACAAGCCGCTATCTTTTCGGCTTTTCCGCTCCGCAAGAGAGGCAGAGCGCGCCTGAGGCGCCTCATGATAGTCGTTTCAATTCCCAAACGCCTCGTCCGGGAGCGGCGTCAATGCTGCGAACAGCTTGTCCGCGACCTTTTCAACGCGCTTGCTCGCTATTTTCCGGCTTAAAGCATCAGCTTCATCCGTCCGCTGCTCGCTGGCGTGATTGCATGCGGCGACGGCCAGCCCAGCCGCCAGGATCACAAAGGTGGTTCGGGACATCGGGAGCTTTCCAAAAGGTTTTCGGCCCAACGCCTTGTTGATGCTCCTCGTTCCACTAGGACCGGAAAAGCTAACCGGTCTGGGGTGCTTCTCGCCACTGCCCTGGGTCGATGCCATCGAGGGTCCAGTCGCCTATTCGCCAGCGGACCAAGCGCAGGGTGGGATGGCCGACGGCCGCTGTCATTCGGCGTACCTGCCGGTTGCGGCCTTCACGGATCGTTAGTTTCAGCCAGGAGTCGGGTACGGTCTTGCGGAACCGGACCGGGGGATCGCGCGGCCAGAGAGCCGGGTCTTCGATCCGTTCGACCTTCGCCGGCAAGGTCGGCCCATCCTTCAGCCGGACGCCGCGCCGTAGCGCTTCCAGCGCCGCCTCGTCTGGTTCGCCCTCGACCTGCGTGAGGTAGGTTTTGGGCATCTTGAACCGAGGATCGGCGATCCGCGCCTGGAGCCGGCCATCGTCGGTCAGCAGCAGCAAGCCTTCGCTGTCGAGGTCCAGCCTCCCGGCGGGATAGATGCCGGGCCGGTCGATATAGGCGGCAAGGGTAGGGCGCGCAGGTCCCGTGCTTTCGTCAGTGAACTGGCACAGCACGCCATAGGGCTTGTTGAAGAGGATGAGCGTCATGGCCTCAATCCTCATCCTCGAAGGCCAGACCGCCCTGATCGATCAGGGCCTTGATGAGCATGACTGCCGATCGTGAGGTGGCAAGGCTCCGATTGGGCTGCATGATGGGTGCTGCGGCCAATTGTTCCGCCAGCGCGGCTGTGTCGCCCGCCAGTTCGAAACAATGGCCATCGACAAACAGCAGGACGCCGCCGCCCTGCCGGATAAAGGCGAAGCGGCTGGCGGGATTGCGACGGAGTGGCGTGCCTAGCACGAGGAGGGCCTCGACCTCCTGCTCTTCGATCGGCTCGTCAGGACGCCAATCGGTTTCGGCATATTTGGGCAGGCTGTTATACAGCCCGAACCAGCGGGCGAAGGCGTCGCGGTCCGACAATGCCTCCATCGTTATTTGATGTAGCCGGTCGAGGGCGGGGCCGGTGATCTCGCCCGCATTTGCCTGGATCGCGAGGCCCGGATCGGCATAGCGGTCCTCTTCGGACAGTCCGTCTGCCTGATGCTCGCTCCAGCCTTCGACCAGCTCCGCGACGGATGGGGCGCGGAAGCCAATGGAATAGGTCATGCAGTCGTTGCTGACGGCGGCGCCATCATGCGCGTAGCAAGGGGGGACATAGAGTATGTCGCCCAGTTCCAGAATCCATTCGTCGGTGGCGTCGAAGTCGGCGATCAGGCGCAGGTCTTCATGCGGCACGAGAGGCGTGGAGGAATCGCACCGCGGCCCCACCCGCCACCGCCGCTTCCCCAATCCCTGGATCAGGAACACGTCATATTGATCATAATGCGGCCCGACGCCGCCGCCGTCCGTCGCATAGCTGACCATTACGTCGTCGATCCGCCAATTGGGGATGAAGCGGAAAGGTTCGATCAGCTCGGCGACCTCGGGCGCATGATGATCCACGGCCTGCACCAGCAATGTCCAGGGGCTATCCCCCAGTTCGCCGAAGCGCGCCTCCGCCAAGGGGCCGCTTTCCATCTTCAGACCGTCTGTGTCTTGGATGATCAGCCGGGATTCCACGCCTTCTTCACAGGCTAGCCCCGCCAGTTCGTCCGGCTCCAGCGGATTGCGCCAGCTGCTCCAAGGATTGCGGATCAGCAGGGGACGCCTCTGCCAATAATCGCGCAGGAATAGATCGACGTCGAAACCGGGCATCTGCATCTGCTGCCCATGCGCCGCCCGGCGGGCGCTGTCAAAGCCGCTGATCCTGCCCGCCTCATCACAGTTGAATTGCTATTGCTAATCGATCGCAATACCTATACCCGCAGCGACATAAACGATCAGGGGGATTTCAGATGAAGACTGACAGCATCATGAAGATCGGCGTCGCGCTGGCGGCCTTGTCGGCGGCCCATCCGGTCAGGGCCAATGACACGACGGCTCCCGAAGATGCGGGCGTTAGCAGCGATAGCATCGTGGTAACCGCGCGGGCAGGCACAAAGACCGAAACGCCGCCGATCCAGGTCCCGCAGCCTGTTACCGTCATCAGCGACCAGACTTTCCTGTCGCAGGGCGCAATCAGTATCAGCGATACCGTACGTTATGCGGCAGGGGTAACGGCAAACGCCTATGGCCGCGACACGCGCGTGGACAGTTTCGTCATCCGCGGCATCAGCGCGCAGCAGTTCCGCGACGGCATGCGAGATATCTTCAGCTATTATGCGAGCATTACCGCTGACCCCTATAATTTCTCGCAAGTGGAGATTGTGCGCGGCCCCGCATCAGTGTTGTTCGGCCAAGGTTCGATCGGCGGACTCGTCAACCTCGTGTCCAAGACGCCGGCATTTCAGACGGGCGGGGAAGTGTCGGTCGTCTATGGCAGCTATGACCGCAGGGAAGCGATGGGCGACGTGAATGTCGCACTGTCCGACACGTTGGCGGTTCGCGCGGTCGGCCGGGTCCGCGATGCCGATACCTATGTCGACCATGTCCGCGACGACCGGGTCTTCTTCTCGCCATCCATCCGGTGGCAACCGACGCCCGACACCGATATCACCTTGCTTGGCCTATACCAGAAGGACAAGAGCGGTTCGACGTCGCAGTTCCTGCCGATCGTCGGCACGTTCCGGCCCAATCCCAACAACAGCGAGAAGCTCGATCCCTTCCTCTTCGTTGGAAAGCCGGGCTGGGACCGTTATGACGGCCGCATGCTTCAGGGCGAAGGATCGCTGACCCAGCGTTTCGGCGACAATGTTCAGTTGAACGTGAAGGCGCGCTACATCGACAGCGATCTCACCTATTTCACGCATTATACCGACAGCTACACCAATCCGACCTACCCTTATCTGGATGCTGCCGGGCGCACGATAGCTCTGTTGAGCGAGGGCTCCTATGCCCGGATGAATGTGTTTTCGACCGACAACAACCTGCTTTTCAAATTCAACACCGGGTCGCAGATCGAACATAAGCTGCTGGTTGGCGTTGATTATAGCTGGAACGAAGTGCGTAAGCGCGGCGGCTATGGTTCGGACATCATCGATCTATATGACATCGACTATGACGCGTTGACCATTCCCGCGCTGGACGACTATTCGACGCGAGAATCGCAGAAGCAGCTCGGTATCTATGTGCAGGACCAGATCCGCATGTGGGATCGCGTATCGGTCGTGTTGGGCGCGCGGCGCGATCGCGTGAAGACGGCCGGTTCGGCGGTGAAGGACAAGGCCACGACTTTCCGCGCCGGGATTATCGGCGAAGTCATCGCAGGCTTCTCACCCTTCTTCAGCTACACCGAAAGCTTCCTGCCGATCGCCATGACGGTCGACGGCGGCGCTCCGGCCAAGCCCCAGCGCGGCACGCAATATGAGGCGGGCGTCAAGTGGCAGCCGGAACCCAACACGATGCTGACGGTAACCGCATTCCACATCAAGGAAATCAATCGCATCATCTACGGCGCTGGCACATCGGTCACTCAGTCGGGTGAAATCACCAGCAAGGGCATCGAAGTCGAAGCCAGCCACAGATTGCCGGAAGATTTCGAATTGCTGGTCAATTATGGCTACAACAAGCTTGTTTCGCATGAGACGGCGACATTCGACTATCTGCCGCGCCATATGGCTTCGCTTTGGACGACCAAGACCTTCGGCCTGGAAGACGGAGCACAACTGCGGCTTGGCGCGGGGGTGAACTATACCGGGAAACGTAGCTCGGTCGGATCGCTGTGGACCATAGTGACGCCCAGCTACACGTTGGTCGATGCGCTGGCGGAGATCAACTGGAAGGACTGGCGCTTCGCGATCAACGCGACCAACCTGCTGAACAAGCGCTATTTCGCATCGTGCCTGTCGCGGGGTGACTGCTTTGTGGGCGCGCCTCGCAATGTCATGGGCACGGCGACTTTCCGTTTCTGATCGAGCAGCGGCATGGTGCGGGGCATTGCCTTGCGCCATGCCGCTCCGCCTTTTTCCGCGGATGCCGATTTTGATGATCCACGCGAGCGCCCTCGCACAGCGGCATGATAGCTCTTCACTATCTTCTTGACTCAATATGGAACGCATAGATACCCATTTTTCAAGAAGCGGAGAGAGGATGATCAGCTATGGCGCGCTTGGACGGAAAAGTCGCAATTGTGACGGGGGCGGGCCGCCCGGGGAATATCGGTGCGGCGGTATGTGACGCCTTCTTGCGGGAAGGTGCGCGGGCAGTAATTGCGACCGACTTGCGGGTGGACTCCACCGAGGCGCTGACCGGCGAGATGGATGGCAAGCATGGCGCGGGCCGGTTCAAGCTGGTGGCGCAGGACGCGACGCTGGAGGCCGATTGGGCAGCTTTGGTCCAATCGGTTCTTGCCGAATTCGGCGCGATCGACGTCCTGGTGAACAATGCGGGCATTTCGATCCACGGCGGCATCGAAACTACGTCCCTGGAAGATTTGCGCAAAGTGATGGCGGTCAATCATGACAGCGGTTTCCTGGGTATGAAACATTGCGCGCCCGCGCTGGCCGAAACCGTCAAGCGCTTTCCCGGCGGCGGATCGGTGATCAATACCGTGTCGATGGCGTCATACATGCCCAACGCCAATAACCTCGGCTACCATGTGTCCAAATCGGCGCAGCGAATGCTGACGTTGTGCGGCGCAATCGAATTTGGTCCGAAGCGGATCCGCGTGAATTCGGTGCATCCAGGACAGACCACTACGCCGCTTCTGAAAGAAGCCTATGAAGAATATGCCCGTATCGGCCTTTATGAATCGGGCGAGGCTGGCATTCAGAACCTGGTCAGTATGTGCCCGCTCGGTATCGAGAGCTTTCCCGACGATACGGCGCACGCCTTTGTCTATTTGGCATCGGACGAGTCCCGGTTCGTGACCGGCGCGTCCATCTATCATGACGGTGGCCTCGGGCGCCGCTACTGAGCTAAAGGGGGGTGACAGGCGGCTGGCGGTGAGCGCCCCGGCCGCCTATCATCATGAAGCCGGCGCCAAACCGCGCGCGATAAGGATGGCGATGCGCCGCGCCTTTTCATCCGCTTCTGAGTCCGAAAGCGGCTGTGCGGTCCCCGCGGAGACCGCCGTCACCATCTCCTGCGACAGTACCCACAGGAATATGGATGCGATTTCATCGCAATCGACTGGACGGATGAGGCCCCTGTCCTGAAGCCGTTTGAGATAGGATCGAAGTGGTGTCTGCTGCCGGACCCTGCGCGCCTCCTCCATCGCTTCCCTGAATTCGGGAAAGCGGAGCCCTTCGCGCATGCTGATCGCGGTGATGGCGTGGGCGGCGGGTGTGCGGGTGCTGCGCATGATCATGCGCGCCCATTCATACAGCCCCTCTGCCGGATCGTCCCGGTCGAGCAGGCTGAGATCAGCGGCCATGTTGCGATCCGCTATTCGGTCCAGCACGGCGCGCAGCAGGCCAGGCTTGCCGCCATATTTGGCATAGATAGTCTTTTTGGAAACTTTCGCGCGCTGCGCGATGACCTGCAGTGTGGCCCGCTCATAACCGAGTTCGATAAGGACTTGTTCGGCCACTTCCAGCAGAGCCTGAGCGCGATTTTCAACCTCTGCCGACTTTGGCCGGCCCGCCCTGTTTCGCCGCTGCTGCTCGTGCATCGCGCATGCTTGGCGGTATCGGCGGTTTAGTGCAAGGGGCTGGAGTAGCTGACGGAGAAAGCGTCCCGCCTTGCCCCAGGAGGCGGGACGGGACGCTCCTACGGTCGCAGGCCGCCCCCGATTAACCGTGCGCGGGCCGCGTCCATGCGGGATAACCGGCTAAGCCGTTGATAGTTCCCGGTCATTGGGCATGCGCTCAGACAGGGATGGCCGTCGTATATTTGGTCATGGAAAGCGCGAAATGAGAGGCAGCATTCGCCACCGCCGCTTGTCCTAGCAGGATGTGCATCAGGAAGTGATTATAGTCGGCGACATCGGCGACGACGATGCGGAGCAGATAGTCCCACTCGCCCGACATCGAAAAACATTCGACGATCTCCGGTCTGCTGTCGACGAAATCCTCAAAAGCCTGACGCGCGTCGCGAGCGTGGCTGCGCATGCGGATGTTGCAAAGCACGTTCACGCCGCGATCGATCTTTTCCGGATCGACAAGACGTACTGAGCCGGTGAGGACGCCCGCCGCCTCCAGCGCTTTGATGCGGCGCCAGCAGGATGCGGTGGACGCGCCGACCCTGTCCGCCAATTCGGCATGGCTTACCGTTGCATCCCTTTGCAGGATTGATAGGATTCTGCGGTCGATATCGTCGATCTGATGAAAGTTTTTCATATTTTCTGCTAAACCGATCAAAGATCATCAGAGATTGCTCCTTTTTACGGGATATTGAAACCTCTTTTCAGCGGCGTTGTGTGATAAGATCGCCATGGCCCAGTCAGCCACCGAACGCCCGGCGGGAGCCGCCGAGGACTGGACGATCCCGCAGGATTGGACGGCATACACGCCTGACGACCACGCGATGTGGGACAGGCTGTTCGCGCGTCAGGCGGCGATGCTTCCCGGGCGGGCCGTGAAGGAATTTGTGGACGGGCTGGACGTACTCCGCCTGTCGAAGTCGGGCATTCCCGATTTTGCGGAATTGTCGGAACGGCTGATGAAGCTGACCGGCTGGCAGGTCGTGGCGGTGCCGGGACTTGTGCCCGATCGGGTCTTCTTTGAACATCTGGCGAACCGGCGCTTTGTCGCGGGTCGCTTCATCCGCACGCCGGCGCAACTGGATTATTTGCAGGAGCCAGACGTCTTTCACGATGTTTTCGGTCATGTGCCGCTGCTCGCGCATCCGGTCTTTGCGGATTATATGCAGGCTTATGGGGAAGGGGGCCTTCGCGCGGATGGATTGGGCGCCATCGACCATCTGGCGCGGCTTTACTGGTACACAGTCGAGTTCGGCCTTATCCGGCAAGGCGAGGATTTGAAGCTATATGGCGCGGGCATATTGTCTTCCTATGGGGAGTCGATCTTTGCCCTGGACGATCCGTCCCCCAATCGCGTCGGCTTTGACCTCAAGCGGGTAATGCGGACCAATTATCGCATCGACGATTATCAGCAGACCTATTTCGTGATCGACAGTTTCGACGATCTGCTCCGCCAGACCGTCGAGATGGACTTCGCGCCGCTATATGAAGCGTTGCAGCAGGAAAGTGACTTGGGAACTGCTGACATCATTCCGCAGGACAGGATCTTCAAACGGGGCACGCAAGCCTATGCGCAGTCCAAAATGGGAGCATGACTGGCATGACAGCCAATCCGCTGGGCCTTAACGGCTTTGAATTTGTCGAATTTACCTCGCCAGAGCCTGACGCGATGGCGCAGCAGTTCCAGCAATTGGGCTTTGTGCCGACTCATCGGCATCCGGTGAAGAATATCACGCGATACAAGCAGGGGCGTATCAACCTGATGCTGAATCGCGACGATGTCGGAAGGGTCGCCGCCTTCCGCGGGGAGCATGGGCCATCGGCTAGCGCCATGGCCTTTCGTGTGGCCGATCCCAAGGCCGCGATGCGCTGGGCAATCGATCATGGCGCTAAGCCGACCGAGGAGGATGACACGGTCATTCAGGGGATTGGCGGGTCCTATCTCTATTTCGTGAAGGATGGCACGGACCTTTATGCGAACTGGGCGGAGTTTCCGGGTTGGCGCGAAGCAGAGGCGGACAACAATGTTGGGCTCGACCTGCTCGATCACCTGACCCACAATGTCGAGCGCGGCCATATGCGGGTTTGGAGCGAGTTCTACCGCACGCTCTTTAATTTCGAAGAGCAGAAATATTTCGATATCAGGGGGCAGGCGACCGGGCTTTTCAGCCAGGCGATGATTGCGCCCGACCGGGCGATACGCATTCCACTCAACGAAAGCCAGGATGACAATAGCCAGATCGAAGAATTCATTCGTCAATATCATGGCGAGGGTATTCAGCATTTGGCGATGACAACGGCGAATATCTACGAGACGGTGGAGAAACTGCGCGCGCGGGGCGTGCGGCTGCAGGATACGATCGACACCTATTATGAGCTGGTCGATAAGCGGGTGCCCGGGCATGGCGAGGACTTGGGACGGCTGAAAAAGAACCGCATCCTGATCGACGGCGATGCGAAGGAGGAGGGAATATTGCTCCAGATCTTCACGGAAAATATGTTCGGCCCGATTTTCTTCGAGATCATCCAGCGCAAGGGCAATGAAGGTTTCGGCAACGGCAATTTTCAGGCATTGTTCGAGAGTATCGAACTGGATCAGATACGGCGCGGCGTGATCACCGTGGACGAGAGAGGCTAATATGACGGGTCCCGGCACTGGCGGTTCATCCCTTCCAGTGGTCGAGGCGTCAGGCTCTGCCGAGCGGACATTGCCGGGTTTCGGCAACCATCATTCCACCGAAGCGATCGCCGGCGCTTTGCCGGTCGGCCGCAACTCGCCCCAGCATGCGCCCTATGGGCTCTACGCAGAGCAGCTTTCCGGCACCGCCTTTACGGCGCCCCGGCATCAGAACCATCGCAGCTGGCTGTACCGAATGCGGCCGTCGGCGGGCCATCCGCCATTCCGCCCCTATGCCGCCCCGAGCCTGCTTCGCTCCGGCCCGTTCAACGAATGTGCGCCGTGGCCCAACCGGCTGCGCTGGAACCCGGTCGAACCGCCTGACGAGCCTATCGACTTCATCGACGGGCTCATCAGCTATGCGGGCAATGGGGATGTCGCGGCGGGTGTCGGATGCGGCGTTCATATGTTTGCCGCCAACAGGTCGATGATCGATCGGGCCTTTTTCAATGCCGATGGCGAGATGCTGATCCTGCCGCAGCAAGGGCGGCTGCGCATTGTGACCGAGTTCGGTGTGCTGAGCGTTGGTCCGCTCGAAATGGTGCTCATTCCCCGCGGCGTGCGCTTTCGAGTGGAGCTGCTTGATGCGGCGGTGCGCGGCTATGTGTGTGAAAATTACGGAGCGCTTTTCCGTCTGCCGGAGCTTGGGCCAATCGGATCGAACGGGCTCGCTAATGCGCGCGACTTCGAAGCGCCGGTCGCAGCCTATGAGGATGTCGAGCGGCCTTATGAGATCGTCCAGAAATTCATGGGCGCACTCTGGACGACCATGGCGGATCACAGTCCGTTCGATGTGGTCGCCTGGCACGGCAATCTGGCGCCCTTCCGCTATGACCTGCGGCGCTTCAACACAATCGGCACGGTCAGCTATGACCATCCCGATCCGTCTATCTTTACCCTCCTCACGTCGCCCAGCGATACGCCCGGCACCGCCAACGTCGATTTCGTGATCTTCCCGCCGCGATGGATGGTGGCGGAGGAGACGTTTCGGCCGCCCTGGTTCCATCGCAACGTGATGAGCGAGTTTATGGGCCTGATCCAGGGCGAATATGATGCAAAGTCCGGTGGTTTCCTGCCCGGCGGCGCGTCACTGCACAATTGCATGTCGGCGCATGGCCCGGACGTTGAAAGCCATGGCAAGGCCGTCTCAACCGAGTTGGGTCCGGTAAAGATCGACGACGTGATGGCTTTCATGTTCGAAAGCCGCTTTCCCTTCGCGCCCACCGCCTGGGCCATGGAGACGCCGCTATTGCAGGGGGATTATGACGCCTGCTGGGCGGATTTCCCCAAGGCGCAAGTGGAGCCGCGCTCATGAGCTGGTGGCAGACCGACGAAACCCATGATTGGAGGCGCACCAGCTGGGTGGAGAGCGCGCAGGGACATGGCGACTTCCCGATCCAGAACCTGCCCTTTGGCATTTTCGCGCCAGATGGTGAGGAGGCGCGGATCGGCATTGCCATTGGCGACATGATCCTGGATCTGCGCGCCTGCGCCGAGACCGGGCTGATCGGCGCGGACTGGCGGGAGGTATGCGGCAAGGCGGGGCTTAACTGTATGCTTGCCTTACCGTCTGAACGGCGGCGAGCATTGCGTCAGCGCATCAGCGAATTGCTTTCGCAAGAGGCGAACCGCACGGCTGTTGAGCCCTTGCTGTGCCGTGCCGCTGACTCCGTCCTGCATTTGCCTGCGCATATCGGCGATTATACGGATTTCTATGTCGGCATTCACCACGCCAACAATGTCGGGCGCCAATTCCGGCCGGACAATCCGTTGCTGCCCAATTATAAATATGTGCCGATTGGTTATCATGGCCGGGCTTCGTCGATCCGCCAATCCGGTGTGCCGGTTCGCCGCCCGAATGGACAGCGCAAGCCGCCGGATGCTGAGGCACCGATTGTCGGCCCCTCGGTCCGGCTGGACTATGAACTGGAATTGGGCGTGTGGATTGGTGCGGGCAATGCGCTGGGCGAGCCCATTCCGATCGAGGAGGCAGGCGAGCATGTGGCGGGTTTCTGTCTGCTCAACGACTGGTCCGCCCGCGACTTTCAGGCTTGGGAATATCAGCCGTTGGGCCCCTTTCTAGCGAAGAATTTCCAATCAACCATATCGCCCTGGGTGGTGACGGCCGAAGCCATGGCCCCATTTCGCGTGCCCCAGCCGCGCAGGCCGGTTGGTGATCCGGACCCGCTGCTCTATCTCATGTCCGAAGCGGACCAGCAGCACGGCGCGCTAGCTTTGACATTGGAGGCGTTTCTGCAGACGCAACGCATGCGGGAAGATGGCCAGCCGCCCGTCCGGCTCAGCAGCGGACCCGCGACCAACATGTATTGGACGGTCAATCAGATCGTCACCCATCATGCGTCGAACGGGTGCAACCTCAATCCAGGTGACCTGCTCGGCACCGGCACCATATCCGCGCCGACGCGCGATGGCTTTGGCAGCATGCTGGAATTGAGCTCAGGGGGACAGCAGCCGGTCCAGTTGCCCAATGGCGAGACGCGATCCTTTGTCGAGGATGGCGATGAAGTCATCCTGCGCGCCAAAGCAGAGGCGCCGGGCTTTGTTTCCATGGGGCTTGGCGAGTGCCGGGCCATGGTGCTGCCCGCATGAGCGCCCTGACGCTCCATGGCTATTGGCGCTCGTCAGCCGCCTATCGCGTTCGCATCGCGCTGAACCTGAAGGGCGTGGACTATGCGCAGGTCAGCCATGACCTGCGAGCTGGTGAACAGAGGCAGGACGACTATCTGGCGATCGCACCGCACGGATTGGTTCCGGCTCTGGTGGCTGACGGCACGATCCTGATCGAGAGCCCTGCGATCCTGGAATGGATAGAGGCGACCTGGCCCGCACCAGCGCTGCTGCCGGAAAAGCCGGAGGCGGTAGCCATTGTCCGGTCGATGGCGGCGCTGATCGCATGTGACATCCACCCGCTGAATAACCTGCGTGTGCTCAATCGGCTAAGGGAGGATTTCAACGCGAGCAAGGACCAAGTGAAGGCATGGGTCCGCCACTGGATCGCGGCAGGTTTTGCGCCGCTGGAGCAATTGGTCGCGCAGTATGGCGAGCCATTTGCCTTTGGCGATGCGCCGACGTTGGCGGACTGTTACCTGGTGCCGCAGCTCTATAACGCGCGGCGGTTCGGCGTTGACCTGACCCCCTATCCGAAGATGCTGGCGGCGGAGGAGGCAGCGTTGAGCCTACCCGCTTTCCAAGCCGCCCAGCCCGATCGCCAGCCGGACGCGGCCTGATCAGCCCGCCTGTCCGGATTTCATGAAAACCTCCAATTGATCGGCAAAGGCGCGCTGATAAGCGGGGCGCGCTTCGCCGCGCGCGATATAGGCGAGCAGCTTTGGATAGCGTTTCAGCAGGCCCGATGTGACCAGCCTGCGCAGAACGGTGATCATCAGCATGTCGCCAGCGCTGAACGGACCGTCCAGCCAATCGGCGTCTCCCAGATGAGCCGACAGTTCGCTTAAACGGCGATCCACCCGTTCATCCAGCATTGGCATGCGAGCCTCATACCAGCTTTTATCCCTCTCCATTAACTGGGGCATGACGCGTTCCAGGATTGGCGGCTCGACCGTGTTGAGCGCCGCGAACATCCAGGCGATCGCGCGGGCGCGGGCGTTGGGATCTTCTGGCAGCAGGCCGCCATGCCGCTCCGCGACGTGCAAAATGATGGCGCCGGATTCGAAGAGGACGAGACCGTCTTCCTCGTAGGTGGGAATCTGACCGAAGGGGTGCAGCTTTCTGTAGGCGGGCTCCTTCAACGCCTCGAACGAAAGCAGGCGGACCTGATAGGGCTGGCCCGCCTCTTCAAGCGCCCAGCGCACCCGCATGTCGCGCGCCAATCCCCGGCCGCGATCGGGGGATCGTTCAAAAGCGCTGATCGTGATGGTCATCGGCAAGCTCCGGATCGTTCACGGATGGGTGTCAGCCTAACCGTTCGACCTGCGGCTGTCGAACCAATGCGGGTCAGCCCGGGCGATTCACCGACGAGCCGGTGAAAGGAACCTCGGCTTCCAATGCGGGGTTCTTCCCTAGCTGAAGTGGAGACGATGTCGTTGAGCGGGATGGCGCTGCAGGCCGGGTTTTGGGGACTGGTTGGAGGTTCGGCCCTGCTGATTGGCGCTCTTGCCGGATATCTTGTCGCCCTGCCGCAGCGGCTGATCGCCGCGGT
Organism: Sphingobium sp. TomTYG65; assembly: GCF_055395525.1. Classification (NCBI taxonomy): domain Bacteria; kingdom Pseudomonadati; phylum Pseudomonadota; class Alphaproteobacteria; order Sphingomonadales; family Sphingobiaceae; genus Sphingobium; species Sphingobium sp. TomTYG65. Next base: position 688,466 of record NZ_AP027331.1, on the reverse strand, counting down.
CATGGCGGTTGGCGCGGGGGTGCTGATTTCTGCGGTTGCTTTCGACCTGATGGACGAAGCTTATAGCAGAGGCGGCTTTGACTCCGCGGCATTCGGTTTCGTCGCGGGCGCGGCGGCTTATACCTTCGCCAATATCCTGGTCAGCCGCAATGGTGCGAAGCATCGGAAGCGGTCGGGTTCCAATCCCGAACAAAGCCAGCAATCCGCTAACGCTGGATCGGGCATGGCGATTGCGATCGGGGCGTTGCTGGACGGAATTCCGGAATCGATCGTGATCGGCGTCAGCCTGCTGGAAGGGAAGGGGGTCAGCATTCCGGCGGTTGTCGCGGTATTCCTGTCCAATGTGCCGGAGGGATTGTCGAGCGCGGCCGGGATGAAGAAGGCTGGCCGCAGCGCCGCCTATATTTTCCTGGTTTAGGGCGGCATCGCGCTCGCATCTGGTGTGGCTGCCCTGATCGGCAACATCGCATTGGCGGAGGCCAGCGCGGATATCATCGCTGCGACGACCGCGGTTGCGGCGGGCGCTATCCTGGCGATGCTGGTGGACACGATGATCCCGGAAGCGACGGAGGAGACCCATGAGTTTTCCGGGCTGATCGCGGTTGGTGGGTTCCTTCTGGCCTTCATTCTGTCCAAGACTGGCGGCTGAAGGCGGAGCGGCCAGCGCCAGCCATGTGGCGAGGGCTGGCGATCCTGTTACAGGCTGCTGTCGTAGCGGGACATTTCCTCGCGATACCGCGCCGTCATCCGGTCCTGATCCGCGGGAGGCCGTTCCTCCTTCAGGTGAAGGAAACGGTCATTTTCCTCCTCATAGACATGGTGGGCGACGGCCCCGCGGATGTGTTCGAGCTTTTCGCGCCAGTCCTGGCTGAGGGGATCGATCGCCTCCAGCAGGGCCAACTGCACCTTGGCGGCCTGCTGTTCCTCATAGGCCATGGCCATGTGCGTCTTATGATCATGCGACAGTTGCGGGTAGACGACCGCCTCTTCCGCACTGGAGTGGCTCGTCAGCAGGGCGGCGAGCTTGCGCTGGGCCCATGTGCGGCTTGGTGCATCGACGGCGGTTTGCGCTTCGGTGAAGGCGGCTTCAATCTGCTCGTGATGCTGGAGGATCTGGTCCAGCCAATCGCCGGGCGCGGCGGCGGCCCGGGCCCTTTGCCGGGCCTTAGCGCGGTCTTCTTCACTTTCCGGCGGGGTGACCGCCGCAACGATCCTGTCGAGGACAGACATTGCATGCTCCTTTTGCTGATCGGATCGGCCCATCCCGTTCAGGCATGGGCCGGGCAATCAGCAATCGACGCAAGGTCCGGAGGGTTCCGGCATCCGCTTTGAAAAGGAGGTTGCGCTAACCCAGATTGCAAGGCGCAAGATGCGCCCCCTTCTTCAGGCGGTGATCTTGTCCAGCTCGCTGATCAAGCGCAGGAACTCCACCTCGGTTTCGTCGTGAGGCGTGCCATCTTCATGGAAGATGTCGTGGAACCAGCGTTCCTTCAGCCCTTCGATGTTCGGGTTTTCCCACTTGTCCCACGGCAGGTGGGTCTGCGTCTTGCCCTTGACCAGTCCCCAGCAGAAGGTGCCGACCTCATGCTCCTTGGCCACGGGCAAGATCGCTTGGAAGGTGCTGCCCGCCGGGCGCGCCATATATTCGGTGCACATCAGTGGACGGCCCATGGCTTTAAGCCATTTGACGCGCTGCGCGAAATCTTCAGCGATGCCGTAATTGTGGAAGGAGATGATGTCCGAATTGCCCGTCTGCGCACGCTGGATGGGGCTCAACAGATCAGGTGCCGACCAGTCGCCGAGCCAGATGCCGCTGGTGAGCGGCTGCATCGGCTTCATGTCACGCACCCAGTCGAACGCATCGACCAGCAGCGGCACGACCAGATCCGCCTTCGCCTGTAGCGCCACCGGATCGCACAACGCGACCTCCGGGCCGTTATCGGGCTCGTTCCAAATGTCCCATGCGAGTACGCGCGTGTCCTGACCGAAGCGGCCGACGATGCCGCGCACATAATCTTCCAAGCGGTGATGCTCGTCCACATTCTGAAGCGTGGACATGCCGGGCGATTGCACCCAGCCGCTGTTATGCACGCCCTCGCGCGGCTCCGGCTGCGGCCCCAGGGCGGGTTCGGGATGCCAGCAGGAATCGAACAGCACCAGCATGGTGCGGATGCCATGCAGGTCCGCGACGTTCAGGAAAGCATCGATGCGGTCGAGAAAACCCTCGCTATCCTCCAGCCACAGCAGGTCGTGCAGATAGACACGAACCGAGTTCATGCCCACCGAAGCGGCCAGCGCCAGCTCGCGATCGATGGTCGGCAGGTCGAACGTGCTCGCCTGCCACATTTCAAGCTGGTTTATCGCGTTTGAAGGCGTGAAATTGCACCCAACCAGCCAAGGCTGAGCCTTGAACCAAGCATGCGCTGCCTCCGGCGTCCAACGTTCGTTCATCATTTTCCCGCTCACGACCCCCGTCCGATTCGACGGCTCTTCTGGCGCGCCACTACGAACCGGCACAGTTTAGAACAAGAGGCTTAACGGGATCTGAGTAAGTGGAATTTTCGATCGATTGCGCGCGTGAATCAGGCTGCGTTTTGCAGCAATTCCGCCCGGAAATGCTGGGCGAAATGTTCCATTGCCGAAAGAAGCGAGGGAAGCTGCGGGCCTCGGCGGGTGGCGAGGGCGACATTGGCCGGGCGAGGGGCGGCCCAGCCCAATGTGTGATGGGGGACGGCATGCACCCTCGCGACGTCATGACCGCAACTCATGGCGATGCGTTTAGCGAAATCGGCCCAGGAAAGTGCCTCTTCATTGGCAAGATGCCAAATGCCGGTTTCGCGATCGATCAGCAGGTCGAGTGACGCTGTGGCCAGATGCGGGACATAGGTGGGTGTGACGATGAGGTCGTCAGGCGCGAGCACGGCTTCGCCACGTTCGAGTGACCGGATGACCGCCGTAGCGAAGTTGAACCCATCATAGGGTGAGAAGAAAGCCGCAGTGCGGATGATGAGATGATCCCCGGCTAACTGCCCGATGCCCGCCTCCATCTCCGCCTTGCTTCGGCCGTAGCTGTTGCACGGCGCAACGGCGTCGGTTTCGATATAGGCTGCGCCCTTGGTCCCGTCGAAGACCAGGTCACTGGAAAAGGACAGGGTGGGGATGCTGCGACTGTCGCATGCGTCCGCCAGGGCAATGGCGCCATGCGTGTTGGCAAGCAGGCAAGCGTCTTGTTCGGCCTCCGCTTCATCGACGCGCACCCAGCCCGCCGTGTTGATGACCGCCCATGGGTGGAATTTGTCCAGGGCCGCCTCGATGCTGGAGCGGTCTGTGATGTCCATGTCCTGGCGGCTGGTCAAAATGAAGGGGATATTGCGCAGCGAGCAGGCGCGCGCCATCGCCTGCCCCAGCGTGCCAGTAGCGCCGCTGATCAACAGCGGCTTATGATAATCAGGCTCATGGGGTGCGCCGATATGCTGGGCGATCGGTGCGGGACGGGCCGCCGGGGGATGGACGAGGCGCGTTGGCCGCTGCCACCAGCCTGCGCCATTCGCCATGATGGGGCGGTTGCCTTTGCCCGATAGCGCCTTCAGCAGAGGGACCATAGCGGTGGGACGAGGATCGCCGCTGCTAACATCCCAGACGCCGGGTTCATATACTCCAGACCTGGTCAGAAGCGTGTTCCATCCGCTGCTGCCCAGCAATGACCAGACGGTCACGGCCTCCACGTGCACGCCCCGGCTGTTGAGGCGGCTCGCAATGTCCCATGCCTGCGCCATCCAGCGGAGTTGCTCTTCGCGGGTGCAGCCATTGTGCACCTCGGTAATCGCCAGCGGCAGGCGATAGCGTTCCCATGCTTCGGCCAGTGCGCCCTCCAGACCCTGCGAGGATGGCGACAGCACGCGCACGGCCTCTACATCGGCGTAAAGCTGCATCTCGCTGCCGCCATGCAGATGCTGGGGATAGCGCTGCAGCCTGTGATCGAGGAAGCGATCGCTGGTGAGATAATGGTTGATGCCGATCACGTCCGGCCGACAGGGATCGTCCAGGATCGTCTGTAGCCGCTGCTCGAACCCAAAGCCCGCAATCCGCGCCCAGAAGGGATGATCGCGATCGACCTTCCCGCACAACAGGTCCCATCCCGCCCAGCGGCGCATATTATCGAAGGTCGCCTGTTCCCGCAGCGCGGCGGTGGCGTAGGTTCTTCCCAGATCGTCCGTCTGGATCAGGCGCGCGGCGGGATTGACCCGCCTGATGGTACGCATCGACAGCCGAGTTGCGTCGATCTGATTAAGTAGCGCTAGCCAGAAATCTCCTTCGGAGCGCAGATGCGGATACCAGTGGCCGTAAAGGGCGGAAAAGCGCGCGGTGGTCAGCGGCTCGTTTACGGGGGTCCAGTCGGTGATCCACGGATAGCGCTCCGCGACATTCTGCGCGTGTTTCGCCAACCCTGCCGCGAAGCCATCGTCCACGAGGCTGGTGTAATGAGGGCCGCTGCCATGATGAATGAGGCCCGCGATGACGCGGATGCCGAGGTCGCGCAGCCGAGCGAGCCTTCGATCAGTCCATTCCCATTCGCATTGGTCCGGCCGATCCGGACTGACCCTCTCCCATAATATGGGATAGCGGATGGCGCTGATGCCTAATTCGGCGAAACGATCGATATCCTCCAGCCGGTCCTCATGACCGCTGAGGCGGATCTGATCGCCATAGCGTTCGTGCACGCGATTGACGGTGCATTCCACCCCGCCCCACAGCTGCAGCTTCTCGGTCATTCGGATCCTCCATGCCTTCTTATTAGAGGAAGCGTTGATGATCGTGCCTCCGAGTAGGTTGAAACAGATCAAGACCTCAAGTGGGTACACCGGAATAGCGCCGATCAGCCAACTTAGATCAGCGGCGGTGCAGGAACATGGCTCCCGCGCCAGGGTTTGAGGATCATTCACCAAGCAGAAAGGTACGCGCTTATGGTTCCGCCCCACTCATCATCTTGGCACGGAACTGGACCAGACCCGAAACCTGGCGCGCACACCGTGATTTGTTTTAGCCATTTGCGTTGGAATTTCGTTTTTCAACGTCCCCAACATTTGATGAGCCGCTTTGCCAAGCAATCGCGCGTCCTTTTTTGGGAGGAGCCCTGCTATGTTGCCGACCTGGAGACAGCCGACCTTCGGGTTGAAACCTGTTCGCTGACAGGGGTCATCGTCATCACGCCGCAACTCCCTGCTTCCCTGCCGCGAGAGCAGGAGTGCGAAGTGCTGAAACAGCTGCTGGACCTTTATTTGGCGGGAGAGGCAGGACCCTTTGTCCGCTGGTATTACACGCCCATGATGCTCCCCTTTTCGGAGCATGTCATGGCCGACTGCATCGTCTATGACTGCATGGACGAGCTTGCCAATTTCAAAGGCGCGCCGCCCGAACTCCTTCCGCTGGAACAGCGTCTGCTGTCGCAGTCCGACCTAGTATTTACCGGGGGCTACAGCCTTTACGAAGCGAAGCGGGACAAGCATCCCGCCGTTTTTCCTTTCCCGTCCAGCGTCGATGCCGGACATTTCGCGCAGGCTCGTTTCGGTGGGGGGAAGAGCGAAACCGACGGGCGGCCGCGGCTCGGCTTTTATGGTGTCGTCGATGAGCGGATGGACGTCGATCTGCTCGCCGCACTCGCGGATGCGCGTCCCAACTGGGTGCTAGAGATTATCGGGCCGGTCGTGAAGATCAGCGAGGATGATCTGCCCCGGCGGGCGAACCTCCATTTCCTTGGCGGCAGGTCTTATGAAGATTTGCCTGCCTGTATCGCGGGTTGGGACGTGGCGCTGATGCCCTTCGCCATCAACGATGCGACGCGCTTCATCAGCCCTACCAAGACACCTGAATATCTGGCGGCGGGAAAGCCGGTCGTATCCACGCCCATCGCGGACGTCGTGCGCCACTATGGCGGGATCGAGGCCGTGAAGATCGCACCGGCGGGGGACGCCTTCATCGCTGCCTGCGATCAGGCGCTGGCGCTCGCGCAAGGGGGCGGGCAATGGCTGAAGGAAGCGGATCAACTGCTTGCCGGCATGTCCTGGGACAAGAGCTTCCAGCAGATGGACCGGTTGATCAAGGACGCCTTGTCGCGCAGTGCGCATGCGCATCCGATCGTGTCGCCCACATCATGGAACAGCAGTCGGTCCCACCATTATGATGTCATGGTCGTGGGAGCGGGCTTTGCCGGGGCGGTGATGGCAGAGCGCCTTGCCGCCGACGGGGGCAAGAGGGTGCTGGTGGTCGATCGCCGTCCGCATGTCGCTGGCAACGCCTTCGACGAATATGATGCGAACGGCGTCCTGATCCATCGCTACGGTCCGCATATCTTCCACACCAACAGCGAGGAGATTTTCACCTATCTGTCGCGCTTTACCAAATGGCGGCCCTACGAACATCGGGTGCTGGCGGCGGTGGACGATCTGTTGGTGCCGATGCCGATCAACCGCACCACGATCAATCTGCTCTACAAGCTCGACCTGAAGACCGAAGAGCAAGCAGCCGAGTTTCTGGCGGCCCAGGCAGAGCCGGTCTCTGTTGTGCGGACATCGGAAGATGTGGTGATATCGGCTATTGGCCGCGAACTTTATGAAAAGTTCTTCCAGGGCTATACGCGCAAGCAGTGGGGCTTGGACCCTTCCGAACTGGACAAGGCGGTCACTTCCCGCGTGCCGACCCGGACCAATGTCGATGACCGCTATTTCACCGACAAGTTCCAGGCGATGCCGCTGGACGGCTATACCCGGATGTTCGAACGGATGCTCGATCACCCCAATATCGATGTCCTTCTAGGTGTCGATTATTGCGAGGCGCGCGATGCCTATCCGCACGATCATCTGGTCTTTACCGGCCCGATCGACGAATATTTCGGCTACCGCTTCGGCAAGCTGCCCTACCGGTCGTTGCAGTTCGACCATGCGCAACTGGATGTGGAGCAATTCCAGCCGGTTGCTGTCGTCAACTATCCTTCGCCGGACGTGCCATATACCCGCATCACGGAGTATAAGCATCTCACCGGCCAGCAATCGCCCCGGACGAGTATCACCTATGAATATCCGACCGCTGAGGGTGATCCCTATTATCCGATCCCGCGCGCGGAAAATCAGGCGCTGTTCAAACGCTATGAAGCGCTGGCGATGGTGCAGCCGGATGTGAGCTTTGTCGGGCGGCTGGCGACCTACCGTTACTATAATATGGACCAGGTCGTGGGACAGGCGCTCGCCACCTATCGGAAGATGACACAGCGGCGTGTGCGTGAGCAGGTCCTGGGGCCAGCTTCTCTCGCGTCGCGTCCTGCGTCCGGCGCTGCTTAGTCGCTCCTCGCAGCTGTTGCCGAGGACGCGGCCGGAGCGTGATCCGATTTCTCTCTGATCGGATCACGCTCCACTTTTATGTAAGCGACAGGCTGAGCAACAACCCGCGCTGATCCATAAAGTTACGGTTGCACATTGAGCAGGAACAAATGTGCACAATGCCGCTTCTTATTCCATGAGATGGAATTGAGGCGGCTTGTTGATGTTGTCCTTCATCCCCCTGGAATATGTGCTTGATCTGGGCGGCTGGCGATTTGCGCCGGCCCGGCATGCCGCGTCCTCTCATCTGAAAAGGAGATCATGAAAATGACGACGGGACGAGGATGGACTTTGGCGAGCGCCTGTATGCTCGCACTCACCGCATGCACGACCGCGACCCCCTATCAGCCTTTGACCCAAGGGCGAGCGGTGAATGGCGGCTATTATGATGAGCAGATCGAAGCGAACCGGTTCCGGGTCACCTTCGCCGGGAACAGCATGACTTCGCGCGACACGGTGGAGCGCTATCTCCTCTATCGCGCCGCCGAACTGACGCGCCAGCGGGGCTATGACTGGTTCGTCATGGCTGATCGCGGCACGGAACGGCACAGCAGGACCTATGTGGATCGGCCCTTCGGCCCCGGCGCTTATGGCTATTGGGGTCCCTCATGGCGCTATTATGGTCGCGGCTTCGGCTGGCGCAGCTGGGACCCGTTCTGGGGCGATCCCTTCTGGGACAGCAGCATCGATGTGCGCACCGTGGACCGTTATGAGGCTTCGGCGGAGATCGTGATGGGGCGTGGCCCCAAGCCCGCCAATGATGCCCGCGCGTTCAGCGCGGCCGAGGTCCTGAGAAATCTCGGGCCAAATATAATGCGCCCGACATGACCAGGCCGCATACTGACGAAGGCTGATCACTGAACAGTCATATCGCTAATTTGAGTTTAGCCATGGGCCGAATGAGGGCCCATGGCTAAACTCTGTAAAGATGCGTCCCAGTCCCGCCTGCTAGCTCCCATCCTCAATCAGGCGGAGTTGGACATGGAAGATATCGAATATTATCGGAAACGGCTGCGCCAGGAAGAGCAGGCCGCGCAGCGGGCGACTTCAAGGGAAGCGGAGATGATCCATCGCAGTCTTGCCGCCCATTATGCCCGCAAGGCGATCGTCACCCTGGTCGCAGTCGACGACGGCGTGCAGAAAGGGTGAGGGGTGGGTTAGCGGCCCGAACCGCTTTGCCCCGGTGTGGAGCTTCCGGCAGACCCTCTCGCGCTAGTCGGATTGTCCGTCCCCTGAACAGCGCCGCGGGTACTGGTTTCTCCGTCTGTCATGGCGCTGCCCGCGCTTTCGCCGGGAATGCCATCGGGAACCGTGCCGACGGTGGTGTTGCTGGGGGCGAAAGTCGAATCTCCAGAGTCGCCCTGATCTGATGGAGCGCATGCGGCTGCGCTCATGGCGATCATGAGGATAGGCACATATTTCAGCACTTTGTCTCTCCTGTTGAGGCCCCACAGCAACCGGCCGGGAAGAGGCATGTTCCAGCCAACTGCACCCCGCGCCATACTGGGTTAGGACTATGCCGAAGCGCCGCCGGATCGCATCCAAGGCGCGGGGCGTTCGATCCTGGCAACACAAACGGCAGGAGACCGGGACATGACTGAAGACGAAGCGCTGACTGACGGTGACATCGCCACTGCTGGCGTACAATGGACAGCGGCGCTTGTCGGGCGATTGGTCGAAAAAGGCGTCATCTCAAAGGAAGAGGCAGACAGCATCGCCGACGAGGCTCAGGAGCAATGCCGTGCGGAGGGCGTGACCAAGGCGGCCCGGGTGATCCGGTCCTTGTCAGCGTAGGATCAGGGCGAGCCCATCAGACCCTGACCTTCGCCGGGCGTCGTCCGTCGGCGCCGAAGATGCGCAGGTAGCGCTCTATCTCGGATGGCTTGCCGGTCGCCTTTTCGGGATTGTCCGACAGTTTGACGGCAGGGTGGCCATTGGCTTCGACGACCTTGCACACCAGCGAGATGGGATCGAGCCCCTCCGTCGCAAAGGGCGCGCAGCCGCGAAAGTCGTTGGTGAGATTGGTGCCCCAACCAAAGCTCATCCGGACGCGGCCATGGAAGTGGCGGTAGGTCGCTTCGATACTGTCGATATCCACGCCGTCCGAAAAGATCAGCAGCTTGGTGCGCGGGTCGCGGCCCTTTTCCTGCCACCAGCGGATGATCTGCTCGCCGCCTTCGATAGGCGGCATGCTGTCGGGGCGGAAGCCGGTCCAGTCGGCGACCCAGTCAGGCGCGTTGCGGAGGAATGCCGCCGTGCCATAGGTGTCCGGCAGCACGATCAGCAGGTTGCCGCCATAATGTTTGCGCCAATCCTCCAGCACGCGATAGGGCGCGGCCTTTAGCTCTTCATCGCTTTTGGCCAGCGCAGCCAGCACCATCGGCAGTTCATGTGCATTCGTGCCGATCGCCTCCAGGTCCGCGTCCATCGCCAGCAGGACATTAGACGATCCGATGAAGCGATCGCCCAGCCCTGCCTTCAGCGCCTCGACGCACCAGCGTTGCCAGAGGAAGCCGTGCCGCCGCCGCGTGCCGAAGTCCGAGATGACGAGATCGGGCAGGCGGCTCAGGCGCTCGACCTTCTCCCACAATTTCGCCTTTGCGCTGGCATAGAGCACGTCCAGTTCGAACGGGCCGCGGCCCTTCATAGCGGCGCGGGAACGCAGTTCGTTGACGATGGCGAGGGCGGGGATTTCCCACATGCTGCTGTGCGTCCAAGGACCATGGAAGCGCAGTTGATACTGGCCGTCGGCCTTGGTCAGTTCATAATCGGGCAGGCGGAAATCGGCGAGCCAGGCGATAAAGTCCGGGCTGAACATCTGTGTCCGGCCGTAGAAGCTGTTGCCTGCCAGCCAGATCAGCTCCTTCTTCGAAAAACGCAGCGAGCGGGCATGGTCGAGTTGGGCTCGCAGTTCGGATTCGTCTATGATCTCGGCGAGCCGCACCGACTTTGTCCGATTGATGAGTTCGAAGGTCGCCTGAACATCCGGATAGAGGTGACGGATCATCTGCAGCATCAGCAGCTTGTAGAAATCCGTGTCGAGCAGGCTGCGCACGATCGGGTCGAGCCGCCAATTATGATTATAGGTGCGGGTTGCTATATCTGTGAAAACCATGATCCATCCGGTCAGCGGCTCAACGACCGGGTGGCCGCGCGGGATCCGTGACGGGGCACTCAAGGATGGCGGACATATTGACCCATGGTGATGAAGCAGCGCCGCAGATCAGTGGCGGGCGGGCGGCGTATCTGGAGCGACGGCGGGCGGCGACGCGCAATGCCATCCTGCTGGCGGCGCGGCGGGTGTTTGCCGATGCGAACTATGCCGACGCGAAGATCGACGACATCATTGGCGGGGCCGGGGTTAGCCGGGCGACATTCTATTCGCATTTCGAATCGAAGCTGGAACTCGCCTGCGCCATTTATGAGGAGATCGTGCCGCAGACGCGGGCGCTGTTTGCACGGCTACCGGAACTGGCGGGGGGCGACCGGGCGGCGGTGAGGGCGTGGCTGGACGCGTTTGTGGGGAGCCATCTGGAGCATCGATATGTGACGCCGCTGATCGCGCAATTGCAGCTGTTTGAAAGTCAGTTCCGGGCGCGGATATTGCGGGATACCGAAGCGCTGATCGATCTGGTCGCCGCATCCGGTGTTGGCGGCTTTGCCGGGGCGGCGAGCGATGCGCGGCAGCGGGTGCGGGTGCGGTTGCTGTTCAATCGGGTGGCGAATGTCTGCGCGGAAGTGGCGCGGGGGGAGTTTGAGGGGGAGGCCGCCGAGATATGCCTCGACCTGGTGGGAGAGGAGATATTGGGGTTTTTCCATGAATGAATTGGCGAGTTGAACGCGTTTTTGGACGCTGGACTTGAAACTAGACTGGCAGTATAGTCTCACCAAAGGGATGAGGAGAGGCGCCGGTGGTGATCCGGGTTGGCATCGTGGGAGCGAATCCCGACTATGGATGGGGATCGGGCGTCCATCGCCGGGTGATCGAGCGGCTGCCGGAGTTCGCGCTGCAGGGCGTATGCACCACGCGGGAGGAAAGTGCGCGCAAGGCGGCGGAGCGGTTCGGCGCGCCGCTATGGTTCACCGATCATGAGGCGCTGGCGCAGCATCCGGACATTGACTTGGTCGCGATCTGCGTAAAGGCCCCGCATCATCATGCGATCGCCAAGGCGGCACTGAACGCGGGCAAGCATGTCTATTGCGAATGGCCGCTCGCCACGACGGTGGAGGAGGCTGAGGAGCTGGCCGCGCTGGCGGAGGCGAAGGGCGTGAAGGCGATGATCGGCCTGCACCTGCGCGGGTCGCCGGTGATGCGGCAGGCGGCGCAGCTGGTGGCGGACGGCTATGTGGGCAAGCTGTATGGGGTCACGCTGCATGCCCGCATCTTTGGCCCGATCATGCGGGCGATGGCGACGCGGGCGGGCGGGACGACGCTGCTGTCCATCTATGGCGGGCATTTGATCGACGCGCTGGATCATCATTTCGGGCCGGTCGAAGGGATGATGATGCGCAGCGCCATCCACCTGCCGCCGGTCGATGAGAGCGGCGCCGCGGTGGAACGCGATGCCTATGACCATCTGCTGTTCCAGGGAAATTTGCGCAGCGGCGCGCTGTTCCAGGTCGATCTGGCGGGCGTGTCGATGAGCGGCATGGGATGCAGCTGGCGGATAGACGGGAGCGAAGGGGCGCTGCTGCTATCCACGCGCGATCCCAGCCTGCCGGCGGTGGAATCCCTGCTGCTGCAAGGCGCGAGGCACGGTGCGCCGTTCGAGCCGATCGCCGTCGCGCCGGAACTGGAATGCGCGGCGATACCGACCGAGCCCGACCGTTACACCGCCTATCCCGGCAGCTTCGCATCGCGTGAAGCGCTGTCGTCGATCGGCAATCTCTATGCGCAGTTGGGGGAGGCGATCCGCAGCGACGGACCGGTCGACCCCGACTTTCGCCGCGCCGCCGCAATCCAGAGGCGTCTTGCCGATCTGGACTCCGCAAGCGCGCGCAGTTCATCGAATATCGTCAGCGGAGTTGCAGCATGAACATCGAAACCCAGAACCTCACCCAGAATGCGGACAGCGAGGAAGTCACATCGGGCAACCCGATCTTCTACCTTAACGGACGGCGCAAGGTGCGGACGGAAAGCAGCGTGCTGGTGAGTTCGTCGCCATGGCTGAACGATGCGCGGGTGCGCGAGTGGGTTGCGACCGAAAATCTGCGGAAGAACGGCCATGACTATCCGCTGCTCTATGGCCTGCCCACGCTGATGCAGGCGGTGGATGAGGTGCGGGACGTGGAGGAGGCGGAGCGGCTGGCGGAGGAAGAGCGGCGGCGCAATCCCGCTTTTGATCGCTGGCTGAGCGAAGGTTTTGTGTCGAGTTATACGAAGGACGATCTGCGCGCCTATCCGGAAGGGTCGGTGGGCCGGAACCTATTCGAATATATGGACGAGTTCGACCTGTCGCCCGAACTCAATTCACGCATATTGGACAATCCCGACTGGAAGCCCGCAAATACGCTCGATTTCTGGAACCTGCGCATGGGGCAGACCCATGACCTGTATCACATATTGGGCGAGGTCGGTTTTGGGACCGTCGCCGAATATTTCATCACCGGCGTGGTGACGGGCAACGTCTTCCGGCATCTGAGCGCGGAACTTGCTGGTCCGCTGATGACGAACAATACGCTGATCATGTTCCCGTGGATGACGCGGACGATGCTGCACTATCCGGCGGCTTGGCCCGCGCTGTGGCGGAACCTTTCCTATGGCTATGAGGTGGGCGAGCAGTCGGACATGCTGTTCTCCGCGAAGTTCGAGACGATCATGCACCTGACGCCCGCCGAAGCGCGCGAGGCGTTGGGGTGGCGCGGGCACCGCGAGGGAGTTGATAGTGTCGAGGCTTCGCTGATCTTCGGCGAGGGGCGGGAGATTATTCCTTGAGGGACTGACGGAGGTAAGGCGGAGCGGGAAGGAGAGAAGGGCTGGGAAGGCTTGAAGCGGTTGCTTTTTTCTCTGTCACCTCGGCCTTGAGCCGGGATCCCGCTTAACTTCGTCAGTTCGAAGAAGCGGGATCCCGGCTCAAGGCCGGGATGACGAGGAGTTGTCGGGTGACGACCCTTTGTCGCCATTCAGCGGCCAACTTTCGAGCGCTAGATCCGGAAGGGCAGCTATCCAAGTCTACCCACCTCACATCTCTGCCGCCCCGCGAATGACCGTTAGCAGGATGAGCCACGCCCCCCGTGAGCTGACCAATCGATCGTGGCGCCGACGGCCTCCGCTATCGCGCCAGCCTGACGGTAATATTGTGCTAAGCGCATATGCAGCTGCCTAAGCTCGGGTAGCGCTGCCTGCGCCGCCAGAGCCTCGTTCGCCTTGCGCCGTGCCTCGTAATAAGCCTTGTTAAATTCCACGGTCAGCAATGGCGTCCCTCTTTGAATGCGCTCCAAACCAACCGCAATCGCGCAAGTTGCATCGCGGGAAAAATTCGTTCGCTTGATCGTTGCGCTTGAAATCGGAGCAGCCTGCCGGGGCGGTTTTGGTGCCTTGGAACGCCAAGCGACGACAGGCGGTTCTCCTGACAAGGAGACTTTCATGAAAATCGAGTTCGGGGCATTTGAAAGCGCAGCACCTCTAGTCTTTGGCTTGGAAAAATTTAGAGCCCACATCCTCGGCGAGGCCGACCGGCTGGATCGAGGCGAAAGTCGAACGCCTTGCCGACTACCTGCTCATGCCGATTAGAATAAGCCAGATGCAAAAGATCTTCGACAATACAGCCTCCTCAGCGGTGATCAGTGATGCTCTGGCATTGTCAAACGCCATTGAAAAAATCGGCAGCACCCCCGCTGAGACCATGTGTGAATGACTCCCGGTCAGACGCCGGAACTCTCCTCACCGTGAGCGCTTGATGGGCGAAGGCTAGAAATACGAACGGAGGTCTACTCATGCGCCTGGTGCCGATCCTGATCGCCTACAATCTGCTGGTTGCATGCGGCGGTAATGATTGTCAATCGGCACCGGATATTCACCCCTGATAAGCGCCCAACATTGACCCCCTGATAGTGTGCCAGGATCGTCGGCATGGGGGTGAGGCGGCGGAGGGCGTAGCCCGGAGCCGGCTCACCCCCATGCCGATGGCGTTTCTCCTGGCCTATCAGGCAGCTTCGCGGTTCTTGAAGCGCCAGCTCTCGTTACCGGTTTCGATGATATCGCAATGGTGCGTCAGCCGGTCGAGCAACGCGGTGGTCATCTTGGCGTCGCCGAACACCGAGGGCCATTCGCCGAACGCGAGGTTGGTGGTCACCATGATCGAGGTTTGCTCGTAGAGCCGGCTGACCAGGTGGAACAGCAACTGACCGCCAGACAGTGCGAACGGCAGATAGCCCAGCTCGTCGAGGATCACCAGGTCGAGCCGGGACAGATGATCGGCAATGCGCCCTGCTTTTCCGGCGCGGGTTTCAGCTTCGAGCCGGTTCACCAGGTCGATGGTGTTGTAATATCGGACCCTGGCGCCGGTGCGCACGCAGGAGCGCCCGATCGCAATGGCAAGGTGGGTTTTCCCGGTCCCGGTTCCTCCGACCAGCACGGCATTGCGCTGGTTGGCCAGGAAGGCGCCGGTCGCCAGATCGCGCACCAGTCCCTCATTGATCGGCGTATCGGCAAAGTCGAACGCCGTAATTTCCTTGGCCAGCGGCAGCTTGGCGATCGTCATCTGATATTTGATCGAGCGCGCCTGTTTTTCGTCGATCTCGGCCTTCAGCAGATCGCCGACCACGCGGCTTGGGCCATGCTGTCGCTTTACCGCATCGGCGATCACCTCATCATAGGCGTGCCGCATGCCCGCGAGCTTGAGCGTCCCCATCATCTCCAGGATCTCGTGGCGTTCCATAGAACCTCCTCAGGCTATCGTAACGGGCGCAGTCGGCGACGGGCTCGTGATGAAGCCGGAGCGCCTCGGGCGTAGCGATGGTCAGCGGCGCCGATGGCTGGCGCTGACGGGTCAGGATATTGAGCACAACGTCGCGGCTGACGGTGCCACCGATCAGCGCCTCGGCGCAGGCGGCTTCCACGGCATCAAGCCCGTCGCTCAGGACCGCCGTCAGGATGCCGACCATCTGGCGGTCGCCATCAGCATGGCCACCAAGGCGGCGGCGTACCCGCTCGATTGCTGGCGGAAGCAACCAGTCCTTGAACGGCGCGCCGTTGCGCAGCGCGCCAGGCTTTCTCGCCAGCACAGGGACGTAATGCCAGGGATCATAGATCGTCTGCTCACGGCCGAACCGGCGGACATGTTCGCCGACTATCTCGCCTTCCTGCCGGATGACGACGCGATCGGCATAAGCATGGATGTCCACCGGTCGCCCCGCCGCCGATGCATGCACCGAGTATTTGTTATAGTCGAACCGCACCAGCAGCGTCTTTGATACCGACGCGGGCAGAGCGTGGAAGCCGTCGAACGGCCCGCGATAGGCGATCAGGGCGGGACGGTCCGCAGTCTCGAACACCTCCCAGACTGTGCGGTCCTTCAACTCGGGATGGGCGGCATGCTTCGACCGCGCCACACAGCGATCCTCCAGCCATGCGTTCATCTCGGCGTAGCTCCTGAACCGCAGCCGGGGTGTGAAGAAGCGTTCACGCACCAGGCCCACCTGATTCTCGACCTGGCCTTTCTCCCACCCCGATGCCGGCGTGCAGGCAACCGGCTCGACCAGATAATGTCCGCACATCTGCTGGAAGCGGCGATTATATTGCCGCTCGCGACCGGCAAAGATCGCATCGACCGCCGTCTTCATGTTGTCGTAGATGCCGCGCTGGCAGGCCCCGCCGAAGAAGGCAAACGCCTTGTCGTGCGCATCGAAGACCATCTCCTGGCTCTCGCGCGGATAGGCACGCACGTAAAACATCCGGCTATGACAAAGCCGCATGTGCGCGACCTTCACGGTGGTCGTCGCCCCGGCAATGACGACGATCTCATGGCTCCAGTCGAACTGGTAAGCTTCACCAGGTGCGAAGCTCAGCGGCACATAGGCTCCCGCCGTCACCGCTGAGCGCTCGCGATGCCAGTTTGCCGCGTACCGTCGGACCGCGTCATAGCCGCCACGATAGCCAAGACCCTGCAGCTCCTCGAACAACCTGACCATCGTCAGCCGCTCGCGCCGGGCCTTGCGGTCGTTCGCCTCCAGAAGCCTGTTCAGATCCGAAGCCCAAGGCCCCAACTTCGGCAAGGGCTGCACGCTGCGTTCGTATGTGAAAGCCGTCTCGCCCGAGCGCAGCACCTTGCGAACCGTATTCCGCGACACGCCAAGGTCTCGCACAATCTCCTTGATCGACTTGCCCTTAACGAAAAACTCGCGCCGGATGCGCGCTACCGTCTCCACGATCAGCATCTCCCACCCGCTCCCGCAGCAAAGTGCAAGAGCGTGAACCGCAATCGTTCAGGGGGTCAACTTTGGACGCCTATCACCCCAGAACTGGGGTCAACATTGCAGGCTTATTCACAATCCCCCGACGCGTATTCTAACCGAGAGCCGGATGATCTGTCGCGCGAGGCGATATTCCATCCGGCCCTAGAGGTTGATGTTCAGATCTGCACCTGACCGCCGTCGACAAAGAGTTCCACCCCGTTGACGAAGCTGGCGTCATCGGAGGCGAGGAACAACACGGCCTTTGCGATCTCCTCGGGCTGGCCGACACGGCCCGCCGGAATCAGGCTGGCGAGATAATCCTTTGTCCCCTGCGCCTGTTCGCCGCCGCCAAACAGATGATTGAGGCCGGCAGTGTCCGTGACGCCGGGGCTGATTGCGTTCACGCGGATGTGCCGATCCTTGAGGTCGAGGATCCAGTTGCGGGCGAAGTTTCTCACCGCCGCCTTGGTCGCAGAATAGACGCTGAAGGCAGGCGTACCCGATATGCTGGTTGTCGAACTTGTCAGGATGATCGAAGCCCCGTCCTTCAGCAGCGGCAGGGCCTTTTGAACCGTGAACAGCACGCCCTTTACATTGGTGTCGAAGATGCTCTGATAATGCTCTTCGGTGATCGAACCGAGCGGGCTCATCTCGCCACCGCCCGCATTGGCGAACACGATGTCGATCTGCGCATGCTGTTGTTGGACCGCATCATATAGCCGGTCGATGTCGGCGAGGTTCGCCATGTCGCCCCGCACGCCGGTGACCCGGCCACCGATCGCCTTCACGGCACCGTCGAGCGTCTCCTGCCGCCGCCCCGTGATGAAGACCGAGGCGCCTTCTTCCGCGAACGCCTTCGCCGTCGCCAGCCCGATGCCGCTCGTGCCGCCGGTTACGACCACCACCTTGTTGTTGAACCTGTCCGTCATTGTCTGTCTCCTTCGGGTTTTTCGGCAAAGCGCCGTAGCCCGCATGAGATGCCTCCAGAACGATGATGCGTGTAGTCAGCAGATATGGCACTTAGCGTTCCACTGGAGGAACGCTGATGCGGATCGATCTGAATGACTACGCTTATTTTGCCGAGGTGGTGGCGCATGGCGGCTTTGCAGCGGCGGGGCGTGCCCTGCGGGAGCCTAAATCCAAGCTCAGCCGCCGCATCGCAGGTCTGGAAGAACGCCTTGGGCTCCGCCTCATCGAACGATCGAGCCGACGTTTTCGCGTAACGGATACGGGGCTCGCCTTCTACGAGCGGTGCCGGGCCATTTTGGCCGAGGCGGAACAAGCTGAGGCGCTAGTCCTGCAGGCGCAGGCGGAACCCCATGGCCGCATCCGCTTCAGTTGTCCCACGGGCATGGTCGAACCCATAGCGGGCCTGATATCCTCTTTCCTCGCTCGCTATCCCAAGGTGCGATTGCAGCTTGTGGCAACGGACCGTGCAGTAGACCTGATCGAAGAGCGGATCGATCTCGCTCTGCGCGTTCGCACCGCGCTGACCAGCGATGCAGCCCTCACCATGCGGTCGCTCGGCAGATCAACCCGTATCCTGGTTGCCTGTCCTCAATTGGCAAGCCAGGTTGCGGAAGTGAGCCAAATCGCGACGCTGCCAACACTTGCAACCGATGACGCCGCAGACGATCTCGAATGGCATCTGGAAACCGAGGACGGCGACAAACATGTTGTTCGGGTCCAGCCGAGAATGGGCTGCTCCGACATGATCGCAGTACGCAACGCGGCGATCGAAGGACTAGGCATTGCGATCCTGCCCGACCATGTCTGCCGCGACGCGCTTCTCGCCGGCAAGCTTGTCCATGTGCTGCCTGCCTGGCGCGGGCTTCAAGGAATCGTGCATCTGGTCTTCACGACGCGCCGAGGTTTGCCCCCAGCCGTGCGTGCGTTAATCGATCATCTCGCAGCAGGGTTTCCCCGCGAAGTGGTGGCGCCGATATCTTGACCTCATGTCGCGAATGGTGGTGCATTAACGGCCCATCCAAGACATTCTCCTGCCGCCTACGGGAGGGGATGCCAGCTTTCGCTGGCATGACGAGTGGAGGCTGTTGGTCAGCCGCCATCGTCTTTTGCCGCTCGCGAATTCGCGGGGATTGGATCGGGGGGTGAGCGCGAAGGGGGAAGCGTCATAGAGGAGCTTCTATTTGGTTGCAGGCGGTGGAGGGGGGCTGCGTCGTCGCGAAGTCACCCGCCACTATTGCTGCGCGATGTCGCCCCCCTTCCCTTGCTCCGGGCCGTCTAGTCCAGATGAGCGTAGTCGAACTGGCTGGTCGGGATGATGTCGATCTTCGAGAAGTCGATGAACCCGGCGCAGCTGTCGGCCATATCCTTTGTGTTACGGGCGAATTTTTCTTCGTCCCCTATCGCATCGAAGAAAGCGGGGGAGTTGGTCATGGCTTCGAGGGGGAAGCATTCCTCGACAAAGGCGTCATAGTCGGGCGCGTTGGGGGTCAGGGCGCGGACGATGACGTTCTGGATATATTCGAAATTCGCCTGGGTATCGATCGCGACGCGGGTGTGGTGGCTGTGCCAGTGCGCCACTGCGTCGTCCCAGCTCTTGTCCGGGCGGAAGGAGATGAAGCTGGCCTGCGACCAGCCCCAGGTGCGTGATCCGGGCTGGGGCATATGATCCCTGTTGGGGATGATGGTGGATTCGGCGACCAGCCATGCTTCGAAGCGGGCGCTATGTTCGGCGAGAACGGCGTCGATTTGGCTACGGAAATGGGCGTTGGCGGTGGGCAGCCAGAATTGCACCACGGCGTCCTGCTGACGTTCCTGCCATTGCTGGACGAGCGAGGCGGCGGGTTCGACCGTCGCGTCGCGCAGGTTGAGGCGGATGCCGCTGGCGCCCGCAGATTTGAGCGCGGCGGGGAGGGTGGATTTCAGGCGTTCGGCATAGTCGCCGCGGCTTTCGCCTTCCGGCGCCCACAGCGCGCAGATCAGCTTTTCCATGATCGTCTCTCCAACTTTATTCTTTTGTCAGTCGAAATTGGCCTGGCCGCCGTCGAGCGGAATGGTCGCGCCGGTGAGATAGGAAAGGTCCGATCCGCACAGAGCCACGATCGCGCGGCCGATATCCTCCTCCAGACGGCCGATGCGGTCGAGCGGGATGGTGCGGAAGAAAGCCTTTGCCTCCTCCGGATTATGTTCGATCCACATTTTGAGGCCCGGCGATTCCGCATGCGGCGCGATGGTGAGGACGCGTATATTCTGCCGCCCCCATTCGGCCGCGCCCGCGCGGGTGAGGACCCGCGTCGCCTGCTTGATCGCGCCATAGCAGCCATAGCCGCTCATGTCCCAGCGGATGCCCGCCGAGGAGGTGAAGTTGAAGATCGTGCCGCCGCCGCGCTTTTCCATATGCGGGCGGACGAGCTTCATCAGGCGGAACGAGGCGAGCGGGCCGGACTCGAACCCTGCCAGAAAGGCGTCGTCCGTCACGTCGTCCAGCATGCCGAGCGGCACTTCCTGTGCATTGTTGACCAGGATATCGACGCCGCCAAGGTCGCGCACCGCACTGTCGACGGCTGCGGCAAGATCCTCCGCCGCCTTTACGTTGCAGGCGACCGCGATGGCGCGCACGCCGCGTTCTTCGGCGAGGCGCGCGGTTTCCTGAACCTTCTCCAGCGTGCGCCCCGCCAGCAGCAGGTCGACGCCTTCGCTGGCCAGAGCCAGGGCGATGCCCTGACCGATGCCCTGACCTGCCCCGGTGATCAGGGCTACTTTGCCTTTAAGAGCCGACATCGCTCTTCCTTTCTATAGTCGTGAAGCTGGGTGAGGCCGGGATTAGACCTGTTGCGGGCGCAGGATCGCGTCGCTGCCGCCGTCGATGAAGATGACCTGGCCGAGCAGATACTGATTTTCCATGCCAAGCAGGAAGTCGATCAGTTCCGCGATTTCCTCCGGCGGAGCATAGCCCTTGACCGCGATCGGGTTGCTCTGCTGGATCAGCTTCATCATGTCGGGCTGGCCGAAAAGGGGTTCGGTCATCGGCGTCCTCACGACGCCCGGCCCGATGCCGTTCAGCAGTATGCCAGCGCCGCCCCATTCGGGGCTCGCGGCGGCGCGGCGCACCCAGCGCGCGAGGGCGTTTTTGGAGGTCGCATAGGCATTGCCCGGCTCTGCGTTGATCGCTGCGACTGCGCCTTCCTCATCGCCTGAAAGGCAGAGTTCCACGACCTTGGGATTGTTGGGCAGCATGGCGGCGGTAGAGCAGATGGCGACCGCGCGGGGACGGGAGGACTTCGCTAGCAGCGGGCGCAATCCTTCCAGCGTGGCGACGGCGCCGAAATAGTTGATGGCGATGGTCTGCGCATCCCGGTCCTGCGCTGAGATACCCGCGCCTGCGAGCACGCCGTCGATTCCGTCGGGCGCGAGGCGGGTCACCTGCTCCACCATGGCGGCGCGGCCAGCCGCCGTGCCCAAGTCCGCATCAATGTCCGAATTGCGCAGGTCGACCCCGATGACCTTGTTGCCGCTGCGTTCCAGCCTGTCGCGGGTGGCGGCGCCGATTCCCGATGCTGCACCGGTCACGACAATGGTTCTGCTCATGCTGACACTCTCCGTCTTTTGCTTTGTTGCGTTGTAGATGCCAGCTTTTGCTGCGCATAGCCAGTGCTTGTTCTTGAGGTCGCATGAGATTATCGTTGCAGCCATGACGCAACAGGTCGCCATTGACGCAGGCGGTGCAGCGGGCGCTACGGCAGGGCCGTGGACCGTGCTGGCCGCTGCTGTGAGCAGCGTGGCGCGGGTGGAGCTGCGGCGGTATGAGCTGCCCAGTCCCAACGAGATGTGGGAACTGGACGACGCGCCCATATTGTCCTTTGTGATGCCGCGGGCGGAAGGGACTCAGGGCGAGATCATGTTCGACCTGGGCGACCGGCGGCGGCATAAAGTCGGCCGCCTGCTGCTGCGGCCGGGCGGGATCGCGATGCATTCGCGGGGCGATGGCGGCATGCTGGACATATTGGCCTGCCGTTTCGACCCGGTGCGGTTCGCGGCGGTGACGGGCCTTGCCGAATGGGATTCGCGGCGGCTCAGCCATTGCGCTTCGATCAATTCGCCGATGCTGATGACGCTGGCGGAGCGGTTGAAGCAGGAAACGGTTGCGCCGGGCTTTGGATCGGACATGGCGATCGAGGCGCTGGTGCAGCTGATGATGGTGGAAGTGGCGCGGCTGTTCCGGCGATCGCGGGAGTTGGACGCGGGGCAGGGGGGCCTTGCGCCTTGGCAGCTGACGCGGATCGAGGAAGCATTGCGGTCGAGCGACGGCGAATGGCCGACGACGCAGGCGCTGGCGAGCCTGTGCGGGATCAGCCGGTCGCACCTGTCGCGTAGCTTTGCGGCGACGGCTGGGGTGTCGCTGTCCGATCATGCGGCGGCGATCCGGATGGAGCGGGCGCAGGACATGATCCGGGGCGGGGCGTTGCCGATGAACCGGATCGCGCAGACGCTGGGCTTTGCGACGGCGAGTGCGTTCAGTGCTGCGTTCCGGCGGGCGACGGGGCTGACGCCTCGGGCGTTTCGGCGGGGGTTTCACTAGGGGGGCGTGCGCGCCCTTCGACAAGCTCAGGGCGAACGGGGCTTGTGCGCAGCGCTTCTCGACTTAGCTCGAAGCGACCGGGGTTAGTTATTGGCCCTTAGAAAGCTGATCAGTACCTCCGCCAGCGCGGCGCCCTGGTCTTCCTGCACGAAATGGCCGCCATTGGGGATGCGCGTGTGGGGCTGGCCCTTTGCGCCGGGAATGCGGCGTTGGAAGACGTCTTCCCAGGCGATAGTGGCGGGGTCCTGGTCGCTGAAGGCGGTGACGAAGGGCTTGTTCCAGCCTTCCAGGAAGCGCCAGGCGGCGCGGTTTGCTTCCAGCCCCTCGGCGCCTTCGGCGATGGGGATGCCGCAGGTGATCTGGAGCATGCCCTTTTTGTAGGCGGCGTTGGGGAAAGGCGCGGCGTAGGCGGCGAGCACCTGCGGCGAAACATCGGTGACGCAAGCGCGACCGACGAGCAGGTCGAGCGGCAGATCCTCGCTGGTACGGCAGGTTTCCACCCAGGCGGCGATCTGCTCGCCCGGCCAATCGGGCACGCCGAGCGGGGGCGGATCGCAATTCTGGAGGAGCGTGTTGGTGGCAAGGATCGCGGAGAAGCGATCCGGACATTCGGCCACGACGCGCAGGCCGATTGGCCCGCCCCAATCCTGGCAGACGAGGGTGACGCCGCGAAGGTCGAGCGCCTCGACAAAGGCGCGCATCCACTGGACGAAGCGATCGAAGCCATAGTCGGCGCGGCTGGCGGGCTTGTCCGACTTGCCGAAGCCGATCATGTCGGGCGCGATGACGCGATAGCCAGCCGCCGCGACGGGGCCGATCATGTGGCGATAGAGATAACTCCAGGTCGGATTGCCGTGCAGCATGAGGACGATGGGAGCGTCACGATCCCCTTCATCCACATAATGCATGCGCAAGGCGCCGAGGCGGGCGTCCTTCACC
Organism: Sphingobium sp. TomTYG65; assembly: GCF_055395525.1. NCBI lineage: Bacteria > Pseudomonadati > Pseudomonadota > Alphaproteobacteria > Sphingomonadales > Sphingobiaceae > Sphingobium > Sphingobium sp. TomTYG65. The sequence continues at coordinate 665,213 of NZ_AP027331.1, read as the reverse complement.
TCCACATAATGGGGCGCAAAATCGTAGCCCGGCAGCGCGTCGAAGCAGGCTTCGGGCGTGCGGAGGATGCCGGGCCGGATTTCCATGGTCAGAGGATGTAGCGTTCGCGATAGGCGGCGAATTCGCGCTTGATCGCTTCTTCGTCGAGGCCGAAGCGTTCGAGCGAATAGTCGTGCATCGGACGCTGTTCACGCTTGTTGCCGGCGAGGAATTCGGCCAGCACCTCTTCAAGCTGCGCATCGACGGGGATGCCCATGCGGGTGAGGACGCGTTCGGCCTGCGCCATCGGCTCCTTTCCGACTTGGCGATAATCGATGTCGATGAAGCGGTCCTCGCCGATCCGCTCGCGCGCGGCTTCGAACATGCGCATCCATTCCACGAGGCGCGGGAACCAGAATTCGCCCACTTCCTGATCGGTGAGCGTGGCGCTGAGCTTATAAAGCGCGGCCTGCATCGAAACATAGGAGGGGACGGTCTGCAACGGGTCGCGGTGCGTCATGATGAGCAGCGCGTTCGGGAATGCCTTGGCCGCCACTTCCGCATAGGGAAGGTTGGACGGGCTCTTCAATATCCATTTGGAGTTGCGGCGCGACGGGTCCTGCCATTGAAGATATTTAAGGACGGTCTTGAGGTCCTCATGTCCCTTCGACTGATCATATGTGTTCAGCCAGCGGGTGAAGCTGGGCACGTAATTCATGCCCTCAATCATGGTGCTGACGAACATCTGGCCAAGGACCAGGATTTCCTCGTCCGGACCATCGGGTTCGAGCGGGTGGATGGAGGCGAGTTCGGGCGACATTTGCAGCCAGCCATCGATCATCGCCTGCGCATAGGCACGGCGCTCAACGGGATTGCCGCGCTCTTCGCCGGGGAAGGGCGCGAAATTCTGCGCTTCGAACCAGCGCAGGCCGGTCATGCCCGGCGCGCTGGCGAGCAGGCGCTGGAAGATGGTGCTGCCGGTGCGCGGCAAGCCCAGGATGATGCCCGCGACGTCGACCTTTTCATCGAGGATCTCGGGATGCTTCTTGATATCCTCCACCATGCGCAGACGGCTGACCAGGCCCTTGACGATCACCTCGACCGTGCCTTCGCGACCGGCGGGGGTCAGGCGGCCTTCACGGTTCGATGCTTCGATGAAATGATCCATCGGCTCCAGGAACCAGAGGTCGCCAAAGTCGGTGAGCCCGGCCCTTTCACGCGCCTGCTGCAACAGCGCCTCGCGATCGAGGGGCTGGGTTTGGGTCTGATCGGGCTGGGTCGCCATAGTCGTCACTCTTGTTGAAGCTTAAATGATGCTGGGGTCAGCCGGCTGTCTGACCGCCATCTACGGTGAAGGAGGCGCCCGTGATGCGACGGGCTTCGGAAGATGCGAGGAAGGTCACTGCATCGGCAATGTCGTCAGGGGTAGCCATGGCGCCGCTGTCGAGCCAGGACGCGGAACGCATGACCATCTGCCAATCGATATTCTCGGGCGGCGACTGGTGCAGCATGGGCGTATCCACGCCGCCTGGGCAGACCGCGTTGACGCGCACGCCTTCCTTCGAAAATTCGAGAGCGAGCGCCTTGGTCAGGCCGACGACGCCATGTTTCGACGCCGTATAGACCGAGTTGTAGGGAACGCCGACAAGACCAGCGGCCGATGCCATGTTGACGATATTGCCGCGGCTTTCGATCAGGTGCGGCATGGCCGCGCGGCACATATGATAGACGCCGGTGAGGTTGACGGAAATCACCCGGTCCCAGCGCGTGCGATCAACATCGGCGAACCGACCGAAGTCGAGGACGCCCGCGATGTTGCACACTATGTCGAGGCCGCCATGCTGGCTGACCGCATGGTCGATGATGGCCTGGCAGGACGCTTCATCGGCGACGTCGAGCGCCAGTGCGGCGACGTCCGGGCCAATACCGTGCGCAGCGTCTTCGACTCCGGCAGCATTGCGGTCCCCAATGACGAGCTTTGCGCCCTCCGCCGCGAATCTTCTGGCCACGGCCAAGCCAATTCCGGACGCGGCACCAGTCACAACCGCGATCTTGCCTTCGAGCCGCATGCGCACTCTCCTCAGAAACCTCTATTGTTGTTGGTGAGTGTTTGCGCCAGAATGCTACGCATTTCAAGGATAGGCCGCGTAAAAACTTGACAAGCGCGAACCGGATCGGCCTGTTCTGGTCCGGACAATAGGAGGAGGACGTCTGATGCTGTCGCTTCAGGAAATATCGGACCGGCTGGAGATTCAGGACCTTCTGTCCCGCTACAGCTATGCGATCGACGAACGGAACTGGGACGCTTTGGACGATGTGTTCACGCCCGACGCGGTGATCGATTATAGCGAAACTGGCGGGGCGAAGGGCAGCGTGGCGCAGATCAAGGCGTGGCTGCCCGTCGCGATGGAGCGTTTCCCCATGTTCCAGCATATGGTCGCGACCACAAAGCTGGAACTGGACGGCGACAGCGCGCGCAGCCGCACGGTGCTGTTCAACCCGATGGTTTACAAGGGCGATGACGGCAAGGATCAGGTGTTCTTCATCGGCCTTTGGTATCGTGACAAGCTGGTCCGCACGGAAAAGGGGTGGCGCATTACTGAGCGCTATGAAGAGATGGGCTATGCGCATAATGTCCCAGACATGCCGCCGATCCCGCCGGTCGGGGATGCCTAAGCGCCCTGAGGGGCGGTAACTTCCCGCAATTTTCAGGCATCGATCGGGCCGGAGCCTGCCATGCTTCGTCCCTGATCCGCCCCTATCTGAACAGGCCGATATGCCCTATAGCCGGGTGCGAACCGCGCGCGTCCGGCGGCGGTCTGTGGTGCAATGTTAAGAGGGAAGAGCGACGCCAGCCGATGCACAGCAGCGAGGCAGAGAAGATCGACGTGTCGGCGAAGCGACGGGTGGGCAGGCCCAATGCGCGGGAAGCGGAGCTGAAGCATGAGGCCATGCTGGAAGCGGCGCTGGAGGAATTTTCCCGGCATGGATTTCACGGAGCGTCGGTCCGCGCCATCGCCGAACGGGCGGGCGTATCGACGCGTACCTTGTATAACCGCTATCCCGACAAGGTCGCTCTGTTCGATGCCTGCCTGGAAATGTCGGCGATCAAGCATCATTTTCCGGCCGGCGCGACAGGCACATTGCGCGAGCAGCTGATCAGCTACGCCCTGCATATGAGCGGGCGGCTGAACAATGATCGTCAGGTCAGGCTGGCCCGCGTCATCTTTCGCGAATGCACCAGTTTTCCGCAGCTGGAGAAAGTATCGCGGCGGCAGTTCGAACGGTTTCAGCTGGAGCCGGTGCAGACCATATTGGCGGCGCACGGGTTCAGCCCGGAGCAGGCGTACGAACTGGCGAGCTTTTATGTCACCATGTTGTTCAAGCGGTGGCAGAACCGGGTCATCTATGATGAGCGGCCAATGACTGCGGCCCAGATCAAGGCCAATGCCGAAACCGTGACCAGCCTGTTCCTGAACGGCGCACGGGCGATGTTGGTCGAGGAACGGGGCGGCTGAACCGCCGCCCCCTGTCGTCAGGGGCGGCTGGTGTCGGGCGAGACGCGCACCAATATCTTGCCGCCCGAGCTGCGGCCTGAAATGCAGGCCGCCAGGGCTTCGGGCGCGCTTTCCAATCCTTCATAGATGGTCTGGCGCACGCTGAGGGTGCCTTCCTTCCACAGCTTTGCCATGTCGGCGCGAAACTCCTGATAATCGTCGTCGTGATCCAGGACGACGAAGCCCTGAATCCGCAGCCGCTTGGCGAGGATGGCGCCTGTGGTCAGCAGGCTTTCCTCCTGCCCGGTATATTCCGCCGCCATGCCGCAGACGATCAGCCGCCCGAAGGGGTTGAGCCGGTCATAGACGGGCTTTCGCGTGAAGCCGCCGACATTGTCGAAATAGATATCGACGCCCTGAGGCGCGAGGCGGTCGAGCGCTTCGCCGACATCCTCGACGGAACGGTCGATACAGGCCTCCGCGCCGAGATCGCCAGTGACATAGGCGCATTTTTCCTTGCCGCTGGCGATGCCGATCACATGGAGACCCGCACGTTTGGCGAGCTGGCAGACCAGCATGCCGACCGATCCGGTTGCGGCGGAAACGACGATGGTTTCGCCGGGCTTGCCGTCGCAATAGCGTTTCCATCCGACCCAGCCGGTGAAGGCGGATCGGCCGATGAGGCTGAGGTCCGCCTCCAGCGGCAATTCAGTGGGATCGATCTTCAGCGAGGCGTCGCCATCGACGGCCTCATAATCCTGCCAGTAACGACCGCCGAAAATATAGTCGCCGGGGCTGAAATCGGGATGGCGCGATTCCACGACCTGACCGACCGTCCCGCCGGCGAAGGGAGAGGAGGATGGCACGATGCCCGACCGCATGCGTTCGCCGACCCGAATCTTGAAGGGATTGGGTGGCGGCTCCGCCCCGCCGCTGCGAGTGTTCCCGGCGGCGGCGACATCGGGGGCTTCGCCCGCATAGGGCATGAGCGGCCGGACGCCGGGCGCGATGCTGATATATATGGTGCGCACCAGCACCTGCCGGTCCTCCAGCGCCGGGATCGGCAGGGTGTCGAGCGTGAAGTCATCGGCCGAGGGCAGGCCATCGATGGGGCGCGCGATGCGCCAGCTGCGGTTGATCGTCATGTCGGTCCTACGGTCATACTGTGGCGATGGGGGTGACTGGCGAGCCGACGCTGCCGGGCAGGCGCAGCGGCGGCGCGGTGAGCAGGAAAGCGTGGCGTTCCCGTTCGTGCAGCCACTCCGCCAGCTGTTCCAGATACCAAAGCTCGCCAAGGAAGATGCCCTGGCGGAACAGGCAGAGGTCATGGATCGGCAGGCGGATCGGCGGCGGTTCGGGAGAGAGGATGGCGCCCAGCGCTTCGATGGCGACATTGTCGGAGCAGATGGCGACGATGCCGCTGTCAGTGATCCATTGCAGCAGGCTTTCGTCGCTGCCGTCGAGCGCGCAGCCCGCCAGCGCGAGGGGCGTGTCGTCGCCGCGCGCCTCACGGTCAAGGACGAGCCGGTCGAAGCCGGTGTAGAGTAGCAGGAAGTCGCCCGGGCGCACCTCTACCCGCTGCGCATCCATGGCGCGCAGCAGATCGTCGCGGGTAACGGCACGGCTTTCGATGCCGTAGGCGGCTTTCAGATTGACCATCACGCCGCGTCCCTGCACGCCCGCCGTCGCGAGCGTTTCGATGCCGAGCGCGTGGGCGCAGGTCGCGCCCGCCTCCCCAACGGGACCGCTCACGTCCTCGCCCGCGCGAAAGCCGTTATAATAGACGAGTTCCGCGACGCCGTCGCCATCCGCGTCGAAGGCCCGGCCACGGTGCGACAGCGCGTCCCACTGTGTCGAATGCTGGGTGTAGAGCAGCACGCGGTCGTCGCAGGTGGCTTCCTCGCCATCGGGGTCGAGGCGGTTGAACATGCCGCCTTCTTCATCGCAGGCGGCGCTGAGCTGCGGCGGCTGGCGGAAGGGTGCGAAGGGGATAGTGGGGACGTTGAGCGGGAGGCTGAGCGAGAAAGCGATGCCATCGCGCACCTCGGCCATGGCGGCGCGGCGGCGTTCGGGCGTCAACAGGTTCATGCGGCCGATCTGATCGTCCTCGCCAAAGTCGCCCCAGTTGGAGCCTTCGGGCCTGTTCACCCAGCGTGGCATGGCTTTCCTTTCCTCTCCGGTTCTTATCATGTTGAGCGTGGCCGTTCAGGCGCGGGACGGCAAGGGCGTATCGTCCGTTGCAAGCTGGCCGGGGTAAAGCTGCGTCAGCACGCGGCGCAGCCCGTCGCGCCAGCCGACTTGGCATGGCCCGGTGATTGCGAGGCGGCGGCTGTTGTCGACGCCGGAGCCTGGCTGCGCGCCGGGGGCTGGGGTGATCTCGATCCGGGCGGGCTTACCGAGCAACTCACCGGCGAAGGCCGCCATGTCCTGCACGCTCACCATCTCGTCACCGGCCCAGTTGACGATCGTGGCGGGGGCGCTGGCGGCGTCGAGTAGAGAGGCAAGCTGGGCGAACAGGTCGTCGTCATGGATGGGATTATAGGGGCAGGGGTCCGACCGCGTGATCCATGGGCGGCCCTGCGCCACGGCCTGAGCGACCAGGGTGGGAAGGCCGCCGCGCGGGCCGTAGGAAGCGCCCATGCGCGCGATGGTGACGGGAATGTTGAACTCTCGCGCACAATAGCGGACGACGGCCTCCTGCGCGATCTTCGCCACGGAATAGGCGGCCATGCCCGGCAGCATCGCGTCGCCCAGCGGATCATCCTCGCGATAGGCGTGGCAGGGGTCGGGATGCGGCTTATAGACCGAGACAGTGGACATGATGAGCGCAGCCTCGACCCCGCGACAGTGGGATAGGAGAAGGCCGGTGCCTTCGGCATTGATGCTGATGGCGCCATCATAATCGTCGCCCTGCACGGTGGCGGCGAGGTGCAGCAGATGGGTGAAGTCGCGCGGCAGTTCGGAGAAATCCGGCTGGGCAAGGTCGATGGCGAGGGTCCGGATGCCCGCCTCCTCCACTTCGCGCCGTTGTGCGGCATCGGTGAAACGCGCGATGCCCCAGACTTCATTGTCGCGCGCGAGGGCACGGGCGAGCGGGAAGGCGATCTGACCGGCGGGACCGGTGATCAGGATTTTTCGTCCCTGCGGGGATGGGGATGCGGTCATGCTTTTGTCCCTAATCGCGGGGAGACAAGGCCTCTAGAAGGACATGCTTTTCTTCACATCCTCGAAAAACGACAAGGCTGATCCGACTCCCCCGCCGGTGTCGCATATGCGCAACAATCAGGAATTTTTCTACGAATTACAAAGACCAAAACGACATTTAATAATGATTGCCATATTGATTTGCTGGTTCCTCTTCCCTATTCGACCACCAACAACAAGAGCGCAGCACCCGGCGACCGGTTCGGCCTGGGTAGATAGCGCCGTGAGAATTCAGGGAGTGGATGCGTGCTACTGAACAAGATGATGGTTGCGAGCGCACCGAGCCCGGCAGGGCCGGGGACGATTGCGCGCACCGCTGCCGATGAAGGCGCTATTCCAGCTAAGGCGCTGCGCCGCTCAGCTTAGTTAATGATCACCGTTGACCGCGCCAGGCTTAGCGCCTGGGGTCTGCGGCCCTTCCGAATGACGCGCTGAAGACGTCATCGGCAACGAAATAACAAACAAAAAATCTGGAGAGGAAATCCGGCGACGGCAGCGATGCCGCGCGCCTCGCTCAACTGTGCAGGGAGAGTCACAATGTTTTCTGAAATTCGCCGGCGGCAGCGCTTGCCGCTTCTCGCCACCAGCATGATGGCCGGTGTTGCCGTCAATCTGCTCGCGCCCGCCGCCTTCGCCCAGACCGAAGCGCAGCCGCAGGCGGCCGAACAGGGTGGTGGCATTGCCGACATCATCGTTACGGCCAACCGTCGCCAGGAACGCAATCAGGACGTTCCGATCGCCATCACCGCTTTCTCGCCCGACCGGCTGGAGCAGCAGGGCATTGCGAAGGAACAGGACCTGCAGGCCAGCGTCCCCTCGCTGATCGTTGGTCCGAACGGCCAGGGATCGCGTGACGCGCAGTCCTTCACCATCCGCGGCCAGGGCGCGACCTTCCAGGCTTCGCCGGGCGTCGTCGTCTACATGAACGAAGTCCCGCTGCCCGCAGGCATCACGCTAAGCCAGCAGGGCGGCCCAGGCAACTTCGTCGATCTGGAAAATCTTCAGGTTCTGTCAGGTCCGCAGGGCACGCTGTTCGGCCGCAACACGACCGGCGGCGCGGTGCTGCTGGTGCCCAAGAAGCCGACCGACACTTTCGGCGGTTGGATCAAGGGTGAAATCGGCAATTATGACCGCCGCTATGTCGAAGGCGCGGTGAATATTCCGGTCATCGAAGACAAGCTGCTGGTCCGCGTCGTCGGCGCCTTCCACGATCGCGACGGTTACACGCGCGATGTCGTGTGGAACAAGGATCGCGACGACGAACATTGGTATTCGGGCCGCATCGGCATCACCTTCAAGCCGACGGAAACCATCGAAAACTACACGATGATCTATGGCGCGAAGTCGAGCAACAATGGCTCGGGCTTCGTGCATAAGGGCTGGAACATCGAGGGCCTGAAGAGCCTGAGGGATGCACAGGGCAATCCGAGGCCCTTCTGTGTAGAAGGGCCGACCATTCCGGGTGCGGTTGCATCATGCGACGTATATCGCGCCGCTACGGCGCGTGCGGACGCACTAGGCCCCCGCCAGACCGCGCTGGGTGTCGATATCTTCTCGCGCACCAAGACCTGGGGCATCACTAACACGACCGATGTTGAACTGAGTGATGAGCTGACGCTGCGCAACATTGTCAGCTTCCAGAAGCTGAAGCTGGATTATGCTTATGACAGCGACGGTACGGTCCTGCAGCAGCATGACGTCGATCCCAATCGCCTCCCAGCGCCGGGTCAGGTGGTGTTGCCCGGCGACAATACGCCGCTGACCTATTTCAACGAGGCCGATCCCGGCCTTCCACGCGACGACCTGAAGCAGTTCACGGAAGAATTGCAGTTGCAGGGTTCCACGCTGGACAAGCAACTGACTTACACGGTCGGCGGCTTCTATTATGATCAGCGGCCTAGCGGTACGCAGGCGGGCAGCGCCATCGTTTACTGTCCGGCGGCCTTCACCGGCTTCTGCCCGGGCAACTACAGCACCTATGGCACGACGCAGACGTCAAAGGCGCTTTACGCGCAGGCGACGTTTGATTTCGGGGCGGTGTCGCCAGCGCTTGAAGGACTGCGCTTGACCGGCGGCTATCGCCATACCTGGGACAAAATCCGTGGCTATTCCACGGCCTTCCTGCCCGCCGCAGGTGGAACTGCGACTTGCTCATCTACAGGTCAGTCCGTGCCCATCGCGACCGCAGTGGCGGACTGCACCTATACCGCGGAGCTGAACAGCAAGGCTTCGACCTGGCTGATCGGCCTCGATTACAAGGTGATGCGTGATGTGTTGCTGTTCGGGAAGGTCAGCCGTGGTTACAAGGCTGGTGGCTTCAATCAGCAGGCAGTGTTCACCAATACTCGCACCTTCGACCCAGAAACGGTTACGTCCTATGAAGCTGGCTTCAAGGCCGACTTCCGTATTGCCGACGTTCCCTTCCGCTTGAATACCAGCGCCTATCTGCTGGATTACAAGAACATCCAACGGGCAGGTGGCGACTTCAATCCGGCGTCGGGCGCCGGTGGTGCGGTGGTTCGCAACGCCGACGCACGGATCAAGGGTGTAGAGGTGGAAGCTTCGATGCAGCCGTTCCAGGGCTTGGAGATCGGCGGCAACTTCAGCCACACCGACGCGAAGTACAAGAAGTATGAATATACTACACTGACCGGCGGCTTCGGCTGCAACGGCGTCGTCGCGCCGGGTGGCACGGTAGATTTGGCTTGCCTGCCCTTCCAATATGTTTCGCCCTATATCTGGAGCATTCACGCCAATGCCACGGTTCCGGTCGGCGAGGACATGGGTAAGCTGAACTTCTTCGTGAACTATTCGCACACGTCGCGTCAGTACACCGATCCGGGCAATGTGCCCGCATTGCAGCCAGGCGCCTATCTGGAAGCGTTCGGCCTGCTCAACATGTCGCTCGACTGGAACGGCGTTGCTGGCAGCGGATTCGATGTTGGCCTGTTCGTCACCAATGCGACCAACAAGCTCTACCGGATCAGCAACACCAATGTCTTCCAGCAGGGTGGTTTGCTGTATCAGTCCACGCTCTACGGCGAGCCGCGCATGTACGGGCTGCGCCTGAAATATCGCTTCGGCGGCGAATAAAAGAAAGGGCCGGGGAAACCCGGCCCTCAGACTGCTGACAAACCCCTGGCGTGAGCTGGGGGTTTGTGATTCTGTAGGCTATGCTGAGAGAGCCTGGACCTGAGCAGACTGCGCTCGAGATAGTGACACTCGAGGAGTTGGTTCCTGCGGATCACCTGCTGCGCAAGATCGACGCGGTGATTGATTTTTCGTTCATCCACGAGCTGACGGCGTCGCTTTACTGTTCTGACAATGGGCGGCCTGCGCTGGATCCGACACTGATGTTCAAGGCGCTGTTCCTTGGCTATTTGTTTGGGGTTCGCTCGGAACGGCAACTTGTCCGCGAGATCCAGGTCAACGTTGCCTATCGCTGGTTCCTGCGGCTGCGGCTGACCGATGCGGTCTTCGATGCCTCGACGCTGTCGCAGAACCGGCGGCGCCGCTATGGCGACACGAGTGTGGCGCAGGAGATATTCGACCGGATTGTCGAGCAGGCGATCGGCCATGGCCTGGTGGATGGTACCGTGCTGTACACCGACAGCACCCACCTTAAGGCCAACGCCAACAAGAACAAATATGACAAGGCAGTCGTCGCTAAATCGTGCTCGGATTATTGGGAGGCGCTCGACGCCGCGATTACCCAGGAGCGACGGGAACGCGGCCTCAAGCCGCTTAAGCCTAAGGAGCGCAGGGCCGTTGAGGCCGAGACCAAGCTGTCGCGCAGCGATCCGGAGAGCGGCTATATGGTCCGGGACGGCAAGCCCAAGGGCTTTTTCTATCTCGACCACCGCACCGTGGACGGGCGGCTAGGGATCATCACCGATACTTTTGCCACGCCTGCCAATGTGCATGATTCGATCGTCTATCTCGGACGCCTCGACCGGCAGCGCGAGCGCTTCGGCTTTCCTGTCGCGGCGGTGGGGCTCGATGCCGGATACGCCACTGCGGGCATTGCTCAAGGGCTAGAGGAGCGCGGCATTCTTGGTGTCACCGGCTATCGCAACCCGACCCCGCCTAAGCCTGGCATGATGCGCAAGAGCCGCTTCCATTGGGAACCGGACCAGGACAGCTATCGCTGTCCCGAAGGCCAGCTGCTGCCCTATGCCACGACCGATCGCCATGGCTATCGCCACTACAAGTCTGATCCTGCGATCTGCCGGCAATGCCCGCTGCTCGCCTCCTGCACCAGCGCCGCCAAGCCCCAACGCGTCATCACCCGCCATGTCTGGCAGGACGCCAGGGACCGATGCGAGGGCCATCGTCTCACCCCCTGGGGTAAGGCCGTCTACAAGCGCCGCAAGGAAACCGTCGAGCGCTCCTTCGCCGACGCCAAGCAGCTACATGGTCACCGTTATGCGCGCTTCCGAGGCCGAATAAGGGTCGCTTGCCAGTGCCTCCTCGCCGCAGCCGCCCAGAACATCAAGAAGATCGCCCTCGCCCTGACCCGCCAGCCAAACCCCCGCCCGGCTTGAACAAGATCGCCCACCGCCATTCTCACAAAACCAGCACCGCAAAATCTTCAAAAGAAAACCCCGCCGCAATAACGACGGGGTTTGTCAGCAGTCTGAGGGCCGGGGAAACCCGGCCCTTTTTCTTTCCGGTCAGGCGGAAGGTTGCATGTGCGGTGGGCTGGCGGCTGGCGGTCGCCTGGCCATGATGCCATCATCCTTTCCCAGGGCCTCGCACCGGCGGCCAATAGCCGGGCACGGAGAGGAGGACGAGGTGGCAAGCATCGCAACCGGTACGGCCGCGGACATGCGGCCAGTCGCGCCGCCCATTCAGATCGACAATGTCTATACGCCCGCGCAGCACGCTATGCTGATGGACATGATCCGCGACTATGGTCCCTGGCCAATGGTGACCAAGGGACGATTCCAGAATGTCGAGCAGATCGCGGCTTCGACGACCGGCCGTATCCAGCCCAACATGTCCATGGACCATTTCATCGTCGCGCAGTTTCGCGGCTGGGTCGCGAGCCATGGGACCAGCTATTATACCGAACTGGACGACATATTCTTCGACCCCAAACTGCGCGCCCATGCGCGGGCCTATTGGGGCGCGGAACTGGCGCGGCCGACCTTCATGTATTTCAGTCTTTCAGGGCCGTTCGAGGCGACCGATCCCGGCCACATAGACGGCGTGACTTTCCGCGGCATCCGGAAGGAAAATGCGCCGCTGTGGATCATGTCGCTGATGGGCAAGTCGGGGTTGTTCGACCGGTGGATGGTGAAGATGACGCAGGTCGTCGCATGGTGGTGCAAATGCCCGACCGGCGGCTTTACCTATTGGCCGGACGGGATTGCGGGACAGCCGCAGCGTGTCACCGCGCCGATGTGGAACAAGGGCCTGATCTGCCAGAATGAGCGCATGTATCACCGGCCCGAGTCAAATGGTCCGCCCGAGCGGCGCATCTATGAAGGGCTGACGTTCGACACGGAGTTGGGCGTCGATCCGGATGACCGCGACCGCTGGCTGATGAAGACGGGGGACGCCGTCAACGCGGTGCTGCATACGGACGACCTGCGGTTGATGCTGCATTGGAATGCGGAGGTCTATCATGACCTGGATGACCTTAAGCTCCATTCCGATCATCGCGACGACCTGACCCACGACATGGTTGCGGAGATTTTCATGGCCGACCTGCGGCGGCGGGGCATATCCTTTGATCCGCCGTCCGACCCCTATAATGACATGGCCTTCATTGGGGTGCTGAACGATGCCTATAATCCGGGGCGGCCGCAACATTATCCGCCCGGGACCAAGCCGCTGTCGCTGATCCGGCGGGAAGAGGCCAAGGCATGAGCGGCCTGCCAGAGAGACTGACCCCACCCGAGATGAGCGCAGCGCAAGCCTTCGCTGCCTTTACCGGCGGATGGCAGCTGGTGCTGTGGACGACCTTTCATGCGGACGGGACGAAGGATTATCCCTTCGGCACCGACGCCATCGGCCAGATCATGTATAGCGCCGATGGCCATATGAGTTGCCACCTGATGCGGACCGACCGGCCACTGTTCGGGAAGCCCAGCGTCTATCAGGTGAGCGACGAGGAACTTGGCGCGTCGATGCGTGGCTATAGCGGCTATTTCGGCCGCTATTCGATCGATGCCATGGCGGGCGTCATCACTCATCATGTCGATGGCGCCTGGTATCCCGACTGGATCGGTTCCGAACAGCCGCGCCGTTATGCCTTTTCCGGAGACCGGCTGTTTCTGGAGGCGGAGATCGGCACGGATTTGGTGCGGATCGAATGGCGGCGGGTGGTGACGGATGAAGCGAGGCGGCTGAACGGCGTCTGACAGCAAGCCGAGCAGCTAGGCGCGCATCCTCGACGCGAGTGGAAGGACATGGGTTCGCGTGAGCGGCGCGAGGGGCATGGGCTCTGCTTCGAGCAGATCGACCCAGACGGCTTCCTCAATCTCCGCGCCGACGGCGAGGGGCGGGCGGACGCGGACATGGAATATGTCCGCTTGCACGACATGGCCTGCTTCATTGGCGGCGGGTGAGGAAAATTGGCCGATGTAGCGGGCTTCGTCCTCCTGCAACGCCAGGCCCACTTCTTCGAGCAGTTCGCGTTGCAGAGCGCGGAAGGGGGTTTCGCCCGGTTCGATCTTGCCACCCGCCTGCATGAACCAGGGCGTCCCGGCTTTGCGGACCAGCAGCATGCGGCCGCTGTCGTCGTCGATCAGCGCGGCGGCGATGCGGATCGTCGGTGCGGCGGCGGTACTCATCAGCCGCGCAGGGCCGCCATCATCCGCGCCGCCAGCGCTTCGGGCACGCGCAGGGGGTTCAGATGTTCGGCGACGGAGGCGATGCGGCCCTCCCGAAAGCTGAAGATGAAGGCATAGTCGTTGGTGTAGAGTTGATCGCCGTCGAAGACGCCCTCGGACCGGACTTGCGCTGCGGCGCGGTCCGCTTCGGCGATGATGGCGTCGATGTCAAAGGCAAGTCCGGCCGGGAAGACGGACTTCAGCATCTGCGGCACGGCGCGGTACAGGGACGCATCCATCTTACCCGAGGCGGTGGTCCAGCACGTCAGGTCCGGGGCGAAGAGATCGTCCGGAAAGGCTCCGGCGGTAAGTCCTTCGAAAAAGCGAATCACTTGCCGCCGGTTGTCTTCGATCATGCGTTGGCCCCGGTCATGTGGCGGGCGGCGACATAGCCGAAGGTCATGGCCGGGCCGATCGTGACGCCAGCGCCGGGGTAGCTTTCGCCCATGGCGGACGCAGCATTGTTGCCGACCGCGTAAAGGCCCGTGATCGGCTCGCCGCTATCATCCAGCACCTGCGCCTTGGCATTGGTGAGCAGGCCGCCATTGGTGCCGATATCGCCGGGGTAGATGGGCAGGGCGTAGAAGGGGCCCTTGTCGAGCGGGCGCAGGCAGGGGTTGGGGCCGTGCCGGAAATCGCCATACATTTTGTCGTAGGCCGCTTCGCCACGGTGGAATTCAGGGTCTTCGCCCTTAGCCGCGTGGGTGTTGAAGCGGGCAATCGTTTCGGACAGCGCTGCCGGATCGACGCCGATCTTGCGCGCCAATTCCTCGATCGAGCGGCCCTGCTTCAGAATGCTGCGCACGCCCTTATTATGCAGGAAGGTGGGCATCAGCGGGTAGAGCGGCCCCATCGGGAATTTGTGGCGATAGGCGTGGTCGAAGATCATCCAGCTGGGATTGGCGTCGCCATGTTCGGCATCGCGCCGCGCCATCTGCTGCCCGACGATGTGATAGGAAGCGGCTTCGTTCAGGTAACGCTTGCCGCCCTGGTTCACCATGATGCAGCCCGGCAGTGCGCGTTCGATGGTGCAAAGCCGCCCGCGATCTTCGCCGGGGACGTAGAAAACCGGCGCTGCCCACGCCGATTGGAGGTTCAATGTGCTTGCACCGATCGCCTCGCCGGCCCGGATGCTGTCGCCGGTATTGCTGGTAACGCCGCCTGAATATTGGGCAGTGGGGTAGAGCGGTGCGTTGGCGTTGCGCATCGTCTGGTTCTTGTCGAACCCGCCCGCTGCCAGCACCACGCCCTTGCGAACGCCGATGCGGTAGGGCTTGCCGTCCTTTTCGACAATCGCGCCGGTCACGCGATCGCCTTCGCGCACCAGGTCGATCAGCGGCGTGTTCCGCCAGAGCGGCACGCCCATCTTGTTCAGCGACATGCGCAGGCCGCCGGTCAGCGCATTGCCCAGCGTCAGGCGACGGTCCTTGCGCGAGGTCAGGCGGAAGGGGAGATCGAGCCAGTAGCGCGCCATGCTGATGGCCAGGTTCTTCATCCAGCCCTTCGTGCGGTAGAGAAGTTCGCTGGTTTCGGTGAAGTGCCAGTTGATATAACCGAACAGGCTGGCCGCAGGAGATGCGAAGCGCAGCGAGCGGACCTCGTTGCCGAGCGGCTTTCCGCTGATCGGCAGGGGCAGGTGGGTGCGGTAGCCCTGCGCCGAGCCACCGGGATTTTCCGCATGATAATCGGGATAGGGGAAGGCCATATATTGGACCGGCGTGTTCGCCATGACCCAGCGCAGCATGGGGGCGGCATTGTCGACGAAGGCGCGGATATTTTCGTCCGGAACATTGTCGGCCGACAGCGCGCGCAGATAGGTGAAGGCGTCGTCCAGATTATCCTCAAAGCCCGCGGCCTTCGCCACGTCGCTGCCGGGAATCCAGATGCCGCCGCCCGAGGTGGCCGACGTGCCGCCCCACAGGTCAGCCTTCTCCACGATCAGCACATCGGCACGGTTATGCGCGCCGACCAGGCCAGCAAGCAGACCGCCCGCGCCCGACCCGACCACGAGGATATCGACTTCCTTATCCCAATTACTCATTACAGCCCCATTCCGGTACGGATGTTTCCACGCGGGCGGCGGGGCACGCCAAGCTAATAGCCGGTGCGCCGTTCCCCTCCCGCAAACTTCACGCGAACTGTGACCTCCCACGCCATAATGTCAACTTCTTGCGTAGGAAGTTGGGGATTTTAGGATGCAGCAGGGGCTATTTCCGCCCTTGCCCGAACATAGTCCCGCAAGACGATGAATGGGACGGGCCGATGGTGAAACTGACGCCGCCGGTCCTCACTCTTCCTCCTATCCGGATCGGTGCGGTTGGACGTTGCTGCCGTCACGACGGGCTCTTAGCCCAGGCAGCGTAAGGAGAGAGATTGATGACCGTGACGCTGACCCGAGAACAGGAACTGCCCCTTGCCGATGACCAGGCGCTGCACGCTGCGCTGGCGGCGGCTGACCTGCCGACGCTGCTGATGACCTATGTGCATCTGAGCCGCGACATGGCCCTGCTGGACCGGTTTCAGCCGCACATTCATTCGCTGAGTTCGGGCAAGCGCACCGATATTCCCGAGGATCTTGCCGCCGAACTGCGCGAGAAGATGCGGGCGTTGCTGACGAGCCGGGGGAAAGCGGACCTCTCCATTCCTGAACCTGAACTGCTGCAGCGCATCATGAGCGTCGGCATGGGCGAGCCGGTTTCGGAAGAGTTCATTCCGCTGCTGCTCGAACAATCGGGTCTGGGCCCGCAGCATGACCGTTCGCACCGCCCCGCACGCCAGCAGATCCCGCAGGGGTTCAAGGTGCTGATCATCGGCGCGGGAATCAGCGGACTTGCCGCGGCCATCAAGCTGAAGGAAGGCGGCTATGATTTCGAGGTGATCGAGAAGAACCCCGAGGTCGGCGGTACATGGTGGGTGGCGCGCTATCCGGGTGCGGGCGTCGATACGCCGAGCCATTTCTATTCCTATTCCTTTGCGCTCAATCCGGAATGGTCCACCTATCGCCCGCGCGGGCGCGAGATGCTCGATTATCTGATCCGCGCGTCGCACAGCTATGGGGTGCGCGACCATATCCATTTCGAAACCGAAGTTCTCGGCATGCGCTGGATCGAAGCGGATCAGGTGTGGGAGGTTGAACTCAACGACAAGCATGGCGGCAAGTCCACGGTGCGGGCAAATGCCGTCATCAACGCGCATGGACGGCTGAGCCGCTGGGTTTGGCCGAAGATCGAAGGGCTGAAGGACTTTGAAGGGCCGCTGGTCCACACCGCTGAGTGGGATCCGGACCTGGACCTGAAGGGCAAGCGGGTCGCGATGGTCGGCACGGGCGCGAGCGCAGCGCAATGCGGCCCGGCGATCGTCGATGACGTCGAGCATCTCACCGTCTTCATGCGGTCCGGCCATTGGGTGGTGCCAAGCGAATGGGCGGCCGCCAAGGTGCCCGAAGGCGTGCAATGGGCGATGCGGCACATCCCCTTCTATCTCGCCTGGTTCCGCTTCGGCATTTACTGGACCGGATCGGATGGGCTTTATTCCAACCTGATCAAAGACCCCGAATGGCCCGCCGACAGCCCGTCCGTTTCGCTGGTCAACGAACGGCTGCGGAAGTTCTGCATGGCCAATCTGGAGGCGAAGTTGGGCGATCGGCCGGACCTGATGGAAAAGCTGACGCCGGATTGCCCGGTATTTTCCAAGCGGATCGTCATGGACACTAACTGGCTCACCATGTTCCGCCGCGACAATGTGACGCTCGAAACGGCGGGGATCGAGCGGATACTGCCCGGTGCGATCCGCACCGTCGATGGCGCCGAACATCCGGTCGATGCCATCATCCTGGCGACCGGCTATGATGTGGCGCGCATGGCGGGATGGCTGGACATCGTCGGGCGCGGTGGCGTCAATCTGCGGGATCTATGGGGCGATGAAGACCCGGTCGGCTATTTCGGACTGATGGTGCCGGGCTTCCCCAATTATTTCCACATCATGGGTCCCAATGCGGGTCCCAATCATGGCGCGGGCGTCAACCTGATGGCGGAGGCGCAGGTGCATTATATCCTGGAGTGCCTGGATCATCTGGTGGAAACCGGTGCGAGCGCGATGGAGCCGACGGAAGACGCCAACGCCGCGTTCAATGATCTGGTACAGGGCCAGATGCCCAAGATGATCTGGACCCATCCCAAGGCCAACAGCTATTACAAGAACAGCAAGGGCCGGGTGATCGGCTCCTGGCCGTTTCGCCTGCTCGACTATTGGAATGAGTCTCGCGAGCCCAAGCTCGACGATTTCCTGATCCATGAGAAGGCGACTGCGGAAGAGACAGCCGCCTGATCCCGGCGATAAGTGGGTGGGGACGTATCCCCGCCCGCTTATCGGAAAGGTCAGACGCGGCCGGTGACAGGGATGCACGCGCCTGTGATGGCGGATGCGCCATCGGACAGCAGGAAGGCGATGACGCTCGCGATCTGCGCGGGCGAAACCCAGCGGGCGAAATCGGCGCTGGCCATGTCGGCCCGATTGGCTGGCGTGTCGATGATCGAGGGCAGAACGGCGTTGACGCGCACGCCATTGTCCTTTTCTTCCTCCGCCAAGGCTTCGGTCAGCTTGGCGATGCCCGCCTTGCTCGCGGCATAGGCGCCCATGCCAGCTGCCGCCTTGATCGCGGAGGCCGCGCCGATGCTGACCACGGACCCACCGCCGTCACGAAGGGAGGGCAGCGCCGCCCGTACCGCATTGACCGCGGTGCGCAGGTTGATGTCGAACATCGTGGCCCAAGTGGCGATGTCGCCATCCCCGATGGTTTCCCAGCGGAAAGTGCCCGCGACATTGACGAGCGCTCCCAACGGGCCGCCCGCGCCGATCGCCTCGTCAATCGCTGCGGAGGCGGCCGCAGGATCGGTGAGATCGACGTTGCCCAGATAGGCGCCAGTACCCGCTGTGCCAGGGTCCGGCGCGCGGTCGATGCCGGTCACCTTGTGCCCAGCCTCTTCCAACGCTTTCGTCACGGCTTGGCCCAGCACGCCTGCCGCGCCAGTCACGATCACGTGGGTCTTCATCTCACCTTCTCCTAGCTATGTTGCGAACCTCTGATCCCGCATTGGCGGCCTTTTCGCATTCGGGAAAAGTCGGAGATACAGAAGGGCGGAAAGTGGCCGTTTGGAGGGGAGCCGGGCGGGGGACACCCGCCCGGCCATCTCGTCAGATGCCGAGCAAGGCGCGCTGCTGCTCGCCCAGTTCGGGATTGCTCTGGCTCTGGAAGAAGGCGATCCGCCCTGCAAGCGACTGTTCGGTCATGTCCGGCTGGCTGGAGATCCAGAATTTGCGGGCGGCCATGCCTTCGACGAAGACGCGGCAGCCTTCGTCCAGGTCCATACCGTAATTGGCCATCATATGCGCCATGGTCGCACGGTGGCCTGCGGCGCTTTCCGGCTCGCCCACGCCTGCTTCCGCGTCGAAGATGCTGGTTTTCAGCATGCCCGGAATGATCGAGCAGACGTTGATCGGCGCCTTGGCGACCTGCATTTCCAGATAGAGGCACTCGCTGAACGACTGGATCGCGTGCTTGCTCATGATGTAGGCGGTCTGCGTCGGCATCTGGCCGAACGAGCCGACGGAGGCGAGGTTGGCGATCCAGGCTTCCTGGCCCACGCGCAGCATGTGCGGCACGAAGGCGCGTACGCCATGGACGACGCCATGGATGTTGACGTTGAGCGTCGTTTCCCAGCGGGCGGTCGGAATTTCCCAGACATTGCCGATGGTTTCGATACCGGCATTGTTGATCAGCAGGCGGACCGCGCCATGGCGGTCGAACACGTCCTGCGCAAGGGCGTCGAGCGCTTCGGGCTTGGACACGTCAAGCTGGATAGCCTCCGCCTTGCCGCCCGCCGCGACGATTTCGGCGGCGACCTTGTCGGCGCGGGCCTTGTCGATGTCGGTGACGACGACGGTCATGCCGATCTGGCCGCAGCGGCGGGCGAGGCCCATGCCGATACCCGCGCCAGCGCCGGTGATGACGGCCACGCCGCCTGAAAAGGCCTTTTCTTCTTCAGTCATGTTCATGCTTCTCCGTAAGGGAAGTGATTAGATCGATGTCAGCGATGCCGGAGCAGCGGGCAGATAGTGGTGGTAATAGCCGGCCGTCCAACCGCCATCGACCGCAAGTTCAGCGCCGCAGATGTAGCTGGCTTCGTCCGAGCAAAGGAAGAGGCTGGCGGCGGCGATTTCCTCGGGCTCGCCGATCCGCTGCAACGGTACGCGTTCATAGCCGTAGTTCTTCGCGTCGCCCTCCAGTGCCTGGGGATTGCCCATCACCGTGTTCACGCCGCCGGGATGCACCGAATTGACCCGCACGCCCTGATGGCCGAACTCCATCGCCGCGCTCTTGGTAAAGCCGCGCACCGCCCATTTGGAACTGCTGTAGAGAGACACCGAGTTGACGCCGCGCAGGCCGTCCACCGACGATATGTTGACGATGGCCCCGCGTCCAGCAGCACACATTTTCGCGCCGACATGCTTTATTCCCAGCATCGTGCCCTTGACGTTGATGCCCAGGACGCGGTCAATCTCTGCAACGGTCAAGTCGGTGATCGGGCCGAACGCCACGACCGCCGCATTGTTGACCAGCGCATCGATCCGGCCATGGCGGGCGATGACGGCATCGACCAGCGCGGTCCAGCTGCCTTCGTCCGACACGTCGAGCCGCTGGAACATCGCAGCTTCGCCAAGATCGGCGGCCAGTGCCTGGCCTTCTGCCTCCAGCACGTCGGCGATGATGACCTTTGCGCCTTCGCGGGCGAACAGGCGCACCGTTGCTTCACCCATGCCGCGCGCGCCACCGGTGATGATGGCGACCTTGTCCTGCAACCTTCCGGTCATTTTACCTGCTTTCCTTGTTGAACTGACTTATTTGATGAAGGCCTTGAACGCTTCCCATGGCACATCCGATGTGTAGAGGGCAGCTTCGTCCATCGATCCTTCAGGAATGTGGAAGCCGCTCGTGTCCATCACCTTGTCAAATTGTGCAAGGGCCGTTTCGGGCGTCCAATCCTTATCCGTGGCGCGATAGCCCTGGGTAACGCCCGCGAACACGCGGGTGTAGCCGCCGCCGCCCGCCGTGAACATCTCGCCATTGCAGGGCGCGCTGTCATGCGCGAGCATCGCGACGACCGGGGCGACGGCGCGGGCGGGGAAATCGCGTTCCATGAGGCCGTGAATTTCGGGGCCCATGAGCTGGGTCATGCGGCTTCCCGCGATCGGCATGATTGCGTTGATCTTCACATTCTTGCCCAGCGCGCGGGTCGCGGCGGCGAGTGAGCGGGTCATCGCCCACACCGCACCCTTGGCGGCCGGGTAGGGCACCCCGCTGCCCATGCCGAACCAGGAACCGGACGAGATGTTGACGATCCGCCCGAAGTCGCGGTCCAGCATGCCTTCCCAGACTGCGCGGCAGAGGTAGAAAGTGCCGCTGGCCGACACGGCCATGTCCTTTTCCCATTCTTCGTCCGTGACCGTGTCGAGGGTGCCGGACGCGCCGACAATGCCCGCATTGTTGACCAATATGTCGACCCGGCCCCAGCGCCTCAGCGCATCCTGCACGATGGCGTTGGCGCCGGCCGAGGTCGCCACACTGTCCCCATTGGGTTCTGCAATGCCGCCTGCGTCCCGGATTTCCCGCGCCGCTGCTTCGGCATAGCCGCCATCCCGGCCTTCGCCCTGGAAGTTGCCGCCGAGGTCGTTGACCAGCACCTTGGCCCCGCGCTTCGCGAGCAGCGAGGCATAGGCTTTGCCAAGACCGCCGCCAGCCCCTGTAACGATGGCCACCTTGTCGTCGAAACGTAGATCAGACATTCGCCTCTCCTATGTCATTCTTTCGCGCGGAAGGTTGCGAATCCAAACGCTGAGGTAAAGCCCTTACGCCGGGAGCGCCCATATGGCTGGTCGCTGAGCGATCTTCCCGCATGCGATCTGGCGATCCCTTCAAGCCTTCAGGATCATGTCGGCCGCCTTTTCGGCGACCATCATGGTCGGGACGTTGGTGTTCCCACCCGGCACGCGCGGCATGACGGAGGCGTCAACGACACGCAGCCCGGCGACGCCACGGACACGCAATTGCGGATCGACGACGGCCATGGGATCATGTCCCATGCGGCAGGTGCCGACGGCGTGAATGTCGGAAACCGCGGTCTCACGCAGATATGCGTCCAGTTCGTCATCGGACTGGATGCTGGCGCCGGGCGCGAGTTCTTCGCCACGGAAGGGGTCGAATGGGCTCTGCGCGAAGATGTTGCGCACGGCCCGGATCGCGGCCCGGCCCATCGCCATGTCGTTGGCGGTGGACAGGATGTTGGGATCGATCGACAGGGGCGCGGAGGCGTCCGGGCCGGTCAGCTTGATCTCGCCCACGCTTTCGGGGTTCAGCAGGTCGATATGCGCGAAATAGCCATGCTCCATGATGAGCTTGCGGCCCATCGCTTCATAGAGAGCCATGGCAAAATGCACCTTCACATCGGGATATTCCGCGCCCGGCATGGTCTTGAGATACGCGCCGATTTCGGCAGGCGGGTTGGCGAGCGGTCCCTTGCGGAACAGCAGGAAGTTCGCGACCGCCTTCGCCGCGACCAGCGGGTGGAACACGTTGAAGAGCGATACGGGCTGCGTGCAATATTGCTTCACGCTGACCGCCACATGGTCGCGGTAATTCTGCCCGACGCCCGGCAGGTGATGGACGACCGGCGCGCCCACCTGGCGCAAATGATCGCCGTCGCCGATACCGGAAAGCATGAGGATCCACGGCGAATGGATTGAACCTGCCGACAGGATCACCTCGCGTGATGCGCTGGCCTGTTCGAGCTGCCCCGCGCGCCGCCAGCTGACGCCGGTGGCGCGGCCATTTTCCACGATCACGCGCTCTACATGCGCGCCGGTGATGACGCGCAGGTTCGGACGGCGCAGTGCAGGTTTCAGATAAGCGCGCGCGGCGCTCCAGCGATAGCCCGCCGAAGCCGTGACGTCGGCGGGCACGACGCCCTCCCGCTGCGACCCGCTGGGATCGTCATTATAAGGCACGCCAGCAGCGACCGCCGCATCGCGGAAAGCCTTTGCCAGCGGATTATGGATGCCGGGCCGGGTGACGACCACCGGGCCGCCGCGTCCATGATAAGATTCCTCGCCGCCCGACTGGAAATCCTCCAGCTTCTTGAAATAGGGGAGCACATCGTCATAGCTCCACCCTTCATTGCCGAGTTGCCGCCAGCCGTCATAATCGCCAGCCGCGCCGCGATCATAGACCATGCCGTTGATCGATGACGACCCGCCCAACACTTTGCCGCGCGGCGTATACATCTGCCGCCCGCCGGCATGGGTCTGGGGGACGCTGACGTGCATCCACTGGAACATGCCGCGATACATGATGGGCAGCAGACCGCCTGGCGCATGGATGAAGACGCTATTGTCCTTGCCGCCCGCCTCAAGCAGCAGCACGCGGTTGCGCGGATTTTCCGAGAGGCGTCCGGCGAGCACGCATCCGGCAGACCCGCCGCCCGCGATGATGAAGTCGTAAGTGTCGGCCATCTTCTCTCCCGCGCGGCAAGCGCGCGTCTGTTTCTGCTTGTCGCATGTCAGCACGGCCGGACTCGGCGATAGGGTGCCTGTGTGACGTCTTGCGTGCTGAATTGGTCAATATGATACGCAGGTCAAGCCTGATATGCCGCTGTTGATGACATTGACCCGCGACCTACCCATGCTATGCTTTACGCAAAGAAGCGGGCGAGATGCTCCGGTTCACAGCATTTGCGTGGTCCCGCCTGCCGGTCATACACGCCGCGCCGCCCATTGCGGCAGGCGGTTGCACAAGCCAAGGAGAAGAGGATGTCTGTAGAGAGCCCGACCGTGGAACGGTTCGATCCGTTCGCGATCTATGACCCGGCAACATTGGTTGCTTCTGATCCGGTCGAGATCGATGCGCCCGCCATGGTCGTCTGGAATATTCTGACCGATATGGCTCGTTATGGCGAATGGAACCCTTTTTGCGTGTGGGCGGAATCGACGCTGGAAATGGGCGCGCCGGTCTATATGCGGCTGGTCAACTACGCCAACCCGGGGTCGCTCGCGCCCAATTGCGAATATGTCTGCGCCTTTGAGCCGGGCCGGTTGCTGTCCTGGGAACTGCCCGACAATGAAGCCTGGCCCTATCCCGCCCGCCGCGATCAGATCATCGAAGAGCTGGGTCCGGAAAAGTGCCGCTATCAATCGACGGACGCCTTCACCGGCCCCAACGGCATCCATGTCATGCGCTTCTGCGGCGAGTGGGTGACGCGTGCCTTCAATGACAGCGCGAAGGCGCTGAAGGCACGGGCCGAGGCGATGCACCGGGGCGAGCTGCGTTAGGAGCCGGTGCGGATAACATTACGCCAGATCGCGGTTTTCGAAGCCGTCGCCCGCACCGGCAGCGTGGCGGGCGCGGCGGAGGAAATCGGCCTTAGTCCTTCGGCGGCGAGCATGTCGCTGAAGGATCTGGAAACGCATCTGGGCGTCGAGCTGTTCGCCCGGTCGGGACGGCGCATGTTGCTCACCGATCGGGGCCGCCCGATGCTGGAAATGGCGCGCGGCATATTGGTGCAGGTGGCCGACATGGAGTCGCTGTCCCTGCCGGAGGAGGTGCGTGGACGGCTGCGCATCGGCGCGGCCGTGCCGGTGGGCGATTATGTGCTGCCGCGTCTGTGCGCCGCCTTCATGCGCCGCCATCCCGGCGTTCGCGTCGAAATGCGCATCATGCCGTCGCACGAGGTGATGGAGGGGGTGCGCAACATGGCGCTGGACGTCGGCTTCGTCGGCGCCCCCGTCAACAGCAGCTATCTGGAGGCCGAACCCTGGCTGCGGGACAGGCTGGTGGTGTGCGCGGCTCCGGACCATCCGCTCGCCGGGCGCGCGACCGTGCCGCTGGCGGAACTGGCGGACCACCCCTGGGCGCTGGAAAAGACATTGTCGAGCGAGCGCATATCTTTCACGGTCGAAGCGCTGAAATCATTGAACTCGCTCAACATCGTGTTCGAAGGCGAGAGCGTCGAGGCGATCAAACGCATTGTTGGCGAGGGGGCCGTGCTGGCCTGCCTGTCCAGCCTGACCGTGGCTGACGAGATTGCGCGCGGCGAGTTGGTGGAGTTGCCCGTTCCCGAACTGCACTTCACTCGCATCGTCAGCTTGGTCAGCCGTCGCGACACCGAGCAGCCCCATGCCTGCCGCGCCTTCCGGGATTTTGCGCGGGAGATGGGCGAGGAATGGGTAAATCAGGAAAATCGCGCTTCCGCTTCCTGATCCATCAGTTTTTCTGACGCTATGTGTCGGAATTTCGAAATGGTAGCATGGCCGAACAAAGCCTAGTCAAGGGCTGCATGCCGGTTGGCGTGACTTGGGAGAGTGATGTGAAAGCCATGATCTGTGAGGCGTTCGCGCCGGTTGAAGACCTTCGTCATGGCGAATTTCCCGCGCCCGAAGCCGGGCCAGGCGAAGTGGTGATCGATGTGGTCGCGGCTGGGGTCAACTATCCCGACGTCCTGATCGTGCAGGGAAAATATCAGACGAAGCCGCCCTTGCCCTTCGTGCCTGGCAGCGAGGCCGCGGGACATGTCGCTGACGGGGGTGAGGGCGTTGAAGGCTTCGCACTTGGCGACCGGGTGATTGCCTTTACCGGCAGCGGTGCGTTCGCCGAACAGGTGCGCGTGCCTGCGACTCAAGTCTGGCCCGTGCCGGAGGGAGTTGATCTGGAAGTCGCGTCAGGCATCGCCATCACCTATGGCACATCCTACCATGCGCTGAAGGACCGCGCGAACATCCAGCCGGGCGAAACGCTGCTGGTGCTTGGCGCGGGTGGGGGCGTTGGCCTGACCGCCGTGGAACTCGGCAAGCGCATGGGCGCGCGGGTGATCGCCGCCGCGTCGAGCGCGGACAAGCTGGCGCTGGCGAAGGCGCAGGGCGCGGACGAGTTGATCGACTATGCCCAGGAGGATTTGCGCGAACGGGTCAAGGCGCTGACGGACGGCAAGGGCGTCGATGTCGTCTATGATCCGGTGGGTGGACCCATGAACCTGACGGCGGTGAAGAGCCTCGCTTGGGGCGGTCGCCTGCTGATCATCGGTTTTGCTGGCGGAGATATCCCGTCGATCCCCGCCAATCTGCTGCTTCTGAAAAGCGCGTCGGCCGTCGGCGTCCTGTGGGGCAATAGCGTCCGCGCCGACCCGGTGGCGCATGGCGCGAACATGCGTCAGCTGCTCAGTTGGCTGGCGGAAGGCTCTTTGAAGCCCGTCATCGATACCCGTTTCGCCCTGCCGGACGCAGTGGCCGCGCTCCAGCATCTCGAGAAACGCAAGGTCAAGGGCAAGGTGCTCCTGACCGTCGCACCCGCATCCTGAACAGGAATCGTCCCATGTCAGAAACAGTCAGCTTCCAAACCCATGGCGCGATCGCCGAAGCGGTGATCGGCAATCCCCCCGTCAACGCGACGTCCGCCAGCGTGCGGCGGGGCTTGGCCGAAGCTATCCGTCAGCTTGAATCCGACCCAGCTCTCCAAGCGCTCGTCATCCGTTGCGAGGGCAAGACCTTCATCGCAGGCGCCGACATAAAGGAATTCGGCAAGCCGATGGCCGATCCGGGCCTGCCACTGGTCATGGAAATGATGGACCATTCGCCAAAGCCGATCATCGCCGCCGTCCATGGCACGGTGCTGGGCGGCGGGCTGGAGGTGGCGCTGGCCTGTCATTATCGCATCGCTGCGCCGGGCACGAAATTCGGCTTTCCGGAGGTGAAGCTGGGCCTGATGCCGGGTGGGGGCGGCACGCAGCGGACGCCGCGTCTCGCTGGCCTCGCCACCGCGATCAAGCTGGTGACGGAGGGCAATCAGATCGGCACCGACGATGCGTTGAAGTCCAACCTGATCGATGCTGTCGCTACAGGAGGCGATCTGGCGGCGGAGGCGCGCGCCTTTGCCGAGGGACTGGTGGCGGAGGGCAAGGGGCCGCGAAGTTCCTCCACCCTGTCCATGCCCGCGGACGATCCGGCGCTGTTCGACGAAGCCCGCAAGACCGTGGCGAAGAAGATGCGCGGGCAGACCGCGCCCTTGCGCGCGCTGGACGCGATGCGGCTCGGCTATGAATTGCCGTTCGATGAGGCCGTTCGCCAAGAACTCGCCATCTTCCGTGAGTGCATGCACGGCGCTCAGTCCAAGGCGCTGCGTCACATGTTCGCTGCCGAACGCGAAGTCGCGCGCATCCCCGGTCTGGCAGCGGATGTCCTAACCCGTCCCGTCGAGCGGGTGGGCGTGATCGGCCTTGGCGTCATGGGCCGGGGCATCGTCATGGCGCTGGCGAGCGCGGGCCTTCCGGTCGTCGCGGTCGGGCTGGATGAGGACAATATTGCAGCCGCCATGAAAGCTATCACGAAAATGTGGTCCTCTTCGGTCGCCAAGGGCAGCATGTCGCAGGAGGCGATGGACAAGCGAATGGCGCTGATCACGACCAGCGACGATCCGCGGGACTTGTCGGTGGTCCAACTGGTGATCGAGGCGGTGACCGAGGATCTGGAGATCAAGAAGGCCGTCTTCGCCAAGCTGGGCGAAGTGACGCCTGCCGGCACGATCCTGGCGTCCAACACCAGCTTCCTCAACATCGACACCCTGGCGGAGGCGTCGGGCAGGGCGGAGGATGTGTGCGGCATGCACTTCTTCAATCCCGCCCATGTCATGCGCCTGTTGGAAAATGTCCGCGCGGCGAAGACCGATCCGGAAGTTGTCGCCACGATCATGGCGCTCGGCAAGCGGATCGGGAAGCTGTCTGTCCTGTCGGGCGTATGCGATGGCTTCATCGTCAACCGCATGCTGTCCAAGCGGTCACGCGAGGGTTTCTTCCTGGTGGAGGAAGGCGCAAAGCCGGCCGATATCGACAAGGTGCTGCTGTCCTACGGTTTCCCCATGGGGCCGTTCGCGTTGGGCGATCTGGCCGGGCTCGACGTGCAGGCGGCCGCGCGCAAGGCCCGCGCAGCGACGGCGACGGAGCGCGAACTGCGCGCCGACTTCCCCGAACAGATGGTCGCCGCCGGGCGGTTGGGGCAAAAGACGGGCTCTGGCTGGTACAGCTATGACGAGAACCGCAAGGCCAGCGCCAACCCGCTGACCGACGAGATGATCGCCGCGCATGCCGAGCAGCATGGCCTTTCCCTGCGCGAGATTGGCGAGGACGAAATTCGCGAGCGGCTGCTCTACGCCATGGTCAATGAGGGCGCGAAGCTGCTGAGCGAGGGCATCGTTCCCCGGCCGCATGAGATCGATGTGGCGCTGGTGAACGGGCTTGGCTGGCCGAGCTACACCGGCGGGCCGATGCACTGGGCGGACCAGATCGGCCTCGACAAGGTGCTGGCGAGGATAGAGGCGTTCCGTGCCGAGCAGGGCGATGCCTATTGGACGCCCGCGCCGTTGCTGGAGCAATATGCGCGTGAGGGCAGGGGCTTTTACGCATGAGCTACGAGCCCAACGCCAAGACCGCCGACCTGCTCGCCCGGCTGCGCGCCTTCATGGACGCGCACATCTATCCCAATGAGAAGCGCTATTATGAAGAGGTCGCGACCGGCGACCGCTGGGCGCATGTCACACTGGTCGACGAGCTGAAGCCGCTTGCGAAGGAAGCGGGGCTGTGGAACCTCTTCCTGCCCGAGAGCACGCATGGCGCGGGGCTCACCAACCTCGAATATGCGCCGCTGTGCGAGGAGATGGGCAGGGTCCATTGGTGCCCCGCGGTCTTCAACTGCGCTGCGCCCGATACCGGCAATATGGAAACGCTGGAGCGGTTCGGGACGGAGGAGCATAAGGAACGCTGGCTGAAACCCATGCTGGCGGGCGAGATGCGTTCGGCCTTTGCCATGACGGAGCCGCAGGTCGCATCTTCGGACGCGACCAATATCGAAAGCTCGATCGTGCGCGACGGCGATGATTATATCATCAACGGCCGCAAATGGTGGATTTCCGGCATGGGCGAGGCGGACTGCGCGCTCATGATCTTCATGGGCAAGACCGATCCCAGTGCGCCAAAGCACAAGCAGCAGTCGATGATCCTGGTGCCGCGCGACACGCCCGGCATCACGGTGCTGCGGCCGATGACCGTGCTCGGCTATGATGACGCGCCGCACGGGCATATGGAGATATTGTTCGAAAATGTCCGGGTGCCGGCCTCCAACATGCTGCTGGGCGAAGGCCGCGGTTTCGAAATCGCGCAGGCGCGGCTGGGGCCGGGACGCATCCATCACTGCATGCGCATGATCGGCATGGCAGAACGGGCGCTGGAAGCCATGTGCCGCCGCGTGAAGTCGCGCGTCGCCTTCGGCAAGCCGCTTGCCGAACAGGGCGTCATCATCGAACGTATCGCCAACAGCCGCATCATGATCGATCAGGCGCGCCTGCTGACGCTGCACGCGGCGCACCGCATGGACACGGTCGGCAACAAGGTGGCGAAGGCGGAGATCGCGATGATCAAGGTCGCCGCGCCCAACATGGCCTGTCAGGTCATCGACTGGGCGATGCAGGCCCATGGCGCGGCGGGGATCAGCCAGGATTTCTTCCTCGCGAGCTACTATGCCCACGCCCGCAAGATCCGCTTCGCCGATGGTCCGGACGAGGTGCACCGCCATCAGCTGGGCCGCCTCGAACTGGCGAAATATGACTGACGTCCGCACGCTCGACACGACGCGTCTGGCGCTTTGGCTGTGCGATCATGTGCCGGGCGCGGACGGGGAGATCAGCGCGGAGAAGTTCGCGGGCGGGCAGTCCAACCCCACCTATTTGCTGTCGGTGGATGGGCAGCCGCGCTTCGTTCTGCGCCGCAAGCCCGATGGGGTGCTGCTCCCCTCAGCCCATGCGATCGAGCGCGAATATCGGGTGACCGATGCGCTCAAGGACAGCGCCGTGCCCGTCGCCCGTCCGCTCGCGCTGTGCGAGGATGCGAGCATCGTCGGCACGCCATTCTTCGTGATGAACTATGCGGAGGGGCGCAATTTCTGGGACGCCCGCCTTCCGGACCTGAGCCCCGGCGAGCGCGGGGCCGTCTATGACGAAATGAACCGGGTTCTGGCCGCGCTCCATGCCATCGATCCGGCTGATGTGGGCCTCTCGGATTATGGCAAGCCCGGCAATTATTTCGCCCGGCAGGCGGGCCGCTGGACGAAGCAATACCGTGCCACCGAAACCCAACGGATCGAGGTGATGGAGCGGCTGATCGAATGGTTGCCCGCCAATGATCCCGGCCTTGAAGCCAGCCGCATCGTCCATGGCGATTATCGCAATGACAATATCATCTTCGCGGAAGGCGAACCCCGCATCATTGCGGTCCTCGACTGGGAGCTTTCGACGCTCGGCCATCCGCTCGCCGACCTTGCCCAGCACGTCATGGCCTGGCGCGTGCCGAAGGAAGGCTATCGCGGCCTGTCAGATGCGGACCTGCCCGCGCTCGGCATTCCGAGTGAGGCCGAGTATCTCCGTACCTATGCGGAGCGCAGCGGCGCGGGGGCCATCGATCCGGCTCATTGGCGCTACGCCCTCACGCTCGCCATGTTCCGCAATGCGGCCATCCGCCAGGGCGTCTATCACCGCGCCATCAGCGGCAATGCGTCCAGCGAAGCCGCCGCGGTCCATGGCGCCCGCGCAGGCGAGATTGCAGGCCTCGCGTGGCGGATCGCCTGTGGAGAGGAGGGCGCTTGCCTGTGAAGGAACAGCGGATCGACGTCGGCGGCTATCGCCTGCGCGCGGTGGAACAGGGGGAGGGGCCACTCGTCCTCATGATCCACGGCTTTCCGGGTCTGGCCTGGTCGTGGCGGCATCAGATGGCTCCGCTGGCGGAGGCGGGCTATCGGGCGGTCGCCATTGACAGCCTGGGCTATGGTGGCAGTGACCGCCCCAGCGATCCGGCCGCTTATGCGTCCGACCGCATGCAGGACTATCTGATCGCCCTGCTTGACCATTATGGCGCACAGAGAGCCGTCATTGTCGGCCAAGATTTCGGTGCGCAATATGCCTGGAACCTCGCCGTCCGTGCGCCTGATCGGGTTGCGGGCCTGATCGCCACCATCCCCTATGATTATGACCTGGCAGGCCGCGCGATGTTGGGCAGCGCGCCGCGCTACCCCGCCGATGCTCCGGCTCAACCGGAAGCCTCCTCGCCCGACCACCTGCCTAGCGAGCGCTTCGCCGCGATGGCGCACGAGCATTTTGTTCATTTCCATTATTTCCAGCAGATCGGTCCTGCAGAGCGCGAACTGGCGGAGAATGCCCGCGAATTTCTAGCGCGCCTTTTCTACGCTCTCTCGTCAAAGGGTGACTTGTGGAGCTGGAAGACGGCGTCCTCGATCGGGAGCGGCTATCTCGACGTACTGCCACCAGCGCCGCCGCTCCCTTGGCCGTGGCTGAGCGAGGGCGAGTTCGACCGCTTCGTTGCCGAATATGTCGACGCCGAACCAATGCTGCGCTTCATCGGCGGGCTCAACAGTTACCGCACCGCCGACGCGAACTGGACGAGCGGGGAGCGTTGGGCGGATCATGATGTCGAGACGCCGACGCTGTTCCTCTATGGCGCGAAGGACCCGTCCTTCGGTTTCTTCCCTGAGTGGGAAGAGAGATTGAAGCGGCGCGTCCCCGGCCTTCGCGACATTATCGCCATTCCCGAAGCCGGTCACTTCCTCCAGCAGGAACAGCCGCAAGCCTTCAACAAGGCGCTGCTGGATTTTGTCGCGGAAGTCAGCCGGTGACCGGCGCGCTGCGTCTCGCGGGCCATCTGGGCCTTAGCGCGCCGGACAAGCCGTTGCTTGCGCATCTTGGCCGTTCGGCCGACCCGGTGGATCAGGTTGATGCCCTGGCCGATCACGGCTTTGCCGGCTTGCAGGATTTGTTCCTGAAGCTTCGGCCTGCGGAGGAGCAGGCGGCTCTCGCCAGCCATATGGCCCGTCGCGGCCTTGCCCTGACCAATTTGGGGGCTGATCCCCTGCATTGGAACAAGCCGTTCTGGAGCGCGGGGGATGAGTCCGGGCGCGACGCCGTGCGGGCCAGCGTCGCGTTGAGCGGTAGCCTTTCCGAACGTTTCGGCGGAACCGCGGCGGTGTGCGTGGCAGGGCTGGATCCGGATCGTTCCGTCAAGGAACAGATCGCAGCGATGACCGAAAATCTGAAGCGCAACGCCGAAATCGCGGAGCAGCACGGCCTGATGCTTCTGGTCGAGCCGATCGCCGAAAAGCGTATCCCCGGCCTGCTTCTCAACCGGCTGGAGGACGGGGTCGACATGGTGCGCGCTGTTGCCATGCCTTCGGTGCGCTTGATGTTCGACACCGGCCATGTCGCAATGATGGGCCATGATGTGCCGTCCGCTCTCGCCGCGTGCGCGCAGGATATCGGCCTGATCCAGTTTGCCGATGTACCCGCCGGGACAAGTGATCGCGTCGATCCCGGCCTTGGCCAGCTCGATTGGACGGCGATCCTGCGCCAGATATCGGATCAGCACTATGACGGACTGGCCGAGCTGGAATTTGAGCCGGTCGATGCCACGGCGGATGGCGAGGCAAGGATGTTGGAGCGCTTGAGCGGAATATTCACTCAGCACCCCCGTTCGTCCTGAGCCTGTCGAAGGACGCGCGCGAACTCCGACAGGCTCGGCCCGACGGCGTCGCTGGCCGGATGGTTGATGTGGATGTCTTGATAGGCTCCTAATAGCAGAATCTGCTCCTATCGCGCCATGGGACTCCTTCGCACGGCCTGATAAAAACGCGGTAACAACCCATCAGGAGAGTATGCCCGATGCGCGTGATCGCGAACATGAATGTCTGTCAGGGTCATGCCCGATGTGAAGACCTCTGCCCGGAAGTCTTCTCGACAGATGCCGTCGAAGGAAAGGTAGTCATAGAACAGCCTGAATTTCCGCCAGAATTGGAAGAAAAGGTAAGGATGGCGGTTCGCAACTGTCCCGAAGGCGCCCTGCGCATTGCGAAAGGGATGAGTTCATGAGCTTCTATCCGCAATCGCCGGATCATGTTCCGTCAGATCTGATCGTGGACTTCGACTTTTTCGAAGTGCCTGCGGATGTGTCCGATCCCGTCGATATCTGGCACGGGCTGGTGCGGCGGGGCGCGCCGCCGATTTTCTACACGCCGCGAAACGGCGGGCATTGGGTGTTCCTGCGCTACGGCGATATTGCCGAGGCGTATCGGAACCACGAGATATTTTCGACGCACAAGGCGCAGATACCGCCGCTGGAGCCTTATCCAGTGCTTCAGCCCAATGGCGTGGACCCGCCGCAGCATGACGTATTTCGCAAGATCCTGGCGCCGATGTTCACGCCGCTTGCCGTTCGGCGGATGACCGAAGGGCTGCAGCATCGTGCAGAGGGTTTGATTTCCGGTTTCGCGGACAGGGGAGGATGCGACTTTGTAAAGGAGTATGCCGCCAAATTCCCGACCGGCACCTTCCTGGAACTGTTCGGCCTGCCCGAAGAACGGCTGCCCGAGTTCCTGCGTATTTCGGATACCTTCTTCCGCAGCACTGATCCGGATGTCAGAGCGGCGAACCTGCTGGAAATCTACGAGGTGCTGGAGGAACTGTTCCGCGAAAAGGAACGCAATCCTGGCAATGATATTGCATCCACCGTGGTGCAGTCACGCGATGCAGACGGCAATCCTTTCCCCTGGACCGACATTATCAATTGCGGCTTTCTGCTGTTCGTTGCCGGTCTGGATACAGTCACCAACACCATGGCCTATGTCTGGCGTTATCTCGCGACTTCGGCGGATGCACGCCAGAAGTTCCGCGATCGGCTGGACGATCCATCCGCGTTCCTGCTCGCGATCGAAGAACTGATGCGGATCAACGCGGTTTCCAACATCTATCGCCGCGTGACGCATGATTGCGAGTTCAAGGGCGTGCAGTTCCGCCGCAATGATCGCATAGTCCTGCCAAACACGGTGGCGAACCGCGACCAGTCGATATTCAAGGAACCGCAGACGATCGACCTGGATCGCAAGGTGAACAATCATGTCACCTTCGGCCTTGGCCCCCATCGCTGTATCGGATCGCACCTCGCCAAGCGGGAAATCATGATTTCCCTTCAGGAATGGCTGCGGCAAATTCCGGAGTTCGAGCTGGACCCGGATCAGGAGGCTGACTCGATCTTCGGCGGCCCGGTGATGGGCTTTACGTCGCTGAAACTTCGTTGGTGAGAGCGGCGGAGCGCTGACGATATTCGCGGGGCGACAGTCCGGTCGCCCTGCGAAATGCGCGGGCGAAGCTGTTGCCGTGGGCAAAGCCCGCCTGCTCGGCCACCTGCTTCATCGGCACGTCCGCATCCGCCAGCAGCAGCTTCGCCTGTTCGATCCGGTAGGTTTCGAGATAGGCGGATATCGTCTTGCCGGTGAGAGCGATGAACTGGCGGTGCAGGTGGCGCGGGCTGATCCCGCACAGAGCCGCCAGTTCGGCGACGCCGGGCATCGGCGCGCCTGCTTCGATCCGTTCCCGCACACGGCGGAATTGCCAGGGCGCAAGGCGGCTTGCGGTGGATGCCCCGGCGGCCTGGTGGAACACGCGGCGCAACTCCACACCCACCAGTTGGAATAGCGCCTCCATTGCCTCGGGCGAGCGGTCCAGCGGGTTGATCAACTCACGATGGGCCAGCCGCATCAGGCTGCGCAGCGCCTCGTTGCGGATGTTGAGCAAGCCTTGCAGGAAAGGCAGCGACGGCTCGCCCGCGCCCATGATCGCGCGGCCATGTTCATCATCGAACACACAGCGGATGACGCGGATTTGTCGCCCTTCCGAACGACCACCGATCGCGATCCCCGGATGGCGCACGAACAGCGCGCCCATGAAGCAGCGGCGGTCAGGATCGATATCCGGAAAATAAGCTGACGCATCGGCGGACATGGGAGGCAGCGACATTTCCAGCATCAGTTGGTGCTCGGTGCGTTCAAAGCTGATCATGTCGGGCCAATGCCATTCCACCAGCTCGAACCGCCCGCCGGAAACGGACCAGGATTCGATGACCTTTGCGGTGAAGATGTCCTCCACTTTTGCCCCCTCGCTCATCGCATCAATGCCCGCCAGGCACCGGGCGGCCGCCCGGTTTCGCGGCGGAATGCGGCGGAAAAGGACGGCGCACCGGCATAGCCCAGCGCGCGCGCAATGTCCTCGATCGATCCATGTTCCTCCGCCAGCATGGCCTTGGCCCGTTCGATGCGTCGGCGGCGGATCGCGGCACCGGGGCTGACGCCGGTCGATTGGTGGAAGCAGCGGATGAAATGATCCCGGCTAAGTCCGCAGCGTTCCGCCATCGCGTCGAGCGATGGCGCTGCGCCCGGCGCGTCGATCATCGCAAGGGCGAGGCGAAGCGCGCGGGCAGAAAGGCCGCCCCGCCGTCTGGCGGCACGATGCGCCGCCTCCTGAAGAAAGCGGCCGAGGTCTAGCAGCAGCAGCGTGACAATCGCCTCCGCAACCTTGGCGCTGTCGGGCGCGGGATGCTCTACCTCCGCCGCCAGCCGCAGCATGGCTTCTTCGATCGAGGGAGCGTGCATGTCGAAACAGGCGCTGAGCGTCGCGTCGTCGAAGGATATGCCCGCGAGCGCAGGCGCAATGCGCGTGTCCTCGAACCGGATGCGGAGCGTGTCGAACGCGCCTTGCGCCACATGAAATTCCATCGGCACCCGCGCGGGGCGCAGCGCCAATGCGCCCATACGCGCGAACGGCCGCCGGGGGTCGCCCGCGATCCGTCCTTCCGATCCTGTCAGCAGGCGGGAAAGGCCGAGCATGAGAACCGACTGCGGCTCCATCATCCGCACTGTTTCTTCCCTAACCTCCGGAAAGGCGCACAATTCGATGACGGCGCCTTCGACGCGCAGCGAACGCCGCACCACATCGGCATTTTGCCGCGCCTGCTGGATGGAGATGGCGTTCATAGCCGTCGCTTATCATATCATGCGAAATATTACGAGATCATGCGACAATCATGCAGCTTCCTCGCGTCCCTGCTTGAGCAGGCGGGCGGGCGGCAGATAGCAATAGGGGCAAGGAGAGTGCCCCTATGAATCGCCCGACCGGACCCATCATCCCTGCCAGCGACGAGATCGCGCAGGAAGAAGCCCGCTGGCAGCAGGAAACTCGCGGCCCCGCCATGGGCGGGCGGCCCGAACGCCGCGATGCCTTCGTCACGCAGGCGCTGAAATGGCCAATAAAGCCGCTCTACACGCCTGCGGATCTGGACGCGGTTGGCTTTGACTATATGGCCGACTTGGGATTTCCCGGCGAATATCCCTACACCCGGTCCACCCGGCCCAACGGCCACCGCACCGATTTCTGGACGATGACCCAGGTCACCGGCTTCGGCAAGGGCGAGGATTGGGCCAAGCGCGCCCGCTATATGTTGGATCAGGGGCTGTCCGGCCTCATCCTGGAATATGACCTCGCCACCACTAACGGCTATGACAGCGATGATCCGATCGTCGAGGGCGAAGTGGGCCGCGCGGGCATGGCGCTCGACAGCCTGGAAGATCTGGAAAAGGCCTTCGATCTCCCCTTCGACAAGCTCAAATATCTGATGAGCGTGTGCAACGCCCCGCAGCCGGTGAACCTCGCCATGATCATCGCCGCGCTGGAGAAGAAAGGCGTCGATCCAAAGGACTTCGTCCTCCACATCGTCAACGGCATCTTGATCGAATATACCTGCGTCGGCCGCTACATATACCCGCCTGAACATGGATTGCGGATCGCCACCGATTGCATCGAATATATCATCCGCAATCATCCCAATTGGGCGCCGATCTCGATCATCTCGGCCCAGCTCCAGCCCGCCAAGGCCAATCCGGTGCAGGAGATTGCCTATTCGCTGGCCATCGCCTGCGCCTACATCGACGCGGTGCTGGAGCGCGGGCTCGATATCGACACGGTCGCGCCCTACATCAATCACTTCGTCGTCAATGTGGACATGGATTTCTTCGAAGGCGTCTGCAAGCTGCGCGCCTTCCGCAAATGCTGGGCGCGCTTGATGAAGGAACGCTACGGCGCGTCCAAGCCCGAAGCGCTCAAGATCCGCATGATGACGTCCCCGACCACGATCGCGCTCACCCTCCAGCAGCCGCTCAACAATATCGCGCGGCTGGGCATCATGGCGACTGCCTGCGCGCTTGGCGGGGCGGGGGAGGCGATGACGACGCCCCTCTATGATGAGGCCCATGCGCTCCCAGCCGAAAACGCCATCCGCGTCGGAGCTGCGATCCAGCATATCGTCGCGCATGAAACGGGCGTCGCCGAGACGATCGATCCGCTCGCGGGCTCCTATTATGTCGAGACGCTGACCAAGCAGATGGAAGACGCCGCTTTCGCCGAAATGGACAAGATCTTTGCCATGGGCGGCGCGGTGAAAGCCATTGAGACCGGCTATATCCAGCGCGCCCTTGGCCGTGAACAATATGAGCGCAACAAGGACGTGGAGGAAGGCCGTCGCAAATGGGTCGGCGTCAACCACCTCACCCGGCCGGAGGAAGAGCGGGAGATCGAAATCTTCCGCCTCGACGAAGCGATGGAGGAGGAGCAGATTCGCAAGGTCCGCGACCTGCGCGCCCGCCGCGACCAGCCCGCCGTCGACGCCGCGCTGGAGAAAGTCCGCGAAGCCGCCCGCAGCGGCGCGAACATGGTGCCGCCCTGCCTCGAAGCGGTGAAGCTTTACGCCACGCACGGCGAAATCTGCAACGCGATGCGCGACGTCTTCGGCGTCCACAGCGCCGACAGCCAGTTGATGGGAATCTGACCAGCATGACCAATTTCACTAAACGCCCGCTGCGCGTCCTGCTGGCGAAGCTCGGCATGGACACGCACACGGTTGGTGTGACCGTCATCGGTCACGCCCTGCGCGAAGCGGGGATGGAGGTCATTTTCACCGGCCTCAAGCAGACCCCGGAAATGGTCTGCGCGGCCGCGATCCAGGAGGATGTGGACGTGGTCGGCATCTCCACCCTGTCGGCAGGCCACACCCGCAGCCTGCCCAAGCTCGCCCGCCTGTTGCAGGAGGCAGGCGCGGGCGACAAGCTGCTGGTCGCGGGCGGCGTGATCCCCGAAGAGGACAAACCGCTGCTGGAAGCGGCCGGGGTCGATCGCATCTTCACCATGGGTTCGGACACGCGTGACATTGTCGCCTATCTCGAAAGCTGGTGGGCGGCACGGCTGGCGGAGGACGCCGCCTGATGCTCCGCACCCCGGCGGAGGTCGCGCAGCGGCTGCTGGCCGGAGAGGTGGGCGCAGGCGCTCGCGCCATCCGCTGGCTGGATGACCGCGACCCGCGCGGTGCGGAGGTGCTCGCCGCCATCTACCCGCAGACCGGCCGTGCGCAGGTGGTTGGCGTCACCGGCCCGCCCGGCGCTGGCAAGTCCACCCTTACCGATGTGCTCGTCGCCGAATGGCGCAAGCGGGGCCAGCGGGTGGGCGTCATCGCCGTCGATCCGTCCAGCCCGTTCACCGGCGGAGCGATCCTCGGCGACCGGGTGCGCATGAGCCGCCATGCGCTCGACCCCGGCGTCTTCATCCGTTCGCTCGGCACGCGTGGGCAGGCGGGCGGGCTGTCGCGTTCGACGCAGGACGCCTGCCTGATCTTCGACGCGATGGGCTATGACATCGTCCTCGTCGAAACGGTCGGCGTAGGTCAGGACGAGATCGATGTCGTCAACCTGGCCCACACCACTGTCATCGTCGCCGTGCCCGGCCTTGGCGACGAGATACAGGCGGTCAAGGCGGGCCTGATGGAAGCGGGCGATATCTTCGTCGTCAACAAGGCGGATCGCGACGGTTATGACGCCACCCATCGCCAGATGGAGTTGATGCTGCACCTGCGCGCCCAGGCGGTCGCGGACCTGCGCTGGGACGTCCCGCTGCTCCGCGCCGTCGCGGCGAAGGGTGAGGGGGCGGAGGCGATCGTCGATGCCATCGCGATGCACCGGTCTTTTCTGGAGCAGGAAGGCGACTTCGCGAACCGCAGCCGCCTGCGTGCGCGGGAACAGGTGCTGTCGCTGGTACGCGACGCGCTGGCGGCTCGCGCCTTGGCTATGTCCGGCGACGCGATCCTCCAGCAGGTCGAGATGCGCCGACTTGATCCCTATGCCGCCGCCGACCGCATCCTATCCGCCCTTTCAGAAAAGAGTGCCGCAGCATGACGAAATCGATCTGCGCCCTGACGCACAAGCCGGGCAGCACGCGCGATCAATTCCAGACCTATTATGAGGAAAGTCATGCTCCACTGGCGATCAGTCATTTCCCCTTTTCCGGCTATGCGCGCAATCATGTGACAGGCACGGCGGATTTCCGCTGGGATACCATCAGCGAATTTTGGGCCGACGATATTCAGGCCGCCGCCGCCCTGATGGCTGGGCCGATCGGCAAGATCATGGCCGCCGATGAGGAGCGGTTCATGAACCGGCCGATGATCGCATCAGCCGGGGCGGAGGAGGTCATCCTGTCGCAGGGGGATCGCGCCAGTAGCGATGGGAGCCGCACCGCGATTCTCATTCAGGGGATAGCCGGCGATGACGCTGCGCGGCTCAGCCTGCTGGAATGGGCGGGCAGCTTTGCCCACGAGCTGCCGGGTGTTGCGGTGGATTTCACCAGCGGGTGGACGGAACTGGCTTTCCCTGGCGAGGCCGTGCTTTGGCTACCGGGGTGGCATGACGGATTGTCTGCGCCCGCAGGTCTCTCCGCTCATATCTTGCATGTCCGCTATGTGGAAACGCCCGCATCGCAGCTTTTGGGCAACCGCGCTGCGTGCCGCCCTGCGTGATATATGCAACTAGCGTAGCATTGAAGATAATAAAATACGCAGATCGCGACTGACCGCTTGAAGTAAGCGATATGTGCGACTAAGGGAGCCCAATCGGACATGAAAAGCCATGTCCGCAGGCGTCGCATGTTTTTTCCGGTGAAGTGCGTCCAGATAAGCATAAGAAGCCGGGACTGTTAGCGATAAACAGCCATGTGTTGGGAGGATGTAATGAAGTCTATGTTGCTGGCCGGTGTGGCGGCTATTCTGGTTCCCTTTTCGGTTTCGGCGCAGGCTCAGGACCAGTCCTCGGGCACTGCTGCTCAGGAACAGGGGACCAATCTCGGCGACATCGTTGTGACTGCGCGCCGCTCTGCGGAAACGCTGCAGGACGTGCCCGTCGCCGTCACCGCGCTTGGCGGTGATTTCATCGAGCGGCAGAATATTTCCGATCCGACCGATGTGCCGAACTTCGCGCCGAACATCACGATCGAACAGCAGCCGTCCAGCCTTTCGGCCGCGACCATCTATATCCGCGGCATCGGCAATAACGAACCGTCGGCCGTGTCCGAACAGGGCGTGGGTGTCTATCTCGACGGCGTCTATCTGGCGCGCGCGGCTGGCGCGGTGTTCGACCTGATCGACCTGGAGCGTATCGAAGTGCTGCGCGGCCCGCAGGGTACGCTGTTCGGTCGCAACACCATCGGCGGCGCGCTGCAGCTGATCACGAAAAAGCCCGCCAATGACATGCATGTCACGGCGAAGGCGGGTTACGGCCGTTTCAACGAATGGTACGCCCGCGCACGGCTCGACACCGGCTATATCATCGGTGACGCCATCAAGGCTTCTATCGCTTACCAGCACCGCCAGGGCGATGGCTATGTGAACAATACGCTTACCCCCTCGTCGCAGGATCCGGGCTCGCTCAACGCTGAATCCATTGCGGTCGGCCTGCAAGGCGACTTTGGCGATGTCACGGTCAACTATAATTTCGACTATGATGATCGCCGCGGCACCCCGGCTTTCTTCCAGATCGTCGCTGCCACCCCGCTGGCCCAGAATTACTATTCGCAGTCGCCCAATTATGGCGGCGCGCCTTTCCTGGTCAGCACGGAACGGCAGGGCACTGTCCAGCAGGCGGGCTTCACCGATCGCAACGGCAATTTCCGTTATGGCAGCAAAACCCGTGTGCAGGGCCATGGCCTTACCATCAGCTATGACGCCACTCCGGAACTGACGCTCAAGTCGATCACCGGCTACCGCAAGTTCTTCCAGGATACGATCCTGAACCTGTCGGGTAACGGCACGCTGCGTGGTCCGGTTGTGGACTTTACCTCGCCGACGCTGGTTTCGATCCAGGATGTCGTGCCTTATACCGGCAACAACGCGCCGCAAAAACAGTGGCAGTTCAGCCAGGAATTCCAGGCGCTCGGGAAGGTAGGTGACTTCAACTACCTGCTCGGCATGTATTATTTCTACGAAAAATCGTCGGAATCCAATCAGCAGGCGCTGACTATCTTGGCGCCGGTAGCTGCGCTTGATTTCTACGGTCTGCCGACAGGCACTGCCGCGGCCGTCGCGGCCGCCAACCCTGGCCTTGGAACGGTGGGCATCAATGCAACCCCGGTCCAGGCTTTCGGCGGTACCTCTCAGTCGATGGCGGTGTTCGGGCAGGTCAGCTGGCGGCCTTCGTCGCTTGACGACAAGCTCGAAGTCACGCTGGGCGGCCGCCATACAGCGGACGACAAGACCATTTATCTGGCGGGTGACGTCAATCCGGTGCAGCGCGGTCGCCGCAGCTTCGACAATTTCTCCTGGCTGGCCTCGGTCTCCTATGAGGTCATCGATGATGTGATGCTCTATGGCCGCGTATCGACGGGTTACCGTTCGGGCGGCATCAATCCGCGTGCGGGCGTCATCAACGGTTTCGAGCCGGAAAAGGCGACCGCCTATGAAGCGGGCATCAAGTCGCAGTGGTTCGACAATCGTCTGCGCCTGAACGTCGCTGGCTACATCACGGACTATGACGATCTGCAGGTTCAGCAGTTCGCGGCGGGCAGCGGCGGTGCGACCTCGCTGATCGTCAACGCGGGTAAGGTCCGGCTGTCCGGTTTCGAGGCGGAACTGACGGCTCTGCCCTTCACCGGTTTCCAGATCGACGGTTCGGTCGGCTATGTGAAGACGGACTACAAAACCTTCCTCTTCCGTGATCCGGGCACCAATACGATCGTGGATGTGGCCGATCAGGCGAAGCCGCTCTACACGCCGAAGTGGAACGTCCATCTGGGTGCCGAATATTCGCATCCGATCGGCGGCGGTGACACGCTGGTTCGCCTGCGTGGTGACTATTCCTACCGCACCAAGATCTACTTCAACGCGCTGAACAACACCGCGCCCTTCAACGAAAACATCGTCTCGCCCAGCCAGACCAACGTGAAGGCGCGTCTGTCGGTCGAAGGCATCGACATGGGCGGCGGCAAGCTGGACGTCGGCGTGTGGGGGGACAATCTGCTGAACCAGAAGCGTCTGGTTTACGGTATCGACTTCGGTGCGCTCGGTTTTGCAGGCGCGACCTTCAATAAGCCGATTTCCTACGGCGTGGACGCCAAGATCAGCTTCTAAGAGCGGGGCTGTGAAAAGGGGCGCGAAGTGATGAACTTCGCGCCCCTAATTTTTGAATTGGCTACTCAACATCCGCTCGGAGCGAACGAGGGTTAGAAATTCCTCAACTCACGGTCGATCCGCCATCGACCGCGATGCTCTGGCCGCTGATCCACTCGCCATCCGCGCTTGCCAGGTGCGCGACCATCGCGGCGATATCCTCAACTTTGCCGAGGCGTGGAGAGCGGCCGCGCGCCAGCACTTCCTGTTGGAAGTCGGTCGGCATCGTCGCACGAATTTCGGGGGTGACGACCAGGCCCGGCATGATCGCGTTGGCGCGGATGCCCTGCTGTCCCCAGCCGCTCGCGACATGGCGCACCAGCGCATTGATCCCCGCCTTCGCCATCGCATAGCAGGGCCGCACCGGCTCGCCCACCACCGCGGCAGACGAGGACGTATAGATCATCGCGCCGCCGCCCCGTTCCAGCAGCTTGGGAAGGGCGTGGCGGGTGATGCGCAGCATGCCCTTGAGGTTCACGTCCAGCGTGCGTTCCAGCACCTCGTCGGACACCGTGAGAACATCGCTGTCCGTCATCAACACGCGCAGGTCCGCGAAATTGGCATGCACCGCATCGATGCCGCCAAAGCTCTTCGCGGCCGTGTCGATCAACGCGGCGACCGAAGCGTCATCGGTGGCATCGAACTCGGCACCCAGAGCCCGGCCGCCCTGGCTTTCAATCTCTTGCACCAGGCTGTCGATCTTGTCCTTTTCACGCGCGGGCGAGGCAGCGACGACAGTCGCGCCCTCCGCCGCCAACCGCAACGCCGTGGCTCGCCCGATACCGGTGGAAGCCCCAGCGACGACGATCACCTTGTCCACCAGACGGCGGCATCCCATGGCCGAAACTGCGCTCATCCTGCCTCTCTCCTTTTATCTATTACTTATACGAAACGATATTTCTTCAGCGGACCGCCGCTTCCTCACCCTGTGCGGTCCCGGCACCCTGCCATCCAAGGCCCAACGCCTTCTGAAGACTGATGAAACTGTCGGTCAGCGCCGCCATCGCCTGCACCTTCGCCTGGGTCGCCCCCAATGCCTGACGTTGCGCAATTCTATAATTTATTCTTGAAATCGTCCCAGCCTCGCTCCGCTGCCGCGCCAATTCAGCTGCCGCTTTTGCCTGCTGCTCAGCGCGCACGAGATCCGCGAGACTTTCCCGCTGATACTGAAAACGCGATAGCGCGCCCTCTGCGTCTTGCAGAGCCGTCAGCACCGCCGCCCGATAATTGGCCGCCGCTTCGTCTCGCTGCGCCTCGGCTCCGTTGACCCGAGCGCGCGCCTTGCCGAAATCTAGGAATGTCCAGCTGATGCGCGGCACCGCCGCCACCGTGAACTTGTCGAGATCGACGAGATCCTCTGGCGACGATCCGCCCAAGCCGATCAGGCCAAGGAAGCTGATATGCGGAAAGCGCGCGGCGTCCGCCACGCCGATCCGCGCCGTCTGCGCCGCCAGCTTGCGCTCCGCCGCGCGAATGTCCGGGCGTCGTTGCAACAGCGCGGTAGGATCGCCGACCGCCACTTGCGCGGGCGGCAAGGGCAGCGGAGCGGACGGGTCGAGCAGCGCGTCGAGCGTGCCCGGCGCTGCGCCCGTCAATATTGCCAGCTTGTCCTTCAGCGCGTCGATCTCTGCTCGGACTGGGGTCAGCCGGGCGCGTGCGCCGTCGCGATCGACTTCCTGTTGCAGAAGGTCGCCGCGTGCGACCGTTCCGCGCTCAAAGCGCTGGCGGGTGAGGGCAACCTCCTCATCCTGCAGCGCGAGCGATTGCATGCCGAGGGCAAGGCGCTGCTGCCGGTCGCGCAGGTCGACATAGCTTTGGGCGACCTCTGCCGACAGGCTGACGCGGGCGTCGTCTAGGCTTGCTTCGCTTGCCGCGACATCGGCGCGTGCTGCCTCTACGGCGCGGTGCTGACCGCCGAACAGGTCCAGTTCCCAGCTGGCGTCGAAGCCCAGATTATAAAGGTCGAGCGTGGTGGCGTCGCCATCCTCCGACTGGCCGGGTAGCCGCGCCTTCGCGTAAAGGGCGGACCCGTTGATCGTCGGCAAGCCGTCGGCTTTGCGCTGGCGAAGCGTCGAGCGCGCCTGACGGATACGGGCGGCTGCCGCGTCCAGACGCGGATTGGCCGAGAGCGCCTGGTTCATCAACTGGTTGAGGATGGGGTCGTGAAGCGATGTCCACCAGGGCTGCGCTGTCTCAAGCGCACCAGTGCCCGCATCGCCCCTGATAAAACGGGGCGGGGCGGCCGGAGCTGCATCGCCCGGTCCATGATAATCGGGTCCGGCGGTGCAGGCGGCGGTCAGGAGCAGAGCGAAAGGAAGAGCGGATTTGTGGCGCATCGGCATCTCAATGAGCTGCCACGGGCGCGGCATGCTGTGGCAGCGGGCGAAGGAAGAATACAAGCGGCGCGGTGCACAGGATGCCGATGATCAGCATCCAGAAGAGATCGATGAAGGTCATGGTCAGCGCCTGGGTTTGGATGGTCTGCTCGATCGCCCGATAGGCGGCCTCCCGGCTGCCGAGCGCCTGCGCCTGCATGTCGATATAGCTTTGCACATCGAGGCCGTTGGCGCGCAGGCTTTCTTCCATGCGGCGGCTGTGCAGCCAAAGCCGCTGATCCTGCACGACGGCGATGCCCGCCAGCGCAAAGGAACCGCCAAGGTTGCGCGCCGCATTGTAGAGGCCCGCAGCGTCGCTCGCCAGAGACACCGGCACCGAGCGGATTGCCGCCTGGTTGAGAAACATCATGACGCAAATGGTGCCGAAGCCGCGTATCAGTTGGGACTCGACGAAATCGGTCCCCTTTGAAGAGGACGTCAGCGCGGTTTCGAGATAAGCGCTGACGAT
This sequence comes from Sphingobium sp. TomTYG65, assembly GCF_055395525.1. Taxonomy (NCBI): domain Bacteria; kingdom Pseudomonadati; phylum Pseudomonadota; class Alphaproteobacteria; order Sphingomonadales; family Sphingobiaceae; genus Sphingobium; species Sphingobium sp. TomTYG65. The sequence continues at coordinate 620,393 of NZ_AP027331.1, read as the reverse complement.
CAGCAGCAGGAGCCCGATCAGAACCGACACATGAATCGGTATGTTGCGGATAGCCCATGGCATGAAGGGCATCATCAGCACCATCGGAACGCCCGACAGAAGGACAATCCGCCCCGACTGCAACGCATTATAATGGGCGATCAGTGTCAAAAATTGCGGGATCACATAGGAGGTGCCGTAAATCACCATGCCGATCATCATCGCCATGATGAAGACTGCGCCGAATTGCCGGTCCAGCAGCAGACGCAGGCGGATCACTGGACGCTGGGCGCGCATCTGCCCCGCCAGCAGCATGGCAAAGCCGGTGACCGCCATGATCGTCAGCCAGACGATGGTCGAGGATTCGAACCATTGTTCCCGCTCACCTTCCTCCAGCACGACAGTGAGCCCGCCGAGGCCAAGGATCAGGCCGAACACGCCCAGCCAATCGGCCTCGCCGATCAGGTCGAACCGGGGCCGCTCATAGGGAAGGGCTGCAAACAGCAGGACCAGGAGCGCGATGCCGACCGGCAAGTTGAGGAAAAAGGCATAGTGCCAGCTGACATTTTCCGTCAGCCAGCCTCCCAGCACCGGCCCCATGATCGGCCCGAGGATTGCGGTCGCGCCGAACAGCGAATTGCCCACCGGCTGCTGGTGCCGAGGTAATCGTGTGGCGATGATCGTCATGGCGGTGGGGATGAGCGCGCCGCCAGTGATGCCCTGTCCGATCCGCCCGGCGATCATGACCGTGAGCGTTTGGGCCATGCCGCAGATCATGGAAAAGCCCACAAATCCCAAGGTGGCGATAATGAGGAAATTGCGCAGGCCGAACAGCCGCTGCAACCAGCCGGCCAAGGGGATGATGATAATTTCCGCGACGATGAACGACGTGGCGATCCATGTGCCTTCGGTGCCGCTCGCGCCAATTTCACCCTGAATGATGGGCAGCGCGGAATTGACGATGGAAATGTCGAGCATCGCCATCATCGCGCCCAAAGTGCCTGCCGCGACCGCCAGCCAGTCGGCAGCGCTGGCGCGCTGTTCGGCAGCAGGCGGGGCTGCACTCACTTCCTGGCGTCCTGCCGGACCCGTTGGCGGTTCTTCAGCCGCTCGATCTCATCCCGGGCAGAGCGGGTATCGACCGAGACGTCGACCGACATGCCGGGCAGAAGCAGCCTTTTGAGCGCCGGGTCCGCATCGATCGCGATCCGGACGGGCACGCGCTGAACGATCTTGGTGAAGTTGCCGGTCGCATTTTGCGGCGGCAATATCGAAAATTGCGCGCCAGTGCCCGGCGCAAGGCTGGCGACATGGCCGTGGAAGCTGATGCCGGGCAGGGCATCGACCTCGATTTCTGCGGGTTGACCCTGGCGCATCAGGCCAAGCTGCGTTTCCTTGAAATTGGCTTCCAGATAAAGCTGTTCGACTGGCACGACGGACATCAGCCGCAGGCCCGGCTGAACGAATTGGCCGACACGCGCCGTGAGGTCGCCCACGCGGCCCGCCACGCTCGCCACGACAACCATGTCCCTGACGTTGCGCTGCGCCGCCTCCAACTGAGCGCGGGCGCTTTGACCTTGGGCTTCGGCTTGCCCCACCTGAGCGCGGAGGCTGGCGATCCGCCGCGTTGCCCCCGCGAGCGCCGCCTGTTGAGCGGATACGTCCTGCGCCGCCTGTGCAGCCTGCGTGCGAAGCGTGGCAAGCTTTTCGGCGGGTTCCGCGCCAGTCGCGGCGAGCGGCGCATATCGGGCGACCTCTGATGCGGCGAAGCGGGATTTTGTCTGCGCCGCCGAAAGGGTCGCGCGCGCTTGCTCGATCGCGGCTTCCTGCTCGCCGATCATCGCTTCGGCATTGGCGGCGCTGGCGGCCGCCAGATTGATCTGGGCATGGCCCTGGGCCGCTTGCGAAGGATAGTCAGGCGCCTCGATCCGCAGGAGCGGCTGACCGGCCTTTACGTCCTGATTTTCGTGGACCAGCACCTGGCTGATATAACCGGACACGCGCGCCGACACGGTGACACTGTCGGCCTGAAGATAGGCGTCCTCGGTGCGTTGCTGATATTTGCCGTAGGTCTGGTGGCGTATGAACCAGACGGCGCCTATGACCAGCACCACGACAGCGGCCGTGCCGAGGATGAGCCGTAATCTGCGGCGTTTTTGGACGCTGGCGGCTTCATCTTGTTGCAATCGGGCCGATATTGCCTCCGCATCTGCTGTGTCCGCAATCGACCTTTGTTGTCCGGTCATAGAAATCCCAATGTCTCGGCCTGTGCCGACGACTTAGGGTGGGCTCTGGAACGAAGGCAAGTCTTTTCCGATGAGGGATCGGAAATGTGGAATTATGACAGCAACAGTATAACGCTGAAGCCGATCAGCGCAGATGTTCCGCTTGCGAGGCATAGCAAACGGAATGGACAGAGCAGAAATACCGTGCTGTCAGGTTCCATCCTCTCCCCCAGCTTATTGCGGCGGGTTTCGGCGATTATAGCGCATTGTCGGTGTAATGCCAGAGTGCATCCATCTGTTCCGCGCGCGCCCATCTGCAAAAACCGGGAAGAGGGCACTTTTGCCTTTCACTTAGGGCCGGATGCTGGCTATCCCCCAGCAGCAATGGATAAGAAGCGGCCAGGAGGCCGGAATGGAGAGTATGATGTCGCAGCCTTGGCTTGATCGGATCGCGTTGCAGGATCTGGTGATGCGCTACTGCCGTGGATGCGATCGGCGAGATTTCGCGCTGGTCCGCACGCTTTATCATGATGATGCGATCGATGATCATGGGGCGATGTTCAAAGGCGGGCCGGATGCTTTCGTCGCCTGGCTGCCCGAAGTCACCGCGCATTGGGATCTGACCCGGCACAGCATCAGCAACAGCCTGTTCGTGATCGATGGCGATCATGCCGAGGGCGAACATTATGTGGAAGCCTGGCACCGCACTCATGGGCCCGACGCCAAGCTCTTCATCGCGCTGGGTCGCTACCTCGACCGCTATGAGCGGCGAAATGGCGAATGGAAATTTACGTATCGCAGCCTTGTTTTCGATCATGGATCGATCGTGCCGGTCGATCAGGATTCCCTCGACCGCATGAGCAAGGACGCGCCCAACGGCCGTGCGGATCGCGACGATCCGTCCTTCGGCTATCCCCTGCTGGCGAGTCTCAGCGCATGAGGGCCGCAGTGTGGGACGGGCAGTCGCTGTTCGTGAGCGATCAGGTCAAGCTGCGGCCTGTAGGCGCGGGCGAAGTGCGCGTGCGGGTTTTGCGCTCGGGCATCTGCCATAGCGACATTGCGATGTTGACGCCGCATATTCCCAAGCTGCCCGTTGTTTTGGGGCACGAAGCGGCCGGCGAGATTGCGGAAATCGGGCCCGGCGTCGAAGGATGGGGGATCGGGGATCATGTGGCCGTCGGGACGCAAACCCCCTGTGGCGAGTGTCGTGAGTGCCGCCGTGGTGAACCGCATAATTGCGACATCAACTGGGGTTTTGCGCCTGATTTTCCGTTCACGCTCGAGGGGACGCCGGTCGCGTCCTTCGCCAACGTGTCATCCTTTGCGAGTGAAATCGTCGTGAAGGCGTCTCAGCTATTCGCGATAGAGGATCTGCCGCTTGAGCAAGGCGCGCTGATCGGCTGTGCCGTGTCCACGGGCGTGTGCGCGTCGCGGGTTCTGGGTAAGGTTCGGGCGGGCGATACTGTCGCGGTCTTCGGCGTAGGCGGCATCGGTGTGAACGCGATACAGGGCGCTGCACGCAATGGCGCTCATGTGATTGCGGTCGATGCGAACCCGGCGAAAGAGGCAGTGGCGCGGCAGTTCGGCGCAGAGAGTTTTGTGTTGGCCGACCCGGCGCAGGACAGCGCGTCGGCGGCAGAGGCTCTGGCGCGGGATCGTGGTCCTATCGACGTGGTCGTCGAATGCAGCGGTGCGGTAGGTGCAATCAATACCGCCCTACGTTGCACCAAGCGCGGGGGCCGCGTCGTGTTGATCGGCATGTCGCGATATGGAGCCGAGGCCGCGCTGCCGCTGACGAGCTTCGTCATGGGCGGCGAAGTGATCGCCACGATGAACGGCGGGGCGGTGCCCGACCGCGACTATCCCGAACTGATCGCACAGGCACGAGACGGGCGGCTCAACCTCGCCGATCAGGTCAGCGGCGTATGGCCGCTGGACCGGATCAACGAGGCGATCGCCGCGCTGAAGGCGGGCGAAGTCACGCGCGCCGTCATCGATCATGAAATGTGAGGTTTCAACCCTTCAGCGCCTGAAGCAATTCGACTCGGTGCCCCTGCGGGTCGAGGATGAAGGCGAGGCGCAGCCCATGTTCAGGTACGTCCATCGCAGGAACATCGATGGTGGCGCCCGCCGCCGTCGCCCGCTCCAGCGCGGCATCCACATTCTCGACCATGAAGCCGGTCGTGGCTTCACCGGGCGCAGGACAGCTGCGGTTCGGAAAGCTGATGAGGATAAGGTTGGGCGCAGGCGGACGCGTGCCCGGCAGGGTCATGATGACCTCATGCATCATATGCTCGCCTTCGCCGGCATCTACGCGCGCAGTCACCTCAAGGCCGAGCGCTTGGCTATAGAATGTCTCGGCCGCACCGATATCCTTCACCTCAATCTTCGTGAAGCAAAATGATTGCGTCGTCATCTTCATCCTCCCTTATATTACGCATTCGAGCATGATAAATTCTGTTCTGCAGCCTGGATATAGGATAAACCGGGCCAACAGATACGCAGATAGGAGATAGTGGTGGCTGAGGCAAACACAGGAGATGTGCGGCTGTCCGCCGTTTGGCGCGACTTTTGTGACAAGCTGGCGCAGGCGGGCGAGATCCTGGATCGACCCAGTGCGCCCGGCACGCCGATCGATCAGGCGGAGGGTCTGCGCTATCTTTCCCGGCTGACACGCTCCGCGCTCAACATGCTGGTTGATTCGAGCGATCCGGATTTTCCGCGCATTTTCCTGCTTACCGATGACACGATCAAGATCGGTGCGGACAACCCGGACAATCTTTATCAGCAGATCGTCGTGCGCGGGGATCGCGATTACCGCATCACAGGCAAACGCAACACCGTGCCCTATTTCTCGATCGGGTCGAAGGCAAACCGGTACGCCATAGACGGCACCATGGCCTCGACCGGAGAGATCGAGCTTGCCGATATGGAGGTGGGTCCGGACGGCAGCTTCGAGATCATCGTCAGCAAGACGCAGAAGCCGGGCAATTGGCTGCCGATGGCCGATGACTCAACGCTTCTAATCATCCGGCAGACCTTCAACGACAAACGCAAGGAAGTCGCCGCCGACGTGAAGATCGAGCGGATCAACGATGGGCCTGCGGTTCCTGTTATCCTGACCCCGGAGACTATCGAAGCGCAGCTAAATGGCGCGGCCGCCTGGGTACGGGGAACGGGCAATACCTTCGCCGACTGGTCGCAATGGTTCATGGAACAGCCGAACCGCTTCTATGATGGGAAGGAGCAGTCGGTTTACCAGCGTGCGGGCGGCGACCCGAAAATCTGGTACGGCCACATCTATTATGATCTCGCGCCTGACGAAGCGCTGGTCATCACTGCTACCCCGCCCAAATGCCGGTTCTGGAATTTCCAGATAGACAATTGGTGGATGGAATCGATGGACCATGTGAACCGCAAGGTGTGGGTCAACGGATCACAAGCGAAATATGAGGATGACGGCAGTGTTGTGCTCGTCTGTTCCGACAAAGACCCGGGCTATGGCAACTGGATCGACCTGTCGGGCCATCGCAAGGGCACCGGCCTTTGGCGCTGGATCGAAGCGAAGGAGCATCCGGTGCCGCAATGCAAGATCGTGAAGCTCTGACCGCCTCGGATGCGTTGGCCGATCGTATCGCCGTCCTGGAAGACCGGGAGGCGATACGCGGTCTGATCGCCCGCTATGGGCCGTTGGCTGACGCGGGCGACTGCGCCGGTGCCGCGGCGCTGTGGACCGACGACGGCATTTATGAAGTCGGCGGCTTCGGTGTCTATCAGGGCCGCGCGGCAATCCAGGCGCTGTTGGAAGGGGAGAGCCATCAGGCGCTGATCCATGGCGGGGCAGCGCATGTGCTCAGCCCGCCGGTGATCGATCTGGATGGGGACCAAGCTGTTGCGCGGACCTATTCAGTGGTGTTCCGCAAGGCAGGCGACAGCTGGGAGGCGCATCGCGCCTCGGCCAATATGTGGTATCTCGTCCGGATTGGCTCGGAATGGAAGGTCGCGCGGCGCGTCAACAGTCTGCTCGACGGGTCGGCCGATGCACGCGCATTGATCGCTGGTCAGCCCTCGCCTTAGGGTCGATAGAATCGGTCAGGTAAAAGGGCTCATCCGGTCTGAATGAGCCCTTTTCCTTTTATCTGGTCAGGCGTCCTGGCGCGCCGCTGCAAACTGCTTCTTCGCAAAGGCGCAGGCATCGGCCATCGCCGCCTGCGCGCCGGGCAGGAAGCCCAGCCATGATACGAAGCCATGAACCATGCCAGGGTAGCGCTTCACTTCCACCTCGACGCCCGCTTTTTCGAGTACCGGAGCATAGCGTTCCACGGCATCGCGGATGGGATCGCATTCGGCGCTAGCGATAAATGCCGGGGGCAAGCCTTCATGGCTGGCCGCCTTCATCGGGCTGGCGCGGAAATCGTCGAAGTCGCTGTCGTCCCTGATATGCAGTTCCCAAAAATAATGGGCGTCATCCAGACGCAGGATCGGACCATTGGCGAACTCGATCGCCGAACCTTCTTCAGGGATTGGGTGGATGCCAGGGCCATACCAGTTGATCTGCACGGTAAGCCGGGGCGCACCCGCGTCGCGGGCCAGCAGGGCGCAGGCGCTTGCCAGCACGCCGCCAGCGCTGTCGCCCGCTACGCCGATAAGTGCGGGGTCGCCGCCCAGTTCGGCCGCATTGGCCGCCACCCACTGGGTTGCAGCCCAGCAGTCATCGAAGGCCGCAGGGAATTTATGTTCCGGGGCAAGGCGGTAATCGACCGACACGACGATGCTTTCCGCGCCTGCAGCCAGGCCACGCGCGATCATGTCCTGCGTATCGAGATCGCCCACGACGAAGCCGCCGCCGTGAAAATAGGCGATCACCGGGAAGGGGCCGGAGCCTTCGGGCGTATAGATACGCACCGGGATTTCTCCGGCCGGCCCGGGGATCGTCCGATCGCTGACAGATGCGAGCGTGACTTGCGGCGGGGGCAGCTGGGTAGAGCTGGACCGGACCGCGCCGCGCAGGGCATCCAGAGGGAAATTGCGGACAGGCCCCCAATCGGGCTGCCCTGCGAACATCGCCTCGAGTTGAGGATCCAATGGCATCTTAATTCTCCTGCTTGTCGATCGGGCAGTTTAGGGGTGGTTTGATGAGGAAGCTGATAGGCTCATTCGCCTCCGTCATCATCCTCTGGGTTCGCGTGGCATAGCGAGTGCGCGTTCGGATATGATGTTGCGTTGGATTTGGTCTGTGCCTGCGTAGATGGTGTCGGATCGTGACATGAGGTGCATGGTTGTGAGGCTGTTCATGCGTTCGTCGCTGACGCCTATTTCGCCTTGTTGACCCATGACCTCCATGGCGAGTTCGCCGAGCGCCACGTGCCATCGGGACCAGTAGAGTTTGTAGGTGTATGCGGCGCCTGAGAGTTCGGGGTTGTTTTCGCCGCCTGAGAGCATGCGCAGGCCGTTGTAGCGCATGATCTTGAGGCCGGCATGGGCCTGCGCAATCTTCTGGCGGATGAGCGGGTCGGATGCCTTGCCGTTGGTTTTGGCGATGGCGATGATGTCGTCGAGTTCGTTCTTGAAGTGCATTTGCTGGGCGAGGGTGGAGACCCCGCGTTCAAAGCCCAGGAGCGCCATGGCGACCTTCCAGCCTTCGCCTTCCGCGCCGATGCGGTCGATGGCGAGGGCTTCGGCTCCGTCGAAGAACACTTCGGCGAACTCGGCTTCGCCGGTCATCTGGCGGATCGGGCGGGCATCGACCCCGGGCTGGTCCATGGGGACCATGAGGAAGGAGAGGCCCTTGTTGCCCACGCTCCCGGGCTCGGTGCGGGCGACCACGAAGCACCAGTCGGCGATGGTGCCCATCGAGGTCCAGATCTTCTGCCCGTCGATGATGTATTTGTCGCCTTCAAGCCGCGCCTTGGTCTTGACGTTGGCGAGGTCGGAGCCTGCGCCCGGTTCAGAATAGCCCTGGCACCAGATGGCGCGGCCATGGGCGATGTCGGGGAGGAACCGGGCCTTCTGCTCTTCGCTGCCCATGGCGATGAGGGTGGGGCCGAGCAGTTCGACCCCTAAGTGCCCGGCGCGGGGCGGCCCCTTGGCCCGGGCATATTCCTCGGCGAAGATGATCTGCTCGGCGATCGAGGCATTGCGCCCGCCCCATTGCTCGGGCCAGCCAACGACGCTCCAGCGCGCCTCGCCCAGCGCTGCTTCCCAGGCGCGGCGTTCCTCGACATTGTCGACCTGGTTGGTCTGGCCGCGGATGGACTTGAACGGGCCGGAGAGCTGGGCGTTGAGCCAGTCGGCGGCTTCCTGGCGGAAGGCCTTGAGTTCAGGGGCGAAGGCGAGCTGCATGGATCAGGCGACCTCGAACAGGCCGGCAGCGCCCATGCCGCCGGCGACACACATGGAGACGACCACATATTTGACGCCGCGGCGCTTGCCTTCGATGAGGGCATGGCCAACCAGGCGCGATCCGGTCATGGCGAAGGGGTGGCCGATGGCGATGCCGCCGCCATTGACGTTCAATTTCTCAGGATCGATGCCGAGCGTGCGCTGGCAATAGATGGCCTGGTTGGCGAAGGCTTCGTTGATTTCCCAAAGGCCGATGTCGTCGATCTTGAGGCCGGTGCGCTCGAGCAGCTTGGGGATGGCGAACACGGGGCCGATGCCCATCTCGTCCGCGCCGCAGCCTGCGACCTGAAAACCCCGATAGATGCCCAGGACGGGCAGGCCTTCCTTCTGCGCGGTGTCAAGGTCCATGACCACCTGGGCGGACGCGCCGTCGGACAGCTGGCTGGCATTGCCCGCCGTCACATGCTTGCCTTCCTTGATGACCAGGCCGTTCTTGAACACGGGCTTGAGCTCAGAAAGCTTCTCGTAAGTGGTGCCCGCGCGGATGCCCTCGTCCTTTGTGAGGGTGAGTTCCTCCTTGCCGGTCTCATTGCCTTCCTTGTCGAAGAGCGCCTTGGTGACCGTGATGGGGACGATCTCGTCATCGAACTTGCCCGCTTCCTGGGCGGCGGCGGCGCGCTGCTGCGAGAGGGCGGCAAAGCGGTCCTGGTCCTCGCGGCTGATGCCATAGCGTTCCGCAACGATCTCGGCGGTTTCGATCATCACCATGTACGCGTTGGGATCGCGCGCCTTGATGAACTCGGACCGGTTGCGGAAGGCGGGATAATGTTTGTCGATGGTGAGCGAGACATTCTCGACCCCGCCGGAGATGGCGCAGTCGATCTCGTTGGCGATGATGCCGCGCGCGGCAAAGGCGAGCGCGTTGAGGCCCGAGGAGCATTTGCGGTCCATCGAGAAGCCTGCGGTGCTGTCGGGGAGGACCGAGCCGTGGACGGTCAGGCGACCGACATTGTAGCTCTGGGTGTTCCACTGGTTGGCAACGCCGAGATAGACATCGTCGACGCGGGCGGGATCGATGCCTGCGCGGGCGATGGCGGCATCGACCACATGGGAGGACATGAACGGCGCTTCGGTGTCGTTGAACGCGCCGCGATAGGCTTTGCCGACCCCGGTACGGGCGGTGGAGATGATGGCTGCTTCACGCATCGAATGGTCCTTTACTTAAAAGCCGTGCATGTTGGTGGGGCCCCAATAGGCGCGCATTTCGACGACCTCATTGGCTTCGTTGAAGCGGAAGGTGTCGATGACGTCGATGCGCTTGTGGCCGCCGTCATAATTGAGGTTCACCGAAAAGGGGAAGACGGCATAGTCGCCCGCGACCCGGACGGGGCCTTCGAGCTTCAATTTGGCGCCGGTCTTCATGGATTCGGCGTAGAAGGCGCGGATCGCTTCGCGGCCCTTGTGGATGGGTGAGCCGATCGGGTCTTCGACGGTCGCATCCTGCGCATAGAGGGTGGCGACCTGGTCGGCGCTGCCCGCTTCGAAGGCGGCGACATAGGCGTGGACGGCGGCTTCCATCCTGGTGGGATCTGGCATGGTTTTGGCTCCAACGGGACTGGTGGCGAGCAGGCTCAATGTGAGGGCGAGGAAGGCGCGGGCCAAGCGGCTATTCCGGAAAATAGCGGTTGATGGTGTCGACCACGCAGGCGGGCTTGTCCTTACCCTCGATCTCGACGGTGACGCGGATCACCGCCTGGATGGCGCCGCCCTTCACTTCTTCGGCCGAGACGATTTCGCCTGTGCCGCGAATGCGCGAGCCGACCACGACGGGATTGAGGAAGCGGGTCTTGTCCATGCCGACATTCACCCCTGCGGAAAAGCGGCGGACCTCGACGATCTGGGGCATGAACAGGTTGACGAGGCTGAGGGTGAGATAGCCATGCGCGATGGTCGCGCCGAACGGACCGTCTTTCGCGCGGACCGGATCGACATGGATCCACTGATGGTCGCCGGTGCAGTCGGCAAAGGCGTCGATGCGCGACTGCTCGATGGTGAGCCAGTCGGAGGTGTCGAGCTTCGTGCCCTCCTTGCCGAGGAGATCGCGCGGATTTTCGAAGATGGTCGCCATGTTACGCCCGCTGGCTCGAGACCGCGACGATCTCGCCGGTCATGTAGGAGGAGAGATCGGAGGCGAGGAACATCATGACGTTGGCGATTTCCCAGACCTCGGCGGGGCGCTTGAAGGCTTCCTTTTCGACGAGCTTGTCCAATGCTTCCTGGGTGGTCACCTTGGCGAGGAAGGGGTGCATGGCAAGGCTGGGCGAGACCGCGTTGATGCGCACGCCATATTCGGCCGCCTCGATCGCGGCGCAGCGGGTGAAGGCCATGACCCCGGCCTTGGCGGCGGCATAATGGGCCTGGCCCTTTTGCGCGCGCCAGCCCAGCACCGAGGCGTTATTGACCATGACGCCGGACTTGGCGGCGTACATGGAGGGGAGGAACGCGCGGGTCATGCGGAAGAGCGAGGTCAAGGTGACGTCGAACACGCGGGCCCACTGCTCGTCGGTCATGTCGATAATATCGACCTCGCCGCCCAGCCCTGCATTGTTGATGAGGACATCGACCCGGCCCAGCTGGCCAAGCGACGCATCGCGCAAACCCTGCACGGCCTCTTCGCTGGTGACGTCGCAGACGAACAGGGCAGGCCGCTCGCAGCCGACTTCATCGGCGATGCGGTCGGCGGCCTCATTGAGGCGGCGTTCGTGGAAGTCGCTGATGAGGAGCTTGGCGCCCTCTTCGGCGGCGCGCTTGGCGGCGGAGAAACCGATGCCGGTGCCGGCCGCCGCGGTCACGACCACGGTCTTGCCCTTGAGAAGCCCAAGCGGCGTCGGATAGGGCGGCACGGGCGAGGTCGGGGTCATGCGGAATGGTCCTTCATGGTTGCGGCGGTAGTGGCCGCCTGATGGTCTGTGACAAGGATGATCTTGCCGCGCACATGGCCCTCGCGCACGCGCGCCATGGCGGCGGCGGCCTCGCTCAAGGGGAGGGTTTCAAGCGGCGGGGGCGTCATGCGCCCTTGCGCGGTGGCGGTAACGAGCGCTGCGAGATGGGCGGGCGCGCTTTCGAAACTGGCCGAGGTGCGGATCGTGGCTATGCCCTTGGCGGCGAAGCGCTCCGCATCGGGCAGCGTTTCATCAGGAAGCATGGTCTCGATCGCGACATAGCGGCCGCCCGGACGGATCAGCGCGGCGGGATCGGCAATGCTGCCCTGGCCGACCGTGTCGAGGAGGAGATCGACGCCATCGGGCGCCCACTGCGCGATCCTTTGCGCCACATCCTCATGGCGGTAATCGATCGGGCAGGCGACGCCGAGCGCGGCGAGCAAATCCTGGTTGGCGGGCCCTGCGGTCGCGGCGATCTGGGCTCCGGCTTCTCGCGCGATCTGGATGGCCCAGAGGCCCGTGCCGCCCGATCCGCCATTGACGAGTACGCGCTCGCCGGACGCGAGCTGCCCTTGCGCGAGCAGGGCTTCACGCGCGGAGATGCCGGGCACCGGGATGGTGGCGGCAGCGGCAAAGGAGAGGCTTTCGGGCAGGGCGACGGCCTGGGCGGCGAGGCAGATGGCATAGTCGCCCCAGGTGCCGCCGCGCCCCAGCGGCAGGGAGGACAGGAAGGCGACGCGCGTCCCGGGCTCGAGCCCTTCCACCCCTTGCCCGGTCGCCACGACCGTGCCGGTCCCGTCAAAGCCGGGGATCAGGGGCAGGAAGCTGTCGGGCAGGAAGGGGAGAAAGCCCGCGCAGGCTTTCCAGTCGGCCGGGTTGACCCCCACCGCCGCGATCTGGACCAGCGCCTCCCCCGGGCCGGGCGCAGGGACGGGCAGGTCGCGGGCGCGGATCGCCTGCGGCCCGGTAAAGCCGTCCATCGCCATGGCCTGCATGGGGGAGGAGGGGGCGCGGGCGCCCGTCATGCGGCGATCTTGTCTCCGTCGAGCAGCAGCGCGGCCAGGGCTTCGCGGTGCGCATCGGGCGTGCCGAGCCAGCTCGCAGTTGCGCGCGCGCGCTTGAAATAGAGATGGGCGTGATGTTCCCAGGTGAAGCCGATGCCGCCATGGAGCTGGATCGCGTCGCCCGAGACCGAGCGATAGGCGTCCGACACATAGGCCCGCGCGGCATGGGCGGCCTCGGCCAGTTCCTCGCCATTTTCATCGATCGCGGCGGCGGCGTAATAGGCCGCCGAGCGCGAGGCTTCGACCAGCAGCATCATGTCGGCGAGCATATGCTTATAGGCCTGGAAGGAGCCGATGAGACGGCCGAACTGAACGCGCTGCTTGGCGTAATCGACGGTGGCGTCGAGGCTGTATTGCATGCCGCCGGTCTGTTCAGCCGCGAGCAGGCCAGCGCCGATGGTCAGCGTGCGCGCGATCGCCGTCTTGGCGCTGCCGGGTTCGCCCAGGATCATGTCCGGGGTGACGGCGCAGTCGAAGGTGAGGCAAGCAAAGCGGCGGGTGCGGTCGAGGCTGGGGAGCGCTTCGATCGTGAGGCCGGGCGTGTCGGCTTCGAGGACGATGAGGCTCTCATCAGCGGTGGCGACGATGATGAACTCTGCGACATGGGCGAAGGTCACGAACTCGGCCTTGCCGGTCAAGCGGCCGTTCGCCAGGGTCGGACGGCTTGCGGTCCCTGCGAAACTGGCGCGGGTGCCTGATGCGAGGCGCGGCAGCAGCGCCGCCTGCTGTTCCTCGCTGCCTGCGGCAAGCACGGCCTGGACTGCGAGCACGGCGGTCTCGAAAAAGGGAACCGGCGCCAGGACCCGGCCGGTTTCTTCCAAGACCAGCGCCATTTCGACCGCGCCCAGGCCAAGGCCGCCCTGGGCCTCGGGGATCATGAGCCCGGCAAAGCCCATTTCGGCAAAGCTCGCCCAGAGCCCTTCGTCAAAGCCGCTGGCCCCTTCGACCGCGGCGCGGATGACGTCGGGGTTGGCGGCGTCGGTCAGGAAGTCGCGCGCGGCTTCCTGGATCGCGCGCTGGTCGTCGCTGAGCGCAAAGTCCATCAGGCGGCTCCGTAAACCGGCTTTGCAGGCTCGCGGGTTTGGAGGAGCTTGCGCACGATCGCATCCATTTCTTGTGGCTCGAGCCGCGCGCCCTTGTCGAAGGCGGGGCTGTCGGTCCAGCCTTGCGAGAGGAAGACCTGGCCGCCCTTCAGCTCGAACACCTGGCCGGTGACGCCCTTCGACTGTTCCGAGACCAGATAGGCGACGAGCGGGGCCATGTTTTCAGGCGCGAACAGGTCGAACTCGCCTTCCTTGGCCTCCATGTCGAACGCGCCGGTATTGGTCATGCGGGTGCGGGCATTGGGGGCAAGGGCGTTGGCGGTGATGCCAAGGCGGCCAAGTTCGGCCGCCTGCACCAGCGTCAGCGTGGCGATGCCGCCCTTGGCGGTCGAATAGGCCGACTGGCCGACCGAGCCCTGGAGGCCCGCGCCGCTCGTCGTGTTGATGATGCGCGCGTCGACCGGGTTGCCCGCCTTGCTCTGCGCGCGCCAATATTCAGCGGCGTGGCGCGAGGTGCAGAAATGGCCGCGCAGATGGACGCGGATCACCGCGTCCCATTCTTCAGGGGAGCAGGTGAAGAACATGCGGTCGCGCACGAAGCCGGCATTGTTGACCACGGCATGCAAGCTCCCGAAGCTGTCGAGCGCCTGTTCGACCATGCGCTTGCCCGCGTCCCAATCGGCGACGTCGTCGGTGTTGGCAACGGCCTCACCCCCCATCGCCTTGATCTCGTCCACCACCTGTTCGGCCGCGCCCTTGGTCGCGCCCGCCTCGCCATGGGTGCCAACGCCAAGGTCGTTGACCACGACCTTGCAGCCTTCCGCCGCGAGGCCCAGCGCATAGGCCTTGCCCAGGCCATTGCCCGCCCCGGTCACGATCGCAACACGTCCTTCGCAGATACCCACTTGCCTTACTCCTTCAAAAGCCTGTCATGCGGCGACCGGGATCAGCAGATGCTGGCTCACGTCGCCTACCAGATCGAGCAGCGAATAATCCCGCTGCGAAAAATGCCATGCCTTGTCCACCCGGACGAAGGCGTCATGATAGCGGCCCGCGCAGATCGCCTGGAGCGGCAGGTCGGGGGTCGCCTGGAACACGGTGTAATAGGAACGGCAGGTGGCGGTCCCTGCCGCCTCGTCCACCTCGACGATGGGGTTGGTGATGATGTGCTTGGTGCGCGGCGTGCCGCAAGGGTAAAGCCGCACATGGGCGCGCCAGAGCGCGAGCATCGGCGCTGACCCTTCGACCACTTCGCCGCCGCCGGTCTTGACCTGCGCGCGCTCGAACAGCGCGGCGACGCCTTCAAGGTCGCCTGCGTCCATCAGCTCGGCATAGCGGTAGAGGAGGTTGGTGATCGCCGTGGCGCTGCTCATGGCTTGCCTTCCCGCTGCGCCGCTTGGGCTTCGCGATGCTGCGCGGTCTCCCCGGTCAGGCGCACGGCGACCGCCTCCGACTGGCTGCGCTGCGCCTGACGCGCTTCGTCGGCCTCCCGCAGCGGCTGCGCCTCGATGAGGTCGCTGAGCGCCGAGCGGGCGAGCTTCTGATACTCCCCCTCGCCATTGTTGCGCCAGGTGACCTGGTGCGGCTCGAAACTCTTGACCACCTTGGCCGGGTTGCCCACGACCAGGCTGCGCGGCGGGGTGACCGTGTCGGACTTCACCAAGCTAAGCGCCGCGACGAGATTTTCATCGCCAATGACCGCATTGTCGAGGATCACCGCATTCATGCCGATCAGGGCATTTTCGCCGATCTCGCAGCCATGGATGATCGAGCCATGCGCGATCGTCGCCCCGCGCCTGATCACCGTGTCGCGCAGCTGGTTGGCGTGCACCGTGACGCTGTCCTGGATCGAGCTGTCGCCCTCGACGATGATCCGCCCGAAGTCGCCGCGCAGCGACGCGCCCGGGGCGATGAAGCAGCCCGGCCCCACGATCACGTCGCCGATCAGCGAGGCGAGCGGATGGACGTAGCTCGATGGATCGACGACGGGCGTGATCCCCTGATAGGCGTAGCAGGGCATGGGGGCCGCTTTCCCGTCAGAGCCGCTCGATGATGGTGACGTTGGCCTGGCCGCCGCCTTCGCACATGGTCTGGAGGCCATAGCGGCCGCCGGTGCGCTCAAGGGCATTCAAGAGCGTGGTCATGAGCCGCGCGCCGGTGGCCCCGATCGGATGGCCCAGCGCGATCGCGCCGCCCTGCACATTGACCTTCTCATGGGGCACGTCGAGTTCCTTCATCCAGGCCATGGTGACGCTGGCGAAGGCCTCGTTGCATTCAAAGAGGTCGATGTCGTTGATGCTCATGCCCGCCTTTTTGAGCGCATATTGGGTGGCGGGGATGGGGCCGGTCAGCATCCAGACCGGGTTTGCGGCGCGCACCGAAAGATGATGGATGCGGGCGCGGGGTTTGAGGCCATGTTCCTTGACCGCCCTTTCGCTGGCGATGAGGAGGGCGGCTGCCGCGTCGCAATTCTGGCTGGCGACGCCCGCGGTGATGATGCCGCCTTCATTGACGGGCTTCAAGGATGCCAGGCCCTCGAGCGAGGTGGTCGGGCGGATGGTCTCGTCGCGGGCGAGGCCCTCGAACGGAGCCACTTCCTTGTCGAACCAGCCATTGTCCCAGGCGGCCTGGGCGCGCTGGTGCGAGGCGAGGCTGAACTCTTCCATCGCGGCGCGGCTGATGCCCCATTTGTCGGCGATCATCTCGGCCGACTTGATCTGGTTCACTTCTTCATCGCCATAGCGCTCGATCCAGCCCTTCGACCCATGGAAGGGGCTGTCGAAGCCATATTGCGCGCCGGCGATCATCGCGGCCATGATCGGGATCTGGTTCATCGCCTGGCTGCCGCCTGCGACCACCAGGTCCTGCGTGCCGCTCATCACGCCTTGCGCGGCGAAATGGACCGCCTGTTGGCTTGAACCGCACTGGCGATCGACGGTGACGCCGGGCACATCTTCAGGCAGACCCGCGACCAGCCATGCGGTACGGCCGATGTCGCCCGCCTGGCCGCCGATCGTCTCGGTGCAGCCCCAGACGACGTCCTCGACCTGGGAAGGATCGATGCCGGTGCGGGTCACCAGTTCCTTGATCGGATGCGCGCCAAGGTCGGCCGGGTGGACATGGGCAAGGCTGCCCTTCTTGCGGCCGACGGGGGTGCGGACGGCGTCGATGATATAGGCTTCAGGCATTGGCGGCCTCTCGTGCGAAGGTCTGGTCCGGCCCCATGGGCTGGGTGAAGATGCGCGTGGCGATGCGCGCGCGGTGATAGGCAGGCGTGCCCCAGCTTTGCGTCAGGGCGACGGCGCGCTTGAGGAACAGGTGGACGTCCACCTCCCAGCTATAGCCCATCGCGCCATGCACCTGGATCGAGGCGCGGGCGGCCTTGTCGGCCGCTTCCAGGGCAACCAGCTTGGCATGGCTGACGCGGGCGCGGGCTTGCGTGTCGCGCGCGCCGATTTCGGCGGCGGCGGCGGCCACCACAGGCTTGGCGAACTCGATCGCGACCTGCGCGGAGGCGAGGTGATGCTTGACCGCCTGGTAGCTGCCGATCGGCTTGCCGAACTGCTGGCGTTCCTTGGCATAGTCGACCGCAAGGTCGACCGAGCGCTGGGCGAGGCCCAGGGCGAAGGCGGCGTTGAACAGGGCCGCGCGGTCCAAGGCCAGGTCCCAGTCGGCCTTCCCCAGCGCGGTTGCGTTGCTCGGGCTCCACTCGACCGAAAAGAGGCGGCGGAAGGGGTCGATGCTGGGCTGGGCGGTCAGCGTCACCTGGTCGGGCGTGGCGAGATAAGCCTCGCCATCCTGGTGCAGGATGATCGCCGCTGCGCTGTCGGCATTGGCGACATAGGGATTGAGCGGATGCTGGATCGCGATCGCAGCGGTGGGATCGGCGAGCAGTTCATGATCGGGCGCAAGCGCGGCGAGCATCGGGGCGGCGACGCCTGCGCTCTCGATCAGCGGCTCGGGCAGGACGACATAGCCTGCTTCCTGGGCGATCAGGGCAAAGTCGGTTTCGGCAAGCCCGATCCCGCCTGCGCTTTCAGGGAGCAGGACAAGGGTGAGGCCGGTCTCGACGATCGACGCCCAGCGCGTGGGGTCGATCGCCTCGCCCGCTTCCATCATGCGGCGCCAATGGTCGGGCGTCGAGCTGTCGGCGAAGAGCGAGCGCGCGGTCTCGGCAAACATCAGCTGTTCATCGCTGAGGGTGAAATCCATCTCTTTATTCCCCCTTAGCGCGGCAGGCCGAGCATGCGCTCGGCGATGATGTTGCGCTGGATCTCGTTCGATCCGGCATAGATGGGCCCGGCGAGCGCGAAGATATAGTCGTCGATCCAATCGACGGCGTTCGCGTCGGGCGCTTCGTGGGTGAGTTCGGCCTGTGGCCCCAGGATCGAGAGCGCTGTCTGCGTCAGATGAATGTCGAGCTCCGACCAGAAGATCTTGTTGGTGGACGCCTCAGGCCCGATCTTCGCGCCCGCCATCAGCCGCGAGGCGGTCTGGTAGATGTTGAGCGCATAGGCGTCGGCATTCATGTGCGCGCGCACCACATCGGCTTCGAGCGCCGGGTCAGCGCTGTCCTTGTTGGCGGCCCACAGTTCGGCCAGCTTCTTGGCCGCCACCTGGTAGCGGGCGGGCGAGCGTAGCATGAGGCCGCGCTCGAACCCGGCGGTCGCCATGCAGATGTGCCAGCCCTGGCCTTCCTCACCGAGGCGATTGAAGGCGGGGACGCGGACATTTTCAAGGAAAATCTCGGCAAAGCCGACATGGCCGTTGATCTTCTTGATCGCATTGACCGTCACGCCCGGAGCATTGAGCGGGAAGAAGATGAGGCTCATCCCCTTGTGTCGCTCACTGCCCGGTTCGCGGAACAGGCCGAACGCCCAGTCGGCGAACACCGCGCGGCTCGACCAGATTTTGTGGCCATTGAGGATATAGTCGTCGCCCTCCCGCGTCGCGGTGGCGCGCACGCCGGCAAGGTCCGAGCCTGCCTGCGGTTCGGACCAGGCCTGCGCCCAGATTTCCTCGCCCGACGCCATCTTGGGCAGGAAGCGCTGCTTTTGCTCATGGGTGCCGAATTCGATCAGCGTCGGCCCCAGCAGGAAGATGCCGTTCTGGTTGACGCGGCCCGGCGCCCCTGCGCGATAATATTCTTCCTCGAAGATCAGCCACTGGATGAGGTCAAGGCCGCGCCCGCCATATTCGCGTGGCCAGGTCACCATGCCCCAGTCGCCCGACTTCAGGGTTTTTTCCCATTGCCGGTGCGCCTCGAAGCCTTCGCGCGTCGCGTCGAAATGCTCGAGCGGTTCTGATGGCACATGGGCTTCGAGCCAGCTGCGGACTTGCGCGCGGAACGCCTGCTGCTCGGGAGTGTAGTTGAGGTCCATCAGAACTTCGCCGTGCCCTTTCCTTCGGCGAAGGCGTCGCGCGCCTTCTGGCTGTCTTCATGCATGTACATTTCGAGGGTGAAGCCCTGCTCGATCCGGTAATGGGCGGAAGGATCGGTGGGCTCGATGAGATTGAGCGCCTGCTTGGCGATGACGAGCGCCGCGCGGCTCTTGGACGCGATCACCTCGCAGAAGGCGTAGGCCTCTTCCTTGAGCTGCTCGAGCGGCACCACCTTGTGGACCGATCCGTGGCGATAGGCGTCCTCGACCGGGATGCGGCCGCCGGTGAAGAAATTGGCGCGCACCATCTGGACCGGCAGCATGCGGCTCATGAAGGCCGCCCCGCCCATTGCGCCGCGGTCGATCTCGGGCAGCGAGAAATAGGCGCCTTCCGCGGCAATCAGCGCGTCGCAGGCGCCCGCGATATTGACGCCGCCGCCGATGACGAAGCCGTGGAGCGCGCCCACCACCGGGATCTCGCATTCGCGGATCGCCTTGAAGGTGAGATAATTATCCTTGTTG
This sequence comes from Sphingobium sp. TomTYG65, assembly GCF_055395525.1. Taxonomy (NCBI): domain Bacteria; kingdom Pseudomonadati; phylum Pseudomonadota; class Alphaproteobacteria; order Sphingomonadales; family Sphingobiaceae; genus Sphingobium; species Sphingobium sp. TomTYG65. The sequence continues at coordinate 600,895 of NZ_AP027331.1, read as the reverse complement.
AGCTTTGCGATGCGCTCGGGGTGCGCGGCCATTTCCTTGATGTCGACGCCGCCGCAAAAACCCCGCCCTTCGGCGCGGATCAGGATGCAGCGCACCTCAGGATTGCGCGAGGCTTCCCAGACGAGGCCGGGAATCGATTCCCAGCCCTTGGTGTCGAAGGCGTTGACCGGCGGATGGTCGAACAGGATTTCGGCGATCCGGTCCTTGATGGTGAGCGTAATCGGCATGTCTTGTCCTTCTTCCTCAGGCCCTCTCCTCAGGCCGCGCTGGCGGTCTCGCGGCCGAGCGCAGCGAGCGCTGCAAGGCGCTCATGCGCTTCTGCGACGATGCGGTCGACCAGTTCCTGGCAGCTGGGTATTTCATCGATGCGTCCGCCGACCACGCCGGTCGCCATCACGCCATGTTCGATGTCGCCATCGACCACCGCCTTCTGGATCAGCATCGGCATGGTCGCGGCCATCATCGCCTGTTTCAAGGGCACCTGGCCATGGCCGGTCATCCCCTTGGCCGACTTGATCATGTCGAGCCAGCTTGCCCCGCTCAGCTTCTTCATCGCCGCGCTCGCTTCGATCGCGCGCAGCCACATGCCCAGTTTTCCGGACTTTTCGATCTTGTCCATGAGGCGGGTGCGGACCATCCGCTGGGGGATGCCGTCCAGCTTGGTGGTGACGACGATCCGGTCCGTAGAAGCTTTAAGATATTCCGCCTTGGCGCTGTCGGGGACCGGGCTTTCCTTGGTGAGGAGGAAGCGCGTGCCCATCGCGATGCCGACCGCGCCATAGGCCAGCGCTGCGGCAAGGCCGCGCCCGTCGGCAAAGCCGCCGCTCGCGATCACCGGCACCTTGACGGCATCCAATACCTGGGGGAGCAGCACGGTGGTGGGGACGGACCCTGTATGCCCGCCGCCTTCGCCGCCCTGGACATTGACCATGTCGACGCCCAGTTCGACCATCTTCTGCGCATGCTTGACCGCGCCGACGGTGGGGACGCAGAGGATCCCTGCATCCTTGAAGCGGCCGATCATCTTGGCGTTGGGGCCGCGGCCGAAGCTGACCGCGCGCACCTGATCCTTGTTGGCGAGGATCAGTTCGACGATTTTGTCGGCGCCGGGCTGGAAGCTGTGGAAATTGACGCCGAAGGGCTTGTCGGTGCCACGGCGGACGGCAAGCAGCTTCTCGCGCGCTTCGTCGGGCGTCATCACCGCCGCGCCCAAAAAGCCGAACGCGCCCGCATTGCTGGAACCGATGACGAGGCTCGGCTCGGCGACCCAGCCCATCGCGGTCTGGATGATCGGCCAGCGGCAGCCAAGCCGCTCGGTCATGATCGTGTGCAGCGGATCACCCATCATTCGCTCGCCTGCTTTTTGTTCGCTTCCGCCATCTTCTTGGCGTCGAGGCCCGCAATCGAGCTGCCCTGCGTCAGGTCATTCTGGGCGTGGGCGAAGTGGTGCATATGATATTGCGCCTCCATCGCGTTGCGCTTGCCCATCAGCTCCTCGACATGGTTGATCGCCTGCTTGGTGAGCCAGTTGCCAAGCCGGGGCTGCGCGACGAGCTTGGCCGCCATGGCCGCGACGGTCTCGCGCAGCGCTTCGCGGGGCACGATCTTGTTGACCATGCCGAAGCTTTCGGCTCGGCTCGCGCTCATCCGCTCGCCTAAGAGCAGGAACTCCTTGGCGACGCGCGGCGGCAGTTCATAGGCATGAGCGAAATATTCGACGCCAGGGATGCCCATGCGGTTGACCGGGTCCTGGAAGAAGGCGTCGTCGGTGGCGACGATGAGGTCGCACACCCAGGCGAGCATGAGGCCGCCTGCGACGCAGGCGCCCTGCACCATGGCGATGGTCGGCTTTGGCGCGTCGCGCCAGCGCCGGCACATGCCGACATATTGCTCCTTCTCGCGGGTATAGAGCAGTTCGGCGGCAGGCTTGTTGACATGGCCCGGCACCAGCAGCCGGTTCTCGAAATGCTTGTGCACGTCGCGGCCGGGCGTGCCGATGTCGTGGCCTGCCGAAAAATGCTTGCCGTTGCCGCCCAGCACGATCGCGCGCACATCGTCATCGTTCACGGCGCGCACGAACGCGTCATCAAGCGCATAGGTCATCTGGCCGTTCTGGGCATTGTTGAAGCCCGGGCGGTTCATCATGATCCATGCGACATGATCGATCACCTCATAGGTGACCGGCTCATCCGTCTCGTAAACAATGTCGACCTGCTGCGGTTCGACCAGGCGGTCGGTCTCGTTCATCTCAGGCTGCCCTTCTGTCTCCGGCCGGATTGTCCTTGAACACGGTCGCGCGGACATTGTTGGGATCGATCTTCGCGATCAGCTCCAGCTGCTGCGCGGTCGGCGCAGGCGTGGTTGGGATTTCGCCCTCGACCTTCGCGAGCGGGAAGCCGGTATTGTCCTGCACTTCCTCGAAGGTGACGCCCGGATGCAGCGAGATCACGCGGATCTGGTGATCGGGGCCGCCGAAATCCATCACGCAAAGATTGGTGATGATGCGGCGCAGGTCGAGGCCCTGGGGCGGCCCGCCATTGCGGTAGCGCGCCGGATTGTAGCCCGCCATGCAGACGAAATCGACTTCGCCTTCCACGAACGCACGCTTGTTGTGGTTGGGGAAGAAGAAGCTGTTGGGGTGGCTGATCGAGTTGCCCGGAAAACCGCGCGCGCCCAGCATCGCCGCCTTGGGCTTCTTGTGGTCGCCGATCACCGAGATATTGGCCTGGCCATAGCGGTCGATCTGCACCGGGCCGACCAGCGCGTGGCGGCGGCCGCTCCACAGGGCGGAGAAGACGCGGTCATAATTGGCGATGCCTTCAAACTCGGGCTCGGCGGCGCGCTTGCCGGGGCCGACCGGCTCGCTGGTGTACCAGGCTTCGCCATCGGTGGTCTGGATGGCAGGCGCGAAGCTCAGTTTCGCAAGGCCAGCGCCGATGCGGGGAAGGGGGCCGATGCCGGTCGCCATCACCTCGCCATCCTCGCGCCAGACTTCGGCGCAGGCGGCGATGACGAGTTCAGCGAGCGAATAGCTATTCTGGGTCATGTTCGGTCTCGCTCTTAGTAAATGGGGACGGGGAGCTGCTTGACGGCTTCTTCGCCGCCGATCGCCGCCTGATAGTCCGCTTCGGACACGTCGATATATTTCGCCTTATAGTCGGCCCAGGCTTCGGGCGAGGCGGCGCTTTCGACATAGGTCTTGATGTGCTTGAGATCGAGCTGATAGTCGGGTGCGGCGCTCGACGGGTGGGCACCGAGCGGCGCCTCGGCAACGCCGTTGATCATCGCGCGCTCGACCAGATTGTAGCGGCTGTTCTTCTTCATATCGAGCTCTGCGGTCGGCACGATCTTCTCGACGGTGACAAAGCTCTTCTTCGCCGCGCGCACCAGCAGTTCGTCGAACAGCGAGTCGACCGAGAGGGTGAGGATGTTGCCGCGCTCGTCGGAGCGATGGGCATGGATGAGCGCGATGTCGGGGACGAGTGCGGGCATGGCGACGAATTCCTCGCCATCCTCATAGGGGCTCTTGACGAATTTGAAGTCGAAGCCCGACTGGTTGATGATGTCGGTGCCGATGCCGACGCGCGTCGGCAGGAAGGGCAGCTTCATCGCGCCTGCGCGCAGGCCCCAATGATACATGCCCTCGTCCAGTTCCAGCACCTCGAAGGCGCCGGCCTGGCGGGCGTTGCGGAAATGCGGCTCGAGCGGATAATGATCGAGGCTGGCGAAGGCGAAGACGAGCTTCCTGATCTTGCCGGTGGCGGCGAGCAGGCCGATGTCCATGCCGCCATAGCCCGCCATGACGGTGAGGTCCTTGAGGTTCGACCGGGCGATGGCGCGGATGAGCGCCATGGGCTTGCGGCGGGTGGCCCACCCGCCGATGCCGATGGTCATTCCGTCGGAAATCTGGTCGACGATGTCGTCCACCGTCATGCGCTTGTCGAGCATAGTCTCAGTCATCCTTTTGCGTCAGTCTCGTCCGGTCCCGTGCGCCAGTCCTGCCAGTCGTCCTGCCGGTCAGTCCTGTTCATGGGCCCATTTATGGCCCCAGTCGCTTACCGCGAGGCTGGTGGTGGGGACCCATGTGTCGGGGTCTATTACCAGGCCGTTCCATCCATATTCGATGTCAAAACCGCCTGGTGTCTGCATGTAGAAAGAGGTCATCTTGTCGTTGACATGGCGGCCAAGGCTCGCCGACAGGGGAACTTTGCCCTTGCTCTTCAAGACCCGGTCATAGGCGCGGCCGACATCCTCGAGGCTGCCCACTTCCAGCATCATGTGCACAGCGCCATTGGGGCTTTCGGGCATTTGCCCCAGCGCCAGGCTGTGGTGGCGCGGGTTGCAGTGGAGGAAGGCAAAGCCCACGCCCGGATCGTCCTCGCCGCCGCCCTGCAGGTAGAAGCGGCCAAGGTCGGTGTCGCCAAAGCCCATCACCTGCTTGTAGAAGGCGTGGGTCTCGTCAAAATTGGGGGCGGTGAGCACGACATGGCCCATCCCCATGTCGCCGTCCGCGCCGCCATCGCTGCCGGTCACGAAGCGGCTGACGCCTGCGGGCGAGGTGAAGGGGGCATAGTCGACGAAGCGGCCGTAGAAGATCTCCATGGCGTTGCCGGCCGGGTCCGACGAGCGGGCCAGTTCATAGACCTGCCGCGCGCGCGCCTCCATGACGCCCGCGCGCGTCACCGGCCGCCCGGCGGCCTCGATGCGGGCCAGGAGCGATTCGAAATCCTCGCGATTCGCGCATTCCCAGCCCGGGGCGACGAAGCGGTTCTGCTCCCCCTTTTCCACCCACAGGCGGTAGGGCCGGTCGTCCATGCGGAAGAGCGCGACGTCCTCGCGCGGCGAGGCTGCGGCCATCAATCCTGCGATATTGCAGGCGAAATCCTGCCAGCTCCCGAGGTCCTGCGCCTCGATCACCACATAGCCCAGCGAAATCACTGCCATTCTGCCGCCTCGCCCTTCTTTATCCCACTTGCCCCGCCATGCGCGTTGAGGAGCGTTCCAAAATGACCTTTCCCATACGCATATGGCAAGCACTGCCTTGGATTTTGCGTGGCCCTGGAAAGGTGCATTCGCATGCGCTCAACGAGCTTATGGCAATTCGTTCCCGATCCGCCTATAAGCAACGGCCCAAATGCGCAAGCCCTGTTTGTCTTGACAGTTTGCGTAATAGCAGATTATATAAACTACGCATATAGCAAATTTTGAGCATTGAGTCGCCGACATGGAGAAGATGATGACCGGGGCAGCCGCAACTCGACCCATTGGCCAGGACGAGGAGCTTCCCTCGGCCGAAACCCTGATTGCCCGGGCCAAGGCGATGATCCCGGTGCTGCGCGAACGCGCGCGCGCCTGCACGCTCGCCCATGACGTGCCGGTCGAGACCGTCGCCGAGATGAAGGCGGCCGGCTTCTTCCGCGTGCTCCAGCCCAAGCGCTATGGCGGCTATGAGATGCACCCCAATGTCTTCTTCGAGATTCAGAAGGCGCTGGCTGAAGGCTGCATGTCGACAGGCTGGATCTACGGCGTGCTGGGCTGCCACCCCTATGAACTCGCCCTCTTCCATGACGAGGCGCAGAAGGAAGTATGGGGCGAGGACCCCGACATGCTCGTCTCCTCCACCTATCAGCCGGTCGGCAAGGTGGAAAAGGTCGACGGCGGCTTCTACCTTTCGGGCCGCTGGGGCTTTTCCTCAGGCTCCTCCCATTGCGGATGGGTGCTCCTGGGCGCCATCAATTTCGATACCGATGGCGGTCCGCCCGACATGCGCACCTTCCTGCTGCCGCGCTCGGACTATCAGGTGATCGAAGGCACCTGGGACACGTTCGGCCTGCAGGGCACCGGCAGCTTCGACATCCTCGTCGAGCGCGTCTTCGTGCCCGAATATCGCACCCACCGCGCCGTCGACGGCTTTGCCTGCACCAATCCCGGGCAGAAGACCAATGACGCGCCGCTCTACCGCATCCCCTGGGCGCAGCTCTTCATCCGCTCGGTTTCCAGCGCCGCCTTCGGCGGCATCCGCGCCGCCACCTCGGCCGCGATGGAGATCATGGGCAGCCGCGTCTCGACCAACACCGGCAAGGCCGCCAAGGCCGACCCCCATCTCCACGCCGCCATCGCCCGCGCGATCGCCGAAACCAACGAGATGGAGCTGACCCACCGCACGACCTTCAACGAACTGATGGACTATGCCGAGCGCAATGAGCCGGTGCCGATGGAAAAGCGCGCGCTCTTTGCCTACCAGTCCTCCAATGTCGTGCGCCGCATGGCCGACCTTGCCGACGACATGGTCAAGCTGATGGGCGGCCGGGCGATCTACATGTCGAGCCCGATCCTCCAGCCCTGGCTCGACCTCCACGCCGCGCGCGCCCATGTCGCCAACGACCCGGCCAACCGCACCAGCGACGTCATCGGCACGATGAACGGCGAACCGCCCGCCTTCACCTTCATCTGACAGGCAAAAAAGAGGATCCTCATGGCCAGTGAACTGAGCCGCAAGACCTATAAGGTCGCGGGCGGATATGATATTTCCGTCGCGGAAATTTCAGGTGACGGCCCGGCCGTCATCTTCATCCATGGCAGCGGCCCGGGCGCGTCGGGCGCGTCCAACTTCCGCAACAACGCCCAGACCTTTGCGGACGCTGGCTATCGCGTCATCCTGCCCGACCTTATCGGCTATGGCCAATCCTCCAAGCCCGAAACCGACTATCCGCTCGAGCTGTTCACCCAGACCCTGCTCGATGCCCTGAAGCAGCATGGCGTCACCAGCGGCACGCTGGTGGGCAATTCGCTGGGCGGCGGCATCGCCCTCCAGATCGCGCTCGACCATCCCGAGTTCACGATCGACAAGCTCATCCTGATGGCGCCGGGCTGTGTTGCCGAGCAGGCGAGCTATTTCACCATGCCCGGCATCGCCAAGATGCGCTCGGGCTTTGGCAGCCCCGACTTCAACATCGAGGAACAGCGCCGCCTCATCAGCAACCTCATGCATCCCTCCTCGCTCCACCATGTCACCGACGCGCTGGTCGAGGAGCGGTTCGCGGTCGCGCGCACCCAGCCCAAGGATGTGCTCGCGCGGGTGAAGACCCCGGACCTTGGACCGCGCCTGGGCGAAGTCAAGCAGCCGATCTTCGTCCTCTGGGGCCTCAATGACGAATTCTGCCCCGAAAGCCACGCCCGCCTCTTCCTCGACGCCTGCCCCGACGTGCGCAGCCTCACCTTCGCGCAGACCGGCCATTGGGTGCAGGTCGAACGGGCGGCAGAGTTCAACCGCTATTCGCTGGATTTCCTCAAGAATGGCTGACGCCGCCCCTGCGCAATCCGTGCCTGTTCCGCAGCCCGTGGACGTCACCGCAGGTCTCAAGGGCGCGATGCGCCGCCTCGCCTCGGGCGTGGCGATCGTCACGGCGCTGGGCGAGGAGGCGCCGGTCGGCATGGCCGCGACCTCGATCACCTCGCTCACCATGGACCCGCCCGCGGTCCTCGTCTGCGTCAACCAGTCGGCCGGCATCCACGCCCACCTGACCCCCGGCTGCCCGGTCAGCATCAACCTCCTCTCGCGCCACCAGCGCGACGTGTCCGCCGCCTTTGGCGGCGCGGTGGCGCGCGAGGCCCGCTTTGGCGTCGGCAGCTGGACCGCTGACGCCCATGGCCTGCCGATCCTGGAGGAGGCGCAGGCCAATCTTAGCTGCACCATCGACAGCATGACCCCCTATGGCACCCACAGCATCGTCATTGCGCGGGTCGAGGCGGTGCGCCTGTCGGACGCGGTCGATCCCCTCATCTTCCAGGATGGAGCCTATCTGTGAGCGATCTTGACGCCCAGAGCCTTAACGCCCAGAGCCTTAACGAAAGCCTCGCCGACGAGCTCTACCAGGCGCTGCGCGCGGGGATCACCGTGCCGCCGCTGATGGCGCGTTATCCGCAGCTTACCATCGACGATGCCTATGCCATCTCGCTGGGCGCGCTCGAAAAGCGCAAGGCCGATGGCGAGCGCGTCATCGGCAAGAAGATCGGCGTCACCTCCAAGGCGGTGCAGGACATGCTGGGCGTGCACCAGCCCGACTTCGGCTTCCTCACCGACCGGATGTTCATCGAGGGCGATATCGATGTCGCCGCCAACGGCCTTATCGCCCCGCGCGCCGAGGCCGAGATCGGCTTCATCCTGAAAGACAGCCTCAAGGGGCCGGGGGTGACGGCGCAGCAGGTGATTGCCGCGACCCAGGCCATCGTCCCCTGTTTCGAGATCGTCGACAGCCGCATCCAGGACTGGAAGATCGGCATCGTCGACACCGTCGCGGACAATGCCTCCTGCGGCGTCTATGTGCTGGGGGACGCGCGCGTGGACCCGCGCGATCACGACTTGCCCAACCTTCATGTCACGGTCACCAAAAATGGCGAACCTTTGTCGGAGGGCTATGGTCATGCGGTGCAGGGTTCGCCCGCCCAGGCGGTCGCCTGGCTCGCCAATACGCTGGGCGCCTATGGCGTTACCTTAGAGGCTGGCGATGTGATATTGTCAGGCAGCCTGGTGCCGCTCGAACCGGCACGGCCAGGCGATGTGTTCGAAATGCAGCTGCATGGCGTTGGCAGCTGCACCGCGCGCTTCATATAGGTTGAATGACGCATCGCTTGGGATCTGCGATGCCGTGAGGAGTGAATGATGACGGACAAGGTCAAGGCGGCGATCATCGGGTCGGGCAATATCGGCACCGACCTCATGATCAAGATGATCAAATATCCGCAGAATATGGAACTGGTGGCCGTGGTCGGCATCGACGAGGCGTCCGAAGGGCTCGCCATGGCGCGCGAGCGCGGCGTCGCCACCACCCATGAGGGGATCGAGGGCCTCAAGAAAATGGCCGTCTATCCCGAAATCGGCATCGTGTTCGACGCGACCTCGGCTTACGCCCACAAGGTCCATGACGCAGCGCTGCGCAAGGACGGCAAGCAGGTGGTCGATCTGACCCCCGCCGCGATCGGCCCCTACACCATCCCGACCGTCAATGGCGAAGCCAATCTCGACGCCGGAAACGTCAACATGGTGACCTGCGGCGGACAGGCGACGATCCCGATGGTCGCCGCGGTCTCTGAGGTCGCGACCGTCCATTATGCCGAGATCGTCGCCTCGGTCTCCTCGCGCTCGGCAGGGCCCGGCACCCGCGCCAATATTGACGAGTTCACCCGCACCACCGCGGGCGCGATCGAAAAGGTCGGCGGCGCCGCGCAGGGCAAGGCGATCATCATCCTCAATCCCGCCGAACCGCCGATGATCATGCGCGACACCGTCTTCACCCTGTCCGAAGGCGCCGACGAGGAGACCATCCGCGCCTCGGTCGAAGCCATGGTCAAGAAGGTCCAGGCCTATGTGCCGGGCTACCGCTTGAAGCAGGAAGTGCAGTTCGAGCGCTTTGGCGACAACAACAAGCTCAAGATCCCCGGCCGCGGCGAGTTCACCGGCATCAAGACCATGATCCTGCTCGAGGTCGAGGGCGCGGGCGATTATCTCCCCAGCTATTCGGGCAATCTCGACATCATGACCGCCGCCGCCAAGGCGACCGGCGAGCTGCTCGCGCAGCGCATCCGCGAAGGAAAGAAGGTGGCAGCATGAGCGCCCAGTCCAACAAGCCGTTCAACGTCGAGGCGGGCGACAAGCTCTATATCCAGGACGTCACCCTGCGCGATGGCATGCACGCCATCCGCCACATGTATGGCATCGACCATGTGAAGGCGATCGCCAAGGCATTGGATGACGCGGGCGTCGATGCGATCGAGGTCGCCCATGGCGATGGCCTCAATGGCGCGAGCTTCAACTATGGCTTTGGCGCGCATACCGACTGGGAATGGCTTGAAGCCGTCGCCTCGGTGCTGACAAGGTCGGTACTCACCACCCTCATCCTGCCCGGCGTCGGCACGGTCGAGGAGCTGCGCCGCGCCTATGATATCGGCGTGCGCTCCGTCCGGGTCGCGACCCACTGCACCGAAGCCGACGTCTCCAAGCAGCATATCGGCATCGCCCGGGACCTGGGCATGGACGTGTCCGGCTTCCTGATGATGAGCCACATGATCGATGCGGAGAAGCTCGCCGAGCAGGCTCTCCTCATGGAAAGCTATGGCGCGCAGTGCGTCTATGTGACCGATAGCGGCGGCGCGCTCGACATGGATGGGGTCAAGGCCCGGCTTGAAGCCTATGACCGGGTCTTGAAGCCCGAAACCCAGCGCGGCATCCACGCCCACCACAATCTCTCGCTCGGCGTCGCCAACTCGATCGTCGCGGCGCAGTGCGGCGCGGTGCGCATCGACGCCTCGCTCACCGGCATGGGCGCGGGCGCGGGCAATGCCCCGCTCGAAGTGTTCATCGCCGCTGCCGACCGCAAGGGCTGGAACCATGGCTGCGACGTCAACGCGCTCATGGACGCGGCCGAAGATCTCGTTCGTCCGCTGCAGGACCGCCCGGTCCGGGTCGATCGCGAAACCCTCGCGCTTGGCTATGCCGGGGTCTATTCCTCCTTCCTGCGCCATGCCGAAAAGGCCGCCGAAACCTACGGCCTCGACACCCGCACCATCCTCGTTGAACTGGGACGCCGCAAGATGGTCGGCGGACAGGAAGACATGATCGTCGATGTCGCGCTCGACATGGTCAAGGCGCGCGAAGCCGCGGCCTGACCTTGCGCAGGGGCGCGGCCAACCGCTGCGCCCCTAAGCCTCGCAACCAGCAGGAAGGAGAGGATATGGCCGATAGACGCCTGTCGCTCGACCATATCACCGTCACCGACACCACCCCCTGGCAGCTCGCGGAAATCGCCGCCGAGACAGGGTGCGCCGGCATCTGCCCGTTCCTCCACTCGATGGAGGTGCTGCCCGCCATGCCACCCTATGACCTGGTGCGCGACGCCCAAGCGCTGCGCCGAACCCGCGACGCGCTCGCCGCCACCGGGGTCAGCGTCGATCTCATCTACCCCTTCACCATGGCAGGGCGTACCAACCCCCAGGACTTCGCGCCCGCGCTCGAAACCGGCGCAGCGCTCGGCGCGGGCCTTGCCAATGTCCTGTGCTACGACCGCGATCCCGTCCGCCGCACCGAAAAGCTCATCGAACTGGCCGAACTCGCCGCAACCTACACCATCGCGCTCGCCATCGAATTTTATCCGCCCTCCCAGGTCAGAACCCTCGCCGACACCCTCGACGAAATAGACCGCACAGCCCGCACCGACATCAAGGTCACCCTCGACCTCCTCCACATCATGCGCGGCGGCGATATCGACGCCAGCATGGCCCTCCTCGACCACCCCAGCATCGCCATCGCCCAAATCTCCGACGGACCCGCAACCATCGATCCCACCCAAATCGAATGGGAAGCCGGCATCCAGCGCCTCCTCCCCGGACAAGGCAGCTTCAACATCAGAGCGTTCCTCAACACCCTCAACCCCAACACACCCCTCAGCATCGAAATACCCCAGCAAAACGCCATCAACCTCAATATACCACCCGCACAACGCGCCAAAATCGCTACCGAAAACGTGAGAAGGCTCCTTCAAGACTGATGCAAAGCGCAGCGCGATGAAATATTTTCACCTCGTCTGCTAGTGCTGTCTTTTACGCATCCCAAGGACGAGACGCTCGCCATAGGCGGCACATTCGCCGGCTCTCGCCTGATTTCTGTGCATTCCCAAAGATCGCCCGTAATGCCCGCCCTAGCGGGGCTGCGGGCTCTGTGGCACTCTCCATTTTCGAGCGCTATGGTCCGCCGGTGATGGGAGGCATGGTGGAATGCAGATAAGGAACGGGCGGACAACATCACCGCCTTCACTGGACACTCTGGACAATAACATCATCGAAATCCTGCGGACGAATGGCCGCGCGACGAACCAGGACATAGCGCAGCAGCTGTCGGTGACAGCGGCGACCGTTTCGGCGCGCCTGCAGAAGATGGAGGATGCGCGCGCGATGCGCGTGGTCGCTGTGACCGACTTTGCTGCGCGAGACTATAATGTCATCATCGCCGTCGGCGTGCGGGTGCAAGGGCGCAGCATCCAGGATGTAGGCCGCGACCTCGCCAAATTTCCCGAAGTATTGAGCGTGAACGCCATGAACGGCGGGTATGACCTGGAATTGATGGTCGCGCTGCATGATTTTTCGGAGGTCCAGGAATTCCTCTACGATCATATCTCCGGCATCGAAGGCGTTGCGCAGATCGACTCCGGAGTGGCCGTCGATATCGTCAAATATGAATTCAACGTGGTTCCGCTATGACCGACATGAGCCGCCACCGGCTCGATCCGCTGGACCGAAAGATCGTTGAGAAACTGTCGCGCGACGCCCGTATTTCCAACCGCGCGATCGCCGCGGAACTGGGCGTGACCGAGGGCACCATCCGGTCGCGGATCAAGCGCCTGCAGAAGGAGGGGTTGATCCATTTCACGGTGGTGACGGATTTCCGCCTGGCCGGATCGCCGAACCTTTGCATGATGGGCATCGACGCCGACCCGTCGCGCGTTACCGAGCTTGCCGAGCAGTTGCGGAAGATTCCGGAGATCAACTGCGTCGTGTTGCTGCTGGGCCGCTACAATCTGCTGGCGATGGGGCTTTTCACCAACATCGAACAGTTGAATGAACTGGTGACGCGGCAGATCCGCAGCTTGCCGGGGGTGCAGCGGGTGGAAACGGCTATTTCGGTGCACAATCTGAAGTATGAAGCAGGGGTGGCGAAGATCACTCAGGCGTCGGAGCCTGGGTGATCGGAGCGGTTTTTCCATGAATGAAATGGCGAATTGAACGCATTTTCTGAAGGGGCCTCTCCTATCCGCTTTGGAAGGTGAATGGGACCGGTTGGGTAGGCTATTCAAAGCCTATTTCGCGGGCGGGGGAGCGGCCGGTGGCGCAGGCTATGGCTATGTCATTGGTGACGTTGCCGACCGTACGGAAGAGGTCCGGTATCGCTTCGATCGCGAGGAGCAGGGGCAGCGCGGCGACGGGCACTCCGGCGGCGATGCAGATGGGGGCGATGGTGGCGAAGAAGGACACCTGCGCGGGAAGGCCGACTGCGCCGAGGCTGACCGGAACGGCGACGAGCGCTATCAGCGTGAGTTGCGCGGGGCCGATTGGTACGGCGTGGAGATGGGCGAGGTAGAGCGTGACCGCGACGTTGGCGGCGACGCTGGCCGCGCGGAAGAGCGAGACGGCCATGGGCAGGACGATCGCGGCTCTTTCTTCCGGAACGTCAAGCTCGCGCGCAGCTTCGACCATGACCGGGAGGGTCGCGAGCGACGATTGGGTGCCGAGCGCGACCGCCTGGGCCGACAGGGATGCGCGGGCGAAGCGCAGGGGCGAGACGCGGCCGAGGATCGCGGCCCAGACATAAGCGAGCAGTGTCGCGGCAAGGCAGCAGAGGGCCACGACTGCGACATATTGCGCGAAGGCGCCCAGAACGCCGGCGCCTAGCCGCGCCCCGGCCCGGAAGGCGAGCGCGGCGATGCCGATGGGCGCTACCGCCAGAACCCAGCCGACGATCACCAGCATGGTTTCGACAAGGCCGCTCAATAATTTCAGCAGCGCTTCGGCCAAGTCCTTGCTGATCCGGGCGACCGCAAAGCCGAAGAAGAGAGCGAACACGACCAGCGGGACCATGGCGGTTTCGGCGGCCGCCTTGATGGGATTGGCGGGGATGATCGCATGATACCATTCGCTGGGGCCGGTAGCCGGTGGCGGCGTGCTGGCGGCCTGCGCCATGCCCTGCGCGGCGGGCCAGAGCCGCAGCAATCCGTCCGCCAATATGGCTGCGATGGCCGAGGCGGCGGTCAGCATGACGGCGAAGAGGATGAAGGCCCGGGCCGCGATGCTGCCCGCCGAGGCGCTGCGGGAGGCGGCGGCGACGCCCGTTACCAGCAGGCCGAAGACCAGCGGCACCACCGTCATGGTCAGCGCGTCGAGCCAGAGGCTGCCGACGGGCAGGAGGATTTGGCCCAATATGCGTTGCGGCGCTCCGCTGGTCGCGATGCCTGCAAGGAGCCCGATGCCCAAGCCGGCAAGCAACTGCAACGGCCGGGCCTTGATCGCGATCAACGGAGGCTGGCCTGTCGCTCGATAACGGCGGCGATCACCGCGATGCGTTCGACGTCTTTATAGGCTTCGTTCTTGAGTTCCTCACCGAAGACATCGGGGTCCATCTCTTCATAATGGAGCAGGCACCGCTCCTGCTGCGACAGTTGGGCGAGTTGTTCGTGCAACTGGTCCTTTCCATCGACGATCGCGCTGCCGGTATAGAGGATGAAACGCCCGCCTGCGGCCAGCCGGGGGAGGGCCTGCCGTGCCATCTCCAGGGATATTTCGCCGCCGTGCATGCCGCCGCCGTCGCGATAGGCGCGGCCTTCGGTGTCGGCGATATAGGGCGGGTTGGCGAGCAGCAGGTCGAAATCGCCATCGATTTGCGCAAGGTCGCCGGTCTCGATGAATTTGGCCTGCACGCCCGCCGCCTGGGCGTTGATCCGCGCGAGTCGGAGCGCGAAGGGATTGATGTCGGTCACGATGATCTCGACGGAGGGGCAAAGGTGCGCCGCAACGATTGCGCCGACCCCCGCCCCGGTGCCGATGTCGACGAGGCGCGCACCCTTTTGCTCCGGGCAGCGGGTCAGCTGATGGGTGATCAGCCGTGCGAAGCGATAGCTGTCGGGGCCGAAAAACACCGCATCCTCTGCGTCGGTCGGATAGGCGGAATGGAGGAATAGCTGCTGGCCGAGCGAGGAGACGCGGAGGCGGCTCTTCATCCTTGCGCCGTGCTGCTCAATCGCATCGGCTTGATGGAGGATGCGGAGCAGTTGCTGGTCGATTTGCTCCGGGTCGAAGGGGCGGGACCAGCCGAAGACATCGCGCAGATTTTGCGCGGGTGCATTTGGAGAGCGAGCGAGGATGCGGGCGTGGGTGGCTGGGGTGGGGGTGATGAACTGATAGCGCTGCTCTTTAAGATAGGTGATGAGCGCGAGGAGGGCGGTGTCCTTTTCTGTGATCCCTGCTTCGCCTGCCATGGTGGCCATGCGCCTCTTCTCCCTCTGGTGAGGGATGAACGGTTGGGGAGGGGTGTTCGATCCTTTTTTGGGTGGCGTTGGGTTTGGAACAGGGCAGGGGCTTCGACAGGCTCAGCCCGAACGGGGTCTGCATTCGTCCCGGATCATCTGGAGAGCACTGTGCTCATGCGGAGGCAGGCAGGCGCAGCATGACGGCGGGGCGGCAGGCAGCTTGTCCCTGCCGCCCTTTTCGCCTGTCACTCACTCCATAGCGTAACCGGCCCCATAAGGCCGCTCGGGCGTAGTGGCGCGTCGGGTTTGTAGGTGGGGGCGGCGGTGAAGGTGATTTTTTCCGCGCCGGGCTGCTTGTCGCCGATCAGTCGGTTCACCCAGAGGTTGGCGACCTTCACTTCCAGCCGGTTGCTGCCGGATTTGACGTAGCGGCCAATATCGAGGCGGTAGGGTGCGAACCAGCTGGTGCCAGCAAGCTGGCCGTTCACGCGCACTTCGGCGAGATCGCCGACCTTGCCCAGGTCCAGCCAGAGGGGCTGGCCGCGCTTGGCGCCCTTTGGAAGCGTGAAGCGGCTGCTGTAGGTCGCGATGCCGGAGAAGTAGCGAACGCCCTTATCCTCCGCCTCATTGAGCGGCGAGAGTTTGGCCATGGCGAGCGAAGCGGGAGCGCCGCGGCCGGGCTGGAAGCTGATCTGCCAAGGCTGATCGAGGGTGGCGAGCTGGCGCGGCGCGGGGGCCGGGAGCGCAACCGAAGGCGCGGTGGCGGGCTTGCGGAACAGGATGAAGAAAGCATCTTCTGCGCCCACATCGAGCGTAATGACCGTTTCCTGGCCCTCGGTCCGATAAGAGACGGGGGCGGCGGTGCCGTCAATCGCGCGCCAGATTTCGGGCTGGCGGCCGGTGATGCGGAAGCGGGCCTCGACCTTCTCAGCGCGGTTCTGGCGGTTGTTGACAAAATAGAGGTCGCCATCCGGCAGCTTGCGGTGGACGAAACGATAGTCGCTGTCCGCTGCGCCGCCGGTGACACGGAAGTCGGGCGCGATGCCGATACGGGCGAGCGCGGCGTCGGGGTCCGCACCGGGGATGATGCGCGGTTTGGCTGTGGTTGTGCCTTTCCAGAGGCGGTCGACAAGCGCGGTGAAGGCGGCCGGATCATCCTGGAACGCAGGATCGCGCTGCGGTGCTTCGCCGATGATCGGGATGCCTGCGTCCGCCAGCTCCGCGATGCGGCGAAGGGTGGGAAGCGTCATGACGCGGCTCGACCCGCCGAGATAGAGTGCGCGGTAGCGGGCTCCGCCAGGTGCGACGAGCTGTCCATCCTCTACCTTCAGCACGTTGGACAGGATGTCCGCATTGATGAAGTCATAGCCATAGCCCTTGGGCAGGCCAGCGGGCGCGCCGGTGAGGAAGAGGGCGGTGATCGGCGCGTCTTCGCCAGGGAACCAGGCGATGTCGGCATGGTCGCGGCCCTGCTGGAGCAGATAGCCGGTGCGCGCCATATAATCGACCCAGGGCTTGGCCATTTCCGCCCAGCTTTCATGCCGGTTGAAATATTGGCCGAAGATCATGAGCGACAGGCCGGGCACCTTGTCATCGACCGGCTGATGGACCGAGGTGTGGACGATCGGCCGGTTGATGCCGGACGCGAATTCCAGGTCGATGATGCGCTTCAGGTCCGACGGCGCGAAGGCCCAAGGCGAAAAGACCGCGGTCATCGATTCCGCCGAGACGATGTTCTGGCCATAGATATGGGCGACCGATGCCGCGCCCTTCATGTCGCCGAGCAGGGTCGGGCGCGGAGTGCTGTCCCGGTTCCAGGTCCAGAGCGCAGCCATCGGCACATCGGCGTAGCGGCGCATGGTGAGGTCGTCGCCCAGTACCGGGCGGCCATCCTCCAGCGCTTCGCCATAGACCTTCATGCCGTTTTCATGTGCGACTTTGGCGATGGTGCCATAATGGGAGTCGGCCAGGAGATCGGCGAGGGTGCGGCGGAAATCATAGAGGAACGCCTCACTGCGGGCGGGCGAACCGACGACCGTGCCGGTGAGTACGGGAAGATAGGGCAGCGGGTCATAGCCGCGCCGGGCGGTGAACTCCTCGACCATGCGGGGCGTCCAGTTGGACGGGCCAACCTCTATGCTGTCGGTAAGGAGCGCGCGGATGCCCTTTGCGCCGATCCATTCAGGGCCGACCGCATCGCGGTACATGGAAAGGTAGGTTTCCATGTAGCGGCGGACGGCGGCGGGATCATATTTATCGACTTCAAGGCCGGTCGCTTCGACGGTCGCGGGATGATTGACCTTGCCGGTGGGCGAATAACCGAGCCGCAGGATGCGCCAGTCGCTGCCCGCAGGAGCGGTCCAGTCGAGCGTCCCGTCGAGGCGAAGATGGCTGCTGATGTCGATCACCTTGGCCGGATCGACTGCTCCCGCGGTCGAGGATGCCGGGACCGGCAGGCTGCTATAGTCGCGCAGGACGGTGAAGCCCGCCTTGGCCTCGACACGATCGATGCGCGGCTCGGCCGACAGGCGCAGTTCGCCGATGGGGAGCGTCGCCTTTGAGGCGCGGGCGAAAATGTCCATGGAGATGGCGCCCGGCACGCCTTCGCCAAGGCCCGGCGCGGGTCCTGCGTCATTCGGGCGCAGGACGACGCGGAAGCGGCGGGCGGTGGTTGCGGGGAAGGCGATGGTGGTCGCTGCTTCGGACAGGGCGAAGTCGCCCAGCGCGCGCCAGCCGCCGCCCTGTTCCGCCTCCAGCACGGGGCGGTAGGCGGGGTCGCGGAAGGGAGGCTTGGCGTTGGGGATGAATATGGTGGCGGAGCGGACGGTGACCGGCTTCCCATAATCGAGGGTGAGCGCTCCGGGCTGCTCCGCGGTTCCGGTGGGTACCTTCACAGCGCTGTCGAGGTCGGCGTCGGTGAGCGTGGCTGCGTCCACGGCGGCGCCGTCGGGCAGGCGGACTTGAGGGGCGGGCAGAGCCGTGCGCTTCACCGGGTAAGCGAGGATGCGGGCGTCGCGGTAGAGCGGGGCGAGCGGCTTTGCGCCTTCGACCGCGCCGGGCATGGCTTCGGTAAGATGCGCGTTCTGGAACGGGCCTGCGACGCCGGGCGGCACTGGCAGCGGGCCGGTGAAGCGGCGGCCGCCCTTCAGGTCAGCTTCCGCCCAGACGAGCTTCTTCATCGCGTCCTCGGGCTTTACCCAGGGGCCGCCCGTCTCGCTCCAGCCGGGGGAGGAGGCGATGGCGAATTCCAGGCCCTTTGCATCGGCGGTGCGAACGGCGTGGGCGAAGGCGTCCTTCCACTCAGGCGTCATGTAGGACAGGCGCTTGGGCACGATCTGCGGCGTCAGCAGGCTGGCGTCGAAATTCTGCACGCCGCCAATGCCCATGCGGGCCATCCAGTCGAGATCCTTGTCGATCCCTTCCTTCGTGATGTTGCCGTTCATCCAGTGCCACCAGACGCGCGGGCGGGCGCTTTGCGGCGGATTTTGAAAACCGTCGGCGAGGTCGTCGGCGAGCAGAGGGCTGGCAAAGGTGGTGCAGGCGAGCAGCAGGGCGAGGCGCAGGGCGCGGGTTTTCATCGAAAAATGTCCTCTGAGGATCAGCGCGAGGCGGTCAGCAGGCCGCGCATGCGCAGCCAGGCGGTGAATTGCGGCAGCAGGCCGGTCGTGGTGGTGCCGGGGCGGCCAATCCCGAAGCCGTGGTCGCCGCGCTCATAGGCGTGCAACTCGACCGGGCGGCGAGCGTCGCGCCAGGCTTCGGCGATGGCGAAGCCCTGTTTCCTGAACAGGCCGTCGTCCATGGCGATGGCGGCGAACATGGGCGGCGCGTCGGCGGGCACGGTGACGGTGGTCATCGGGCCGTAGATATAGCCGATGAAGGCGGGGCGAGCGTCGCCCTTTCCTTCCAGCGCGGCGTTGAGGGCGGTCATCGCTCCGGCGGAAAAGCCGATCATGCCGACGCGGGCGGGATCGACGCGATACTCCTTGGCGCGGGTGCGGATGAGGGCAAGGGCGGCCAGAGCGTCCTGGGTGGCGCGGGGCTCCTCGATCTTCGTGCCGGGCTGGTTGCGGGCGGCCTGGGCCATGCGCTGGCCCACGGCGGTCATGAAGGCTTTTGAATCGCGGGGCGTTTCGTTGAGGCGATATTTGAGGACGAAGGCGGCAATGCCCTGTTCGGCGAGCCAGCGGGCGATGACTTCGCCTTCGCTCGACATGGAGAGGGACATGAAAGCGCCGCCAGGGGCGACCACCACAGCCGCGCCGGTCGCCTTGGCAGGATCGGGCAGATAGGGGGTGATGGTCGGGCGGGTGACGTTGCGGACCGTGTCATTGTCGATGACGATCTGGCCATATTTGCCGCTGACATGTTCCCACTGTTCCTTGTCCGCGTCCTTGGAGGCGGGGTAGAGCGGGATTTCGGCGAGCTTTGGCTTGGCGATCGGCGTGATCTGCATCTGCGCGGCGGCGGGCGTGGCGATCGCAAGCGCCAAGGCGGTCAGGGCCAGATGCTTCATCGAACAGGTCTCCTCTCTATCTTATGGTTCAGATCGCGTTGGCGCGGGCGATGGCACCATAGACGGCTGCGCTGGGCTTGGGAATGCGCGTGAATGTCACCGGATCAAAGCTGTGGAGGCCGAACTTCGGACGATAGCCGAAGATCCATTCGAAATTGTCGATGAGCGACCAATGGCAATAGCCGATCACCGGCACGCCCGACGCCATCGTCTTTTGCAGTTCGGCAAGCGCGGCGGGGATGAAGCGGGCGCGGATGCCGTCGTCGGTGGTGCCGACGCCATGTTCTGTGACGAAGATCGGGACGCCGGTCGCCTGGTGGGCGTAGCGCACCGCTCCGGCGAGGGAGGGGGCATAGACTTCGGCGCCGCTATAGTTGAGCGCCGCCCCCTTGGGCGGGGGGAGCTTGCCCTTGCCGCTCCAGATATTGCGCTCGTAATTCTGGACGCCGAGGAAATCGTCGGCGCGGGCGGTTTCGAGCCATGCGCCGTAGAGTTCCTTGCGCTTGGCGTCGCGGATGCTGTTGCGGCCGATCGCCTGGTCATCGAACATGGAAAGGGAAAGGCCGACGGGCAGGTCGCCGCGCACCGCCTTGATCGCGGCCTTGGCGGCTTTGTGCGCGGGGACGAGGTTCGCCTGCATGGAATCGAGATCGTCCGGATTAGCGGCGTTCAGCGCCGTGAATTTGGGCGTGCCCATGCGGCGGGCGGCTTGGGCGAGCATGGCCTTTTGCGCTTCAATGACCTGCGGGGGCAGGATGACGGCGCGCAGGACGAGGAGGATGTTGGGTTCGTTGAAGGTGATGGCGTGGCTGATGCCGTCCGCCAGATGCCGGGCGGCCCGCTCGCAGAAGCGGGCGAAGAGCGGGACGCTTTCGCTGTTGGTCCAGCCGCCCATGGCGCTGAACCAGCGCGGCGCGGAGAAATGGTTGAAGGTGACGACAGGATTCAGGCCCCGCTCGCGCGCGCCGGCGATCATGCGATTGTAATGATCGAGCATGGCGACGGAGAAGAGGCCGGGTTCGGGCTCTATGCGCGCCCATTCGATCGAGAAGCGATAGCTGTTGAGGCCCATGCCCGTGGCGAGGTCCATGTCCTGCGGCCAGAGCGCGAAGCTGTTCGCAGCGTCGCCCGAAGGCGTGGAGTAGATGGTGGGTTTGATATTTTCGAGCAGCCACTGGTCGCTGGCGACATTATTGCCCTCAACCTGATGCCCCGCGGTGGACGCCCCCCAGAGAAAGCCTTTGGGGAAGCTGCGGCCGCTCAGCCGGTCGGTGGCGGCAATCGCGGGACTGGCGGCAAGCGCTGCGCCGGTGGCGAGCAGGGTCCGGCGGTCGATCATGTCTCTCTCCCTTTGTGGGTTTAGTTTGTTGTGTTTTTGATGAAGGCGCAGATTTCGTCGGCGAGGCGGCGGTCCGCCGTGCCGAGGTGCATGGGCAGACTATAGTGATTGTGGCCGTTGACGATCATCGCGCGGGGCATGGTGCCGTGGCGGGTGAGGCGGTCCTGGAGCAGGGCGAGAAATTCCTGCTGGAAACGGGCGGGGTCATGCTCCGCGCAGGCGATGAAGAGGGGGAGGCTTGTGGAGGCCACCGCTTCGCGCGGCATGCGTTCGGGGTAAAGGGACGGGTCGCCATAATAGAGCGTGTCCCGATCATCGAGGGGCGTGTAGCCGTAGAGGCCCGAGAGCAGAATGGCGGACCGGATATCGGCGGTGCCTGAACGCTTGATATAGCCAGCGACATGGACCGCGCCTGCCGAGGTTCCAGCGAGGACGATGCGGTTCGGGTCGCCGCCATGTTGCGCGGCATTGGCCTTTGCCCAGGCGACGACGGCGGCGACGTCTTCAGGGCCGGAAGGCCATTGGTTCTCCGGAGCGAGGCGGTAGTTGGGGACGATGCCGAAGAAGCCCGCCTGCGCGGCCATGCGGCCGACATTGGCGTTGGGCCAGTTCCGATCGCCGCCCTTGTCCCCCTTCAGGAAACCGCCGCCGTGGAGGAAGATGAGGATAGGCGCTGAGCCTGCGCCTTGGGGGGCGTAAAGGTCGAGGCGGTGGCGTTCGTGAGGACCGTAGGGGAGATTGGATAGGGAGGCTGGCCAGGCGCTGGCGAATGGCTGTTGCTCCGCATCGAACAGGGCGGTGCAATCAGCGAGGACGTCCGCCCCCAATCGGGTGCCCATGGCGGCGATGGCCTTCGCAATCTCTTCAGAGGTCAGGGCCATGGAGGACGGCTTTCAAAAAATGAAAGAAGGGCCGGGATCATGACAGATCCCGGCCCGAGGGAGGATCAGAATTTGAACTGCGCGTTGACGCCCAGCGTGCGGCGGCCTTCGCGGCTCAGCCAGTTCACATACCCACCTGCATCAGCGAAGGGCAGGCCGATGACGGCAGCATGGAAGCGCTGGTCGAGCAGATTGCGCGCGAACACGCCCACGCGCCAGTTGCCGTCGGGATGGCCGATGCCGGCGTTGAGGCCGATCGTGCCGTAGCCCGGCTGATAGGCGAAGGCATCAGCCACCGCATATTGCACCCGGCTGCGGTAATAGAAATTGGCCGACCAGTCGAAGGTCAGGCTGTCGTTGATCGGCAGGCGCACGTCCGCGCCAGCGGTGGCGCTATATTTGGGTGCGCCCGATAGCGGTTCGCCAGCCGCCTGGACGAGCGAGGTGACGCCATCAGCGGCAAGAAAGCAGCTGTAGCCCGCCTTTACCACGCCCGGGCAGGACGTCACATAATCCGTGAACTTCGTCTTGGAATAAGTGAAACCGCCGGTCAGCGTCAGTTCCGGGCTGACCCGCCAGGCGATGTCTGTTTCAAAACCCTTGGCGGTAAAGCCGCCGGCATTTTCCGTCAGGAACTCAACGCCGTTGAAGACCGAGGTCTGAAGATTCTTATACTTGTCGTAGAAGATGTTGGCGTTGAACGTGACGGCCCTGTCGAACAGCTGTGACTTCACGCCCACGGTGATGTCCCGCACGGTCTGCGGCGCGACTGCGGTACGGGTGCCGGTAAGGCCCGAGAATGTCACCGTCGGCCCGAGATAACCGCGAGCGATGGTGCCGAAGAACATGATGTCGTTATTGACCTTGAACTCGGCGCCTGCGCGGCCCGACCAGTCACCTTTCTTGGTGCTGGCATTCAGCTCGGCGGTCGGCGTGTAGGGGACGACGAAGCCGTTGGGACCGGGGCCCGGTGGGAAGGCGGGATCGATGATCGAGAAGAAGGAGGATTTCACCCAGTCATATTGATAGCGGAAGCCGCCAATCAGGCTGAACTGTTCGGACAGATGATATTTGCCGTCGATGAAGGCGGCGATTGAGTCCGACCTGGTCTGCGTGTTGGACTGGCCGCCTGCGATGTTGACGATGACAGGGTCGAAGGGGACGGCCGGCCGCAGCTGGGCGCGGCTGAAATCATTGTCATCACCCACCTTGCGCCGCGATGCATAGACGCCGCCGGTGAATTCCAGCGCGCTGCCCGATGGCGAGCTGAGGCGCAATTCCTGCGACAGGAAGCTCTGATCGGTGCCGTCCTGCTGCGCGGTGAAGACGGGGAAGCTGGTGGCGTCGATGGCAAACAGCTGCGGACGCTGGTTCAGCCCGCGATAGGCAGTGATGGAGGTCAGGTTATAGTCGCCAAGCCCGAGATTGATTTCCAGCGAGGCCCCGTAATTTTCCTCCGAGGAGTAGCCGGGATATTCCTCCACCGATTTGTCATTGTCGAAACCAGGAACCACGCCAAGCGAGGCGAGATTGCCGAAGCGCACCGCCATCAGCGGATTGGCGAAGCTTGGCAGGCGGTTCAACGTCCAGAGCTGGCCGGGACCTTCGCGCTTGATCTTCGAATAGTCGCCGATCAGGTAGATGCTGAGATTGTCGCTGGGTTCGAACAGATATTTGGCGCGGGCGCCGTAGCTTTCTTCCCCGCCCCATTTCTCGTTGCGGACGACATTTTTCAGAAAGCCGTCATTGCTGCGGTAGAAACCGAAGATGGCGAGGGCCGAGTTCTGGCTGACCGGGACATTGACGCTGCCGTTGACGTTCCATTCGTCAAGCTCGCCATAGCTGGCGAAGACTTTGCCGCCGAACTTGCCCAGTTCCGGTTTCCTGGTGGTGATGTTGACGACGCCTGAAGAGGCGTTCTTGCCGAACTGGGTGCCCTGCGGACCCTTCAAGACTTCGACGCGCTCCAGATCTCCCAGGCTGTTGACCGGATTGCCGAAGGGGACGACGACATTGTCGACGACCGTACCGACATTCTGTTCGGACGAGCTGGTGAAGCCGCCAGCGCTGCCGACGCCGCGCAGGCGGAAGCCGCTGTCATTGGGCGAGGTGCCGAACTGGACGCCGGAGAATTGATACTGGATGTCGGTCAGCGTCTGGAAGCCGCCTTCGGTCAGTTGCTCGCCGCTGATCGCCGAGACCGCGATGGGCACATCCTGCAGCCGTTCCGCGCGGCGGGTGGCGGTGACGATGATGTCGGCGCTGCCGCTGGCTGGCTCAGCCGCCTGCTCGGGCGCGGCGGCAGTGTTTTCCTGCGCCAGGCCGGGCGTGGCTAGGGCGAGCAGGCTGGCGCCTGCCAAGGCTATGCTGGTGGTCAACTTGCGCATGATATTTTCTCTCCCCTTTTTTTGATCACTGTTCGTCGATGATGCGGTTGGTGAGCGTGCCGATGACGCCGATGCTGATTTCGACCTTGTCGCCTGCCTTCATGTAGAGCGGCGGGGTGCGTTTATCGCCGACGCCGCCGGGGGTGCCGGTGGCGATGACGTCGCCGGGCGCGAGGGGCGTGAAGGCGGAGATATATTCAATGACGGTGGCGATATCCCAGATCATGTCGCTGATGGGCTGATCCTGGACCAGTTCGCCGTTGAGGCGGGTTTGGACGTGCTGGGAAGCGAGGTCGCCCGCCTCGTCCGGCGTGACCAGCGCGGGGCCGAACGCGCCGCTGTTGGGGAATGTCTTGCCGGGCGTGAACTGGATATTGTGGCGCTGCCAGTCGCGGGCGGAGCCGTCGTTGAAGCAGGCATAGCCCGCGACATGAGCCATGGCGTCGGCGCGGGCGACCTTGTGCGCGGGCTTGCCGATGATGACGGCCAGTTCGCCTTCATAATCGTAGCGGCTGGTGACGGCGGGCTTCACCATCGGTTGGCCGTCCGCGACGAGGCTGTCGGCGTAGCGGACGAAGATGGCGGGATGCTCTTTCTGCTCGCGGCCGGTTTCCTTCACATGTTCGGCATAGTTGAGGCCGACGCAGAGGATCTTGGCCGGGTCGGGAATGACCGGGAGGAGGACGATGTCGTCGCGGCGGTAGCGCGCACCTTCGCCAAGCGAGGCGAGATTGCCGGCGGCGAGCGCGGCCTTCAGGCTGGACGCGCCGGTCAGTTCGATGATCGCGTCGCCTTCGACACGGCCGAAGCTGGGGGTGCCGTCAGGGCGGCGGAAGCTTGTGTAACGCATCAGGCTTGTTCCTCATTGAGCGGCTGCGGAGCCCAGTCGCGACGGTGGCGGAATTTTTCCTCGGCGGCGCGGAGCCCTGCGAAATCCTTGTCCGACATGCCCCATTGGTCGATGCGGCCTTCGGGCCAGGTCCAGTCTTCGGGCGCGCCGGGCTGATAGTCTTCGGGCACCTTTTCGACGGCGGTGGAAAATTCGATCACGGGGCCGAAGGGGGCGATGAAATAGGCGAAGACGTTCGCGCCGGGACCATGGCGGCCGGGACCCCAGGCGGGGACCATGCCATGATCGCGCAGGCGGCCGATGCCGCGCATGACCGCATCCATGTCGGCCATTTCGAAAGCGATGTGGTTGAGCGACGAAAAGCCCGCACGGGCGAAGGCGGTCGAGTGATGGGACTCGTTGCAGCGGACGAAGACCATGCCCTTGGTCCGGTCGGATACGCGGAAGCCGAGGGCCTGTTCGATCAGGGTGCCAGTGGCTTCGGCGTCGGTGGAATTGAAGACGACATGGGTGAGCTTGACGGGAAGGTCCTTGCCCTCGATCGGCGCGACTTCGCTGGTGTCCGTCAGGAAGCGGAGCAGTTCGCCTTCGGCCAGTTCGACGATGATGCCGTGGCCGTTGCCGGGCTCCTGCGAGGTGACGGGGCGGGCAGGGAGGTTCGCCTTGGTGACGCGGGCCTTCAGGTCCTCGAGCCGATCGGGTGAGCAGGTAAAGGTGGTGGAGCGGACATAGGGTTCCGCCGACTCTTCGAGCGCGACGAGATAGGGGAACGGGCCGGAGCCGCGCAGATAATGGGTTTGCCCGCGCACTTCGGCGGGGGCCATGCCCCATATGTCCGTCAGGAAGGCGGCGGCCTCTGCGGCGTTAGGCAGCGCCAGTTCGATGCTGCGAAGTTTCATGATTGCGCTCCGTGAGTGAGACCGGCGGCGGTGATCCCGGCGATGGCGCAGGCTTCGTCCATGTCGCCGGTGTCGCCGCTGGTCCCGACGGCGCCGATCATCCGCCCTTCCAGATCGCGGATGATGACGCCGCCGGGTGACAGAGCGAGCTGGCCGCCGGTGACGGCCACCACGCTCTGAAAGAAGGCGGGGTTGGCGGCGGCGCGGGTGGCGATGATCCGCGTGTCCGCGCCCATCCCCAGTGCGCCCGAGGCTTTCGCCCTGGCTATGTCGAAGCGGAAGAGGCTGGCCCCGTCCTCGCGCGCGAAGGCGACGGGGTGCGCGCCCGCGTCGAGGATGATGACGGCGAGCGGCTGGGCGTCCTGCGCGCGGGCATGGGCCAGCGCGGCGTCGAGGATGGAGCGGGCTTGGGCGAGGGTCAGGGTCATGGCCGGAGTTGTCCTTCCAGCTGGGTTATGAGGTCGGCAGGCTTGCCGGCGCCGAAGACATAATGGTCGGGGCGGACGAGCACGGCTGCTGCATCGCGGGCGATGAGCCATTCGTGGACCGCGCCTTCAGCGGGGATGACAGCGATGTCCGATGGCGCTTCGATCGGCTGCCTCGTGAAAAGACGCCAGCCGCCGCCGGTGATGTCGTCGAGCAGCTGGCCGTTGATGCGGGGCTGGATGAAGCGTTCGCCTGCGCCGGGGGTGCCGGTGGCAATGATCCCCTGCGCGATGGCGGGGATGAGGTCGGCGGCGGTGCCTTGGTCAGCGCCCATGGCCGCTTCGCGCATCTGAACGTCGCGGGCTGCGGCCTGATCCGGGTCTAGCATGCAGATGTAGCGGCCTGCGGCGACGGCGGCGGAGATGACGGCGCGGACATGGGGGTCGCGCTCGGTCTGATAGCTGTCGAGCAGAGTGGCGGGCGCGCGATCGGCCAGCACCAGTTCGAGCTTCCAGGCGAGGTTCGCGATGTCGCGCAGGCCGTGGCACATGCCCTGACCGAAGAAGGGCGGCGTCTGGTGCGCGGCGTCCCCGGCCAGGAAGACGCGGCCCTGACGCCATTGTTCGGCGATGAGGCCGTGGAAGCGGTAGGTGGCGGCGCGGACGATCCTGTGTGGGACGCCCGTCAGATAAGGCGCGACGAGCGCGGCGACATTGTCGGGCTGCATCATCACGGCATCATCTTCGCCGGGCAGGAGCATGAATTCCCAGCGGCGGTGATCGCCCCGGCCCGGCACGATGGTCGCGGGACGTTTGGGGTCGCACATCATGACGGAGAGCTTTTGCAGGTCGGCGGCTTCGGGCACGCCCCAGAGGTCAGGGAAGCGGACGGGGCCATCGACTTGCGCATCGACGACGAGCCAGGGTTCCTCGAAATCGAGATCGTCGAGGGCGATGCCGAGCGCCTTGCGAACCGCGCTGCGCGATCCGTCGCAGGCGATGACATAGCGGGCGCGTTCAGTATGGTTGCCCGACAGGCGGAGGGTGACGGCCTGGTCGCTTTGCTCCAGCCCTTCGAACGCGGTCCCGAGCAGAAGGGTGACGTTAGGATAGGCGGCAAGCGCGTCGCGCAGATGATCTTCCAGTTCGGGCTGGTAGAAGAAATAATCATTGGACCAGCTAAAGGGACGGGGGCGACCGACCGTGCCCATGTAGCGGATGACGCCATGGTCCGCGCCGACATGGAGATGGCCTTCGGTGTCGCGCATGTCGGGGGCGACGCGATCGATGACACCGGCCGACTGGAACAGGCGCATCATCTCATGGTCGAGATGGACGGCGCGGGGTAGGGGATAGGGATGCGCCTCCTGCTCGACGACGAGGACCGACAGGCCCGCCTTGCCGAGGAGATTGGCCGCAAAGGCCCCTACCGGGCCGCAACCGATGATCGCTACGTCGAACATTCTGGGTCGGTTCTTTCAGGCGGAAACCGGCTGGGTGGCGGGGGCTTTGTGGAGGCGGCCGCCCTGCATGATCATTTTCAGGCGAGCGGGGTCCTGAAGGATGGAGACGTCCTGGGTGGGATCACCGTCAACCAGCAGCAGGTCGGCGAGATAGTTTTCGCGGATCAGGCCGACTGGCTGACCCATGAGTTGCCCGCCGAGCATGGTGGCGGCGCTGAGCGCTTCGGGCGGAGTGAAGCCATAATAATCGACGAAATGCTGGAGGTCCCTTGCGTTGCGGCCGTGGGGATTGAAGGGGAAACCATAGTCTCCGCCTATGAGGATGCGGACGCCGCGCCGCTTGAGTTCAGGGACGAGATCGGCCTCCAGCTGAAGGCGCTGAGTGGCGCTGGCCTTCATCGCGCTCATGTCGATATGGGGTGGTGGCGTGGCCTCCAGCGCAGCAACCGAGACGCCGGGGCCGGGGGCGTAGAAAAAGTCGTCCTTGTGCGCGGTCATGAGGTCGATGGCGGCTTCGTCAGCGAAGGAGCAGTGATAGAGGATGCGCGCGCCTGCCTTCAGCGCCATTTCGATCGCGCGGTTGCTGTAGGTATGGGCGGCGATCCAGAGGCCGTTCGCCTTGGCAGCTTCGCCGGCCGCCTCCATCTCCTCGTCGCTGTAGAGAATGTCCTGGGCCGAGCCGGGCTTCAGCGCGTCCTCGCCAGAGATGACGAGCTTCACCGATTTGACGCCGGTATCGCGGCAATGGGCCATGAAGGCGCGCATCGCGGCGGGACCACGACCGTTGAAGACGTCGCCGGTCTCCACGCCCTCTTCGCCTTCAGGGCTGCGTTCGAGGGTGGAGGGGATGAGGCGCGGGCCGGGGGTGTCAGCGGCCTCGATAGCGCGAGCTAGGTCGGGTTCGATGTTCTCGCCAAGGGCTCCGGCGGAATAGGCGCTGGTGAAGCCATGGTCGAGCAGGACGCGGGCGTTGCGCCAGGCGGCGGTTTTCAGTTCCTCCGGCGGCAGGATGAACTGGTGATAGATATGTTCAACCGAGCTGCCCCAGGTGAGATGGCAATGGGCATCGACCAGTCCGGGCATGA
This sequence comes from Sphingobium sp. TomTYG65, assembly GCF_055395525.1. Taxonomy (NCBI): domain Bacteria; kingdom Pseudomonadati; phylum Pseudomonadota; class Alphaproteobacteria; order Sphingomonadales; family Sphingobiaceae; genus Sphingobium; species Sphingobium sp. TomTYG65. The sequence continues at coordinate 572,042 of NZ_AP027331.1, read as the reverse complement.
GCGTGCCGCCCTGGCCATCGATCCGGGCATCGGCGGCGACGGTCGAAAGGTCCGCGTCGGCGGGGAGGATGGCGGCGATCCTGTCGCCTTCGACAAGCACGGCGCCCGGCGCGCTGGCGGCGCCGCTGCCGTCGAAAATGCGCACATTATGGATGAGCTGCCGCATGCTTTCCTCTCCCGGCCCTTTGTTCTGCCGCGGCGGTAATGCTCCATATTCTCACAAAGGAAAAATAATCATTTTTGGCATTGCCATAGTCAGGAACTATGGATGAAATAATCCAGCAGGCGTTGGGCGAGGGTGGAAAGCCGCGCGCCCTTCAGCTTGCGGATGCCGATGCTGCGGGGGAAGACGGCTTCACGGATGGCGATGGCGCGCAGGACGCCGATGGACAATTCGGCAGCTGCGACCTGCATGGGCAATATGGTGACGCGACTGCTGGAGCGCACGATCGCCTTTGTGGTGAGCAGGGAGTCGCAGCGGATGCTGTGGCGTGGAACGGGTGCGTCGGCCGAGAGGAACAGCGCGTCGACCTGTCGGCGGAAGGCGCCGCGCGCTTCCGGGAGGACCCATCGGAGGTTGGCCACATCTCTTAGCGAGACTTCGCTGGGCAGATGTTCATTGGCGCGGCCGACGATCAGGGAGAAGGGGTCCTGTGAGAAGGTGAGTTCGTCAAGGTCATCGGGTGGCGTGTCGATGCCGGTGGTGACGAAGGCCAATTCTATGTCGCCCTGGCGCAGGAGGGTTCCAAGGTCAGCGTCGGGCCGTTCGATCACATGGAGAGCGAAGCTGCCTATGTCATCTTCCAGGAAGCGGACGGCTCCGGGCAGCAGGCTGACCAGCGCGCCGGGTGTGCCGCCGACGCGCAGGGGCCCCGCGATGCCCTGGCGGGAGAGCTGCAGTTCTTCCTCGGCGTCTTTCAGCAGGCCTTCCATCGCCTGGGCGCGGCGGAGGAGCATGCGGCCTTCGGCCGTGAGCGCTATGCCTGCGCGGGAGCGTTCGAGCAGGGTTGCGCCGATGGATTGTTCCAGTTGGGCGATGGCGATGGAAACGGACGGCTGTGAGATGTTGAGCAGCCGCGCGCCGCCGCTGATGGAGTTGGCGCGGCAGACGGCGAGGAAGGTGCGGAGGGCGCGGGGGTCGATCATGGTGTGGGGTTGGTCAAGATGCCGTCCTGTCCAGTGTGGTAGGGGTGAGCGCCTGCGCTACTTCCCCTCCAGCATTTCGATCATCACGGAGAAGTCGCGCGCGGCTTCTCCACGATTGGCGAGGAGTTGGTAGAGCGCTTCGGCGGTGTTGCCCATGGGCACTGATGCGCCAACCGACGCCGCGGCTTCGGTGGCGAGTTTCAGGTCCTTGAGCATCAGGGCCACCGCGAAGCCGCCCTGATAGCCATTATCGGACGGGCTTTGCGGGCCGACGCCGGGGACGGGGCAATAGCTGGTCATCGACCAGCTTTGGCCCGAAGAGACGCTGGAGATGTCATAGAAGGTCTGCGGGTCGAGGCCGAGCTTTTTCGCCATGGCGAAGCTTTCGCAGGTGGCGACCATGGTCGCGCCCAGCAGCATATTGTTGCAGATCTTGGCCGCTTGGCCATTCCCCGCGCCGCCTGCGTGGATGACGGCTTTGCCCATGGCGGAGAGGATGGGCTTTGCCCGGCCGAAGGCGGCGTCGCTGCCGCCGACCATGAAGGTGAGGGTTCCGCCAGCGGCGGCGGCGATGCCGCCCGAGACGGGAGCATCGACCATTTCGAAGCCTTTGGCTTGGGCCGCTTCCTCGACCCGGCGGGCGGTGGCGACGTCGATGGTGGAGCAGTCGAGGAACAGCGCGCCGGGTTTGGCAGAGTCGAAGATTTCGCCGGTATAGACGCTTTCGACATGGCTTCCGGCGGGCAGCATGGAGACGACCGCGTCCGCCTGCGCAACGGCGTCCGCGGCGCTGGCGCAGCGAACGGCGCCTGCCGCTTCCGCCTTAGCCAGCGCATCTTCGGACAGGTCGAAGGCGCGGACGGCGAAACCGTTCTTCAGCAGGTTGGCGGCCATGCCGCCGCCCATATTGCCAAGCCCGATGAAGGCGATGGTCTGGCTCATGTCAGGCTCTCCTCTTTGTTCTTGTCAGCCGCGCAGCTGGGGTAGCGGCGTCCATTCCTTTTCCGGCGGCAGCGGCGCGAAGAGGCTGTCGATCAGATCGTCCGTCACTTCCTCGGGCGTCGCGGGGTTCCATTTGGGCGCATTGTCCTTGTCGAAGATTACCGCGCGCACACCTTCGATGAAGTCGGGCCGACGGATGACATGACAGCCGATGCGATATTCGTTGCGCATATTGTCGGCGAAGTCGGTGAAGGCCGCGCCCTCTGCCATCTGCCGCAGGGCGACCTTGATGGTCTGGGGTGATTTGGTGGCGAGCGTGGCAAGCTGGGCCTGCGCCCATTCCGATCCGTCCGCACGGAGCGCGGCAAGGATGTCTTCATAGCGGTCCGATGCGAAGAGGCGGTCTATATCCGCGCGCTGCGCTTCCCAGTCGGAAGGCGGCGGCGTGTCGCTCATCTCGTCGAGTATCTCGCCAAGGCCGTCCGGGTCAGCGATGATCCGCGCCTTGACCGCGTCGAGCTTGTCCGACGCCATATAATGGGTGGCGATGCCAATCGCGAGGCAGTCCGCGCCCTTGATGCGCGCGCCTGTGGTCGCGAGCCATGCGCCGGTGCGGCCTGGCATGCGGGGGAGGAACCAGCCGCCGCCGACATCCGGGAACAGGCCGATGCCGGTTTCGGGCATGGCGTAGGTGGTGCGCTCCGTCGCGATGCGGAAGCGGGCGGGATCGGAAATGCCGACGCCGCCGCCCATGACGATGCCGTCGATGAAGGCGATGACCGGCTTTTCATAGACGAAGAGCAGATGGTTCAGGCGATATTCGGTGTGGAAGAAGCGTTGGGCCTCCACACAGTCGCCCTTCGCGCTGCTGGCGAGCATGGCGATGTCGCCACCCGCGCAGAAGCCCCGGGACAGCTTGGGGTCGCCATCCGGCGAGGGCGCATGGTCGAGCATCACGGCAATGACGCTGTCGTCCTGACGCCAGGCCAGCAGCGTTTCGATCATGACGGCGCACATTTCGGTGGTCAGCGCGTGGATCGCTTTGGGCCGGTTCAGCCGGATGCGGCCGACGCCATTGTCGATCGAAATCAGAAGCTGGTCGGTCATCATCTCTCCCACTATTGGCGCAGCATGTCCCGCGCGACGATCATGCGCATCACCTGGTTGGTGCCCTCCAGGATCGAATGGACGCGCAGGTCGCGCCAGAAGCGTTCGATCGGATAGTCCATGAGATAGCCATAGCCGCCGTGCAGCTGGAGCGCGCGGTCGGCGACGGACGAGCCGGTATCGGTCGCGATCCGTTTGGCCATGGCGGCAAAGCGGGTCTTGTCCGGCGCATTTTCCGTGACCTTGACCGCGGCCATGTAAAGCAGCGCGCGCGCGGCCTGAAGTTCCGTTTCCATGTCGGCGAGCGTGAATTGCGTGTTCTGGAAATCGGCGATGGGCTGGCCAAATTGCTGGCGGTCCTTGGTGTAGGTGACCGCTTCGTCGATGCAGCGCTGCGCGCCGCCCAGCGAGCAGGCGCCGATGTTGAGGCGGCCGCCGTCGAGGCCCATCATCGCGATGCGGAAGCCCTCCCCCTCCGCGCCGACGAGGTTTTCCATGGGCACGCGCACGGCATCGAAATTGACCTGGGCGGTTGGCTGGGAATGCCAGCCGAGCTTGCGTTCCTGCGCGCCGAAGCTGACGCCGGGCATGTCCTTTTCGATGACGAGGCAGCTGATGCCCTTGGGACCTTCTTCGCCGGTGCGGACCATGACGACATAGATGTCGTTTTCGCCGCCGCCCGATATGAACTGCTTGGAGCCGGTCACCACATAATGATCGCCGTCCTTCACCGCGCGCGTCTTGAGCGCGGCGGCGTCGGAGCCTGCGCCCGCTTCGGTGAGGCAATAGCTGCCCATCCGGTCCATCGGCACCATGGAGGGGAGATATTTGTCCTTGAGCGCCTGGCTGCCGAAGCGGTCGATCATCCAGGCGGCCATGTTGTGGATGGATATGAAGGCGCTGGTCGAGGGACAGCCATAGGCCATCGCCTCCATGATCAGCGCCGCTTCCAGTCGTCCCAAACCGATGCCGCCCGATTCCTCCGACACATAGATGCCGCCGAAGCCCAGCTCTGCCGCCGCGCGGATCGTGTCGCGCGGGAAGATATGTTTTTCATCCCACTCCGCAGCGTGCGGGGTGATCGCATCGGCGGTGAAACGTCGCGCCATCTCCTGAATGGCGAGTTGCTCTTCGGTCAGAGCGAACTGAGACATGCCGGCCTTTTCCATTATCTTGTGGGAGCCATAGCAGCGCTGTTAACCCCATATGATAGTGACGGGAAGCCCCGGCGACGGAACGGGCCGCGCGATCGCTTCGTTGAGTCCGGCATCCCGGTCGAGATAATGAGGATGTAATGAGAAGCGATGGCGAGGGTGGTGGCGGGCCTGCGGAAACGCTTTCCCCGGCGTTGCCCACCAGGACCGAAGAGGCGGCCGAGGCGCTGCTGAAACTTTGCTGCGACGCTGATCTGAAGCTGGCCACGGCGGAAAGTTGCACGGGCGGGCTGCTCGCGTCGCTGCTGACCGATGTGGAGGGCGCGAGCCATGCGTTTGAACGCGGGTTCGTCGTCTATAGCGAGGATGCGAAATGCGATCTGCTCGGCATCGCGCGCGAGAAGATCGACGGGTGCGGCGCGGTAAGCCGTGATGTGGCGATCGCGATGGCGGAAGGTGCGATCGCCAATTCCGAAGCGGATATTGCGCTGGCGGTTACCGGCTATGCTGGTTCTGCACCGCCGGGGGATGAGCCGGGACTGGTCCATTTCGGCTGCGCCCGGCGCGGTGGCGAGACGCAGCACCGGGAGGAACATTTTGGCGATATCGGACGTGGGCCGATCCGGCTGGGAGCCATTGCAGTGGCGCTGGAGATGATGCGGGAGGCGGTCGATGCTCGCTGACCGTTTCGAGGCAATCGAGACGCACGGACTGGTTCGGCTGGCGGCGGCGACGCCAGAGGCGAGCGTTGCCGATGTGGGGGCGAATGCAGAGGCGATCCTGCGACTGGCGCGGGAGGCAGCGGCGAAAGGGGCGGACATTATCTTGTTCCCGGAGCTTTGCCTTTCTTCCTATGCGATTGACGACCTTCATTTGCAGGATGCGCTGCTCGATAGGGTGGAGGCGGAGGCCGGGCGGCTGATCGAAGCCAGTGCGGACCTGCCGGTGTTGCTCGTGGGCGCGCCGGTGCGGCGGAGCGGGCGGCTCTATAATGCGGCGCTGGTGATTGCGGGCGGCAGGCTGCTGGGCGTGGTGCCCAAAAGCTATCTGCCCAATTACCGCGAATATTATGAGAAGCGATGGTTTGCGCCGGGGGCGGGCCTGTCCGGGCTGGAGATCGAGCTGGCGGGGCATCATGCGCCGTTCGGGCCGGACCTGATCTTCGCCGCCGGGAACCGCGCCGACTTCACCTTTCATGTTGAGATTTGCGAGGATTATTGGGCTGCGTTGCCGCCGTCGACATTTGGCGCGCTGGCCGGAGCGTTGATCCTGTGCAACCTGTCGGCGTCGAACATCATCGTGGGCAAGGCGCGAGACCGGGATCTGCTGTCGGCGGCGCAGTCTATGCGCTGCATCGCGGCCTATGCCTATTCGGCGGCTGGCTATGGCGAAAGCACGACCGACATGGCCTGGGACGGGCAGGCGATGGTGCATGAAATGGGCGACCTGCTGGCGCAATCCGCGCGCTTCGGCGATGCGCCGGAGATCATCTATGCCGATATCGACGCGCAGCGGCTGCGTCTGGAGCGGATGCGCAACGGCACGTTCAACGACACGGCCGAGGCGATGGGGCACCCGGAGCAGCGGTTCCGCCGCGTGACGTTCGACGCCATGGCGGCGGGTGAGCGCGATGGGCTTTATCGGCCGGTGCGGCGTTTTCCCTTCGTGCCTGCCGACCCGTTGCAGCTGGATGCGGACTGCTATGAGGCGTTCAACATCCAGGTGGAGGGGCTCGTCACCCGCTTCCGCGCCACGTCTGGAAAGCATTTCGTCATCGGCGTGTCGGGCGGCCTGGATTCCACCCATGCGCTGATCGTCGCGGCCAAGGCGTGCGACCGGCTCGGGCTGCCGCGATCGGCGATTCTCGGCTATACGATGCCGGGTTTTGCGACGGGTGAGCATACCAAGTCCAATGCCTGGCGTTTGATGAACGCGCTTGGCGTGAAGGGGGAGGAGATCGACATCCGCCCTGCCGCGCGGCAGATGTTGGCGGACATGGACCATCCCTTCGCGAAGGGTGAGGCGGTCTATGACGTCACCTTCGAAAATGTGCAGGCGGGGCTGCGCACCGACTATCTGTTCCGGCTCGCGAACCGGCATGGCGGCTTCGTGGTCGGGACTGGGGATTTGTCCGAACTGGCGCTGGGCTGGTGCACCTATGGCGTGGGCGACCAGATGAGCCATTATGCGGTCAATAGCGGCGTGCCCAAGACGCTGATCCAATATCTCATTCGCTGGTGCATCGCGACGAACCAGTTTGACGCGGAGACGGACAGCATATTGCAGGCAATCGTGGATCAGGAGATTTCTCCCGAACTGGTTCCTGCCGATGCGTCGGGCGCGATGCAGAGCACGGAGAGCCGAGTCGGGCCTTATGCGCTCAACGACTTTTTCCTGCATCATATCGTGCGCTGGGGCCAGCCGCCCTCGAAAGTCGCTTTTCTGGCATGGCACGCCTGGAGGGATGTCGGGGTGGGGGCTTGGCCGCCCGGCTATCCCGATGACGCGAAGCAAGCCTATGACCTTCCGACCATCCGGCATTGGCTGGATAATTTCCTCTATCGCTTCTTCACGATCAGCCAGTTCAAGCGGTCTGCGATACCCAATGGCCCCAAGGTTTCCGCAGGCGGCGCATTGTCGCCAAGGGGGGACTGGCGCGCGCCGTCCGATGGTAAAGCGGCCCTGTGGCTGGACGAACTGGCGGGAAGGATTGGCCCGTCAGACAAGAAGTGAACGGCTGCAAATGGATCGATGCCATAGTTTGCAAGTTCACGTGATTATTGCTCCCAAATGATTGACGGAGCGGGATAATTCGGTTAAGCAATTACTAAGGCAGAGAAGCGCGCCGCGGCGAGCAATCTGACCGAAAAGGCAAACTGCCGGTGACGGCAGGACGCAAAGCTTCCGGTCTCTTTATGGAGACAGCGGGGTTACCGAAGCAGGATTGTAATGCGATGAAAGCGCTTGGCCTCTTTTCTTCAGACATGAATTCAGGATCACCTGGTTGCGTAGGCCGCCGCCGGGCCTGAAGCTGTTGTCATGAGTTGCCGCATGATGCGGCGGGGCTTCAGAGAAAAGCCCGCCATCATGCAGTTGGATAAGGAAGTCAGTCTCGGGCCGCTCCGCTGGTCCGACAGTCTTAGCTCCCTCGGGTCGCACTATGGGAGAGAAGCACAGCGTCCCAAAGACCCATCTCCCCACCGGGGACGCTGTGCTTCATTCATTCCGCCTGGGGTGGGCTTTTCTGGGGAGATTGTTCCAGGTTATCTGCCCGCGGCTTTCCTGTCGCTATTCGGCCGGTCCCCTATTTTGACCGCGCGAGTTCATCGCGGCGGACAGTTCATGCTCCAGGCATTCGACCGCCGCGCGCACCTTGGGCAGCAAATGCCTGCGCTGCGGATAAACGGCCCATATGGGTTCGTCCGGCGGGCGGAAATCCTCCAGTATCAGTTGCACCATGCCGTGCTGAAGATAGGGAAGGATATAGAAGTCCGGCAGTTGGCAGATGCCCAATCCCGATATGCAGGCGTCGATGACCGCCTGCCCGCTGTTGCAGCGGAAACGTCCCGCAGGCCGGTGCAGCAGTTCGCGGCCGTCATCGGCGAACTGCCATAGCGGGCTGGTGCCGATGATACATTCATGCGCTGCGAGGTCGTCGATGGTGGCAGGCTCGCCTGCCCGTGCGAGATAGCTGGGCGCGGCGCAGCTATAGAGGGTGCGGGACGCCACGCGGGTGGCGATGAGGCGCGCGTCGGACGGCTTTCCCGTCCGGATGGCGAGGTCATAGCCTTCGGAGACCAGATCGACGAGGCGGTTGCTGAGGTCGATCGTCAGGTTGAGTGCTGGATGGCGCATCGCGAAGCGGCGGAGGATGGGAGCGACGAAGCGCTCACCCATGGCGGTCGAGCAGGTGACCTTCAGCTCGCCATGCGGTTCGCCCTGTTCGCCGATCATCGCTATGGCCTCGTCCCGTTCCTGCGCCATCTGTTCGCACCGCTCCAGGAATATGCGGCCGGTGTCGGTCAGCCGGACCATGCGCGTGGTGCGATGGAAAAGCTGCGCCTGAACGCGGCGTTCCAGCGCCATGATCGATCGGCTGACATGGGTGGAGGACATGCCGATCATCTTGGCCGCGCGGGTGAAGGAGCCGGTGGATGCGACCGCGATGAACTCGTCAATCCCGTCCCAGGACGACATGATTAAACCTCATTAGGGATAGTCTATGTATGACAAAGCATATTATCGCATAATTGATGCGGTGCTATAGCGGTTTGCATCATCTGGATCGAGGACAAGAGGATAGCCGCATGAAGACCCGCGCCGCCGTCGCATTCGAAGCGAAGAAGCCCCTGGAAATCGTCGAAGTCGATCTGGAGGGTCCGAAGGCGGGCGAGGTGCTGGTCGAGATCATGGCGACGGGCATCTGCCATACGGACGCCTACACGCTGGATGGTTTTGATAGCGAGGGCATCTTCCCGTCGATCCTGGGCCATGAGGGCGCGGGCGTCGTGCGGGAGGTTGGTGCGGGCGTGACTTCGGTGAAGCCCGGTGACCATGTGATCCCGCTCTACACACCCGAATGCCGCCAGTGCAAAAGCTGCCTGTCGGGCAAGACCAACCTGTGCACCGCGATCCGCGCGACGCAGGGGCAGGGGCTGATGCCGGACGGCACCAGCCGGTTCAGCTATAAAGGGCAGACGATCTTCCATTATATGGGCTGCTCTACCTTCTCGAACTTCACGGTGCTGCCGGAGATCGCGGTGGCAAAGATCCGGGAGGACGCGCCGTTCGACAAGAGCTGTTATGTCGGGTGCGGCGTGACGACTGGCGTTGGCGCGGTCATCAACACCGCCAAGGTTACGCCGGGCAGCAATGTCATCGTGTTCGGCCTGGGCGGGATCGGCCTCAACGTGCTGCAGGCCGCGCGCATGGTGGGTGCGGACCGGATCATCGGCGTCGACATCAATGAAGGCAAGGCGGAGTGGGGCAAGCGGTTCGGCATGACCCATTTCTACAATCCGGCGGGCAAGAGCACGGCCGAAGTCGTGGCCGATCTGGTCGCGCTGACCGATGGCGGGGCCGATTACACCTTTGACTGCACCGGCAATACCGAAGTCATGCGCCAGGCGCTGGAAGCCTGCCATCGCGGGTGGGGCGTTTCGACGGTGATCGGCGTTGCTGAAGCGGGGAAGGAAATTTCGACCCGGCCGTTCCAGCTGGTCACAGGCCGGGTGTGGAAGGGCAGCGCCTTTGGCGGGGCGAAGGGGCGTACCGATGTGCCCAAGATCGTCGATTGGTACATGAACGGCAAGATCGAGATCGATCCGATGATCACCCATGTGCTGACGCTGGAGGAGATCAACAAGGGCTTCGACCTGATGCATGCGGGCGAAAGCATCCGCAGCGTCGTGGTCTTTTGAGGCCCGGCATGGAACAGGTCAGCGCCAATCGCGCCTTTGACGGCGTGCAGGGCGTCTATAAGCATGTGTCGGCGCAGACGGGGACGGAGATGACCTTCTCCGTCTTCGTGCCGCCGCATGCCGACGGGGCGAAGTTGCCGGTCGTCTGGTATCTGTCCGGGCTGACGTGCACCCATGCCAATGTCACGGAAAAAGGCGAGTATCGGCGGGCTTGTGCGGAGCTGGGGCTGATCTTCGTCGCTCCCGATACATCGCCGCGCGGGGACGAGGTGCCGGATGACCCTGCGGGCGCTTATGACTTCGGGCTGGGCGCGGGATTTTATGTGGATGCGACGCAGCCTCCGTTCGACCGCCATTATCGCATGTGGTCCTATGTGACCGAAGAACTGCCCGCGCTGATCGCCGACAATTTTCCAGCGGATATGAGCCGTCAGTCGATCATGGGACATTCGATGGGCGGGCATGGCGCGCTGACCGTCGCCTTGAGACATCCCGATCGCTTCAAGGCGGTTTCCGCCTTCGCCCCGATCGTTGCGCCGTCCAACGTGCCCTGGGGTGAAAAGGCGCTGGCGGGATATCTGGGCGAGGATCGAGCGGCCTGGCGGCGGCATGACGCAGTGGCCCTGATCGAGGATGGTGCGCGCATCGCGGCGCTGCTGGTGGATCAGGGGACGGCGGACCCATTTCTGGAACAGCAACTGCGGCCGGAGTTGCTGCGGGCGGCATGCGATGCGGCTGGCATTCCGCTGACGCTGAACATGCGGGAGGGCTATGACCATAGCTATTATTTCATCTCCAGCTTCATGGCCGATCATCTGGCATGGCATGCGGCGCGGCTTGGGTGACTGAAAAACACCGCCTTTGGTGCAAGAAAATACGGTGGCCCAGCAAAGCAGACTTCATTAGCTCCCAGGCAAAGTGACCGGCTGGTCTCTGTGACTAGGAGTGATGATTTTGCGGATGAAGGCGGCTCTTTCCTCTTCCTGCCTGATGCTGGCGGTGATCGTGGGCGCGCCTGCGCAGGCGAAAACGGTGGACATGCGGATCGCGCAGCATGGACGGTGGTTCGTCGACCAAAGCGGTCGCGCGATCACCTTCCACGGCGGCAACGTCACCCTGCCTGAGTTCGACAAGCCGCAGCAGCCGCGCTGGACAGGCCAGACCCCGGCGCGGATGGCGGAGCAGGGTTTCAACGGCGTCCGCCTCGTCATCTTTTTCAGCCGGGTGATGCCCCAACCGGGACAGATCGACCAAGCCTATCTGGACCACATCGCCAAGGCTGTCGCCGCCTATAAGGCGGCGGGCATCCATACGCTGATCGACTTTCATCAGGATCAATATAGCGAACTGGTCGGGGTGCGGGGCATGCCGGAGTGGGCGGTCTTTTCGGACGGGTATTCGCGCATGCCGGGGGTCGAATTCCCAATCGGCTACTTCAAGGACCCGGCGGTGCAGCGGTCCTTCGACAATTTCTGGAAGAACCATCCCGTGCCGGGCACGGGCAAGGGTGTGCAGGACCTCTATGTAGAGGGCCTGGCCGCAGTGGCGCGGCGGTTCCGTGACGATCCTGCCGTGATGGGCATCGACATCTTCAACGAGCCCGCGACCGGCAGCCGCTGCGCCGAGCCGGACCCGGCGAAGGCCAATTGTCCTGAACTCGAACAGGAACTGTTGAAGCCCTTCTACCAAAAAGCGGCGCAGGCGATCAGCCGTGCGGCCCCGCGCATGATCATCTTCGTCGAACCCTTCATGCTGCAAGGCGCGCTGGGGACGCCCATCAACACGCCCATCGCCGGTCCTTCGGGACGGCGGGCGCTGTCCTTCCACAATTATGGGCCGGTGAAGGCGACGCGGGACCGGGTCAACGACGGGGCGCTCGCCCATGTCATCCGCAGCGACGCAGCGATCATCAACACCGAATGGGGCTTTTCGAACGATCCCGCCGAGATCGTAGGGCAAGCCGCCGATTTCGACGCGCGGCACATTTCCTGGCTCGCCTGGACGCGCGGAGCATTTGAGGCGCTGACCGATCCCAGCTTGCCCGATGTCGGGAACGGCAACCGCGTTGCGCTGCTGCGCGCCTATGCACGCCCCTTTGCCGAGGCGACCGCCGGGACGCCGGAGATGACGAGCTTCGATCCTGATAAAGGCGTGCTGACTTACCGCTATGCGACCAAGCTTGCGAACGGGCGGCGCTTGTCTGGTGGCGAGACGGAAATCCGCATTCCGGCCATCCAATATCCCAACGGGTACAAGGTGTCGGTGAATGGCGGAGAAGTCCGTTCCGTCGCCGGAGCGCAAGTTCTGCGCGTGCGCAACAATGGCAAGGCGCAGAATGTCACCATCACCGTCACGCGCGTCGGTACTTTGCCGCCGCTGCCAGCGACCCAGAGCGAGCCCGATCGGAAGGAAGCAGGGCTGCGGACATTGCCGCCCATTCCCGCTGGGCCGCTGACACGCCGGTCGTTGATCGGCCATATCGTTGTCACGCCAGGTGGCCGCGGGCTGCTCGACCGCGAAGTGCCGGGCATGTTGCAGGGCCTTGGTCATGTGTCCGGGTGGGAGCGGATGACCCTGGCCGACATACAGCGTTTTGCCAGCGGAACCCTGACGGAAGAGAAGCTCCGGCAGATGGAGGCGGATCTTGCGAAATTGCCCGTGAAGCCCGGCCCCGTCCAGCAAGCGGGCCGCCTGAGCATCGATTCCCTCACCAGCGAGCTGATCGCCGACCCCAGGGCCCGCGCCATTCTCGACCGAGAGGCTCCGGGCCTCACCAGTTCCAGCAAGCAAGGCCTCTTCCCCCAGACGCGGCTGCGCAATCTTCAGCCTGAGTTGCCGGAGATATTGACTCCCGGGGCGCTGGAGCGGATCGAACAGGCGCTTGCCGGGCTGAAATGACGCCGGAGGCGCCTATCGCCGCGCCTCCGACACGCGGAGCCGTTTGGGTTGTTTGAGGTCGACAAAGGTGCCCAGTTCGCGCCGTAGCATGCCGATCATCCAGGCGCGGTGGCGCGTCAGATAGTCGGAAAAGCCATCGGGCTTTGCGGGATCGAAGGTGGGCACCTGCCAGTCGGAGGGCTGTTCTTCATAGACCGCTTCGATCTTCGCCCCGCCGTCGTCCGGCGCATCGACATGGCTGCCCAAATAGCTGTTGCCCTTGAAGCGGATCGATTCAGCGGGGTCGAAGCCAGCCTTGATCAGATAATCGGGGCCGTTGCGGCCGACCTCGCTGCCGTAACGCGCCCTCCCTGCGACCTTGAAGACATTGTCCTTGAACCGGACGTCGCGGGCCCAGCCGTCCCATTGGGTGGCGACCACCATCTGCACATCCATATCCTTGCCGACATGGATGACGTTTTTTTCGACCAAGGCGTTAGAGACATTGCCCGCGATCTGGAAAATGCGCGTGCCGTCATTGCGGCTGACGTTGAAGCGCGCCGTCGTGCCGTGATTGCCGATATTGCCGGTTTCATCCTGTTTGGGCGAGCAGATCAGCAGGAAGCCGCCGGCATTGTCGTGGCTGTAATTGTAGAGGAAGGTCGTGCGGCGGGAATTGAAGTCTGAATCGAAACCCTGCCCGTCATAGCGGGTCCGCGTATGGGCCGCTTCGTTGAGCTGGATGAGGCTGTTGTCGGTGCTCCATTGCCAGATGCCCGCATTATAGCCGGGCGCGCGGCTGCCTGCGTAGCGGACGATATTATGTTCGATGAGCGCGCCGCTGGTCCCGCGCGGGACGATGCCGTCGCCGCCCACATCCTCCACATAATTGTCGCGAATGACGACCTTCTGGCTGGGAAACCAGTTCAGCGAGGTGACCTGATCGCTGATGCCCGCTATGCCGGATCGATCGACACGCCAGACGATGTTGCGTTCGATGGAAAGGCCCTGAAAGCGGGTCGGCACCCGCTGGCCCGCCGCCCGGAATACGATGCCGCCATTATCCTTGCGATCGTTAGTGCCGCGCACATCATGGATATACATGTCGCTGATGCGGATGCCGCGCGTAATGCCCCGGTCCTCCGCAGACACAAGGACGCCAGTACGCTGCGCCGGGGAGGGAGCGTTGTTCGTGACCTCCAGCCCGCTGATCGTCACATAGTCAGCGTTGATCACGCCGACGCCATAAGGTGAAACGCCCCCAGCATCGATGCGCGCTCGCGGGCCGCCAGCAGCGGAGGTGACGGTGATCGGCGCTTTCTCACTGCCCGAGCGAGTGATGGTAAGCGGTTCTCGCCAGACGGACCCCGCCGTCAGGACGACATTGTCGCCGGGCTGCAACGGAAAGGATGAGACGCGCGCGAGCGACCGCCAGGGCTGTGCCTCGGAGGTGCCACTCAACGCGTCGTCACCCTTCAAGGAGCTGACATAATAGGTTTCGGCTTGCGCGGCGGTGACGAAACCTGCGGACCAGAAGAGCGAGAGGAGAGAGGCGGTTCCGAAGGATTTGAACAATGTCGAGGCTCTCCAACAGCAATCCACGATGCGATTTTACCGGCAAGCGGCTGAATGCGAAGTGAAATGATTGGTTGCGCCGGAAACAAAAAAGGCCCCGCCTCTGGTCCAGAGGCGGGGCATGGGGAGAGGGGGCGTGGCGCCCCGAAAGTCGTTAGAACTTCGCGCCCAGGGTGATGCCGTAGGTGCGCGGTTCGGCATAATAGCCGCCGGCAAAACCAAGCTGGCCATAGTCGATGCTGCGGACGAAATCCTTGGCGTTGGTGAGGTTCTTGACCCACAGCCGAACTTCGCCTTCGCCAGTGCCGAGGGGGATGCCGTCAATGCCGATCTGGGCGTCGATCAGGTCGATATCATCGCCCTTGACCTGTTCGTTGAAGGGCGAGCCGACCGAGCTGCTGAAATTATATTTGCCGTCCTCATGCGTATAGCCGACGCGGCCGCGCAGCGTGGCCTTGCCCCAGTTCAGCGGGAATTGCGCGTTGAGCGCCACATTGGCCGTCAGCGGCGAAGTGAAGCCCGGCGTCACGATCGGCGCGATGTTGACGGGCGGCGCGCCGGGCGTGGGCGATTGGCCGGCCAGGAACTCCTTATAGTTGATGTCAATATAGCCAAGGCTGCCGTCGATCGAGAAATTGTCGGTCAGGACTGCCTGGGTTTCGACTTCAAAGCCATTATAGACGACCTTACCTGCATTGATGATCCGGGTAGCGAAAGTGCCGACCGGCGCATTGGTGACAGGACCGAGTACCGCCAGATCATCATAGATATTATGATAGGCGGCGACGTTGAAGCGCAGGCGACGGTTGAACAGCTCGCTCTTTAAACCGATTTCGTAGGAGGTCACCTTTTCCGGCTTGAAGCTGCCGAGTTGATTGGTGCCGGTGATCGCCGGGTCCTGAGAGTTGAAGCCGCCCGAGCGATAGCCGGTGGCCGCCCGCGCATAGAGGTTGATGCCGTCAGCGACGTCATAACCAGCCATCAGGTTCCAGGTGAACTTGCTGAACTTGGCGCGGCCGGTTTCCGGTGTGGGCGGTGGCAACGCGCCATTCTGGGTGCGCAGCATCATCTTTTCGTCCCAGGTGTAACGGCCGCCTGCGGTCAGGCGGATGCCGCTGTCGCGGCCGCCGGGGTAGAAGGTCGCCTGGCCGTACAGCGCGGTGCTTTCAGCCGACGTCGTGTATTTGAGGCGAGCGCGCGTTTGCACCATCCGGTAACGGGCGGGGTTGGCGGCGGCGAAGGCCGGGCCGAGCGGTCCGAAATTGGCGAGGAAGACGTTGTTGGTGTCGAGGATGAAGCCGCTATTCTGGAAGCCGTTCTCAGACCCCTTTTCCCAGAAATAGAAGCCGCCAACGACCCAGTCGAGCGTGCTGGTGTCGCCAGAGATTTCGACTTCCTGGCTGAACTGCTTGTGACGGCGGCTGTTGGCGACGTCGAACAGATCCTGCGAAACCGTGGGAACCGGGGACGCGGCGATGAAGGGCCGTGCGGCGGCGGGGATCGTCGGAATGAACTGCAGCAGCGAAGCGGGCATGCCGTTGAACAACGTGGCGTTGGTGAAGGCCGGGCCGGAGAAAGCGCCGATGCCGTCCAGGTCGGTCACATTGTCGCTGTTCCAGAAACGATAGCCGGTGGTGGACTTCACCTTGAAGCCGCCAAAGTCGTTCTGCACCTGAAGATTGTGGCCCCAGGTCTTGTCGACGGCACGGCTCAGGATGTTGTTGCACACTTCGTGGCGATAGGTCCGCGACGGCACGGCCAGTGCGGCACATTCAGGATTGGCGAAGGTCGCGCCCGCCAGATATTGGGCGACCGGCGCCTGCTGGGTCACGACGACCTGCTGACCATTGACGGTGATCGGCGGGCGGGGCGTGCCGTCCGCGACGTTGGTCAGGATGAAGGGCAGCGGCGTGCCTTTGATCCGGGTCCAGTCGAAAATATATTGGATGCTGCCGGTGCCGCCGAGATCAATGCGGGCCGCCGCGCGCAGCGCGTCCGACTTGCGCGCGCCCGGATCGCGGGAATCGCGGGGCTGCAGGATATTGTCGATGACCCCGTCGCGCTCGCTATGGCTGTAGGAGAAGCTGGTCGAAACGCCTGCAATCTCACCCGGATCGATCGAGATCTTGCCGTTCCAGGCGTTGAAATTGCCGTAGCCAGCCTCGGCCTTCAGCCGGAAGTCTGACGAGGGCGAACGGGAGATGAAATGAACCGCGCCGCCCGTGGTGTTGCGGCCGAACAGCGTGCCCTGCGGGCCGCGCAGCACTTCGACGCGCTCAATGTCCATGACGTTGAGGCCCATCGCGCCGCCGCGTGCGATATAGATGCCATCGACATAGAGGCCGTTCGCGGCATCGACGCCGAAGCTTTCGCTGCCGCCGTTGGAAATGCCCCGCATGGAAAAGACTGCGGCGCTGTTGCTGGTGGTCCCCTGAGTGATCACGACATTGGGGGCGAGGCCGCTGAGGTCGCGGCTGTCTTTCACGCCCAACTGCTCGATCTTTTCGGAGCTGATGGCGCTGATCGCGATCGGCACATCCTGAAGATTCTGCGCGCGCTTCTGCGCGGTTACGACGATTTCTTCGAGGCCCGGTTCGGCAGCCGTTGAGGCTTCCTGCGCCATTGCCTGAGTTGCAATTGCGAGGCTGCTGACTCCGACGATGAGATGCAGCGCCGCATATCCATATGTTCTTGCCATGATCTTCTCTCCCTTGATCTTATGGACGTGTTGATTGGTTCACGCCGAGGATGAGACGGCGCGTTGTGTAAGTTGTCGGTACGTGAGGATTGAGTATTAGGAAGGCATGTAGAGTTGTGCTGCCTTTCCTCCATCTACCGGCAGAGCCGTTCCTGTTATGTAACTTGCCGCATCCGACAGCATGAAGACGATCGCCTGCGCCAGTTCTTCGGGCTGGCCGCCGCGCTGCATGGGGATGGCGGCTGTCGTCCGCTGCGCCGTGTCGGCCGACAAGGCGGAAAACTGCTCCGTCGGTGCGGTCTGGACCTGGCCGGGGATGATCGCGTTGACCCGGATGCCGAGCGGCGCCCCCTCCATCGCCGCGGCGGCGGTGAAATGCACCAGCGCCGCCTTCGATGCGGAATAGCTTGCCATGTTGACGGTCGCCCGGATGCCGCAGGTCGATGCGATATTGACGATCGATCCTTTCCCCGCTGCCGCCATGACCTTCATCGCTGCCTTCGTGCTGACGAACGCGGCATCGCAATTCACGGCGAAATCCTTGCGCCAATGGTCAAGGGTCAGCTTGGCTATCGGCGCATAATGCGTGGACATCGCGTTGTTCACGAGCATGTCGAGACGGCCGAATTCCTCCGCCGTTCCCGCGATCATGGCGTCCAGCGCATCGCTATCGGCGACGTCGAGCTGAACGGCCTTTACGCGGCCGCCCTGCGCCGTGATCCGTTCGCGTGCGCTATCGAGCAGTGCTTGCCGCCGTCCGCAGATGACCACTTGCGCGCCACGCTTCGCTAACAGGGCGGCGGTGGCTAATCCGATGCCGTCGCTGCCGCCCGTTATGATTGCGACGCGCCCTTCAAAATCCTCGCTCATTCGACGTCGAGTCCTCGCCAATGCTGAATCGCCCCCTGCCTCGGGAGGCGGTGCGTTGCGACTCAAGATCATCCAAAATTCGGAATTTGTAAACTCAAATATTCCGAATATCGTTGTTCAAGGGCATCGCTGGCGAGCTTTCCGTTAGGGAGGGAGGTGCTCATGCCGGAGCGGTGGAGTAGAAGATTATTCAGGAAATATAGCGGCTTTCGGCGAGTTTCGGTGGATATTGGGTGAGCTGAATGGCTGCCTTCAACGCTGCGGAAAAAAATTATAGTTGAATTACGCGAATGGTGAAATACACTCGGGTGCAAGAACAAGCATGAGTCGAGGACGCAGGATGTCGGGATCGAACAGGGGCCAAGGCTCCGCACATGACTCTCCCGTCGAACAATCCCGCGGCGGCGCAGTGATCCCGAGGATAGCATGAGCAAGATCGATCCTATTTTCGCGGCAGTCACCGCGCCGGGCACGCCCTTCGAAATCGGTGAGCAGGAAGGGCTGCGCTTCTTCGTGAACGCGCCTTCCGACCTCAATCAGCTGATCGAAAGCGCCCGCCGGTTTGGGGATCAGACCTGCATTGTCGATGGCGACGGCCCTGAAGGCGAGCGTCGGTTGAGCTATGCAGAGGTCTTCGCATGGCGGGACAGGCTGGCCGCGCATCTGGAGATCGGCCGGGGTGACCGCGTCGCCATCTGCATGCGAAACCGGGCGGAATGGATGGTCGCCTTTCTGGCGGTGATGAAGCTGGGCGGCGTCGCGGTTCTGCTCAACAGCCGTGGTTCTGCTTCAGAACTGGCCGCGATGGTGGAGGAGGTGACACCCGCCTTGGTGCTGGCCGATACGGAACGGGCGGTGTTGCTCCGCGATGGCGGCTATGAAGGCCGGGTGATCGATGTGACGAAGCCGCTGGAGGATCGAGGCGAGGCGGCTGGCGACGGCCTGATCGCCAAGCCGGGAGACCCCTGCGCCATTCTCTTCACTTCGGGCACGACCGGAAGGGTGAAGGGCGCGGTGTTGTCGCACCGCAGTCTGATCACGGGGCTTTTGGGCACACAGCTCACCGGCTCGATGGTGCTGCACAATATGGCGCGCGAATATGGCATGCCGGTCGAGACGCTGGCGGCGCAGGTGCCACCCCAGGCGATTTTGCTCGTCTATCCGCTCTTTCATATTTCAGGTCTGGGATCGGGCTTTCTCGCGCCGCTGCTGTCGGGCGGCAAGATCGTGATCATGCGCCGCTGGGACGCGGAAGAGGCGGTGCGCGTGATCGAGCGCGAGAAGGTGACGCAGCTTTCGACCGTTCCCACCATGTTGTGGGACATGGTCCATCGCGCGCGATTGGCAGACGCCGACCTTTCTTCTGTCCGCAACATCGGTTCGGGCGGGCAAGCGCTGCCGCTCAACCTGCTGGAGGAGGTGCGCAAGCTTTGCCCCCATGCGATGCTCGGGACCGGCTATGGCATGACGGAGACATCGGGCGCGATCGCGCAGGCGGTGGGCGCAGACTTTCTGGCTGCGCGAGCCTCTGCGGGACGGGTGTTGCCGCTGGTCGATCTGCGGATCGAGCGGGAGGATGGGACGGTCTGCGGCCCGAATGAAACTGGCGAGATCATCGTGCGCAGCGCCATGATCATGAGCGGCTATTGGAACCGGCCGGAGGATACGGCCAAGACCTTCACGGCGGACGGTTGGCTGCGCACGGGCGACATCGGTTACCAGGATGAGCAGGGCTATATCTTCATCGTCGATCGCGCGAAGGACATGGTCATCTCCGCCGGCGAGAATATCTACTGCGCCGAGGTCGAGCGGGTCTTGAGCGAAATGCCGCAGATCACCGAATGCGCGACGTTCGGCATTGCCGACGACCGGCTGGGCGAGGCGTTGGTCGCGGTGGTGCAGGCTGAGGGTCTGGACGAACGCAGCATCATCGACTGGGTGGCGGAGCGGCTGGCGCCTTACAAAGCGCCGGTACGGGTCGCCTTTTCGCGCGAGCCTCTGCCGCGCACCCAGTCCCAGAAGATCAACAAGATCGCGCTTCGTGCGCTGTGGCCGCAACTGGCCGCGAACAACTGAAACAGGAGAGTTTCGTCATGGGCATGCCCAAGGACATAAAAATCATCGATTGCATGCTGGGCATTCCGGAAGCGGAGGATCGTTCCGCCTGGTTCGATCCTTTCCGCCCGCTGATCAAGGACCAGCAGACGCTGCAGCAGTTCGCCATGCCGGCGCAATATATGTTCAAGGACATTCCGCAGACCGGCAAGGTCGATGATTTCGTGTCCTGGACCGTCGAGCAGATGGATCAATATGGCATCGACAAGGCGCTGGTCGGCTGGAACGACAATGCGACGTCCTACCGGGCGAAGGAAATGTACGGCGATCGCTTCTTCTTCGATCTGCCCTGCGATCCCAACAAGGGCATGGAGGAAGTGCGCCGCATCAAGCGCATCCATGCCGAGGTCGGTCTGTCGGCGATCAGCGTTTTTCCGGCGGGCACGTTGCCGCAGGTGGCGATCAATCACAAATATATGTTCCCGCTCTACACCTGCGCGGCGGAATTGGGGCTGCCGGTGCTGCTGAACGCGGGCATTCCCGGGCCGCGCATTCCGATGGAGACGCAGAAGGTCGAGCATCTGGACGAGGTCTGCTGGTTCTTCCCGGATCTGAAGGTCGTTATGCGTCATGGCGCGGAGCCATGGGAGGCGCTGGCCGTCAAGCTGATGCTGAAATGGCCGAACCTCTATTATTCGACCAGCGCCTTTGCGCCCAAACATTATCCCAAGGCGATCATCGACTACGCCAATACGCGCGGCGCGGACAAGATCATCTATGCGGGATACTTCCCGATGGGCCTCAGCCTGGAGCGTATCTTCAGCGATATGCAGAATGTGCCTTTCAAGGACGAAGTCTGGCCGAAATTCCTGCGTGAGAACGCGATCAAGGTCTTTGGCCTGAACTAAATCAACGGAGCTTTCCATGTCCAACACCGAAACCGCCGCCGCGACCGATGCGCGGACGCCTCCTGTCGCCGTGTGGCAGATCCTCGAAAAGCTGAAAGGGCAGGACCTGCTCGACTGGCGACTGGCCGAAGTGAAGGACCGCGCTTCCATTGAAGAGCGTAACCTCAATATCGGCATTCCTTTTGGCTGGTATCCGATCCTCCTGTCTTCGGAACTGCAGGTCGGAGAGGTGAAGCCGCTGCGCTATTTCTCGCAGGATCTGGCGATCTGGCGCGGCGAGGACGGCAAGGTCCGCATGCTCGACGCCTATTGCAAGCATCTGGGCGCGCATATGGGCCATGGCGGCAAAGTGCACGGCAATCTGCTGGAATGCCCCTTTCACGCGTGGCGCTATGATGGCGACGAGGCGGTGGTGAAGGACGTGCCCTACGCCCGCAATATCCCGCCGCAGGTGAAGCGCAAGTGCACGCGCAATTGGCACATTACCGAAGCCAATCGCTTCATCTGGGCCTGGTATCATCCGCAGGATGTCGCGCCGCTGTTCGAAGTCGCGATATTGCCCGAGGCGAGCGATCCGGAATGGACCGACTATGAGGTTCATGAGTGGAATGTATGGGGTTCGCTCCAGAACATGGCGGAAAATGGCGTGGATGTTGCGCATTTCCGCTTCATCCATGGCACGGCGAATGTGCCGCTGGGCGAACTGCGCTGGGGCGATTGGGGTCGCGGCGCGGATGTGAAGGCGAAGATGGGCACGCCATGGGGCGAAGTGGATGGTTGCATCAGCTATGACACGATGGGGCCGGGGCAGAGCTGGACGCGCTTTACCGGCATTTCGGAGACGCTGCTGGTCGCTTGTCTCGCTCCCGTAGAGCTGGACCATGTCCATGTGCGCTTCTGCTTTACCCAGCCCAAGGCGCAGGCCGAGGGCGAGCGCGCGGGCGTTGCGCGGGCGATCATTCGCGACATTTGCAAGCAGTTCGATCAGGATAAGGTGGTATGGGACCGGCAGAAGTTCGAGCCCAATCCGATCATCTGCGATGGTGACGGGCCGATCCCGCAGTTCCGCAAATATTATGCGCGCTATTATGCGGATCAGCAGGGTATCGCCGCCGAATAAGTTACCGTGTGCGGAAACGATAACGACAAGCCAACCCGCAGGAGTGGATATAAATGAACATGACACGCCGGGAAGGCATGGCGGCTGTTGGCGCGGCGGCGCTGTTGGGGGTGGCGGGCGCGGCGAAGGCTGCCGCTAAGCGCTCCAGCCCCCTCGACACGCATGACGCGATGGGTCTGGCTGAGCTTGTCGCCAAGCGCCAGATATCGCCAAGCGAATTGCTGGAGGCCGCAATTGGCCGGGCGGAGGCGCTCAATCCGCGCTTCAACTTCATGGCGCAGAGACATTATGATTATGGGCGGGCGGCGATTGCCAAAGGGCTTCCGCAGGGGCCGTTCAGCGGCGTGCCTTGGCTGCTGAAGGATCTGAATACTTATATCGCGGGACTGCCGACCGAGAATGGCAGCCGCTTCTACAAGGGCTATCGGCCGCAAGTGACGTCGGAGTTGGTCCGGCGTATCGAAAGGGCGGGCTTTGTCATCTTTGGCAAGACGACGGTGCCCGAACTAGGGCTGACCGGCACGACCGAGAACAAGCTGACTGGCGACACGCGCAATCCGTGGAACGTCAGGCATATCACCGGCGGGTCGTCGGGCGGGGCGGCGGCGGCCGTGGCGGCGGGTGTTCTGCCTGCCGCGCATGCGACGGACGGGGGCGGATCGATCCGCATCCCGGCGTCCTGCTGTGGCCTGTTCGGTCTGAAGCCGAGCCGGGGCCGCGTGCCGATGGGGCCGCCGCGTACGGAAGGCTGGGGCGGGCTGTCGGTGCATCATGCGGTGACGCGGAGCGTGCGGGATAGCGCCGCGATACTCGACGCGACGCAGGGGCCGGAGCCGGGGAGCCGCTATGCCGCACCCACGCCTGCGGAGAGTTTCCTGTCGCAGGTCGGCGAGGCGCCGGGACGGCTCCGCATCGCCTTGATGCTGGACGCGCCGGCAGGATCGCCGGTCGACCCCGAGTGCATCGAAGCCGCGCGCAAGGCCGCGCGCCTGTGCGAGAGCCTGGGCCATCATGTCGAGGAAGCCGCGCCCAAGCTGGACGTTGCGGCGATGGGTGCGGCCAGTTTCGCGCTGATCGGCTCGTCCGTCGCGGCGGACATGATGGACCGGGCCAAGGCGACAGGCGTTGCCATCGGTCCCGACGTGCTGGAGCCGATCACGCTGGGCTTCGTCGGTTACGGCCAGAAGGCAACGGGCATGGACTTTGCGCGCGCCAACAACACGCTTCAGGCGGCGGCGATCAGCATGGCGCAGTTCATGGCGAACTATGATGTCATATTGTCGCCGACGCTGGCGGCTCCGCCGCTGGAACTGGGCAAGATCAACCTGTCGCCCGATGTGGATTTCGCGGCCTGGGGGCAGCGTGCCGCCACTTTCTCCCCCTTCACTCAGATCGCGAACATGACCGGCCAGCCCGCCATGTCGGTGCCGCTGGCGACGGCAAAGAACGGCCTGCCCATCGGCGTCATGTTCATGGGCCGATATGGCGATGAGGCATTGCTGCTCCGCCTCGCGGGTCAGTTGGAAGCCGCCGCGCCGTGGAAGAACAGGCGCCCGGCGCTGTAATATTTCAGGAGAAGATGATGCGTGGACTGGCAGGCAAAGCCGGGATCGTTGCAGGCGGTGGACGCGGCATCGGTGCGGCGACGGCGCGGCGGCTGGCGGCGGAAGGCGCTGGCGTCGTGATCGGCGACATCGCCGAGGACTGGGCGATAGAGACCGCACGCGCCATTCGGGACGAAGGCGGGCGGGCGATCGGCGTGCACCTCGACGGCACCAAGGCCGCATCGCAGGCCGCGATCGTCGAGGCGGCGCTGGCCGAATTCGGGCGGCTCGATTTCTGCCACAGCAATCTGGCGGGCGGCACGGAAGGCGATATCGATGTGCTGAACTGCAGCGAAGAGGTGCTCGACCGATCCTTCGCCATCAATGCGAAAAGCCACTTCCTCGCCACGCAGGCCGCCTTGCCGGTGCTGATCGAGCGGGGCGGCGGCACGATGATCTATACATCGTCGGGCGCGGCGATTTCGGGCAATCCGCTGCAGGTCGCCTATCCCATGACCAAGAATGCGCTGCACGCACTGGTGCGCCATGTCGCGCGGAAATTCGGCAAGCAGGGTATCCGTGCCAATGGCATCTGCCCCGGCGTGGTTCTGACCGAAGCGGTCGCCCAGCATCTGACGGAGGATTATGTAACCTCGATGCTGCAGAGCATCCCGCATCGGCGGCTGGGCCAGCCTGATGATATTGCCGGAGCGGTTGCCTTCCTGGCTTCCGATGACGGCGAATGGGTGAATGGGCAGTTGTGGCATGTGAATGGCGGCTCGCTGCTGCGTGACTGATACACGCCCTGCTTCCAACCCATGGGTGGTGCTTGCCACGCTGTTGGCGATCTACATCGTCAACTATGCCGACCGCTATCTGATCACGGGCTTGATCGGGCCGATCAAGGCGCAGTTCGGGATCGGCGACGCGATGGTCGGCATGTTGATGGGGCCTGCCTTCGTGCTGCTCTATGTCATCCTTGGCGTGCCCTTTGCGCGGCTGGCGGATCGAACATCGCGCGTGCAGGTCATTGCGGCGGGCTGTGTCCTGTGGAGCGGCGCGACGATCGCGACCGGCATGGCGAGCGGTCCTGTCAGCTTGACGCTCGCGCGCGTTGCCGTGGGAGTGGGGGAGGCGGCGTTCGTCGCGCCCGCCTATTCGCTGCTGTCCGATTATTTCCGGCCTGAACGGCGCGGCCTGGCCTTCGCGATATTGGGACTGGCCGCCTATGTGGGGCAGATTGCGGGGCAAGCGGGTGGTCCAGCAATCGCGGCGCAGCATGATTGGCGCATGGCTTTTTACAGCATGGGCGCCATCGGGCTGCTTCTGGGCTTTGCCGCGCTGCTGCTGATCCGTGAGCCGCGGCGAAGCGGGGGCGGCAAAGGGACGGTGGAGGCGCTGCCGCTTGGTCAATTGGCGCGATGCCTGGTGCGGAGCCCCGCTTATCTGTTCATGATGTTCGCCTTTGGCTTTGGCGTTCTGTCCGGTGTCGCCTTCGGCTATTGGGGTCCCGAGCTGTTCACGCGCGCCTATGGGCTGGACCCGGTGGCGGTGAAGTCCGCCTTCGCCATGAACTTTGGCCTGTCAGGACTGGTCGGGATGTTGCTGTTCGGCGCATTGTCCGACCGGCTTGCGCGGCGAAGCATGATATGGCCCTGTCGCCTGTCCGCTCTCGCCCTGGGTGCCGCCACTTGCGCCATATTGATGGCGAGTTGGGCGGGCAGCTTTGGCATTGCGCGGCTGGCGGCGATACCGGCTGGTTTGCTTGGCGGCGGATGGTCGGTCGGCTTTCTTGCCACGCTGCAATATATGCTGCCGCCGCGCATCCGGGCTGCATCGACGGCGCTGTTCCTGGCGGTGACGACCTTGCTCGGCTTTTTCGTCGGGCCATGGGCCACCGGCGCTTTGAGCGAAATGATGGGCCATGATGCCGCCGCGCTTCGTCTGGCCTTGACGTTGATCATTCCGTTCGGCTTCCTGTCGGCCTTGCTGGGCTGGGCCGCGGCCGGACGGGTGGAGCGGGATCGGGACGCGTTGCATGACGCGCTTTCGATTCGACCTGCTGACCCTTTGCTGGCAAGACCAGCAGCAGAAAGGGGTTGTGAGGTGTATGAGTGAGACTTTCATGTTCGACGAGACGGATCGAAAGATCGTCGAACAGTTGCGGCTAAATGGGCGGGCTACCAATCAGCAGATTGCTGAATCTCTCAACCTGATCGCTTCCACCGTTTCCACGCGCATCCGGCGGATGGAAGATGCGGGCATGCTGCGCGTCGTCGCGGTGTCCGACTTTGCCGTGCATGGCTATCATGTCCTCATTCATCTGGCGATCCAGGTCAGTGGACGATCGGCCTTGGACGTGGCGGAAGATCTGGCTGTTTTCCCTGAAGTCTTCGCTGCGCATCTGGTCACGGGCAGCTATGAAATAAGCCTGCTTCTGACCCTCAGAGATATTGACGAGCTGCCCTCGCTCATCACCGAGAAACTGTCGAAGGTGGCGGGCATCAAGTCTATGACGCCGGCCATCGGCCTGGATATAGTCCGCTACGGCCTGGACACGGCCCCCGTCGAGAGCAGGAGGCTCGCATGAGCAAGCCGGATCTGGATGAACTTGATCACCAGCTGATCGATATATTGGCGCAGGATGCGCGTGTCTCCAATCGCAAGATCGCCAGTGACCTTGGCGTCAACGAAGGGACGGTCAGGGGCCGGATCAAGCGGTTGCAGCAGGAAAGGCTAATCTCCTTCACCGCGCTAACCGGATTGAAGCTGGAGAAGGCGACCAATCTCGCCTTCATCGCTGTGCAGGCCGATGTGGCCCATGTCCGGCAGATCGCACGTGACATCGCGCATATTCCGCTGGTCAAGGCGGTGATGATCACGCTCGGCCAATTTAACATCATGGCAACTTGCCTCTATGATGATCTCGATTATCTGCAGCGCCTTGCGTCGGGACAAATCCTGTCGATGCCCGGCGTCAACCATGTCGAAACATCGTTGGCGGTCAAAACGGTGAAGTTCACCAACCGGGTGGTCCGGATCACGGAAGCGCCGAGCGCTGCCGAGGCTTAGGCTACCGCAATTACATGCGGAAATTATTTTATTCTAAATTCCGCAAATCGATGCTTGAAATCCGTTTTGTGCTAATATAGCACGATATCTAGATGGCGCGCTTGAGTGAAAGTGTGCCGCATAAGTGGGGAGGATGCGCCGATCAGCGGCGCCCATCGGCCTCGTTCCGCCTCCGGCAGGAACAGGCGCCCTGACGGGATATTGAAGGCGGCCGAAATGGAATTCGCATTTACCGACGAACAGCAGATGATCGCGGAGACGGCACAGGCCTTCTTCGCTGAAAACGCCACAAGCGAACGCACGCGAAAAGCGATGGCCGGCGACGGCATCGACCAAGCACTGTGGATCGCCTTTTGCCAGGAGCTGGGCCTGTCGGGCATCGGGCTTCCCGAAGGCGCGGGTGGTGCGGGGCTGGGCATGGTCGAACTCGCGATCATTGCGGAAGCCGCGGGCGCGCAGGTCGCCGCTTTCCCGATGCTCGGCAGCCTGGTGCAGGCAGGTCAAGCGATCGCGGCTGGCGGAAGCGAGGCGCAGCGTGCGGAATGGCTGCCCCAGATCATCTCCGGCGATGTGGTAGCCGGCTATTTCCACGATGCGAGCCTCCAGTCGCAGGGGAACCGGCTGACCGGCGGATCGCGTTTTGTCACGCATGGCGCCAACGCCGACCTGTTCGTCGTCACCGACACGCGACAGGTCTGGATCGTCCGCGCGGATGCGCCGGGGGTAAGTATCGATACCCAGACGAGCATGGATCAGACCCGCCCCTTAGCCCATGTGCAGCTGAAGGACGTTCCGGGCGAACCTCTGCCCGACGCAGCCGCTGCATTGGCCGCCGCGCATCGCGCTGCCTTCATCGCCGTGGCGGCGGAGGCATTGGGGGGCGCGCAGGCATGTCTGGACCGCACCGTCGCCTATTCCAAGGAGCGCATCCAGTTCGGTCGCCCGATCGGCTCCTTCCAGGCATACAAGCATCGGCTGGCTGACATGATGATAGAGATCGAGCAGGCGCGCTCGGCCGTCTATTGGGCCGCCTGCGCCGTCGATGAAGCATCGGACGAGGCGGCGATGGCGATCCATGCGGCCAAGTCCTTCGCCGCCGACACGTTTTTTCGCTGCGCGGGGGACATGATCCAGCTTCATGGCGGCATCGGCTTCACCTGGGAGCATGACGCGCACCTCTTCTTCAAGCGCGCCCGATCGCTCCAGACGATGTTGGGCAGCGGCAACTGGCACCGCGAAAAGATCGCCACGATGATCCTGGGAGAAGCAGCATGAAACTCGGTTTTTCCCCGGAAGACGAACTGTTTCGCCAGGAATGCGCGGATTGGCTGAACGGCCAGATGTCGGGTGAATTCCGCGACATCAAGGGCGTCACGAAACTGACCGGAAGCCCCGAGCGGCGCAAGGAATGGGAGCAGCAGCTCGCCGCCTATCGCTGGTCCTGCATCGGCTGGCCGAAGGAATGGGGCGGCCGCGACGCGACGCTGGCCCAGCAGGTGATCTTCGCTGAGGAATATGCCCGCGCCGGAGTGCCTGGACGCGTCAACCACATCGGCATCGAACTGGCTGGCCCGACCATCCTCACCTTCGGCACGCAGGAGCAGAAGCAGCGCTTCCTGCCCGGGATCGCGGCGGGCAAGACGATTTTCTGTCAGGGTTTCTCTGAACCCAATGCGGGGTCCGACCTGGCCAGCGTCCGCACCAAGGCGCGGCTGGAAGGCGACGAGTGGGTGGTAAACGGACAGAAGATCTGGACCAGCCTGGCGCATATTTCCGACTGGATCTTCGTCGTCACGCGCAGCGAGGAAGGGTCGCAAGGTCCAAAGGGCCTGACGTTCCTGATGATGCCGATCGATCAGCCGGGCATCGAGATCAGGGGCATCCGCCAGATCAATGGCGATGCGGAGTTCAACGAGACCTTCTTCACCGATGCGCGCTGCCCGGCGGACAGCCTGATCGGCGCGGCGGGAGACGGCTGGCGCATTGCGATGGGCTTGCTGGCGTTCGAGCGCGGCGTATCGACGCTGGGACAGCAGATGGGTTTCCGCAACGAGCTGGACGAGATCATTGCGGCGGCCAAGGCCAATGGCGCGGCCAATGATCCGCTGATCCGGCAGCGGCTGGCGAAGGCGGAAGTCGGGCTGCGGCTGATGCGCTATGGTGCGTTGCGGATGCTGTCGCAGACGGATCATTCGCGTATCGACGGCGCGGCGCTGACCTACAAAATCCAATGGGCGAGTTGGCGGCGAAACCTTGGCGAGCTGGCGATGGACGTGCTGGGGCAGGGCGGCGAGATTAGCGATCATGCGGATTATGAGTGGGATACGCTGCCCAATCTGTTCCTCTTTTCGCGATCCGACACAATTTATGGCGGCACCAACCAGATTCAGCGCAACCTGATTGCAGAACGCGGGCTGGGTTTGCCGCGCGAGCCGCGCGGGACAGCCTGAGTGGCACAGGAAGATGATGCCTTCGAGCGGCTGAAGAACCTGCCGCCGCGGGGGCATCATGCGCTGTTGGGCATCTATACGGTGGACAATGGACCCGATTGGGCGGAGCTGGCCTGTCCTTTCGCGCCTGGATTCCTCATGGACGCAGAGGCGGGGCTGGTGTCGTCCGGTCCGATCATCTCGCTGGTCGACGCGGCAGCGGGCGCGGCGATCATCGCGCGGACGCGGCAGTGGCGGGGCATGGCGACGCTGGACCTGCACATCGACTATCTGCGGCCCGCTCGTGCGGGGCAGACCATCCACGCGCGGGCGCACTGCCATCATGTCACCCGCAAGGTCGCCTTCACCCGTTGCGATGTCCATGACGGCGATCCGGCCAGTCCGATCGCCGCCGCCACCGCCAGCTTTTTCTTCACGGAAGAGCCATGATCGCGCGCACGCCCTATGCGCAGATGCTCGGCATCCGGAGCGTCACCACGGACGATGGCGCTGTGACGCTGATGATGCCGGCCACGCCTTCGCTCGAAGGCCGCACGGGCTTTCTTTATGGCGGCGTCATCGCCAGCCTGTTGGAGCTGGCCTGCCTGGAGGCTGTCGCACAAGAGCGCCGGGAGCCCTGGCCCAAGCCGATCAACATGTCCTTCGACTTCCTGCGGGGCGGGCTGATGATCGACAGCTATGCGCAGGCGCGGCTCGTGCGTGTCGGTCGCAGGGTCGTGAATGCGGATGCGATATGCTGGCAGGGGGATCGCGACAAGCCGATCGCCACCGGGAGGATGCACCTGCTGCTGGATTGAAGAACGGGAGGGGAGGAGCATGAAGCTGTTGGACGGCCGCGTGGCCATCATCACCGGGGCGAGCCGTGGCATTGGCGCTGCCATCGCCCGCCGCTTCGCCGCCGAGGGAGCAAAGGTCGCGATCGTCGCGCGCACCCTGGAGCCGGGCGGGGGCGAGCTGACCGGCTCGCTTGCCGAAACGGCAACGCACATCAGGGCCGCTGGCGGCGAGTGCCTGCCGATCCAGGCCAATCTGGCTGATCCTGTTGATCGGGCGCGGATCGTGCCTGCTGCAGTGGAGCATTTCGGGGGGCTCGACATCCTCGTCAACAATGCCGCCTGGTCCCGCTTCGTACCGATCTGGGAGGCGCAGCCGAAGCATTTCCACCTGGCCTTTCAGATGAACCTGCATGCGCCGCAGGAACTGTCCCAGCAGGCGCTGCCGCATCTCCGTGCGCAGGGAGAGGGATGGATCCTCAATATTTCGAGCGCAACGGCGGACCTGCCGCCACCGGCGCCTTACGATGAGGATGATCGCTATATCCGCTTCAATCGGGATGGCCATGCGACGCTGTATGGCACGACCAAGGCGGCGCTCGACCGTTTGACCGCTGGCTGGGCGGTGGAGCTGTCGCGGGAGAATATCGCGGTGAATTCCCTGGCGCCCGTCGGCGCGGTTGCCAGCGAGGGAGCGCTGGCGGTCGGTGGATGGGACGAGCGCGACCATATCGAGCCGGTGGAGGCAATGGCGGAAGCGGCGCTTCAACTCTGCCGCCGGCCGGCGAGCGAACTCAGCGGCAATGTCGTGCGCAGCCTGCCCTTGCTCGATAGGTTGCAGGTGTCCGTGCGGGCGCTGGACGGGCGATAGTCGCAAAGACAGGTTAGGCTCTGGATCAGTCCGGCCTCTCAAATGTTTGCTCCCCGACAGAGAAGGGAGTGAACATGCCAGCACAGGAAAGCGGCCGGGGCAGGACGGCGCAAAGCCCGCGGGAGATGCCGCGCAAGGCGTGGCGCGACATCCTGCTCCGCACCTGGAATGAAAGCAGCACCGACAATGTCGGGCTGGTTTCAGCCGGGGTCGCCTTTTACGGCTTTCTGGCCTTCGTTCCGACCTTGGCCGCGCTGGTGCTGTGCTATGGCCTGTTCGCCGATCCTTCGACCATTGCCGACCATCTCCGATCGTTGTTCAGGCTGCTGCCAGAAGAAGCTGCGCGTCTGATCGGCGAGCAACTATTGTCGGTGACCAATAGCGGTGCTGGCAAGAAGGGCTTCGGCCTGATCGCCTCGCTCGCCTTGTCCATCTATGGCGCGATGAACGGGGCGAGCGCGATCGTGACGGCGGTGAACATCGCCTATGATGAGGACGAGAGCCGCAGCTTCATCAAGCTGACGGGGCTCGCCTGTCTGATAACGATCGGCTTGTTGATTGCCGGGGTGGTCGCCATTTTCGCGATCGCGGCGCTGGCATTTCTGGAACAGCTGCTGCCCGGTGCACCTGACATCATCATAACGGCGATCCGCGTCGGCTTCTGGCTGCTCGCTGCGCTTGCCGCGAGCATGATCCTGAGCATGATCTACCGCTATGCGCCCGACCGGCATCATGCGCAGTGGCGCTGGCTGACACCCGGATCGGTGTTGGCGACGGCCGGGTGGCTGGCGGTCAGCCTGGGCTTTGGCATTTATGCAGCGAACTTCGGCAATTATGGTGCGACCTATGGTGCGCTTAGCGCGGTGGTCGTCACGCTGATGTGGCTTTATCTGTCCGCTTATATCCTGATCCTGGGAGCCGAGCTGAACAGCGAGATCGAACATCAGACGGCTGAGGATACGACGGTCGGCCATCCCAAGCCGATGGGCGAGCGCGAAGCCTATGTTGCGGATACGGTCGGGAAAGTGCCCTGAGCGCCAATGATTGCACGCTTTCAGGCAACTTTTTCGCTCCTCACGACTTAGCCTGATCATCAACTGCCAAGCGTTTAGCAAGGGAGATTTTCATGGCGCGGACTCGTGAACAGCGTGGCGAGCAGGAAACCAAAGCGGCGGTCGCCAAGGTGAAGAAGACGGGAAAGCCCACTGGCGGCGCGCGCGGGGGTATCACCGCGCCTGTGACGCCCTCTCCCGAGCTGGCCGACATCATCGGAGACAAGAAGATCCCGCGCAGCGAAGTGGTCAAGAAGATCTGGGCTTATATCAAGGCCAATGACCTTCAAAATCCCAAGGATAAGCGTGAGATACTGGCCGACGACAAGCTGGAGAAAATCTTCGGCGGCAAGAAGGCCAGCATGTTCGAGATGAACAAGCATCTGGCCAAGCATCTGCAGGCCTGACGGGATCAGGACGCTTCAGACGTCATATCCGAGTTCAGCTCGCTGTAATGGACAAACAGAAAAGGCCTCCTTCCCGGTTGAGGGGAGGAGGCCTTTGAGCAAGCCGGTCCTCAAAGAGAGACCGGCCTATGATCAGGCGCGCATCAGCGAACCGCCGTTCACGTCAATGATCGAGCCGCTGATCCAGCGGCCGTCATCCGAAAGCAGCAGGGCCACCACCGCGGCATGATCTTCGGATTCGCCCAGCCGGGTGTGGGGCGTCTTCGCCATGTAGAAGTTCGCCCATTTTTCCGCTTCAGGGCCGTTGGCTTCCATCTGCTTCTTCATTTCCCCGGTAACGGTGAAACCCGGTGCAAGAACATTGGCCGTCAGCCCTTCCTTGCCCCAGCGCGACGCGACGTGACGCATCAGGGCGTTCACCCCCGCCTTCGTCATCGCATAGGAAGGGCGGGTAGGCTCAGCGCCATGGGCGGCGCCGGAACTGGTGTAAACGATCGCCGATTCCTTGTTCTTCAGCAGATGCGGCAGAACGGCGCGCGTGCACAGCAGGTGCCCACGCAGGTTGACCGCGACCGTGCGGTCGAACACGGCGAGGTCCAGGGCGAGAGCGTCGGAATCCTCCATGATCACGCGCAGATCGGCAGCGTTGATATGCGCGCCGTCCAGACCGCCAAGCTGGTCGACGGCCGCCTGAACGGCGTCATTGACCGACTTTTCGTCCGAAATATCGACATGCACGGCGAAAGCTCCGTTGCCTGCCGCCTGTGCAGTCGCTTCTGCACCGGCCAGATTGATGTCGGCGGCGCAGACCCGCGCGCCTTCTTCGGCCAGGCGCTTGACAGTCGCCGCCCCAATGCCGGTGGCGCTGCCCAAAACGATGATGCGGCGGTCCTTCAGTCTGCTGTTCATTACACTTCTCCGATAATTCTTTGCTCTGTGATCAGGCCCGGCCGAATTGCGCGATCAGCAACCAAGTGCCGCCTGCGACCAGCAGGAAGATCACTAGCGCCATCCATGCAGGCGCGAAACGCAAAACCGGCTGTTCGCCAGTCCATCGCCGCGATCCGCTGATCATCGGGCCGACAAGGTTATCGCGGCGATGGATCAGGTAAAAGAGGATCGCCACGACATGCAGGGCCGTCAGCGCCAGGATGATGTTGAAGACAAACGCGTGCCATTCCGCCGCGACCCGTCCGGTGTCAAAATCGACCAGATAGGCGAAGGGGCCGGATTCCATGCCGTCGATATCGACCGAGAAGAAGCCGAGGCCGACTTGCGTCGCCAGCAGCGCAATCATCGCCAAAACGCTCCAGCCGCCAACCGGATTATGACCGGGCGCCGGAGCCGCCCCCCGGTTGAACATATGACCGCGCACGTAGCGGAACAGCTTTCCGGGCCCACCCACGAAATGGGAAAAGCGAGCGGTGCTGCTGCCCGCAACGCCCCAGATGAGGCGGAAGAGCAGCAGCGTGAAGATGCTGTATCCTGCGAGCCGATGCCAATCGAGCATCCGTTCTTCCGCCGTCCACCAGGCGAGCCCCAGCAGGGGCACCAATGTCCAGTGGAACAGACGGGTTGGCAGGTCCCAGATGCGCAGGCGCGCAGGCGCGCTGCTCATGTCCGCCTCCGCCATCAAAGCTCCGCGCGGAAACGGTCGTGGCAACTCTTGCAGGCGCCGCCCAGCGTGTTTCGTGCTGCGCTGAGGCCGGCAACGTTGCCGCTCGCGGCGGCAGCGTCCAGCGCGCGCGCGGCGGTGATCATGTCGCCCTGAAGCTTCACGAAGGCGGCGTTATCCTTCCAGATTTCGGGCTTGGCGCGGGTCTTGAGACCGGCCTCCGGACCGCTGCCCTTCGGGAAATATTTGGGCAGCAGTGCGGCGCGTGCGGCGATGTCACGCGCCAGCGGCTTGACGCTGTTCATGTCGGGCGCGCCCGACTTCAGCTCGTCATTGATGCTTTTGAATGCTCCGCCGATCTCCTTGTAGCTCGCCTGGCGGGCCTTGATCGCGTTGGTGACTGCAGGCGCCGCAGCGTAGGCGGCGTAGCTGGCCAGCATGCCGAACGCCAGGAAAGCCGCGGAATAGGATCGCTTCATCTTTTGCCTCATTGTTGCTGTCATCGTCAGGCGAGTATTTCGCTCACCGGCCGTTTGGTGTTCATGGCGTCGAGCCCCCAGGAATCCACAGGCATTCCCATCACTTGCTGAAGGGTCAGGCCGACACGGCTGATCGTCTCTCCACCGCCCTGGATATGCAAGCCGGATTTCACCTTTCCGCCGGCCTTGCCCGCCAGCATCACAGGGATGCCCAGGACGTCATGGTTTTTCGCATAGGATACGTCCGAATGCGCGAAGACCAGCATATTGTCGAGCAGGGTGCCATCGCCTTCCTTGACGGCGGCCAGCGCGGAAACGAAGTCCGCCCAGGCTTCCATGTTGCGGGTGGCGAAGAAATCGACCGTCGGCTGATAGCCGATGGAGCGGTCGATCAGTTCCTCATGCGTGCTTTGATGATAGCCGGTCGTCTGACCCGCTTGCCGCAAGTCGGAGGCGGCGGTGGAAAAGGTCATGTTGAACACGCGCGTCTGGTTGCAGGCGAGCGCCATCGCCAGCATTTCCGCCATCAGGCGATGATTATTCTTCCGCCGATCGACATCGGTGATGTCCCCCGACACGGCGGGCGCTTCTTGCGGCACGACGCAGGCTTCGGCCGGCGGGGGCTTCTGCAATTGCAGCGCCAGCTTTCCTTCCATCTCGCGGACCGAGGTGAAATATTGATCGAGCCGGGCCTTGTCGGAAGCACCCAGACGCTTTTGCAGCGCCTGGCGCTGCTCCGTCACGCCTGACAATACGCTGCGGCGTACCATGATGCGGGGGTCGGGCGTGAAATCCGCCTTGTTGGGATCGTTGAAATCCTGCCCGAAAATCTTGCGGTAGAACTCAACCGCGCTGGGCGTCGCGGAGTTCATGCTGCGCCCGTCGCGGAAGGAGTAGCTGGTGCGCGAATCACCGTCCGCCGACAGTTCGAGCGAGCGGAAGAAGGAACCGCCGCCGATCGCGTCGGCGATCAGCACATCCAGCGTGGGGGCGCGGATGCCGAGCCAATCGTCGGTCGGCGCACCTGTTCGCACGGCGGTATTGCCCGACAGATGAGGCAGGTTGCCCTTCCCATCCAGCAGCACGTCGAAGCCGGTCAGGACGCTGACATGCTGCTTCACCTTGGCGATCGGCGCCAATTGCGGCGGCAGGTCATAGTCCGCGCCCACTGTCTTGGGTTGCCAGCGGTCGGGGATCATGCCGCATCCCCAGAACCAGGTGCCGAAGCGCACCGGCAGCCTGCCTCCGCCCAACGTGGCGGCGAAGGCCGTGCCATTATCGTTCAGGAAAGCGTCCAGCAACGGCAGTCCGAGGGTGACAGCACCCCCGCCGAGTACGCCCCGCAGCAGGAATCCCCGCCTAGTCGTTCCATCAACCATCAGCCAGACTCCTTGGTTCTACGGACAATCGCGGCGCGGCGATCCGGTACGAGGCGCGGCATCGCAAAGAGCGCCGGATCGAGCGCTATGGCGCGCATCAGGGCAGTGAAGCGGTAGCCGTCCGTGGTGAAATTCTGATTCAACCGCGCAATGTCCGCGCTGTCGGTTTTAGCCGGATTGCGGCCATGCGCATAGCGCCAGGCCGACTGGACCAGGCAGCTGCTGACGCGCGGATTGTCGTGGAACAGACGGCCCAGCGCCGCAGCGCCATCGAACGCCTGCTTTTCGAAATCACCGGTGACGTCGATCGTCTCGTCATGCTCGACCTTGCGGAACTGGCCCGCGCCGTCGAACTGCTCCAGGCCAAGGCCAAGCGGATCGGTTTTGCGGTGGCAGCTCGCGCATTCCTCATCGTCAAGATGCGCCTGAAGTCGCGCACGCGTGGTTTTCAGCGTCGGGTTGTCGACATTCTGTACCACGGCGAAATTGACATTGGCGGGCGGGGCAGGGATTTTTTCACACAGGAATATTTCCCGCAGCGCCACGCCGCGCAATGTCGGGGACGTGCGGCCCGGATGCGAGTGCTGCGACAAAAGGCTGGCATGCGTCAAAAGCCCGGCGCGGGGATCGCCCTGCGGGAACTCATGAATGTACCAATCGGCTTTAGTCACCGGTATATCGTAGATTGGGCCCAGCGACCGGTTCATGGCGATGGCGCGCGTGGTGAAAAGATCGCGATAGTCGCCCTTTTGCTCGACCAGCAGCCAATTGATCGTGCGGAGCGTCTGCTCACGCAGTCCGGTCGCAACCGTGCGCGAGAAGGCGGGATAGATCAGCGAGTCCTTCGCCAACTCGTCCATGCCGTCCAGGCGAAGATAGTCGGTGAAGAAGGCGCGGACCCCCTGTTCAAAGCGTGGCGAGGCGATCATGCGGTCGACCGCCTTCGCAAGGCCGGCCTTTGTATCCAGCGCGCCGCTGGCCGCCTCGTTGAGCAGCGCCTGATCGGGCGTAGTGTTCCAGAGAAGGAAGGACAGGCGGCTGGCCTTCGACCAGGCATCGACACTCCGCCGCGACGGGGCCGGGCGATCGACACGGAACAGGAATTCGGGGCTGGTCAGCATGCCCGAGAGCGTCGCGGCCAGACCGGCGTGGAAGCTGCCGAGCGTGCTGGCGGCGGAAACCGTCTCATTTGTCAGCGCGGTGATTTCCGCTGCCGCCATGGGCCGCCTGTAAAGCTGCGGCCCCACATGTTCGATGAAGCGGCGAGCGCAGGCAGCGCCATCCTTGTCGGCGGCCGACGGTTCGCATCCGACCAGCTTGGCCCGGTGCTGTTCATCCGTCACCTGGGCCGCGATATTGCGCGCCAGCCCTTCATATTGTTCCAGCCCTGCAGCCGTGACGGAAACCGCGCTGGTGCCGACCGCTTGCAGCCCATCGATGCGCAGATCGGGTTCGAACCGGCCGACAACCTTGATGTCGTGTCCGAAAATGTCCGCGATTACGCTGCGATACTGGCTTTCGGTCAATCGCCGAAGCTGGCTGGCCGGGGTGCTGCTGTGCGCTTCGTCCGCCCGCGCCCCGTTGAACGCGATGCTGAGGCCCAGCGTCAGGCAAGCACCTGCAAGCGTGAGCGAGGAAAGGGTGCGCAACTTCATTTTCGCACGCCTGGCCAGGGCGCGACCGCGCTGATGTGGTCCGTGGAACAGCCCTCGGCGTCCTCTCTCACCTTCATATATCCTCTCGCACGCTCAGTAATCGGCTTAGCCCTTTCAGATGACGCTTCTCCCGATCATCGGCCACCCCAATTTCGATCAGGGGGCGCGGCTTTTTCGGGCAGCCTCTTTTTGAAAGTCCGATAATTGGGAGATTTATCTCATCACCCATATCCGCTAAAGTGATCGAAAATCAGGGGAAGAGAAGGTGCGCTCCGCAGAGCCCAGACAGAGCGAATGGCATTTGGCCGAAAGCGTCGCCGAACGTGTTCTGGCGATCTATGCCGATGTCTTCGGATCCACCGCCCCATTGTTCCGCCATGTAGGGCGAGCGGAAGATGAGGGGCTGTCACTGTGCGACCTGCCTGTCACGGATCTCGCGCGCATTACCAGCAGGGCCACCAATGAGCTGGCGGGGAGGGATGCGTTGCTGGCGGGGCATCAAACCTTGCGCCCCTGCGACTGGCGGGTGGTTCTATACAGCCTGACCGGGGCACGAACCTTGCGCGAAGCGATCATGCGCTGTTGCGAATGTTTCGAGGCGATCGACTGGCGATGCGGCAAGATGACGCTGCGCACGCATGGCGACGGCGCACAGCTGCAACTCCAAGCGATCCGTTCGGGCGGATCGACGCCCGCGCGCTGCCTGATCGACCTGTTTGGAATGATGGAGATACATGGCTTGCTGGGTTGGCTGATCGACCTGCGTATTCCTGTTCGCCACGCTTGGCTGAGCCACTCGGCTGATGTTTTTGGCGCCCTCGACCTGCCCGAATTGCCCTTTCCGGTGCGGCTGAACGAAGGATGGAGCGGCTTTGATTTCAGTGCCGCCTTGCTGGACTATCCGGTCGTCCGGACTGGCGATGAGCTTGACCGGCGGCCGGTGAACAATCTGTTGTTCGTGTCCGGCGTTCGGGAAGCGGATCGGCAGCCTGCCGAAATGCGTGTCCGGAGCATCGCGATGGCGGCGCTGCGAAATGCCGGCCGTTTGCCCGCTTTCGGCGAGATCGTCAGCAGCCTGGGCGGGAGCGAAGCCACGCTGCGCCGCCAACTTGCGCGGGAGGGCACAAGCTATCGGCAGGTGCGCGAAAGCTGCCGCCGTGAGCTGGCCCTGCATCTGCTGCGTAGGACCGGCATGTCCATCGAGGAAATCGCCGTCCGGTTGGATTATTGCGATTCCGATGCTTTCCGCCAGGCGTTCCGGACATGGACCGGGGACTCTCCCACGGCCTACCGTCAGGGAAGCGCCGCCATTGTGCGGGAGCCAGAACTAGCGGCGTAACCGCTTGCCGCTTGTGAGCGTCGGGCGCTACTAGCTGCGAGGGGTGCCGCCGACGCGCTTCTGGGCGTCGATGCCGTCGAGCAACATCTGAAGCGATCGTTCCCAATTTTCCGGGTCAACGATCGCCGCGAAGCTCTCCAGGTTGGCGACCAACAGGGGCAGTTCGGCAGTCGGGCGGCTGTTCACCGTGTCACGCACGCTCGCGGAATAATCCGCGGCGTAGGATCGCGCATGGGACGCAAGTACCGCCGATCCCATGACCAGAGTGTCGATCGCCTTCAGGATGCTGAGCGCTTCCGCGGCCGCAAAGCCATGTTTCGTCATGGTTTCGAGCCAGCTTTCGACGCTGTCGATCTTGATGGCGGGGCTGAGCTTTCCGTTCATCACCAAGGGCAATAGCTGGGCGTCGCTGCGGAAGAGGTCATAAGCCGCGCGGGCATAGGCGAGGGCGTAGTCGCGCCAGTCCTGGCCCACATCCTCGGGGAATGGCTGAGTGCTGATCGCGTGGCGCGCAGCGAGGCTGATCAGTTCCTCGCGGCCCTTCACATAATTATAGAGGACTGCGACACGCACGCCGAGCCGTTCCGCCAGCGCAGACATCGTCAAATCCTCCAGGCCAAGGGCGATCGCCGCCTCGACCAGCTGACTGGTCGTTAGCCGTCGCGGGCGGCCTGCACGCTTGGCAGGGACGGCGGGTGGCTGGGTCAATCTGGCTTCCCTGGCTTCGTTGAACATGCGGCCTCACCGGCGCGGCCGTGGCCTCCATGCTGATCCGCAACGGTCTGCGCAAGGGCGGAGCTGGAGGAAAGGGAGTGTCGGCCCAAAAAGCAGAACCCTGCCCTCGCGGAGGCGAGGACAGGGTTCAGTTCTCGCAGTTCCGGCATTCTCCCCTGAGGGCTAGCCGGAAAGCTGCTACCAGTTGAAGGTCAAGGTCGCGCCAATTTCGCGTGGGTTCGTCACGTTCACCGTGCTGTAACCCGACTGGAAGGAGCCAGCCACGACAGCGTTGGTCTGCACTTCGCCCAGCGAGATATTGGTGATGCGCTTCTGATTGAGCACATTCTTCGCGAAGGCGCTGAGTTCCCATTTGTCGTCGTTTGAACGGACGCCGACAAACAGGTTGACCAGCTCACGATGCTTGAAGCGATACTGCGACTGCCACCAGTAATAGCTTGGCGTGTAGGTCAGCAGCGCGCTGACGAACGGCGTGACGGTATCCATTGGGAAGCGGACTTCCGTATTGGCATTCAAGCTGAAGTCAGGCGTGTTGGCCAGCTTGTCGCTGCTGTTGCAATAGCTGACATTGCCAGGGCCGGTAACCGCGGGCGTACCAGTGGTGTTGGGCGTTCCAGTGCCCGCATAATCATTGCAGGGCAGTCGGGCATTGTCCCAGCGAGCCTTGGTGTAGGCGGCGCTGACGTTCAGATCCCAATCGGGTGTTGGCCGTGCATTGATGGAGGCTTCAACGCCCTTGATCGTCGCATCGCCATTATAGTTGAAGTCGAAGCCACCGCTGGTTTGGCCCGGATTGCTAGGCGAAGACCAGTAGATGCTGTTGAAGCGGCTGAGGAAGCCGTTGAGCTTCTGATAGAATGCCGCGACGCTATAGTTCAACTTGCGATCAAACAACGCGCCCTTCACGCCGACTTCGACCGAGTCAGTCTTTTCCGGATTGGTGCGGATGAGATCGGCCGAAACGACAGCCGGACCCGCGACCTTTGAACTGCCTTGACGGAATGAATGGCCGTAGGCGGCATAGATATTCAGATCAGGCGTCACTTCATAGTTGATCGTCGCACCGCCGGTGATCGGCGTGTTCTTGGTGCGTTGAAGTGCTGGGGGAATAATCTCGACGTTAGGCGTATTGAAGAAGCCGACGAGCTGCTGCTGCGTGGTTTGCACCTTCTTCAGTATTGAGTAGCGAACGCCGCCCTGAACAGTCAGCGGGCCTGTCTTGTAGCGGAGATTCCCGGCAAAAGACCAAACCTGAGAGTCCACTGGCACCGTAACCAAGGCCCTGAGTGGCAATCGATTGGGAATGGTGTAGGGCGCAAAAAAGCCCGGGCACCCAGCGGCAGCCCCGCCAACCAGTGCGCAGGGCGGATTAACCTGCGCGGTAGGCGAGACAGTGTATAGGAGCAGGCTGCTATCCTGATCCACGAACGTCGTACCGGTCTGCTTGGAACGGAATGCGCTGACGCCCCAGCCAAGCCCTTCATCATTGTTCGAACTCAGTCGCAGTTCGGCCGTATCGACCTTGTACGGTGTGGTCACGTTCGACGTCTGAATATAGCCCGGAATGGCATTCGCAGAATCCAGGTCACGGGAGATCTGCAACTTGCTGTATTGATGGGCACCGACAAAGGACAGCGTCGCCGGACCAAGATCATAGTCGAACTGCAGGTTGACAAGATGGGTTTCATTCTGGTTGCGGAAGATGCCTTCCTGCACGGAGCCGCGGTCGGAGACGCTCAGTGGCGGACCCGAAGTCACGCTCGTGTCGGTGGCGAAAGGACCGCCTCCAAAGGCGGGCGGAACGAAGATCGAGGGCGTGCCGAATACAGTCCGGTAAATGCCAAGCGGCGTATTGCCGTCACCCACGACCTGCTGGAACACGCGGTTGTCCGCATGCAGATACTGATAGGTCAGGTAAGCGGTGAAGTCGGTGCTTGGCTTCCAGCCCAGAGTGATGCGTCCGCTCTCCGTACGGCTGCGTGAATATTGGTCCGTGTTGACGTTTCGTACCTGGTTGATGCGGTTGCCATCGACCACCCCGGCAACGCGGATCGCGAGTGTGTCATTGAAGGCGAGTGAGGCGCCGCCCTGGACGTTGTAGGCGTGCCGGTCGGTGCCGGTAGCCTGCAAATAGCCTTCAGGGCCGTCGAAGCTCGGCTTGCGCGTGGCGATGGTAATCGAGCCAGCGGGAGCCGACAGGCCGCGCAACAGACCCTGGGGACCGCGCAGAACTTCGATCTGCTGGATGTCGTAGATCGCAGTGAAGATCGTCTGCGCATCCGTAGGGATTTCATTATAATAGGTCTGAACTGCAGGCCCGGTGCCCTGATCAGGATCGAAGGTGATGCCGCGCAGGGTGGTCGTATTGTTGCGGCCGGTCGTGTTGGTCAGCTGAAGACCCGGCGCAAGCTGGGAGACGTCCTTGACGTCGAAAATCTTGAACTTTTCGAGCTGTTCACCCGTAGCGACGTTCACGGACATCGGAACGTCCTGCAACCGTTCTTCGCGGCGGGTGGCCGTGACGATGATGTCGGCGTTGGGATTTTCTGCACCCGCCTGGGCGAAAGCCACGCCCGGTACGGCAAAGGCAGAGACACTGGCGCACAGGAGCGCCGTGCGCTTAACGCGCTTCATTCGCATCGATAATCCTCCCCAAGAGGTATGTTTCAGTTAAAACGGCTCTCGTGATCTTGGGCCGTTTGCGTGCACTATATCGGAGTCACCAACGCAGGCAACAATTTTTCTGAACGATCGCGTGCGAAATGACTCTGTAACCGGACGTTCCGTAACGCATCTTGCGAATGGGCGCCCGCAGACCGGAATGATGTTCGGGAAAAACCGAAGCTCTAGAGGTCGGCGGGGCTTGTGATGCCGCCGCAAAACAAGGCGGTCAGCCG
This sequence comes from Sphingobium sp. TomTYG65, assembly GCF_055395525.1. Lineage (NCBI taxonomy): Bacteria > Pseudomonadati > Pseudomonadota > Alphaproteobacteria > Sphingomonadales > Sphingobiaceae > Sphingobium > Sphingobium sp. TomTYG65. The sequence continues at coordinate 529,902 of NZ_AP027331.1, read as the reverse complement.
CCGCGCATGACGGTTGAGCTGCACGGCATCGACACTGTCATCTGCTTCACCCTGAAAGAAGCGGCGATGTGATTCCGACAGGATCAGGCTGGTCAGAGATTCCGCTGCAAATCCCACATCCTGATCGGGCAAGATCCCTTGATCCACCAGCGACTGCAAATAGGCGGCAAGAGGATCGAGATAGCGTCGCACCACCACTTGCTCGATCTGCGGCCGCGCTTCCTCAAAGAATGATGAGTTCAGCATCAACAGCCGCCGCATCGCCGTCGCATAGGGCTCGCACACTTCAGCGAGGCATTGTTCGACGAAGGAAAGGAGGCTTTCCTGCCAGCGATCGCGTGGCGGCACGGCCAAGGGTTGAAGCGCGTAGCCGAGCATTTGCCGCACGACCGCGGCGAAGAGGGCGGGCTTGTTCGGATAATGGGCGTACACCGTCTTCCGCGACAGGCCGGAAGCCGTGATGATCGTGTTCATCGTCAGGCTGGGCCCATGTTCGACCAGCATGCGCATGGTGGTTTCGACCAACCGATGCTCGATTTCCGCACTTTCCTCGCGGCGGGGGCGGCCTGGGCGGCGAGCGGGCGGGTTGTCAGTCATGGGCGGCGTCCCTGGCAAAAAATCGATGGTTCGAAAATAAACAATCTTGTTTCTTTTATTCACTCCGCTATCGGAGAGGTCAACCGTCATGATCGGAGTTCGTCGCTTGCCGCCTTTGGGCCTGCGCTCCTCTTTGCTTCTGCTTTGCGCCGCGCTTTGCGGCTGCGCCCCATCGATTGAGCTGGCGCGGCCGAAGCTTGCCCTGCCTGAACGGTTTGAGGCGGCTCCTGCCACTGGGGCTGCGTCGGAACCGCTGGACAGATGGTGGGACCGCTTCGCCGACCCGCAGCTTTCGGCGCTGGTGGACGAGGCATTGGCCTATAATACGGATGCGCGGTCCGCCTATTTTCGCCTGCGGGAGGCGCGTGCCATCCGGGATCAGTCGCTGTCCCAACGCCTGCCCACAGGGGCGGTGAGCGGTTCGGCCAAGGTGCAGGATGGCAGTCAGCTGTCGGGCACCGATGCCTTCGGTTCGACAGCAAGGAGCGATAGTCAGTCGCTGAGCTTCAGTCCGAGCTGGGAGCTGGACCTGTTCGGGCGGCTCGCCGCCATTGGGGAGGGTGCGCGGGCCAGCTATGTGGCGGCCGCCTATGACTATCATGCTGCGCGTCTCAGTCTGGCTGCCGACGTCGCCAGCGCCTTGTTCGACGCACGCGGGCTCGCGGTGCAGCGTGACGATGCTCAGGAGGTGCTGCGGATCGCGCGGGATTTGGCGCGGGCGTCCGAACTCGGCCGCGATCATGGTCTGGTCGCAGCGGGGGAGACGGCGCGGCTGGAAGGCGATGTCGCGACGGCGCAGGCAGAACTGACGCGCGTTGAAACCGCATTGCGCAATGCAAAGCGATCGCTGCTGGTGCTGGTGGGGCGGCCCGATGCGCCGACCGAAAGCCTGCCGATCGAAGCGCGGCTCGATACGCCGCCGCCGGTCCCGCCGCTCTTGCCCGCAACGCTGCTGACCCGCCGACCGGATGTACTCGCGGCGGAAGCGCGGCTGGCGGCAGCGGCGAGCGCAGTGCAGGTTGACCGGCTGGCGCTCTTTCCGCGCTTTACCCTTCAGGGGACCGGCAGCATCAGCCGTACCTCGGGCGCGCTGGGAGGCGTGTCGAGCCTCTGGTCGCTGGGCGCGGGGTTGAGCCTGCCCATACTGGATCGAACGCGCCTGATGGCGCAACTGCGCGCGACGCAGGCTCAGGGGGAGCAAGCGGTCATCAGTTATGAGGCAGCGGTGCAGGCGGCCTTCCGCGACGCCGACATAGCGCTCGCTCTTGTCACCGCCGACCGAACGCGGCTCACCGATCTGGCACGGGCGGAAGAGCGGGCGCGCTTCGCCTTCAGTACGGGGCGCAAGGGCTATCAGGCAGGACTGACCGACCTTACAACGCTGCTGCAGTCCGAACAGACCTGGCGTGCGGCGCGCCGGGCGCTCACCACTGCGCGGACGCAGGCGCTCAACAACATTGTTGCCGCGTACAGGACATTGGGCGGGGGTTGGAGCCCTGCTGACCCGGCGACCGCCCCCGACCAACCCGCCATCATTCTGCCGATCCAGTCCAAGGAAATGCCGTGACCATCAAGCTGCGTCCCATTGCCCTGACGCTGCCCTTCACGCTGCTGCTCGCCGCATGCGGCGGCGGCGAGGACGGCGCGAAGGAGCCGCCGCCGCCCACCGTGACCGTCGCTCGGATCGAGCAGCGCGCACTGGATGGCGGGCTTAGCGCTTCGGGCCGGCTGATCCCGCGGGAGGAAGTGGCGGTCGCGCCGGAACTGTCAGGCTACCGTATCGCTCGCGTGCTGGTGGAAGAAGACGCCCGGGTCGGCGCGGGGCAGGTGCTTGCCATATTGGACGACACGCTGCTGCGCTCCCAGATAGATCAGGCGCGCGCGCAGCTCAGCCAGCAGCAGGTGGCTTATGAAAAGGCGCGGATGGAGGCAGGCCGCGTTGCTGGGCTCGACAATCAGGGCGTGCTTTCGCAGGAGGCGATCGATCAGCGACGGATAGCGGCCCGTTCGGCGCAGGCGGCGGTCGGCGTGGCAAAGGCGCAGCTTGACGATCTGCTGACGCGGCAGCGGCGGCTGATCGTGCGTTCGCCTGTCGCAGGACGCGTGCTTCAGCGTTCCGCCCGGCCGGGCGAACCCTCCGCATCGGGCACGGTGCTGTTCACCATCGCACGCGACGATCTGGTGGAACTGGATGCCGAAGTTGCCGAAGCGGCGATGGGCACTCTGGCCATCGGCGACCCTGCTGTCGTTACGCTGGCGTCGGGCGCGAAGATCAACGGCAGGGTGCGCCTGCTGGGCGCGCGCGTCGATAACCAGACCGGCTTGTCGAGGGCCCGCATCGCCCTGCCCGTCAGTCCCGATCTGCGGCCGGGTGGCTTTGCCCAAGCCAGTTTCGTCAAGGAAAGCACGGCTGTCCTGGCGGCCCCTGAAAAGGCGGTGCATTATGATGCGGACGGCGCTTACATGCTGCTGCTGGACAAGGGCGACCGCGTTCATCGCGTGTCGGTGCGCACGGGACGGCGTGCAGCGGGCATGGTCGAAATATTGAGCGGCGCGAAGCCCGGCGCCCGAGCGGTCCTGGGCGGCGGCGCGTTCCTGCTGGAAGGCGACCGGGTCCGGACTGCGCCCGGCGGAAGAACCTAAGCCATGCGCATTTCCGCCTGGGCCATTCGCAATCCGATTCCGGTCGTATCGCTGTTCATCCTGCTGACGATTGCGGGCATCGTCGCCTATGTCGGACTGCCCATCAAGCAGTTCCCCAATGTGAACTTCCCTGTCGTCAGCGTTACCGTCACGCAAAATGGCGCTGCGCCCAGCGAAGTTGAAAATCAGATTACCCGCCCCATAGAGAACGCCCTTAGCGGCGTGGCCGGGGTCAAGCATATCAGCTCGACCGCCGTACTCGGCTCATCAACCACGACGGTCGAATTCGAGCTCCACAGCGACATGCAGAAGGCGACGGATGACGTCCGCACTGCCGTGGAGCGGGCGCGCGTCGAACTGCCTAGCGGTATCGATCCGCCGCTGGTGCAGAGGCTGGACATCGATAACGCGCCGATCCTGACCTATGCGGTCAGCGCGCCAGGTATGGGCGACACCGAATTGTCGCGCTTCATCGACAAGGTCGTCACCCGCGCTTTGCAGGCTCAAGCTGGCGTGGCGCAGGTCCGGAGGATCGGCGGCGCAGAGCGCGAAATCAACGTGGTTCTGGATGCGCAGCGCATGGTCGCGCTCGGTGTGACCGCGCCGCAGGTCAACAATGCGCTTGCCGCCTTCAACAGCGATGATCCGGGCGGCCGCGCGGACGTCGGCGCGGTCGAACAGACGATCCGCGTGCTGGGATCGTCCATTACGATCGACCGGTTGCGGGCGCTCTCCATCCCTGTCCAGGGCCGCTATGTGCGCCTGTCCGACATTGCCGAGATTGGCGACGGCGCGGCCGAGCAGCGTAGCTTCGCGCGTCTCGACGGCAGGCCGGTGACCGCGATCCAGGTCAGCAAGACGCGCGATGCGAGCGACATCAGCGTGGAAGACCGGGTGGTCAAGGCGATCGATCAGCTTCAGGCGGATCATCGGGGCGTCATTTTCACCAAGCTGGTTTCCACCGTCGATTCCACCCGCCGCAGCTTCTCTTCGACCCAGCATGTGCTGATCGAGGGCATCTTCCTCGCCGTCCTCGTCGTCTATCTCTTCCTGCGTAACTGGCGGGCGACGATCATCGCTGCCGTAGCCATGCCGCTGTCGCTGATCCCGACTTTCGTGATGATGTCCGCCATGGGCTTCAGCCTCAACAGCATCACGCTCTTGGCGCTGACGCTGGTGATCGGCATCCTGGTCGATGACGCCATCGTGGAAGTTGAAAATATCGAAAAGCGCATCGAGGCGGGGGAAAGCCCCTATCGCGCCGCGCTGATCGGGGCCGACGCCATCGGCCTCGCGGTCATTGCGACCACGGCGACGATCATCGCGGTGTTCGCGCCGGTTTCGCTGATACCGGGCCAGGCAGGACAGTTTTTCCGCGAATTCGGCCTGACCGTCGCTGTCGCGGTGCTTTTCTCCCTGGTGGTCGCGCGTTTGCTCACGCCTCTGATGGCCGCCTATTTCCTGGTGCCGTTGAAGGACAGGACGCATCGGGAAAAGCAGCCGGTCAATCCGATCTACGGCCGCATATTGGATTGGGCGCTGGCGCATCGGTGGATGACCATGGCGATCGGTGCAGGCATTTTCCTGTTGTCGCTGCTGCTCGCCAGCCTTACGCCAGTGGGTTTCCAGCCGGTCGGCAATCCCGGCTATCTCTATGTGGCGGTGCAGGGGCCTCCCGGCGCCACGCGCGAGGACATGGCGCGCGCGGTGAACACAGCCACGAAGATGCTGCTGGCCGAACCCGCCGTCGAGCGCGTCTTTGCGCAGGTTGGTTCGACCGCAGGGGGCTTTAGCGACGGCGATGATCTGAGGTCGGGGACCTTGACGGTCGTGCTGAAGGAGCACCGCGACGTCACCACGGACCAGTTCCGCCAGATCATAAGGCCCAAGCTGCGCGATGTGCCCGATATTCGCCTGTCGAACCAGGGTTCGTTCGGCAGTGCGGGTGTCAGCATCGTGCTGGCGGGAGAAGATGGGCAGGCGCTGGAGCGCACGCAGATCGAATTGTTGCGCCAGATGCGTGGCGTGCGGTCGATTTCGGATCCGCGCCCTGCGCCTCCGCCTGCCGGTCCGGAGTTGATCGTGACGCCCCGGCCGGAGGAGGCTGCGCGCCTCAACGTGGATAGCCGCACCCTGGCGCAGGTCCTGCGCGTCGCAACCATCGGTGACATAGACGCCAGCGTTGCCAAATATTCCGATGGCGACGAACGCGTCCCGATACGCGTGCGCCTGCCGGAAGGATCGCGTCAGGATCTGGATACGATCGCCAACCTGCGGGTCCCGACACTCGATGGCCAGACGACGCCGCTGTCGGCCGTCGCCGATATCCGGTTCAAGGCCGGTCCCGGAAAGATCGTGCGGTATGACCGGGAACGCCGCGTGTCGGTGGAAGCTGACCTGATCGCCGGGCGGACATTGGGACAGGCGCTGGAAGAAGTCGCGGCGCTGCCGGTGATGCGCAATCTTCCCAAGGGCGTGCAGCAAGCGCGTGAGGGCGATTCGGAAGCCATGGCTGAATTGTTCGGCGGCTTCCTGATCGCCATCGTTGCAGGCATCGGCCTGACATTCTCCGTCCTGGTTCTGTTGTTCAAGGGCTTCTTCAAGCCGGTGGTGATCCTTGCCGCGCTTCCGCTGTCGCTGCTTGGCGCCTTCACCGCGCTTGTCCTCTTTGGCAAGACGCTGGACCTTCCCGCCATGATCGGCTTGCTGATGCTGCTCGGGCTGTGCGCCAAGAACTCGATCCTGCTCGTCGAGTTTGCGATCGAGGAGGAACGGGCGGGAACGCCGATGACGCAGGCGCTGCGCAATGCGTGCCGTGAGCGTGCAAGGCCGATCGTGATGACGACCGTCGCGATGGCGGCGGGCATGCTGCCCACCGCGCTCGGGATAGGGGAGGGTGCGGAGTTCCGTCAGCCCATGGCGCTCGCGGTGATCGGCGGTTTGATCACGTCCACCGCCTTGTCGCTCATCTTCGTCCCGGTGATCTATGAAATTGTGGAGAGCATCGAACGCTGGATCGCGCCGCGCGCCGCCCGGTTCGTGACGCCGCCTCAGCCGGGGGACGATGATCCTTTCCCCACATAGTGAGGCGATATTAGCGTTTACTCACTTATCGCTTGACCAATCGAACATAGACGTTCAATTGGGGACTGCCTTCCAGGCACTCTCCTACACCTACTAGGCCGGCTATATGCCGGCCTTTTCTTTGCCTGCGACGCTTGGCCGCGGTTCGGAGAAGGCAGAGTGCCTGTTCGGCCTTGGGGAGAGCGGGGCCCGAATCCTGAGCGCGCCATTCAAATGAGGCTGCATGCACGAAGATATCGGGCAGTGGCAGAGCGCAGGCGCGTGCGCCTGAAATGCACAAATGTTTCGGGCAAAAAGAAAGGGCGCTTGCGCGCCCTCAGACTGCTGACAAACCCCTGGCGTGAGCTGGGGGTTTGTGATTCTGTAGGCTATGCTGAGAGAGCCTGGACCTGAGCAGACTGCGCTCGAGATAGTGACACTCGAGGAGTTGGTTCCTGCGGATCACCTGCTGCGCAAGATCGACGCGGTGATTGATTTTTCGTTCATCCACGAGCTGACGGCGTCGCTTTACTGTTCTGACAATGGGCGGCCTGCGCTGGATCCGACACTGATGTTCAAGGCGCTGTTCCTTGGCTATTTGTTTGGGGTTCGCTCGGAACGGCAACTTGTCCGCGAGATCCAGGTCAACGTTGCCTATCGCTGGTTCCTGCGGCTGCGGCTGACCGATGCGGTCTTCGATGCCTCGACGCTGTCGCAGAACCGGCGGCGCCGCTATGGCGACACGAGTGTGGCGCAGGAGATATTCGACCGGATTGTCGAGCAGGCGATCGGCCATGGCCTGGTGGATGGTACCGTGCTGTACACCGACAGCACCCACCTTAAGGCCAACGCCAACAAGAACAAATATGACAAGGCAGTCGTCGCTAAATCGTGCTCGGATTATTGGGAGGCGCTCGACGCCGCGATTACCCAGGAGCGACGGGAACGCGGCCTCAAGCCGCTTAAGCCTAAGGAGCGCAGGGCCGTTGAGGCCGAGACCAAGCTGTCGCGCAGCGATCCGGAGAGCGGCTATATGGTCCGGGACGGCAAGCCCAAGGGCTTTTTCTATCTCGACCACCGCACCGTGGACGGGCGGCTAGGGATCATCACCGATACTTTTGCCACGCCTGCCAATGTGCATGATTCGATCGTCTATCTCGGACGCCTCGACCGGCAGCGCGAGCGCTTCGGCTTTCCTGTCGCGGCGGTGGGGCTCGATGCCGGATACGCCACTGCGGGCATTGCTCAAGGGCTAGAGGAGCGCGGCATTCTTGGTGTCACCGGCTATCGCAACCCGACCCCGCCTAAGCCTGGCATGATGCGCAAGAGCCGCTTCCATTGGGAACCGGACCAGGACAGCTATCGCTGTCCCGAAGGCCAGCTGCTGCCCTATGCCACGACCGATCGCCATGGCTATCGCCACTACAAGTCTGATCCTGCGATCTGCCGGCAATGCCCGCTGCTCGCCTCCTGCACCAGCGCCGCCAAGCCCCAACGCGTCATCACCCGCCATGTCTGGCAGGACGCCAGGGACCGATGCGAGGGCCATCGTCTCACCCCCTGGGGTAAGGCCGTCTACAAGCGCCGCAAGGAAACCGTCGAGCGCTCCTTCGCCGACGCCAAGCAGCTACATGGTCACCGTTATGCGCGCTTCCGAGGCCGAATAAGGGTCGCTTGCCAGTGCCTCCTCGCCGCAGCCGCCCAGAACATCAAGAAGATCGCCCTCGCCCTGACCCGCCAGCCAAACCCCCGCCCGGCTTGAACAAGATCGCCCACCGCCATTCTCACAAAACCAGCACCGCAAAATCTTCAAAAGAAAACCCCGCCGCAATAACGACGGGGTTTGTCAGCAGTCTGAGGGCGCTTGCGCGCCCTTCCTCTGTGCGACCCGGGGTCGTAAAATCAGGGCAGCTTCGCCAGATCTGCGTCGATCGCAGCCAGGCGGGCGTCCGTGACTTCTTCGCTGGCATATTGCTGAATCGCCTTCAGCGTCATGCCGCGAGCCATTTCGACCTGATCATTGGTCGTCATGCCGGGGATATGCTTTTCGACGATCGCCTTAGCGGCAGGGTTGTCGAGCAGCGTGCCCAGATCGGTGTCAGTGGTGTTCAGCTTGCCCTTGACGGCAGCAGCCGCGGGTGCCGACGCGGCGGTCTGCGCCAGAGCAGGCGTCGCAATGGCGAGGGCTGCCGTAGCAAGAATCAAAAGACGCATGAATCAGGATCCTCCATTTTCGAGATCATCTATATCGCACGCTATCGTTCTAAATTCAAGTCACCAACTTGCGCGTGCGGCCATAAAAAGATCAACTGTGTCGCGGGCGGCCTTCAATATATCCTCTTCGGCGACCGGCCCGCCGCTGCTTTCCTGAACTTCCCATCCCGAAATCGTCGATACGAACAGGCGGGCAATGACATCAGGATTGCGTACCGGTATCCCATCGCGCCTTGCCGCCTCCTGAATGTCGCGGCTGATAAGCTGGACGATGTAGATATAGCCGGCCTCATAAAGCGCCTTGGCCAGTTCGGGGAACCGGTCCCGATAAGCGAGCGTCAGGCGCTTGAAAGCCTGAACGTCGGTCTGCAGAAATGATCGGGCGATGGTGCGCGCATGATGGTACAGCCGCTCGCCGATATCGTCCGTGAGGAGATAATCTTCCTGCGACGACACGGCCGACCATTTATCGACGCGATCCTGGATCACCTTCGTGAACAAGGCTTCCTTCGACGGATAGCGCGCGTAAAGCGTGCCCTTCGACACGCCGGTCGCCGTCGCGATATTTTCCATCGCCACAGCGTCATACCCTGACTCCAGGAACATGCGGCTGGCGGTGGCGAGAATTGCCTCATCGATGGCGGCGACCTGCTTCGCGTCGGGTCTGCCTCTCTTGGGCGTGAATGCTTTTTGGATCTTTGTCGCGGCCATGGTCACATCTCTGGCTCAGACATCCGCTATAAGCAATGGCCGTTCGAAAATAAATCGAACGCAACCGATCGAATATTGACGCCATGCTGACGCGAGTCTATTTAAACCGAACTATCAAGATCCGAAATATGTCCATGACCGGAGAGGGCTCATCATCATGAAAAAGACAACGTCGCTCTTGTGCCTCGCTGCCATGGGCACGATGCTGACGCCGCTCATCGGGCAAGCGAAGACTTCGACGCGCGCGCCTGATCGGCGTGCTGCCGAAACGCTCGCGAAAATGGCGCCGGAAGAGAAGATCACTCTGCTCCATGGCCCCATGCCGTCGATTCTGCCCCCCGCCAAAAGGCCGCAGGGTGTGACGATCGGCGCTGGCTTCATCGAGGGGATCGAGCGCCTCGGCGTGCCCCGGTTGATCGAGAGCGACGCGAGCCTGGGCGTTTCGAACCTCATGGAAATGCGCAAGGGCGATGTCGCGACCGCTCTGCCCTCCGGCCTGTCGCTGGCCTCTAGCTGGGATGCAGAAATCGCCCGTTCAGGCGGGGCGATGATTGGGTCGGAGGCGCGAGCCAAGGGCTTCAACGTCATGCTAGTGGGCGGCGTCAATCTTGTGCGTGATCCTCGCGCGGGCCGGAATTTCGAATATCTGGGGGAAGACCCGCTGCTCGGTGGCGTGCTGGTGGGCGGCCAGATTGCCGGTGTGCAGTCCAACAACATCATCGGCACGATCAAGCATTTCGCCCTCAACGACCAGGAAACCGGCCGCAATGTCGCCTCTGTGGAAATGGACGAGGCGGCGATGCGGGAAAGCGACCTGCTCGCCTTTCAAATCGGTATCGAGCGCGGCAATCCCGGTTCGGTCATGTGCGCCTATAACCGTGTTGGCGGCACCTACGCTTGCGAGAATGCGTTTCTCCTGAACGATGTGCTGCGTCGCGATTGGGGCTTCAAGGGCTTCGTGATGTCCGACTGGGGCGCGGTCCATTCGACCGAGGCGATCCTGGCCGGGCTGGACCAGCAGTCGGGCGAGCAGCTCGACGGCAAGCGCTATTTCTCCGATCTGCTCGTCAAGGCGGTGCAGGACGGCAAAGTTCCGCAGTCCGCCGTCGACAAGGCTGCCGGGCGCGTGCTCTATGCCATCTATGCGCATGGCCTGGCCGAAAATCCGCTCAAGCCGGGCCAGCCGATCAACTATGACGCCAATGCCGAAGTCGCGCAGCGTGCAGCCGAGCAGGGCATTGTCCTGCTGCGCAACGAGGGCGGCATCCTGCCCTTGGCTGCATCGGCGAAGAAGATATTGGTCGTTGGCGGCAATGCCGATGTCGGCGTGCCCGGTGGCGGCGGATCGAGCCAGGTCAACCCTGTGGGTGGCCTCAAGCGCGTCGGCAAGGGTGCGGAAAGCGGTCCGGCTGCCGGTTTCGCCAAGCGCGGCTACGGCGGCACCGCGCCGCTCGACGCCCTGCGCGCCGAATTGCCTAGCGCGCAGATCAGCTATCTGGACGGCAAGGATGCAGCGGCCGCCGCATCTGCTGCGAAGGCGGCGGACGTCGTGATCGTCTTTGCCGAAAAATTTGCCACCGAAGCGGTGGATCAGCCCGATCTCTTGCTGGGCGAAGGGCAGGATGCGCTGATCGACGCGGTCGCTGGCGCGAATGCCAAGACCGTGGTGGTTCTGGAAACCGGCAATGCCGTGCTGATGCCCTGGCGTGACAAGGTGCCCGCCATCCTGTCGGCTTGGTATGGCGGCCAGCGTGGCGGAACGGCCATCGCCCGCATCCTGACTGGTAAGGTCAATCCGTCGGGCCATCTGCCGGTCACTTTCCCGGCATCGGTCGACCAGTTGCCAAATCCGGTGCTGCCGGGTTCGGCCGCTCCTCCGGCGGACAAGGAAACGCGCGCGGTTTACGGCATTCAGGCTGGTACGAAGCCGTTCGAGATCCGCTATCCGGAAGGATCGGATGTTGGCTATCGCTGGTTCGACAAAAAGGGTCTGAAGCCGCTCTATCCCTTCGGCCATGGCCTCAGCTACACGCAGTTCCGCTACGACGGGCTGAAGACGACCGGCGGCAAGGCGCTGACCGTGCGTTTCACCGTCACCAACAGCGGCCAGCGCGCGGGTGCCGACGTGCCTCAGGTCTATGTCACGCGGCCCGGCAAGGCCAAGCGGCTTGTCGGTTGGGCCAAGCCTGACCTGAAGCCGGGCGAGAGCAAGGAGGTCACGGTGACGGCGGATATGCGCGTTCTGGCGGACTTCGACGCCAAGGCGCAGCGTTGGGTTCTGCCTGCCGAGGAAGTGAGGGTTGAAGTCGGCACGTCTGCGGCCGATCCGGTCCTGACCGGCACTGCAAAGCTGAACCGCGCCGTCCGGAAGCCCTGAGCCATGACTGCCAAGCGGATGATGCGGCGCTGCCTGCTGGCGGCAACGGCTCTGCTCGCCCTGGCCGATGCGCCAGTCCTGGCGGGTCCTCTGGAGGAGGGGTTTCGCGCCCCTCCCATGGAGGCCCGCCCGCGCTTTCGCTGGTGGTGGCCGGGCGACGCAGTAACGGATGAAGGGCTGCGCCGCGAGGTCAAGCTCATGGCGGACACGGGCTTTGCGGGTGCGGAGATCCAGTCCTTCACGCCGAATTTCGTCACGCTGACGCCTGACGAGAAGGAGCGGGTGAACCAATATGCCGAACCGTCCTTCTTCGCCCATGTCCGCACGGCGGGGGAAGCGGCGAAGACGGCGGGGCTGACGCTCGATTACACGCTTGGCTCGTCCTGGCCCTCGGGCGGCGGCTTTGCCATTCCGCCGGAACTGGCTTTCACCGAATTGACGATGGCCCGTACGGAGGTGAAGGGCGGGCAGGCTGGCCCGATCAAGCTAACCATCCCCAAGCGCACGCGGCGGCTCGGCGCGCTCAACTTCCTCGACGCCCGCGTCAAGGACCCGAAAGTCGCCGACTGGGGCAAGCGTCTTGATGCGCGGGCGCGCACCGTCGCCGTGGTGGCGGTTAAGGGCGGAGCGCCCATGCTCAAGCCGGCTGCGGCGGGTGCGATGGGCATGACGCTGACGCCGTGGCGCGACGTCATCACGCCTGGCACGCTCGATCCGTCGAGCAGCATCGTCCTGACCGATAAGCTGCGGGATGATGGGACACTGGATTGGACGCCGCCGCCGGGCGATTGGCAGATTTTTCTGTTCCGCCAATATGCGTCGGATGTGGGCGTCCTTGGCGCGGCCGGGCAGGGACCGCAGCTGATCCTGGATCACATGAATCCCAAAGCCTTCGCCGCACATGCGGCGCGGGTCGGTGATCCGCTGGGGAACAACCCGCCGGGCCTGCGATCGACCTTTGTCGACAGCCTGGAATTGATGCAGGACATCCAATGGGGTCCTGAATTGCTGAAGGAATTCAAGAAAAGGCGCGGATATGATCTGACGCCTTATCTGCCCTTCGTCTTGCAGCCGGGCTGGATGCAGGCGTGGAACGAGCATTGGTCCCCGCCCTATTTCGACGCGTCGAGCGGCGACTTGGCCGAACGGGTGCGTACCGATTACCGCCGCACCGTGTCGGACATGATGATTGAGGGGTTCATTCAGCCGTTCGTCGCATGGAATCACGCCCATGGCCTGAAAGCCAAATTCCAGGCCCATGGCGGCCCGTTCGACGTCATTCGCGGCTATGGTCTCGCCGACATCCCCGAGACCGAAGACCTGCCCGGCGAGGGCGATCCACTGTTCATGCGCCTCGCCCGGTCGGCGGCGCATCTTTACGGTAAGCCGATCGTGTCCGCGGAAAGCCTCGCCTGGGCAAATCGGCCTTTCGACGTGACGCCAGACGAGATGCGGCGGCGGGTCGATACGCTGATGGCGGGCGGCGTCAACTCGATGATCCTGCATGGCTATAATTACCGCTTCCATGCCGAGGATTGGCCGGGCTGGCACGCATTTCAACCCAGCCCCTTCGCAGCGGGCTTTTCCAGCATGCTGAACGAGACGAATCCGGTCTGGCCAGCCATGAAGCCGCTCGCCACCTATATCGGTCGGCTCCAGTCTGTGATGCAGGCGGGACAGGCGGTGGTGCCGGTTGCCTATTTCTACGGCCGCTACGGCTATTATGAAGGCATCGAGGACGAAGGCGCAGGCAAGCTGGCCGCCGAAAAGACGTTCCTCGCGGCAGGCTATGATTATGACCGGATCAATCCGGACTCCATCGCTCGCGCTCGGGTGGAGGGGAAGCAACTGGTTTCGGAAGGGGGGCAGCGTTATCCGGTGCTGGTCCTGCCGCCGCTCGACGGCATCCGCGCGGACACGGCCGAAGCCATTGCCGGTTTTGCAAAGGCGGGCCTGCCGGTCTTCTTCACCGATCATGCACCGACCCGCGATGAAGGGTTGGCGCAGGCGCGCAGCCGTGATGCCCGCGTGAGGAAGGCCGTCGCCGCCGCCATCAAAGCAGGGGCCAAAGTCGTTCCCGCCGCAGCCATCCCCGACAGCCTGCGGGCGGCGGCGGTCCCCGCCAACCTGCGCTTCACCGGCGACGCGTCTGACCTGGTATTTGTCCAGCGGCTGATCGACGGCCGCACCATGACTTTCGTCCATAATCGGGGCGAAGCTGCGCGCTCGGTCAAGATGACGCTCCCGGGCACTGGCGGCGTGACCCGCTGGGACGCAATGGACGGCGCAATTACGCCGGTGTCGGCCGTGGCGGCGGAGCAGGGGACGATAGTGCCGCTGACGCTCGCCGCTGGTGAAAGCGCGCTGCTGCTGCTGGACCCCAAGGCCCAAGCGGCCACTCTTCCCTCGCCCGTTCCGGTGGGCAGCATGACGGTGCCCGCGGATGGGTGGCAACTTAGCGTTGATGGTCATGCGCTGCGGAAGCCCTACGCGCATGATTTCGGCTCCGTGGCGCTGAAGGACTGGCTGCAGATGCCGGAACTGACACAGTTTGCCGGGACCGGCACTTATACGCGTTCGATCTCCGTCGATGCAGGATGGCTGACCAAGGGGACGAAGCTTGTGCTCGACCTTGGCCAGGTGCATGACGTCGCGACCGTTACGATCAATGGCCGGAGCCTTCCCACCATGTTCAGTGCCCCGTTCCGCGTCGATGTGACTGGCCTGTTGCGCGCTGGCAAGAATGACCTCAGCGTGGCGATCGCCAATGTGCCGCACAATGGCGTGATCGATCCCAAGGACCCTGCCTACAAGAAGTTCAAGCCGGTGCCGGCCGGATGGACGGGGCCAGTCCGGCTGGAGGCCAGCCGATGATCTTGCGGAGCGCCGCGACGGCGCTCGCGTCCCTGGTCCTGCTCGCCGCCGCGCCCGCGCCCACGGTGTCCGAAGCCGACCTGGCGCCGGTCAATCCCGAACTGCGCGCAGCTGCACGCATGATGTTCGAGGCGCAGCGCAAGGGGATCGCCTACACGCCGCCCAAGATCGGCGCATTGCCCGCCGGCGTTGAGGAAAGGCAGGCACCCGGATCGCGCGGAAATCCCGCCGTCCCAATCTATGTGATGAATGCGGGAGCCGAGGCAGCCCCGCGTGGCGCGATCTACGATATCCATGGCGGCGGTTTTATCGGCGGGGACGCCCGCGAGAGGCTGGCCTCGCTCAAGACCATGGCAGAGCGACTGAACTGCGTACTTGTTTCCGTCCAATATCGCCTCGCGCCCGGCACCCGTTTTCCCGGCCCGCTGGAAGACGCCTATGCGGGCCTCAAATGGCTGCATGGCAATGCTGCCGCTCTGGGGGTCGACCCGAAACGCATAGTCGTGCTGGGCGAAAGCGCAGGGGGCGGTCTGGCGGCTATGCTGACCATCGCGGCGCGCGATCGGGGCGAGGTGCCGATCGCCTATCAGGCGCTGATATATCCGATGCTGGATGACCGCACCGGATCCTCGCGCCCGGTGCCGGCACATATCGGTCAGCTGGTCTGGACCGCGAAATCGAACCGGCAGGGCTGGCAAGCGCTGCTTGGTCGTGAACCGGGCGCGGCCAGCCAGCCCGCAGGGTCGGTCCCGGCGCGCGTGACCAATCTCAAGGGCTTGCCGCCGACCTTCATCCAGGTGGGCTCCATCGATCTGTTCGTCGATGAAGATATCGAGTTCGCCCGCCGCCTGATCGGTGCGGGCGTGCCGACAGAGTTGATGGTCGTCCCCGGCGCGTTCCACGGATTCCAGTTTTTTGCGCCCCGCGCCGCCGTCTCGCAACAATTTACGGCAGCGCTCGATGCGGCTCTCGCCCGCGGCCTTGCACCGGAGAAGAAATGACGACCCTTCGCGCCCTCATAGCGGCATCGCTGATGATGACCGCCGCGCCCGCCGCAATCGCTCAGTCCGGCACGAGCCAGGGCTGGATCAGCCATGCGGAGGCTGGACCCACCGCGCGGCCGATCGTGCTGCATTTCCGCCGCACCGTCAGCCTGCCTGCGAAACCGCGCACCTATCCGGTGCGGGTGACGGCCGACAATCGCTTTATCCTGTTCGTGAACGGGACGCGCGTGGCCGCCGGGCCTTCGACCGGCGACATCGACCATTGGCGGGAAGAGAGTATTGACCTCGCCCCCTATATGAAGGCCGGCGCCAACGTCGTCGCGGCGAGCGTATGGAACGGGGTGCAGCCGCTGAAGCTACCCGCCAATGCAACGGCGCAGCAGATATCCGCC
Source organism: Sphingobium sp. TomTYG65 (assembly GCF_055395525.1). Taxonomy (NCBI): domain Bacteria; kingdom Pseudomonadati; phylum Pseudomonadota; class Alphaproteobacteria; order Sphingomonadales; family Sphingobiaceae; genus Sphingobium; species Sphingobium sp. TomTYG65. The sequence goes on along the minus strand of NZ_AP027331.1, from coordinate 514,027 downwards.
GCGCAGGGCGCTGCCCTGTTCACCAATACAGCCCCGCTGTTTCAGCAGAGCGTCGCCACCGGATTCCGCCTGATCGGCGAAGGCGGCGCGGCGGCGATCTCGACCGATCAGCCCGGCTGGCGCGTCAAGCGTGATCAGGGCCGTGGTTTCGCCAATGGATGGGCGCAGCTCAAACGCTGGTATTATGTCGCGGGCAATCCTGAGAAGATCGATGCCGCGAAAGCCGATTTCGACGCCGCTGGCCCGCAGGAAAAGGGGCAGGGCTGGCAGGACGCCATCCCTGCGCCGGACGCTGCGAAGCGGACGCTCGTCCTCGATCGATTGCCGCAGCAGCTTTATGTTCCCGCGCCCTTTGGCAAGGTCGTGCGCACCGATCTGCCCGCTGCCAAGACCTTTCCCGCGCGACCGGTCACTATCCCGGCGAACAGCAAGGTGACCTTGCTGCTTCAGCGGGAGGCCATGCTGTCGGCTTACCCGCAGCTCGATGTTTCCGGTGGCAAGGGCGCGACGATCAAGCTGCTCTGGACTGAAGCGCTATACGATGCCGATGGCCACAAAGGCGATCGCGACTTGATCGAGGATCGCAAGCCCATCGGTATCTGGGACAGTTTCATCGCGGACGGGGCCAAGCGCAGTTTCGCGCCCCTGTGGTGGCGGACCTGGCGCTATGCCGAGATCACCGTCGAGACGAAGGACCAGCCGCTGGTGCTGGAGGGGCTGCGCGCTTTCGAAACCGGCTACCCCTTCAAGCAGGTGGGCAAGTTCGAAAGCGAGGATCCGCAGCTCAAGCAGATTTTCGATGTAGGCTGGCGCACCGCCCGCATCGACGCGCATGAAACCTATATGGACACCGCCTACTGGGAACAGCTGCAATATGCGGGCGACACGCGCCTGCAAATGCTGATTTCCTATGCGGTTTCGGGTGATCCGCGTCTGGCTGAGCAAGCGATCGACGCCTATGCGGCTTCGAATGTGGATGGCGGCCTGATTGAAAGCGCTTACCCAACCCGGGGGAACAATGTAATCGCGCCCTTCGCGCTGTTGTGGGTCGGCATGCTCGACGATTGGCGGATGCGGCAGCCAGATCCCGCGCCGATCGTGCGCAATATCGGCCGCATGCGCGATATATTGGGCTGGTTCGACACCTATCGGCGGCCCAGCGGATTGCTCGGCAAGAACCCACAGTGGAACTTCATCGACTGGGTCGGGCAGTCGGCAACCGACCGCACCATTTTCCCCTCCTACGGCAAGGCCGACGAAAGCTGCCTGATGAGCGTCAGTTGGCTGGGTGCGTTGCAGCAGGGAGCCGCGATCGAGAGCGCCTTTGGCAACAAGAGCATGGCGCAGCGTTATGCGGCGCGGGCGGAAGAGGTGAAGGCCGCCATTCGCAAGCGCTGCTGGGTCCCGGCGCGCGGGCTATATGCCGACAACCCCGATGGCGATCGCTTCAGCCAGCATATGAACGCGCTCGCGATCCTCTATGATGTGGCGAGCCGGGATGAGGCAGGCGGGATCATCGACCGGATCACGTCGCCGGGCAAGGGCATCGACGCACCTGAAGGGGTAACTTCGGTCAGCTATTATTTCGCCTGGTATCTGGTTCAGGCGATGGTTCATGCCGGAAAGGCGGACCGATATCTCGGCCTGTTGCAGACATGGCGGAACCTGCTGAGCATGAATTACACCACCTGGCCGGAGGAGCGGGATGATGCGGGCCAGGGCGGAAAGGGCCGATCCACCCGCTCCGACAGTCATGCGTGGAGCGCCCATCCCACAGCGGACCTGCTGGGCATCGTCGCCGGCATCGGGCCGGACGCGCCGGGCTATGCGCGGGTGAAGGTGGAGCCTGCGCTTGGCTCGCTCAAGAGCCTGTCGGCAACCGCCGCGACGCCGCAGGGGCCGGTCAGCGTTCGCTATCGCCTGTCCGGTGCAACGCTCAATGCGGAGATCACCCGGCCCGCAAACCTGCCCGGTGATTTCGTCTGGCAGGGCAAGCGCTATCCGCTGACCCGCGCCACCACGAAATTGAAGGTCCCGGCGCGGTAGAGCGATTTTCGGTCGGATGGCATCATCTGACGGTTATGAAAATCGCGGCGGAGCAAAAGAATAGAGCGGCGGATCATTCGATCAGATCCGCCGCACTTAGATCGGGGCCGGGGCCGTTCAGCGCGAAGGAGTCGCCTTCACGCCGAACCCATTCAGTTCGATCCAGCGGAACAGGCCATCGGCCCAGCCCTCCGTCGTCGTACCCTTGATCCCAAGGCCAAAGCCATGGCCGCCGCGCTGGTAAGAATGAAACTCGATCGGACGGCGGGCAGCGATCCAGCTTTCGATCAGCCCATAGCCTGCGCGGCCGGACAAGGGATCGTCCGTAGCCATCGCGACGAAGGCGGGCGGCGCGTCAGCGGGTACGGTAACCTTCTCCATCGGCGGGTAGAGCATCACGGAAAAGGCGGGGCGGTCAGTCGGCGCCGCATCCAGCGTGACGCGGATGGTCGTGCGCGCGCCAGCGGAAAATCCGATCATGCCGACCTTTGCCGGGTCGATATGCCATTGCGCCGCCCGCGACCTGACCAGTTTCAGCGCCGCGATGCCGTCCGCTATCGCATAGGGGGGCGTGACGATGCGCAAGCCCTCACCAGGTTTGCCGATCCAGTTCGTCATACGGCTCTGCGTGAACTTGCCGAAGGACGGCCAATCGCGCGGGGTGGGATCAAGCCGGTATTTGAGGACGAAGGCGGCGATGCCATGGTCCGCCAGCAGCCGCGCGACCTTCATCCCCTCATGATCCCAGGCCAGCGTCATGAAGCCGCCGCCCGGTGCGATGACCATGGCCGTGCCGGTCGCCTTTGCAGGATCGGGCAGGACGGGTACGACGCTTGCTTCGCTGGTGTTGCGCACGCTCATATTGCCGGGCGTTCCGAACCACATTTCCGGCCCGTTTCCGCCCGGCACGGCGCCGGTGCCAAGGCTGATGCCCTGCCGCATCTCAGCGGGTGCGGGCAGTTGTGCCCCCGCCGCCGTCGTGCCCAGAGCCCATGCGGCCGCCATATAAAGCAGCTTCATCTTCATCCTGCCTCTCCCGTTTCTATCAAGCGGCGGCTTAGCCCGCTGCCTCACTCCATACCTGCGCGAAGAACGGATTGCGGGCGGCTTCTGCATCATAATTGGCGGGGTCGATCATGGTGGTGGGGCACCAATGACCGCCCTTCAGATACAGGCGCGGGGTCATGGTGAAGCGATGCCCTGCTGCCGACTGCCACTCCACCGGAACGTCCGGCCCGTCGCAGGTTTCGGCCAGGCACTTGCCGCCGCGATACTCCGCCGCCGCCTTCAGATCGTCGATCCGCCAATCCTCTGGCGCCCGAGTTTCGTCATAACCATGATCGAGCAGGCTGGGGTCGCGCGAGGGCTGGGCATAATGGAAGTCCTCCCAGTTGCGCGGGATCGATTCCCATGCGGCGCGTGATCCAAAATAGGCGCGGATCTTGGCTTCATCATTGGTCGCGAACCAGCGCAGCGATCCTTCGGGCGCGTTCGCCAGCTTCTCGATCTGCTTCGATATGACGCCCGGTAGCAGCTTGGGGACAGCGCGGGCGATCCAGGGCATGTGGCGCGGCGCTTCGCGGAAATAGTCATCCAGAGACTGCTCGCGGAAGGGCACCAGCGCCTCCAACCGGTCGGAATCCGCATACCATTGGCCATGGAAGTTGCGCGTCGCGAACCAGTGCGGCTTCAACACCTTGCGGTAGTTGGGCATGGTTTTTTCCATAAACTCATGGTTGACCACGCGCGACGAAGCGCCGCCGCCGATATTGTAGAAACCGCGCCAGAATTCGTCGGGCACATCGTCGCTACACACTGCCGCCATCAGGCGGCCGCTGTCGTTGGCCGTGGACCATTCGAACACGCCGTTCAGCGGATTGTGGAACATGATCGGATCGAAGATCTTCCACATGTCGTAATGGGCCATGCCGCTTTGCCGTAACGAGGCCCAGTGCGTGATGCCGCTCTGCGCGACGATCGCTTCGGCCTGCGTTTTGGTGACGGCATAATGATCATAGGCGCTGATCTTGATCGGGTCGCCGGTTCGTCCCCACTGCACCGGCGCGTTGCGACTGCCGGTTTCCGCCACGGTGCCGATATAGATGAGCCGCGTCTGCCTTGGATCGCCGGCCGCGTGAATGGCGTCGACGATATTCTGTGCGCCGCCTACATTCACCCGCGTCACCACTTCAGGCGGCAGGCGATCGGCAAGGGGGGACACGAGTGCGCCCACATGCAGCACGATGTCTGCTCCGCTGACGCCCTTGCGTATCGACGCGGCGTCGGTCAGGTCGCCCCAGACGATATCCGCCAATCCGCGCCGCTGCACATCCTTCACGACCGGATGCGCTTTTTCCTCTGGCCGCACCAAGATGCGCAGCCGCAGGGTATCGCTTTTCGCGGCGATCCGCTTGATCGCTTCGCGGCCCATATTGCCGGTGGCGCCGGTCAGGAAAATGGTCTTGCGGCTGTCGCTCATAAATGTCCCCTCCAAGAGCGGGCCAAATCACACGTTGACGTCTTAATTTCAAGCCGTGCCGCGCAAACTGTCTGCTGCTCCGCGATGCGCTCCCCTTCCTATTTCACGTGCTAATGGAGCTATGAGCGCCGACAATAGCGAAATGCGTATCATCAAATATGACGGCGCACGTAGATCGTGAAATCGGCTGTTTTGACTGTTGCCCATAAAGCACGGTCACGTGCGAAAATTTTCGATCAGGCGAGTCTGTGGATTGCGACGCCCACGCAGCGCCGCTAGCGGCCGTGCCATTCGCGGGATCGATATCCCACAAACCATGGAAAGGACGTCATGAAAAAGGCGAATGCAATGGCTGCGCTGCTGTGCGGCGCGGCGCTGATTGTACCGGCATCGGCTTGGGCGCAGGACAGCGCCAGCAACGATGGCGGTGAATCGAACGAGATCATCGTTACCGCGACCCGTGAAGCGCGCTCGCTCCAGTCGGTGCCGATGGCCGTCAACGTCGCGACCGGTGAACAGCTCCAGAAGTTCAACATCTTCGACGCCAAGGACGTGCAGCAGCTCGCTCCCGGCCTGGAACTCACCAACACCAGCGGCCGTAACAACGTCACCACGTTGCGCGGCGTGACCTTCAATCCGGACCAGGGCACCAGCCCGGCCGTTCAGGTCTATTACAACGAAATCCCGACGGACGCGCAGACCGTCTATACCGCGCTGTACGACATTCAGCAGATCGAAGTGCTGCGCGGCCCGCAAGGCCTGCTGCGCGGTCTGTCGGCTCCGGCTGGCTCGATCACCATCGCGACGCGCCGCCCCAACTTCGACGAGATCGAAGGCTATGCTCAGGCGACGGCGACCTCGCGTGACGGCTACAACGTTCAGGCTGGCGTTTCGCTGCCGTTCAACGACACGCTGGCGATCCGCGTCTCCGGCCTGGTGGATGGCAATCGCCTGAACAATGTCCGCAACATCACCAATGGCGATCGTTCGCGCAGCCGTACGGAAAGCGCCCGCATCACGCTGGGCTGGCGTCCGAGCAGCGACTTCACCGCTTACCTGACCTATCAGTATCTGTTCGCAGACAATATCCAGAACCAGCAGGTCGTGGGCACGGGCAACACGCCCGCCTATCTGCCCGGCACCTTCTTTGGCTTCCCTCAGCCGCTGACGCCCGACACTTCGGTCCGCTCTGGTCCGGCGCTTGACGCGGCCGATTATGCCGCGGTAGCGGATGGCCGTTTCCGCAATCAGAATGAAAGCCACATCGTCAATCTGGCCTTCGACTATGACCTTGGCCCGGCAACGCTGTCCTTCGTTGGCGCTCATCAGTTCAGCAGGCTGAATGTCGAGCGTGATCTGGATGCAGGCAACGCCATTCCGAACTATGTAAACGCTTCGACGGTTTACTCCCCCTACAAGGTGGACTCGGCGGAAATCCGCCTGGCTTCCAACAACAAGGAAGGCTTCGGCTGGGGCGTTGGCGCGTTCTACACCAAGCAGACCGGCACCGTTGAAACAACCCAGCGGGCTGACCAGTTCTTCTTCCCGATCCAGGTTGCTTATGGCGCCTATCTGCCGGTCAACACGGCGGTGTTCACCCCGGTCAATACCCAGACTTGGTCGTTCAACGCCAATCTGCGTTATCGCACTGGCGGGTTGTCTGTGGAAGGCGGTCTGCGTTACTCGATCCTGAAAAATGTCCAGACGACGGACATCTTCGTTTCGTCGCCGGGCAATGCGGCGTTCGGCGTTCCCGCCTTCACGCTTCCTGCACAGCAAGGCGTTCCAGCCGATCTGCAGCGGTTCACGAACAAGCCGCTCACCGGTGGCGTCACTGTTTCTTACGAGTTCAACCCCCGCCTGAACGCCTATTTCGCTTATGGGCATTCCTATCGGGCAGGCAGCACCGGTGTTGCTGTTCCGCAGGGCGTTAGCCGGGACCTGATCCGCACCAAGCCGGAAAAGACCGACTCCTTCGAAGTGGGTCTGAAGGGTAAGCTGTTCGATAATCGTGCGAACTTCACCGTGGCAGCCTTCTACCAGACGCTGGAAAATTACCTCAGCCGGTTCAACGGCATCTATTATGAGTCCGCCACCGCTAATCCTCCGACGGGTGGTTTCGACTTCAACTATAATGGCAATGCCAAGATCAAGGGCGTGGAAGCGTCGCTCGACGGCCGTATCACGGACAATTGGGACCTGGGCGTCAGCGCATCCTATGTCCATGCGCGCTACGACAACGCTCTGGTGCCCTGCAACGACTATGCCGGCACCGGCTCGCCCAATCAGACTGGCGCGCCGAACGTGACCGGCGGGGGCAATGTCAGCTACTGCGCGACCGACGGCCGCCTGTCGCAGACGCCCGACTTCAACCTGACTGCGAACACGGAAGTCCGTTTCCCGGTCGGCGAAGTTACGCCCTTTGTGCGCGCGCTGCTCACCTATCGTCCCGGCTTCTATGCGGACCAGGTCGATTATGACTATCGCTCGCGTACGCTGCTGAACCTCTTCGTCGGCTTCCGCACTGAAGGCGATCGTTTCGAACTGACTGCTTTCGCGAAGAATGTGCTGAACCAGAAGCGGATCACCAACATCAGCCTGGGCACGACGCAGATTAACACGGCTGCCGGTCTGCCCTATGACTCGGGCTACCAGACGGTGAACGTCACCAATCCGCGCGAATTCGGCCTGACCGGAACTTTCCGGTTCTGATCTTGAACTTGTCGTTCGGATAATATCAGTGGGGGCCAGCGGAATATTCCGTTGGCCCCTTTTTTATCATCAGTAAGGAGCAGGATGACATGACGTCACATTTCGGTTTCACAAAGCTGGTCGTTCAGGACCTGGAAGCCATGGCCACCTTCTACAAGGATGTGGCGGGGCTGGTGGAAATGGCGCGGGTTCAGGACGCCGTCGGCGACCGCAAGATCGATGAGATTCTGTTCAACGCGACGGGTCAGGGCGGCGCTACGTTCGTGCTGTTCAAGTTCCTGGATCGCGAAGCCCCGGCGCAGGAAGAAGTCATCCTCGGCTTCCAGACCGACGACATCGTGACCTTCGTCGAACGGACCAAGGCTGGCGGCGGAACCGTGGTGGAGCCGATCGAAGTCAAGGAAGCCCATGGCGTGAAGGTGGCTTTCGTCACCGACCCTGAGGGCCATCTGATCGAAGTGGTGGAATTGCTCGCCAAGTGATGCGAGAGCGGCCCGGCATCATGGTGCCGGGCCGCCTGTTTTCGCTAATCGGCCGTGCGCTCAAATCTGCGGAGAGCCAAAGTCCCGTTGATTGCCCGACCCATGATCCGCATGGAAGGCATCGCCCCCGGCGGATTGGTTATCCCGACCCTGCTGACCCTGCTGACCCTGCTGCAGCTGGTCATCCGCGCGGCCGACCAGATCGTCCTTCTTCTCGCGCAAGGTTTCGGTCAGTTCTTCTTTCTGTTCGCTGGCCATCGTCCGCGCTTTTTCACCCAAGGGGCCAAGCTTTTCCTGCTCCAGGCGGCTGATCGGCAGGGCCGATCCCAACGCCGCGCCGACCGCCGCTGCAATCAGGCCACCGACAAGTGGGTTGCTCTCGTACAGGTCTTGCGCCTTGTCCAACGCGTCGCTCGCGCCACGAGCCGTCGCCCTGCCGACTTGGCCTGCGCCGCGAGCCGTCGCCTTGCCAGCCTGGCTAGAACTTTCCGCCCACGCATGACGCTTGGCCCTAAACCCTTCGGTCAGGTCATCCAGCCGTTGACGGAAGCTGTGATCATCTTCGTCCGTGCGCCGTTCCAGCATCAGATAATTGGCGCGCGCCTGATCCCTGCGCCGCTGATAAGCAGCGAAATCCTCTCCATCGCGCATTTCGACCGCAGACATGTGGTTCACATAATCGCGGTGGTAAATGTCGATGTCGTCATCCGCCTGACTGCTCCGCTTGGTGGGGAGCGACGGAAATTTGGAATCCTTGTCGCTGATCAGCCAGATCGTCCCCGCCGCGATAAGGCCAAGGGCGATCGGGTTGCGCCGCGCGCCGTCCAGCAACATCCGGGCATCGACATTATTGTCGTCGGCCTTGTCCAGCAAAGCATCGAAAATCTTCCTGGGCGTCAGCTGGTCGCCAATCTTGTCGATCGTGCGGCTCATATCTTCCTGCGTACGGCGAATATCCCGCTCGATTGCGTCAGGATCCCTTTCAACGGTGTCGGTCATCTTCTCTGCTCCGGATGAAGGTCGCCGCGAAGAGCGGCAGGCGTTCGTTCAAGACTGTGCTGGGTGCGTTCAGGCGCGATATCGACTGCGCGCATCTTCGCCGCACCGCCTCTGTAAAGCACATAGGCTATGATGAGGGTCACGACCCCTACGATCAGGGTCGCCAGCCCCAGATGATCGATGGCGTCGGCCAGCAAATAGGAGAGCGCCATCAACAGCACGCCCAGCCCGGAGATTCCGACCACGGCCGCGCCGGCCATGGCGCCGACAGCCTTCTTCACATCATTGCCGGTTTCCCGGACTTCGGCCTTGATGAGCGCCAGTTGCTGTTCGGCAAGGTGCGACCCTTGGCTCGTCAGGTCCCGCAGCAGTGAAACGATATTCTCGTCCCCTGCCGACGATCCGTCGCCATCCACGGACACGCCTGCGGCCGTCCGGTTGATCGTGTCGGTCATGACACGCCCCCGAATTCCGTCGTGGCAGGCGGCCATGCGTTGGACCCGGCAGAGAAGTTCGCGCCACCCGCCGGGGTCGAAGATGCGGTAGAAGGCGCGGGTTCGGCCCGGAAGATGCGGCTCGCGGCAAATCCGGCGGCCGCGCAGGTCGCAAGAAAGGTGGTGGGGTTGGTCCGCGCCATCTGACGTATGTCGTCGATCAATTCGCGGCTGTCCTTCTGCTCGACTGTATCGGCCAGCCGCTGGATTTGCGCCGCGCCCTGTTCAAAGAGCGACTTCAGCCAGGCCGGGCTCTGGCCACCGCCAAGGTCCTGCGCCGCGCGGTCGAGGGCCGATGCGACGGACCGCGCCTGCTCGACGGCGGGACCTTTTCGCTGTTCGGCTTCGCTATGAAGGCGTTCTGTCGCCGATGATGTCAGTTTCTGGGCGTCGTCGCGCAACTCATTACGCAGGTCGTCTGATTGCTCCGGAGGCGGCTGCATAAACAATCCTTCCTGTCCAATTTTACGGATTGAACAGCAAGGACAGTGAAGAGTTCCGGGCAAATCCCGCTTTGCGGTGAATTGCTAACCTAACTTTAACGCAAATCAGCATCTTCAACGAAGATTGATTGGAGCAGTATCAAAACTGTCCCACGACTTCGGCTAAGCGCTTCATTTTACCCCGCGCTTTCAATCTGGCGGCGCAATCTGATTGTCACGGAAGAAATCCGGTGCGTTGATCATCTCCGCGCCTGCAAAGCGCGGGGCGTCCTCATGCGTCGCCAGCCAAACCACCGTGCGCGCTGTTTCTTCCGGGTCGCGCGCCTCCGCACCAAGGGCCACATCCGATACAGCATCACCCCAGGCCGCGCGCAGCGTGTCCGTCATGGTGAAGCGCGGCTCGATCAGAAAGGCGCTGATGCCGTCCGCCCCATGCTCGAAATTGATATAGTCAGGGATGCGATTGAAGGCAGCTTTGGGCGCGGTGTAGAACAGGCCATTATTGCCTTTGGTCGGTTCCGCCGACGACAATGTGGACATGAAGATCATGCGCCCGCCGCCTTGGCTGATCATTGCCTGCAGCACCAGCCGGCTAAGGTGGAATTGATTGACGAAATTGCCCATCGTAGCCCGCTCTGCATCGGCCAGATCGACGTCCAGCACCTTCTGCATGACGGATGGGCCTTGATAGATGCCGTTGTTGACCAGCAGGTCTATGCGTCCGAACCGCTCAAGTGCGGCCTCCACCGCGGCGTCGATCGAGGCACGGTCGCTTAGGTCGAGCCGCAGTCCGTAGGCGATGCCGCCCGCTGCTTCTATCTGCGCGACTGTCTCTTCCACGCTGCCGGGCACCGCGACGCCGCCCATGCCGTCATGGCGACCGCTATTCGCCGCCATCGTGCGTCCGGTAACGATCACGGCAAAGCCCGCACGGCCCAGTGCCAGCGCGATAACCCGGCCGATGCCGCGCGTCGCCCCCGTGACCAAAGCCGTTTTCCTCATCACCCGCTCCTACTTTCAATTTTCTTGGTGCAACCGCTGTGCCATCGTGGCTATGTTAATACAATCGAGTGTGCAATTAAATGCCGCGACATAATGCGGTTAGGAGAGAGAAATGACTGAAGGCAGACTGGCCGGCCGGGCCGCGATGATCACGGGCGCAGGCGACGGCATCGGCGAGGGGATGGCGCGCCGTTTCGCGGCCGAGGGCGCGGCAGTGCTCGTCGCGGACATCGATGAAGAGAAAGGCGAAGCTGTCGCCAGCGCCTTGCGGGACATGGGTGCGCGCGCAGCTTTCCGGCGTTGCGACGTGACGGACCGCGCCATGATCACCGGCGTCGTTGGGGCCTGTGTCGAGGAATTCGGCTCCATCGATATCCTGGTCAACAACGCCTATCGGGGTTCGGGCATGGCCCGTATTGAAAGCAAGACCGACGAGCTCTTCGCCGCCAGCCTGAACATCAATCTTTATGCTGTGAAATGGTCGATGGAGGCCGCTTTCCCGCACATGCGCGAACGCGGATGGGGCAGGGTGATCAACATCGGTTCGCTGAACGGCGTCAACGCCCATATGGGCAGCGCCGAGTATAATGTCGGGAAAGAGGCGCTGCGCGCCTATACCCGCAGCGCGGCGCGCGAATGGGCGCCCCATGGCATCTGCGCGAATATCATCTGCCCAGCCGCCGCCTCCGCCAGTTACCGCAAGTTCCAGGCGATGCAGCCTGAGGTCGCAAAGGCCACCGCTGCCGTCAATCCTATGGGCCGCATGGGCGACCCGGAAAAGGATATTGGCGGCGTCGCCCTGTTCCTGGCCAGCGAGGACGCGCGCTATCTGACGGGCAACACCTTGTTCGTGGACGGCGGCGCGCACATCAACGGGGTGGTCTGGATCCCGGATTTCGGCCCGGAAGAGTGAAGGCATAACCAGCCGTTATATCCATGAGGAGACGATAGGGGCGCTCCCTTCCGCTTTCGCTTATGCAGGCGGCAAGACATAGCCGTTCGTAAGGAGAGCGTCCCATGAAACGTCGCCCGCTGCTGGCCACCCTCGCCCTGCTGTCATCCTCCATGCTGCTCGCGCCCTCCGCGCGGTCCGCACCTGTCGAGGACAAGGCGGCGATCAATGCTGTTCTCGACAAGAATATCGCCGGGCTGGAGGCGCTTTACCGCGATCTCCACCAGCATCCTGAACTGGGTTTTCAGGAACTGCGGACTGCGAAGATCCTCGCGGCGAAGATGCGCGCGCTCGGCTTTGATGTCACCGAAAAGGTCGGCGGCACCGGCATCGTCGCCATCTACCGCAACGGCGCAGGACCGGTGACGCTGGTGCGCACCGACATGGACGCGCTGCCGATGGAGGAAAAGACCGGGCTGCCCTTCGCCAGCAAGGCCCAGGCGACCCTGGACGGCAAGCAGACTTTCGTCGCCCATAGCTGCGGTCATGACACGCACATGGCCTGGTGGGTGGGAACGGCGCAGGTCCTGCTGTCGATGAAGGATCGGTGGAAGGGCACGCTCGTCTTCATCGCGCAACCGGCCGAGGAAGTGTTGGGCGGGGCGAGCGCCATGTTGAAAGACGGACTGCTGACCCGCTTCCCCAAGCCGGACTATGCGCTGGCCGCCCATGTCGGCGGGGGCATGCCGGTCGGCAGCGTCGTTGTGAAGGAAGGCACTATCCTGTCCGCGTCCGACGCGCTGGAGATCGTATTCCACGGCAAGGGCGGCCACGGTTCTGCCCCCAGCGCAACGATCGACCCCATCGTCATGGGCGCGCATTTCGTCAGCGATGTGCAAAGCGTCGTCAGCCGCCAGAAGGAAGCGGCGACCTTCGGCGTGATCACCGTCGGCGCGTTTCAGGCGGGCACGGTCGGCAACATCATCCCCGACGAGGCGCGCCTGCGCCTCAGCCTCCGCTCCTTCACGCCGGAGGTGCGCGGGTTGCTCATGAACGGCGTGGAAAAGACGGCGCAGGCGGTTTCGATGATGGCAGGCGCGCCAGCCCCCACGATCGCGCATCTGAACGGGTCGGCGGCGACCTATAATGATCCCGCCCTTCTCGCGCGGCTCACGCCTGCCCTTAAAAGCGCATTCGGCCAGGGCGTGGTCGCCATCCCCGCCAGCGCTCCCGGTTTCTCGGGCAGCGAGGATTTCTCCGAACTGGCGGCCCAGGGCATCCCCTCCGCCTATCTGATGATCGGTGGAGACACGCCCGAAAAGCTGGCGGAATATAAGGCGAAGGGCGTTGCGCCCGCCACCAACCATTCCCCGCTATTCGCGCCCGCCGCTGTGCCCGCGATCCGCAATGGCGCAACGGCTCTGGTGCTGTCGGTCCTCACCCTCAATGGCGTACAGTAAGCAAGCTTGAAGAGGCGGCGGTCATCGCCCAATTAGGGGGGAGATATCCTCTCCCTCAGCCAAGAGTAGCCATGACCGCCGCAAATCCCCTGCTTGCCGACAGTGACCTGCCCGACTTCGCCGCCATTCAGGCCGCCCATGTGGTCCCCGCGATCGAAGCGGCGATCGAGCAGCATCGCGCCGCGATAGACCGGATCACCGCATCCCAGGCGGATGATTTCGACAGCGTCATCCTGGCGGCGGAGCGCGCCGATTTCCTGCTGTCGCGCACCTGGTCGCCGATCGGCCATCTGTCCTCCGTCGCCGACACGCCGGAGCTGCGCGAGGCCCATGCCGCCGCCCAGGCGCTCATGACCGCCTACCTTATGGAAGCAGGGCAGAACCGCGCCCATCATGACGCCGTGGCGCGGGTCGCCGCCCGGCCAGACTTTGCGGACCTTACCCCCTCCCGCAAACGCGCGGTCGAACTCGCGCTGCGGGGCTTCCGCCTTGCCGGTGTCGCTCTGGAAGGCGAAGCGCGCCAGCGTTTCCTGGACATAGGCGTGGCGCTCAGTGATCTCAGCACCCGCTTCGGCAATGCCGTCCTCGACGCGACCGAAGCCTGGAGCGAGCATATCACCGACGAAGCCGCATTGGACGGCGTGCCGGACAGCGACAAGGCGATACTCGCCGCCTATGCGCAGGAAAAGGGCCTCGGCGGCTGGCTCGTCACCCTGCGCCAGCCCAGCGTCCTCGCCATTCTGCTCCACGCGAAGGACCGGCTTTTGCGGGAGCGCGTCTATCGCGCGCATAATACCCGCGCCTCGGACCAGGCGGCCGACCCTAGCCATGACAATAGCGAAAGGATCGATGCGATCATGGCCCTGCGCCATGAAGCGGCACAAATCCTGGGCTTTGCCGACGCGGCCGCCCATTCGCTCGAAACGAAAATGGCGGCCGACGCTGACGAAGCGCTCGCCTTCCTCGCCGATCTGGCGCAGCGCGCACGGCCGGTCGGTGAAAAGGAATTGGCAGAAGTTCGCGCCTTCGCGGCCGAGCATCTCGATCTCCACGACCTGCTGCCCTGGGACCTGTCCTATGTGGCCGAAGCCATGCGCCGCACGCTGCACGGCGTCGATCAGGAAGCGCTCAAGGCATATTTCCCTCTCCCGCGCGTCCTCGACGGGACGCAGGGGCTGATCGAGCGGCTCTTCGGCGTCCGCCTCTCACCACGCGCCAATGTGTCCACATGGCATCCCGACGTCCTCTTCTACGATGTGCTGGACGGGCAGGGCGAAGTCATCGCGGGCGTCTATCTCGATCTGTTCGCCCGCGCCGGGAAGCGGGGCGGAGCCTGGATGGATGTGTGCCGCTCCCGCTTCCGGGACGCGGACCGCTTCCACCGTCCGATCGCCTATCTCACCACCAATTTCGCGCCCCCCGCAGGCGATCGCCCGTCATTGGTGACGCATAATGATGTGGTGACGCTGTTCCACGAATTCGGCCATGTGCTGCATCATCTGCTGACGGAGGTCGATCTGCCCTCGGTCGGCGGCATTTCCGGTGTCGAGTGGGACGCGGTCGAACTGCCCAGCCAGTTCATGGAGAATTTCGCCTGGGAAAAGGATACGCTGATCGGCTTGTCGGGCCATGTGGACAGCGGCGAACCCCTGCCGGAGCCACTGTTCGACCGACTGCTCGCCGCACGCCAGTTCCAGGCCGGGCTCGCCCTGCTGCGCCAGATCGAGTTCGCGACCTTCGACCTGCTTCTCCACCGTGACTATGATCCGGCTCAGGGCGCGCGCGTGACGCAGATGCTGGATCAGGTGCGTGCGGCCGTCGCGGTCGTCCATCCGCCCGCCTGGAACCGCTTCGCCCATGCCTTCAGCCATATCTTCGCTGGCGGCTATGCGGCGGGCTATTATTCCTATCTCTGGGCGGAGCTGCTGTCGGCCGACGCCTTCGAGATTTTCGCACACGGCGATGTGCCGGGATCGGGTGCAAGCGCCTTCCACCGGGAGATCTTGGCCGCCGGGGCAAGCCGTCCCGCAGCCGAGAATTTCCTGGCGTTCGCAGGCCGTCCGCCGCAGGTCGACGCCTTGCTCCGCTCGCGCGGGCTCGCCGCCTGAAAGGGCAGGGGAGCCGGCGTCAGGCCGGCTCCTTCACCTTCTGCACGATGCTGCTTGCCAGCTTGGGCGTCACTTCGGCCAGATGATCGAAATGGGCCTCATAATGCGCCATGCCCTGGCTCATAGACCGGATTTCCGCTTCCAGCCCCTGCAGCCCCGCCTCGGGCAACAGCACCTCCAAGATATCCCATCCTGACCAGCCCTCGCGGCTCGTCATGCGCAGCATCTGGCCCCGGCGGCTCGCCACGGCCGATGTGATCCGCGACGTCGCCGCGCCGGGCGTCATGATCGTCACATGCGCGACCGGCTCCAGCAGATAGGGTGAGGCCGCCGCAAGCGCATCGGCCATGGCGATCCGCCCGGCGGTGCGAAAGGCGAGTTCGGAACTATCGACGCTATGGAAGGACCCGTCGATCAGTGTCGCGGCGACGTCCACGACGGGAAAGCCCAGCGGCCCCTTTGTAAGCGCGTCATACATGCCCTTTTCGACCGCCGGTATCCACTGCTTGGGGATCGCGCCGCCGGTGATCCGCTCTTCGAACCGGATGCCCTCGCCCCGTTCGAGCGGCCGGACCTCCATCACCACATCGCCAAACTGGCCGTGACCGCCGGATTGCTTTTTGTGCCGCCCGCGCTGGGTGACGGTCTTCCGAATGGATTCCTTATAGGCGATGGTCGGCGGCTGGACCGAAACGGCGACGCCATAGCGCCGCTTCAGCCGCCCCAGCGCGACATTCAGATGTTCGTCGCTCACGCCATGGAGCAGCGTCTCGCGCGACGCCTCGTCCTGCGCCCAGTGCAGGGCATGATCTTCCTCCGCCATCCGGTTGAGCGCGGTGGAAAGGCGCACCTCGTCCTTATGGTCCTTCGCTGCGATCGCCAGCGCGCAATTGGTGGCGGGCCGATCAGCCGCCAGCCCCGCACCGCCCGGTTTTCGGCCGATGCCCAGCAGGTCGCCCGCCTGCGCACTGTCCACCTTTGCGATACCGACGATCGCGCCGGGCTCAGCGGACGGGATCTTGGCCGTCGCAGCGCCTTGGATCGCGAATATGCCGCCCGCCCGCATCGACTGGCCCGCACTGTCCTGCAACTCCGCGCCGTCGGTCATCTGCCCGCCGAACAGCCGGGCGATTGCGAGCCGTCCGACTGTCGAAGCATGCGAAATCTTTATAACCTGCGCCGCAGCGCCTTCTATGCCCAGCCGCTCGGCCGTCTGCTTCGCCGTCGGCGTGTCATGGCGCAGCATCTTGAGCAGCCGCCTGACGCCAAAGCCGTTCGCCGCCGATCCAAACAGCACCGGCACGATCAGGCCGCTCGCGGTTTCCTGCGCCAGATCGGCGAAGATGGTCTGAAGGCTCGGCTGCTCGTCGGACAAAAGCTGTTCCAGCAGCACATCGTCATGATCGGCGAGCTGCTCCAGCATATGGAAGCGGGCTGCGCTTTCATCATCCTTGATGTCGGCGGCAATGGCGATCTGCTGCGACGGTTTGCCCGCCTCATAATGATAGGCGCGTTCCAGCGCGAGATCGACGAAGCCGTCGACGCGCTCGCCGGATGTTATGGGTATCTGCCGCGCGACCAGCGCGGCGCTGCTCATGGGCGCAAGGGCGGCGAGCAAATCCTGGATGCTGCCGCGCGCCTGCTCGATCTTGTTGACGAACAGCGCATGGGGTACCCCCGCCTGCTCCAGCTTGCGCAAGGCCGGTTCCGCCAGCGGCGCGCGCGCGGGATCGGGATCGATGACCACGATCGCCAGATCGACGGCGCGGAGCGCGATTTCCGCGTCGCTGGAAAAGCTGGGCGATCCCGGCACATCGATCAGGCTGAAGCGATCGCCCATCCATTCGAAATGCGACAGGTTCAATTCGGTCGAACTGCCCCGTTCCCGCGCTTCGGGACTCGCGTCGCCAGTGCTGCTCGCGGCCTCCACCGATCCTTGCCGTGGGATCGCGCCGGTTATGAACAATATTGCTTCCGTGAGGCTGGTTTTTCCCGCTCCGGCGGGGCCGATCAGCGCAATGGAGCGCGATTCAGTGCCGCTCATCCTTGCTCTCCTCATCCATCTTTCTTGGCGAAGACGGTTGTTTGCGGCGGCGATGTTCTGCCTATCTGATGCCGAACGCAAGGGGGGCTGGGTCGGACTGCCTCTTGCCCCACCCGGCAAGACGCTGGCGGCTATTCTGGAGTAGGCGGGCGATGACCCTTCTGGTCGAGCGCCGCCAATACCTGCACAGACAGATCTTGAATGGAAAAGGGCTTGGACAACAGGCGAATACCTTCCTTCGCGGCCGACGCTGCGGCGGCGCTATAGCCGGTCATCAGCATCGTCGGCAGCGCAGGCCAATTTTGTCCGACGCGGTGAACAAGGTCGATGCCGCTCACATCACCCGGCATGATCATGTCCGACAGAACCAGCGAAAAATTCCGTTCGCGATGCAGCCGCCGCAGCGCGGCGTCGCCACTCTCCGCGCGTTCGGTCTCATAGCCCAGTTCCGCCAGCATGCCGCCCACCGTAGTCGCAACGGTGTCATCATCCTCCACCAGCAATATGCGGTGCTTGCCCGGCGCAACCATGGCTTGCGCATCTTCAACATGTTGAGCCGGGTTCTTCGTGGTTCGTGGCAGGATCAGAGTGATGGTCGTCCCTCGGCCCTCGATGCTATCGACCCGGACATCGCCTCCTGACGCACGCACGAAACCATAGACCTGGCTCAGCCCCAGACCTGTTCCCCGGCCCACGCCTTTGGTGGTGTAGAAGGGCTCGAATATCTTGGCGACCTGATCGGGGGGGATGCCGCTGCCCTGATCGGTCAAGGCCAGTTGCACGTAATCGCCGCGTTCGCCGTCGCCGGGCACATTGGCCGCCTCGATCACGATGACCCCGCTCTTCGACATGGCGTCGCGGGCGTTCAGCGCGATGTTGAGGATGGCGACCTCCAGTTCCGACGCGTCCACCTCTACCGGCCAGAGATCGCTCGGCAGATGCATGGCAATCCGGATGCTTTCGCCGAGCGACCGTTCCAGCAACGCGTCCATCCCGCTGACCCGCTGCCGCAGGTCGATGACTTCGGGTTTCAGCGGTGTCCGCCGGGCGAAGGCGAGCAATTGCCTTGTCAGCTTGGAGCCCCGATCCACCGCCTGCCGGATGCCTGCCTTCAATTTCGCGATCTTTTCCGGGTCGTCCGTGCGCTCCATCAGGTCCAATCCGCCGGAAGCAACCATCAGTAAGTTATTGAAATCATGTGCAACGCCGCCGGTCAGCTGCCCCATAGCCTCCATCTTCTGCGACTGGCGAAGCGCCTCTTCCGCTTGCATTCTATTCGCTATTTCATTCTGTAATTCCTGGTGAGCCTTGCGCAGCGAAGCATAGGATGCCGCCAGCACGACGATCAGCAGCGACGCCAAAACCGCGATCACCGCCAGGCCAAGATAGCGCGTCACCCGCCGCGACCAGCTGTCCACCGTCGATTGCAGATAGACCGACCCCAGCCTCATATTCCCCTGCATCACCGGCGCCGTGACGATCAGCGCATTGCCCACGATCCTGGGTTCAGCCAGCGCGTTGCGAGATGGCAGGCGGACAGGCGGCCGCGCATAGCCGGTGACCAGCGTACCGTCGGGGCGGAAAGCCGCTGCGGCCGTGATCTGCGGGTCGGCACGAAGCGCGTTCAGATATTCCTGCCGGGCGACATCATCTTCAAAGGCGAGCGGCGCTGCGATCCCGCTCGCCAGGATCTTCGCCTGCACCGCGCTTTGCCGCGCCTTTTCCATCTGCCCGACACGTTCCAGCTGGAAGGCTACCGCAACGCTCGCCGCCAGCAGGAGCAGCGCGATCAGCACCGCCGCCAGCGGCGTCGCCATCTGCGCGATGATGCCAAAGGCGCGCGGGCGGTTGGCCGCTTTCTCTTCAGGAGCGTCCGTCATTTACGATCCACCGCGATGGCAAGGCCGAGCAATTTGGAACTGATCTTCAGATGGCTGGCCCGCGCCGCACTTTCATCGATCTGAAAGCGGACGCGGCCGCTGCGCATCACGAACTGGATCATGGCCCCTGGCGGGCCGCCGTCCCTGTCAGCCACCGTCAGCACCGGCTGACCGGCGAGGGGAGTGAAGGGCGTATAATCCTTGTCTGCCGACCGCCCGGCGAACAGCATATGGCATCCGGCAACGCCGCTGTCAGACTTCAGCCGCCGCACCTTTACCTGGCGGTTCGCCATCTTCTGCCCGCGCACGACATCGTCCAGGACATTGCCGAAAGGATCCTCGCCGGCGATGCAGATGGTGAAATTCCGGTCGCCGCCGGAAAAGGCGGCTGGCGGCCATTCCACAAAGGGCGCGAACTTGAAGAGGAAGCTCGCCTTCACGGCCTGCTCCAACGATGCCGAAGCGGTTGTAGCGTGGCTCCCCTGCGCCCCCGCCAGCGCGATCAGCGACAGGCAAGCCTGCGCGGCTCGTCGCCAGCGGCCTTTTCGGCGCAAGGGTGCTTTCACATCGTCCATTTAAGGGCCACAA
This sequence comes from Sphingobium sp. TomTYG65, assembly GCF_055395525.1. Lineage (NCBI taxonomy): Bacteria > Pseudomonadati > Pseudomonadota > Alphaproteobacteria > Sphingomonadales > Sphingobiaceae > Sphingobium > Sphingobium sp. TomTYG65. Next base: position 494,398 of record NZ_AP027331.1, on the reverse strand, counting down.
ATACGCTGCGCGCCAAAGGTTTCGCCTGCGACAGCGGCAACTCCTGATGCCGCTTGTGAAGCAGGTTGAACCCGGACACGGACAGCTCCGCACGCTCGCTGAACTGCCACCCCAGGCGACCGCCCAATTCCACATAACCCGGCACATGCGGATCGGGCAGGGCGCTGACATAGCGCAGATCTGCGTCCACATTGATCTGCCGGCCGATGTCCATCGACGATCGAAGCGTGGCGCGGTGGCGCGGGTCATTGCCAGCTTGCGACAGGCCCAGCAGGGGCACCGCTCCGTCCTTGAACCGCAATTTGTTGATCAGCAGGCTGTAGCCCGGCTTTATCCGCCACCAATCGGCAATGCGAATGTCCGCCCATGCGTCAAAGCCATAGCTGTCCCCCTCCATCCCATTGCCCCATCGCAATGGCAGAAAGCCGCCCGGCGCCGGATCGACCGTGCGCAGATCGTCATAGACGTTGTAAAAGCCCGAAATCGACAGGGACGCGCGGGGCGACAGCATCAACCGCGTGCCGAGTTCAAAGGCGGTCAGCTTTTCTGGCCGGAAACTCGAAAGCGCCGTCAGGAATACGGTCTGCCCGATCGATTCCACCACATCCTCATCGAAGGGCGTCGGCGATCGAACAGCGCGGGATACCGCGCCCCATAGCAGGGTCGATCCATCAGGCTTCCACGACAGCCGCACGCTCGGCAGCACCGTCAGGTCGGTATAAGTGCGCCCCTCCAGCTTGACCCCGGCCGTGGCCGTCAGGTGCGGGGTGAGGGCGATGCTGTCCTGCGCAAAGATATTGGCAACGTACAGCCGACGACGATCGGGCACGAACAGCAGGCCCGGAATATTCTCGATCTCGTAACTGCTGATCCGTGCACCGCCGCCCAGGATGAGCGCGTGGGCGCCCGTCTGAAAGCTGTATTGCCCCTCCACATCATAGGTATCGAGCGCGAACCGTCCGCCATCATGGTCGATCTCGCGCGCGCTATGGTCATAATAGGCTTGTAGTTGGAGTGCCCCGCCCGACGCCGTTTCACGCCGCCAGCGCGCCAGAAGATCGTAACCGTAAAAGGCTTCGGACGGGGTCGCGCCGCGGGAGATGGAGCCATAATGGGCGTCACCCTGCAACATGACTGCATCCTGCGCGGACGCGTCCCAGTCCAGGCGGAAGCCGATCTGCGTGCGGCGGCTGCCATCGTCGCTGCCGTCCGAGCTTTCGAAATTCTCGTGCCGCTTTGCGAAGATCCGGTAGTTGATCGCGTCGCCTGCTCGCCCGCCATAGCGTAGCCCCAGGTCATAGGTCCTGTTGCCGCCGACGATCGTTCCATAGAGTCCCTGGGAAGCGCCAGCATCACGGGTGATGATGTTGATGACGCCATTTACGGCATTGGACCCCCAAAGCGTTGCTCCGGGTCCGGAAATGACCTCGATCCGCTCTACATCTTCCGGCAATATGTCCGGCATGTCCCAATATACGCCGGAATAGAGCGGCGAATAGACGCTGCGCCCGTCGATCAGCACCAACAGCTTGTTGGAAAAATTCTGCGCCTGATCGTTGCCGCTGAGCCCCCGAGCGGCGACGACGATATTGTTCGGGCCGCCCCGCATCACCTGCAGATTGGGCGCGAGCCTCAATATGCCCGGCAGGGTCAGCGTGCCCGACCGGACAATGTCGTCATGCGTGATGACATAGATGGACGCTGGGGCATCGGCCAAAGCTGCATTGGACCGCGTGACCGATGTGACATCCAGTTGCGACAGCGCGGCGATCGGCATGTCGCGCAATTCTTCGATGCTCTGAGCCCGAACCGCGCCTGCCTGGACGCCCAGCAACCCTGCTATCGCCCAGGCAGTTTTGAACACACCCGATCCTGACGGCATCTATCCCCCTATAGTTACCCCGATCATATAATTGTTGTGAAACGGCATCGAATTGGTTCCGGGACGTTGCCGATTGAACTCGTTAGGCGGTTGAAGATCAAGCGGATTCAGCAGCAAGCCGTACCGGCAACGCGGGACGCGCGCTGCCGCCGCGGCCCGGCGTCATCCCTCAATCATCCGTTTCCGCCACGCCGTTGCGGTTGTCGTCTTCACCCGTCTTCATGCCGCCCAGATGGCCCGTGCCGTGATAGCCGATCTCCGTCTGTCCGCCATGACCCATGATGCTGCCGGGGTTATTGTCACTCTTCCTGCGCCCATGGGGGTAGGGCGCGCCCGCGCTTTCGCCGCCCGGGCTGCTGCCGCTCATGTCGAGGTCGCTTACGCCATCACCATGGGGTTTCTTGGCCGCCGCGTCAGTTTGCGGCATGCTGTTGTCCTGGCCTTCCGGCTCGTCGTTGGGGCTTTGGTCCAGCCCTTGCGCCTCGACGAAGGCGGTGCCGGAGACTTCCTCCACCTCAGGGCCGACGCCGGGGACATGGCGGCGCTGCTCTTTCGGGGCGGCGGCTTCATCCGCTGCTCTTTCGCCACGCCAACCTTGCTCGGGCGGCGCTGCATCGTCCTTGATGGGGGAGCCTTGCCCCTGAAGAAATGCGTTGCGATCGTTCATGACATTGTCCTTTGTCGGGCCGTCGGCCGGTCGATGAAGCAACGCGTCAAAAAAGCCGCCGATCCGGTCGGATCACTCACCTGGGTTAGGGCGCGGGGGTCTTTTGTCCCGCTATCATGCGCGTCCAGCGACGGCGAAGGTCAAGCAGCGATGGTCAAGGACCCAGAGCAGCGGCAGCGGAGAAATGCCAAGCGATGGCTGTGGCTTATCGTCGCAGGATGCGTCGCTCTGGCCGCGCTGATCGCCTATACCAGCCTGCGCGCGCCTGATCCTGAGTCGCGGAAATCGGAAGCGCCATTTCCGGCTGCCGCTGCTCCAGCGTCCGGTGACGGCGACCGGAACGAAACGCAGCTTCGGTGATTGCATGGGGTGCGATCCTCATTTCGGGGACCGATCATCCTTTTCAGGAGCTTGATCGATGTCGCTTACCGGCCTCACAGCTATCATCATCCTGATCGCGGCGGCGCTGCTCGGCTTGGTGCTGTTCGCCAGCCATCGCGGCCGGCTCAACCGGGGCGGAGCCTTGCTGGCCGCACTGATTATCGTAGCGGCGGCGTCCGTCACGCTGCTATATCCTTCCTTCCTGACGACGACGCACGCAGATCGGCCGCTGCCCTGAGAAATGCCATGACCATCGCATGATCGTTCCGGAGCATCCCTCCAGCGCTGCGAGCGTCGCTGTCCATTATGATGAGCTGGACCCGGCCTATCGTCGCATCTGGGGCGATCATGTTCACCATGGCTATTGGCGCGACGGCGATGAAAGTCCTGAAGAGGCGGCCGCCGCGCTGGTGAAGCTGGTTGAACAGAAGCTCGCGCTGCAGCCGGGGCAGAGGCTGTGCGATATCGGCTGCGGCTATGGAGCCACGGCGGCGGACCTTCTGACGCGCCATCAGGTCTCGATCGTGGGCCTGACTGTCTCGCCAGCCCAGCACCGCGTCGCAAAAGGCCGGTCGGCGGACTTTTCCTGCCTGCTCCGAGATTGGCTCGACAACGGCCTGCCATCTGCCTCGTTCGACCGCGCTTATGCGATCGAAAGCTCCGAGCATATGGTGGACAAGGCGCGCTTCTTCGCGGAGGCGCGGCGTATATTAAGGCCGGGTGGGCGGCTGGTCGTCTGCGCGTGGCTGGAAGGCGAAGGAGTCCGCCCATGGGAGGTGCGCCACCTGCTCCTGCCCATCTGCCGGGAGGGCCGCTTGCCCAGCATGGGCAGCCGCGCCGACTATGAGCATCTGGCGTCGGAAGCAGGTTTCCGGCTGACTGATTATCAGGATATCAGCCGGGAAGTCCGGCGCACCTGGTCCATCTGCCTTGGCCGTTTCGCAAGGAGCATGATCAGCGACAGCGGCATCCGCCGCCTGGCGCTCAGCCAAGCCACGCAGAGCCGCGATTTCATGCTCAGCCTGCCGCGCCTCATCCTCGCCCTGCGAACCGGGGCCATGCGCTATGGCATATTCCAGTGGGAGGTGGCCTAGCTCGGCCGGGTCCAGCGCCGCGACTCGCATATGAAGAGAACGCATCCGGTAACTTTCAGCGACCCGTCAGGGTTCTTCGCCAGCGTCGATCGATAGCTTTTCCCGCTCTTGGGATCATAGGCGCGGCCACCTTTCCACATCGATCCAGACCGGCTGAAGTCCCACAGCGTGACAAGACCCGCCAGCGGCCGGTTCCGCAAGCGCGGGTCGGGATTCTGGCTGTCGGTCCTGGGAACGGCGGGGCCGGTATCCAGCACTTTCAAAATCCGTCCGCACATATGCGTTCCGCACGGCTCTATCCGAACCAACCCCTTACCATCGTCAGTCAGCCACAGGCCGGAAATGTCGCTGGGAGCACCGGCTGCGGACGCCAGCATGAGCAGGGAAGACGCCAGCATTGTCATCGCAAATATCCTCTTCTGCCTTGAAGGTGAGCCAAAAAGGACGGCACATCAACCACCCGGCTCATGATAGGATGGCGGCGGAGAGAAGGACGTAGATGCAAAAGCTTGCAATCCGATCGCGGCAGGAAGAGCAGATGGACGCGCCTGATCTCGATCCGGCGGTGTATGAGCAGGTGCTGCACGATCTGGCGCGGGTCAACCGCTGGACCTTCACGGCATGGCCCAGCATCGCCTTTCTCAATCGTGCCATCGGATCGGCCAAGCATTTCCGCTTGCTCGACGTCGGATTTGGCGACGGGGATATTCTGCGCGCCATTGCCCGCTGGGCGCGGAAACGCGGGATCGACGCTGAACTGATCGGCGTCGACCTGAACGAGAAAAGCTTGCAGGCCGCGCGGCGGGTCACGCCGCCCGACCTTGCGATCGACTATCGCGCGGGCGACTATCTGGATCAGCCGGAAGCGTTCGACTTCATCATATCCAGCCAGGTCACGCATCATATGACCGATGCGCAACTCATGACCTTTCTGCGGCACATGGAGGCGAATGCGCGGATGGGCTGGCTGATCTGCGACCTGCATCGCCACGGTTTCGCCCATTGGGGTTTTCCGATCCTCGCCCGATTGCTGCGTGTCCACAGGATCGTGCGGCAGGATGGCCAGCTTTCGATCGCCCGTTCCTTCCGCCCGGCCGATTGGCGCGCCCTCCTCGCGGAGGCGGGGATAAAGGAGGATCAGGTGCGGATCGTGCGCCGTTTTGCCTTTCGCCTGTGCGTCGAGCGGGTGCGCGATTGGCCGCTCAGCCTTTCCTGACGCGGGTCAACGCAGCCGCTCCCGTTCCCAGCTTCGGCGCCAGGTGCAGCAGAGTCATCAACGCGCTTCTGGTCAGCGGAGCGGCGGCGCCATGGCGCAGGGCTTCGGCCACTCCTACCGGCCTGCTGCACTCCCGCCGCCATTTCTGTTGCCAGGCCGGAGCCGTCTCTGGCCCACCGGCCAGCAGTGCCTTGGCGGCGCTTGCTCCGCTGGCCAGCGCGATGGCGATGCCGTCGCCCGCCAGGGAAGCGATGACGGCGCTCTGATCACCGATACGAAAGACGCCCTGATGGGAAGCATGGGCGCGCCAGCCATAAGGTACGCCTGCCACAGCGTCGAAATGGCTGGGGACCGCAGGGTCAAGACGTTCGGCCAGCAGCGGCGCTTCCCGCTTCAACTGCTCCATCAGCGCAGGCACATTGCCCGCCAGAGTGAGCCGGTCGCGGCTGACGGAAAGGCAGAGATTGACCGATCCATCCTCCTGCAAGAGTAGCCCGGCATAGCCGTCGTTGAACAGATGCAGTTCGACCCGGTGGGCAAGCGCATCATGCAAAGCGGCAGAGGCGGGGAGTGTGGTGCGCAATCCGACCGACGAAAGTGAAAAATCGCGCGCCATCCCGCGCAACTCATGCTTTCCGACGCCCAGGAACAGCGCGTCCGCAGTCAAAGTCTCCCCATCATCAAACCGCACGTTTCTGGCGGCAGGATCGATGGCCCGCGCCGTCCGCCCGCGCCTGACCACCGCACCGGCGGCGGCGGCGGCTTCGATCAGGGCATTGTCCAAAGTGCGGCGCGACATGCCAGCAGCCGTGCCGGGAAGAGGTGCCTCGACGCAGCGATCCGCGCTCACCAGGCGGAAGCTGCTGATGGGGTGCGCGCCCAGGGACCAGGGGTCGATCCCCAATTCCTTCAGCGCCGCAATAGCGTCCCATCCCAGAAAACCGCCGCACACGCCATTTTTCGCCGTGGCGTGCCGCTCCATCAACTGCGGCGTCATTCCGGTCTTGGCCAGGGTAAGGGCGGCGGCGGAACCCGCCGGGCCTCCTCCGATGATCAGCGCGTCGATGCTGGCGGCCTGAACCATCATCCCGCTCGCGAGAAGCGGAAACCTTCGGCAGCAACGCCCGGTCCGAACGCAAGCGCGACGCCCTGGCCATGCCTTTCCTGTTCCAGCAGGTCCGCCAGAATGAACATCAATGTCGCGGACGACATGTTGCCGTGACGGGCAAGAACGCCTCGCGAGACAGCCAGCGCATTGTCCGTCAGGTCCAGCCCATGCTCGACCGCGTCCAGGATCGATCGTCCGCCCGCATGCACCGCCCAATTGCCGATCATCGCGGGCTCCACCTCTCCACAGAGACGCTGCCGAACGCTTTCATCGCGCAGAGCCGTCTGGATGCGGCCTGGAACTTCGCCCGACAGATGCATGATGAAGCCGGTGTCGCCGATTTCCCAGCGAATAAGGTCCGCCGACTCCGCCAGATTGATCGCAAAAGGCGTTTCCATGGCGAAGCCGCTGTCCTGCGCGGTCACCAGGGCGGAGGCGGCACCGTCGCCAAATTGCAGCATCATCAGCAATCTTTCGAGTTGCTGTTCCGCCTGAAGATGGAGCGACGACAGTTCGACCGTGACCACCAGCACGCGCGCTGCGGGTTCCGATCGGACGATGTGGCGCGCGGTGCGCAGCGCTGCGACTGCGGCATAGCAGCCCATGAAACCCACCAACGTCCGCTCGACATTTGCGAGGCCGAGCGCGTCGGCGATGATCTGGTCGATGCCCGGCGCCACGAAGCCGGTGCAACTGGCCACCACAAGATGACTGATAGCGCCCAGATCCGTCTTTGATTTCAGTGCGTCGATGGCTTTCAGCGCCAATGCGGGGGCATAGCGTTGATACAGCTTCATCCGCTGCGATGTCGAAGGCATCCCTTCGGCATAGAAACCGCCGGGATCGACCGGCGACCCCCCTTCGACCGAGGGCAGGACGGACCAGCGGTGATCGATGCCGCTCCGTTCGGCCATGCGCAGGAACAGGCTCCGCGCCCGTTCATCCTTCAGCTGTTCGCTCGCCCAGCGGATGAAGGGAATATGCACGTCCTGCCCGGGCGTGGCGCAGCCGATGGCGTTGATGCAGGCACGTCTCTCGCTCATCGCGTTCCACTTTGTTGCTCGGGTTCAAACGCCGGGATGACGGCGATGATCCGGCAGGGGCAGCATTACCCCTGTGTAGCGCGATTGCCATTGCTACCAAATGAATTCAGCAGCCAAGCTGCGCCAGTTCCATCAAAGTCTGACGGTCACCGGCACCATCTCCTCCCACAGCAGTTCCAGCCTGCGTCGCGTAAAGCGCCAGCTGTCGCCCTCTCGGCGCCATTCGTCCAGATAGCGGATGGTCCAGCGCAACAGCTGATCCTTGTCGTTCAGCAGATGATCGGCGGTGCAATAGGTTTCGCCTTTGGCCCCATCCCCCTCAATCATCACCATTTGGTTATGAACGCGGTGGAAGGTGGCGCGGAACATCGTGCCCAGCGCATCGATCGACTGAAGCGTCGCCTCGATACCCTCGGTCACGAAGCCGGGTCCTTCGATCCGGCAGTCTGCCGCGAGCACAGACCGCCACAATTGCTTGTCTTTCCGGTCCGCGCCTTGCGCATAGAGATCAGCGGTCCGCCGCAGCGCCGCTTCATCGATCAGCCTCGCCAGTGCATCGCTCATAGGTTCAATCCATTTCCTGTCACGATCGGCATATTGGTCCATGTGCCGTTTACGTCGCGAATCCAGCCTGCCGCCGCGAGCGACCCGCCATCCACATTGATCGATGTGCCCGTCACCCAGGCCGCAAGCGGGCTCGCAAGATACAGAGCTGCGCCTGCGCAATCGTCGGGTTGTCCGAAACGGCCCAGAGGAACCCATTGTTTGACATGCGCCTGATTTTCCGCCGGGACCATAAAGCTGACCGGCGTCTGGGGCGTTTCGGTGGTTTCAGGAGCGATATCATTGACCCGGATACCGAGCGGCGCCAGTTCAAGCGCAAGGCTCTTGGTGAAGCCCGTTATGCCCCATTTCGCAGCGGCATAGACCGAACAGTTCGGAATGCCTCGATAGGCTTCGATCGAGGTGATGTTGATGATGGAGCTGCCGGGCGCAGCCGCCTTGATCAGCGGCAGCAGGTTGCTTGTCACATTCATCAGGCTGATCAGGTTCAGCGCGACAATTTCCTGCATTTCGTTCAGCGTCAGCTTGGAAAAAGGCTTGGCGTGAAGGAAATGCCCGACATTGTTGACGAGTATGTCGAGCTTGCCGCCGGTTTCTTCGCCGATGCCGCGGGCAAGGGCCTCGACCTGCTGCGGCTGGGTGACGTCACACTGAATGGCTTTGCCCGCCGTGAAGCTGGCGCAGCGTTCCGGATCGATCTCGGCGATGAAGACCTGCGCGCCCTGTCTGGCGAAAGCTTCGGCGCAGGCGCGGCCTATGCCCGCGCCGCCGCCCGTCACCAGCACTGATTTGCCTGTGAAATCCAGCATCATCCTATCCTTGCAAATTTTCTTGTCCTAGCTCAGCCGGCGCCCAGCAGATCCGGGTTGCGCCGCAATTCCTGCCCGCCATCCACAGCGAAGGATTGGCCCGTGACCCAGGAAGAACCGGGGCCCGCCAGATAGGCGACCGCCGCGGCGATATCCTCCGGCTCGCCCGTGCGCTTGAGCGGCGTCTGCTCCAGGAATCGGCCGATCACGGCGGGGTCGGCGAACATGTCCGACGTCGCTTCGCTTCGCGTCAGTCCTGGCCGAACCGCATTGACGCGGATGCCGAGTGCGCCCAGCTCGTCCGCGACCGTCCGGATCAGGCCTTCCAGCCCGGCCTTGCTCGCGCAATAGGTCGACAGGGCAGGGAAGGGCAGCGTGGCGGCGGTCGAGGATATGCAGATGATGGACCCGCCTGACTTCATCAATGGCGCACCAAGCCGCATTGCAATGAAAGCCGTCGTGATGTTGAGGTCCAGATCGCGGCGAAGATCAGCCACGCTAGTCGACAGAAAGGGCGCAAAGCCGCTGCCGCCGACCGTCGGCACCAATATGTCGAGCCGGTCGGCAAGCGCATGGGCCTGTTGCAGCGCCCTGCCGACATCCTCTTCACTGCCCGCGTCGCCGGCGCAGATCGCGACCTCAGCCTCCGGCACCGCAGCCATGATCTTGCTGCGGGACGCTTGTAGCGCCTCCTCGCGGCGGCCCATGATGACGACGCGCGCGCCATCGGCGGCCAGCGCCTGCGCGCAGGCCGTGCCGATGCCGCCGCTTCCACCGGTCACAAGCGCGGTTTTGCCCGCTAACGGCGCGGCGGTCATTGGGCTGACCGGAACTGATCGACGACTTCCTTCACCGCACGCGCAACATCATTGCGGCGGTAGCCGAGGTCAGCCATCGTCTTCGCATCCGGCTCATAGCTGACCATGTTGCCACGCCCTGTGAACAGCGCCGCGTCGGGCAGCATGGGATGCTCCTGATCCAGCGAAGGCACCTCTGCCTCGTTGCCCGCTGCGCGGAAGAAGAGCTTGAAATAGTCGGCGAAGCTCAGATTCTCGTCACCGACCAGGTACGCTTTTCCATTTTCACCCCGCTCAAGCGCGGCCTGTATGGCTTCGGAAAGCGACTGGGTAGAAATGAAGTTGGTGCCGCCTGCGGGACCGAAGGGCGGAATACCCAATTGCCCCTCGGCATAGCGGGTATAGGCTTCGAACATCGGCAGGCTCATGCCCGGCACCGTGCCCACGACGAAGGGCGCATCCAGGCTGACGACATGGAAGCTGTCGTCCGCCATCGCAGTGATGCCGTCCGTCGCCATCTTGCGCGACCGGATATAGACATTCTTCTCCATCAGTTCCGGCGCGATATGCGGGTAGAAGCTGCCGACATGGATGAAGTGGCGGACGCCTGCCTGCTTGGCCAGCGCCGCGAACTGAGGCACCGCTTCGGCGTTGGAGCGCAGCACATGCGCATCATAGTCCGCGCCCTTTGGGACATGACGAATGTCATTGCCTGCCGCAAAGACGATGGCGTCGAACCCCGCCAGGTCTTCGGCCTTGAAGCTGCCCGCGATATAATCGCCCTGCAGGAAGGACAGGCGGGCGAGCGGGGTGCTGTCCTGCGGCGGCTTGCGCCCCGACACGGTCACATCATGCCCCTGCGAGGCCAGGTACAGGGCCGCATGGCCGCCGATCATGCCGGTGCCACCGACAACAAGAATCTTCATGATAGCTTCCTCTCCATTCGGGGCGCAGCGCGCCTCTCGATGAATCATGGCTATCCTGTTCGGTTTCTATTTGCAACAAGGCACCGATTGTATATCAGGTATCTTATGGATACCAAAGTGAACCCCCAAACCGCGCTCGAAATATTGGAGCTGGTCGGCAACAAGTGGACAATGCTCGTCACCTATCGGCTGGGGGAGGGAGCGATGCGCTTTTCCGACCTGAAGCGCTGCGCTGCGCCGATCAGTTCGAAAATGCTGACGCAGACGCTGCGCGAACTGGAAAGGTTCGGCATGGTCTCTCGCGAGGTATTGCCCACCATGCCGCCAAGCGTGGAATATCAGCTGACGGACCTTGGTCGCAGTTTCCTGGGCGCAGTCAGCACCATCTGCGGCTGGATCGGCGACAATCATGTCGCGCTGGAACAGGCCAGGCAGCAGCAAGCATTGGCTGCCTGACCCGTTCCGCGCGGCTGGAGAATTTAGGTCAGCGCCAGGTCGGTATGCACCGCCTTCGCCAAGCCAAGGGCGAAATCGAAGACGGAGAGGTTGTTGATCAGGCCGGTCACGCGAACCCCCTGTGACGGGACGACGAAGCCGACCGTTCCGGCCGCGCCCAGCCAACCGAACAGGCCTTTGAACCCGCCATGGTCAGCGATACATCCGCCCGCCCCGAAGCCCGTCACTCCGGGTATGCCGACATAAGCGGCCATGTTCGTCCCGGCAGGCAGGAGGTTTGAGGTTCCCAGCGCAACGGCTTTGGCAGGCAGTATCTCCTTCCCCTCGAACTGGCCTCCATTCGCCAGCATCTTCAAGAACCGGTCATAATCCTGCGCGGTCGAAACCAGTCCGCCGCCGCCTGACGGAAATGCGGGTTTTTCAAGGAAGATGGACGTCAGGCCCGCATCGACCGGCGCCAGATCAGCGCCCCTCCCGCTATAGCTGGTCGCAAGCCGCGCCTTCTCGCCAGCCGGCACATGGAAGGATGTGCTGCTCATTCCCATCGGCGCGAACAACCGGCGCTCAAGAAACGCCTCGAAGGACAGGCCAGACGCTAGTTCGATGATACGGCCAAGCAAGTCCAGCCCGACCGAATAGCTCCAGGCGGAGCCCGGATCGGAAAGAAGCGGGGCGGTCGCCAGCCGCTCGGCAAAGTCCTTGAGGCTTGTGACCGCGCCCTCCGCCCGTTCAGCGCGGCTGCGCAAATTCTGCGTCAGGCCCAACCGTTCATATTCGGCATTGAGCGGCCCTTTCAAGCTGGGACCGCCACCTAATCCTGCGGTATGGGTCAGGAGATGGCGGATCGTCATGACCGACTTGGCGGGACGCGTTTCGAGACTTTGGGTGGGATTGGTCAGCACCTGCACATTCGCAAAGGCGGGGATGAAGTCCGCGACCGGCTGGTCCAGCTTCATCCGCCCCTCCGCGATCAGCAGCATCGCCGCCATCCCCGTGACCGGCTTGGTCATCGAATAGATGCGGAACAGCGTATTCTGGTCAACCGGCCGCTGGCTATCGACCGCTATGGTGCCGTCATTGACATAGATTGGCCGCTCTGTTCCCCGGCCGACCGCAACGCTGGCCCCGGGGAAAGCCTTGTCCGCAATCATGCGCTCTTCCAGCGCCCGGACGGCGGGAAAGCGCTGGAGCGGGACGGCGCGCGCATATCCCGGCGCAGCGCTGGCAAGCCCCAGCCAGATGGCTCCGCGCAGCAGATCGCGCCGGCCGACAATTTCCCCTGCCTCATAGGACATGGCAATCCTCCCCATTATTCTTGTATGCAGTCATCTACATATAATTCGATAGGTCAACAGCGCGGGGAGGCAGGCTTGGCAGAGTGGATCCATCGCTACGCCCAGATAAACGGGCTCGACATGCACTATGTCGAGCAAGGGGAAGGTCCGCTCGTCATATTGGCCCATGGTTTCCCGCACACATGGTTCAGCTGGCGGCATCAGATCCCGGCCATAGCCGCTGCCGGTTACCGGGTGGTGGCATTTGATCAGCGCGGAATGGGGCAAAGCAGCGCCCCTGCCGATCCCGCGCAATATGATGTGCCGCATACGGTCGGCGACCTGGTCGGCTTGCTTGATCATCTGGGCGAGCAGAAGGCCATTTTCTCCGGCTTGGATTTCGGCCTCTTCGCCATATACGACATGGCCTATCACCATCCCCATCGGATGACGGCGATCATCGGGCTGGAAAATCCCGCCTGGCCACACGATCCTCAGCGCTCGCCATTGACCGAGGCGGCGGAGATGGGCGCTCGCCACTTCTACCATTTGCATTATTTCACCGATCGGCCGGGTGTCGCCGATGCCGCGCTGAACGCCGCGCCGCGCGAATTTCTGTCGAAGGTCTTCTATGCGCTGTCCGGCGACTATCATTATATCGATGTGTGGAAGCATCCGCCGGGCACAGCCTATATCGACGCGCTGCCTGAGGCGCCTCCGTTGCCTTGGTCATGGTTGTCCGAACTGGAACTGGAATTCTTCGTCAGCGACTATGCGCGCTCCGGCTTTACCGGCGGGTTGAACTGGTATCGGGCGATGGATTTACGCTGGCAACAGCGCCGCCGATTTGAAAGCGTGCCGAACCCCGTTCCCTTCTATTTCATCGGTAGCGAGAATGACACTGACCTGGAGGCTTTCCACGGGCAGGACCCGCTGGCCAAGCTTCATCAGCAATATAGCGACCTGCGAGCTGTCGAGATGATCCCGCACGCCGGACACATGGTCCAGATGGAGCGCGCCGACGAGGTCACCCGATTGATGCTGCGCTTTCTCGACGATGTGATGGCCCGGTCCAGCTAAATGATTGCCGCGCATGCTGATAATGGTACAGCAGCGCACGATTTCATGGGCGCAATATCGGAGTGGAAATTTTGAAAAAGCTTCTTCTGGCGGTATTCGCCCTAGCGTTTGCGACCAGTGCCGAAGCGCGCGCACCCCTGGACTGCCCACTGCGAGATGCGCCCTATTCGACCAATTCCCCGCTGATCGACATCCTCCTCAGCCCGGCTGCCAAGGCTGTGGTGGACAGCCATGCCCCCGATCTTCTCAAGGGCCTGCCAACCAAGATGTTCGGCCCCGTTGCGCCCAGCTTCTCCGCGATCATCACGTTGCGCGGCGTGGCGGGCTTTCGCGGCAAGGCGCCCGACAGCGTAGCCTCTCTCGACGCGCCTCTCGCCGCCGTGCCGGTGACTAAGGCGGACAAGGTGGCGCGATGCGCACGTTATGACAATGAACGGCCGAAATTCATCCTGCCCGCTGGCCGTCCGCGCATCCTGCTGTTCGAAAAGATGACGGGCTTCCGCGATGGTCCCTCGGTCGATGCAGCGCATGCCGCGCTTCTCGCCATGGCGCAGAGGAAAGGGTGGGCGATGGTGTCCACCGACAAGGGCGGAGCGATGAACCCGGCAACCCTCGCCAAGTTCGACGCGGTCATCTGGAATAATGTCAGTGGCGACGTTCTCACGCTGACGCAGCGCGAGGCGTTTCGCAAATATCTGGAAAAGGGCGGCGGCTTCATCGGCGTCCATGGGTCTGCCGGCGATCCGGTCAGCTTCTGGGACTGGTATGTCGATAGGCTGATCGGTGCGCGCTTTGCCGGACATCCTGTGGCGAAGCAGTTTCAGGACGCTCGCGTCGTGGTGGAAGCGAAAGGCAACCCGCTGGCAAGCGGCTTGCCATCGGAATGGGTGATGAAGGACGAATGGTATTCCTTCACCAACAATCCGCGCAAAAGCGGCTCGACCATCATCGCTACGCTTGATGAGGCCAGCTATGATCCGGTCGGCATGCCCGGTCAGCAGCTTCGCATGGGCGATCATCCGATCGTCTGGTCGCGCTGTGTAGGACGGGGGCGGGCCTTCTACTCCGCGATCGGTCACCGGCCCGAAACCTATTCCGATCCGCGCTATGTGACGATGCTGGAAAACGCAGTGGCCTGGGCCGCCGAAAGCCGCCAGCGGGGTTGCTCCGCCCAATAATATCAGTTCGACATGATGGATTATCGGGCAGTTCACGCTGCCCGAAACGCTGGGAGAGGCGGATGAAACGGCGGTGGAAGACTGAACGGGCATTTTTGCTCGGCGTGATGTCCGTTGCGGGCAGCTTTGCCGCTCCAGCCATGGCTCAGCCAGCCTCATCAGCCGGGGCGCTGCCATGGATGGCGCAGAAGATTATCGCAGATCAGAGATCGGCGGGTTCGGACGCCGAACGTGAAGCGATCGCAAATCGTCGTGCGACGCTTTTGCTCGGCGCCATGACATTACCGCAGAAAATGCAGCAGTTGACGGGAAGCAAGCCGGAAATCCTTCCTGAACTGCCGCACTGCTTTGGCGCGCGTCATGTCAGCGGAATTGCAGATCTGGCGATCCCGACATTTCGTATCACCAATGGGCCGGTTGGGCTGGGCCAGAATGACTGCATTTCCGCGAAACTCGCGCCCGATGTTGCTGCAGGCCGCGTTCCGTTTGCGGCTGCCTACACGCATCCGACTTCGGCTGAAGCGACTGCGCTGCCCTCGGCGCTCGCCGCTGCCGCCGCATTCGATCCGCAGGCGGCGAAAAGCTTCGGCGAAGTGATCGCGACGGAGATGCACAATCTGGCGCTTCATGTATTTGAAGCGCCGGGGGCCAATCTTGCCCGCTTGCCGATACTCGGCCGGAATTTCGAATATTTTGGAGAGGACCCGTACCTCACCGGCGTGATGACGGTCGCGGAGACGCGCGCCGTGCAAGACGCCGGACTGATCGCGATGGTAAAGCATTACGCCGCCAACGAGCAGGAAACCAACCGGATGACTGTCCGGGCCAAGGTGGACTGGCAAACGCTGCGCGAACTTTATCTCCTGCCGTTTGAAATGGCGGTGAAGGACGGCAAGGTCGCGTCGGTGATGTGCGCCTATAATTATGTCAATGGCGTCTCCTCGTGCGAAAACGGGGAGTTGATGAACGATGTGCTGCGCCGCGACTGGGGCTTCACCGGCTATGTCCAATCCGACTTCTTCGCCATGAAGAGCACGGTGCCGACAATGAAGGGCGGCATGGATCATGAGATGCCGCTTCCCAGCTTGTGGTCGCCCGCCAAGCTCAATGCGGCCTTGGCGGCCGGGGAGTTGTCCCAAGCCGATATCGATCAAGCGCTGGTGCGGCGCTACACGCAGATGTTCAAGGCTGGAATCTTCGACCGGCCGTTGGTCCAGACGCCCATCGACTTCGCCGCGGGTGGCGCGAAGGCCCGCTCGGTGGGCACTTCGGGAGCCGTGCTGCTGCAAAATAACGGGGCGCTGCCGCTAAGCTCAAGCGTGCGGACCGTGGTCATGATCGGCAAGGCGTCGCAGCCCTATGCTCAGCAGGCGGTGTCGGGCGGCACGCGTACCGGCGAACCCATGGGGTCGGGCGGCGGCAGTTCGGATGTCGTGCCGCACTATACGGTGAGCCCGATCGAAGGCTTGCGTAATGCGCTCAAGGAGGTCGGCAACAACGCAGCCGTCGTCAAGCTCATCCTCGTCGATGACGCAAATGAAAAGGCGACGATCGACGGCGCCCCGGCCAGCTTCACCGACGCGATGAGGGCTGCCGGGGCCGCCGATGCGGTGCTGATGATGGCGGGGACCATTTCCGAAGAAGGGGCCGACCGGGCAACTTTCGTCGATGCCTCCGGCCGAACGCTCGCATCACCGCCCGGCGCAGGCAGCGGGCTAGATTGGTACGCCGCGCGCAACGATGTCATCGCCGTCGCCACGGAAGAAGCGGCGAAGACAACGGCTGCAAGCCTGGGCGGCATGGCCCGCGTCACCCTTGCCAGGAACAGCAACAGCGTGGCCATGCTCAAGGCCGTCATGGCGGCGAATTCGACCAGCGGGCGGTCCATGGCGCAGAAAACGGTTCTGGTGCTGAAGGATAATGCGGGGGTGGCGATGGACCCCGCATTGGTGGGGAAGCAGGGCCCCGCCATCCTCGAAGTCTGGTTCCCCGGACAGGAAGACGGCAACATCGTCGCGGACCTGCTGTTCGGGCGAAAGAACCCGGGCGGCAAGCTCCCTGTCACCTTCCCCTATGCCGGCAGGGGTTTTCTCGACAGCCTCACGCCCGCCCAGTTCCCCGGCGAGGTCGCTGCCGGTGGCAAGGTTCAGACCGTCACCTACACGGAAAAACTGCACATCGGCTATCGCTGGTACGACGCGAACATCAGCGGCCAGTGCGCGCCGAAAAATGGCAGAAATCCCTGCGTGGCTTTCCCGTTCGGGCATGGGCTGTCTTACACCAGCTTCGCCTTGGGCAAGCCGCGCCTCGCCTATGACAGCACCAGCAGGGCTTGGCGCGCCAGCATCACCGTGCGGAACACGGGAAAGCTTGCCGGCAGCGAAGTGGTCCAGGCCTATATCTCCCTTCCGCCGAGCGCGAACGCAGTCGGTGCGGTTCAGCCCCCCAAGCGCCTCGTCGGGTTTCACAAGGTCGAACTGGCGCCAGGACAATCGCGCGAAGTGGTGATCACGATCGATCCCCAAGCCACCCATCATCCACTCGGTATATGGAGCAGCGCTGAGGGCGGCTGGGTAACTCCCGCTGGAAACTATACCCTCTGGCTCGGCCGCTCATCCTCGCCTGCCGACATCGCGCAAGCGGGGACGATCAGGATAGGCCAACGCTCAAAGCCAGGAGATCATCAAAGGTGAGCCGCGCCGAAGGCGTCACTCCATCCCAATGCTCTCCATTTCCGCCCGCCGCATCTGCATCAGCCGCCGCCGCGCACGTATCGCTCCGGCATCGGTCTGCAGGATAGCGGGGCGTGCCTCCCAGAAGTCGCGGTCGCCTAAGGCTTCCTGCGCGGCTTCGATCATCGGTTCATCCTCCTCCACGAACACCTGCCGCGCCAGCGCCTCGGCCTCGGGCGTGGCTTCATGGTCGTAGAAATAATGCGAACTGCTGCGGGTCTCTGGCGTGACGATGTGCGGATTGACCATCTGCGGCACGACCAGATCCTTGCGCTCCGTCCCGGTCCGCGCCAGCCCTACCGTTAGCGCCATCGAAGCAGGCGCATGCCAACGCATATACAGCCATTGATCGACACCCTGACCCTCGCGCAGCAAAGCCGCCGCCCAGATGGGTGCGGTCACATCCTCCATATCCCAATTGTTCCAGATCGCCCCGCTCTCATCCGTCACGACGGACTGCCGCCCCGAGAAGATCGATCCGTTCACGCCAAAGCTCTTCACGTGAATGAATTCCGCATGGGTAAGGTCCATGAGATTGTCGGTCAGCAATTCATAATGGCCGCGGATCACCAGCCGGCTCCGCTGCATGCCATCCCGATCGACAAAGGCGAAATCGGGGATCAGCGCCGGATCGGCCCTCTCCGGATCGCCCGGCCAGAACCAGAGGCCCCTGTGACGATGCACGACCGGCATCGCGCGAGCGCGGACATGCTCCGGCGGCGGGCCGGGAAAGGGGCTGTGCACGCAGGCGCCAGTCCGGTCAAAGCCCAGCCCATGATAAGGACAATGGACCACATCCTCTTCCAACCGCCCCTTGCTGAGCGGAACGAAGCGGTGCGGGCAGCGATCAGCCAGCATCATATAGCTGCCGTCCGACAGTCGCCCGATCATCCATTTCTCGTCCAGCAGCACGCGCGAAAGCATGCCGCCGTCCGGCACTTCATGGTCCCAGGCGGCCATATACCAGAGGTTGCGCACATAATCCGGCATCATCGTCTCCCAATCTGTCCGGGGATGGGCGGCTGTGCAGACACGCAGCGCCACTCATCCCCGAAAGGACAAAGCGGCCTGCAGCATGAAGGCATATGCTGATCTGCAACGCCGACTTCCCAAGTGAATGCCGTTGCGATCCACTACCAGGCTCGGCGCTGTTGATAATTAGAATGATAATTCCAGTCAAGGCGCTCGCCGCTCCTCCAGGCGGGGAACTCAGCCAGCGGCGAAGCCCGAGTCTCCGATCGTTTCTGAGCGAAGCACCCGGCGCCCCACGACATATACCCTTTCCACTCCCTCTATCCGCCATCCGCCCTCTTGACCTCCCCACCTCAGCCTCGCTAATAATAGAACAGCAATACTAATTCGAAAACAGCCGTTCCGGAGAGGCGGGATAATGAAGCCCTTATCGACAAGCGCGACCCAGGGGTCGCATCTTGACCGCCGTCAATTGATCGGCGCGTCGCTCTTGCTGGCGCTTGGCGCGGGCACGCCGCTGGCCCTGTGGCAACGCCATGCGGCAGGCGAAGCGGGCACCGCCGACGACCGTCAGCGTGCCCTGGCCGAACGGCTGAGCGACCTTGTCGTCCCTGCCACGGGTACGCCCGGCGCACTGGCCGCAAAGGTCCCCGATTGGCTGCTGCTCGCGCTCAGCCATGGACAGGCTGGCACGGCGGAGGAGCCGGTCGGCCCCTATGCCATCGGTCGCTCGGTCGCGTCCCAAACTCCAAAGGGCCTCCATTATCTAGACGCCGTGGGCGCTCAGCTGAACGCCAAGGCAGGCGGCGATTTCGTCAGCCTGTCCCCTGCGCGCCAACATGCGCTGCTCGCCGAACTGGACGCGGCAGCCTTCACCCCCGGCCATGATGGCGACCCCTGGCACAAGATCAAGGAACTGATCCTGACCGGCTATTACACCTCGGAAATCGGCGGCTCCCAGGAACTGCGCTATGAACTGGTGCCGGGACGATGGGACCCTGATATTCCCATCGGCCCGAACGACCGCGCCTTTTCCAGCGACTGGACGGCGGTGGACTTCGGATGAGCGCGACCTTCGATGCGATCGTCGTGGGCTCCGGCATCACCGGCGGCTGGGCGGCCAAGGAACTGACCCAAGCGGGCCTCAAAGTGCTGCTGGTCGAACGCGGCCCCGATGAGCCGCATGGGCAGTATAAGACAGAGATGCTTGCCCCATGGGACCTGCCTTTTCGCGGCATGGGCGATGCGGAGGAGTATCTGAAAACCTATCCGGTCCAATCCGGCAACCGCCACTTCACCGAATTCACGCAGCATCATTTCGTCCGCGACGATCTCAAC
Source organism: Sphingobium sp. TomTYG65 (assembly GCF_055395525.1). NCBI lineage: Bacteria > Pseudomonadati > Pseudomonadota > Alphaproteobacteria > Sphingomonadales > Sphingobiaceae > Sphingobium > Sphingobium sp. TomTYG65. The sequence goes on along the minus strand of NZ_AP027331.1, from coordinate 474,881 downwards.
CCCTATACGGTGGCGCAGGGCCAAGCGTTCAACTGGTGGCGCGGTTACCAGCTCGGTGGCCGGTCGCTCACCTGGGGGCGGCAATGCTATCGCTGGTCCGACTATGATTTCGGCGCGAACAAGGCCGATGGGCATGGCAGCGACTGGCCGATCCGCTATGCCGATCTCGCGCCCTGGTATGACAAGGTGGAGGAGTTCGTCGGCGTTTCCGGCGCGGCCGAAGGTCTGGCCTCGCTTCCCGATGGCCATTTTCAGCCTCCCATGGCGCTCAACGTCGTCGAGGAACATGTGCGCGGCGTCATTGGCCAGCACTGGCCGGAACGGCGGCTGACCATCGGCCGCACCGCCAATTTGACGCAGGAAAAGGAGGGGCGGGCGAAATGCCAGTACCGCTCCATTTGCGCGCGCGGATGCAGCTATGGCGCTTATTTCTCGACCCAAAGCTCGACCCTTCCGGCCGCGCGGGCGACGGGCAATCTGACCCTTGTGACCGACAGCATCGTTGATCGCGTCGAAATCGACCCGGTAACGAGGAAAGCGACCGGCGTGCTGATCCTCAACACCGCCACCGGCAAGCATATGCGTGCGACGGCGCGGATGATCTTCTTGAACGCAAGCGCTTTCAACAGCGTGCATATCCTGCTGCGCTCCCGTTCGGACCTCTTCCCCAACGGCCTTGCCAACAGTTCAGGCGTGCTGGGGACGCATATCATGGACCATGCCTCGACCCTTTCGGGCGTCGCGTTGATGCACGGCTTTGAGGACCGGACCAGCTATGGCAACCGGCCGACCGGCATCGTCATCCCGCGCTTTCGCAATATGGACAGGCCGGACGGAAAAGGCTTCACGCGCGGCTACAGCTATCAGGGCGGCGCTCTGCAATCCACCTGGACGCAGGGCAAGCGGATGCCGGGCATCGGCGCGGAGATGAAGGACAATCTCCACAAGATCGGCCCCTGGAAAATGGTGCTGGTCACCTATGCTGAAAGCCTGCCGCGCGCGGCCAACCGGCTGACGCTCGATCCGGTGAAGAAGGACGCTTACGGCATGCCCGCCCTGCACATCGCCTTTTCGCACGGCGCTAATGAACTGGCCGCGTTGGCCGATGCCAAGGCGGAGGCGAAGACCATGTTGGAGGCCGCAGGCGGCACCTATCTGTTCGGTTTCGACCAACCGGGGGCAGGGGGCTCCTCCATCCATGAAATGGGCGGCGCGCGCATGGGTAGTGATCCCGCCACCTCCGTCCTCGACAAGTGGAACCGGGCGCATGACGTCCCCAATCTGTTCGTCACCGACGGGGCTGCCATGGCCTCATCGGCCTGTCAGAACCCCTCGCTCACCTACATGGCGCTGACGGCGCGCGCCTGCGACGCGGCGGTAAATATGCTGAAGGAAGGCGCGCTTTGACCGCCCTCACGCAGGACGCGGCGCAAGCGGCCGCGTCCCTCAGCAACGGGCAGCGACGGCTGGCGCTCGGCACGCTCATCATCGCCTTTGTCGTCGATGTGCTGGACGGCACCATCGTCAATGTCGCGGTGCCAGCGATCCGCAGCGATCTGAACGCGAGCGTGCTGGCGGTGCAGTGGATCGTCGCGGGCTATGCCCTGGCCTTCGGCATGCTTTTGATCAGCGGCGGGCGGCTCGGCGATCTTTACGGCTATCGGCGGATGTTCCTGATTGGGATCAGCGGCTTTGCGCTGAGTTCGGTTGCCTGCGGGCTCGCGGACGATGCGCTGCATCTGGTGCTGGCCCGGATCGCGCAAGGGGCGACAGCCGCGCTGATGGCCCCGCAGGTGCTGGCGATGATCCAGCTGCTCTACGGCCCTTCGGAACGTGTCGGGGTGCTCGGCATGTTCGGCCTGCTCGGCGGCGTTTCCGCCATTCTGGGGCCGATCGTGGGCGGCGCGTTGATCGACGCGGACATCGCGGGCCTGGGCTGGCGACCAATTTTCTTCATCAATGCGCCCTTGGGCGTGGCGGGGGTCATCGCGGCGCTGAAATTCCTGCCCGTCGGCCGCTCGGCGCATCCGCTCAGGATGGACTGGGCAGGCAATGGGCTTGTCGTCGCAACGCTATTTGCGCTGATCTTTCCGCTGGCGATCGGGCGTGAGCTGGGCTGGCCGCTCTGGTGCTTGGCGCTGCTGGCGGCGGTGTTGCCGCTGTTCGTGACGACGCTGCGTTACCTGAAGAGCCGGACGGCGCGAGACGGATCGGCGCTGCTCGATCCGGATCTGTTCCGCCAGCGCAGCTTCGGGATTGGCGTCGCCGCTTCGCTGATCTTTGCGACCGCCACGGCGGGGCTCCTGCTATCAATGATGCTGGTGTTGCAGATCGGCCTCGGCATGGACCCGCTGACGGCGGGCGTCGCGCATATTCCCTTCGCGATCGGCGCGGGACTCGGCGTCGGTTTCATCGGGCGCGGACTTGTGCCGAAGCTCGGCCGCAACGTGCTGCTGCTGGGCGCTGGCTGCATGATCACCGGGATCGTCGCGCTGGTGCCGGTATTCGCGGCGGGGGGGCAGGCGCTCCCGCTCGGGCTCGCGCTTCTGCTGGCGGGGCTCGGCATGGGCATGCTGGCTGGTCCCCTGACCCCCATAGCCCTGTCCCGAATCGACAAGGCGCATGCCGGCGCGGCGGGCGGCGTGTTGAAGGCCGTGCAGCAATTGGGCAGCGCAATAGGCGCGGCCAGTGTCGGCGCGCTGTTCCTCTGGCTTGCCAATGGCGCGCATGAGGCAGAACCTACCCGCGCCGCATTCACCGCGACCGCAGGCGTGTTGGCTGGCTTGCTGCTGCTCGTCGCGCTTCTTGCGCGCTTGCTGCCCGCCAAGCTGTTCGACGCTTGACAGGTGCCGTGATGCGCGTCAAAAAAGAATCAATATTCTAATAATAGAATTGGAGTTTGGAGGGAAGATGCTGCGGCTGCTGTCCTTTTTCAGGCGTCTGACGCTGGTGCCGCAGGGCATCACCATCGTGACCGCCGCTTTCCTGCCGATCTTCGCGATCGTCTCGATGTTCCCGGCTGTTCCGGCCATCATCGATCATTTCGCGGCAGACCCCGACGCGCGGTGGAAAGTCCCGATGATGGTGTCCGCACCCGGCCTCACCATCGCCCTCATCGCACCCTTTGCGGGCTGGTTCGTCGACAGGATCGGGCGGCGTCCGCTGCTGATCGGCGCGACCTTGCTCTATGGCGTCGTCGGCACCGCGCCCTTCTTTCTCGACAGCCTCAGCGCCGTCTTCATCTCCCGCCTGCTTCTGGGCGTTGCCGAAGCCGCCATCCTCACCGTCGTCAACACGCTGATCGGCGACTATTGGGAAGATGAAGGCCGCCGCGACTGGCTGATGCTTCAGGGCGTGGCCGGACCCTTTCTGGCGAGCGGCGTCATCGCGCTTTCCGGTCCCGCCACGGCGATGCGCTGGAACGGCATCTTCCTCGTCTATCTGATCGCCTTCCCCATCTTCCTGGCCATGCTCGCCTGGCTGTTCGAACCCAAGCGGGAAGGCCATACCGTAGCGGAAATCGATCATCGCGCCCGCGCCTCCACCCCATTTCCCTGGCGGCCCGTCGCCCTCCTTGGCCTTGTGACCCTCTGCGCCTCCTGCCTCTATTATGTCTTCATCATCAACGGCGGCCTCGCCTTCCGCGAAGTCGGCGTCAGCGACCCTTCGACCCTCAGCGCCATGACAGCGTTGCCAAGCCTCTTCGTGATCCCCGGCGCCATCATTTTCCGCGCCCTCGGCGGCCACAGAAATTCCGTTCAACTCGCTACTTTCTTCATGCTTTTGGGCATCGGCCTGCTCGGCATCGGCATCGCCACCACCCCAAAATGGATGATCGCCGCCCTGATCGTGCAGCAAACGGGCGCAGGAATGGCCGTGCCGTCGCTCATCGCCTGGGCGCAGACCAAACTTCCCTTCGAACATCGCGGACGCGGCATGGGCGCCTGGACCGCCTGCTTCTTCTTCGGCCAGTTTTCCTCGCCCTGGCTCGTCCACAAGTTGAACGACGCGACCGGCACGATGCAGGGCGCTTTCATGGCGGCGGGCATTATCGGGCTGGTGCTGGCGCTGCTGGTCTTCCTGTTCCTCGACCGCCCCTCTCGCGGAGCCGCCACCAAGCTGGAGGTCGCACGATGAAGGCTCTCGTTATCGGCGCAGGCATCGGCGGACTGTCCGCAGCGATCGCCCTGCGGCGGCACGGTCATGACGTGACCGTCATCGAACGCGATCCCAATTGGTCCGTCTATGGCGTGGGCATCATCCAGCAGGCCAATGTGGTCCGGGCGATGGATCAGCTCGGCGTTCTAGACGCCTTCCTTGAAGCGGCCTGCGGCTTTGATGCGGTTGAAATCTACATCCCTAACGGTGAGCGCGTCGCCCGCGTCCCTGCGCCCAGCCTAGTGCCCGGTAAGCCCGCCAATGTCGGCATCGGCCGCCGCGCCCTGCAAAAGGTGCTGGGCGAGACGGCCCAAAGTCTCGGCGCGGAAATCCGGCTTGGTTTGACAGTCGAGAGGCTGAAGGATGATGGCACGGGCGTTGACGTGAAATTCTCCGACGGAGGCCTAGGCCGATACGACATCGTCGTGGGCGCGGACGGCGTCTATTCGCAGACGAGGTCAATGATCCTGCCTGACGCGGAGCAGCCGGAGTTCACCGGCCAAGGCGTTTGGCGCTACAATTTCGCGCGCCCCGCCGGTCTAGACGCCCTGCACGTCTACAACGGCCCGATCGGCGTCGGACTTGTGCCCATGAGCGCGGAGCAGATGTATCTCTTCGCCACCAGTCCGGAGCCTGGCAATCCGCATCACCCCAAAGAGGGCTTAGCTGCTGCCATGCGGGAAAAGCTCGCCAATACCGCTCCGCAAATTCAGGCCCTCGCCGCGCAGATCGCCGATGATGAAGGCGTCGTGTATCGGCCGCTGGAGGCCCTGATGGTCCATGGCCCCTGGTCGAAGGGTCGCGTCGTGCTGCTGGGCGATGCTGTCCATGCGACCACGCCGCATCTGGGCCAAGGTGCGGGCATGGCGATTGAAGATGCGATCGTCCTGGCTCAGGAGCTGGATAGGGCCGACAGCCCCGAAGCCGCCTTCGTCGCTTATCGCGACCGCCGCTACGAACGCTGCCGCTACATTGTCGAGAAGTCGCTGGAGATCTGCCACGGGCAGATCGGCAAGGGGCCGCCCGTCGATAATCACAAGGCGACCGCGGAGATGTTCGCAGTCGTTTCCCAACCCATCTGATCATTTCAGGAAGAGCTATCCATGAGCCGCGTCACCGAAATCCGCTATGTGGGCTATGCAGTACCCGATCTGGAGGCGGAGCGCGCCTTCTATGCCGACCAGTGGAAGCTGGTTGAAGCCGGCGAAAAGGACGGAATGCTTTATTTCGCCGCAGATGGAGGCGAGGAGGGCTATGTCGTCCGCCTTCGCGCTGCCGAGGAAAAGCGCGTCGATGTGATCGCGTTGGCGGCCGAAAGCCGCGCCGGTGTCGATGCGTTGCATGAGAAGGTCGCGGCGTCGGGCGCACGGGTCATTTTCCCGCCGCGCGAACTTACCTCGCTCGGCGGCGGCTATGGCTTTCGCTTCTTCTCGCCCGATGGCCTGACCTTCGAGATTTCCAGCGACGTCGCCCCCCGCTCGGCGCGCGAACTCACCCGCTGGGAAGGCGTGCCGCAGAAGATCAGCCATATCGTGCTGCACTCGCCCGACCATCAGGCGATGGTGAAGTGGTTTGTGGAGGTGCTGGGTTTCAAGGTCAGCGACTGGCTCGGCGACTTCATGTGCTTCCTGCGCTGCAATGCAGCGCATCATCGCATCGCCATCCTGCCCGGACCGCCCTGCCTCAATCACGTCGCCTATGACATGCTGAGCCTCGATGACATGATGGTGGGGGTCAATCGCTTAAAGCAGAAGGGCACCGATATCCGCTGGGGACCCGGACGGCATACGGCGGGGAACAACACCTTCAGCTATTTCACCACACCTGCCGGGTTCGCTGTCGAATATACATCCGAGCTGGAGAATGTGGACTTCGACACGCATGAGGCGAAGGTGCATGTGCCGGGACCCAAGGTGATGGACCAGTGGGGCATTGGCGTAGGCGGACCGCAGACCATGCCGCATCCCGAGCCCGACAAGGGACTGTTCCAGGCGGCGGAAGCCTGATCCATGGCTCTGTTTGAATATTTCCCCAATTACATCTGGAACCTGTCGGTCGCAATCGCGATGGAGTCCGGCGCGCAACTCGGTGAGATCATCGACATGTGCCAGCCCATCAGGGACGCCGCCGCGAACGGCGCGGATGCAGGCACGCCGCAGTTCATGAAGGCATGGGCGGCGATGGGGGACAAGCTGCTGGAACTCGCGGCCGAGAATGAAGCGAAGGGCCGCACCTTCTCCGCCTCCAACAAGCTGGAGCGCGCCTCGCTCTACCTGATCACGGCCGAACGGATGCAGGGTCATGGCGCGCCCGGCCGCAAGGAAACCTATGCGAAGGCGCGTGAGGCGTTCGATCGCTCAACCGCGCTGGGCAAGATCAATCGCGAGCGGGTTGAGATTCCCCTCGACAAAGGCACGATGCCAGCGCTGTTCACGCGCGCACCGGGCGAAGGCCGCAAGCCGGTTGTCGTCTTCTGCAATGGCCTCGATAGCTGCAAGGAACTGCTTTACTGGACCCGCCTCCCGCAGGAACTGGCGCGGCGGGGCATCTCTACGCTCTGCGTCGATCAGCCGGGCAGCGGCGAAGCGTTGCGCCTGCAGGACCTGCCTGTCGATCCGCATAGCGAGAGCTGGGCGAGCAAGGCCGTTGATTGGCTGGAACAGCGGCCTGAGGTCGATCCGAACGCCATCGGCATGACCGGCATCTCGCTTGGCGGTCACTTCGCCCCGCGCGCAGTCGCGTATGAGCCGCGTTTCGCCAGCGGCGCGGTTTGGGGCGCGAACCATAATTGGCGCGAGGTGCAGGATAAGCGCATGGCACGCGAGGGCGAAAACCCGGTCCCGCATTATTGGGCGCACGTCCATTGGGCGTTCGGCGCGCAGGATCAGGCGGACTTCCTTGCCAAGTCCGAAGCCATGAACCTCAACGGCCATATGGACCGGATCAAGGTGCCGTTTCTCGTCACCCATGGCGCGAATGACCGGCAGATCAGTGTCGATTATGCCGATGACCTCTATGACCAACTCGTCAATTCGCCACGCCGCGAAATGGTCATCTTCACCCCGCGAGAAGGCGGAGTGGAGCATGTCGGGGCCGACAACATGGCCTATGGTCGCGATCTGATCGCCGACTGGTTCGCGGAGACATTGGGAGGGCAGACCGCGTGACTCGCCGCTTCATCGACCTGTCGATTACCCTGGAGAATGACGTCGTTTCCGACCCGCCCTTCATGCGGCCAAAGATCACGTATGAAACGCATCAGGAGACTGTGAAGGAGCTTCAGCACTTCTTTCCCGGCGTCACGGCTGAACAGACGCCGGGCGGCGAGGGCTTCGCGGCGGCGGAGTGGGTGACGCTGACCACCCATAACGGCACACACCTCGACGCACCCTATCATTATCATCCCACGATGGACGGCGGACAGCGGGCGATCACCATCGACGAAGTGCCGCTGGACTGGTGTTTTCGCCCCGGCGTGAAGCTCGACTTCCGGCACTTTCCCGACGGCTATGTCGTTACCGCGCAGGATGTTGAGGATGAGTTGAAGCGGATCGGCCATAATCTCCAACCGCTCGATATCGTGCTCGTCAATACCGCGGCGGGCATGGCGCTGGGGCGGCCGGATTTCGTCAATGTCGGTTGCGGCATGGGATATGAAGCAACCATGTACCTCACTACGCGTGGGGTGCGAGTGACCGGCACCGATGCCTGGAGCTGGGACGCGCCCTTCGCCTATACCGCGCAGAAGGTGAAAGAAACCGGCGACACCTCGCTCATCTGGGAAGGGCATAAGGCAGGCCGCGACATTGGCTATTGTCACCTCGAAAAGCTGCACAATCTGGAAGCGCTGCCGCCGAATGGCTTCACCATCAGCTGCTTCCCGCACAAGATAAAGGGCGCTTCAGCCGGCTGGACCCGCGCCGTTGCGATCATCGAAGACTGATGCGGCTCGCAACCCGTTCGAACGGCACGCCGGATGGCGAACTGATCGTCGTCTCGCGTGACGCCCAGCGTTGCCTTTCTGGGCATGGCACGTTGCAGCAGGCGGTCGAGCGCTGGACGGAAACCGAGCTCGCGCTTCGGATGATGGCGGAACGGCTGGAGCAGGGCGAAGGTGATCCGCTCGACCAAGTTCGGCTACTCGCCCCGCTGCCGCGTGCCTGGCAATGGCTCGACGGCTCCGCCTTCCCGCAGCATGGGGAGTTGATGCAGGAGGCGTTCAATCTCCCTCCGATTGAGACGGACCGGCCGCTCATGTATCAGGGCATGTCGGATCGGTTCCTCTCCGGCAAGCAGGACGTGGCGCTGCCCAGTGAGGCGGACGGCATCGACTTTGAAGGCGAGTTTGGGGTGATCACTGATGCTGTCCCGATGGGCATCACACCCGCACAGGCGCTGGACCATGTGAAGCTAATCATCCTCATCAACGATTGGTCGCTGCGCGCCATCGCACCGGTGGAGATGAAGACCGGTTTTGGTTGGGTGCAAGCCAAACCCGCCTGTTCGGCCGCGCCCTTCGCAGTGACCCCGGATGAATTGGGCACTGCCTGGCAAGAAGGCCGGGTGCATCTGCCGCTTCAGGTCACGCTGAATGGCGAATGGTTCGGCCAACCGCATGGACGGGAGATGCAGTTCGGATTCCACGATCTCATCGCTCATGCCGCGCGGACCCGTGATCTCGTCGCTGGGACGGTCATCGGATCGGGCACCGTTTCCAACACTGACTATGAGAGCGTGGGGTCCTGCTGCCTTTCCGAACGTCGTGCGATCGAGATGATTGACAATGGTGCAGCAAGCACGCCTTTCCTGCATTTTGGCGACCGGGTCCGGATGGAAGCATTAGGCGGGCCCTTCGGCGTCATCGACCAGCAGGTGGTAAAGGCATGAGTGACAGGATCAAAATGGGGCTGATAGGCGGCGGACCTGGCGCCTTCATTGGGCCGGTCCATCGTCTGGCTGCGGAGATGGACCGGCGGATAGAACTGGTTGCGGGCGCTTTTTCCTCCGATCCGGCGCGTTCCCTTGCGGCTGGACAGAGCTATGGCATCGATGCCGCTCGCAGCTATCCTTCGGTGGACGCAATGATCGCGGCGGAGCGGGAGCGCGCGGACGGCATCGATATGGTTGTGATCGCCACGCCTAACCACCTGCACTTGCCCGCAGCGAAGGCAGCGTTGCAGGCTGGCCTCGCCGTCATGAGCGACAAGCCTGCCACTGCCACGCTTGCCGAAGCCGAGGAACTGGCCACGCTTCTGGCACAAGGCGGCCGGTATGGCCTTACCTTCACCTACACCGGCTATCCCATGGTACGAGAGGCGAAGGCTCGTATCGCGGCAGGCGAGATTGGACGGGTCCGCAAGGTCGTCGCCGAATATTTCCAGGGCTGGCTGTCCGATCCGGTTGAGCAGAGCGGCAACAAGCAAGCGAGTTGGCGCACCGACCCTGCGCAGGCTGGGCAAGGCGGCTGCATTGGCGACATAGGCGTCCATGCTTTCAATCTCGCCGAGTTCGTGGCCAGCGATGCGGTGACGGCGGTGAATGCTGACTTGGCGGCCGTTGTGCCGGGCCGGGCGCTGGACGATGATATGACTGTGCTGCTGCGCTTCGCCAATGGCGCGCGCGGCATGGTTGCTGCGTCGCAGATCGCATGCGGGGAGCGTAATCATCTGACGCTCCGCATCTATGGTGAAAAGGGTGCGATCCGCTGGAGCCATGAGGCGGCGGATCGGTTGGTCATCACCGATGCGGATGGATCGGACCGGACGCTTTGGGCGGGCAGCGGTCATGTGGGCGAGTGGGCGTCCCGTTCCGTGCGCGTGCCCGCTGGTCATCCCGAAGGCTATCTGGAGGCATTTGCCAATCTCTACCGCGATTTTGCAGATTTGATCTCGGGGGGCGAAGCGCCGCTGCTGCCAGGGATCGCGGAAGGACTACGGTCGATGCGTTTCGTGTCGGCTTGTGTCGAACATAATGGCAAAGGGTGGGTCAGCCTATGAAGACGATCAAAGGACCGGCGATTTTCCTCGCTCAATTTCTGGGCGATGACGCGCCGTTCGACACCCTCGACCATCTGGCGGAGTGGGCCGGGGCGCTCGGTTACAAGGGCGTGCAGATCCCATGCGATCCGCGCCTCATCGACCTGAAGACCGCCGCTGAGAGTAAAGACTATTGCGACGACCTGCGCGGTCGGCTGGCGGCCTTTGGGGTCGAACCGACCGAGTTGTCCACCCATTTGCAGGGACAGCTCGTGGCGGTCCATCCCGCCTATGATGCGCTGTTCGACGGCTTTGCTGCCCTGGAGGTTCGTGGGAACCCGGCAGCGCGGCAAGCATGGGCCGTGGAACAGGTGAAACTCGCCGCGAAGGCGAGCGCTAACCTCGGCCTCTCCGCCCATGCGACCTTTTCCGGCGCACTCGCCTGGCCCTATGTCTATCCCTGGCCTCAGCGGCCTGCGGGCCTGATCGAGGAAGCCTTCACCGAACTGGCGCGGCGCTGGCGCCCGATCCTGGACGTGTTTGCTGATCAGGGCGTTGATTGCGCGTTTGAAATCCATCCCGGCGAGGACATTCATGACGGCGCGACCTTCGAGCGCTTCCTGGATGCGGTCGATGGGCATGACCGGGCGCGCATCCTGTTCGATCCCTCCCACTTTGTGCTGCAGCAACTCGATTATCTCGACTTCATTGATCGCTATCAGGACCGCATAAGCTGCTTTCACGTGAAAGATGCCGAGTTCCGACCAAATGGCCGAACCGGGGTCTATGGCGGCTATCTACCTTGGACGGAGCGGGCGGGGCGGTTCCGCAGCCTTGGTGATGGGCAGGTGGATTTCGGCGCGATCTTCTCGAAACTGGCGCAATATGACTATGCCGGCTGGGCAGTGTTGGAATGGGAATGTGCACTGAAGCATCCCGAAGACGGCGCGAGAGAAGGTGCGCCCTTTATCCGCGATCACATCATCCGCGTGACGCCGCACGCCTTTGATGACTTCGCGGCGAGCGGAGTGGATGAAGCGCAGAACCGCCGGATCTTGGGGTTGAGCTAGTTCAAAGCTTTTGACTTCGAGCGAAGTAGAGAAGTCGTGCGATCGGTGTGGTTCGGCGACTTCCGTGATCGAACCTCGGGCTGGCGCTGAACTAGAGCGAATTGGGCCGCGATATCGCTCAGCACAGTGGCGCTGGGCTTGGGCGGCCGGGCAAAGCTCGTCCAGTCTAGGTTGTGCAACCCGAATTGGGGTTGATGCCATGCTCGGTGACGATGACGGGTACTTGCGCGACCTGATGCGCTGCCGTCGTGCGTCCCAGGGGAAGTTGGCCGGAAACTGAGGATTGGGCCGGCGCGCACTTTCGCCAAGGCCGGGCTTGGGGCGACCGCAAGCGAGGTTCAGCGGTCGAGCATCCGATTACATCTTAGACGTTCAGGGCGACGGGTAGGTCCAGCCTCAGCGGCAATTCTATTGAGGAGCCGCCGATCGCTATCGGCACTGCGATCCGCGGTATGCGCCATCCATCCTCCTCCCACCGACGCAGGGCGATGGGATCGACCGTAAGGGCGATGGATGTGGTTTGGCCGGCGCGAACGTGCTGCTTGGCAAAGGCGACCAGTGCGAAGTCGTCGGTTCGATAGACCTGCACGAGGCAGGCGCTGTCCCGCTTGCCCTCATTGCGTACGGTGACGGTAAGGGCGAGCGGCCCGGTTACTTCTGCGTCCAGAAAGGCGAAGCGGCCGTAGCCGAGGCCCTCACCGAACGCATAGGCGGGGCGTGTGGTAAAGCCGCGATAGCCGAGCCGGGTGCCTTCCGAATAGGGTAAGCTGCCGTCCGCTTCCGGAACCGCCGTAAGTACGGGATAGTCGGATTCATCGGCAGCGAAGGTGACGGGCAGGCGGCCAGAGGGTTCGCGATCTCCGGCCAGGACCGAAGCGAGCGCGGGGCCGAATTCCTCGCCCGGATACCAGACGATCATCAGCGCAGCCGCATCGGCGGCAAAGCCGGTATCGATCGCATGGGCGACATTGGCGATTACTGCCGTGTTCGGATTGGCGGCGCAGACCCGCTTAGCGAGCTCAATCTGCTCAGCGGGGAGGAACGTCGTGTCGCGATCTTTGCTTTCTACCCCGGAGTCTGATGTTTCTCCCAGGACCAGCACAACCGCATCGGCTTGGGCCGCTGCTTCTTCTGCTCGGGCGAACAGTGTTTCAGGGTCGCCGGGCGTTGCGATCCCGTACCACAGGCCTTGTGCGCGGGCTGGCTCCAAGCGCAGTTCGGCTTCGATTAGGTAAGTTCGCCCTTGCTTCAGCGGCAGGACGACATGATCGCTGTCGCCATTTTTGAGCACGCCCATGATGTCGTTGGGCGAGATCAATCGGCTCTCGTTGAAGACGACTTCGCCATCGACCCTCAGCGTGACCGAACCCGTCCCCCCGATGTGCAGGCGATAATCGCCGCTGACCGGCGCGGTGAAGCGGCCAGCGGCGCGCACACCGCCAGGCCGATCGAAGGCGTCCATGCCGGGCATCCCAGCGAACCAGGTCAGGCTGTTCGTGTCCCGAGTTTCCTGGAACAATGGCTTGCCGGAGAAATCATGACTGCTGAAGAAAGACACGGTCAGCCCGCGCGTGCAGCCGTCGCCGATGTCCTCTGCGGGAAGGGATGGCATCGCGGGCAGGCGGGGCGTCGGATCGGTGCCAGGTTCGAAAAGGATCTGCGTGTCTGCGCCGTAGCGGGCGCGCAGGGCTTCGACCACGCCCACGGCGTCGGGGCGTAGAGCCACCTTTGCGAAGGTGCCGCCTTGAAAGCAGGGCGCGGCGGCATTCGGACCGATGACCGCGATGCGGCGGTGCTGGCCCGGCTCCATGGGGAGCAGGTCTCCCCGGTTTTCCAGCAATACGAAGCTCGCGGCAGCGGCGTCAGTGAGGATTTCGGTGCGATCGCCTGGTGCTGCGCCGGCATCACCTCCGGCCCAGCGACGCGCGGCCTGCGCTATGCGATCGGCGGCGGTCAGGATTCTCGCTTCGTCGAGGTCGCCCGCATCGACTGCTTCGTTCAGCTTTTGCCCATAGAAGCGGGCGGGGCCGGGCATTTCCAGGTCGAGGCCCGCCATCATGGCGGGCGCGGTTGACTTTGAGCCGAACCAGTCGCTGACGGTGAAGCCCTGATAGTCCCAATCGTCGCGCACTATGCGGGTCAGGATGTCGGCATGTTCAGCGCAGTAAGTGCCGTTGACGCGGTTATATGCGGCGAGCATCCCGGCGCAGCCGGCCTTCGCCGCCATTTCGAAGGGCAGCAGATAGATTTCGCGCAGTGTCTTTTCATCGACCTGGGCGTCATAACTGTCGCGCAGGGTTTCGCTGTCGTTGCAGACGAGATGCTTGGCGACCGCGCCGACATGGCGGCTTTGCAGTCCTTCGATCCAGGCCGCGCCTAGGGTTCCGGCGAGCAGGGCGTCTTCACCAAACATTTCGAAGGCGCGTCCTGCCAGTGGTGTGCGAACGAGGTTGATGTTGGGTGCCAGCACCATATCGACGCCGAGCCGCTTCGCTTCGCCGCCGACGATCGCGCCGACCTTGCGGACGAGATCGCGGTCGAAGGTCGCGGCAAGCGACATGCCGCAGGGGGTAAGGACCGAAACGTCGCGTTCATCGACGCGGCCGCTGGCTATGCCCATCGGACCATCCGCCATTCTGGCTGAAGGGATGCCGGGCAGTTCCGCGGTGGACCACATGTCGCGGCCGGCGGTGAGGGCGATGGCTTCGTTTCTGGTCATGATTGGCCTAATTCATGAAGGAAATAGCGAGAAAACAGCGTTTTCAGCGGTCTGGAGTTGTTGCTTATGCGACGCAGTCGTGCAGGGCGGGCATTACCTTGCTCGCCAGCAGTTCCAGCGTGCGGTTGCCCCAGTCGAGCCGCTGCTGCGTCAGGGGGCCGGTGGTGGTGCCGCAAAGGATATTGCCGATGCCAAGTTGCTGATAGGGCTTTAAATGTTCGATCACCGTTTCGGGCGAGCCATGGAGGCACCAGGTGCCGATCCAGTCCTCCGTCAGCGCCAGCGGCGTTTCATCGGTCTTCTGGTTGGCGGCGTTGCGCTCCGCCTGATCGGCATAATATTTCTCGCGGTCCACAGCCTGCTGATAGGCGGTGAGGATCACTTCCAGTTCCTCGCGAGCCTGTTCGTCGGTTTCGGCGATATGCACGCACTGATAGGTGTGGGTGGTCCAGCCAAGCGCGTCGGCCACCACTTCGTCTGAATGACCCGCGGCCAGCAGGGCGTCGCGATAGGCGGTGAAATATTTCGTGACATGGGTGAGCGGCTCCCTGCCGCCGATGTGCGGCGGGGTGAAGGCGGGGATGAAGGCGGGCCAGCCATTTTCAGCAGCGCGGCGCATGGAGGCTTCCTTCATCGCCACCGGCATCAGCCTGGCATGACCGGCCGTATAAGGGGCGGGCGCAATGCGCTGCAGCACTTCGCCCTTGAACGGACCGTTGTCGATCTTGACTGGCGGGGACTCCAGCGTCTTGGCCCACAGCTGTTCGGCGATCTCAAGGTTGGCGTCGGATACGGCCGAAGCTTCCTTGTAGTTGACGCCAAAGCCGATCATTTCTTCAGGCGTGGTGCCCGATCCGATGCCGACCAGCAGCTTGCCATCGGTCAACTGGTCGAGAATATTGATGCGCTCGACAAAGCGCACCGGGTGATGAAGCGGCACGGAGGTCACGGAAAAGCCGAAGTGCATCCGCTTCAGCTTCGCGGCGAGGTAAGCAGCGAACATCATCGGGTCGGACGCCACCGGCATATAGCCGGTGAAATGATGGTCCGGCAGGAACAGCGCGTCGAAACCCAGCGCCTCTGCTTTCTCGCTGTGATCGATGAGGTCAAGGATCAACTGCCGGTCCTGCTCGGCGGCGGTCGTGCGGGCATTCAAGAAAACGGAAAAGCGCATCGGCCCCCTCCTTATTCAAACCAGAATTATGATTCTGGTAAATTGATATAGTGAATGAGTCAAAATTTCAGTTCGTCATCCCGGCATGGGCTGGGATCTCATCAACCAGGTTCGTCTCCGCCTAACGAGATCCCAGCCTGCGCTGGGATGACGGGATTTAGACGACGGTGATCTGCTTGCTGTCCTCGGCGAAGAGCGGGAAGGGCAGGTAGGAAATGCGCAGTTTTTCCTTGAGGCCCAGGCTGTGTTCGCCGCTGGTCAGCCCGCCCGCCCGTTCGACGCGGATGGTGGCGATGGAGCCGAATTCCCAGCGTTCGTCATAGGCCTCCTCCATCGCATCGAGGCTCCAGCTCTTCCCATTTTGTTCGAAGAAGACCGCCTCGCGCGGCTGCAGCTCGCCGTCGAGCGTGACTGCCAGATCCTCGATCATCGAAAGCCCGATGCCGCGATAATAGCCAAGCCGCGCGTCGAAGGCGAAGCCGGTTTCCGTCGGACGGAGACTGTTTTCCATGATGAGATATTTGTCGAACATGGTTCTTCCTTTCAGCCCCTGGCAGCGAGGTTCTGGAACATGATGTGCTGGCGGCGAACCTGCTCGCGGCTATCGACCGGACCTGCGTCCTGCACCCAGCGGTTCCCTTCATATTCAGAGGACAGATAGCCATCCCATCCGCCTGCTATCAGTTCAGGGATCACTTCGTCATAAGCGATGCTGGGATCGGTGCAGTCGTCCGCCATGCCGTAGAATTTCGCCTGGATGTGGCGGAAATAGGGGATGAAGTCGCGGATGCGCTTCGGGTTGGAATAGGGAGCGTGGCGCAGCGTTTCGGCCATGGCGATGTCCGCCTTGTTGCCGCCCATCTTCACCGCGACTTCGTAGATCGTATATTCGGCCATGATCTTCTGTTCATGCTGGTCGATGATGAACTGGGCGATTTCCGGCGTCGCGCCCTGCCGCAGGAAGCGGTCGCGAAATTCAGGCGGATAATGTTTCATGAAGATGCCCATGTCGGGCAGGATGCCGAGATGTTTCGTGCCGAGGCGGTCGGCCACTTCGATCGTGCGCAGGATCCAGGCATGTTCGAGATGCCAGGGCGCGTGGACCTCCACGCCCATATGGATGTCGTATTTTTCCGCATAAGGGACGCAGCGTTCGAGGATATCGGGCCGCACGAACACCAGCACGCGCATGTTCCGGATGCCGAGGCGATGGCAGAGATTCAGGTCGCGCAGGATGGATTCGACCTGCTCGTCATCGGTCATCAGCCGGTCTTTCCGCCGCTTGGTGTCGAGGAACATGTCGTAGCAGGTGAGGGTGGCCCCATGCCGGTCCATCATCGCAAGCCAGGAATCGACGGTTGCGTCGTCGATGTTCGGGAAGCCCGGCATATTCTGTTCGGGCAATATCTCTATCCCGTTCGCGCCGATCGATGTGGCGTAGGCGACCACATCCTCCACCGTCATCTGGCCGAGGAAGAGTTCTTCCTGAAAACTGTAAAGGCTGACGCCGCGCTTGAACATGCGGTCCCCTCCATCCATTAATATTAGAATTATGGTTCTTATAAATCGTTCGGCGCGGAGGTCAATCGTCTTTGTCGCGCATCAGACAAATGGGGCGGCATGAGGCCGACGGGCTCGGCGGTGCGTCCACCGCGCCACCATGTCTCAGACCGCGTCCGTGCGGCCCTTGCCCATATTCGGCGCGAACCGATTACCGCCCGCCCGGGCGTCGGCTTAGGAAGTCGATCCCGGGTGCAGGTGTCCATTGATGCACGCCGCCTACGCCTGAGCGCGCCGCCGATTCAAAATCGGCTTACCCGCCTGCCGATTCGATATTTCCGTCCATCCAATGCCCCCAGACCTGAGCTGGGAGGCGGCTGGCGGCGGCTAAAATTCCTTGCGCAGAGTGTCATTTCCGGCCGGAGCTGAAGGCGGGAAGGGCGCGAAAAGAGCGCCGGCCGCATAAAATGAATGGGGCTTTTTCATGTGCTTACCATCCTTTCCGACGCTGCTCTCCGTTGTTGGAATGGCAAAACTAGAATTTGAATATTGATTTTTATCAAAAGCGGCAATAGCAATAGGGGGCCGGGTGAGAACTGCACACCGCCCGGCACACTGACCGGCCCCCGAAAAATCGGGGCGCTAAGGATTTTGGGGAGGAACTGATGCGTACCGCGATTTCCACGCTATTCCTGTCGAGCGCGTCCATCGCGCTGGCCTGCTCTGCGCAGATGGCCAGTGCGCAGACGGAAGCTGCGCCGCAGGACGGCTCTGCCCAGGCGGCCGCCGGGCCGCAGAATGAACTGGGCGAAATTGTCGTCACCGCCAACCGCGTGGCGAGCAGCGCGCAGAAGACGGCGACGGCGCTAACCGTTTATAGCGGGGCTGACCTGGCGGCGGCGGGCGTGTCGAGCGTCCAGACGCTCCAGACCATCGATCCCAGCGTCAATGTGACCAGCAGCACGGGCTCCGCCTATGTCGCGGTGCGCGGCATTGCTTCGACAGACGTCACCGAAATCGGCGATCCATCGGTGCCGATCGCCCGCGACGGGTTTTTCACCAATCGAAGCTTCAGCATCGGCACGTCGATGTATGACCTGGCGCGCGTCGAGGTGCTTAAAGGGCCGCAGGGCACGCTGTTCGGGCGCAACTCAACGGGTGGCCTGATCAGCATCATCACCCAGAAGCCGACGCAGGAGCTGGGCGGATACGGGTCGATCGAGATCGGCAATTACGACACGATCAATGTCGAAGCGGGCGCGAACGTGCCGCTTAACGACAAGGTGCAGATGCGCTTTTCGGGCATCAGCCGCCGCCATGACGGCTATCGCACGCTGACCGTCATCAACCGCGAGGGCGATGATGAGAAGACCTTGTCAGGCCGCGCACAGATCGCGTTTCAGCCGTTCGAAGGGTTCAGCGGCCTCATCAGCTACCAGCATGACGACATCGATGCCGTGGGCGACGTCGCGGCGCAGTCGCCGCTGGGACAAATGCCCAACATCCCCGATGAAAAGCGCTTTCCCAACTATCAGCCGACCTTCACGCGCATCAATGGCGACCGCGTCCGCTGGGAGTTCAGCTATGACGCGCTGCCGATGGGCCTGACGCTGACCTATGCGGGCGGTTACGACAACCAGAAGTGGCGGCACGCGCTGGACGCATCCAATCTGGGCGGGACGCAGCAGGCCCAGTTCATGCAGAGCGAGAGCCCTGAAACCTGGAACCATGAAGTCCGGATCGCGACGCCGCAGGATCAGCCCTTCACCTTCCAGGGCGGCTATTTCCACTTCGATGAGAAGAATACGATCGACAGCGGGTTGATCGAGCGGTCGGGACCGTTCGCGAACCAATATCTCATCAAGTTCGATTATAAGGTGAAGACGCAGTCCGATGCCGTATTCGGGCAGGCGGCTTACAAGTTCGGCGACGCGATCAAGCTGAGCGCCGGCATGCGTTACACGTGGGACAAGAAGGATCGCGAAGGCAACGCCGTTCTCAATCTTCAGGTCGCTTCTGGTGGTTTCCTGCCGCCGATCCTGGTCGTGACGCCGGGCAATGGTTCGATCAGCCAGCACAAGCCCACCTACCATTTCGGGATTGACTGGACGCCCACGCCGCAGAACATGATCTATGCAAAATATGACACCGGCTACAAGTCGGGCGGCTTCAACTCGAACGGCAGCGCGCCTTCGGTCGATTATGGTCCGGAAAATCTGGACGCATTCGAACTGGGCACCAAGAACCGGTTCTTCGGGAACAAGCTGCAGTTCAATGCTGCGGTCTTCTATCAGAAATATAGCGGTTACCAGGCGTCGCAGACGAGCGCCGTGATCGACGGCGGCCAGGGCGTTTTCAACATCGGCAGCGCCAAGATCTATGGCGCAGAAGCGCAGGTGATCGCTCTGCTGGGTGGGCTGCGGCTGGATGTGAACGGCACCTATCTGCACGCGAATTTCGATGATGACCTGCCGCAGGTTGCGGACGGCGCGGGCGTTGACCGTGACATCAGCGGCAACCGCCTGCCCAATGCGCCGCGTCTGTCGGTGACGGCGGGGCTGGAATATACGATCCCCATCGGCGCGGGCACGCTGCGGCCCCGGATCGACGGCAAGTATAGCTCGGCCTATTATTACAGCGTCTTCAACGATCCCGACACGCGGCAGGACAGCTATGCGACCGGCAACCTGTCCCTGACCTGGGTGCCGGAGGTGGGCGGTCCGCTGGAGGTGCAGGCGTTCATCCGCAATTTCACCGACGAGCGGGTCTATGCCAACGCCGCGCGCAACTTCGTGTCCGGCGTAAACACCTACCAATTCCAGCCGCCACGCACCTATGGCGGACGACTGAGCTTCCGTTTCTGATGAGAAACAAGGCACCGCGCTCATATGGAGTGCGGTGCCTTTTCCTTGACAGAAGGGCGCCACGCTGAAACTGGAATGGCCGTGACCGATACAGCTTCGACCATGCAGACCACGCCGCGCCGCGCGCCCCGGCAGCAACGCAGCCAGGCTTCTTTCGAGCGGATGATCGCCGCTGCGGAGGCATTGCTGAAGGAGCGGGGAAATGACGACTTCACCCTTCAGGAGGTCGGCAAGCGGGGCAAGGTGTCGATCGGCTCCATCTATTGCCGATTCGACAGCAAGGATGACCTGATCCGCGCCGTGCAGGCCCGTGTGCTGGAGGCGGTCAATGCCGAACAGCTGAAGGTCATTGACGAGGCGGAGGCGGGCGCAGAGAATCTGCGGCAACTGGTAAAGCTGCTGGTGGAAGGGACCGCAGAGGCGCTGCGGCGTCATGCCGAATTGATGCGACCCATGATGCTGCGCGCGACCAGCGACCCGATTGTCGCTGCCGCTGGCAAGAAAAGCTATGCGGAGGTGGCGGGGCGCGTGGAAAGCGCGTTGCTCACCCATCGGGGCGAGATCCGCCAGCCCGATCCGGAGCGGGCGGTTCATTCGGCCTATCGCGTTATTTACGCCGCCATTGCCCGCTATCTCGGCTTCGGTTCGGCCACCGGCGCCTCTTGGGAAGGCGACTGGGAAGAGCTGAAGCAAGACCTTGGCAAGATGTGCGCCGCCTTCCTGCTGTCCGCCGACTGAACGGAAGGGCGCTGGTCAGGGCTGCTCCATCCTCATTTCGCCAGATCGGGAGGTGAGGGCGGTGCCGACCGATGCGCAGATGACAAGGCCTATCGCGAACCATTGGGAAAGCGTCAGGACTTCGCCCAGCAGCAGCAGGGCCATCACCGCGCCCACGGCTGGCTCAGCGCTCATCAGGATGCTGAATGTGTTCGATGGCAAGCGGGGTAGCGCCACCATCTCCAGCGAATAGGGAATGGCGCTGGATACGATCCCCACCCCTATGCCGAGCAGCAGAGCATCTGAACTGAGCAGGGCGGAGCCGGCATGGACGAGACCCACTGGCGCTGCGAGCAATGCGGCGACGATCATCCCGCCGGCCGAAGCAGCGGGCCCATGGATGCGGCCAGCCTGTTTGCCGATGAGAATATAAGCGGCCCAGCACACGCCCGCCGCAAGCGCGAGCGCGATCCCGCGCCAGTCAAGTTGAGAGCCCGTTCCCCAGACCGGCAGTAGGCTGGCGAGGCCAAGGACCGCAAGGCCAATCCACAGGAAGTCGAGCCTGCGCCGGGAGGTGAGCAAGGCGACGGCAAGCGGGCCGGTAAATTCTATGGCGATAGCAAGGCCCAGGGGGATATAGGCCAGCGCCTTGTAGAAGGTCAGGTTCATGATCCCGAGCACTGCGCCATAAGCGAGCAGTGGCCGCCAGCCAGCCTTCCAGTCCATCCGCCATGGGCGGAAGATGGCGGACAGGACGACGGCCCCGACGATGAGGCGCAGCGCCGTGGCCCCTTCCGGTCCGACGAGCGGAAACAAACGCTTGGCCAGCGTTGCGCCGCAGGTGACCGACAGCAGCGAAAGAGACAGCGCGCCGATAGCAACAAAATCGACGCGAGCAGCAGGAGACCCCTGCGCAGCGAGACTGGACATGCAACACTCGATATTGGTGAGGAACGCCGGACGGTTAGCAAAGGCGAGATGATAAGTGCGCTCCATTTTCGCGCTTTCTCGATAAAGTTTATCGCCTAAGTTTCCATGATGAACATTGATTCTCTCGACTCGTTCGACCGCAAATTGGTCGATCTGATGCAGGTGGATGCGCAGCAGCCTGTCTCGGTAATGGCGGAGGCTGTCGGCCTGTCTCCGCCTGCCTGCTATCGCCGCATCCGCAGGTTGCGGGAAAGCGGCGTGATCGAGCGGGAGATCGCGGTCGTCAGGCCCAAGACCTTGGGCTGGCCATTGTCCATGATCGTTCTCGTTTCGCTGGAGCGGGAGAATGCCCATACGCTCAACGAGATGATGGAGTTGTTCCGTCACGAGCCGGAAATACTCGAAGCGTGGAACGTCACGGGTGACCACGATTTCGCGCTGCGCATCATCGCGCGGGACATGGAAGGCTATGATAATCTGGCGCAGCGGCTGTTCGCTGCGAATGAGAAAATCCGCACCTTCAAAACGCTGGTCGTGATCAGGGAGATCAAGCCGATGAGTCCCGTCCCGGTCAATTGACTGCCGGCGCTTGAGACTTTTGCCGGGAGCCATGCCATAAGCAGCTGACATGATAAGGGAGAGGAACATGCGCTTCTGGCTGTCGATGATGGTGGTGCCCGAACTCGATCAGATGATCGCACTGGCGCAGCATGCGGAAAGCTGCGGCTTTCATGGGGTGACCTATGCCGACCATCTGATCATGCCGACCAAGATCGAGACGCCCTATCCGTACACCGAGTCAGGCGAATTCTTCTGGCCGATCGATGCGCCCTGGCCCGACCCGTGGATCACGCTGACATTGCTGGGCGCGGAGACGCGCACGCTGCGGCTGGCGACCAACATCTATCTGGCGGCCTTGCGTGATCCCTTCACGGTCGCGCGCATGGTCGCCACGGCTTCAGCCTATACATCGGGCCGCGTCATATGCGGCGTGTCGGCCGGATGGCTGAAGGAGGAATATGACGCGGCGGGCGTGGACTTTGCGAGCCGGGGGCGGCGGCTGGACGAGATATTGACGATCTGCCGCAGGCTGTGGGCAGGCGAGACGGTGAGCCATGAGGGCGAATTCTTTCAGTTCGATTCCGTGCTGCTGCGTCCTTTGCCGCCTGAGCCGGTGCCCGTCTGGGTAGGCGGAAAGGCCGCGCCAGCGCTGCGCCGTGCGGCAGCGAATGACGGGTGGCTGGGCCTGCCCGCGACAGTCGATGACACGATCGCGATCGTCAGTCGGTTGCAGACGCTGCGATCGGAAATGGGCCTGCCGCAATCCGGCTTTTCGCCGGTCGTCTCGCTCGTCGAGCCGCTGTCCGTAAGTGCGGAGGCGCGGCTGGCGGAACATGGGGTGGGCGACATGGTCGTCATTCCATGGATGCCGACACCCTGGGAAATGGAAAGCTATGTCGAGGCGGGCGCCGACATCAGCCAGCTTTCAGTGAAGAAGGATGCGATCAGCCGCTTCGCCGACCGGGTCATCCACAGGCGCAATTGAATGGGGTCGGCCAATCCATGTTCAATAGGTTATCGTTACGACGACGCTGTCGGCATAAGCGCCAGATTTCACCCATTGGCGTGCAGGTAGGCGGCCGTACACCGTGACAGACTGGTTGAAGACGAGCAGGCCGTTGAGCGGCGCGGATATGGTGCCGGTGCCGTTCGCGCCTGTCCCCAAAATGCTGGTGCGGCTGCTGTCGGTATAGAGATTATAGTTAAGGCGATTGGCGCCTTGCGCCATTTGGCGCGCGGTCAGGTCGCCGGATGTGCCCGGACTGGCCGCAATGTCTATCGTGCCCAAGAGCGATACGACGCCTGTGCAACTGAGCGTCACCGTGCCCGATGCGTCCGTGGGGCTGCTGCCGCTGGGGTCGTAGCTTCCGAAGCTGACGCCGCTGGCCGACGCCGAGCAACTGCATAATGTGCAGGCGGCGGCCGGAGAGGACAGGGCAAGGGTGGCGACAATGGAGGCAAGGCAGGCTTTCAAGGTCATCTCCGCTCATTCCTCCTACAATGTGACGCAGGGCACCGGGCCAAGGCGGGGGAGGCCGACCCCTTCAGGCAGTGACGGAACGATGGCCTGGCATGCTGTCTCTGTCCCCCGCACACTGATCTGCTGGCCGGGATGCGCGTCGGGAAGGTAAATCTCGCCATCTTGCCCGGTGACGCCCGGCGATCCATCCGCGCCCGATACGGCGAGCCCCATGGGGAGTGGCGTTCCGGTGCCGTCAACGAGCTGCAATGTAGCTGGGCGCACGGACGCGCTGCCGAAGCTGATCCTGACGGCCTGGCGATATCCCGGCACGGCAAGCTGCTCTGGCGAGGTGACCAGGGTATCGATCGGTAGGGCGTCCAGATCCACGCCGATGCGGTTTGCGGCATAGGGCTGAAGGCCGGTGATGATCGCCCGCTTGCCATTGCCTGCGCGACGCGCGACCGGGCGATTTTCGAACGTCAGGGCTGCTTCCGCATCGCTCAGCACATCCACCAGGGCGAAGGCATAGTCGAGGCGCGGGGCCGCCAAGATTTCGCCGCCCGCCATCAGCAAAGCGCCGCGGGCCTGCACACGCATGCTGGTGGAGGCCCCGTTGCGCGCGGCTGACAGCTCCAGTTCTCCTGCCGCATGCCGCCAAGCGACGCCGCCTTCCACCATGGTCATGTCATTGTCGTGATCGCGCGCCACCAGGAAGCGATAGCCGAGCCCCCGATCGAAGGGCGGCGACTGGCTGAGCGTCGCTGCGGTCCGGCTGCGTTCCGCGAAGACCGCCATATTGGCGCGTCGGCCGAAGGGGAGGGTGACGGAGCCGAACAGGCCGTCATCACGCGTCGCCGAATAGCGGGTCCGTCGCGCGCCGACTGCCAGATAGGCCGGTCCCAGGCTGGCTGCGTAGGAGAGGGAACTGGTTGCGAACCTCTGGTTTCCGCCCTCGTCATTTTCGACATGGCTGGCGCTTACATTGCCGGCTTTGCCCAGCGTGACGCTGCCCGCGACGGTCAGCTCGCTCCGCTTGCCCAAGGAAGGACGGGGCTCACCGATCTGCATGAAACGGGCGCTTTCTTCCTGATAGCTGGCAGTGATCGCATAAAGGGGCGTGATCCGTTGAAACTGCCCGCGCCAGAATATGCCGTTGCCCCATTGGCTATGGGAAGCCGCTGCGGCCAAGCTGAATTCCCCGAGGGGTGCTATGATCAGACCGACGCCCAGCCCGGCCGCCTGGCTGTCGCGGCTTGCCTCCGCACGGCCGGAAATGGTCAGCGTGCGGGTCAGTCCATGACGCCAGGATGCAGCGGCGAAGGGCGCGCCATAGGAAAAGCTTCGCCAGCCGAAATCCTGACGCAGGAAACCGGCTTCCAGCGAGAAATCGTCCAATCCTTCGCGCAGCAGCTTGGGGCTGGTGTAGAAGCTGCGCGTCACGTTGCGCACATTGCCGCCCGCATCGCGGATCGTCATCGTGACTTCGCCCGTGCCGGTGAAGACCGGCTGATAATCGATCGAGAAATTACCGGGTTGGACGTCCAACCTCTGCAGGCTGCTCGTTGCGAGCAGCTCCACTGTGGACGGCATGGCGGCTGAGCCTCGAAGGACAGGGAGGGGGTAGGTGATGTCGTCGGGCGTCAAGGAGAAATCCGTGCCGATCCGGATACCGCCGAAGCGGACCGGTCGGCTCCAGTCGCCGCCCCGCGTCAGCGTGTCGCCCAGGACGAGCCGCAGCCGCTGATCGGGAAAGTCGCGCTGAAAATTGCTGTCCAGCCGGGTGAAGCCTCGCCCCTCGCTTTGCAGGGTCGCGGTGGTGCCGAGTACGCCCCAATTGCCCGAAAGGCCCGCATCGATGAACGCGGATGCGGACAGATCCCCATCCCATTCCGCCAAGGAAACATCGTAGCCGATGAACTGGGCGGGGACGGCTTTTCCTATGGGCAGGCTACGCCGCGTGCGGCCCAGATGAACTTCGGGGAACAGCCTGGGATCGGCGTCGATCAGCAGCATCGCGCCGCTGCCGTCCAGGCGGGCGGACAGTCCGGTTACGCCGTCGAGCGGCATGAAATCCTCTCCACCGATGGAAATGGCGGCCACCCCGCCGGGTAGGCGCAGGCCCCATGCGTGCGGCGCGGCGGATGCGACGAAGAGACGCCCTTCGCGGACGGTGACCAGGCAGGGCTCATCCGCTGCTTCTCCGTTAATGACGACGTTTACCGGCAAGGGCGTCTGGACGGACAAGCGCCAGCCCGCCGCCATGCCGGTTTCCACGGAGGGCAGTGAAGAGAGGTCCGGTGTCTCCACGGCACTTGCCGGCCCTGACAAGCAAAGGGAAAATGCAAGCAGGATGAGCCGGACAGGTGGCTCGAAGGCGTCCTTACGCGTCCATGCCCGGCCAGCCATGGCACGCGATCCTCAGTCGGCGCCTGTGCCGGCCGATGGGGGAGAAGCTGACAGGCGGCCCTGTGTCGTTTCCAGTTCCACAGCCGCGATGCCGGACGGGGGCGGAGAGGGCAACAGCAGCTTGGCCTGGCCCCCGGCGAGAAGGTAGAAAGCTTGCGCCACGCGAACGGGCGTTGCTTGCGGGCCATGAGGGTGGAGGATGAGCGCAGATACCTGCGCATGACGGTTGCCGCGGTTGGCGACGACCAGCCATGTTACGCCATCGCCAGCCTTTTCCATTGACCAGGCAGGGGCCGGGGCGGCTCCGGCTGGCGCGCGGAACAGCGGGATGCTGATCCGCAGCAGCGTCTTGACGGTGCCGGGTGCGGGATTGGCGCCGGGCAGCTCATCGATGATGAGGCGGTAGCTTTCCTCGACCGGGCCAGCGCGGTTAGGCAGGCTGCAGCGGATCAGCCGGGCTTCTCCAGCTGGAATGTTGACGATGGACGGATTGACGGCCGGGCCGCTTGCGTGATCCAGCAGGTCGTTGCCGTCCTTGTCCTTCGTCCAGCCATAGCCGCGTATCTGAACGATAGCCGGTTCCTTGCCGTCGTTGGACACGGACAGCGAACAGAATTGCTTGTTCGGGGCGACCTCTATCCGGACCGGCGCGAGGCGCAGGGTGGCGGCCGTCGCCGTCAGGGTCAGTGCCCACATGCACGATCCTACGATCGCCGCACCCATGATGGCGCGCAGCCACATCCTCTCATTTGCCATGATCATGGGTCCGTCAGTAGCTAACCGTTATGGTCACCGTGTCGGTGTAGCTTCCCGCCTGCACATTCTGCTGCGCGGGAATGCGGCCATAGACGGTGAAGGTCGAAGGCAGCACCCCTGCCGTGGTTGGCGAGGGTGTGTCCGTTCCGGGCGTATTGCCCCAATTCGTGTTGCGTCCGGAATCGCTGTAGAGCGAATAGCTCAGGGCATTCGCGCCGCTGCTCATTTGCCGCGTCGTAACAGTCGCACCGGCTTTCGTACCGGCGTTCAGGCCGACGCTGTAACTGGTTCCGGCGGTGCAGAGGACATCGAAGGTCGCCGTCGCGTCGGTGGCGGTGGCGGAGGTCGGATTATAATTACCGAAGGCCAGGCTGTTGGCGGTTACAACGCACGCGCTCAATACAGTGGCTGATATACCCATTGTAGTTGTTGCGTTCGTTGCTAAAGCCGCCTGAGGAACCAGTATGGCGGCCAGTAGGGGAATTGAGAACTTCATTGCACGACGCATTGGAAAGTCTCACTATAGTTATATCCTATTTATATCATTAATCTAGATTAGTTTATAATCGGTTATGAGAGTATCGGATTTCACGAATTTATCACAGATATAGTGGCTCGTCTGTTCAACGGTTCAGCGGCGTCGCCACGGTCGCGCGCGGGCGACCTTTCACCAGCCCCCGATATCTGAAGGCGGGCGGCGGGGATGCCGAGCGACATAAGTTGCGCGGCGACCGCATCAGCTCTCATCAAGCTCAACCGGTCATTATGTGCATCCGGGCCAGCGCTGTCGGTAAATCCCACCACGGACAGGGAGCGGCCGGAAGCCGCGATCGCAGCAGCCAGCGTTGCCAGATCCTGCCGGGCGGCTTCGCTAAGATCCGCTCTGTCGAATTCGAAATAGACCGACAGTGGCGGCATCTGAGGGGCTGGCTCGGCGGGCGAGGCGGCGGCCTCCTCCTTTTCCTCAACCAGATAGACGGCGGAACGGCATTCTTCGCTGTTCCACGCCACATTTTGCAGGCGCAGCCGGCGGTCCCACCGCAGTTGCAGGCGACATATCCGATAGGCGGTTCCCGCCCCGGTGTAGAAATTGAGGATATAATCCCACTGACGTTCGCCGAAGAAGCCTTCATGGAAATGCGGTGCGCCGACCAGAGCATAGACCTGGCGCTTGGTCATGTCGGGGACGAGCAGCCGCAACGTAGCGGCCGGGACGAACATCCCTTCCCTGCGGGTGGCGTGGCGGGCATCGGGAAAGGCGGATACGGGCGCGATTTCCGGCAGGAAGACCGGATCAGCCGCCGTCGCAACCGAAGCGGTCATCATCGAGAGGGCGATGACGGCAGCGGCAGGGGCGGCGCGACGATTAAAAGGCGATGCCGAAGCCAGCATTGGCGCCTCCCTGATTGCGGCTGTTATAGGCGGCTGACGCCTTGATGATCAGCCTGCCATTATCGGAAACCTTGGAAAGCCCCATCGCGACCGCATGCTCGCCCTGCCAGCTGCTCATGCCAAAGCCCAACATGCTGCTTCCCGCTTCGGAGAATTGCGGGATGCCCGCCATTGCCATCGAGGCTGCGGTGCCGCCTTCCGCATCCCGGCGCAGATCGCGCAGTCCGGCTTTGAGCTGACTGAAGCGTAGATCGGTATAGTCATTTGCTAGACTGACGGCCTGCCCCATCCCGCCTTGAAGCTGACGCAGGTTGACCGCATCGGTTGGGGCGATGCCGTCCGCCACATGCGTTATCTGCCGTTCCGCTCCAACGCTGCCGACCGATATTGTGTTGGGCCGATCGGCGACCGAAGCATAGCCCAGCGCGACGCTGGAACTCGCCTGTGCCTGCGCCTGGGTGCCGATCGCCACGCTGTTCGCGCCGGATGAGATGGCACCTGCCCCGGCGGCCATGCTGTCCGTGCCGCTCGCGACAGGCCTGGCATAGGCGGAGTTGTTGTTCACCTGTAGAAAGCCGGCCCGGCCTTCTTCCAGATCGGTCATGGCGGTCATGTTGTAGGCGAGCTGCACATTGGTGGCGTAAAGCTGCGCGCCATTGACCGCCTCGGTCGAGCTGGCGCTGAGTTGACCGGGCGCGACGCCGGTGATGCGCTGGTCGATGCCGTTTCTGACTGCATTATAGGCCTGGGCAGCAGGATCGTAGGGGAGGGCGTCTTGAGCGCCGCCGCCTGAGCTGGAGGAGCCGCCCAGTTGGGATATATTGGCCGCATCCGTGCTGGCGCTGCCCGCTGCCACATTGGTGATCTGGGTGCCGCTGACGCCCCCCAGCACCACGGTGGATTTGGTGGAATCCTGATATTTGACAGCCAGATCGTTCAGCACGGCAAAGTCATAGGAAAGCTGGGCGATGGCCGCGCTGTTCTGAGCGACCTGATCATTTGTGGCCTGTAGCTGGGAGCCGTTGACCGCATCAGTGCTGAAGGCATTGAGCGCCCCTGCGCTGACATTGGTCAGACGCGTTCCGGAAGCGCCCTGTAGGGTAACCACGGCGCGCGTGTTGTCGTCATATTGCACGGCATTGCCCGACAGTGCGCCGAGTGCGTCATTGACGGCCTGCAACTGAGCCACGTTGACGGCGTCGGTCGGATTGGCCCCAGCGGCCAGGCCGGTGATGCGACGTCCGCCGATATTGACCTCTGCGGTGGCCGTGCCGCCGACAAGATAGGCGGGAAGGCTGAGGGTCGAACCGTTGGCGCTCGATCCCGCGCCCAGCGCCACGCTGCCTGCATCGGTGGCCGAGGCTCCCGACCCGATAGCGATGGCGCCATAAGCGCCCACTGACGTGTTTGCGAGATCGCCGATGGCTATGGCGTTCAGCTCGCCCGCGCTCGCGGTCAGGCCGGATGTGCCGAGGCCGGTGATCTTGTTGCCGCCAAAGGAAATGCCTTTCGGCGTGGTCAGGCTGAAGCTGTCGGCGCGCGTCTCGCAGACCGGATCGCTCGTCAAATCGATGCTGTTGCCGTTGATGTCGAGCACGCTCAAGTTGATCGGCGCGCCCGATGCCGCGTTGGAGAGCGCCGTGCTGATGCCCAGATCGACGGTCCCGAATGTCAGCGTCCCCAAAATCGATTCCACCGGGGCGAGTACCGGTGTGATGACATCGCCGATAGTGTCCGTCAGGACCGACTGCGGCAGGCTGACCCCCGAGCAGGCGCTCACGACATTGGCATGGGCGGTCACGCTTTGTCCGGCGCAGGCCGCAAGGGCGGCAAGGGCAAGTGCATGCCGGTGGCGGACGTCGCGGGCCCGTCGCGCGTTGACGGGACCCGCTGTCGATCCATTGGAGTTCATAGCTCTTCCCCTGTTTGAGAATGCGCCTCTCATCGTCGGCCGGGGACCGATGAAGGGGACGGCATTCCCATCTGATCAGAAGAATGCAGCCTATGATCCTAAGGGCTCCACAACGCTGGCAGGGGAAGATTTTACTAAAATTACATATTTTCGCCTGTCGGCCCGACAAAGGCGCAAGCCGCGGAATTCCGCCATTTTTTAATATGTTTTTCACGTCCAAGGGCTAGATTTGAGAGAGGAGAAGCCTTATCGTTACGATATCGTTTCGTTCGATCCGAGGCGGTTGAACGTAAATTGCATAAGGTCGCAATGAAGCAGGGAAGGAGCGACGTCAGTGGAGGATTTTCCGTCTGGCCAGATCGTGACAGCCACTGACCTGGTCCGACATTTCGCTGCTCATGCCCGCCGCGCGCAGAATGAGCCTGTTCACATCATGAACCACGGCAATATCGGCCTGTCCCTGATTTCCACCGAAATGTTTCGTCGGTTGAGCGGCGGCCATGTGCAGGTTCATGACGATAATAGGCTGGCAGCGAAACTGGACGTGCTGATCGACCTGATCTCGACTCAGGCCATTCTGTTCGACAAGGATTTGAAGCTGCTGCGCATCAATCTGGCTGCGCGCAGACGAATAGAGGTGAGCGAGGAGGATGCCAGGACCCTTCCGCTATCGCAAATCCTGGAGGGGACCGTCCACAATTTCAGCATGCGTGCTCTGGAAAGAGTTCGTGACACTGGCGTTCCCGAAGTATTTGAGATCAGTCCTCCCGATCAGCCTTCGATGGTTTACAGTGTACGAATACTGCCCCTGATTTCCGGCTTCGTACTGCTTGCCGACGAAATCGTCGATAAAGTAGCGTTGCGCGAAAAGGGGGCACGTTCGGCCGCTTATGAAAGTCTGATCGATAATGCGCCAGGTCTAGCGCGGGGTACATTCAATATTCGCGGCGTGGTGACCCAAATCTCTGCCGGGCTGTGCAGACTCCTCCATTCTGACGAAAGCAGGATCATCGGCGTGCGGTTCGCGAGCTTGTTTGATGCTTCGCACAGAGGCGCTGTCGGCGACGCGATCGAAGGGTTGCTGACCTCAGGAAAGCCCTTCAGTCTGGCGGCGTCCTTGTTGGGCAGTTCGGCCCCCGACAAGACGGTGTGGGTCAACGCCGCGCCGCTGCATTCGGCCGATGGTCAGGCGGGCGGCGTTTTCCTGATAGCGTCTAGCTGAACGCGGCCTTCTTTGTGTAGCCGCCGCCGGGCAGCCAGCCCGGTCGGCGGAGCTATGCGTCAGTCTTTCCTTAGGTCGTTCCCGGTGCGCTCCATGGCGGAGCCGACATCGTCCTTCGCTTCGCCCACTTCGCGCCGGGCGTCACGCGCCGCATTGTCGCTCGCGGCGCCGAACCTGTTCGCGCCCTCATCGATCGCGCGGCCAGCATCATCAAGGCCATTGTCGATCTTGTCTGCGGCTTCATCGACTGCGCCGCTGACATCATTGCCGATCGCGGAGCCCGCATTTTCCAGGCTGTCGGCCGCCTTATCCGAACATGCGGACAGGGTCGTGCCGGCCATGACCATGGCAGCAGCCAGAAACGCATTTTTCATGATGATCCCTCTTTGACGGTCAAACGCTTCCGCTTAACCGTCATGGGGCGCATATGGTTGCGTCAGCACTTAACGGCTGCGCAGGCCGAAGACCATCGAGCGGTCGGCGTCCGGGATCAATCCTTCCAAGACCCGCCAGAAACCGGTGACCGATCCCTGACCGGCCTGGGCATAGGCAGCCGCCATTTTCTCACGCAGCGCGCGGAACAGATCCGCTTCAAGCGCTGTGCCGGATGGGCTGAGGCGCAGCAGCTTTTGCCTGCGGTCGTTCGCTCCCTGCCGCGTTTCGATATAGCCGCGCTCGATAAGGTCATTGAGAACGCGGCCAAGCGATTGTTTGGTGATGGCGAGGAGCCGCAGCAGATCCTTGACGGTCAGATCGGGCTGACGCGAGATGAAATAAAGCGCGCGGTGATGCGCCCGGCCGAGCCCTTGCGCGGCCAAGCTCTCGTCGATGGACCGGGTGAGCGCCGAGTAGCCGAAATACAACATCTCGATTCCGCGCCGAATCTCATCCTCACGCAGGAATAGCGGCGAAGCAGGCGCAATCTGCGATGACGATCCCGACGCGGTCGCGGGCGAACTGTTTGCACTCATTCCGGTCATCCAGAAAGCGGGTTTCACTGCCGCCATATTGGCGAAGCGAGACGGTAATGACTAGGCTTTCCTTTCGCGCAACAGACGCTATATGCCGATCCGCACCGGCGGCGCCGGGCACATGCTGGGGCGTAGCCAAGCGGTAAGGCAGCGGTTTTTGGTACCGCCATGCGCAGGTTCGAATCCTGCCGCCCCAGCCACACATTCCGACATGACGAGGTACTTCTCTGCCGGTCTCGGGCGTGGGCTCAGAATGGCGCGGTTCCGCGCGCTGTCAGGCCTACAGTTGAAAACCCCGGGACACAGAGACGCGGATTCCTTGGCAGGAACCACAAAAAAGGCCCCGCGTCTCACGAGGCCCTTTTGAGTGTCCCACAGTTTTTTAGGAGCGGCTAAAAGCCGAGCGCTATGCGCTGGCTCTTCCAGTCAAGCGGGATGCTGGCATATTTGAACAGGCGCCGGGATGTTAGCGATGGCGGCTGGCGGCCTTCAAGAATCGCGGCGATGATGTCCGGCGCCAGGAACGAGAGGCGGGCGATGCGCTCGCTCTCGCGATCAACCTTTGCTTCTGCATTCACAGCAAAGAGCTGCTGCCGGGTAGCCTCAGCTTTTTGCAGCAGCGCGATGAGATCCGGATCGATCTTCGCCGGGCGCTCCTTTTCCGAACGCAAAACGAGCTTGAGATTGTGTCCACGCCGATCCGGCTTGGTAGCGATGGCTAGCGACATGCGCACCCCATCATCTTCAGCTGCAGGGGCAGTGCCATCCAGCAGCGCAACAAGCAGGCGCTGGCTGATCGATGCTTCGATTCGGTCCTGATGCACGACAATGGCGAGGCCGAGCGATTTTAGCTGGGCGCGGAGCTCGGCCTTGCCTGCCGGTGCCATTTTTGAGCTAAGCGCCTGCGCCGCGTTGCTGCGACGGACCAGCGCCCGCGCATCAACCTGCGGCAGGGCCATGATCATGCGCTGATCAGCCAGGAGGCCGATGACCGCATCAAGCACCGCTTGTTCGAGCTCTGGGGCGGGCAACCGAAACGCAGGGGTCTTGGCCGATGCATCATCTGCGGACGCCGCCATGCTGGAGACATAATAGCGGTAGCGCCGCTGCTGCTTCACCGCATGGCTCGGAGACATGGGCCGATCGGCATGGTCCCGGATCATGCCGGTCAAGAGACTGCCATGCTGCCCATTACCGCGTTCGCGTTTGTTGCCGATCCCCGCCTGCCGCTTTGCCTGCACCGCCTCCCACAGCACCTGATCGATGATGGCGTCATGCTGCCCATCATGCAGCTGCCCGCGATGCGGTACCTTGCCGATATAGATGGGGTTGGAGAGAACATGATAGAGCGGCCCCCGGACAAAGGGCTGCCCGCCTTTGTCCTCCGCCCGCCGCTTGTTGACGATGCCCGCGGCCTTGAGCTCCTCCATCAACGCCTTGACCGATGGCAGCGCCAGATAGCGCCGGTAGATGTGCTCGACGGTCTTCGCTTCCTCAGCATTGGGCACCAGCTTCTTGTCGATAACGTCATAGCCGATGGGCACCGAGCCGCCCATCCACATGCCCTTGGCCTTGGACTGGGCGATCTTGTCACGCACCCGCTCAGCGATCACCTCCCGCTCGAACTGGGCAAAGCTCAAAAGCACATTGAGGGTCAGCCGTCCCATGCTGCTGGTGGTGTTGAACTGCTGGGTGACCGACACAAACGACGCGCCCGCCGCATCGAACACATCGACGATGCGGGCAAAGTCATTGAGGCTGCGGGTGAGCCGGTCGACCTTATAGACCACCACCACATCGACACGCCCTTCCCGCACGTCAGTGAGCAGCCGGGCGAGGGCGGGACGCTCCATGCTGCCACCGGAGAAGCCGCCATCATCATAGAGGGTGGAGACCAGCGACCAGCCTTCGATCTTCTGGCTCTGGATAAAGGCAGCGCAGGCTTCGCGCTGGGCGTCGAGGCTGTTGAACGCCTGATCCAGCCCTTCCTCCGTCGATTTGCGGGTGTAGATCGCGCAGCGCAGCCGCTTCTTCTGGGTCATGGGCGCACCCCGAAGAAGCGGGGCCCAGACCAGTGCGCGCCGGTGATATGCCGCGCCACCGCGGAGAGCGAGGCGAAGCTCTTGCCCTTATAGCTGCAGCGCCCCTTCTCCTCGACCAGCACATGATGGCTGGTCCCGCCCCACTCGCGCACCAGCTGGGTGCCGGGCGCGAGGGCAGGGGGAGCGGCCGACCGCACCGGCCGCTCCCCCGCAAGGCGCAAGCGGACCCGCTCGGCTAGCCCGCCCTGCGCTGCGCATTGAAGATCATGCGCCAGCGCCCGGGCAAGGAGGCCGGTGGAGACGCGCGGGGGCGAGCCCCCATGCACCCGCTGCCACTCAGCCTTGATCTCGCTTGGCTTCATCGCCGCCAGCGCAGCAATCTGGGCTTCGAGCTTCCCCATCAGGCTTGGGCCTCGAGATGATAGCAGCTGACCTCGCCGCGCTGGCGCTTCTCGATCGCATAACCACGCTTGCGCAGCCCAGTCAGCGCCGCGCGCGTGGTATGCGGCAACCAGCTGGTGGCGCCGGCCAGTTCATCGAGCGTGGCGCCGCTGTCCCGGCGCAGCAGGTCGATCACCAGGGCTGTCTTGGTGCCGGTTGCCGGGGCGGAGGGTTCCTCTTCCGCTGGGGAGGGTTGAGGATCCGATGGGCTGGTCACGGGCGTTGCGTCGGTGGCCTGAGCCGTCTGGCTTACGGCTTCGTCGGCCGTCTCCTGTTCCTCCGGCTCGACCGCGATGGCGGCGCGGCCCGCGTCGGTGATGACGACCCCGATCGACTTGCGTCCCTCCTTGCGCCAGGCGTCGGCCGAAGAGCGGATAGCCACCTCTTCCGCAAGCCCGCGGCGGATCAACGACTCCACCGCCTTGCGGATGCGCGCGGGTCCTTCGCCGAGCGTCTCGGGTGGCGGCAGAAGGCTGCCATTGTCGCGCTGCGCGGCGGTGGCGAGGAGGACGAGCTGGATGTCGGTCAGGCGGACAAGGCTGTTCATGGGGTGGTCTCCGGTTTACAGAGCGGCGGCATTGCCGCTCCCACCACCCAAAGCCCCGTGGCTTGAGCCTCCCGGGGCAGCGGCTTGTCTCTCGGCCGCGTCGTCCTGACACAGCGTTCGCTCCGTTCGGCAGCGAAGTCGAATGGAAAGTGCAGATTTACGGAGCTTTTTCGCTGCTTCAGCGGATTAACGAGGAAGGGGCAGTCCTTCAGGATAGGTCTCGATATAGGGCCGGCGCTTAGACGCTGGATCCATGCTGAGCCGCTCGAACCATTGGTCGCCCGCGCCATGGCGCGCCACGATGGCGAGCCAGGATGCCGGATCATCAAACCGCTCATGCAGCGCCCAATGACAGCGGCGGCATATCGCATAGGTGGCAAGCGGATCGCCATAATCCTCATTGTGCAGCCATACCCGATTGGGCGTGCCGGGCTGCTCGCGCGGGTCAAAGCCGCAGACCGAGCAGCATGTGGGCGCAAGCAGCGCGCCGGCTTTCAGCGCGGCACGCTGCATCGGCAGCGTTGCCAGTCGCTGCTCGGGACTCCAGCCATTATACCAGTCCAGCACATACGCCTTGCTCATGGGGTCCGCCGCACTTCGATGCTCTCGCCTGTGGCAGTCTCAAAGGTCCACAAGGGCGCATCGCCCGCCAGCAGCTTGCCCATAGCGGAGCCCATGCCCGCCAAAGATATGCCGTTTGCACGTGTGAGCACCATGCCCGAGCGGATCCCCGCGGCGCGTGCCGGCATGCTGTCGGCGGCGCTCACGACATAGGCGCCCTCCGGCATCGGGCGGATGGTCAGGCCCAGCTTGGCGATTGGCAGCTCGGCGGTTTCTCTTTCGCTCGCCGGTGTCAGAACAGCCTTGCTGATCATGAGCCCGCACCAATAGTTGACGACCGTCTTGGGATCTTTCTGCCCAATGTCCGCGATCTGCACCTGACCATGGTCGATGACGGTCAGAAACTGGATTACCGCGCGACCGTCAGTGGGCGTGTCGGTGCGGAGCAGACCGCAGGTCATATAGCTCTGGTGGCTGCCCTTATGCTTCCACTTCCCCTGAACATAGCCATAGGGCCATTCGACCTTCCAGCTTGCGGGGTTGGGCAGCTGCGCGCGGAGCGCTGCCTCACCCATCGCCTTATAGTCTGCCCAGTCCGGCTGGGGACCATAGACATAGTCCTCCTTGGCCTGCGCTGCTGCAGATGTCAGAAAAGCGGCGGCCGCGAACATGGCCCCGCCCATGATGGTGCGTATCACGGCTGTTCCCCCATTTTGATGATCTTGCCGCCGACCAGGCCCAAGCTGGCGTTGCCGCCCGCCGCGTCGATGACCTTGATCATGGCCTCGCCCATATTCTGGAGCGCAATCGCGTTGATGGTCTCGATCACCATGCCGGGACGGAGCCCGGCCTTGTGCGCCACCGAGCCCGGCGCGACTGCGCTTACATAAGCCCCTTCGGGCATGGCCTTGAGGGTCAAGCCCGTGGGCGAGACCGGATTGGCGGTGGCAATCGCGGCGGGGACTGGCGGCAGCAAGCCCTTCTGCATGGCCGCCATGCACTGCGCGGCAACCAGGCCATTCTCTTTATTGTCGATCTCGACATAGCGGAGCAAATCATTGTCGATGACGACGACAAAGGCGCGGTCGCCGGTGTAACCACCCATGCGGTTCTTCGCATTAACGAGGCCGCAGGCGACATAGCCCGAGACCCGGGGCTCGAGAAAAGGCTTATACTCACCTTGATAATAGCCACCCAGCCAACTGATCCTGGCCGAGTCCGGATCGATAAGCCGGCTGATGATCGCTCGCTCTCCACGCTCACGATAGGCCTGCCATTCAGGCGCGGGACCATAGACTGGCGCGGGTCTCTCCTTCGCCATTGCGCCGCCAGCCGATAGCAGCATCGCCAGCATGATACCTGTCTTCATCCTCTTCATGCGGCAAGATCCTGTCCCAGGCGCTGCAGCCGCGGCCGCAGGCTGTTGACGAACTGGTTGGCGGCTTGCCCCAGCCAGGCGCGTTGACCCTCTTCGGCGCTGTCATCCCAGGGCGCTGGCGCCGGGCTGGTCACGCTCAGGAGGGGGACCTCGCCGCCTGCCCAGTCGAGGGTCAGGCCATTGGCCGCGAACTCGGCGGTGATGGCATCCCGATCGGCTTCGAGACTTTGGGAGAGTGCCGCCCCATCCACCCCGGGGAAGCGGACCTGGGCGCCGATGGTCCCGCCTGATCCGCCGCTGCGGTAGAGGTTGACATAAAGACCCTCAGGCAGGGGCAGGCGCATCCAGCCATTGCCGCCGCGGCGCGGTGGTGGTTGCCCCGGATCATCGAAACGGATGTCGGAGACGAAGCGGGCGACAAAGCTGTTCCAGCGATCGCTGGCTTCCGAAGGCGCCCGTGAAACGGAGGGATCTCTCGACCGGTTCGGTTCGGACACGTCGGCCGCATCGATCACCAGGCCGGACACCTCGCTGCGTATCACATGCCGTTCGATCACTGCCGTTTGCGCCAGCACCCGGGGCTGCATGATCACATGCTCCTGACCTTGACCATCAGCACAGCGATACTCGGCGATCTCGATGAGCCCGAAGGAGAAGGCGAGACCGGGCTGATCGCGCAGATACTCACCAATGCGCCGGGTGCCCTCGGCGATGCCGTCGCCGACCACCAGCAGGAGGAAGCGGCCCGCAGCCAAATCGCGGGTCACCCGGTCGACAAACTCAGCTTCGCCCAAATCCCCGCCCGCTTCCCGAGCGAGGGTAAAGAGCACATTGCCCTGGCGGCGAGTGGCGATCGACACCTGCCGCTGCAGATCTTCATAGGCAAAGCGGCTGAGTTCCCGGGCATAGTCGAGGATCTGCCCCACCACCTCGCGCCGCGCCTGTGGGTTCCGCCAAAGCTTGCACTCGACCACCACCAGCCGGCCATGCTCGTCCATCAGCAGCACATCGACAAAGCCGACGCCTGGGATCGATAACTCTCGGGTGATGGTAATTAGCCGGCCGTAGCTCGGGTCTAGGTCATGGACCGGCAGAATGGCAGGGTGCGCGGCGATTAAATCCCGCAGCACCGCCTCCCGCCGCGCCTCGCCCTGCGGCACCCGGGGAACGACACGCGCTCCTTCTTCTTCGATCATAATCAGCGTCATACCGTGTCTCCCTGTCGACAATCAGTGACGGGACCAACGCTTCGTCAGCGATAGAAGTCAAGCCGAATGTCACTGATCGTCTGTAGATCGATAAGCGACATGGCGTCTTTAAGATGGGCGTGGATATACAGGCGCGCCTTGGGTCT
Organism: Sphingobium sp. TomTYG65; assembly: GCF_055395525.1. Classification (NCBI taxonomy): domain Bacteria; kingdom Pseudomonadati; phylum Pseudomonadota; class Alphaproteobacteria; order Sphingomonadales; family Sphingobiaceae; genus Sphingobium; species Sphingobium sp. TomTYG65. The sequence continues at coordinate 436,769 of NZ_AP027331.1, read as the reverse complement.
AACGTACGTCGGCTTCGCGAGGCGAAGGGCTGGAGCCAGGAGGATTATGCCGACCGTGCCGGCATCCACCGCACCTATGTGAGCGACATTGAACGCGGGCGGCGCAATCCCACCATCACTGTGGTGGAGAAGCTCGCCGGGCCGTTCGGCATAGCGCCGGGCGATCTGCTCAACGCGTAGGGCGCTTCGCCAGAAAAGCTGGTTCTGGACTTCCATGGCGCCGCCGGGCTTGGTGGCCCTGAGGTGAGGCATGGATGACGATCAAGCGGAGCTCATATCCCGGCTATTTGCGCTGCTGACTGCGCAGCTGGAAGATGGTGCGACGTTGGCAATGGAAGGGCAGGGGCGGCAGACGGTCGCTGCTCAGCATGAGCGTGCGCGAACTCTGGAGGCGCAGGTGCGTGACGCCCACACCATCGTGCAGGCGTTGGTAGATATCACGTCCCGGCAGTTTGGTGCGGAGCGGGACGTGTCTCAGTCCAGTTAGGCGGTGTCCTGCTGTCCGAGCGCGGCGGCGATCATGGCCGCAAGGGTCTCCTCCGCGCGGGCGCGGATAGCGGCATCTTTCGCGGTAAGGTCGTGCCGAACTCACTCTGGCGCCCGATTGAAACGTCTGCAATTCAGTACCGTTGCTCCGGAGCCGACTATCGCGAAGATCCGGGCCTATGCCAAGGGAGCCATGCAAAGGTTCCCGTTTTGACTATTGACGCTGTATTCTGGGGGTGGTCTAGCTTTTTCATGACAACAAGAAGTCACATATTTCGTATGACCCCCTCGGCCACAGGCAGCCAGGGTTCTAGTCGGTTGGCGGAGTCACAGGTCTTCGCATCGATGCCGGGCGACTCGAACTCTCATTATGTGAAAGATTCTGGAAATAAACCATAAGAGTCAGCCGACTCAACTTCGTTCCAGCGCAGTCTCTGGGCGGGAATTATAAACGCTGTTAACGGAAATGCTTAAGTGTATTCATCGCTCGCCAATAAACCTGTAGAAAACGGCCATAATAATCGGGGCGGTAGCGCGATAATATTTGTACACGGTCTTTCCGGATCGCCCAAGTCGACCTGGGGAAAAATGTCAGCGTGCATGGAATTGGATCCTGATTTCAAAGATGTCACCATTGATTACTACGCATATCCGACAAGGCTTGTTAGATTGCCGTTTACTCCACCGCTCCCCGGCTTGAGGGATCTAGCTGATGGATTGCGCACCTTCATAGAAGAGAGGCATGGGACACGCGACTCAATATCTATTGTTGCGCACAGCCTTGGCGGATTGATAGCCCGTTATATGGTCACTTCGGCCATACGTTCAGGAAGAAGCCTTAACGTCAGCAATATGGCACTCTTGGCCGTTCCGAGCACGGGCGCAACTCTCGCAAATGTGGGCTCTTTATTTTCCTTCCCGCATAGGCAGCTGAAAACGCTTTGCAAGGATCAGGATGGGCTTGCCACGTTGAATGTTGACTGGGAGCAGCTTAAAGTAGAAGAATCTATCAATGTCCGTTACATCGTCGGCGGATGTGACCGAACCGTTCCTGCTGATAGCGCGGCGCCATATATCGGCCGGGATAATAAGTCTGTCATCATCGAGGCAGATCACAGATCAATCGTATCTCCCCTGAATTTAGATGACATACGATACAAGACTCTAAAGCGATTTATCATTGGTGAAGTTGTTAAAACGGACGTGCCCCCCTCTGACTCAATAGTCAGAACATTCGAGCGGCCCGCAGACCCATTATTTGACGTTTATACGCCATATAACGAGCCATACTATCTTGTTCGATCTTTCGACAAAATCCTGATTGATATTATTGGCCGCGGCCATGTTTGGCTTACTGGAGATTCTGGCATCGGTAAGACAGCCGCAGCCCGTCGGGCTATATATTCAAGCGGCTGGCGGCTATGCCACATCAATATGTCCGGGCATGAGATCAATGATGAGCGGCAGTTATTTGCTGCGCTATGTTCCGAGCTGTCTGTCCTGGCCGACGATGGTACAGGGGCTGCCACAACAGCAAACTTCGCCGAGCACTCAGCGCTTGCGAGGCGAGCACTTCTTAAGCTTCGCGCAGACAAGGTAGTGGCGAGCCTTATTGAGGAAATGCCGGTCGATAGCAGTGTGCTCAGTCAGTCTGCAGACGTGATTGCTCGCTTCCTAGAGTTGGTTGATGCTGATGATAGACTATATGGTCAGGTACGATTCGTGTTTTCGTCGCGCGAGGCGGTAACTTCGACTAATTCGGGCTTGTCGAGCAAAGCACGTGAGAAAATTCAGTTTCTTCCAGTGGAGACCTGGAGCGCGATCGATGTCGGCCGACTGATACAGTTGCTAGCTCCGACGGTGCGGTCGCAGTTATCCGCTGATGAACGAGAGCAAATTGCTCGTGCCGCACGGGGATCACCGCGCTTCGTCAAGATGGTTTTTCGACACTATCGAAACGGGACCGCTGGTAGTCAATCGGTTGATAGTCTCTGCCAGCAGGTGCAGAAGGAGCTTGTGTCGTGACCACCCGGAGTAAGGCGCTGCGCGCCCGCACGATTGTCCCAGATGATCTGTACGTGGACCGAGATGCGGACCGTCAGCTCAATGAGGTTATCGATGAGATGGGTCGGCCAGGATATATCCTGGTCGCTCGACAGATGGGTAAGACTAACCTCTTGCTACGTATGAAGCGCCGGCGGGAAGCGCATGGCGAGTTAGCTGTATACATTGACCTGTCAATCGGCTTCAGTGACGCTAGGGGCCTGTTTCGGCACCTTATTGACAGTCTTCTTGAAGCGCTTCCGATTGATCATGTTCGGCTTGCGATTGACAGCGACCGCAATGGAACAGAAGTCGATGCGAGCGTTGAATACGATCGGCATTTGCGTCGCGTACTCACGGCATCAGGCAAAGAACGCGTAATTATCATTCTGGATGAAATTGATTCGCTTGTAGGGCAGTCATATTCTGACAGGATATTATCGCAAGTAAGAAGCATGTACTTTGCGCGTGCGAATCATGCAATTTACGAACGGTTGACTTATGTTCTGTCTGGAGTCGCCGAACCAACTGACCTGATAAAAGATAAAAATATTTCGCCATTTAACATCGGTGAGAAAATATACTTAAACGACTTTAGCAGATCGGAAGTGTCAACACTCCTGAAGAAAGCACAAATCCGCTTCGATCTGGATGTACAAGAAGCCGTTTACGGGTGGACGAGCGGTAATCCGCGAATGACCTGGGACGTGTACTCTGCGCTTGAAGATGTAGCTTCGTCATCTGAGGTGCTCGATGCAACATCGGTGGATGCTGTAATTCAGAAATTGTATCTCACGCGGTATGATAGGGCGCCCTTGGATCATATACGTGCGCTAGCGGAGAACGATCCGGAGGTGCGGACGGCATTGGTCGCGCTCCTATATGGAAAAGGTGAGACGCTCGACGATCGAGCGAGGAGCAAACTTTATCTGGCGGGAATAACAACAGCATCGGCGAACGCGTCACCTGCAATCAAGAACCGAGTCATTGAACACGCTTTGTCAGAGACATGGTTGGCGCAAGTGGAAGCGGGACAGAAGGGGTTACTGACCGCTGCTGGCCGTCGTTACACGAGCGGAGCGTATTCAGAAGCCATCGAACTATTTCGGCAGTACTTAAGTTCTGGCGGTACGGTCGATACGTTCGACGAAATAGAAATGCTTCAGTATGGGATGGTCCTATATCATGCGGCTGAATATCATGATGCAGCAGTTGTGCTGGATCTGGCTGCAAGGCAGAGTAGATCGGTAGAAGTACGATCTATGCTCAACTATCATAAGGGTCTCTCGGTAATGATGGTGGGAAGAGTGGACGAGGCAATCGAGATATTGACCGTTCTTTCTACTGCCGCTGGTCCATATACTCTACGATCTAAGCATGCACTAGGAACGGCTTATTTAAAAAAGTCTATTTCCCAATATTCTCAGAAGATTATCGGGATAAACGAAGATGTTATATCTCAGGCACCGGACGATGATAACCTTCAAGAGGACGAAAAGTGCGAAGTAATCTCCGCGGCTTATTATAATATTGGCCAGGTTTATGCCACTCAAGGAAGAGATGTAGAGGCTAAGCAGGCCTACGAAGCGGCTAACGACGCGGCAGCTCCGCGGATGAAGCCAGCTTTTGCATCAGTGCGGTTGCAGCAAGCCGAGAACGACGAGGAGTACGGCGCGATCCTGACTGAGGTGTCCGAAATACTCATTGATGAAGATGTGCCGTACAGCAAAGCGCGAGGGATGCTTGGCTTTGATGAGAGCGATATGGCAAAGCTGCTTAGCATTGCTATTAAATTAAAGCGGCCAGAGGTTTTTGAAAGCCTCCTAGAAATTGCGCAAAGGCGGTCGGATGCTGGTCGATTTGAAACGATATTTAGTTTAGCAACATCAATGGACTGGCAGACGGACTCCTTTCAGCTCAGAACGCTGTTGCGACATGCGCTGACAGACTCTGAAACTGTGCGGCAGTCCCTCCTTAAGCAAAAATTGAACGCTGCGGCAATCTGGTTAGCGAGGTCAGATGACAGTGATGAAGACGCGGCGTTCGAGGTATATTGGCGCCTCGTGCGGGAGCCAGAAGCGCTTGAATACTTGTCGGCCAACGACACCATAGCGTTGGCAAATCGCGTCGGGAAAGAGCTTAATCGCGGAAATATTGAAGCCGCTAAGCGGATTATGAACTTTGTTCGACGTAATCAAGTGTCACTATCCGAAAAAAGCGCGGCGATGTTTGCTTTCTTTGTTTACCAGGAAATGGTGGTGCACCGACTGGAGGATGACTACGATCGATCGATACAAGCGGCGCGCGAGATACTTTCACTCGTCTCGCCCACGAGCACTATTGGCGATGTGAATGCGCTACAATATTCTTCCCTTATAGATAGACTGAAGCAGGCAGCGACTAAGGAGATCGAACAACGATCGATCAGCAGGCCCAAATTTGGACGAAACGAATTTGTGAGCGTTATCGATCCGAAAACGGGTGTGCGGACGCGCATAAAGTATAAGAAAGTGGAAGATAAGATTGCGACTGGAGATCTTCAAATTTCGAATGAAGATGACAATTCTTCTCTATTTATACGCAAATCGTGATTTCCTGGCCTCCTCGGAAATGCTGCAGTTTTGAAAGCTGACAGGCATGGGCCCACGTACGGGAGGTTGGATGAAGACCTGACGCTCCGCAGCTGAGCGCCGGCAATTGGCTGCTGAACGGCCGGAAAGGGTCGAGAGCGTAAACCAGAAGCGCGGCATCTCGACGTGGATATTCCATTGGCCGGTAGGAGGGGCAATAGAGGCAATTTATCGCAACGATGTCATCGCTTATCGTTTGTGTCGTCTGCCCTGCGAGATGGATCGCTCATGAGTTGGCCGATCGCAGCCGTGAGCGTCTCCAGCTTATAGGGCTTGCGAAGAATAGGGAACTCTCGCTCATCCTGAGGGATGAACTGTTTGCTGCTGTAGCCACTTGCGAGAAGTACCGGAATGTCCCGGTATGTCTCGCGGATCTGCTTTGCCAGATCCAGCCCGCTCATCCCCGGCATTACGATGTCGGAGAAGATCAAACCGACCTCATGTTCCTTTAGCTGTTCTAGCGCTTCGTGCCCGTTCGACGCCTCGATGACATCACAGCCAAGATCGTCCAGCAGTTGCCGGGCAAAGTAGCGAACGTGCTCGCTATCCTCGACGACAAGCACCTTCAATCCCGGGAAGCGCCTAGTCTGGTCGGGCGCGGCCATGTCCGGTTGCCGCTTCTTCTGGGTGCGGGGAAGCCAAAGCTCCACGCGGGTACCTTTGCCAACCTCTGAGTGTATCCGGGCCGTACCGCCCGATTGAACCGCATAGCCATGGATCTGGGAGAGGCCCAGACCCGTACCCTTGCCCGTGGGTTTGGTTGTGAAGAAGGGCTCAAAGACGCGCCTGAGCGTCTCCGGCGGGATCCCTTCTCCTGTGTCGCTGATCGCCAATATGACGCCGTCGCCCTCGCGCGTCGGGGCATTTTCCGTTGAAATGGTGATCCGGCCGCCCTCGGGCATCGCGTCGCGCGCATTCAGAACCGCATTGAGCAAGGCAGCTTCCAGGCCAGTCGGGTCTATCTCGACGCGCCACAGTGCCGGAGCAAGGTCAAGCTCCACTTCATAGAGGCTTCCAAGCGTGCGCTGCAGCATCTCCCCCATCGCGTCCAGACGGACACTAAGGTCCATGACTTCCGGTTCCAGCGGCTGGCGTCGGGCAAAGGCCAATAATTGTGAGGTCAGGCTCGTTGCCCGCTCTGCGGTCTCCACCATGACGGACAAATATCGGTTACGTTTTTCGAGCGGCATGTCGGGCAGCCTCAACATCAGGTCTGCCGAACCGCGCATGACCGTCATCAGATTGTTGAAATCATGTGCAATGCCGCCGGCAAGCTGTCAATCGGCACCGGATATTCACCCTCGATAAGCGTCCAACATTGACCCCCTAATGGTGAGCGAGGATTGTCGGCATGGGGGTGAGGCGGTGGCGGGCGTAGCCCGCAGCCGGCTCACCCCCATGCCGATGGCGTTTCATCGGGGCTTTCAGGCGGCTTCGCGGTTCTTGAAGCGCCAGCTCTCGTTGCCGGTCTCGATAATGTCGCAATGATGCGTGAGCCGGTCGAGCAGCGCGGTGGTCATCTTGGCGTCGCCGAACACCGAGGGCCATTCGCCGAACGCAAGGTTGGTGGTCACCATGATGGAGGTCTGTTCATAGAGCCGGCTGACGAGGTGGAACAGCAACTGCCCTCCCGACAGCGCGAACGGCAGATAGCCCAGTTCGTCGAGGATCACCAGATCGAGCCGGGACAGGTGGTCGGCAATGCGCCCCGCTTTTCCGGCGCGGGTTTCGGCTTCGAGCCGGTTCACCAGGTCGATGGTGTTATAATATCTGACCCTGGCGCCGGTGCGCACGCAGGAGCGACCGATCGCGATGGCAAGGTGGGTTTTCCCGGTCCCCGTTCCTCCGACAAGTACAGCATTGCGCTGGTTGGCCAGGAAGGCGCCGGTGGCCAGATCGCGCACCAGCCCCTCGTTGATCGGGTTCCGGCAAAGTCGAACGCCGTAATTTCTTTGGCCAGCGGCAGCTTGGCGATCGTCATCTGATATTTGATTGAGCGCGCCTGTTTTTCGTCGATCTCGGCCTTCAGCAGATCACCGACCACACGACTTGGGCCATGCTGTCGCTTCACCGCATCGGCGATCACCTCGTCATAGGCGTGGCGCATGCCCGCAAGCTTGAGTGTCCCCATCATCTCCAGGATCTCATGACGTTCCATAGAACCTCCTCAGGCTATCGTAACGGGCGCAGTCGGCGACGGGCTCGTGATGGAGCCGGAGCGCCTCGGGCGTAGCGATGGTCAGCGGCGCCGATGGCTGACGCTGACGGGTCAGGATGTTGAGCACGACATCGCGGCTGACGGTGCCGCCGGCCAACGCCTCGGCGCAGGCGGCTTCGACCGCATCAAGTCCATCGCTGATGACCGCCGTCAGGATGCCGACCATCTGGCGATCGCCATCAGCATGGCCGCCAAGGCGGCGGCGCACCCGCTCGATTGCTGGAGGAAGCGACCAGTCCTTGAACGGCGCGCCGTTACGCAGTGCGCCGGGCTTTCTTGCCAGTACCGGGACGTAATGCCAGGGATCATAGATCGTCTGGTCACGACCGAACCGGCGGGCATGTTCGCCCACTATCTCGCCTTCCTGCCGGATAACGATGCGATCGGCATAGGCATGGATTTCCACCGGGCGCCCCGCTGCCGCCGCATGCACCGAGTATTTATTATAGTCGAACCGCACCAGCAGCGTCTTCGATACTGACGCAGGGAGGGCATGGAAGCCATCGAACGGCCCGCGATAGGCGATCAGGGCGGGACGATCCGCAGTCTCGAACACTTCCCAGACCGTCCGGTCCTTCAACTCGGGATGTGCAGCGTGCTTCGATCGCGCGACACAGCGATCCTCGAGCCATGCGTTCATCTCGGCGTAGCTCTTGAACCGCAACCGGGGCGTGAAGAAGCGTTCACGGACTAGCCCCACCTGATTCTCGACCTGACCTTTCTCCCAGCCCGATGCCGGCGTGCAGGCAACAGGCTCAACCAGATAATGCCCGCACATCTGCTGGAAGCGCCGGTTGTACTGCCGCTCCCGTCCAACGAAGATCGCATCGACCGCCGTCTTCATATTGTCGTAAATCCCGCGTTGGCAGGCGCCGCCGAAGAAGGCGAACGCCTTGTCATGCGCGTCGAACACCATCTCCTGGCTCTCGCGCGGATAGGCCCGCACATAGAACATCCGGCTATGGCAAAGCCGCACGTGCGCGACCTTCACTGTCGTCGTCACCCCGGCAATGACCACGACCTCATGGCTCCAGTCGAACTGGTAAGCCTCCCCCGGAACAAAGCTCAGCGGCACATAGGCCGCCGCCGTCACTGCCGAACGCTCTCGATGCCAGTTGGTAGCATATCGCCGGACCGCATCGTAACCGCCCCGATAGCCAAGTCCCTGTAGTTCCTCGAACAGCCTGACCATCGTCAACCGTTCGCGCCGCGCCCTGCGGTCGTTCGCGTCGAGCAGCTTGTTCAGCTCCGACGCCCATGGCCCCAATTTCGGCAAAGGCTGTATGCTGCGCTCATATGTGAAAGCCGTCTCGCCCGAGCGCAACACCTTGCGAACCGTGTTCCGCGATACGCCAAGATCCCGCACGATCTCCTTGATCGACTTGCCCTTCACGAAAAACTCGCGCCGGATGCGCGCCACCGTCTCCACGATCAGCATCTCCCACCCGCTCCCGCAGCAACAAAGTGCAAGAGCGTGAACCGCAATCGTTCAGGGGGTCAATTTTGGACGCCTACCACCCCAGAAACGGGGTCAATATTGCAGGCCGATTCACATCCACTCGCGGCACGCCGTGGGACAGCGGAAAATATGGCTTGATCCGGCGCATCTGCGCCTCCAACCAGATCAGATCACTCATGACAACGCCTCCTTGCGCCGCCATTGAATCAACCGATCTGCATCCCTGCAAGCAATTTAATAGGTCCTGAGCCTAGAAAAAATCAAGTATTTATTGCTTATGTATAAATTCGATGAAATCATAAATGTGGCTATATATACAGCACACCGTAAATTTCTCGGTTAGTGAGTACATATTGAATAATACACGGATAGGAGATAAAAGAAATGGATGAGGAGCGCTTTTCAAATGGTACGCGCCGTCAGTTCTTGCGCGGCGGAGCGGTACTTTCGACTTTGTCAGTGACATCAAAGCTCTCAGCGGTGGCCTCAGAAATGCAAGCTGCGAAGCCTGGTCTGACATTAGGCTGGTCGTTCATTGCCAAACGGCCTGAAGTGAACGCCACCCAACTATTTCAAGGGTATGAAGGGCATCATGCCCCGGGCGCGCTTCCCATCTTTGCGAAGTGGGGTATAGTTCATTATGAGCGAAATTACGTTCGCCGCGCCGTTGGCACGGAGCCGCCGTTCGATATCATCTCCGAATTCGGTTCACGCCCTGGCGCAACCAAGCCTAGAATGTGCGGCAAACCAAACGATCCGAATTGGAAGAGCACTCATGTGATGGAGGTACGCGAGGCTCTGATCTCTGGCGCGGCTCTGCCGTTCCTCAAAGGTCCCGTACTCAAGCGGGCGATCTTGTTGCGGCGGCCACTTGATGCGTCTGCGGAGAATTTCTCGCAAGGAACCGCGCAGTTTGCGGCGGCAGTCGCGCAAAGGTTCGGCGCGGCGAGCAATCGCATCAGCCTGTATATGCAGTCCGGACCGATCGAAGACATTCTCGCCTGCAAGCCGGTGGATTCTATCTGCGAAGCTGTTGTGATGATCTGGCCGAAGGATGGAGTGTCGCTGCCGGACAGCCTTCCTGTTCCCAGCTCTGTGGCGATCTCTTCCATGATCGATCTGGAGGCTTTCGCGTCCGAGGTTTCTTCCTAGGAGTGGGGAAATTCTCCAAGCAGAAACGGGTGAGGGACTCCTACCATTCGGGGCGTCGGCGCGATCAGATCGCTGCGATTTGATCGGCCCCGACATATGAAAGATGGGTGACTTTTGCCCCGGAATGGTTGGCCTCGTGGTGAGCTTGGTCGGAACGGCGGTAGACGTGCGCCTTATGGGCTATTGAGGAAGTCGATAAGTAGGCCGTGCGTATTAATATTAAGGCGGCCCGTAGCTGTGCGCGGAGCCTCGGCTGACGCGTATGGCCGTGTCTGGGATCGGCAGCGATATGTCCAACGTATGGCCAAGAGACGTTATCTTTAATCAACTCCCTTTGAAAAATGGGCAAGTATTTTCGAAGCTGCTAGCAATCCGACAGCATGTTGGGGCGCAGCTGGATTTTCATGGCTCGAAGGATATCCGCCAAGCATTCGCGATTCAAAGCCCGGGCAAATTCGTCAAAAGCGAAGCCCAAATCTCAACGGCGGCGTGTGGTTAAAATGATTTGCCCTTTCTATTATGTAGTAGTAAATCATATTGGCGGAAGCAGAAGCTCGACACGAGCCCGCCGCCCTTGAGGAGGAACGATCTCGCGTAGATCGACGGCTGAATCGGCCAATTAGGAGGGGATTATATGGCTATTGGAATAAGCAGGGCCGCGTTGCGATTTTCAGGTGTAGCGCTCTGGACACTGGCGTCTGCTGCGGCCGCGCAGGCTCAAGTTGGCCAGCCGGCAAGCGGCGCCGATGTTGCGCCTCGAACTTCCCCTTCGGCCCAGGTCGAGAGTCCGGATATCATCGTGACGGCCACGCGCCGGAACGAGCGTCTGCAAGACGTTCCGGTGACGGTAACCGCCATCACCAGCGCGCAAATTGAAAATCTGCAGATCAAGACTTTCCAGGACATTCAGGTGCTATCGCCTGGCCTGTCGTTTCGCCAATCGGGCAACCAGGGCACGGTCACATCTCTGCGCGGTATCAGCAGCACCGTTACCACTTCGGCTCCAGCTGCAGTCGTCATTTACCTGAACGAAGTGCCGGTCAATGATTTCGTGGCGTTCCAGGGTCTCTATGACGTAGGGCAGATCGAAGTCCTGCGCGGCCCACAAGGTACTTTGCGCGGCGTTGCGGCCCCTGTAGGTTCGATCACGATTGGCACTCGGCGGCCTGACCTCAACGATTATGGCGGCACGTTCATAGCAACCGGCACTGACCAGCCAAGCTTCAACGGCCAGGCTGCAGTCAATATCCCCGTAATCAAGGAAAAGCTCGCCTTCCGAATCGCTGGTCTTTATGATGTCAATCGGAATGGCGACCTTCACAACCCCGTAACGGGCGTCAAGTCGCATGCGGATACGAAGAGCATCCGCGCTTCGATGCTGTTCCAGCCGATCAATCCGCTCAGCATCTTCGCTTATTATCAGTATATGCGGGCCAATCCCTATGACCTTACCAGGGTCGAGGGAACGGGTTTTGTACCGACAGCGACGCAGCCATTCCCGGCAGGCTACAACGGCCCTGTCATCAACGATGGCCGCGACGGGATTGTCGTTCAGGAGAATACTACTCTTCGGCAATTTACATCCAACAATGCTTCAATTAACGCGAAGCTGAACATCGCCAACGAAGCGTCTCTAAGTTATATTTTTGGTGTTTCTCAATTCAAGTCCTATACTGGTCTTAATTCCGGTGACACAGATATCGGTAACGCTGTCCTTAATTACTCGCCAGGTCAACTTTTCCTTGTCGATACAAAAGGAACGATGCACGAGTTGCGCCTGGACTCTATGGGCGGAGACCGTCTGTTCGACTATTCAGTAGGTCTGAACTATCTCAAGAACGCAAACCGGGTGCCCACTAATGTCGGATCAAATCGCGGCTATGTCGTTTCACCGACGGCTAATCCATCTTCCGGTCCCGCTACATTGCTGGGCAGTGACATCCTCATCCCGGAGACACGTGTTGAAAAATCGGCCTTCGCCAGCGGCACCCTCCACTTGCCGACGCGTACCGACATCACCTTTGGTGCTCGCCGTATTCATTTTAAACGAGATCAGGGCTTCCAGTTCTGGTTGACGACGAACGGCGTGCGCGACACGCTCGCAATTCCGCTGCCGCCGCCCCTACCGCCGCTGGTGCTGCAGACGCCGACGCAGCCGTTACTCGATTCTCCTTCAAATAGGGACATCAAGGCGTGGGTATACGACGCCAAGATCGTGCAGCATCTCGGCGACGATAAAATCGTCTATTTCTCTTATGGTCGCGGTTTCCGCGGACCAGGAGCCAATCGCGGCGTGGATTTGCCGGCGCTAGATTTCCTCCGGACCCTCACGCCGGAAAAGAGCGATTCGTATGAAGTTGGTTTCAAGGGAGACTTTTTTGACAAGCGTGTTCGCTTTAACTTCGACATATTCCAGCAAGATTATAAGGGCTTTAATAGTGTTGCGGGTGATGTTCCTTTCTGCACTGGCTCAGGGCAAGCCCAAGGACTTTGCGGGACTGCATTTGGCGTGGGCTCTGGCCAGGTTGTGTTCCCGGGCAATGCCCGCGTGCGTGGCTTTGAGGCTGATCTCTCCGTCAAAATCAGTGACCGGTGGACTGCGTCGGGCAACGTGGCATACGCCAAGTCGCAATTCAAAAATGCGCAAGTGCCGTTTCGCCCCGATTTGAACGGAGACGGCGTGCCTGATACAAACGCCGAGTTGGCAGGAGCGTTTACAGCAGCTAATCCGATTTTCTTCCGAACGTCTAATGGCCCGATCTCAGAGGTGCCCAAGTGGAATTTCACCATACAGTCTGAATATACACAGCCGCTCTCTGGTGATACTGAAGCGTTCGTGCGCGGGCTCTTCACTTATCAGGGCAAAAGGGCGGAAGTTTCGGGAGCGAACACCTATGCTGCCGAACCTATCCTGAATCTCTATGTCGGCGCTCGTGAGATTGTTCCGGGCCTGGAGATTACCTTGTTTGCGAGGAACCTGTTCGATACTCAGAAGCTGACCTTCCGAGGTTCCGAAATCATCGCGAATGTCATAGGCGCCTCAGCTGACCCCCTTATCAACACGGGATATCATGAGGTTCGCTACGGCGCACCTCGAGAAATCGGGATCACGGCCCGCTTCACCTTTGGGAGCGATTGATTACTCTAATAACTTGCAAGTTTGGGGGTCGGGAGGCTGCTTCCGGCCCCCCTCATTTCCTAGCGAAAGCTGTCCTCGCGCATAGCGCGCGCAAGAACCTCCGGTGCTGGCGGTTGATGGTGATCGCCGAGATCAGGGCTAATTCGCTCTACTTAGTGTAACAAGGTAAGATCATGAACTTCAATCGCAGGGAAATGGGGCTGCTTGCCGGAGTCGGGCTGATGTCCCTGGTGAGCGAGGGGAAATTCGCGGACGCGGCGGCTGCGGAGCCGGTGATCCAGACTGGCGATATCACGCCGTTCGTGCATCCCGAACTACGCCCTCTGGTTCCGGTTTTCCTCAAATTCCAATCGGCCGGCGAGATGACGAGCGCTGCGCTACCGGGCCTGCGCAAGGTGCTGGTGGGCGCGCCCGCCGATCCTGCCGCGCGTTTGGTGCGCGTGCCGGGCGCTCATGGCGCGCCGGACCTGCCGGTCTATGTCCTGAACGAACAGGCGGGCGCATCCGGACGCCCCGCCATTCTGTACATCCATGGCGGGGGTTTCATCGCGGGAAATGCGGCGGCGGAAACGGCCAAGTTGCTGAAACTCGCCAAGGCGCTCGACTGCGTGATCGTGACCGTCGACTATCGGCTGTCGCCCGAAACGCCGTTTCCCGGCCCGCTGGAGGACTGTTATGCCGCGCTCAAATGGCTGCACGGCAATGCGGCGACGCTCGGCGTCGATACCGGCCGGATTGCCCTGATGGGAAGCAGCGCCGGGGGCGGGCTTGCCGCCATGCTGGCGATCGCCGCCCGCGACCGGCGCGAGATACCTATCCTGTTCCAGATGCTGACCTATCCAATGCTCGACGATCGCACCGGCAGCACCCGTGCCGTGCCATGGCCGATGGGCGGCATCACCTGGAATGCGGCCGCCAACCGCTTCGGTTGGGCGTCCTTCCTCGGCGTGAAGCCCGGCTCTGCCCGCCCCCCCAAGGGCGCGGTGCCCGCTAGGGTCGAGAGCGTCAAGGGATTGCCGCCGACCTTCATCGGCGTGGGATCGATCGACCTGTTCCTGCAAGAGGATGTGGATTATGCGAACCGCCTGGTGGCCGCGGGTATCCCGACCCAACTCCATGTCGTGCCCGGCGCGTTTCACGGGTTCGAAGGCGCGGCATCCAAGGCCGCCATTTCGCGGAGATTCGAAGCCGCGGTGCAGCAGGCACTTGCGGACGCCTTCACACTGAAATGGTAAAAAGGACGGCAGGGTGGCGCATTGAGCGCTGCCCTGCCGCCTCCTATGGCGTCCGGTGTGGACGATAAACTTGCTGCTTTCGGGCCTCGCGAAGGCTGGATCGGCCGCAGGAGAAAGCGCGGGCCAGTCAGGTCAAGATCAAGCCGTGCCGGATCGACCTCGCCAAAGAGCATGTTCGCGACCGGCACACCGTCGCCCGTATGCCCATGACGAGATCATCATGGCAGTCATGGTGGCGGCCCGTTTTTTTCTCGTCAGTCACGCGTTTCGATCAGGGTGACAGGCCCCATCAAGCCGGATGGCAGAAGCCGAGCTTTGGCCGAATAGGCGGGCGCGACGGTCCAGGCGACCTTGGCCGCGCCGGGCTGCGCATCGCCGATCAGCCGGTTGATCCAGCGGTTCGCCACCTTGATCTGTATACGGTTGTCTCCGCGCTTAAGCGCATCGGTCACATCGACGCGATAGGGTGCGTGCCACAGCGTACGAACATGCTTGCCGTTGACCCACAGTTCGGCAAGGTCGTTCACCTCGCCGAGCGACAGGATGGTTCGGCTGCCCGCCATCCGACGGGGAACCCGGATGGTCCTGGAATAGGTCGCCACGCCCGAAAAATAGCGGATGCCCGGTTCCTTGCTGTCGGTCCAGGAACCTACAGACGTCTTTACGGCGCCCGCGGGTGCGCCGCGGTCAGGCTGGAAGAGGACCGACCAATCCCCCTCGATCGTCGCCAGCGTGCGATCGGTGGGCGTGGTCACGGTGCGCGCCGGTTCGGCGGTCGGCTTTCGGAACAGGATCAGCGCCGATCCGCTGCTTTCGAGGCGCAACGGGATGATGGTGCGGCCGTTTTCCGTCCGGTAGGACAGGGGGCTGCGGGTCCCGGTTTCGGCATCCCACAATTCGGGCGCACGCCCGGTAGCACGGAACGCCACATCCGCCATGAAGGCTTTTCCTTCGGGATTGCTGACGAACCACAGGTCGCCGTCTTCCAAAGTCCGGTGCAAGAAACGCAGCGCGTTTTCGGTTCGGCCAAGCACTTCCTGGTCCGGCGTTACCCCGATCTGGGCAAGAGCGGCCTCCACTGGCATGGCGGAAAGAATGCGGCCCGCGCCGACGCGCGTCTCCGTGCCGCCGGCCCAGAGCCTGTCCGCCAGCGCCTTGAAGGCGGCGGGGTCGTCCGCCAGGCTGGGCGAGGAGGACGGCTTGTCGCCCAGGACGACCGCGCCCGCCTCCGCCAGTTCTGCAATGCGGCGCAGGGTCGGCAAGGTCATGCGCTGCGATGCGCCGCCCAGTTGCAAGATCCGATAGCGCATGCCCGACGGCGTGACGATCGCGCCATCCTTGACGGAGGTGAGGCCGGCCAGCGCGTCCGCGTTGATGAAGTCATAGCCGTAGCGATTAGGTGTGTCCTTCAGGCGACCTTGATCGGCGAGCGTCACGATGGGGGCTTCCTCGCCATAAAAATAGGCCACGTCCGCCGCGTAGCGCCCTTGCGAGAGCATCCAGGAGGTGCGGGCAAGATAGTCCACCCACGGGCGCGCTTGTTCCGCCCAGCTTTCGTTGCGATTGAAATATTGGCCGAACAGCCACAGGCTGAGGCCAGGCGCCTTGTCGATCAGCGGCTGATGCACGCTACTGTGGATGGAGAAACGGTTCACGCCCAGCGCGAACTCGGTGTCGGCCACATGCTTCAATTCGCGCGGGCTCGCCGCCCAATATTGGAACATGGACGACATGGATTCCGCGCCAACATAGGCCCGCCCGTAAAGATGCGCGGCGGAGGCCGCACCCTTTATGTCGGCGGCATGGGCGGGCTGCGGCCCCTTGTCGGGCTTGAAAGTCCACATCGCGCCCATCGGCACGTCGGCATGGCTGCGCATCGCCAGATCGTCGCCAAGCGAGGGACGGTTGGGCGCCTCCAGTGCCTCGCCATAAGCCGTCAGGCCGCGCGCATGGGCGACCTGCGCGACCGAACCATAATGCGCTTCCGCCATCAGATCCGTGAGAGTGCGGCGGAAGTCATACAGGAATGCGTCGCTGGCGGCGGCGCTTTCGACGATGCGGCCGGTCAGGACTGGCAGCCAGGGCGCCGGATTATAGCCCCGCCTTCTGGCGAACTGGTCCAATATGTCGTCGGTCCAGTTCTGGAATCCAGCCTCGATGCTGTCATTGAGCGTCGCCTGCACGCCGCGCTTGCCGACTAGGTCGGGACCAAGCGTCTGCGCATATTGATCGAGATACTGGTTCATGAAAGCCTGCACGCGCGGGGCGCTCAGCTTATCGACCTCCAGACCCGTGGCATCGGCCGTGGTGGGGCCGTTCATATGGCCGGTCAGCGAATAGCCCAGCCGGACCACACGCCAGCGCCCCTTGGGCGGCGTCCAGTCCAGGGTTCCGTCGGCCTTCATCCGGCTGGTCAGATCGACGACGCTCGACTTCGTGATGACCTGTCCCGAAGCGGCGGCAGGCGTCGGCACTGCATAATAATCGGGCAGAGACGCGAATCCCGCCTTTTCCTCGAATCGTTCGATGCGGGCGTCGCCACTCAGCGCCATTTCGGAGATGGTCAACGTCTTGCCGGGGGGAGCCAGGGCAAGGCCGGGTTGCAGCAGCGCGCCGGGCGCCATGTCCAAAGCGGGGAGCGTGGCGGGCGCAGGTTGCAGGATCACGCGGAAGATGCGGCCGGTGATGGGGGCGAAGCTGTTCGTGTTCTGCGTGAACGCGCCTGCGCTTATGTCGGCCACCTTGCGGAAGGTGACACCGTCCTCGCTGGCCTCCAGCCTAGCCGGAATTTCTGTCGACACGGCGATTTCGGGTTTCTTGGGCTCCAGAACCACCGTGAGCGACCGGAGGGTGACAGGCTTCGGATAATCGAAGCGGACCCACCCCGGATTCTTGTTGGAAGGACGGTCGATCTCGATCGCTTTCACCAGTCGTCCGTCGAACAGTCCGGCTGCCGGCACTTCGCCTTTGGAAGTCGTGACCTTGGGCAAGGGCAGCGCATGTTCCGTCGCCGGCACGCGATAGGCGATCACGCGGCTGTCGACATAAAGGCGCGGCGGCTGGGGACCGATCGCGCCATGTGTCAGCCTGTTTTCGCCAAATTCGATGCCGCCGATCGGCCCAGCTGTGTCGGAGGGGCGTAGCAGCGCGCCCTGAAAGCGCCGTCCGCCGGCCACATCCCTTTCGGTCCAGACGAATTTCTTCATCCCATCCGCAGCCTTGACGAAGGGCGCGCCGGTCTCGCTCCAGCCGGCGGAGGTGGGAATGGTGACTTCCATGCCCTTGTCGGCGGCTTGGGTAACCGCGCTGCGGAAGGCGGATTTCCACTCGGGCGACATGTAGCGGACGGGGGGCGTGACGACGCCGTCATTATTGGGCATAGCGCCGTAGAATATCTGCACGCCGCCGATCCCCGAACGGTGCAGCCAATCGAGATCCCGCTTGATGCCCTCCTGCGAAATGGCCCCGTTCAGCCAATGCCACCACACGCGCGGGCGTGCCTCCTGCGGAGGATTTTGGAAACCTTCCAATAACCCGTCCTGCGACAGTGCCGGCATACTTGCCAGCGCTGAGCCAGTCGCCAGAAGAAGTTTGAGAGCGCGCTTCATGACCTTTCCTCCCTGCCCCTACTCGTCCTATTGTGATCGGGATCATCTAGACGACCGTCCTGCTGCAGCAAAGTTAAAATGACAATAATTATCTATTTACATTGGCTGCCAGCCACTAGCCACTATCTGAAAAGCGCCAAATTGCCTGAAAGCAGGGGCGAGGGTCTCGCGAAGTACGCCCCGGCCAATGCCTGTTACGACTGAAGGCCGGAATGTGTTTTACTTAGCATGTAGCTTCGCAAGGTCGCCATCGATGGCGCTCAGGGCGGCGTCAGTAACCTGATCGGCCGCAAAGGGTTGAATTGCGCGGAGGGTCATTCCGCGGGCCATGTCGATTTGCGGATTGCTGCTGAAACCCGGGATGTGCTTGTCGACGATTGTCTTGGTCTGGGGATTGTCGATCAGCGAACCGACATCGGTCTTCTCAGTCGAATATTGCGCGGCAGCTGCAGTGCTGTCTGCAGGCTGCTGACCTTGAGCGGCAGTGGCGGCGACCAGGCCGAGTAGGGCCGGCGTAAAGAATTTGATCATCCGGGCATTTCCTTAGCTTCTGCGCGGTCCTATCTAGGACGGGCGCGCTGCTGCTAGAATGAAGCCAATTTTAACAATAAACAAGAGTGCATTATATATTTTAGTGTCGTGCGCCGCTGCGCTATAAGTTGGTTCAGCGCCGTGCAGCTCCGTACGACAGCAGTTTGGCGATGCGCTTGGCCGCTCGCCTGTGGCTCTCTTGGCCGCTATTGCCGTTGAACATCCGCCGATTCATGTGGCCTGTCGCGCATTCCACCATCGTATTGGCCAGATCCGACAATTCCTTTTCGGACAAACCGCAATCGCTGCTACGCCGCATGGACTCTATGAGGCCCTCCTGACCCACCCGGGCTGCAGTTTCACTATATATCTGCGCGAGTTCAGGAAAACGTTCGGTTTCCTGAGCGAGCAGCCGACCCATGGCGCTCACGTCTTCACGATCCATCGCATCGAACATCGCATTGAGCGCGACTTCGATCACTTCGGATATCGAGGACCCCGGCTTGGCATAGCGAGGAGGATTGGTAACCTTCCAGACAGCGGCCTTCCATTCAACGA
Organism: Sphingobium sp. TomTYG65; assembly: GCF_055395525.1. Taxonomy (NCBI): domain Bacteria; kingdom Pseudomonadati; phylum Pseudomonadota; class Alphaproteobacteria; order Sphingomonadales; family Sphingobiaceae; genus Sphingobium; species Sphingobium sp. TomTYG65. The sequence goes on along the minus strand of NZ_AP027331.1, from coordinate 417,710 downwards.
TTGCGCGGAAGAGCGCCGGCTTTTCGGGAAAACGCGCATATAGCGTGTTGGGAGCGACGCCTGCTTCCTCGCCGATGCGCTTCATCGAGGTCGCGCCGTAGCCGTTGGTCAGGAAAAGCTGGAGCGCGGCATCGAGGATTGCCAACGTAATCTCCCGCTCTCCCTCTCGGGAGGGGCGGCCCCTCCGCCCTGTCGTACGCGCCTGTTTTGTGGCCTCTGGCAATCCGCTTTCCTCTCGAACCGACCTTGTGTTCAACCGGCGTTCACCGGTTCCGAGCTCAGCTCAATATCTCCCCGCGAAGGAAATGTCATCGGCGAGCAAATCATGCAACCTCTTGCCAGCCATAATATATATAGATATCTCTACTTTAATGCTGACCCAGCCGCGATGGCTTTCACGTTCGATGCTTTCGGAGCGGCTGGGGGCACGGGCGTTCACACGCTGACCGCGGCCTAAATTGTGCGGGCATAAGTCCTTTGGAGGGGATCGTTAATGTACGGGCGACAGCCTTATGGCGCGATTGGCGGCCTCGCCATGGCTGCGGCACTGCTTGGGGGGTGCGGAGGGACCGGCATGCCTCATTCGAGCAGAGACTGGCCCGATTATCTGGGCGGTCCCGATTCCGCGCAATTTTCGCCCCTTGAGGACATCAACAGCGCCAATGTCGATCGGCTTCAGTTAGCCTGGAGCATTCCGTTGCCCCATAATGGCCAGTCAAACGGCAATCCGCTGGTCATCGATGGTCGCATGTTCGTGCCCTATAGCGGCGGCATATTGGCGCTTGATCCGGCGACAGGAAGGGAGCTTTGGCGCGTCGAAGCCGATGGCGTCCGCATGCGCGGGCTTAGCAGTTGGAGCGGGGGGCGCGGCGAGCCGCGGAGGCTGTTCTACAATCAGCATGACCGCCTCTATGCAATCGAGGCCGCGACAGGAAAGCCGGTGACAGGCTTCGGCGAAAATGGTTCGATCGATCTCAAACAGGGTCTGGGACGCGACCCAGCGACCATCAAGCGCATCGAGTCGCAATCTCCCGGGCGGATTTTCGCTGGCCTCATCATCGTCGGCACGACGGGCGGCGACGAATGGAACGGCCCCCCGGGCTATATTCGCGCGTTCGACGTCCGCGACGGAAAGCTGCGCTGGACGTTCCACAGCATCCCCCAGCCAGGCGAGCCGGGATATGAGACATGGCCCATGGACGCCTGGAACAAGGTGGGCGGTGTCAACAACTGGAGCGAGATGACGCTCGATACCGCCAACGGCATCCTGTTCGTGCCGCTCGCGTCGGCCGACTATAATTTCTACGGCGTCAATCGCAAGGGCAGCAATCTCTACGCCAACTCCCTAGTGGCGCTGGACGCCCGGACTGGCAGGAGGCTGTGGCACTTCCAGACCGTCCATCACGACCTGTGGGATTATGACCTGCCTCAAGCGCCCAAATTGCTGACGCTTAACCGTGGTGGAAAGCGGATCGAGGCGGTTGTGGTCGCGGGCAAGACCGGGTTCATCTACACCTTTGAACGGCGTACGGGACGGCCCGTTTTTCCGATCGAGGAGCGACCGGTCCCCAGGAGCGACGTTCCGGGAGAAGAGGCGTCTCCCACCCAGCCATTTCCCACGGTGCCCGAACCGTTCGTGCGCCAGCATATGACGGCAGCTGATCTCAATCCCTATCTTGATCCGGCCGAGCGAAAGCAGGTGGCGGCGATGATCGGTGGGCTCCGCAACGGAGGGATATTCACGCCGCCGAGCAGACGGGGGACTTTGCAGATCCCGGGCAGCTCGGGTGGGACGAATTGGGGCAATGGGGCGGTCGATCCGCGCAATGGCCGGTTTTTTGTAGTGGGGATGGATGTCCCGGCCATCTTGCGCATGGAGCCGCCTTCCGACAAGCCGCGCACCATGTTCCTAGGCGCCAGCGCAGAAGATCTGGGCGCGGCGGTCTATGCGCAGAACTGCTCGACCTGCCATGGTGAGAAGCGCGCTGGTCAGCCGCCCGCCATTCCGGCGCTGACGGAGATCGCGACGCGCCGGACGGCGGCTCAGGTGAGCGAAATCGTGACGCGTGGCCGCGCGGTGATGCCCGCGTTCAACCTCAAGACGCAGGAGATGCAGGATCTGCTGCTCTTCCTGGGATTCAGCAAGGCGCAGGCGGGCAAGGTGAGCGCGCCTGCGCCCGCTGCCGGCCCCGATGGTCAGGGCGAGGCGACGGCCGCCGCGAAGAGCGGGCCGATCAGGCTCAAGACCGGCTATAACTTCCTCTTCAGCAAGAAGATGTTCCCCGCGAACGCGACACCATGGTCCACCCTTACCGCCTATGACATGAACAGCGGCCGGAAGCTGTGGCAGGTTCCCTTCGGCGAACTGCCAGGCCTGAAGGATTCAGGCACGCTGTTCCCGCGCGGCACCATCGTCGCGACGGCGGGCGACCTGCTGTTCGCAGGCACGCAGGACCGGAAGCTGCGGGCATGGAGCATGGCGAACGGCCGGGTGGTCTGGCAAGCGCCCTTGCCGTCGGTGCCGGGCGGCGTGCCCGCCGTCTACAAATCGGGAGGGCGTCAGTTCATCGCCCTTGCCGCCGGTTCCTACGACCCCGCGATCGCCAAGATGAGTTCCGTTATGACGGAAGGGCGCAACAGCATCGTCGCCTTTGCTTTACCCAAGAACTAGCCGGAGAGAAAAGATGAAACCGAACAGAACGTGGCTGGTGCCCCTCTTGGTGGCGACGATGCTGGTTCAGCCGGGGAGCGCCCTGTCGGCGCCCGGACAAGTAAAAGCGCAGCGTGCCAGCGTCGGTAGCGTCACGACCGAAGGACCGGTGACCGGCGGGATGCGGGGTTTTCCCTATTCCGCCTCGATCGTCGATCTGGCACCCTATGGTTATTCCGAAAGCGAATATTTTGTTTCGGGCAAGGCCCATGCCTATAAGATTGCGCCGGGCACGACGCTCGGGACGGACGGCCGCTGGCAGGTCGTGGCGGGCGAAGATATTCCCTACAAGACGCGCATTCTCGTTCGCAAACCATCGGCCGCCAAGTTCAATGGCACTGTCGTCGTCGAGTATATGCAGGAATATTACGGGACGGAACGGGATACCAATTATCGCTGGAACGCTGAGACGCTGCTGCGCAACGGCTTCGGCTGGGTAGGGGTGTCGATGCACCATGAAGGCATTGACGACCAAAAGCCGCCGCAGATGATCACCTATGCCGGCAAGCGGATCCCGGTCGGCACCACGCTCGCCCGCTGGGATCCGCAGCGCTACGGAAGCTTATCGGTGCCATCGACCGACATGTCCTATGACATACTGACGCAGATTGCCGCGTCCCTCAAGAGCAAGAAGACCGCAGCCGGGCCCGATCCATTTTCTGGTTTGAAGCCGAAAGCCGTAATTGGTGTGGGCAACACGATCGCTGGCGAACGGATGGCGATTTATATCAATGCCATCCAGCCCCGCGCGGGCGTGTTTGACGGCTTTTTCTTGCAAGATCTGCATAGGGGCGCACATCTGAAGTTGTCGGGGGTCGATACGCCTGCCCCAGTCGTACGCACTGATGTTGGCGTGCCGGTGATCGTGCTCAACACCACCACGGCTTCCGCCGAACGCGGGCCGCGTCCGGAAGGCAAGATGCTGCGTTTCTGGGCGCCGGCGGGCAGTTCCCATACGACCGGCCCCTATATGGACCGCGTCGCCAAGGCCAATACACGCGATCTCGGCCTGAACGCGGGCGGTTGTCCCGTAGATTATGCAAACACCCTGCCGGTGCAATATGTCTCAGGCGCGGCGATCATTGCCGTCGATCGGTGGATCAAAAGCGGCAAGGCAGCGCCCAGCTTCCCTCAGCTCGCGTCGTTCCTAGGGCCGAAGGAGCCGGTGCCTGAGCCGGCCGGCTATTTTGATGCGAACGGCAATGTGAAGGGCGGCCTCCGCACGCCGTGGGTGGATGTTCCGGTCGCCCGCTATGATTGGCGAGGCGAATGCATCGGGGGATCGGGGCGGACATTCCCCTTTAGCAAGGATCAGTTGAAGGCGCTCTACGGCACGCCGGACGTGTACCACAAGCGGTTCGCCCAGGCGGCTAAGGCGGCGGAGAAGCGCGGCATATTGCTGCCGTCCGACACGCAGGCCGCCATTGAAGCCGCGAACAAGGTGAGCTGGTGACTGTCTGGCGTATCATTGGGGGAATGCGATCGTGACCGAAGTAGAGAAACTTGCCGCCATCATGGATATTCACGCGCTCAAAGCGCGCTACTTCCGAATGATGGATATGAAGGATTGGGCGGGCCTGGAAGCGACATTTGCACCCGATCTGGTGGCCGACTTTCGGGAATCGACCGGTCAACGCGACGAAAGCCAGCTCACTCAAGGGGCAGCCGCCTATGTTGCGAAGCTTGCGCCGATCTTGGAGCATATCCAGACCGTCCATCACGGACATATGCCGGAAATCACGATTGAGGGGCCGGATTGCGCGACAGGTATTTGGGCGATGGAGGACAAGCTGTGGGTTCAGGAGGGCTCATCGCTGCCCTTCTCATGGATGCACGGCTACGGCCATTATCATGAGCGCTATGTCCGCACAGGCGGAGAATGGCGGATACGGGAAATCCGGCTGTCGCGTATTCGGGTGGACGTGGGCTGATGCAAGCGAGAAAGGGCCGAATGGTTCAACCACATTGAGCCACTGACGCGAATACGACCGGCTAACGCGGGTCAGAATAAAAAAGGGGCAGATCCAGACCGGATCATACCCCTTTTTTCTGATGACGCTTGCCGGGTGGGATCTGCCACCCGGCAGAGCCATTTCGTTAACCGCCGCCGAAGGAGAAGCGAGCGGTGACTCCCACTTCGCGGGGCGCCGTGTAGTTCACATTGTTATAGCCCGAACGATAGCCGCCAAGGACATATTCAGCATCGCGGAAGGTGACCTTTTGAACATTGAAAATGTTTTTCGCGAAGATGTTGACGTCCAAGCCAGGAACGATCTCGCGAGCTCCCAGAAACAGGTTCAGGATGCCGTAGCTGTCATAATTGTTGCCCGTGGCGATGTCGGTCGTTTTGCTCTGCCAGGTGAACAGCCCGCGCAGATAGGCGGTCGCCTGACCCAGCGGCATATTGTATTCGGATACGACCGTCGCATTCCACTTCGGCACGTCGGAGAGCGCTCCGTTGGTGCGGCAGAAGGCCACCGGCGTGCCAGCCGGGAAAGCCGATGGCGAGGTGGGCGTTGGTCCATTGTCGGGAACACCATCGAAATTAGTGTCGCGGCAGGGGATCAGCGCATTCTTGAACTTGCCGTTCGCGTAGCCGACCGAGCTCTGGACATAGAAGCGATCGCTCGGTGCGAAATAGAGTTCAGCTTCCGCACCACGAACGCGCGCGTCGCCATTGAATGTGATGTCTTCGGCCGATACGGCCTGACCGCCTTCATTCACGTTGGGAATGGACCGGGCGCGCGCGATATAGCCCTTGAAATCCTGCTGGAAGATGGCGGCGTTGAAGCGGAGACGCTTGTCGAGAAATTCGCCCTTCAAACCGATTTCGAAGTTGTCAGACTTTTCAGGAGCGACGGTGCGGACGCTGTTCGGCACCGGTGTCGCCTGGTTGGAACCGGGGCCGCGCCACCCGTGGCCATAAGCGGCGTAGACCAGCACATCGTCGTTCAGATGCTGGACCACCTTCGCGTCGTACACCCAGGCCTTGAACTTGCGGCTCGGCTGTGGCTCAGTGATGGGAGGAACATTGACCGGAAAGTCACAGGCGTTGGCATAGATAGGGGAACCGCCCGACGAACCCGGCACGAAGCCACAGAAAGCACTCGGAAGGCCCACATCGACCGCCACAAACGCGGGATCGAAGGTTAGGTTGAAGCCCTTGGTGACGTCAGACCAGATGTGACGGGCGCCGACAAACACCTCCGTATTGGTCGGGAGATGGAAAGTACCGCTGGCGAAGACGGACTTGTTCACATCCTTGATGGGCAGTGTGATATCGCCAAACAGTGTGTAGCGATCGACGCGGTTGCCCGTCGTAGGCGCGGTTGACCCCGGGGCGCCGAATGCGCCTGGCAGGTAGGCGAAGATGCTGAGGCGCGTCACGTCGGACTTGGCTCTGGAGTAGAAGCCGCCGACCGTGTAGTCGAGAAAACCGCCGGAGGTCTTGCCGTCCAGACGAAGTTCATGGGACCAGCTTTCGACGGGATTGTCGAAATATTGCGGTTGGGAATAGCCTGGAATGACGTTGCCAGCATCGCCGTCTCCCGCCCCCGCAGGCGTGAAGCTACGGAACTTCGTATAGCCGCCGATGTAGTTGACCGACGCGTCGCCCAGATCATAGGTCGCGGACAGCGAGCCATAATGGGCGGTCAGGCGGCGGTAGGATAGCTCTTCCTGAACGGCAAGGCGCTGGCGGGGATCGACGATGGCTGGTCCGTTATAGCCCAGGCCCGAACCCTCGACGGTCGGCATCGACTTGCTGACGTTCCGCAGATATTGATAGGTGGCGAGGATCTTCAACTGCGACAGCGGTTCCCACAGGAGCGAAGCGCGTATGCTCTTCGTGTCCGCGCCGGATTCAACCCCGGTAGTCACGCTATGAACGTCGCCATTCTCGTTGCGGTCATAAAGGCCGGAGATGCGCACAGCCAGCTTGTCTTGCAGGATCGGAACATTGACGGCAAACTGGCCATTCAGGCCCAACTGATCCGTTGCGATGCCCTGCACATAGCCGCCGACCTCATTAAGGTTAGGGCGCTTGGTGGTAAGCGTGATTGAGCCAGCAGGAGCTGGTGCACCACGCAGCGTGCCTTGGGGACCACGCACAACCTCAATCTGGCCGATGTCGTACAGGCTCTGGAAGGCAATCGCTTCGTTGATCGGCACTTCGTTGAAATAGATGACGACGGCCGGGGGTGCACCAGTGGTGTTGCTGGTGCTCACGCCGCGAAGGGCGGTGACCGTCCCCGCCGTGCCGCGGGGTGTAAAGGAAAGGCCGGGCGAGAGTGCCTGAATGTCGGTGAAGTTGGTGAAGTTCAGTTCCTTGATCTGCTCGCCAGAAACGGCGGTCACGACGACCGGAACTTCCTGCAGGCTCTTGCTACTGCGAGTTGCGGTGACGACGATGTCGCCCGATGCAGAATTAGCTGCAACGCTATCGTTCTGTACCTCAGTTGCATGCTGGGCATGAGCCGCAGGGGCAAATACTGCCAAGGCCGAACCAGCCATGAGCGCATAGCGCGCAAACTGCCTAAAACGCATAAATTCCTCCCCAGAGATACTGTTCGATGCTGTGGCATCTGGTAGCGAGTTACAAACGCGCGGATCGTTATGGCAGCTCGATTAAATTGACAAGCCCTATTCTTTTTATAAATGATGAGTTACAACGCCGGACCGGTGTTCGGGATCGCGGCGCGGTCCATAAAGATATGAAGAGGATATTTCATGGATTTCGCTGATGCGCTCGATCGACGATCGATCCTGGTCGGTATGGCGGCTGGCTCAGCGCTGCTATCCGCCTCGGCTCCTACCGCTGCTCCGACGCGTAGTGGGGCAAAGGGGAACTTCCCCAAGGGCTTTCTTTGGGGCGCTTCGAGCGCGGGTCACCAGACCGAAGGCAATAATGTCAGCTCCGATCTCTGGGTTGTCGAAAATATGAAGCCTTCTCCTTTTAGGGAGCGGTCCGGAGATGCCTGCGACAGCTATCACCGCTGGTATGAGGACGTCGCGCTAGTGAAGGCGATGGGCCTCAACGCCTATCGCTTTTCCATCGAATGGTCACGCGTCGAACCGGAAGAAGGTCAGTTTTCCTTGGCGGAACTGGATCATTACCGCCGCTGCATCGCCGCCTGCCGCGATGCGGGAGTTTTCCCCAACGTGACGCTCAATCATTTCTCATCGCCGAGATGGTTCGCCGCCCGTGGCGCCTGGAACAAGCCGGATGCGCCCGACCTTTTCGCGCGATATGCCGACCGTGTGTCGCGGCATATGGGCGACCTGATCGGCATGGCGGTTCCGTTCAACGAGCCCAATGCGCCGCTCGTCGTTAAATGGTCGCCAGACATGCAGAGCGCGACGGGCCAGCCCATGGATATCGCGTCCATGTCGGCCCCGCTTATGAAACTCGCCGCCAAGAAGGTCGGCAGCGATGAATTTTCGTCCTTCCTGTTCAGCGATCCGGAGACAGCGGTGCCGGCAATGATCCGGGCACACGAACTTGCCATGGCTGCTCTCAAGGCTGGCCCAGGAAAGTTCCCGGTTGGCGCGATCGTGTCGATAGGTGATGATCAGGCCGTTGATGGAGGTGAAGCCAAAGTCGCGCAAAAGCGGCAGGAAGTCTATTCGCAGTGGCTGGAAGCGGCCGGACGTAGCGACTTTCTGGGCGTGCAGGGCTATACCCGTTACTTGATTGGACCGGAAGGACCACGCAAGGCTGGCAAGGATGCCGAATTCACCAAGAGCAAGTGGGAATATTATCCCGCCGCCATCGGTAATATCGTCCGCTATGCTGCTTCTCATGTGAAGGTGCCGATCTATGTCACCGAAAACGGGATCTCCACCGACAATGATGCGCGTCGCATCGACTATATCAACGGCGCGTTGACCGGATTGAAGGCGGCCATCGACGCCGGCGCGGATGTCCGTGGCTATTTTCATTGGACGCTGTTGGACAATTGGGAATGGAACGAAGGCTTTCATCAGCGCTTCGGCCTGGTCGATATTGATCGCACCAATTTCAAGCGCACAATCAAACCGAGCGGCCGACACCTTGGCGCGATTGCCCGCCGCAACGCAATTTGAGGCGGAAAAGCCCCCACCCTGCGAGGGATGGGGGTTACCTTCAGACGATCACCTGCGTGGATCAGGGACGGTCATCGATGTTTACTCCCCCCTAATCGGGCCGAGTTGGCGGAAGCGTTCGCTGTCGCGAGGGCGCGCGGCTGCGTCCGGATGCCCTCCTCGGCGTTATTGCCTACGGCATACCAAACCGGGGTAGTCCCCAGCGCCTCGATCGCTCCCAATGAAAAGGTGCGCGCGTCCATCGGCGTCAATCCTTCTATCTCCATCATCCCTGAGCGCCGCATGGCGGGCGTGTTAGTTAGCGAGGCGACGGCGCACAGGATATCCACCCCTTCACGCTGCAATTCCCAGTGAAGTCCTTCCGCCAACACGATCTCAAAGGATTTGGATGCGGCGTAGGTCGCGACATAGCCGCTGCCCACAAGGCCCGACATGGACGACACGAGCACGAGCCCACCGCGCCCTTTCTTCCCTATCCTGCTCAACGCGGCATGCGCGAACGCGACCGGCGATCCTCAATTGAGCGCCACCAGATTTAGCGCTCGATCGACCGGTTGGTCCAGAAACAGATTAACCCCGTGGGTTGCGCCTGCATTCTAGAGGAGGAGGCCGAAGTCATGCGCCGCGACAATCCCCTCGGCTTTCGACCGGGCGTCCGGGGAGCTCAGGTCGAGTTCGATGACATCGACGGCATGCGTCCGCCGGACTCGATCGGCTGTTTGGTTCAGCGCGCCCGCCGAGCGCGCCACAAGCGTGAGATTGAGCCCCGCTCTGGTCAGAAGTTCAGCGAACTCCGCACCAATTCCCTCAGTACCTCCAAGGATCAAGGCGCGCGCGCCGTAGCGGTCAACCAGCGATGACACGTTCATCCTAACTGATCTTCGCCTACCGCCAAAACCCCGGGGTCGCCACTATGTAGGAACCAGACCGCATCGCGGTGGACGATGCGCCAGCCTTCGGGTCGTCTTTCCCATCGGTCGCGGTATTCGCCTGTCGAATCGAAGATTGGGCCTGCCGGATCATCCCGGCGCTGGTGCCGTGCCTGAACATAGGCGCGGCTTTCCGCGAACTCTCCGTTTACGTCCACCAGGATGCTGCCGATCAGGTGCTGCGTCCCGCCGCAGACGTCGAGAAACATGCGCATCTGCTTCTCGAGCGCGGCCATGCCTTGTTGGTCGCTGCCGGATCCATAATCGAAAGTTAGATCCTGAGCGAACACCGTGTGCAGGTCTTGCCAGCGCTTCTGGTCGAGGATGCGCGCGAATTGGCTGAGTCCACGGATGATGTCGCGCTCATCACTCAAGCTTTGTAATGTAGTCATGATCAATTCCCTTCTTTGGCGCGGAGTGCATCGTCCAGGAACTTGTTGGTATCGTGAGCCGCCGTGCGCGTGCCATAATCGACATCTTCGGGCCCGCCGGACAGCATCGGGTTGTAGATGCCAGCGAGCCAGCCCCCATCCACCGCCAGCTCCGCACCGAGGACGTAGGAGGCTTCATCGCTCGCCAGGAAAAGGGTGGCCGCAGCGATTTCATCAGGCTGGCCGCTGCGCTGCGCCGGCACCATGCCAAAGCCCTTATCGACATCGTCCGAAGCTGCGCCGGTAGGATTGCCCATGATGGTCTGGACGCCGCCCGGATGGACGGAATTTACGCGCACGCCGCGAGGGCCGAACTCCATGGCGGCAACCTTGGTCAGGCCGCGCACTGCCCATTTGCTGGATGAATAGGCGGCATAGCCGTTCGCGCCGCGCATGCCATCGACCGACGAGATGTTGATGATGGAACCGCCGCGGCGCCGCACCATCGCACCGCCGACGATCTTCAACCCTAGGAAAGTGCCGATAAGATTAACGTCGATAACCTTGCGGAAGTCTTCGGCCTCGCATTCCAGGATGGAACGGAAACGCTGCATTGCCGCGTTGTTGACAAGGATGTCCGGCATACCGAAAGCAGCCTCGGTGGCGGCCAGTAGCGCTTGCCAGTCGCCCTCGCTGGCGATGTCAGTCCGGTGGAAAAGCACTCCGGTGCCCAATTCCTGCGCTAGGTCCTCGCCTTGGGGCAGCAGGTCCGCGATGACGACCTTTGCGCCTTCCCGCGCGAACTGCCGCACGGTCGCGGCTCCCATGCCCCGGGAGCCACCAGTGACGATGGCGATTTTATCTGACAGGCGCGCCATGTTTCTCTCCTCTATTGCGCATATGCCGCAATCGCGCATTTGATAGCTCGCTGTGCATCAAAAAGGTAGGCTATTGCCATTTTTCTTGCAGCGGCTGTACCGATACGCCGTGTTACCTACTACGTACACATTATTAAATAGCAAGAATGTATTAATTTGTAGTTGCGCGACGCGTGGAAAGGTCTAGATAGGCAGCAGGCTTAAAGCTTCTCTCCCCAAAGGGCTGGTCGTTCGACCAGCCCCTTTTTTTAGCCTGGAAGGGCAAGGCTTGAAAGTGATGGAAGCTGAGCGTTTCAGGGCCAAGAGCGGCGGCGTAGCGCTGAGCGAAGCGCCAGATCAGCTGTCGTGAACAGTGGGAATCAGATATCATGGGTGACAGCCGCAAGACGATTTTTTTGACAGGGGCGACCGGCAACATGGGCCGCGAGATCGTAAGGCGCGTCGCCGAAAAGAAAGATGGTCTGCGCCTGCGCATCCTTGTGCGGCCCGACGAGAACGCGCATCCGGTCGTACGCGACACCATGCGCAAGAATGCCGCGGAGATAATATTTGGTGACCTCACCGACGCCGCATCGGTGCGCGAAGGGGTGAGCGGCGCTGACGTGGTCCTGCATGTCGGCGCGCTGGTATCGCCGCTTTCGGACCGGCTGCCGCAGCAGCTCGTGGCGAAGGTCAATGTGGGCGGCACCCAGAACATCGTCAATGCGATCCATGAGCGCGGCGATCCCAAGACGACTCGGCTTATCTACGTCGGGACCGTCGCGGAAACGGGCAGCCGCAACGCGCCGGTGCATTGGGGCCGGACGGGCGACCCGATCAAGATCAGTGTCTATGATCATTATGCCGCTACCAAGACCCAAGCCGAAGCCATCGTAGCCCAGAGCGGCATCACCCATTGGGCGTCGGTGCGCCAGAGCGGCATGGCGCATTACGAGATGTGGAAGATCTTCGACCCCATCATGTTTCACAATCCGCTGAACGGCGTATTCGAATGGTCAACGGCAAATGACAGCGGGCGCCTGATGGCGGCCTTGTGCGGCGATGACGTCCCGGCGGAGTTCTGGCGCGGCTTCTACAATCTGGGCGGCGGCGTCTCGTCGCGGGTCGTGAACCATGAATTCATGGCCGCGCAGATGCCCAACTACCAGAAGATACTCCGCCCGCACTGGTTTGCGACGCGTAACTTCCATGGCCAATGGTATGCGGACTCCGACCGGCTGGAAGCCTTGGTGCCATTTCGCGAACAGTCGTTGTGGGACTATTTCAAGGAAGCGCCTAAACATATGCCCTGGATCGCACGCACCGTGCCCGGGCTGCTGCCGGCTGTGGTGTCGCAGCGGATCGAAAAGCTCGCCCAAGCCCCCGAAGGATCGCTCTACTGGTTCGCACATAATGACGAAGCTAAGATCAAGGCCTTTTTCGGATCGCGCGCGGCTTGGGAGACCATCCCTCGAGATTGGCCCAAGTTCAACTTCGCTCATCCGTCGCGCAAGGCTACCCTCCTCAATCACGGCTACGATGAAAGCCGGGAGCCGGAAGAGTGGCGGATAGATGATCTGAAGGATGCGGCGGAATATCGCGGTGGCAAATGTTTGGCGGCGTCCTTCGATGGCCCCGATGCACCCGTGGAATGGCAGTCGGCGGCGGGACACCGCTTCGCCATGACGCCGCGCCTGTACCTGAAGGGTGGCCATTGGTGCCCGCAGACTATGATCGACACGGGCAGCTATGACGCCGAAGCGGCGCGCAACAGCTTTTTCGCCCAGGTCTGGAGCGACGCGGCGGGCTGACAGAAGCCAGCATCACCGCTAGGTAGTTCGCCTGCGTGATCACGGGTCGATGTCGCAACGTGCACATGCATGTCCTGGTGGGTATACCCGCGACCCAGCCATTCAGTTGCCAGTTGCCTCTATGACCACTTCATCAGTGGATTGCAGTCCTTTGCCGAAGTCTTCCAACGCCTGCGGGTCATATCGACCTGGCCCGCATGGTTGATGCGGTCGTCTTCCCGGATCACCACCTCGCCAAAGGTCCGGTGGATATCAATGCCAATGTCGCGTCGCATAAGCGCCTTCTGTCAGCCAAAGTGACGGGACCGCCTATGAACGCGGCGACCATGGCTTCGGTATCGGTCGCCCTGGCACCACGACTACTGGCTTGTTGCCGCAATTCACAGCTTGGCTGCGTACGCGCCGCATGCTGACTGCCTCCCGCTGATCGCTGGGCAATGTTCAACACGAATGGTCCGATGAAGAATAATCGCGCTTGGAGGGAGGATTTTAATTCGCAGTACCGACTCCGTCGCTATCTTCTATTAATCCGATCCGGCCGATTGATCCTGATCTTTCTTCCCGTGAGCGGATCGCGTGGCTCATGCAGCCAAGAGCGCTTGTTCATGACGAACTCCAAAAATTGGCTGAGCGCGTCCACCTGATCATCATGACGGCCGCTCGGGAATGCACGCAGCTCTGCGAGGAAGGCATCAAGCCAGGGCGCCTCAGCGGGTAGCACGCATAGTCCCGCCTCCAATTGTCCGGTCTGCCCGGAGAGCCGCTCCTCTTTGGATGCCCATGGCTTGGACATGACCGGCCACAAGGCATCGCGCCCTCTGGAACGCCGCTCGGAGAGGAAGTCCTGATAAAGCGAAATGCCACTCCCTGCATCTTCGATCACCACATGATCGGCCCGCCAGCGGCGATGCTGCAGAAGCACGGCGCGCCGCAGATCGGGATAGGTGAGGCGCTCGCGCAAGATATCGAGCAGATGCCACCGCTCCTCGTGCCAGCCCCAGGTCAGGCAGACGCTAAAGTCGCTGGTGGGATTGTCCGACATGCCGGTATCCCAGCTTTGCACGACCAGCTGGCAGCGCTCTCGCTCAGGCAGTTCCCCGACGCGGCCGAACCATTCGATCCGCACCATATTGCCTTCAGGCAGAACCGGGTTCTGCTGATATTGCGCGGAGAAGGCCTGCGGTCCCATCTCGCGGCGGATGTGCGCAAGATCCTCGTCATTTTCGCGCTCCGGGTTCAGCAGATCGCCCACGCGGCGATGGTAGTAGCGGCCGCCGCCAACGGCGATCTTCTCGTCCTTTTCCGCGATGGCAGGCAGGATTAGCCTGTCATAGCCCTTTTCCATGAGGTAGGCGGGAAGATCATCTTCATGCAGGCGCTGCTGGATCGAGATGATCGCGCCCGAGCGCTTGTCGTTCAATCGGCTGACCAGCGTATTGTCAAACCATCGCCGCACATTCTCTCGCGCGGTGGGGCTGAATGCCTCATCGGCCATCATGAGATCATCGACAATGATGAGGTCGGCGCCATGACCGGTGACCGATCCGCCTAGCGATACCGATTTGCGCACACCGCCCGCAGTGGTGACGGTCTCCAGCTGACGGTTGCCACCATCCTTGATGCGGGTGGCAGGAAAGAGCTGGCGGTACCAGGCGCTTTCCATGATGGTGCGACAGCCATCGGCATGTTTGCGCGCCAGGTCCTGGCTATAGGTCGCGACCATGATCTTCATCGAAGGCCGGTGCCCGAGCATCCAGGCCACAAAGGCGACGGCCGTGGTGATGGACTTTAGATGCCGGGGCGGCACGGAGATCAGATAGCGGTTGCGCTCGCCTTTCCCGACGCCTTCAAGGCCATGGCACATGGCGCGTAAATACCAGGCAGGATCGAGCGGCGGTTCACCGGGATGCAGCGTCTCGAACACCTTCACCAGAAAGGGGAAGAGATGCTGGCGGCGCAAGGCCGCCAGCACGTCGATTTGACGGGTCATTGCTCGGTTCCTTCATCCTCGCGGATTTCGGCGGCGAAAAGAGCCAGCGTCGCTGCATCGGCTGCGCTGAGCGGCGCATCGGCAGTGGCTACATCGATCGGTTCGTGGGGCATGATCTGCTGATAGAGGGTGAACATCGCCTGCAAGGCGCGAAAGTCGCCCTTGGAGGCGGACTCGATGAGCTTCATCATCATCGCCTCGATGCGCGTGACGCGGTTTTCCCCGCGCGCGGTGCGGACGCTGATCTTTTCGGTAAGCAGCCGACGGGCGATGGTCTGGAGGCTCTTGGCGCCCTTGGGCCGGCCCTTGGGATTGCCGGACTGACCCTTTTTGAATTGCGTTCGCTTAGGCGGCCTCTTGTATCCGACCTCATAGTCGCCGCGAGACGTGGCGGTGGCATTGGTGGGGGAGGGGTCGGCAGCCTTCCGGGCAGGAACGATCCTGCGCCGCGGGCGCGCCACGATCATGCGAGGGTGGTCAGCGGGAGAGGCGCCATCCTGGGGGACGCCGCTGGGGTCATTGTTCATCATGATGCAATGAATCCTGAATAGGCAGAAAAGCACATTGTGAATATTCGCAACCCAGCGGTCAGGCTGCCTGTTGAGCTGCGAGAGCGGCCTCGCCAACAAGATCGGCATAGCTGCGGCCATCGCTCTCCCGGATCGCCTCGCGCCCCGTGAGCTTTTCCCAGCGCCGGATGGCGAGATCGACATATTTGGGCTCGATCTCGGCGCCAAAGCAGCGCCGGCCGGTCCGCTCAGCGGCAAGGAGGGTGGTGCCGGATCCGAGGAAGGCGTCGGTCACGATTTGCCCCGGATGCGAAACGTCGCGGATGCATTCTGCCACCAGCGCGACCGGCTTGACCGTGGGATGGGATTCCAGATCCTCCATCCGACCCTTGCCGAAGCTGTTGATGCCAGGGAAATCCCAGACGTTGCTCCGATAGCGTCCGTGGACCCCAAGCATGACATTGTTGATGTGCGGCGTGCTACCCTTTTTGAAGATGAAGATCAGCTCATGCTTCGAGCGGTAGAGGCTGCCCATTCCCCCATTTGATTTATTCCAAACGCACATGTTGAGCAGCGACAGTCCGAGCCGGCGCGCTGCGGTCTGAAGCTCGTACATGTGGCGGAAGTCCATCGCGCAGGCCGTCACGGACCCGTCACTCATATGCGCGGTCATGCGTTCGAGGAAGGTCGCGAGGAAGTCGGTGAACTCCGCTTCGCTTAGCTCTCCCGAGGCCATAGCGAACTCCTCGTGTTTCACCTTGCCGCTCCCGCATACGAACCCGTTTACCGGCACATTATAGGGCGGATCCACAAAGGCCATGGCGGCCTTCTCGCCGTTCATCAGTCGCGCCCAATTCTCCGCTTCCAGGGATGAGCCGCAGAGCAGGCGATGCTTGCCGAGCAGCCACAGGTCGCCCAGCTGCGGTACGAAATTCTCCGAGAGCGGCAGCTGCTCGTCGGCAGGATCGGCTTTATCCGGCGAAGGGGCAGGGGAGGCGTCGATCATGATCTCCACCTCGGGAATATCCCAGCCCATAGCCTCTACGCAGCTGATCTCATCAATTTCGATGACCGCGCGAAGCTCGTCGGTGAGCAGCTCCATATCCCACTCGCCAAGCGCGCCCAGCTGATTGTCGGCCAGGCGATATTCGCGCACCTGCGCGGGGCTGAGATGATCCAAGCAGAGCGTTGGAACGGCAACAAGTTGCAAGCGCTTTGCCGCCTCCACCCGTGCATGCCCAGCGATGATCTCGCCCGCCGCCGTCAGCAGCACCGGCTGAGTAAAGCCATAGCGCCGCATCGACGCCATGAGCTTCACGATCTGCTTTTCAGGATGTTTGCGCGGGTTGCGCGCATAGGCAATCAGCTCAGCAGGCGAGCGCATCTGCACGGGGCCGCAGTCCACATGGATAGACGCGGGAGCAGTAGTCTTGGTCATCTTGGATTTTCGAGTAGTCATGTTCATTCCCTTTGATGGAAGTGAACGGCCGCTCCCTGTCAGCGCCCACACTGGCTTTCATGCCAGCGTTTTTAGTATCAGGCATGTATATTACCGTGATATTAACTTTTCTTAAAAACTCTGATGTCGAATAGAGGAGTTGGGGGGGCAATCTGAGATCGAGTACTACTTTTTATGTCAAGCGCATCTATGCATATAGTTTATCGATGTCTCTAGTTCTTAAGATTGATCTATTCTTGAACATAGCAGCTTCAGTTATCGGCCGCCGGCTCCTGAAACGGCAACACCGCCATATCTGGCCCCCCGTTCCGCTACGCTCCACCTCCACCCGGATATGGCGGCAGCGGCTTTAATCCAATAAAAAACCAACCGGTCCACTTGGTGGCGGCAGATCAGTGGCTCGCCGCTACTGGGAAAGCTCGGATGCCTCCCTCGGCGCTTTATGGGACCGACATTCCAATCCCAAGGAATGGCTGCTGCATTATCCTGAAAACCTTGCGACAATCGCTCGAGAACGACAACCGCATGTGTCTGGCAAGCTTCATGTCCGCCGAGCATGACGATCTATCCGAAGCTGTGAGGAGCGAGGTACAGGCTTTTGGCGAAGACAACGTGAAGTGGCTCACCAAGGCGGTTTCGGCCGCGACCGCCGCTACGTTGGAGGAAAGCGAACGGCGCGCGAGAAGCATCTTCGCGGCCGTCTCTGGCGCGCAGCTTATGGCACGAAGTCGCGCAAAAATGGGCGTACTTGACGCGCTCATGGACGGCTGCCGAGATTTCGGACTTATTCCCACGTCGTCGACGCTGGGGACCTGAGTGCAAAGGGTCAGGTTTCGACCCATTTCTGCCATCCAAGTGGCCGATTCTATTTTCCAGCTGCTGACCGTCAGCTCTTTAATGGGCGTAGGGGTTTAGCCTCGCCGGTTTGCTGTGCTCTGGCTCAAGTTTATGTCCCAGCCTTCGACTTTCGGTCGCTGACCTATTCACATCACGGATCTTGAACAGCATCGGCGAAGAGCATAATTTTCGTGACGGCCCTTATCGGCCGCTAAAGGTAGAGGATAGGATGAAAGGAGGCAAAGCAATGTCCCTCTCCCATTTTCAATACCCGTTAGATGTAGTTCACCATCCCCAGTTTGAGCCAGAGGTAAAGCGATCCATTCTGGCCTCGTGGGCCTCCGATGCTCACTCGGTTGAGGGCAAGCCCGCCCTGATGAAGCCGCCTAAGGTGCGGCGTCCCTTCTCGGTGGATGATGTGATGGACGCACTGCGGCATCTCGACGGGAGCGCGCACTGAGCCATGTCGCACCGATTTCTGGCGTATCTCAACGAGGAGCACACCCGGCTGAAGCGGGTTAAGGCTACGCTGAAGGCCAACGGACAGGCGGACGGCCCCCAAATGGCGCACCTGCAGATGCTGACGCAGGCCGTGGAGCGGCAGATGGAACAGTGGGCGTCTGATCTCCTGCCTCGACGAGAGGCGGTCTAAAATCGATGCAGAAATGAAATGGCAGGCGGGGCGACTTCGGTGAAATCGTCTCGCTTGCCATTCCCGTTCAACCCTCAAGGGATTCAAAACCGGGCGTTTTTTCGCTAGATCGAGGGCCTTGAAAAACTACCAGGGCTTACCAGATAAATCGCTGCCGGATGCCGGCAGGGTCCGGTATGGAGAGCGCCCGCTCTCTCGGGCGCATCTTCATAGACTTGTTGCTCAATGGAGGACTTGGATATGAGGACCAACTTTGACTTTACCCCGTTTCGAATGTCGACCGTGGGGTTCGATCGCTTGTTCGATCTTCTGGAAAACGGGTTGGCCGCAAGTGTCGGCGAAGGCTATCCACCTTTCAACATCCTCCGTGAAGGTGAGGATTGCTACCGCATCGACCTGGCAGTGGCCGGCTTCCGTCAGGACGAGATCGAAATCTCGACACAGCAGAACATGCTCTTGGTGACCGGTCGTAAGAGCGATGGCGACGAAGGCCATGTGCTTTACCGTGGCATCGGCGTGCGTGACTTTGAGCGCCGCTTTGGACTCGCCGATCACGTTCAGGTGAGAAGCGCAGACTTGAAGGACGGTGTGCTGTCGATCGAACTGATGCGCGAGATTCCGGAGGCTATGAAGCCACGGAAAATCCGGATCAGTTCGATGAATGACGACCACGCGCAATCGCAAGCCGCCCCGGCAATCGCGAACGACGACGGCTTTCAGCTAGAGGGAAGGCAATAAAATGGTCGCCGCTAAACATGCAGCGATGAATGCCCGCAAACCAAGGAGATGAATCATGGCAATGCGTGATTTGGTTCCGTGGCGCCGGCAAGAGAATACGGCGCCTGCGACGTACCAGCAGAGGGAACAAAGCCCCTTCGCTCAGCTGCATCGGGAGATGGACAAGCTTTTTGACGACTTCTTCCGCACGCCGATGGTGGGCGGAAGCGCTCTTTCTGGGCCAGGGTGGCCCAGTCTGGAGGTGAAGGAGAGTGAAAACCAGGTGACGATCACCGCAGAGCTACCCGGCATGAACGAGAAGGATATCGAACTCTCGATCTATAATGGTGTTCTTACCCTCAGGGGCGAAAAGAAGAGCGAGCATGAAGACAAGGACCGGGGCTGGTCGGAACGCTTCTACGGCCGCTTCGAACGATCCATCGCTCTTCCGGCGGGCGCAGACGAAGAACATTGCGGCGCTGATTTCAGAGACGGTGTGCTGACCGTGCGCCTTCCGAAATCGGATGCGCCGGACAAGGGGCGCAGGATCCAGATCGGCGCGCCGCAGACACAGCATTGACTCTTCAGGCGTGCCGCCTTGTGCGCGGCACGCCGCCTTTTCTCCGCGATACTTTCACTGCGTACTCGTGAAGCGCCTTCGACCCTTTGTCGCCGTTTAACGACTGATTTTCGCTCCTCAGGTGCGGACTGGCAACTATTTTGGCGGGTGCCGACCACAGCGCGAACCCGCTCCGCGGGAGAGTCGCTTGGGGTGACGTAGACCAGGGCGTGGGGCCCGCGGGTTCCTGCACTGGAGGCTTTCGTACGCAAGCGCCCGAAACCCTTCACAATTCAGGACGTTCCGCGATCGACTCTTGAATGACCGGCCCGTGGAATGACCCGCCCAAGCAAGGACGGCCGCCGACGCCTACTATGGATAACGTAACGACGCCGGATAGCGTCACTGGCGCGAGAATGTCGATGAGGCCCGCGCGCTGGAGGATTACGCCCAGTGCAGGGTTCTCGCCGCCGAGACCTGGCGTGCCTCCGCGACGGCGGGATTACTGAACCAAGTGCATGGCGGACCGACACCGTTGCTTCGTCTCACCTAATATGGATCAGCATACAGACGGAGGTGTCGATGGCGAGTCCAGCCACCTTTGCGTATTCAATCCGGACCCAAAGCCGCTGGCCTGATCCATGCCGTGAGATCGTGTCATGATGCTCAGCCGCCGTCAGGCGCTGGGCGGGGCAGTTGCCGTCATGCCGATTGCGGCTGGAGCGACGCAAGCATCTGTCGCATCGGTGCTGCCGGACAAGGCGTCCTTCGCTGTCGGCCCGCTCGCTTATTTGGATAATGCATCGAGCCATCCCATCAGCATCGGCGCCAGAGCGGCGATCGACGCCTATTTGGAAAGCCGGATGCTCACCCCTATGGCGAAGAACCAGAGGCGTCAGGACATGGCCCGTCCGTTGGGTAAATTCGCCAGGCTGATGAATGCGGATGCGGACGAGCTGACCTGGGTCCAGAGCACGACAATGGGCGAGCAGATGGTCTTGCGCGCGATGGGGCTTCCGACAGCGGGCGGCCGAATTGTCACGGACACGCTGCACTTCTACGCATCCTTCCCCATGTATATGGAGATGGCGCGGCAGGGCGCCGATGTCCATTGGGTCACGGCGCGAGAGGGCCGCATTGCGCTGGAAGACATGGCGAAAGCGATCAGGCCCGGCACTAAGCTGGTGATGTTGTCGCTGGTGTCTACTTATAACGGCTTCACCCATGACCTGAAGACGGTGTGCGACCTAGCCCATTCCGCGGGGGCGCTGGTTTATGCCGATATCATTCATGCCGCCGGAGCCATCCCCGTAGATCTGCACGCCAGCGGTGTCGATTTCGCGGCGTGCGCGACGTACAAATGGCTGATGGGGGATTTCGGGCTGGGTTTCCTCTATGTGCGCAGGGGCCTCGCCGATCTTTGGCCCCGCACCGAATATGGCTATTATGGCTTTGCGACGCCCGGAGCGTCGGCTAGCATCGACCTGTCGCCACCAGAGACCCATGTCTATCCGCTCGATCCGCCGGGCGCGTGGCCGGTAGCCTTTATGAAGCGCGGCGGCGCCATCGGCCATTTCGCGACCGGAACCTACAGCCACGCCGTGCCTGCTCAGCTCGACCATTCGCTCGACTATATCACACGCATCGGCGTCCCGGCCATTCAAGCGCATGCGCAGGCGTTGATCAGGCAATTGCGCGAAGAACTTTCTCGCAAAGGCTATCGCATCATCACGCCCCCCGAAGCGCGCAGCCCATTGCTCACCTGCCTATTAGCCGATGCGAGAGCACTGCTGGCCGAGCCGTTGGCTAAGGCGCAGGTGCGGCTGTCCCTGCACGACAATCATTTTCGCGTCTCGCCATCAGTCTATAACGACCAGAAAGACATCGAGCGCCTGATTGCGGCGCTGCCGCGTGTCTGACCATCCCGCCATTGGAGCTCCGCCCATGAAGACCATTTTCGCGCAGATCGCCCTCCTGGCAGCTACCCCCGCCTTCGCGCAACAGCCGCTCCCCGCGTCCTTGCCCTTCTCGCCAGCGGTGCGCGTGGGGGATACGCTCTATCTTTCAGGGCAGATCGGTCAGGTTCCGACTGGTCTGGACCCGGACAAGGAAGGGTTTGACGTAGCGGCCCGCGAAGCGATGGACGCGATCGGCAAGGTCCTGAAGGATAATGGGTTGGATTATGCCAATGTCGCCAAATGCACCGTGATGCTGGACAACATGGCCGACTGGCCACGCTTCAACAGCGTCTATCTGACCTATTTTCAGGGCAAGCGTCTTCCTGCCCGCAGCGCGTTCGGCGCGGACGGGTTGGCGCTGGGCGCTCCGCTGGAAGTTGAATGCATAGCGGCTTTCGACTGACAGAGGTCCTGCTGGCACGGAGAGCACATTCCGGCAGCTGGCGAAACGAAAAGTCGGACCCATTTCCGGGATCAGACAAGAATCTTGCTGTTCGACGCATTGTTTGGGAACGGCAGGAATGTCCCACCTGCTGCCTTCCGACGTCGACCCTTCCTGGACGCTCAGGCGCCATTTTTCTGTCGCGAGGTCCAGTCGGTCTGCTTTTTCCTCTTAGGGACCAAGGCTGGCCGATTCCCGCCTATCGGCTTAGGAACAAGAGTTTCAGAACGGATGCCATGCCCCGGCAGATGACCCGGCCGTGCCGCGCCCAGCCCGGGTTAGACGACGCGCAAGTGGAAGTCCGCGCTGCTCGCTCCCCCCGCTCAGCGCTGGGAAGAGATATTTCCCCCGTCCACCACGATCTGCGCGGCGGTGATATAGCTCGCTTCGTCCGACAACAAGAAACGGACCACGCGCCCGATCTCCTCCGCCTCGCCGACGCGGCCAAGGAGGATGCGTTTTTCGAAATGGCCGGGCGCTAGCGTATCGATAAAGGGGCGGGTCATCGGCGTCTTGATCTGGCCAGGCGAAAGCGAATTAATGCGGATGCCATCCTGCGCCAGCCTGTCCGCCAGAGAGCGGACCAGCGACAGCACGCCACCCTTCCCCGCCGTGTAGACAGGGTTGATCGCATTGCCGAGCGTCGCATTGATCGATGCGGCAGCGACAATGGCTGACCCGGGCCGGCTTGCCAACTCAGGTAGGAACGCCTTTATGAGGAAGGGCAGCGCGCGGAGATGGACCGCGATACCGCAGTCCCAGCTTTCCTCAGTCAGGCCATCCAGTCCCTCTTGATCGACCACACCTGCGCAATGAACTAGCCCTCCGATGTCGGGCATTTGTGCCAGCGTTTCCGCGGCGCAATCGGTTATTGCCTTAAGATCGCGCACGTCGCAGCGCAGGCCCAGCGTCTCTACGTCGAATTGCGCCGCGATCTCCGCCGCCGCCTGTTCTGCACGCTCGGCATTCAGGTCCCACAGCACGACAGGGCGGCCGACCGCCGCCAGCGCCCGCGCCGATGCGAAGCCCAGGCCGGATGCTCCACCGGTTATTACAACGCCCGTTGAGGGCCACCCCAATTTGGGACTAATATCAACCATCATATTCCGTATCCTTTCTGTTGACCGTATTTTCAGCTGCCTTGGGCGCTTTCGCGCCGCTGGCTGCGTCAGATAAGCGTGAGACTCATCGGCTAGAGGAAACCCCATCGTTGCGCCGTCCGCGCAGCCGGGATCAAAATGTGGCGGATCAGCACCTCATATTTGCGGCTGAAGGACACAGGCTCGGGTCGCTTGACCGGGAAGGGCAGGCTCGCCATGTCGTCGCGCGCCAGTCCGTCGGCAAGAATCTTGCCCATCAAGGGCGCCATGACATTGCCCCAGGCGTTGAAATACATCAGCCCGAAAATGCCTTTGCCAAGCTCGAACACGCCGGGGAACTGCGCCTTCCGCAAGGCAACCCGTCCCGTCCAATAATCCTCCATCTCGATTCTCATGCCGCGCGTTTCCGGCCAGATGCGATGCAGCCAGCGCAATTGTGACTGGAAATGCCATGACGCGTCATGGGCTCCGCCGACCCGCGGGATCGATGAAAGGATGAGGCGGCCATGGCGATCGCGGACCATCGGATTGAGATCGATCGGCGCCTGCGCAAAAGTGCCGCCACCAGGGAGAATATGGTCCAGCGCCCCGGCTGGCAGCGGCCTGGTGGTGAGGGCATAGGCGGTCAGCGGATAAAAGGCTTTCCGGAATGCGGGTTCGATCCCTGTCGGATAGGCATTGGTGCAGAACACAATGCGATCCGCCAGCACGCTGCCCGCCCGCGTGCGGATGCGCCAGCGCTCACCTGCCCGCTCCAGCGCCAGCGCCTCGCTATCGCCATGAATGCGCGCCCCGAGCCGGGCGGCCACTGCGACCATGCCATTGGTGAAGAGATAGGGATTGATACGGCCGCCA
Source organism: Sphingobium sp. TomTYG65 (assembly GCF_055395525.1). Lineage (NCBI taxonomy): Bacteria > Pseudomonadati > Pseudomonadota > Alphaproteobacteria > Sphingomonadales > Sphingobiaceae > Sphingobium > Sphingobium sp. TomTYG65. Next base: position 393,870 of record NZ_AP027331.1, on the reverse strand, counting down.
TCTTCGAACAGCACGCCATAAGGATAGGCGGCCGATCCGGTACGGGCCTTCATGTCATCCCCTGACATGCGGACCAGCTTTTGCAGGCCATGGTCTTCCAGATAGGAAAATTCCCGCAGGAATCCTTCAAAGGCCCGCCGGGTCTTCATCCCGTTTATGTAGCCGGAGCGGACGGCATCGCAGTCGATCGCATAGCGGCCAGCCAGATCGAAGGGGATGGTGTGATGTTCGCGGAACAGCTTCAGAAATCGCCGCCCCTCGTCCGGAAAGCGACGGAACACACGCATGTCCCGCAGGATCGGGAGGACATGCCCGGCGTTGCGGCCTGATGCTCCCCAGCCGGGCTGGCGTGCCTCCAGCACGGTGACTGAAATACCCGCTTCTGCTAGATGCAGCGCGAGGGATGACCCCGCAAGGCCAGCGCCGATGACGGCGACATCGGTGGAAACCGCTTCCGTCAGCGCGGGCCAGTTGGGCGCGAGACCTTGCGGCTTGGTCCAGCCACTGGCAGATATCGGAATCTCGCCCCGTTCGAAGACGGCTTTGTTCTGCATCTACTCAATCTCCAGGGAAATTCTGTCAGTTCGCGCGCGCTGCCATGGCCGCCACGAACGGAGCACTGCGGCAGAAAAGCGAGGCGATGCTCGCCACCAGGGTCAGGGTGCCAAGGCAGAAGACCGGCAGGGCATAGCCCCCGCTTGCCTCATAGGCCCAGCCGACCGCGACCGGTGCCAGTGCGCCAACAAAGCCGTTAATGGTGAAGATGATCCCCAACATCGCGGGGTACGCGCGCTGGCCGATCATCTCTGTCAGCAGCATGGATCCGGCCTGAGCTGGCAAACCGGCCACGCTGCCCCAGAGCATGATGAAAAGCGCGATCGCAGTCCGGCCCTGCCACAGAGGGTCGCCGCCGACCCCCAGCAAGGCTAGCGTACCCGCTGCCTGCAAGGCGAGGATGACGGGCAGGAGGATGCGGGCGCTGATCCGGTCGGAGGTCAGTCCGCCGATCAGGAGTCCCGGCAGGCTCATGAAATTGGCGACGCTGTAGACGGTGACCGCGTCCGCCTGATCGAAGCCGCTGTGCCGAAGATAGGCGATCAGGTTGAAAAGAACGGCATTCAAGGACAATTGGCTGATCGTGAGGACGATGGCCAGCAACCAGTAGCCTGGCTTCCTCAGAGCTTGTTCTCTTGTCAGACCGAGGTTCTCCGCACCATCTCCGTCGGAGGCGCCGCATCGGCTGCACGGAAGTACATACACCAGCCCTGCGCATATCACGCCCGCCGCCGCGCCGATGGTCCAGAAGGTCTCGCGCCAGCCCAATGCCGCGATCAGCCGCCCGCTGATCATCGGCATGGTCGCACTGGCAAGCGCGCAACCGCCGATGAAGAGCGCAATGGCCAACCCCCTGTGCCGGTGGAAGCTCTGCGCGATGACCGCGATGCCCGGCACGATCGTGGCCATGCCGACGCCAAGGCCCGCCAGCGCCATCGCCGCCATGAAGAACGTTAAAGTCCCGGTGAAGCCTGCCGCGACCCAGCCGCAAACCGCCATGCCAGCCCCAAGGGCGAACAGCCTCTGGATGCCGACTGCCCGCATCGCCCGGCCCACGAACAGATTGCCCGCGCTCATGCCGAGCAGCAGCGCCACCGGCCCGGCGCCCATTTCGGCTTCACCCCAGCCGAAAAGGGGCTGCATGACGGACATATAGACGGTGAGCGACGTCAGCATACCCCCAATCAGGAGGAAGCCGATGACGGACAGAACCACCATCACCCCCCACGGATCCGAGCCAAGGGGGACACTGCCTTTGCCGTACTTCACCATGTATTTCCTTCATTCCGATTGCCTGTGGCATCGGGCGATTTGCTCTTGAGTCTGTTGGCCGCGGCTCGATAAGAGGGCGCATGACACGCGGCAGCATTCGCCCTGGTGGGCGCACGGAAAGGGTCAGGCAGACGGTTGCCGCCACCGTCTTGCAGTTCATCAAGAACGGCGAGACCGAGTTCACGATGCAGGACGTCGCGGAACAGGCGGGCATTGCGCGCTCCACCCTTTACGCCCGCTGGCCGACGCGCGAAGCGTTGATCGTCGAAGCGCTGACGGCGCATAATGCGGCCTTTCGGGTGAAACCGCGTCACGACTGGCGAGAGCATCTGCATGTCATTGCCATCGCCTTTCGCGACTTTTCGGCTCGGCCCGATGAAATCGCCATCAATGGCTTGATCGCCCATCTCGGCTCCGGCTTCGTGAATGAGGAAACGCTGCGCCAGTGGCGCGCGATCGCCGAAGAAATGGTCGGCCCGCTCGATGCCGCCCAGCAAGAGGGAAAGATCCGCGCGGAAGTGAACCCGCTGATGGTGATCACGACCCTGTTCACTTCGATCGCGGGCCTGATCGTGATCGCCAAGGACCACCCATCCGATGCCTATGTGCGTCACCTTGTCGACCTGCTGATTGCCGGTTGCGAAGCATGAGGGGGGCCGCGATGGACGCGGCCCCGTCCCGGTCGAGCGTCAATAGCTGAGCTTTGCGTCCACGCCGAAAGTCCGCTTCTTCTTGAAGGAGGCGCTGCCATAGCCAAGGCTGCCGAAGTCGATGCCGAAATCGATATTGCGGTCGTTGGTCAGATTGTCGCCCCAGAAGCCCAGGTCCAGCTTGCCACCGCCGACCGCGATATCGCTCAGCGAGATACGGGCGCGCAGATTATGGTCCGGGCGTGATCGGATATCGCGATTGAAGGGATTGATCCGGTCCAGCGTGAACCAATAGACGGTGCTGCGATAGGAATAATCGGCGCGTAGTGACAAGGTGCCGATACCGAATTCGTGGTCATATTGCGCGCCGACATGGGTGTTTAACTTGGCAGTCTGCGACATGCGTGCTTCGGACGCGACATTTATCACCGCGTCCGTGGTGGGATCGCGGTAGAGATAGCTCTTATATTTGGGTGAGGTGTAGCCAACCGAACCGTCGATCGTCAGGCCAGGGACAGGGATGGCGGTGAGTTCAGCTTCCACCCCGCGATAGGCGACCCGGCCCGCATTGGCGATGGTCGATGTTGCCCCGCCGGTGCCCGCCAGAAATTGCGGAATTTGCAGATTTTTATAATCCACATAGAAGGCCGACAAATTGGTGCGCAGGCGACGATCGAACCATTCGGCTTTCACGCCAGCTTCATAGGATATGGCCTTCTCCGGCGCGAAGATGTTGATCTCCGAGGCGGACGGATTGATGCCGCCTGCGCGGTAGCCGCTCGACACGCGGGCATAGGTCATCAAGTCCTGACGCGGCTTGTAATTGGCGGAAATCAGCCAAGAGAAGTTGTTATAGGATACCTGACCGTCGAGGTTGGGCTGCACATCACCAGCAAGTGTCAGCCATTTCCTGTCCTTTGTATAACGAGCGCCGCCGGTCAGTTCCAGATCGCTGCTTGGCGAATAGCTGAGCTGGCCGAAAACGGCATAGGAACGCGCCTTGCCATGAAAGGCTTGTAGTGGCGAAAGATTTACACCCGCATCGCCACCGGGAAGCACGAAGGTCAACTGTTGATAATTGGCTTCGGATGACTTTTCATGAAAATAGAAGGCGCCGCCGACATATTTGAACGCCCCGGCTTCGCCCAGCAACTGCACTTCCTGAGAAAACTGACGCTGACGCTGCGTAGTGTAGCCGTCATAGGGCGTCACCGGCTGGACTCCGGTGGGCTGGACGGTGCCGTCGACGAACAGCAGCGGGCTCAAGGTGAAGCCAAGCAACTGTCCGTTGCCCGACAGGCCGTTGGCGCCATCCTGGCGATAGGCGCGATAGGCCGTGATTGATTTGATCGCGAGGGCGGGCATAAGCTGATAATTGAGCGTCAGGGCATGGCCGTAGACCCGCGCCTTGACGCTGAAGGTTGGGTTACCATTGAGGTCCATGGCCGGTTGTTGTTCACCCCGGCGCAGTCCTTCTGGCCCGATCTGAAATGCTGATCCGCCAAGAGCCTGGGAACTTCCATAATAGGTACGAACATCATCTGTTGCATTGATGACCTGGAAGAAGGTCGGGGCGCCTTCACGGACATTATAATCGAAACCGTAATTGACGGTTAGCTTGCCGAAATCACCCTGGACAGCAGCGGTGGCGGCATCGCTGTTGAGGGCGCCGGGGTCCTTGCTCGACGGAGGCAGACTATTGTCGAAATAGCCGTTTTTCTGCCGATGCATGTAGGAGACCGTAGCTTTGATCGGCATGTTGCCGATCAGGCCGGTGTCGAACCGCGCGCGCGCGAACCAGTCGTCGAACGTGCCATAACCCGCTTTCCCCTCAAAGCCCGGATCGTCGGTGGGCTTGCGGCTTACGAGTTGGATCGCGCCGCCCACACTGTTGCGTCCGAACAGCGTACCCTGGGGGCCGCGCAGCACTTCGATGCGCTCCAGATCGACCAGGTCAAAGATCGCTCCGGCCGATCGCGCGATATAGACGCCGTCGAGATAAATGCCGACGCCCTGTTCCGACACTGCACTAGGCGACGCGTTGCCGATGCCGCGAATGAACACCGACGCGGCGGTGATCGACGCGGGCTGCGCGCTGATGCCGAGATTCGGGGTGAATTGCGCCGTCGCCACCACATCGCGGATATTAAGCTTGTCCAGCATTTCGCCGGTCAAGGCGGTCACGGCCACTGGCGTTTCCTGAAGATTTTCGCGCGTCCGCCGCGCAGTCACGACAATGGTGCCGAGCTGAGCATCGGCCTGAACAACCGGCTTTTCCGCCTGCGTTTCCGCCGCCCCGGCCGTACCGCAAATCGCGCTCAACGCCGCGCCAGAAAGCAACAAATTGCGCGATAAACGCCGTAACATCATGACATTCCCCTCTCTTTGCGTAGCCGGTTCGGCTTATCTCTCCTGATTCTTTGTATGCTGACACAGAGTTTCTGCACAAACAAGACATTGTGTAGTGTTTGTGGCCGAGCTATATGGTCGCGCTGCCGTCGCTGATCGCGCCCGGCGCCCGCAGGTCACGGAAAAAAGGAGAGGGAAGACATGTCCGATACCGATGCCGCCGCCAGCTATGGTTATTGCGAGGCACGCATCGCTGGCCGCATCCTATTTTGCTCAGGCCAGATCGGCATCGAGGTCGACGGCAGCGTGCCGCCCGACCCGTCCCGCCAGTATGAGCTGGCCTTCACCGCGCTGGGGGAGGTTCTGCGCCGCCATGGATGCGGTGCTGGCGATATCGTGGATCTCACCTCTTTCCATGTCGGCTATCCCGCGCACATGGACGGTTTCATAGCCGCGAAGTCCGCGTTCATGCAGGGCGAGAACACCTGCTGGACTGCGATCGGCGTCAGCGCGCTGGGCCATCCCGGCTCGATCGTCGAGATCAAGGCCGTCGCCCTGCTGCCACACGCCTTATAGCGCCCACTTTCCCCCGCATTTCCATTCCTCTCCTCTTGGAGCGACCACATGCAATCAGGCACGGAATTTGACTATATTATCGTGGGCGCGGGATCGGCGGGATGCGTTCTTGCCAACCGGCTTTCCGCCGATCCGCACGTTCGGGTCCTCCTCCTCGAAGCGGGCGGGCGCGATCGCAACCCCCTGATCCATATTCCAGCCGGTTTCTTCCCGATGCTGCAAGGTGGGATGGCAAGCTGGCACTATCAGACCACGCCCCAGCGGTATCTCGACAATCGCATTTTGGCTGATGCGCGGGGCAAGGTGCTCGGCGGCAGCAGTTCCATCAACGGCATGTGCTATAGCCGTGGCAGTCCCGAGATTTTCGACCATTGGGCGAGCCTCGGCAACAGCGGCTGGTCCTATGAAGAGGTGCTCCCCTATTTCACGCGCGCCGAGTGCAGTGCCCATGGCGAAGACCATTTCCATGGCGGCAGCGGCCCCTTACCGGTGACGCGCGCGGAGATCCGCAACTCCGGCCAGCGGGCGTGGATCGAAGCCGCGCAGCAGGCTGGCTATCCCTATAGCGACGATCATAATGGCGCGGCGCCAGAAGGATTTGGGCCCTCTGAACATACCATCCGCAACGGCCGTAGGATGAGCACCGCCGTTGCCTATCTGCATCCGGTGGGGGGGCGGCGAAACCTCACCGTCTGCACAAGAGCGCATGTTACCCGCCTGCTCTTGAGCGGCCAGCGCGCTGTCGGCGCCGAATATCGACAGGGCGGGGAGACCCGCCAGGTCCACGCCGCCCGCGAAGTGATCGTGAGCGGGGGCACATTCCAGTCCGCCCAGTTGCTGATGCTGTCCGGCATTGGCGAAGGCGATCATCTGAAACCGCTTGGGATCAACACCGTCATCGACCTCAAGGGCGTCGGCCAGAATCTCCATGACCATATCGGCACGCAGGTCCAGATCGGCTGTCCTGAGCCCGTCTCCGATTATAAATTCGCGACCAGTCCGGTGCGTATGGCGGCGGCAGCCTTGCGCTACATGGTTACGCGCGGCGGCCCGCTGGCGAGCAGCGGCACCGATGCGGTTGCCTATCTGCGCTCGGGCGCGCCGGGGCATGATGAACTCGACCTCAAATATTATTTCCTGCCGATGCTGCTGGGCGCGGGCGGCAGGCCGGTGCGCGAGCATGGCTTCACCAAGCTGGTGATCCTCACCCGGCCGGAAAGCCGGGGCGAATTGAAACTGCGCTCCGCGGATCCCACGGACCAGCCGCTCATAAATGCTAATTATCTTGCAGAGGAACGGGATCGGGATGCACTGCGCCGGGGCATCCGGATCGCGCGCGAGATTTTGGCGCAGCCCGCCTATGCCCGTTTTCGGGGACAGGAATATGCGCCCGGCGATGCCTGCGTGAGCGACGCTGATCTGGACGCTTTTTTCCGCAGCACCTGCAACGTCAATTATGAAGCGGTCGGAACCTGCCGCATGGGGCAAGATGCGCTTGCTGTCGTGGATGCGCGGCTGCAGGTACATGGGATGGAGGGGCTGCGGGTCGTCGATGGATCGGTCATGCCGCGCATCACCACTGGCGATCCCAACGCGACGATCATCATGATCGCGGAAAAGGCCGCCGACATGATCCTGGCCGGGGATTGAGGACGAAGGGAGAGATTATATGCATCGTCGGCGCAGGTAGAATACTTCACACAGGTCGAATGCCATTCAACTGAGCGTGTCGTTTTCTCTTGCGCATGACCAAGGCGAGGGGCGTCGTTCGAAATGCAGGTGGCCCTGCGAACTGACAAGCACGCGTGACTCGTAACGTCCGCTTTCAGGAACGGGCATTTTCTCCTTGAAGGGTCAGAAGGGGCGCAGAGCCGACGCGATATAGGTCCTGGCTCCTCGCGAGGGCAAGGAGCCAGGCAATCTCAGATTTCTGTGCCCTCTGCCAACGTGAGGGCGTCCTCGACATCCACACCCAGGTATCTCACTGTGCTTTCAATCTTCGTGTGCCCGAGCAGGATCTGGACGGCTCGGAGATTTCCGGTCGCCTTGTAGATGATCGATGCCTTGGTCCGCCGCAGGGAGTGGGTGCCATAATCCTCACTGGGTAAGCCAATTCCTTTGACCCACTCATCGACAAGGCGGGCATATTGCCGTGTGCTGATGTGGGCCGCGTGGTCGGTGCGGCTGGGGAAGGCGTAGTCCTCCAGGGATCCACCCCGGAGTTCGAGCCACTTGAGGAGGCTGGCGCGAGCATCGTCCATCAGCTCAAACTGAACTGGCCTTCCGGTCTTTTGCTGAACCACGGTGGCTCGCGTTCGAATTTTCCTATCACAAACTATGTCGCTGATTCTGATCTTCACTAGGTCGCAGCCGCGCAGCTTGCTATCGATGGCGAGATCAAAGAGGGCCCGATCCCGAATGCGTCCATGCTGGTCGAGGAAGAAACGGACGGCCCAGATCTGACGGGGTTTGAGCGCGCGCTTCGCCCCCACCTTGCGTCCGGCGTTCCAAGATACTCGCTCGCGAGCGGCGGGATCAAATTCTGACAATCCCATGACACGTCTCCTAAGGCCATGATGGCCACAGGTAGAACGCTTCAGAGTAGGCCGACCTTCCCGGACCCTCAGCCGCACATTTTCCGTTCCGAGGTGCTGACGGTCTGCTATCCCGGCAGCGACTGGTGGGAACCGACCTGTCCGCTAGTGAACTGAGATCTTTGTCTCCAGTCGTTCAATCATCATACGGATCGTGGCTGTTCCCTCGAACGATCAGCTTCGGAGCTTGCGGCGTCGCGAGCGCGCGCAGCATGTTGCCGAAAGTTTTGGCCAATTCGATATCGTAGGCGGTCGAACGCGTCCTCCCATGCCGAGCGGTTCGGGTGTCTGCGCATCGTCGGCAGCATGCGGGCGACGATGACCGCGTTGACCATTCCGTGTTCGAGCACCTGCGCCTGATACATGGCCAGGCCATAGCGCGAGTAGACCTCTCGTATTTGGACCGCGTCCTCATCATCGGCAGGCCATATCGACCCTGGCGGGTAACCGTCCATGTCCTCGCATCCGTCTCTCAGGGGTCAGCATGCTGCTCAAGCATCTAGCTTGTAACCGCCCTATGCTGGACACACGACTCCTCCTTCTGCAAGATGGTTGCGTCGAGGCGGCCGTCCTCTCGATATGTCCGAAAAGTATTTCCGAGATGATCAAGGTCGACTTCAATCATTTTGTAAGGGCGGCGCTCGAGATCGGTCACAGCGGTGACAACGACACGCTGCCCTACGATCTGGATTCCGGCTTTGTGAAGGAGAAGGCCCACGATCTCGCGGCGCTCTGCCTCGACCTGTTTCAGAACATCGAGACGGGCAAAGTTGGAAAGGCCGTCAATTTCATGAACGGGCTGGCAATCGCGGCGGAACGCCTGCTCGTTCCATCAGGACCGCACGGCTTTCGCATTACGACGAAGATTCATCCTTTCTGGAATCTCTATCTCAATGGCCTGGGCCTGGCGATCGCAGAGGCGAATGAAAGCCAACGGAGCGATCGGGCGCACTCCTATCGGCTTTCGTCCGAAGGCCCAAGTTTTTTCGATCGCAGCAGATCGTGGCGCACTTACAAGCTTGCAACTCTGAAGGAGCTCGACCTCGATCAGGAGGGCGCCGTCGTCATCCAGACCGACATCTCAAGCTTCTACGAACACATCTACCACCATCGATTGGAAAACGTCGTCAAGGATTTGGCGCCGGACTCGAGCGTGGCGCTGCAGATCGATCGTATCCTAAGCCAGCTTGCGGCAGGCCGTTCCTTTGGTCTGCCGGTTGGTGGCCAGTGCGCACGGATCCTGGCCGAAGTGATGATGACACCAATCGATCGATCGCTCACCGATGGCGGAGTCGTCTGGCATCGCTATGTCGACGATTATACCTTGATTTGTAGTTCGCGGCAGGAGGCCTATAAGGCGCTTTCGGATCTGTCGCATGCGCTCGCCGACTACGGGCTTTCTCTTAACCGGAGCAAAACGACGATTCTGAGCGCGAAACATTATCGCGACTTCGTCTCGGCGCAGTTGGGGGATGGCGAGGCTCCCAGTCTCGCCCTGAGGGAGCTAGACCTTCATTTCGACCCGTATTCCGACAGCGCCACCGCCGAGTACGAGAAACTCAAACAATCCTTCGAAAAGATCGACATATCGTTTCTGCTCGACCTAGAGCGGGAGAAATCACAACCCGACGCTTTCGTGCTCGCGCAGATCGGACGCGCCCTTAAATTCCAGGAACCTCGTGTCGCGGTGCAGCTCTGCGCCACGCTCCTTGACCCGAACAATCTTGATGCCTTTCGTGCATCCTGGTCGAAGATCATGCGCGGTGTCTATGCGGTTCGGGCCAACGATGAGTTCGCATCAATCTTCAGCGCCATCGATAGACTGCTTGATCGCATTCCGGCTGCTGCTGCACATCTGCTCGTTCCCGAAGCCAACATGCTTCATTATCTCCGGGCGATCCGGTTCTTTCGGACGGATATCCGCGGCGCCTTTGTCCGTCGGACCTACGATGCTACGAAGTCCGCATCGGTTCGGCGGGCTTGCATCGACTGCTGGCGGCATTGGCGCGACCGGTCGAGCTTCACGCGACTTCGCAACCAGTGGCAAAATCTCGGCGCCGACGAACAGCGTATGCTGTGGCTGGCGGCAGGCGCATTCGGCGACGAAGGCGAGAAATCACGAAAACAGTTGCTCGGCACCCTATCTCAGGCTTGGGGACTTGGGATCGAGAACGTCACGCAAGGCGACTTCGCAGCCTGTTACGAGAACTGGGTGAAAAATGTCGGCTAGACGCCTCCCGGCGCGCGATCCGAGGACGGTGGCGCGTGACATTCCTGGCGTTCTCGACATCCTGTTCCCGCGCCTGACCGGCGGGCTCGTCAATGCTCTGAACAGCAAGATGTTCGCCTTCACCGACGTCCAAGCGATTCCGGCTGAAGCGATTGAAGCCAGCAACCTGCGGAACGCGATGCTCTTCGAGATATCGATGGCCCGAGCCGAAAGCCAACTGAGCGTCGGCGGCGCAGCGTCGTGGGACGAATGTCTGAAGGTCGCATCGTCACGACAGCGTCGCTATTTCGACGCCCGGATCCCGGAGAAGCTCAAGCCGAGCGACATATCGGTCGCCGACCATGCCGCACGAAATCTAGTGGCGATGCTTAACAGCGTCCGGGCTCAACAGCCTTCTGCCATTCTTGAACACGCGCCCCTCATCCCCGGCCTTGGCTGGGTGGCTTCCGGCAATGGAGACTTCGCTCTCGGCTCGACCCTCATCGAGGTCAAGCATACTGAACGCAATTTTGGTGCCAGCGATTTTCGACAGGTGCTCATGTACTGGCTGCTGCAGTATGCCCGGACCGTAGAGAACGACGGTGAGGTCTGGTCGGACGTGCTCCTGCTGAACCCCCGGCGCAACGCGGCTCTTCTGGTGAATTACGACCATCTGCTTCGATCGGCGTCGGCGTCCTCAAACCGCGTTGAACTCGTCGAATTGTTGCGATCCGCAGTCGGACAGGATTTCGACCGGCGTTGAAACACCGCACGGTGAAGGATAAGCTCAATGGTTAACTCAATGCGCCCGACCCGCCCGTGCGATCATGCATTCGAAAAGTCGAGCGGCAATACCCGCTAGCAGCCGGCCGGCGGGTACTTCCACTCGCCACTGCTCGCGAGGCCGTGCTGCCGACGCGATTTCACCTCCTCAATATCGTCGATCTCGAAGAATGAAATCGTCGCCTGCGGCTGCCCATGTGTGTGGAAGACCTGCCGCCTGTGCGGGCCGCCCTTCGGCATGTGCGCGTTGCTTCCGCCATAGGCCCCGTTATTGGCGACAAGTACAAGTTGGAACATGTGGTAGTGCAGGGCCTGGGCCATCTGGTCAAAGGTTCCGACATCGCGATTGAGTGCGGGGATGGCAAACACATCCGAAATGTCGCGCAGGTCGCTGGCAAGCTTCAGGTCCGTTGCATCGTAGCAGACAGAACCTGTCAGCCATAACGGGTCCTTCGCTGCATCAGGCGACCATTCATATCCTACGAGCCACTGGCACGGACGAAATCCCATGATCTGTTCCGTGGGATCATTGAACGGTTGTTCGACAGGCGAGAGATGCTGTTTCCCTTGTCGGCGGATGATCGTCTGCAGTCCCTGACCCTCTACTATCCTTGGAATGACCCAAAGGGCCGAATTGACCAGCGGTAGCCCTGGCACGACCTGCTCATAGACCATTCCTGCCAGGATCGCCGTCTTGAATGCACGTGCAAATGGCACGAGATGCGTGGCGACATCATCGGGATGCACCGAAAGTTCTGGCAAGATCAGCCAGTCCAGCCGCTTATTGTCGGGCTTATGCGTTTCTCGCAGGTCGAGCATCTTTTCGACCGCAGCGAGCGCCGTCGAGAGGTGCTTGCGGTGCTTGCGACGAAGACTGGCATCGCACATCTCGAGGTCGCTGACGGAAAAGTCAGCCTCTTCTGGCATGATGGATTGGACGACGCATGCACGAAGCGGGCGGCCCTTCTTCCTCGTACCCGGGATCGGGGCGGCGACCTTGATCATCAGCAGCCCGGTCGCCGGACCGATGGCCGCGCGCGCGCGTTCGACTGCCGCTGTGACGCTGGCAAGGGTTGCCTCGAGCGAAAGCTCGTCGCCATCGTCTTGGCTGTCCCGGCATCCCGGCCAGATAAGCAGCGAAAACAGAAGGTCCTGTGTAAATTGAGAGATTGGCAGCCAATCGTCCCCGAAGGCCTCGTGCCCGTTGTAGAACCCGTATTGGCGCTGGAACCAATGGCCTCGCGTCGGGCGATAAAGTGGCTGTGCTTCCTTCCAGGACGGACGACGGACCGGGAGGCTGAAATCGATCCGGGCCGTCAGGACGAAGCGAAGGAGGTAGCCCAGCTGGAATCGCCAGCGTTGGGTTTCATTGGCCCATGAAGGCGCTGTATAGATTGATTTATACGTCTTGGCAGTCTCTGCCGCGCGGATCGTGACAGCATTCACCATCGCGTATTTGCCGACGCTCTCCATAGCGATTTGTATCGTGGAAGGCGTGACGACCGAAGGGATTTCGCCCCGCTTGGCGGCCTCTAGGAATTTCTGGGCGAAGCTCAGGACACCCAGTTCATTTCGCAAGGCATTGATGGGCCCATGGTCGTGGACATATTGCTGCAGCGACTGCATGCCCGACCCGCTCGACCAAGCCGCGATGCCGATATCTTCCGCTATGCCAGGCCCAACGGTCACGTCGTGCTCTACGGCCCGATAGAGGTCGCGGGCAAATTCGATGTCGCGAGCGGCAATTTCACTGAACCGTCCGGGCGTGAGGGACGTGCGGATCAAGTCGATGGCGCGTTCCATCGATAGGAACGACCGGCGCGCTACAACTGCCGATATCGCGAATTCCCGATCGCCAAGCCTTGCCTGATCACCCTGAAGAAACGCGACCATCCGCCAATAGGCGGCATTTGACCTTGGCAGCCGTGGGAGGCGCGCTAGCGCAGGCTCGTGCACGGTGATGTACAAGAGAGCCTGCTGGACCACGTACCAAGGAGCGTTACTGGCATTTCCTTCGACGATGCGGATCGCGCATTTGAGCAACAGCTTCCGATAGCCCGGCAGGTTGACGTTGGCGGGAAAGCTTTCCCTGTCTTCTATGAAGCCGGTTTCCGTCGCGCCCGCCCGCAGAATCTCGGCCAGGCAGTAATAGGCGATGCGGCGCGGCGCGAACAGGCGGATGTTGCCGGCCAGATACGGCTCGAACAAATTGAGGATCTCCGACAGGATCTGGGGAGATGGCCAAAGATCCAAGGCAATCCTGAGGAGCCGGACGTTGGACGGATCAATTATCCAGCGCTCGATGAGCATGAGCGCGAATGCGTGCGCGTCATCGTCCAGTTCGGCTTGGGAAAGGCGCGTGCGCCTGTAGGTCTCGTCTCCGACATCCCCCGGGTCCTTGAAGGGGCGGTCGTCGAGCAGCGGTCGGAGGGAACGGAAAGTTGTGCGAAAACGACCGGCGGCGAAGCGCCCGATGGTCTCGTCCTTTACGTCAGGAACAGCCTTCAGCGCCATTGGCCGTGATGCGTCAGCTAATCCGTTCAAGCTTGCTTGGGAGCGAACCAGCGCCTCGATTGCCTGGATCACTTCTTCGCCGCCGCTGGCATCGAATCCGCCTGATATCGCGCTCTGGATCCGCTCCATCTTCCTGGATTGGCGAACCAGCGGCTGTTCCTGGCCACCGAAGGATGCGGTCGTTGTCTTCTCCGGGGCGATCTGGAGCCCCGCGTTGTGCTGGTCGAGAAGTTCGCCCAGCCATCCCGCGACGCGCTCTTGCGCATCAGCAGGAATAACGCCTGATGCAGTCGAGATCGTGAGCCTGATGTCATCGACGTATCGACAGGCGTCCCTAAGCCAAACGCCCGTTGCGATCTCCCGTCCAAGCGCAGCAAGGACCGCTCGATCAAAGTCGAGCATGACGATGTTCGAGAAGAAACCCGCGGCGACCAGTCCCTGGGGCAGCGCGATCCTTTCAAACTGGGGTATCCCCGCCCGCTGCTTATATAGGGAAGCCTGTTTTTGATCAGCTTCGACCCATCCCCAATCGAGGACAGCGCTGGCGAGCTCGAAGAATGCCTCGTCATCGCCGGGTCGCTGAAGTTGCCGTATCTTGGTATGGAGCGCCTCGGGCGTGACGCGATCATAGAATTGCTTCAGGTCGGTCTGGACGATGAGTACGGATTGCTCATCCTCGACCAAGCTTGCGGCCACTGTCTCGGGCCGGTTAAGGAATACGCGATAGTCCTGGAAGAAGGCCCGATAGAGTTTCGATGATCCCCAGCGATGGACGAGCAGATCGCCGGCTTCCATGGGATCGCAAAACAGCCTGTTCCCGTAGGACATGACCGATCGTCGCCCGGCGGGCGATCGATAGTCGCGGCGCGGATCGCCTTGGGCGGTTTCGACCCTTTCGCTCAAGCATAGCAGCACCGCGGTGGCGGCGACCTGGTCAGGAAGCGACACGTGGGCGAGAGGGCGAATCTTTGCCGTCCCAGCCTTCCGCGGCAGCCAGTGGCCCTCGCCGTTGACGTGCCAGCGTTGGCTCTTGGGCGCGGGCACGAGCTTTAGCCCACTCGTCTCGTAGGCGCCCGAGCGTAGCTTTTCCGATAGCTGGGACAAGAATTCAGGGAGGTTCGCAGCGGCGCGATCGAGCTCGAGCGTGTCGGAGAACCAGTTGTGGTGCCGTATGTAGGATGCTGACTTCTTCCACGCCTGGACAAGTACATATTCTTGGCTAACTAGGTCCAATGTCGGAAATAGGCGCCGCATGTCAGTTTATCCCCCCCGGACGGATATAGGCAACGCCACTGGCGCTCGGTTGGTCCGTTGGCCATCCTATGCGCGAAAGCTTAGCAACCTGTCACGCCCCCGCGCTACGAGACTTGTTCTATTACGCGACGAAACCGTTGCCGCCAGCAGCAGGTATTGCCACGGTAACGGACTGCGCCTGCAGGCCTGCTCGGTGTCCGTGATCAACAGCGCAGTGCTCCGAAGCTGACTGTCGCGAATGTCCCAGTTCCTTCCGGTCGGTCACAATTGCCAACGAATGACTGCTTCCAGGAAATCCACAAGCTCCGGCGAACGGCGAGAAGTGGCGCATGGATGCCACGCCCCTGTTCCCTCCTGATTGTTCCAGATAATCGGAGTAAGCTCCCTGATGTCCACAAAAATTTCCCTGTTAAGTCGCCAGGGAATTCCCCCATTTAAGGGCGTATTTTCCGTCACTTGCTGGCTGTTTCGTCGTCGTTCATGAGCGTGATCGCTATAGATTCGCTGTAAACCGTCCGATAGCAGGGAATTCGACACGGAGACGGGTTCGCACGGGACTGCGTCCTCAGCCACACATTCCGACATGACGAGGTACTTTTCGGCCGCTCTACTGCGTGCCCTCAGAATGGCGTCGTTCTGCGCGCTTTCGCGTCCTTCTTCCAAATCTGTGGACCGCAGAGACACGCTTTTCCGCGCAAATCCCACAAAAAAGGCCCCGCGTCTCACGAGGCCTTTTCAGGTGGTCCACAGTTTTGGAAGAGAGGCTAAAAGCCGAGCGCCTGGCGCTGGCTTTTCCAATCGAGCGGGACGCTTGTGTATTTCAGGAGCCGCCGGGATGTGAGCGATACCGGCTGCCGTCCTTCGAGAATCGCAGCGACGATGTCCGGAGCGAGGAACGCCAAACGCGCCATCCGCTCGGCAACGCGATCAGGCCGCCGGTTAGGATCGCTGATGGTAAAGAGCTGATGCCGGATAGCCTCTGCTTTTTGCAGCAGCGCGACCAGGTCCGGATCGATCTTCGCCGGGCGCTCCTTTTCCGAGCGCAGCACAAGCTTCAGATTATGCCCGCGGCGATCCGGTTTGGTAGCTCCCGCCAACTTAGGAGACGTAGCCACCGACGGTAGCGCCCCCGATAGCGGCCAATCGTTCATCACGTTCAAGGCTTGGAAAATATCGGCGCAGCCGCGATTTGTGTTGTGGGGCAATCTGGAACGTCAGCGGACTTTCAGTCTGAGCTCACTCAGAAGCTGACTTGCCTGCTCGCTTGAGATTGTCGCACCGCGGAACTGTAATGCATCTCCAAGCCGGACACCGCCAAGGTCCGCACCGCGCAGATCGGCACCGTCAAATCGTGCGGCATCCAGCAGCGCTTCACGCAAACTGCAATTGTTGAAGGTGGCATGGCGAAAATCACATTTGCGCAGGTCAGCTTGCGAAAAATCCAGGCGCGTCAGCGTGGCTTTCCGAAAATCGCGCCCCGGCATCTTGGCATTTATAAGCAAGGTTTCCTCGAACCGGATCTCCAACGCCCTCACGTCAGTCAAGTCTGCGCCCGTGAACTTGCACCCCACGATTTTTGCGCCGTCGAGATTGCCGCGTTTGAGCGTGACGTTGTTAAAATCGCTATTGGCGAAGGACGCTTCGGACAGGTCGCAGCCGGCGAATGAGGCGAAGGCCGCGCGACATGATCGCCACGCGGAGCGTTCCAGTTTCGCTCCCTGAAAGTCGGCCTCCCGAAGGTCGCATTTTTCAAACGACCATTGCGACAGATCCAGACCAGAAAGATCGACCCGGACGAGTTCGCATTCGACCACTGTGTGCGGTTTCCCCGCCAACCGCTCCATATCGCTTCTGGAAAGGGTCAGCTGTTTCAGCACCGGATGAGCAACAGGGTCTTCCATCCGCCGTCCTTACCACTGTTAGTATTGGATGGTAGCCCGGACGCAGCCGAGCAAGGCGGCCGTATCAAATGAGTTGGGTGCGGAGTTCCTGCTGTTGACGCTAGCCTCCTTAACGGCGGCTGCCGCCGACAAAGCGGCCGTTGGACGGTTCGACTCCCTGAAACCGGCCGTTCGTTCATCAAGCTTTGGTGGCACACGCTCGACCGACTTTGGGGACTTTTGCACCGTCTGCTTTGGAGGCAGGGGTATGGCCCGTGAAATCTCGCCTATGACTTCGTCGAAGGGGCACGCATGACGGCCGCCAAGCGATGTCCCTCAGCATCATTCCACGGTGCCAGCAGAGAATGCCTGGCGCTGATCGTCGCGCGGCAGCTCAAGCCTGTCAGAGAATGGATTTCAGTTCTTCCTTTACGCCAACCGTACCGGTGAGTACCACGCGGTCACATAAGCATGGCGGTGGGTTTGCGACAATCCCAGCCGACATAAGGATCGGTAGGAGAGGCGTGGCTATGACCCCGAAGCATTATGACATCATCATCGTCGGGGCGGGATCAGCGGGCTGCGTGTTGGCTAACCGATTGACGGATGACACAGGATTGAAGGTGCTGTTGGTCGAGGCCGGTCCTGCCGATCGCAGCCCGCTGATCCACATACCGGGCTTTTTCTCTTCCATGTACCGCCTTGGAAAGTTCGCGTGGGTCTACTCAACCACGCCGCAGCTTCATGTCAACGGCCGTGTCCTACGCGATACGCGCGGCAAGGTGCTGGGCGGGTCAAGTTCGACCAATGGGATGCTCTACTGTCGGGGCGCTGCGGAAGACTATGATGGTTGGGCAGCCATGGGGAATGAAGGCTGGAGCTATCGTGACGTCCTCCCTTATTTCAAGCGTGCAGAAGATCATGAGCGCGGCGCGGACGCCTATCATGGCGTGGGAGGGCCGCTCCATGTGTCGCGGTCCGAGGTGAAAAATCCTTTGGCGAAGGCTTTCATCCGGGCCGGAGTGGAAGCAGGCTATCCATATAATGACGACATAAATGGCGCACGACGCGAGGGCTTCGGGCCTGCTGAGTCTACGGTTTGGCGAGGCCGCCGGTGGAGCACAGCGTCTGCTTACCTGAAACCGGCGCGAAGTCGGTCGAACTTAACGGTGATGACGAGCGCACATGTCACCCGCGTCGTGATCGAGAAGGGCAAAGCCACAGCTATTGAAGTGCGTCAAGGAAGGGACCGGAATCGATTTTCGGCGGGCGAGTTGATACTGTCCGCTGGAGCATTCCATTCTCCGCATCTGCTCTTGCTCTCCGGTATCGGCGACGGCGAGCAGTTGTCTTCGCACGGGATTAGCGTTCATGCCGATTTAAAGGGGGTAGGCCGCAATCTGCACGATCACGCGAGCATCACTGCCCATGCGACCTGCACGTCGCCTTTGTCCCAAGCTAAACTACTCAACCCGCTCCATGCTGGGAAAGAGCTGTTGCGAGGTGTCTTGAGGCGCGAAGGTTTCATGGCGGAATGTTCGATTGAGGCAGTGGGCATGATCCGTTCGATGCCTGAACAGCTGGTGCCGGACATCAAATATCAGTTTGTGCCTATTCGGCTCGACCAACTGACGAGTAACCCCCTGCCAGAGCATGGCATGGTTAATCGGATGGAGCTTACCGTGCCCGAGAGCCGAGGTGAGCTGCGGTTGGCTTCAGCCGATCCCTTGGCCTTGCCGATCCTCGACGCGAATTATCTTGCCGAATCTGGAGATAGGAAGCGCCTACGCTCAGCTTTGCGAACGGCCATCGAAATTTATCGCCAACCCGCATTTCGGGAATATGGCGTCGAGGCAGATATTCCGGTCCGCGACATGGACGATGACGCAGAGTTGGATGCCTACATACGTGCGACCCTGACGAACGATCATCATGCTGCCGGCACTTGTAAGATGGGCAATGGAGCTGAAGCCGTCGTCGATGCCAATCTGCGGGTACATGGCATCGAACAACTGCGCATCGTGGATGCGTCCGTCATGCCGCAGGTGGTGTCTGGTAATACAAATGCGCCCACCATCATGATCGCGGAGAAAGCGTCAGATCTAATCCTTGGCCGGACGCCTTTACCCGCGGCTGCGCCTTAGGTTCATGATGTAACCAATATAGGTCGTCTTCATTCCCATGATCGCTTCAAGCATGTCCCAACTGGAAACGAAGGACGAACGATGGCGTCGAATAAGCCGTTCTACGCAATCTGATGCCGCCGCTGATTGAAGCCCCAGTAAGAAGCGGAACCGACTGCAGCTAGGAGCGAGAAATCCTCCACTAACAATCAGTCAAGGGCCGACGTTGATAGGCGGCAGCTGGGACATTTCGCTCAGTCCGGTCTGGAGCACCTATCCTACGAAAGCGGGCGTTCACGTGCTTGATGAATGGCAGCTTCGGAGTGAAGGGATGGGACCGTCAGCTCAAAAGCTGGGAACTAAGGTAAGCCGACATTCCCCGTAAGCGTCTTGCCAACGGCCTAACTATCGTTACGCTCCCCTTGTTGCTCGGTCATCAGATCGTAGAAGCTACCGCCGGTCACTTGCCCCAAACACGCCACTATCTAGCAACAATAGTCATCCGGGCGGAGCGTTCAAGGGGCCCTCGTCATGTGTCGTCATGAGCATGGTATAGGACGACAGCACGCTCCCCTCTGGCGCGAAGCTATGCAGCTCGCCATCTTTGAAATAGTGATGTGTTGCGCCCGGAAGAGCGAAGAAATCTAGACACAGCTTGGCGCGCGGGTTGTGGAATACTTGGATTTCGTCGGTCCACCATTCCTCATAGTCGGCGGACTGGACGTTATCGAAGAATGGCGTACCCATCGATGCGTTCGCATCCGAGTTATACCGCAAGCCGAACCGGACATATTGGACGCCCGGCTCAGCAAACCCGGCGACCACGCCCATTCTGTCGAATTTCGCGATCGTACCGGCATTGGAGAATATGACGGCCGAAATATTCTCCGCCAGGGGCTGGTCGAAGAAGCCCGAGGGAATGCGCTTCTCGCCAAATTCATGTTCCACGATTGGTTCGGGGATGATCACGAGCGCGCCATCCCGCATCTCCGCGCGGACACGGTGGCCGTAGAGGTACTGCCATAGCGCAGATTGCGTGAATGTGAGGGAGGCAGGCTCGCCGTCTGCGGCTGGCTTGTGGAAGTCGGCGATCGCCAACAGGAACGGCTTGCCCTTGCTTTCCTCTCGCTCCCAATAATGAAGGCCCTTCGCGTTGACCTTTATCAGCTTGGAGTGGAGCGCCGACCCGTATTTTATCGGCATATAATTCCGCAGAAACTCGTCGATTTCAGTTGCGGTCTTCGGGTCCGGGTGCGACGCGAGCGGCCCCATGGTCGATGGTGCGGCCGTGGTGGCTTCTACCGTGAAATCGATGCCGGGCGCGGAGCAGCGGAAGTCCGGCGCCTCGAGCTGCTCGACGTCGAGATTGAATTCCCGAAAGGCCGCCCAGAGATAGAGCTCCCAAAGGCGTTGGTCAAAGGCTTTGCGCTGAAACTCTTCGACGAGGTGGGGATCCTTTGGGGTCAGCCATGGTCCGATTTCACGCACGACAGCGCGGCCGGGTGAGCGGGATGGCCGCTCCAGCAGCTCGCGGAAGTAAGGATGCAGCTCCGCCGGATCTGTTCCAGCCGGCACGCGCAGCAAGTCGATTGGTGCATTGGGCGTGTCGCCTTGGTTGCCGAGCTCCGCAATATTCTCTTCGCGAACCATCCGGGCGACCTCGATGCGAAGCGCTTCCTCCGCCCGGAACTGCGATGGCAGGCTGGAATTGACGGCGATGGCGCGGAAGCGACCGATCGGATCACGGGCGAGGATCAGCCAGCCATAGTCATCGTCGATCTTATCGAGGAGAACGACTCCCAGCAGGGCCTCATCAGCTGCCGCCCACCAAGATACCTCCTCCGCAAGGTGAGCAATGAGAGACATGCGCGTGCCGATCGCGAAGAGATTGAACCGCCGACGGTTGATCGGCGCGGTAGCAGCAAAGGCTTCCGCCCGAATACGCGCGCGTTGTTTTGCCTCGCCCACTTTGATTCCCCCAAATTCGCAACAGAACCGTTCCGCTTCTTTCAGGAGCTATGCGCCGCGACAAGGCCAGATGGCTCCCACTTCTCGTACATCTGGAGCAACGATTGCGTCTCGTAGCGAAGCTGAACTGAGAATTTGACATCGTTCGATATTCTCGACGCCTTGCAGCTTCGGCGAGTTTGCTTGTGGATCGGGCTTCCGTCTTCCTCGACGCGCAGCAGGCTCTTGCACGTAGCGCGCGACCGGCAACTGCCGGCTGCTTGCCCATCGCAATGGTACCAAGCGGCGGAATTTCGACGCGGGTTCTATGGGTTCCAACACAAAAATTGAGCGGGAGTTCGTCAGGAGCGAGTACCAGATCCCGAATTCGTTATTTCTGGCTTTCCCAATTTCCATGTTTCCGGCTTGCCAGAAAAGCAGAAATCGTTATCCATCACTCACGTCAGGCGGCTGGATGGGCTAGGTCGCGTTGCGAGGGAACGTCAGATGGCGAACAGCGACCGCGAACGTCCTGCACAAGATGGAGCCACGGACAGCGAAAACAAATCGCTGAACTTCAAGGTAAGCCTCGAATTCAAGAAAGAATTCAAAGGCTTCGCTGGTTCACAGGGGATCACGATGACCGATCTCCTGAAAGAAGGATTCCTGCTGTCGAAAAAGAAGCGGCAGAAATAATGCGTTCCTCATATCAGCTAACAGCTGCCTGCAATGGCAGGGGGCAACGATGACGATTCACGCATCGTCTGATTCTTTCGCGGGCGCTGAGTGGCTTTTCGCCATTGGCACAAGCGCGGCTCTTCCATCGGTAGACGGTCTAGTGGCCGTGAAGGATTTTGATCCGAACGGCCAATCGCCAGATGTCGTCGCCGTAATCGAACGGGCAGACAGTTACGGCGCTCGTGCGGTGTTTTTCGAGGCACAGCGTCACGGGCGCGCGCCGGTTGCTCAGGCCTTCATCTTTGACGCGAAGGATCACGCCGACGATGCACGCTTCGCAGCGCTCCACAAGCGCTTGTGGAGCTGGGGCGGCGTGCCGTTGCTATACCGCGTCGGGCCGGGCTCGATCCAATTGTTCCGATGTGTTCACGAACCGGACTTCGTCGGTTCTGGCGAAGTTCCGATATGCAATCCCATCCGGACCCTGACGATCGGCGCAGAGATTTCTGAGCTCGACATCTGGTGGGATGCACAGCGTATCCGCAACGGTGCAATCTGGGACGATCCTGAAGCCTGCGACCTGATGCTCTCGGCTACCAAGTCGGCGCACCGCAAGCTGGTAGCAGGCGTCAGAGCGCTTGCCCACCAACTGACCGAAAGTCATTTGCTCAACGCCCGCTTACGCCGCAGGCTTTTGATCCTCTCGTTGCTGATCGCCTACCTCGAAGAGCGTTCGGTGCTGCTGCCCGACGATTTTAATCGAGCTTTACCAGGCGCCACCCGCTTCTTCGAGGTACTGGGAAACGGGCCAGCCCTGGTCTCACTCCTCGAAGCGCTCGAGGAACGTTTTAATGGTCATGTATTCAGACTAGAGAGTGGCGAACGTGATGCTCTCTCGATGAGCACCGAGCTCGATCGGTACGCGCGTCTCGTTCAGGGCTATGAAGATGAAGGGGGGCAAATTAGCTTCTGGCGTCTCTATTCCTTCCGCGACTTACCGGTGGAGTTGATCAGCAACATCTACCAGCTCTTCGTCAAGGATGCAGCCAGCTCAATCTACACACCCCCGGCGCTGGTTCGCTTAATGCTCGAGGAGGCGCTTAGCTGGGATCGCATTGCGCGCGTCATGGCAGGTGATGGTGTCATCCTCGATCCGGCCTGTGGATCGGGTGTCTTCCTGGTTGAAGCCTATAAAAGGCTCGTTCTGCATTGGCGCGCGAGCAACAAGTGGGAGCGACCCGGAGTCGAGGTGCTCCGCGACCTGCTCCTTCGTGTACACGGCGTCGATCTTGAGGACGGAGCCGTAGAGCTGGCGGCCTTCAGTCTTTGCCTTAGCCTTTGTGACGCCTTGGAGCCTGAAGATATCCGCGCGAGCGTGAAGCTCTTTCCTCGACTTGCTGGCGAGACGTTGCATGGAAGCTGTTTTTTTGCGGCTAAGATCGCGGGTTTAATTAAAGCGAATGTCGCGATCATCGTCGGCAATCCGCCATTTGAATCCAAGCTGACGACGGATGGCGCACGAAAGGGCGCCGCAGCTTTTGCTAAGGCTCACGGTAAGCTGCCAGACAACCAGCTTGCCTATCTCTTTCTACACGATGCGATGGACTTGCTGGTGCCCGGTGGCCTCTTGGCGATGGTCGAGCCGGCGGGCTTCCTTTACAATCAGAACGTCTCAGCCTTCCGGCAGGGGTTCTTCAAGCGCTGGCGAGCGCGAGAAATCCTCGACTTTGTTTCTGTCCGCGGCCTTTTCAAAAAGGGTGAAGCAGACCCCAAGGTTGTGGTTGTCCTAATCGAGGCGTCTGAACCTGTTGAGCAGAACACTATACTCCATGCTGTTTTCCGCCGGAACGGTCGAGCGACTGCCGAGCAGGGCTTCGATATCGACTATTACGACCTTTACTGGTTACGTCAAACCGACATCATAACGTCTCAGGATATATGGCGCGCCAATTTGCTGGGCGGCGCGCGCCCGCGTGCGCTCATCGAACGGCTGAGAAGCTATCCAACGCTGCGTGATCTCGCCAAAACACGAGGATGGGATGCCGGCGAAGGTTATATCGCGGGCAAAAAGAAAATTTCTCGGCCTGCCAGCCACCTCATTGGCAAACCAGTGCTCCCAACGGAAGCGCTGTCGGAGACTGGAATCGACGCTAATGCGATCAAGACCATTCCGGATCAGCCAATCAAGGACGTGAAGAGCGCAAAGCGCTTCACGCCACCGCTTCTCCTCATCAAGGAAAATGATGAGCTTCATCACGGCCTGTGGGAAGGCCATTACTTGGCTTACAAACACCGCATCGTCGGCCTGGCAGCGGATCAGAAGGATCTTCCGCTTCTAAAGGCAGTGGAGGCTTGGCTCACTACGGAGCGGACCGTTCTGCAAGCCTATGTCGCGGGGGTCAGCCCCAGCATGTTCGTGCAGCGGGCGACGGCAGTTCTGAGCGCGGACATCCTGGCGTTGCCCTATCCGGAAGACGAGAACCTCGATCTCAGCGCCAATGAGCGGATCATTGCACAGGATATTGTCGATTATCAGCGTGACTTCATTCGTCGCGGGGCTGACTCTGATCTCATGAAGCGCGTACCAGAGGAGGCGCTCCGAACCTTTGACGAGGTGCTGATTGATCAGATTAACATGGTGTATGGCCGCAACCCGCTGCGTGTGCTCCAGGCCCACAAATGGGCGGGAGCAATCTGCAAAGCCTATGCCTTTGGAAAAGGCAATGTCGACTGGTCAGGTGCTGAGGAGCTTCGCCAAAAGTTGGATGCCTTGCTACATGAGCGCCGCCAGTCAGGCCTGATGATTACGCGGATCACTCGCCTTTACGACCAGAATTTCATCTTCCTACTTAAGCCCGACCGACATCGCTTTTGGACGCGCTCTATTGCGCTACGGGATGCGGATGATGTCTTGGCGGACCTTCGCGCGCAGGGCTTTTGAAATGCTTGCGGAGGAAAGCGGGGGCGCAGGATACTCGGGCTCATTAAACCCTACGGTTCATCAAGCGGGCGAATGGCTCTCATCCTTGATCGGCTTTATCGGGAGCACTCTGCCTGAGTGGCGCGACGATCCAGCGCGCCCATTGGAAACAGGGGAAGACATTCTTACTACTCAGCTTTGCGGGCGACTTAACAGCCTGACGCGCCACTCGAAGGGGTGGGACATTCTTCAATTTCGCCGTGAAGAACCCGACGACGGTAATCGTTCGCGTACCCTTGACCTAGTGGCAGCGCCGAGCGGTGCGGTTATCTGGATCGCAGGGCGGGAATATACTGAATATGATTTGCTCTTGCCGATTGAATGCAAGCGGCTGCCAACGCCATCAGGCGCAAAGCGGGACGAACGAGAATATCTCATTAGCCGATTTAGTTCTACGGGCGGAATCCAGCGTTTCAAAGCCGGCCACCATGGATCGGCGCACCTTCGGGCCGCCATGATCGGCTACGTGCAGGACAAAGACGTCGCCCACTGGCAGAACCAAATCGATAGCTGGGTCGATGGCATTGTCGGTGAACCCGTAACGGGATGGTCGCTTTCCGATAAGCTTAAACTCGTCACCCATAACAAAGCTAAACGGGTTGCGGCGTTGGAATCGAATCATTTGCGACGTACGGGTCTCGATCCTATCCGAATTGATCACTTGTGGATCGAGATGTAGGACTTGCCCTGGCTCCGGATCCGTCCATGCCCGCTTCAAGCACTGGCCAGCCAAAGAAGAGACCAAAAACTTGGCAAATCCAACAACCAAAAAGATCAAGCTTACAAAGCCGTCCGCCATCACCGCAAAGGCAAAGGCGGGCGTTGTTACGCCAGCCCAGCCCAAGGTGCGAGATCCTGTGAAGACGGCGCGCAACCGCATGATCGCCGACATTAAGGCGGAACTCGCGAAGATGCTACCACAGGTATTGCTGGAGACTGGCTACACTACACAAAGCTCGCTGAACGCGATGATCGGGGGTAAGGCGGCTGAGTTCATTGACCTTCACCATGAAGTGATAATGTCGCCCGACGAATATGCCGCTCTCTACATGAAGGGCTTTAAGGCGGCGATGTCGCCCAAAGGTAAGTTTCAGAACGCTCATCGAACAAATTATGAGACGATTAAAGCGTCTTCGGAAGCGCGGAAATATTTCAGGCTCTTCCTGAAACGTATGTACCTCAATCATTTGGAAGAGTTGGCCCGCCAGCGGCCACACCTTGATGAGTCCGTAATTTGGATCGGGCAGAACAAGGCTGATTATGGTCTGCTCATCACGCCAGTGTTCAGGAACGGAGAGTGGGTCAACGATCGCAGCGAGATTCGGCATTTTC
The DNA here is from genome assembly GCF_055395525.1 of Sphingobium sp. TomTYG65. Classification (NCBI taxonomy): domain Bacteria; kingdom Pseudomonadati; phylum Pseudomonadota; class Alphaproteobacteria; order Sphingomonadales; family Sphingobiaceae; genus Sphingobium; species Sphingobium sp. TomTYG65. The sequence goes on along the minus strand of NZ_AP027331.1, from coordinate 368,174 downwards.
CCAAGCGGTACTGGACTATCGGCCACATCCTTCAAAGCGGACTGGTCGTCGGCGGCGATCCCGATCGAATCCAGTTCGCCGATGTCGAGGCCTATCTGACATTTTTCAAGCACACGCTCGTCCGGGCGTCGGGCTCGCCCTATGAGAAGGCGGTCGCGAAGCTCTATCTCGACTTCGTCCGAAATGCCGACGAGCCGGAAAATGTGCCGCTTCTAATCCCGGAATATCGGTTCGAAGGGAAGTCGACCGCCCATAAATACCGCCTAGATTTCACAATCATAAATCCGTTCACGATGGAGAAGGTCGGCTACGAGCTTTCGCCCTGGTCGACCCACGGCTACCTGTCCGGCTTGAAGGGCCTTACTCAGGCCAAGATCAATGACATGGCGAAGGACAATTTTGAGAAGGAGATGACCAAGCACCGTTCCTTCTTCAAGAAGCACGGCATCTATGCGTTAATTTATACCGACAGCCAACTGGCTGACATGCCTGCATTGTTCAAGGATATAGAGCGGTATCTCAAACCGATCGATAAGCTTGTGCAACTCGATTTCCAGCTTCTCAACAGTTTCTTCGATTAATGTTAAACGAAGAGAATTTTCTGCGTGGAAGCTCACTGGTGCAGCCGATGGCCAGTCTATTTGCGAGCAGGCTGGGACAACTTCTTAAATGGACCGCCTGACCCTAACGCTTCACGGGATACATGAAGGATGATCGATGAATACCAATGAGAGCGTCAACGATCTGACGAGCGATAAAGTGCTCGGCTATTTCGAGACGATGAAGTCCTGCTTCTATGTGAAGATGGGGATGTTGCTCTGGTTTGAAGGCGGAGACATCGAAAAACATCGCGATCTATCGAGCGTATCCGCTGCTATGGCAGGCCAGTTCAACGATGAACTCGCGGTCAAGGTCTTGCAGTCAATCACACCGGAAGTCGTGGCCAACCTGAAAGAGGATGCGATCACGGCCTTGGTCATGTCGGGGTGGAGTGTATTCGAGCAGGTTATCAAAGACCTGACCACGCCTGACTACGCAACGCAGACAACCATGCTGCAAGCTGACTTCCATAACGGCATTCTGGGATTTTCCCAGAATGAGCGTGACGAAATCGCGTTATTCTACCACATCCGCAACGCGGTCGCCCATTACAATGGCGCGTACCACGCCTATCGAACGGTGGACATCACCTACGAGGGCCAGCACTTTAAGTCCGACGGAAACTTCGGGCAGAAGGTTATGGTCTCGCCAAAGCTTGCCATGCAGATCATCAACGATCTCGAAAAGTACGCGATGAAGGCTTGGGCCCATCGGGGGCGGGCCTAGATGATCCGGATCGCAGTATCGTGATCTTCGCGAGGTGGGGACGCGCGCTTAATGAAAGATTGGAACAAACTGTGCAGCTTGCTTGCCAGCAACAGGGAGCAAGTCCTCACGAAACTGGGGGTCGCCGAGCGGGAGACGAAGATCATCCGATCGGAGCCGCAGCCGGACTATGAGGCGGTCGCCTATTCCGGGATGGATGATCGAGATTACCCGCTGTGGCAGCGCGAATCCCTGCACGACGACTGGCTGTACCTTTTCGATGTCGAACTCGAAGACTATGGCTACGATATCGACGAGCCGATTGCGGATGAGGAATTGCCGAAGGCGTCGAGCGACGGGGACATCGGAGCGATCCGGTATGGCATCGAACTGATCGACCGCTTCGGTTGCCAGATCATCCTGCGTGGACATCTCAAGGGCGTATCCTTCGAACTCAACTTGGACATATCGCTGAGGCTGTCCATCCTTGGATGCACCTACGGCGGTCTCCTAGGCTTCGCGGGAGAGACCCTGGCCGAAGGCTTTGCTTTTGAGCTCGAGGGGCGATCCAAACAAGCGTTCTTCTGCTATTTTTCCGCGCTGGAAAGCGTGATCGAGGCGCGACGTCGCACCCTCCATGGCGACGGAGAAAACAGCAAGATCCCATACAACGACCGGCTCCCGGATAAGCTCGGAAAACTGGTGGTCGCTACCGGACTCGAGCGACATGGCGGTCTCAACAGCATCCCGTTCTGGGGTTCTTTGCTGACGAGATTTAAGTCGATGGAACTGCTTCGAAACGCCATCGCCCACAATGAAAAGCACGAGGCACCAACAGAAGCTGACACTGCTGATGCCTTTGTCGCGCTGGCGATTATTGTCGCCATGCTGCACGGAGGAGGCAACTCGGCGCACTCAATGCTGGACTATTACCGGATCGACCCCGATCGAAAAGCTGGTACCGCGCGCAGAGGCGGCAGGCGCCCGCGACGCTTTTGATCAACAACTCTATACAGGTCCAGCCACACATGACCACCGCCACCGGACTCGATGCTGCGGGCATCGCTCGCCTAGCGGGCTCCGACTTCGAATATCGCTACCAAGAGCTCCCCAAGTCGGGTGACACGGCGATCCTGCAATATATTGCAAGGACTCGCGCGCTGGCGGCTCCGATCGCAACCGGCTTCGATGATGAGCGCAACGCCGAATGGTTCATCCGAAGCTATCTAGCGTTGAAGCTCGTCTTGTCCTCGACCCTACTGGCGAATACGGCTCTTTATGCCCGTGACGAGAACCTCCAGGCAGTCAGGCCCTATCTCAGCTACTATCTGATGCTGAATTGCTGCCGGGCCTTCATCTTCACCCTGCCGTGCATTCCATGGCAGGGTCTGACCACCATCGAGATGACGCACAGCAAGATTCTCAACGTCGCCGCCGACAAACTGAAGCGCTTGAGCGCGGATGAGGAACAGCGGTGTGGCCCGATCCTCCGCGCCGCGAAGGAGCAGCGCGATCTCTTCTCGTATAGATTCCCAGCGACTGGGCTGTCGCTATTCGGCGCGAACCTTGTCGATCTTGATGTCGCGATCGACATTGCGCGCTTGTTTACCGAACTGGCTCAGTTGAATCTCGCTTGCCTCGAAGGGGAGATTCTCAAAAAGGCGCATGGGCCGTTCTCGATCTCGCAGGTCGATGACATCTGGCACACCGTGTGATACGAGACAGCGGGAGAGGATTTTGTCGATGACGACGATTATCAGCGCGTCGGCTACTTTTACCGCAAGTATAAGAGCCCGATAGCGCTCATCGGAATTGCGACAGAGGGTTTGGTCGAGGACTTCTTTGGTGCTTGGTCGAGCGAAGACAATAAAGGCTTCGACCCTGACACCGATACCGACCTCCTGCTCGACCTCCTCTGAATCCAACTGGGAAGGATTGAGATGGTATAGCGGACCGACCGCATCTGGAAACGGAAAATCAGCGGCTGAGCGACCGGGAAGGGTCGACCATGGCTGAAGTAATGCAGAGCAATTCAGACATGGAAGGAAACGGAGGCCCGCCGCCTTGTACCGAAGACCATTTTTGAGCATGCGAACTCGGCGCCGCAATGCCTGGCGCGCCCGATCGACCGGTGGAAGGTTTTCAGCTTTTCAAGGTCACTATCTGCAACCCGCCGGGCTTTTGCGAAGGGTTGGAGGCGTTGTGCTTCTTGGGCTTTTCAGCCTTGGGCTTGCGAACCTCGCGGTTCGATTTTTTTTGACCTTTCGCCATCTGGGGCTCCTTCAAGCAGTAATTTTGAACTGCGGTTTCATCATGAGCGGCAGGGAAGTTGTTGTCACGGGCGGCTGCATCAGTGCCCTCCGAAACCGAACCTGAGCGCTTCCGCATCCTCCAGCGCCTCAAACATGTCTGCTTCCGCATGCGTCCGATTGAGATGACCCCGTACGCTGTCAGGGTCTCCCGACCGCGGAAATGTCCGGTCGCCTGCCGCCGCCCGTGCAAGGTCTCCCATCCAGCCGGGCCGACCGTGCTGGCATATCAGCCAGATGCCGAATTGCTCAATCTGAACGGTCATACACGCATCTCATCACAGCTGTTGCAGAGGGTCGAAAGCGGACTTGTCCAATGTGTCGATGGCGCGCATCCGCGCTTCTTCCTCGTCCTCCCGCCGAAATTCCAGAGCGATCGCCGCGTCTTCCGCGCTGAGCATATCCGGCTTTCCTGCTTCGCGCGCTTCAGCCTCGCTGGCCTGCACGTCCCAAGCGGTGGCGGCGGCCAGCGCAATCGTTCGTACCTTTTCAAGGGAGGAGGCGGCAGCAATCTGCCGATGATGCGCTGCCTGCTGCCTGCACATTGCTGAATTGTTGAGCATGACCGACTACCGCCTACCATTGAAGGGCGTGTTTCGGACCCACAGCGGGACCCAACGCCAGTCCCTGGGCGGAAGGTCATCAGAGAGGCGGGTTTGCGCCGTTGGCGGACCAACTGAAACCAACCCTTCTCGCGCGGCATCTCCATCTCGGCGCAATGCCGCCTCCAAATCCTCGGGATCGACCTGATGATGTTCGATGGTCGTCCCGGTTCGGATACGCAGCGTCGTTGCCATCCGACGAAAGGCCGTATGGACCTGACTCTCGAGCGATTCTTCTTCCGTTTCGATGACATAGGTGCCAGCTGGCAAAGGCGCTTCGAAGCCCGTCAGATGAAACGGCGCCGCAAATGTCATCGATGTGCGTGTCATGCGGGTGGTCATGACGATGTCGCAGCGACAGCGCGGGAGCGGCTCGGACGGTCAGGCATTGCGCGATCTCCCGTTTGCAGGCGGGAGCACAAAGGTCTCTGTCACAACATGCCTGCGGCACGACCGAGGTGATGATGGCTTCTACCATGAAATGTCCGAACGCGTCGCATCTATTCGTCAGGGCGCCGCGGTGACGGATGTCCCCAGCTAGAATCTCATGTCGGAAGCCGCCTGCGGACCATCGCTTTCAGTTCCCTGTTCGGCAACCGCCGCTTCGGTGGTGATCAGCAGTCCGGCAATGGAGGCCGCGTCCTGCAAGGCTGTGCGGACGACCTTGGTGGGATCGATGACACCGGACTGGAAGAGGTTCTCATATTGCTCACTCTGCGCGTTGAAGCCCAGATTTTCGTCCCTCCCGTCCAGCAATCGGGCGGCGACCACGCCGCCGTCATATCCGGCATTCTGCGCGATCTGGCGGAGCGGTGCCTGGAGCGCCCTACGGATGATGTCGATGCCGCGCCGCTGGTCGTCATTGACGGTGTCAAGGCCGTCCAGCGCCTTCGACGCATAGAGCAGGGCCGTGCCGCCGCCGGGCAATATGCCTTCCTCCACCGCGGCGCGGGTCGCGTGCAAAGCGTCCTCCACCCGATCCTTGCGTTCCTTGACCTCCAGTTCCGATGACCCGCCGACCTTGATTACCGCGACGCCACCGGACAGCTTGGCAAGGCGCTCCTGGAGCTTTTCCCGGTCATAGTCGCTCGTGCTGGTTTCCATCTGGGCCTGAAGCACCGCAACGCGGGTCTTGATGGCCTCCGAACTGCCGGCGCCGTCGATGATTGTACAGTTGTCCTTGGTGATCGTCACGCGCTTGGCCGTGCCTAGCCTGTCCAGCGTGACATCCTCCAGCTTAATGCCAAGATCCTCGGTGATGATGTCACCCGCCGTCAATATGGCCAGATCCTCCAGCATCGCCTTGCGGCGATCGCCAAAGCCCGGCGCCTTCACAGCGGCGACCTTGAGCCCGCCGCGCAGTTTGTTGACGACCAGCGTCGATAGGGCATCCCCTTCGATGTCCTCTGCGATGATGAGCAGGGAACGGCCCGATTTCGCGACCGCCTCCAGCACGGGAAGCATTGCCTGCACATTGCCCATCTTCTTTTCGTGGATCAGGATGACAGGGTCTTCCAGTTCGACCCCCATCTTCTCGCTGTTGGTGACGAAATAGGGCGATAGATAGCCGCGATCGAACTGCATGCCCTCGACCACATCCAGCTCGAACTCGACGCTCGCCCCTTCCTCGATGGATATCACGCCGTCCTTGCCGACCTTCTCCATCGCCTCGGCGATCCGATTGCCGACGACCGCATCGCCATTCGCTGAAACAATACCGACCTGGGCGATTTCCTGATTGTTCGACACCGGCTTGGACCGGGCCTTGAGTTCGGCCACGACGGCGGCGACCGCCCGGTCGATGCCGCGTTTGAGGTCCATCGGGTCGATGCCGGCCGATACCGACTTCATCCCCTCTCGCACGATCGCTTGGGCGAGGACGGTCGCCGTGGTGGTGCCGTCTCCCGCATGTTCATGCGCTCTGGACGCGACGGCGCGGATCATCTGCGCGCCCATATTCTCGAACTTGTCCTTGAACTCTATCTCCTTGGCGACGGTGACGCCGTCCTTCGTGATGCGGGGTGCCCCGAAGCTCCTATCGATAAGGACGTTGCGCCCCTTGGGGCCGAGCGTCACGCGCACGGCATTGGCAAGGATGTCGACGCCGCGCGCAATGCGTTCGCGGGCTTCGTGGGCGAATTTCACGTCTTTGGCTGTCATGGCTTAGGTCCGACTTTCCTGGCGCTGGTCTGCGACCAAATCGTCGCTTTCACAAGCGGAAGCCAGCGCTGCCAATTTGCGAGCTGACAGTCTCAAATCCGACCGCCAATGATCATGATATGTGCCTTGCCGGGATCAATCACAAGTGATCTGCCCCCACCGAGTGGACCGATTGGTTTGTTAGTGGGCTGGCGTAGTGAAGAGGGGCGCGAAAGTTGAAGTGGCGCTCAATTCCAGGTGTGAGGACGATCGCCCCTTCGTTCGCGCCCACATGCCCACCAGTTTCTTGCCAGCAGTGCGTGAGTGCGCGCATTTCAACTTTCGCGACCTCATATCGGTGCCATCTCCTGCCCCTGGATTTCTCGTTCTCACGTCACCACCTCCTTGGCACGGACGCCCTGATGATCGTCAATTTCCATGGGTCTGAGAGAAAAATAACGGCGTCTCCCAAGGAGAGGGGGCGCCGCCGTAGGGCGCGTGCACCCCAGTCCCGCCGCCCTCAGCTCGGCTAGCTCTATCCGCTTGCCCATTTGCGGCATAAAGCGCATTGTCTACAGCCACAGAGATGCGCCGATGGCGTCAAGAGTGGCGCCATGGTGGCGAAGTCGGATTGCGCGGCGAGCTCGAAACGAGTTTCCAGCATGCCATCCACGAGGATTTTGGCGACGACGGATCGGATCGAAGAACCTGCAGTTAGAACGGATCGGCGAACACTGTCGCCATACGTCTTCTGGAGTGGTTTTTGAATGAGTTCGTCCTAATTGGAGGCGGGCGACGAAAAGCGCGCCGGTTCGAGATGCAAAACGAGTCTCTAGTCGATCCGGCTCTATTAACGCGGCGGCGGTTCTCATCGCGACCCCAACGACCGCCCGATTCTGTGCGCGAGAACGCGGCGCTCATCGCGCTATCTGACGAGATGGCGCAGCGGCCCGACAATGTGCTCAGGCTGCTGTGCGAGCTCATCCTCCAGATTTGCAACGCGGACTCAGCGGGGGTCAGTCTCTTGCGCGAGGAGACGGATGAGTTTGTCTGGCCGGCGGTGGCTGGCGCGTGGGCGCCGTTCGTCAATGGCAGCATGCCGCGCTCTGCGAGCCCGTGCGGCAAAGTCGTCGAGTACAACCAAGTGCTGATCTTCCGCGATGCGCTCGCGCAGTTTCCAGCAACGGGACAGGCGACGCCACACATCGAGGAGATACTGCTTGCGCCGTTTCATCACGATGGCGTGCCGATCGGCACGGTGTGGGCGATCAGCCACGATCCGTCGCGTGAGTTCGACGCCGAGGATGGGCGGGTTCTCACCAGCCTCGCGCGGTTCGCCGCCGCTGCTTATCAGACCATCAGCGCGCATCAGTCGGCCCGGCAAAGCCGAGAGAGCCTCAACTCAGCGGTCGAACTTGCAGGCCTGGGGCTTTATTCGATCGAAATCCATGACGGCAAAAGTTTCCTGACTTGGGACGACAGGGTCCGCAGGATGTGGGGATTGTCCGACGGCACGAAAGTAACCTTTCAGGTCTGGCTTGACGGCATTCACTCCCAAGACCGCGATCGGGTCGAGACGGCTGTCGAGCGCGCCTACGACCCTGCGGGCGATGGCTTGTACGATGTCGAGTATCGCGTGCTCGGCGCGGACGGGGTCGAACGATGGGTCGCCACCCATGGGGCTGCTCGGTTCAAGGACGGACAGCCTGTTTCTTTCATTGGGGTCGCGCTCGACATCACAGAGCGAAAGATGGTCGAACAAGGTCTCGCGCTCGTCATCGAGATACGCAACAGCGAGCTTCAGGAAGTGAGCTTGACCCTTGAAGCCGAGGCGAGAGCGCGTGAGCGGCTCAGCGAACGACTGAAGCTTCTCCAATCTGACCTGTCGCGCGGGTTATTTGCCGCGCTCGAAAGTCGGCAAAAGGAGTCTACTCCAAGGTCTTACGGCAGGGTCGTGGAAGCGGCGCGGAAAATTGCCGACCTGTCCCCTCGCGAGCGGGAGGTTCTTGATGGGCTTGTTGCAGGCGAACCGCACAAGATAATCGCGCACGGACTCGGGATCAGCGTGCGGACTTCCGTAGTGCAGGCCAAGGCCGACGATGGCGTTGTCGACGCCGAGTTTGACGAGGTCGAGGGCGACTTGAAGGGCGGTCGCTGACCCCGAGATCGCCCGCGACGCCTTCGCCGCGATCAAGGGCGAACTGCCTTGTTCGGGCGAGCATATCCAGGTGGTCGCCAGGAACGGCTGGCTGACGCTGGAGGGCGAGTCGAATGGAAATGCTGCGGCCCGACGGTCACAGACAGACCATCATCCTTGCCTTTGCCAGGGCATATGTGAGATTTTCGCCCAACGACCCGGTTTTCTTCATAGACGCTGTTTCAAACGACACGAGGATCGCGTCATTCGCGCGGGAGCAGATTAACCTGCTCACTGGTTCCTACCCTGCTGTCGCTGCCCTGATGCAGCGATGCGCGGGCGATACGATCCGCCGGCTCGAACATCATCTCCTGATACAAAGCCGAACCACGGCTTGCGAAAAGGTCGGAGCCTATCTGGCGGCGATGTCTCAAAGGGTTGAACGCGGCGAACACCATGCGGTCGTGCTCCCGATCACGCGCTACGACATCGCAGAGCCTCTCGGCACCGCAATGAAAAAGGTGAGCGCACCATGACTATTCTGTGCCGCCGGGGATCGATCGCGCTCAAGACATCTCACTACGTCGAAATCCGCGATCCTTCCGTGCTTTCCGGGCCGGATTGTTGAAGGCTGACATTTTCCGCGCCGCCGCCAAAGCTTCCGCAACCGTTAAAAATCAAACCGCTCGCTTCGATGCACATGCGGTGCGCAGCTACCTTTGCTGACAGGTGTCAAGGTATCGGGATGCGCCCGGCTGTTATGCAGGAACGCACCATTTCGGGCATCTGAACGGCACCCGCCCCTCTCATGAAAAGGAATGACGAATGGTTGACGAACAGAAAATATCGGCGGCGAAGGCGCTGTTCGTCCGTCTCGTGGCCCAGCATGGAAAGGGCAACGAGGTTGAATCCTTCCTCAGGGACGGCCTCGCCGCGGTGATGGAAGAGCCCGACACGACGACCTGGTATGCGGTGCGGTTCGGCGATTTGGACTTCGCGATTTTCGACACTTTCCCGGGCGACCAGGGTCGCGCCGCTCATCTCGCAGGCAAGGTGGGAAGCGCCCTCGTTGCGCGTACGCCTGAACTGCTGGAGGGCGCCCTCAGGATCGAGCATGCCGATGTGCTCGCCTACAAATTGCCCGGGGACAGCGGACAGGTGCGCGGCTGAGGCCGCGTATGCGGGACATCAGAAGCCGCCCGCGTCCCTCGCAGGCATTATCGAGACGGAGAAGGACATGGCTACGAAAACCCTCGACGGCCTCCAGATCGCAATTCTGGTCACCGACGGCTTTGAGCAGGTGGAGATGACCGAGCCGCGCAGGGCGCTTGACGCGGCGGGCGCTCGGACCCGGCTGGTGTCGCCGAAGGAGGGGCAGGTGAAGGCCTGGAACTTCACCGAATGGGGCGACACCTTTCCGGTGGACATGCCGCTCGACCAAGCCCGGCCCGAGGATTTCGACGCGTTGCTCTTGCCGGGCGGCGTCATCAATCCCGATACGCTGCGGACGCTGTCTGCGGCGGTGGCGTTTGTGAAAGGCTTCTTCGACGCCGGAAAACCGGTCGCGTCGATCTGTCACGGCCCTTGGACCGTCCTCGAGGCGGGTGCGGCGCGCGGTCGGCGGCTAACATCCTGGCCATCGCTCAAGACCGACCTCGAGAATGCTGGAGCGCAATGGGTGGACGAAGCAGTGGTGGTCGATCGCGGCCTGGTGACGAGCCGCAACCCCGATGATATCCCCTCGTTCAACAAGGCGGTCATTGCGCTGTTCGAGAGTGCACGCGCGCAGGCGCGGCAGGCGGCGGCCCAGTGAGACCGCCAACGGGTGAACGTCAGCGGGCGGCGCCTTGTCCAGACCCCACGACCATGCGGCGGCGGCGGTTCGGCCCCTTGTCGCGGGAGGTTGGGATAATCGGTCAGGGAAGCTGGTATATCGACGACGCGCACAGGCCCTCAGCAGTTGCTGCGCTGCGCTACGGCCTCGATCTCGAGATGGATCATATCGACACGGCTGAAATGTATGGGGATGCAGAGCTTGTGATCGGCGAGGCTATTGCGGGCAGGCGGGACGAGGTTTTCCTTGTCTCCAAGGTTCTGCCCAGCAATGCTTCGCGCAGCGGGACGGTGGCGGCGTGCGAGCGCTCGCTCGCGCGCCTGCGGACCGACCGGCTGGACTGCTACCTGCTGCACTGGCGCGGCTCGCATCCGCTGGAAGAAAGTTTCGCGGCTTTCGAGCGGCTCCGAGAGCAGGGCAAGATCCTGTCCTGGGGCGTCAGCAACTTCGACGTGAGCGACCTCGATGCAGCCTGGGAAGCCGGCGGCAAGGGCCTGATCGCCTGCAATCAGCTGCTTTACAATCTGGGCGAGCGCGCGATCGAGCATGCCGTGCTGCCCTGGTGTGAAGCGCATGGCGTCGCCGTGGTTGCCTACAGCCCGCTCGGCCATGGCGAATTTCCGGGTCCATCAACTCCGGGCGGTCTTGTGCTGGCGCAGATTGCCGCAGATCATGGCGCAACCGCGCGTCAGGTGGCGCTCAGCTTTCTAGTACGCAAGCCATCCTTGCTGGCCATCCCCAAGGCGTCCTCCGCAGAGCATGTCCGGGACAATGCAGGGGCGGGTTCGCTGACGCTCACAGAAGACGACATCGCGCGGATAGACGCCGCCTTTCCGCTCGGCCCCGCGCCACGCCGTCTTCCGATGTTGTAAGCCGATTTGGCCTTCTCGTCCGGGGCATGTAGAACATGGCGCCACCACGCGGATGTTCGCGGGTGGCTGGTGGGCAGGAGGTCCGCATGAGGGATATCAAGGCCTCCGGCTTCGTCAGGGTTCGCGGCGCGCGCGAGCACAACCTCAAAAATGTCGATGTCGACATACCGCGCGACGCCTTGGTGGTGTTCACCGGAGTGTCGGGATCGGGCAAGTCGTCGCTCGCCTTTTCCACCCTCTATGCCGAAGCGCAGCGCCGCTATCTGGAATCGGTTTCGCCCTATGCGCGGCGGCTTTTCCACCAGATGGAAGTGCCTGAGGTGGACGAGATCGAAGGGCTACCGCCGGCGGTGGCGTTGCAGCAGCAGCGCGGATCGCCGACCACCCGATCGTCGGTCGGCAGCGTCACGACCCTCTCCAACCTGCTGCGGATGCTCTATTCGCGCGCCGGCGACTATCCGCCGGGCCAGTCCCTGCTCTACGCCGACAGCTTCTCACCCAACACGCCGGAAGGGGCCTGCCCGCGCTGTCACGGCCTCGGCCGGGTCCATGAGGTCACCGAGGCGTCGATGGTGCCCGATCCGTCGAAGACGATCCGGGAACGCGCCGTCGCCGCCTGGCCGATGGCCTGGGGCGGCCAGAATCTGCGCGACATATTGATCAGCCTGGGCATCGATGTCGACACGCCGTGGCGCGAACTGCCGAAGAAGGTGCGCGACTGGATATTGTTCACCGAGGAGCAGCCCCAGGTCCCGGTTTATCCCGGCTGGAGCCATGACGAGATTCAGCGCGCGATCCGGCGCAAGACCGAGCCGGCCTATATGGGCACCTTCTCCAGCGCCAAGCGCCATGTCACCCACAGCTATGCCACCACCCAGAGCGCGATGATGAAGAAGCGCGCGGCGCGCTTCATGATCGCCAGTCCGTGTCCGGTGTGCGGCGGCAAGCGGCTGCGCCCGGAATCCCTGTCGGTCCGCTTCGAAGGCCTCGATTTTGCCGAGATGAGCAGCCTGCCCATGGCGCACTTCTCCAGGATTTTCGCGCCTTATGCCGAGGCGAGGGCCAGCAGGCTCGCCGCGTTGCGCGAGAGCCACCCGGAAAAGGCCATGGTGGTCGAGCGCATCGCCGCCGACCTGTGCCGCCGACTTTCGGTGCTGACCGACCTTGGCCTGGGCTATCTGACGCTGGAGCGCAGTACGCCGACCTTGTCGCCGGGCGAGTTGCAGCGGCTACGGCTTGCCACGCAGGTCGTCTCCAACCTATTCGGGGTCGTCTATGTGATGGACGAGCCGTCCGCCGGGCTACATCCCGCCGACACCGAGGCCCTGTTGCGCGCGCTCGACGGGCTGAAGGCTCTGGGCAATTCGCTGTTCGTGGTCGAGCACGAGATGGACGTCATCCGCCGCGCCGACTGGATTGTCGATGTCGGCCCCGCCGCAGGCGAGCAGGGTGGCGAGATTCTCTATAGCGGCCCGATCAAGGGGCTGCGCGATGTCGCCGCTTCAGAGACGAGACGGCATCTGTTCGACGAAGGCGATCGCATGCCGAGCCGCATGCGCGAACCCACCGGCTGGCTGCGGCTGGAGGGGGTTTCGCGCAACAATCTGAATCAGGTCGATTGCGCCTTCCCGCTGGGCGTCATGACCATGGTCACCGGCATATCCGGTTCGGGCAAGTCGAGCTTGGTAAGCCAGGCGCTGGTCGAGCTGGTCGCCGACGCGCTCGGCAGCCCCGTCGCGGCACCGGAGGAACCCGACGCTGAAGCAGCGCTCGAGGACCGTCCTGTTGCGGCGACGAAGGGACGAATTGTCGGCGACCTCGGCGGGATCAGGCGGCTGATTGAGGTCGACCAGAAACCGATCGGACGCACCCCGCGCTCGAACCTGGCCACCTATACCGGCCTATTCGACCATGTCCGCGCACTGTTCGCAGCGACTCCGGAAGCCAGGAAGCGCCGCTACGATGCCGGTCGCTTCTCGTTCAACGTCGTCAAGGGCCGCTGTCCGCGCTGCGAGGGCGAAGGCTTCGTGATGGTCGAACTGCTCTTCCTGCCGAGCGTCTATGCCCCGTGCCCCACCTGCCACGGCGCTCGCTACAATCCCGAGACGCTCGAAATCCGCTATCTCGGCAAGAGCATCGCCGACGTGCTCGCGCTGACCGTGGAAGGAGCCTGGGATTTCTTCGGCGACGCACCGAGCGTATGCCGGTCGCTCAAGGTGCTCCGCGAGGTCGGACTCAATTATCTCCGCCTGGGCCAGCCCGCGACCGAGTTTTCGGGCGGCGAGGCGCAGCGGGTGAAGCTTGCCACCGAGTTGCAGCGCGCCCGGCGCGGCGGTGCGCTTTATGTGCTCGACGAGCCGACCACCGGCCTGCACCCGACCGATGTCGAACGCCTGCTCGGTCAGCTCAATGCGCTGGTCGATGCCGGCAACAGCGTGGTATTGGTCGATCACGACATGAAGGTCGCCGCGGCGAGCGACTGGGTGATCGATGTCGGTCCCGGAGCCGGCGACGACGGTGGCCGGGTCGTCGCGAGCGGCCCGCCGTCCAAGGTCGCCACCAGCCGGGCGAGCCGTACCGCGCCCTATCTCGATCGTGCGCTCGGCCGCGATGCAGCCGCTCGGACGATTCGACCTGCCAAGGAGAGACTGTGATGGCCGCACTGATCCGCATTCTTCTGCAGACCACCATCCCGACGACCGAGGACGACTGGCATATCGGCCGCTTTTCGATGTTGCGCGACACGCTTGCCGGGCTTCGCGATGCGAACGGTACGGCGATAACCCGCGTGACCGCCCGCGATCGCGACACGGCGACCGGGCCAGACGCCGTACTTTCAACACTCGATAAGTCCGATTATGACGAGCTCTGGCTGTTCGCCGTCGATACCGGAGATGGTCTCGACGCCGAGGATTGCGCGGCCATCTCGCGCTTCCGCAAAAACGGCGGCGGGCTGATGGTGACGCGCGACCATATGGATCTCGGTTCGTCGGTCTGCACTTTGGGTGGCGTCGGCGCCGCCCACTATTTCCATTCGAGGAATCCGGAGCCCGATCTCGATCGTCAATGCAACGACGACAGCGAGACGCCGACCATTTCCTGGCCCAATTATCATTCCGGCGCGAACGGCGATTACCAGCAGGTCGAGATCGTCGGCGACCTCCATCCCGTCTTCGCGGACCCAGACGCGGAGGGCAGCGCGCTGCGCTATTTGCCCGCCCATCCGCATGAAGGCGCGGTGGGCGCGCCGCCCGACGATCCGAGTGCACGGGTGATCGCCAGCGGCAAGAGCTCCCTTACCGGCCGCCGGTTCAATATTGCCGTGGCGTTCGAGCGGTCCGAGGCCGGGGGTCCGGCGATCGCCCAGTCCACCTTCCACCATTTTGCCGATTACAATTGGGACCCGGCCGCCGGTGCCCCCAGTTTCGTCAGCGAGCCGCCAGGCGATGCACTGCCCCGCACGGCTGAGGCGCGCCGGTCGACCCGGCTCTATGCACGCAACCTCGCGCTCTGGCTTGCCAGAAGCGGCTAGGGGGAGGGCGTCGCCCCATCGCCGCCGTAGCAGGCCCATCCGTTTCGCCTTCAACGCATCGGTGATTGAATGCACGCGGCGCGACGCCAGAGATGATGCTCATTCTACTGCAATAGCAAATGAACAGTAACTTATCGTATTAATTTGTCTTGGAACTGCCAGTCAGAAGCGCCCAGTTTCGAGGGGCGTATATTAAATAGCGGACCGTCAGGACCTCGGGACCGATAACTGGGTCCTGAACGTCGCATAAGGGTCGTTCTCCCTTCGAGCGTTCTTCCTCCGGGCCATTGTGGTCCGAGGAGAAGTGCTATGGGATTGTCAGAATTTGATCCCGCCGCTCGCGAGCGGGTATCGTGGAACGCGGGACGCAAAGTCGGCGCCAAGCGCGCGCTAAAGCCCCGCCAGATCTGGGCGATCCGCTTCTTTCTTGATCAGCATGGGCGAACCCGGGATCGTGCGCTCTTTGATCTCGCCATCGACAGCAAGCTTCGCGGCTGTGACCTAAGGCTTGTGGGGATTTAGGATTCCCATTTTGCGGTAGATGTGATTCAGGCTTTGGATGGATCGCTTTGTACTGACCGATGCCCAATGGGCGCAGATGGAACCACACTGCCTGGGCAAGCCGACAGACCCGGGGCGCAGCGGCAGAAACAACCGGTTGTTTATGGAAGCGGTGTTATGGATCGTGCGGACGGGCAGTCCGTGGCGCGATTTGCCTGCGATATTCGGTAACTGGAGCACGGCGTTCCGGCGGTTTCGGGATTGGCGGGAAGCCGATGTTTTCAAACGGATATTCGATGCTGTGTCGGATGAGCCGGACATGGAATATGCCATGGTCGATGCTACTATAGTCAAGGTGCACCGGCATGGTCAGGGCGCAAAAGGGGGACTTCGCGCCAGGCCATTGGCCGCTCCAAAGGTGGAATGACGACCAAGATACTGGCGCTGACCGATGCTCTGGGAAACCTTGTGCGTTTCCATCTGATGCCTGGCCATCGCTTCGATACCGTAGGGGTCGCTCCCCTTATCGAAGGCATCGAATTCGGGGCGCTGCTCGCCGACAAAGCCTTCGACAGCAACGAGATCGTCGCCGATCTCAACGAGCGAGGCGCAAAGATCGTCATCTCCCAGCACCCGCGACGGGCCAAACCCATCCCGCTCGATACCGAAATGTACAAGTGGCGCCACCTGATCGAGAACTTCTTCTGCAAACTCAAGGAATTCAAACGCATCGCAATGCGTGCCTGCAAAACGGATCGCAGCTTCTCCGCCATGATCTACCTCGCAGCAGCCGTCATCAGTTCACGATGAATCCCCACAAGCCTTAGTGAAGATCAAGATCAGCGATATTGTTTGCGACCGCAAAATTAGGACGCGGGCGATCGTCGTTCAGCAAAAGACCGGGCGGCCCGTGCAGTTCGAGCTGATGGACGATGCTCGAGCGAGCCTGCTCCGATGGTTGGAGTTGAGGGGAGGCTCCCTAGAGGATTATGCCTTCCCGAGCCGCACCGACACGCGACCCATATGAGCACCCGCCAGTATGCCCGCCTAGTGGATGAGTGGATGAGTGGGTGGCGGGCATCGGCTTGCCAAGTGAGGATTATGGCACGCACTCTCTCAGGCGGACGAAGGCGTCGATCATCTGCAAAGCCACGGGAACCTCCGCGCCGTCCAGATCCTGCTTGGGCATACCAAGATTGAAAGCACCGTTAGATATCTCGGGGTCGATGTGGAGTATGCCCTGACTCTGGCAGAAGGAACCGAAATTTGATGCGGACTGGCTCCTCCCATCTGCGAGGAGCCAGATCCGAATTCGCGTCCGCCACGCGCCAATTTGTCGCCGTTCACGAACCCGACGCGTACTCGAAGGCGGACACTGGGTCGCCCGGTACCCTTGGGTTGCGCTCGGACCGCTCAATTGCCATCTTACGTCGGGCCAAGTCCTATCTTGTCGGGCCGTGTCTGTGCCGAAAATGACCTTGGCTCCAGATTACCCACTCGACGGTGGTGTCGCCAGTGGCCGAAAGGCTTTGTCGCGCTTCACCGGTCGCACTGCTCCAGACATTCCGCAATCACGTTCACGTCGGTTCGGATCGGCGACAGCATCACAAGAGGCCGTGTCGGGGCGGACAGCTGCGCTTCGGCGGTGTCCAGATCGCCCCTACTTCGAAAGGCAGGTTTCCCTAGCAGCGAGGCGAAGTGGCCCGGGATACGAGTCTACGATTGAGGTGAAGGCGGGAGACGCGCACCCGACTGCTGCAAGCTGTGCCAGCGCTCAAAGCGGCGATCGGGAATCAACCACACGAGGGAAACCCCGATATAGAGCGCAATAGCGACCCACGGCGAAATGAAGGCAGCCGGAATCCCGAGGCCATAGAGGCAGAAGCTCACCCATTCTTTTTTGCGTGAGCCGACCACGGCCCGAATGCGCGACTCCGTGCCCTCTGCCAGGATCAGCTCGCGTTCGAGCCAGATGTATCCGACAGCAGCCATCACGGTCACGGCTCCATATCCGGCAACGGGTTGAGGCGTGAGTCCGGCAAGACCGACCCAACGGATTACGAACGGCATCAAAGTCAGCCAGAAGAGGAGGAAAAGATTGGCCCACAGCGCGCGTCCGTTCACGCGGCTTGCAGTCGCAAGCATGTGGTGGTGGTTGGTCCAGAAGATGCCGATATTCATGAAGGCGAGCGCATAGGCGACGATCAGTGGGATTACGGGCCGAAATGCGTCCCACCCGGGAGCGGCGGGCACGCGCAGATCAACGACCATGATCGTAATGGCGATCGCCAGTACCGCGTCAGTGAACGCCATCAGCCGGTCGGTTTTCATGGCCAGTACCCCATGGAATGAGCGAGGACCGCATCTGGGAAGGGCGGATATGCGACCAAGACTGATCTCGACGCCCTGTCGGACGCGGTGAAAACGATCCAGCAGAAGACCGAAGGACAGGGCAGCGGCAAAGGCCTGTTTGATCAATTCAAGACTCTGTTCGGAGTTGCCGCCAAGCACGCGAACACGCGACCATCGACCTGATGTGGCGAGGTAGGCAGCTACGGCACACGCTTGGCCCGGCCATTCGTGGCCCGGCGCATTCTGACGAAATGGCTGAACCAAGCTATTTTAGTCGGGTTTGGTCAACAGATCTTATTATGTTGGCTCAAGCACTATCGCAGCGAATGACGGTCATCATCGATTCTCGCCACCGAAGCTGTCCTTCACAATTGGCCAGCTTTGAGGTGTGTAGATTGAATAGCTGCCCTTCCGGAGCTGGAGATTGAAAATTGGCTCCTGTACGGCAAAGAAGGGTCGACGAAAGAAGCGGGGCCAGCGATGACCCCGCTTATGCCCATCACGCGGCGACTGGGATAGGATTGTCCGCTATGCTCTGGTTGAAGGCCGTGACCAGCGCATGTTCCTGCGCTCCCGGATTGTCGCGCAGCGGCTTCACTGCATCGACCAGTATTTCTGGATCATCGCTGGCCAACGCCATCATGGTCTGTTCGATGAATTCGTCCAGTGGCATCGCCCGCGGATCGCCGCTCTTGTAGATGAGATCCGTATCTACCCAAGGCGGGGCGATCTCCTGAACCTTCACGCTGGTGTTGCGGAGCAGGAAGCGCTGCGACAGGGCGTAAGAATGCAGCGCAGCCTTTGTCGCCGAGTAGATGGCGTTTGTCGCGAGCGGCACGAAGGCAAGGACGCTGCTGGTGTAGAGGATGGTCGCGTCCGGCTTGCCCTTGAGATGCTCGATCAGCGCGGAAGTCGTGCGGATCGGTCCGAGCAGGTTGGTGGTGAGAATCCCCTGCGCCATGGCGTCGTCGATTTCCGCTGCCGCATCATCGAACGGCATGATGCCGGCATTGTTCAGCAGCACGTTGGTTTCCGGAAAATCGCGCCTGATCGTTTCGGCAGCGCGCGCGATGCTGCCAAGGTCGGTGATGTCGAGCTCGATCGCGGCCATGCCCGGATGGGCGGCGGTTACCTCGTCGAGCAGGGCGCGGCGGCGGCCGGAGATGATTACCTGATTGCCGCGCTCGTGCAGCGCTTGCCCAAGTGCGCGACCGATGCCGCTGGTGCCGCCGGTGATGAAG
Organism: Sphingobium sp. TomTYG65; assembly: GCF_055395525.1. Taxonomy (NCBI): domain Bacteria; kingdom Pseudomonadati; phylum Pseudomonadota; class Alphaproteobacteria; order Sphingomonadales; family Sphingobiaceae; genus Sphingobium; species Sphingobium sp. TomTYG65. The sequence continues at coordinate 349,350 of NZ_AP027331.1, read as the reverse complement.
ATGGTGTTGCCGGTGAGTTTCATGAATCTGCTCCTTCTGTTCGCGAGCCCGGTCAGGCAGCCGCCGCCTCGACGCGGGCGACGCGCGGAAAGTCGAGGCTGGTGCCGACGAGGTTGTTGATGCTGTTGGTGAGGATGCTGACCGCGACATGGGTGATCACTTCCAGTATCTCGGCGTCCGCTAGGCCCGAAGCGCGAGCCTGCGCCAGAGCGGCCGGGCCGGCGCGGCCATGATCGGCATTGACGGCCAACGCGAACCTCAGGATCGCCACTGCATGGCCATCGCTGGCACGACCGAGCTGCGCATTGGCAAGGTCGGTGGTGGAAAGCCCAGCCGCGCGCCCGGCGCCGGTGTGGGCGGCAAGGCAATAGTCGCATCCGTTGGCCGCTGCGATGGCGATCTGTTCCTGAACCCTGGCAGGGAGCGTATGCGTGCCGACCCCGGCATTGTTGACAAGCATGGTGATACTGGCGTCGCGGCGCAGCACGGCTTCGACGGAGGCAAGGTCTCCGGCATCGCCCAGATCGGCGGCGATCACCTCCACGGAACGCCTCGTTTGATCGGACAGGCGAGAAGCCAGCTTCTGCAGCTTCTCGCGATTGCGAGCGACCAGGATCAGATCGTGACCTCGGCGGGCCAGGCGATCGGCGTAGATGGCGCCTATGCCGCCGGATGCGCCGGTGATGAGTGCGGTTCCAAGGGTCATTGATAGTTCCTTTTTCAAGAAGCGGTCGGTGACTTTCGACACCCGCCTTATGGATCGGATGGACAATGGCTTAAATGACGTATAACGACATGATTTGAGACATTTGGAGATGTAGCGATGCCGCACGTCGCGATGGTGCTGACGCCGGGCTTCCAGTTTCTGGCGCTCGGAGCGCAAGCCGCGTTCGAACTGGCCAATGTCGTGGTGGAGGAACCCTTCTACACGCTGGGCATCTACTCGGTGGAAGGTGGACCGGTCGCATCATCCAGCGGCTTTGCCGTGCCGACCGAGCCGCTTTGCGACGCTGGAGCGGTCGATACCTTGCTGCTGATGGCCGGGCTGACGCCGCCGCCGCTTCAAGGGGCATCGACGCTGGCGGCGCTCTGTGCGGCGGCTGAGTCGGCACGGCGGGTAGCGGGCTTGTGCACCGGCGCTTTCCTGCTTGCACAGATGGGGCTGCTCGACAGTCGGCGCGCGACGACACACTGGGCCTATGCAAGGCTGATGCGCGACGCCTTCCCCGGCATTCGGGTCGAGGACGATCGCATCTTCATCAATGAAGGAAAGGTTTGGACCTCGGCCGGCTTGACGGCCGGCCTCGATGTCGTCGTCGCAATGGTCGAGAAGGATCTCGGGCATGAAGTCGCCCGATCGATCGCCCGGCGGCTGGTTATGCATCATCGCCGCGCAGGGGGGCAGTCGCAGCATTCGGAGATGCTGGACCTGGCGCCCAGCAGCGATCGCATTCAGAAAGCCCTGGTCCATGCCCGCAGTCATCTCGGCAATCCGCTGAGGGTAGAGGAACTCGCCCAGGTAGCGGCATTGTCGCCCCGGCAGTTCAGCCGGGCGTTTCGCGCCGAAACCGGTCAGTCGCCGGCCAAGGCCGTGGAGCAGCTGCGGCTCGAGGCCGCCCGGCTGCTGCTGGAAGATACGCGCCACAGCCTCGAGGCAGTGGCGCGCGAGGTAGGGTTCATTGATCTGCGCCGCATGCGCGAGGTGTTCATGCGCAACTACGGGCAACCGCCCCAGGCGCTGCGACGGATGATGCGCGCCGCCTGATGCGAGAGATCAGCCGAGAAGCGTCAGCCGTTCCAGCGTCGGCGGCTTGGCCAACAGGGAGTCGAAACGGGCAGCCAGGCCGGTAAACGCCGGCGCAGCGGCATGGGCGTCCAGCGCGGCCTGGTCCGCCCAGGCCTCGATCATGACAATGACACCTGGATCATCACGGCTTTCATGCGCAAGGTAGGCGATGCAGCCGGGTTCTGCGCGGACCTGCGGCAACAGCTCCGTGATCACTTCGGTAAGCTCGCCTGCCTTGCCCAGATGGGGGACGAGGCGCGCGACCAGATGGACCACGGTACTGCTATCCGTTTCAGTCATGGCTCCAGACCTCCAGCACGATCTTGCCACGCGTGGTGGCGGTTTCAATCTGGCGATGCGCGGCGATCAGGTTTGCCGCATTGATCGGCGACAGCGTTTGCGTCAGCGTGGTGCGGATCGCGCCCCGGTCCACCAGCACTGCGACCTCGTCGAGGAGCTTGCCCTGTTCCGCCATGTCCGCCGTGTCGAACAGTGACCGGGTGAACATCAATTCCCAATGAACGGACACGGCCTTACGCTTGAAACTGACGATGTCGAGGCTGGCCGGATCGTCGATCAATGCGAAGCGGCCCTGCGGCGCGATCAGTTCGGCAATGTCGGCAAGGTGCCGATCGGTGTGGGTCGTCGAAAAGACGAAGCGCGGCGCATTGAGTCCGAGAGCTGCGATCTGCGGCGCCATCGGCCGGCTGTGGTCGATGACATGATCGGCGCCTAGGCTGCGCACCCAATCGGCAGTTTCCGGGCGCGATGCCGTGGCAATGATCGTGAGGTCGGTGCGGGCCCGCGCGATCTGGATCGCGATCGATCCGACACCGCCTGCGCCGCCGATGATCAGGAGGGTGGCGGGCTTCTCCTCCGTCCGATCCTGCACACGCAGCCGGTCGAACAAGGTTTCCCACGCGGTGATCGCCGTCAAAGGCAGGGCGGCCGCTTCGGCGACCGACAGGGTGGAAGGCGCGTGGCCGACGATGCGTTCGTCGACCAGCTGATATTCGGCATTGCTGCCATCCCGCGCAATATCGCCTGCGTAGAAGACCGGATCGCCGACCTTGAACCCGGTGACGTCCGGCCCGATAGCCTCGACGATGCCCGCCGCGTCCCAGCCCAATATGCGTTCCTCGCGGCCGTCGAAGGGGCTGGCGCCGGCGCGGACCTTGGCGTCCACCGGATTGACCGACACCGCCTGAACGGCAACCAGCAGGTCACGGCCGCTCGGCTCAGGGCGTGGCAGTTCCAGATCGAGAAGAGCGTCGGGCCGGTCAATCGAACCGGCTTGATGATAGGCGATGGCGCGCATGGGAGATACTTCCTTTTGCAGTTGTCCTCCCCATCTAGGCACGGTGGCAACGGGTGCCATACGCACAAAACCCGCCAATAGTGTCAAAAAGGATACCGTCGTTGTCCAAGGCCCGCCATTCCCGCCTCGATTGCACGCCCGGCTGCACCGTGGAGGCTGCCATCAGTCTGATCGACGGCAAGTGGAAGGCCGTGATTCTCTATCATCTTTAGGACGGACCTGTCAGGTTCAATGAACTGAGGCGGCGTAGCGGGACCGTAACGCAGCGCATGCTCACGAACCAGTTGCGCGAATTGGAAGCTGATGGACTGATCGAGCGCGAGATATTCGTTCAGGTTCCGCCAAGAGTGGAGTATCGCCTCTCAGAGCGTGGGCGCACCCTGACGCCGATCATCGACGCGCTAAAGGCATGGGGCGATGCAAATATGGACCTTTTCGCTCGCCGCTAAGTCCCCCTTGTCGGGTCTGCAAGCGGACTGTCTGCACCTGAGGAGCAAAAATTAAGCGCTGAACGGCGACAAAGGGTCGTTTGGCCGGGGCGGCTTTCCTCCCGGAAGCCGGACTTGCCTCAGAAGAGCGCTTCAAGGTATCACGCGCTGTCGGGAGGCGCGGAAGCTCGGCTTCAAGACCGCTTCCTGACACATCTCAGTCTAGGCCTTCGTTCGTCCTTGCCGTCAGTCTAGCTATATTTGCCCGGCGCAGGGCACTATTTCTATAGCGCCCGCGTGAGCATCTGCAGCGCGGCGGCATAATAGTCGCTCGACAGATCGGACGAAGTCCTCGCTCCCATGGCCCGATCCGCAACCGCGAGCCCGCCCGCCGACAGCGGATAATCCGCTGCCTGGCCTGAGAGCACATCGATCCACGCGGGTATCGCCTGACCCTTGCGTCGATATGCACGCCAATAATCCGTGACCGGCGCAGCGAGGCTCGCTCGGCCGCCTGCCAGCGCATAGAGCGGAATGCGGATGGCGTCGAAGCCGAATCGTGGCGGCTTGGAAGCAGCGGGCGCCAACGTTGGGCTCGCGGTCACATCTACCCAATCCGTAGGGAGCCGCCGGGAGCCGAAGCGCGCCGCCGCCAGGAGCTTTTCGCTGTCGCCGATGACGCCGCCCCATACTGTCGCGCCATCCAGTGCTTGGAATTTGTCGAATGCTGGCCAGATGAAATAGGAGGGGTTCACCGTCACCACATTGGGCGAGGAAAAACCTTCCAAGCCAGGGAGCAGCAGCCTGCGGCCAAAGCGTTCCACGACCAACTGGCTGAGAATGGCTGCCCTGATTTCCTCCGACCGGCGGGTGAAGGCTGGAGCACGCCATGCTTCGCCCGCCTGAGCCAGCGCCCAGGCGATGAAGATGTCGCCATCGGTCGCGTTATTCCGGTCCGCAACCGGGTTCGCCTGCCGCGGGTCGTAGCGCCACGCGTAGAGCGCCACATCCTTCCGCGCGAGCGTCGCCTCGGTCCAGGCGAAAATTGCATCGAAGGCCGCGCGGTCGTTCGCCCACAGCGCGAGCCACAGGCCGTAGCCCTGCCCCTCACTATGGCTCACACCGCCATTGCCATTGTCGATGATGCGCCCGGAACGGTCGAGAAACGCCGCCTTGAACCGAGGCCATAGTGCTTCGTGATCTGCCGTCCGCGTTTCGCCCGCTCTCGCGCAGGAACCTGTCAAAGTGGCAAGTGAGGCGAGGGTAAATGTACGCCGGTCAACGGCCATGCCACAGATCCAACGCACCCCCGTTATAGTCGATCCGGCGCGTCACTAGCGACGGCCCGCTGCCCAGCGCGCGGAACCAACTGTCATAGGCACCTTCCAGCAGCGCGCTGACAAGCTCGGGCCACAGTCCTTCGATATCGCCGTCAATGGCGTGAGGCAGGCCCTGATGTCGCACGACGATGCCGTCATCTTCCATGCAGAAGATCACATGGCCCCAGTCGAGCGCAGCCCAGAGCCGGTTAAGGCGTGCGCCCAATATGGTCAGATCCGTTGCTTCCTCGATCGGTTCGATCGAGGCCAATCGCCGCCCGACTGCGGCGAAGAAGCCCCGCGCCTGCGCGGGTGACGCCGTACCCCAGACCTCGCTGGCGGTAAGCGCCGTCAACAGCGCAAACACGCCGTTTCCGTCAGTCACATCATCTGCCGGCACTGGCCCGCGCGTTGCTTCATTCACCGATCGCCTCCAAGCGACTGACGAATCCCTATCATTGACCGGAACTCGTCATAATTGCCGAACGTGTTGATTCCCATCTGTCCTCCCACTCGCATAGAAGGGCTTACCCGATAGTAAATCGCACCGTCAGCAGAGAGCGCGAAACCCGTTTTGCTGATGGCGTCGTAGGTCGAACGCACATCATCATTCACAAGTTTCAACTGGTTAAGCAGCGCCTGCGCCGCGTCGCTGGTTGGATAGAGGTTGGCGGCTTCCTGGTCATAGCTCTGATAGCCGGGCGCGAAATTACCGCGCACCTCCCATCTGCTGCTGTCATAGGCATAGCGGAAGGGAAAGCTGACGCTCAGGAAGCTCTGCGGACTGAAATAGCCGCCATGGCCGTATGTGAAGAAATTCTGGTTATTGGCAAAATCCTGATAGTTGACGTTGATCCCGCCAGTGACCGATGAATTATCGCCGCGATAGAAACGCATGTATCCGCCGGCGTTCAACTGAATGCCCCGGTTGTTCCGAACATTCTCGCCGCGATAGCGATGGTACGCCGCGTCACCGTAAAAGCCCGAGCCATCCCGGTCATAGCTGAACGACATGCCGCCGCCGGTTCGCATTACCTGGCCCCAGCGCTCGCCCATGCCGTAAGGGCCAAACAGCCCCGGCACGTCCAGCAGCCGCTGGCCAGTCACCGGATCGCGTGCGCCCGCATTGGCGATGATGGTGCTCATCGCCTGTACGAGTTGAGGGTCCGTCGCCGGGTTGCGCGCGCCCGCATAAGATAGCACGCTATCCTTCACCGGCTGCCGTTCGAACCAGATCTTGCCAGATGCGGTAGCAGAAAAGCGCGGCGTCACCGCAGCATGCCACACTGCCTTGGTATCGCCAAAGCCGAGCGGCGTCGTGCCCGCCTCCAGCGTGATGAGCGGGCTCTTGTAAGAGGCGGACAGCGCGACGCCTGATGCGTGCTGCGTCCCGACGGCGGCGTTGCGTGGGCTCACCTGCCCGACGATCGCCGCCCCTTCGCTCAGCGCATTGCCGCCGAAGCGCGCGGCCCCCGATGCGCTGGGCGCTCCGCCATCCAGCACGACTGCCTCGGCCTTGGCCGAGATGCGGCCATTGCCGACACCAGTCGAGACCGCCGCCGATCCGGTCAGTTCCTTCAGATTGCTGAGCCCTTCTTCGCCGGACCGTTCGCGATAGGCTGTTTCGACGTCGGCGCGCGGCCCACTCTCTCCGGTGAGGGAGCGGATGTCATTTTCCAGCCGGGCTAGAACGGGATCGCCAATCGCTCCGCCGTCCGATGAGGGAAGAGCCGGAGACGCGCCAAATGAAGCGCCGCCAAATTGGGATGTGGCGGCCACTGGCATCGGCTGGCCGGGAAAGCCTGCGGGTGCCGAATAGGTGGGAAGGCGCGACCCGCCACCCAATGCGAAGGGGTTTACGGGGGCGGGCGCAACAGCCGCCTGCTGCGCGCGGAAAGGATTGCCGCCCAGGCTCGCAGAGCCGAACGGATTGGCGGCGGTCAGGACCGACCCATCTCCCATCCGCTGCGCATAGATTTCGCGTGCGCGCTTCAGGTAGCGAACCGCCGCGCCCTCATTGCCTCGCGCCTGCTCCATCCGCGCGGCGGCCATATAGACTTCATGATCATTCGGCATCTGCTGGATCGCCCGATCGACCGCCTGCCGCGCCAGCGCCGTATCCCCCGCCGCGCCCGCGGTATCGATGAGGCCCAAGAGAGCATCCCGATCGCGTGGCGATTGCGCGAGGATCAATTGATAGCTTTGCGCCGCCCGCGCGGGCATGCCACCCGACTGATAGAGCCGGGCCAGCGCAGACAGCACTTCCCTATTGCCGGGCGAGGCATTCCACGCCGACTGGAGAAGGTCGAAAGCGGGCGCATATTGCTGCGCCAGCCGGAGACGGTCCGCCTGCGCCGCCGTCATGCCGCCGGTAATCCGGCCAAGCGTCCGCTGCCCCTCGGGCGATCCGCCCGCCATCTGCGCTGCCCGTTGCAGCGCCGCCGTCGCCAGATCGTCGCGCCCGGCCTTGGCCAGTACGCGCACGACCGGCTCATAGCCATCGACGTCGCTTATTTCGCCGGAAAGCGCCTGCTGCGCCAAAGCCGCTGCGCCGTCAGGGTCGCCCAAATCGTAAAGTGCATCGGCGATCGCGGCCTGCCGCGTGGCCGAGACCCCAGGCGTGGCGCTCAACTGCTGCAACGCCGCGCGCGCCTCTGCCTGCCGCCCCAGGGCGGCAATGTCGCGGGCGCGCTGGATCGCCTGATCGGTTTTGATCCCCACCGCGAAGCTGCGCATCTGGTCCGTGCGCTGCGCTTCGGGCACGCGGTCGATCAATGCTTCAGCTGCCGTCCGCCGCTTGAGAGATGCAGTGATGAGCGCGGCTGCATAAAGCGCGTCCGGGTTCGACGAATTGGAAAGCGAGCGGACAAGCGCGTCGGCATCGGAAACGCGCCCGCGATCGATCATGAAACGGGCATATTCATAACGGATCCACGGGTCATTCTGGTCGAGCAGCAGCCCCGACTGAAACTCCTGTTCCGCCGTCACTTCGTCGCCGCGCGCCATTGCGGCGAGAGCGCGGCCCCGTGCCGCACGGCTCTTCAACCGGAGTTCGGATTCGCCTGTCGTCGCCCCCTCATTGGACGCCTGCCGATAGATGTCGGCGGCATCGGCATAACGGCCCTGCCGCTCATAGATCGTTGCGAGCAGTTCCAGAGCCTGTTGCCGGTCGGCATGGCCGGACCGCACCAGAGCCTCGGCCTTCGCCTGAGCCTCGGGCAAGCGCCCGGTCGCCAGAGCCTCTCGCGCATCGCCCAGATCGCCATAGAAGCGGGCCGTGCTGAGCGCTTGTGCCCATTGCGATGCGTTGCCCCGGCGCGATGCTTGCTCCAGCAGGTCGCGCGCTTCGCCGAAGCGATTCTGCCGCAGCCGTACGAGCCCTAATCCGCCCAGCGCGTCGGCATCACCCCGATTGCGGTTCAACGCCCGCTCGAACAAGGTCGCCGCTTCGGCCAAATCGCCGCGGTTGAGTGCGCGAAAACCTGCCGCCCGTGCGTCGCCGCCACTGTCCCTAGGCGTCGCTGGACGAGCCGGCGCGGCTGCCCTGGCCGGCTCGCTTGCCGCCGGGCCGCGCTGCTGCTGCGCCGAGGCCGGCGCGGCAGAGCTTTTGGATGCAGGACGGGCCGCTGCGGCGGGCTTGCTGTCTGCACCGCTCAAGCCTCTCCGCGCTTCGGCATTGGCCGGGTCGAGCGCCAGCGCGCGACGATAGGCCTGGTTGGCCAGGTCCTGTCGACCCTTGGACCGCCAATAGCGGCCCTGCTGGATCAGCGCGGCGACACCCGGCACTTCGGCCAACGCCACCGTCGGCATGGCAACAGAAGCCAAGAGGATGGTCGCCAGCGACCTACGTATCATCATCGTTCCGTTCATGCTTCATCGGCTCCGTCCAGGCGGCGCTTGGCTTGCCGGTTGAGGTAAAAATAGGCAGGTCCCGCGAGGAGGAGCGCCAGCAGCAGGCCGCTCGCGGCCATCAGGATGGGTCGCTGGCTGAACCAATAGGCGATACGCATCCAGAAGGGCAGCGATCCTACCCAATAGGTCGGCCCGATCGCAAAGCTGGTCATGCCGTCACCGTCCGTCACCGCCAGATCGCCTTGGATCTGCGCGTTGATCTTGGTGTCGGCCATGCCATTCACCAGCTGCGGCAGCATATTGGGATCGTCGGCGAGCAGGGCTACAACGCTCCGCGCGCCATCGAAGGGAGACTGGAAGCCGACAATGCCCGAAAAACCATGGGCATTGTAGATGATCTGCTGCGCGTCTTCCGGCTCGGCGCGAGCGTCCAGGGAGAAAAAGCTCTGGACATTCTGCAACGGGCTGCGCTCTGCCACCTGCAGGGCGCCGTCGTGGAAGCGGACCGGCGATTTGCCGAAGATCTGCTCAGATCCGGCCAGCATACTCGCGCCCACCACCAATATGTCCTTGCCCTCCAGCTCGGACGGCTCGACCTGATCTGTCACGCTGACGCGAGTAGCGGGCAGGCCGGTGGAATCCGCAAAGCGCCCCATCATCCCCAGAAACGCCTCGATCGCGCCAGCCGAGCGGTTGCGCCCCATGATCACCACCGTCTCCGCCAGGTCAGGGCGGATGGTGAAGGGATAGCCGGCGCCCGCGAAGGTGGCGAGGTCCGGCATCTGCAGCGCATGATAGGCATGGCTGAAGTCGATCGTACTCGTGGGACTGATGCTCACCCGGACATTTTCGGGGAGCGTCCCCTCGCATTTCTTCTTGTTTGCGAGGAGGAGGTTATAGTCGAAGATCAGCTCATTTTGGCCGAACAGATTGTAACGCGGCAAGACGAGAGAGGCGCGGCTGTCCTGCGACACCGGACCCGCTCCATGAAAGACCTGATCCCACCAGTCGCCGCCCGCGACGGGAAGGGTGCGCAGATACTGATTGTTGATCGACACATCGAGGCGCGAGCCACGCTTGTCGAGCCAGTCAGCGGTTGGATAGCGGTAGCGCAGTTCCATCAACCCACCCTGGCGCGGCCAGAAGAACAGGTCGGGGGTGATGCGGAACCGCGCCGTCAGCGGGCCGGGTGGGAGGCCAAGGCCCTGCAAGGCGAAGGCGTCGGTGATCTCACCCAGACGCACTGGCCGGTCGGTGCTGATCCAGCGCGGCGCGGAATAGCGCGGGTAAGAGGGAATGCGCACATTGTCGAAGGCCATCTGCGCGCCGCCGAACACACCCCTGCCGCTGGCGATAGCTGCGGCGGCTAGCTTCAGTTCCTGCGTATTGCGGCCCATGACGACCAGCAGGTTGCTGAAATTGTCGCGCGGATTGCGAATGATGGCGACCGATGGCCCACGCACCGGCATAGTCACGCCTGCAACCGGCCGATTGCCGAGCAGGAAGACGATGGCATTGCCTTGCGGCAGCTGGTTGAAGACCGGCTTGAAGGAAAAGCCGCGATAGCTCGCCATGCCGCCGAACCAGGATGCGACGCTCGCTGCCGCCTCCAGTTCGCCATTGCTGGGGCTTCCTGCAAAGACAAAAGGCAGGCGGAGCGGCAGATTGTCGCTGCGGTCGAAAAAGGGCCCTGGCAGGCGTGCAAGGTCGGGAGACAGCGGCAGCGTCTGCACGGTCAAGTCGAACCAGGACCGCACATTGCTGATATTGGCCCAAAGCGAGCTGTGGAACGGGTCTTCGCAATCGCGGGTGTAATGACCCAGCAGGCGCAGGTTCAACCGGTTGTCGCCCGGCAGGAAAAGGGCTGGGTTGATCGGCACGGTGATCGCCTGGCCATGCGCATCGCCAGGCCGCAGCGGTAGCACCTGCACGACTTCGCCGTTGAGCAGCACGACCAGCTGGCTCATGTCGCCTAGCATAGCGGGCGACCAGGCGAGGTTCAGCGTCAATGACGCCTTTGTCACGACATCGCTGCGCCGGACGCCAAAAGGAATGCCGATCTCGCCCCGCGTGCCCTGCAGCCGGATAGGCGACTTGACCTGCAGGTCACGGAAGCTCAGCCGCTGCTGCCGTGCTCCAGCGGACGGGGCAGGGGTGGCGGCGGGCTGGGCGGCGTCACTTGCGGGGACAGCCGCGGGTTGCGCTTCCGCCTTGGGTTGCGGGGCCAGTAGTCCGACCCCTAGCAGTACCGCCGCCGCCGAAGTCTTCATCGCGGCGGCAGTTGCCGCGCGCAGCCGCTTGGCCGACCTTCGTTCGCTGCGGTTCAGCCGGAACAGACGCTTCAAAGTTACCAGATCGACCACGATGATATCCCACAAGGAACGCAGCCCCGAAACGGGCGCGGGAGGAGTTGTCGGTTGCCACGCGTCCGCGCGGCCCAGAATGGCGCGTACCAGATGCCGCGCGAGCGTATTGTCCAGCGGCTGGAAGCGCAGGAAAGCCTGGCCATGTTCGCTGCGGATCGTTTCAACCGGCAGCGTCAGCTTTTCGTCGCCCATCGGCAGGGAGATATGCGTGACCGTGCGGTCACGCAGCGTCACATCCTGCGGCAGGGTAATCGCGGCGCCGCCCATCGACAGATCGATGGTTGTCGCTTCGAACACATGACCGTCCTGCACATAAATGGTGACGGGGACCTTCGTCTGGATCCGGATATGTTCGCGCGCTTGCCGCGTCTCGCGGGCGACCGATACCGCCGCCAGCAGGATGATGAGGCTGAAGACCGCCCAGACCGTGTTGAGCGCCAGCGTATCGCCCTGGATGTTGAACAGATGCGGGAAGAAGACCAGCTTGACCAGGCCCAGCACGATGCCCAGCACCATCAGCGCGATGCAGATGAGGTGCGGCTTGACCGTAGCCAGATCGAAATAGGTCCGGTCGAGCAGGCTGCCCTTGTCCGTCACGTTGAACTTGCCCTTGCGGGGTTGGAACAGCGTGATGATCGTCGCGGGCACCAGGTGGAAGGCAAGGAGCGTCTCGTAGATCTCACCCCAGAACGGCCGCCGGTCACCCCCCTGCGCACGGGCGCCCGATACCATCGAACAATAAAGATGTGGCGCGGCATAGGCGAAGATCAGTGACGCCGATGCATGGATGATGTTCTGGCCGAAGATCAGATAGGCCAGCGGGCTGGTCAGGAACACGATGCGTGGCAGTGGAAACTGGAAATGCAGCATCGCGTTCAGGTAACAGAGCCGCTGCTGCCACTTGAGCCCGCGCCCCAGCAGCGGATTGTCTATCCGCAGGATCTGTGTCATGCCGCGCGCCCAGCGGATGCGTTGGCCGATATGCAGTACCAGCCGCTCAGTCGCGAGGCCAGCCGACAGCCGCGCGCTGATATAGGCAGTGTTCCAGCCCATGCGCTGCAGCTTGAGGGCAGTGTGGGCATCCTCCGTGACGGTCTCGCCAGCAAAACCGTTTGTCTGCATCAGCGCCTCGCGCCGGATCAGTGCGCAGGAACCGCAGAAAAAGGCTGCATTCCAGAGATCGTTGCCGCCCTGAACGGGGCCGTAGAAAAGGTCGCCTTCGCCCGGCAGATCCTCAACCGTGCCCAGGTTCCGCTGCACCGGGTCGGGCGAATAGAAATGATGCGGTGTCTGCATTAGCGCGAGTTTGGGATCCTGCTGGAACCAGCCGACCGTCATCTGCAGGAAGGCGCGCGTCGGCACATGGTCGCAGTCGAAAATCGCGATCAGGTCGCCATTGGTCTTCTTCATCGCCGCGTTGAGATTGCCCGCCTTGGCATGAAGATTGTCTGCGCGCGTCAGATAGCCGCAGCCCACCTGGCGGGCGAAGGCGCGAAAGTCGGCCCGACGTCCGTCATCCAGAATGAAGACGCGGAAGCGGTCAGCCGGATAATCCATGTCCAAAGCGGCGAACACCGTGTTCTTCACGATGGCCAGGCTCTCATTATAAGTCGGGATGAAGACATCAACGAAAGGCCATTGCTCTGGCTCGCCCTCAATCTCGACCACTGGCCGATTGAGCGGCCAGCTCGTTTGCAAGAACCCCAACAGCAAGATGACCCAGGCATAGATTTCGGCGAGATAAAGACCGACACCGAAGAAGAATTCCGGGAGGGTGCCGAACTCCAGCGTCTGGGTCGTGCGCCAGAACATGTAGCGCGTCGATACTAACACCGACAATATTCCCAAGGCCAGCGTCGCCTTGCGCGTGTGCGATCGGCCCAGCACGATTGCACCAACAATGGTGATGGCCGTGAACAGCCATTGCGCTTCCAGATCGAGCGGAACGCCGATCACGAGAAGGGTCAGGACAGTCGCGCACAGCAAAGTGAACGCCTTGGCGAGCGGCGATGACATGAATTTCACGACAGGCTGTCCGCCTCTGCTTCGATCCCAGCGCGTGTCTCGATGCGGCGGGCGATATGAACGATGTCGGCGAGCGCGGCGCTGGCGGGGGCATATTTGCCAATCGGCTCGAACATGGCCGCCGCTTCATTGACCGCCTCGTCGCGCCGGATTGTACCGATCAGCCTGTCGCCGAGCAGTTCGCGCAAGAAGATGTGGGTGTGCCGCGAGAAGCGGTGCGTATCATCGACCTTGTTCAGCGCATAAACGGTGCGCGACAGTTCGACCGTCGGCGTTCCTTCCTGCACCTTTGCCAGCGCGGCGAGGGAGACCGGGTGGGGCAGCAGCGTGCAAATCTGCAGCTGCGCATGCGACATTAGCAAATCCTTCAAATCGTGGTCGGCCGACGCCACGTCGGCGACGTAGATTTTCCGTCCGGCAAAGGGCGGCCGCTCCCCTCGCAGCGCCGCCAGGAAGGCGGGGTCGCGGCCGAGCCGGTAGGCGGAGCAAAGCTCGACCCCAGCCACCGCCAGCCCTGTGCCGCCGCTAGTAAATTCCGCGACATTCTGGTTGGGAAGCAGTCCGAAATACAGTTTCAGCGCGTCCTGATAGGTAAAATCCAGGGCGACGACCTCGTGCCCGTTCTGAGCAAGATGCATGGCAAAGTGAGCAGCAACAAAGCTGGTCCCGGTCCCGCCTTTGGGCGAATGGCAAAGAATGAGGGGCATCAGCGGCGGTTCTCCGCATCATCCTGCGACAGGCGGCTAAGGAAGGAGCGCAGGTCGTTGTGGTAAACGGGCGCGGCAGGGGTGTGCCGTTCCTGCGCATAGCCGTCGAACAGGCCATCGTTTCTTGGAGGCGCGGCCGGAGCCTTGGCGGCTGGAATAATGTCTTCGACATTGCGGGCCGCAAGCGCCGACAGCGGGCGGCCGACAATCCTCTCGTCGGTTAGCAGAGCTTCGAATATCGGCCACAACTCCATGTCGGCGAAGCTGTCGGTAAATTCTCGATAGCGGAAATCCTTGCGCCCGAGGCGCGCTAATAGATTGGCAGCATCAGACCGCATTTGTGAGAATCCCCTTTGTATCGCCCCATATATATCTTTCGTTAAAAATGACTTATTCATCAACCACTAATTCCATAGCGGAAGCTGACTGCCCCAAGACGGTACAGAAATGAAGGATGGTACAGATATGGCGGACGCACAGCTGGACAGTGCCCGCTCTGGTTATCCCTCAGGCGCTACAGAACAGAGAAAAAGCCAAGTTTGTTGTATTCTCGACCCAAGAATAGATAATTGAGTATGTCGCATCGTGAAATCTAGGCAAAGAATGGGGGCGTGCCTGAACGCCCGCAGTTGATCCGCCGCATTCGGAGTTGTGCGATTGAGCTGCCAAAAAAGACCATTGGAAGTTGGGTCATTCAGTGCGCGAACGATGCAACGGTATCTCGTTTGAGGAAACGATCGCCCAAACAGGCGAGGCATCCGGCCTCGGCCGCCAAGTTCCAGATGTTTGGTCTTCGGCACCGACCTGTGGATGACTACTCATAGGATAGGCAGAAAGCCGCTGGGCGCGGGCAGTCGGGACGGAAACCAGACCGTCCGCAGTTGGGCACTAGAAATTGGCTCCTGTACGGCAAAGAAGGGTCGATGGGCCCTGCTGAAGTATTGGTCATCACCCTTTTAGCGGCTCATTGCTCACCTCCGAAGGCGGCATAGACTTCCGCGATAGAGGGATTGCGCCGCAGCGTCTGACCGCCGCTGACATGGATCACCTGACCTGTGACGAAGCTTGATTCCTCGCTCGCGAGCCAGAGTGCTGCATTGGCGACGTCAGCCGACATGCCTGGCCGCTGAAGCGGGATCTCCCGCATGTAGAGCCGACGCATCGCGGGAATGGCCATCCCACCGCCGGACATGGGTGCGTCTGCCACGCCGCCTGCCGCGATGCTGTTGGCGCGGATACCTCTATCTCCAAACTCGTTGGCGATGGTGCGGATGACATGATCGATACCCGCCTTGGTGCCCATATAGGCGGCATGATCTTCAAACATGATCGTGGCCGTCACCGATGATATCTGGATGATAGATCCCCCGTGGGGCATGTTCCGCACCAGCGCTTGGAAAAACTGGAATGGGCCAGTGAACTGAACCGCAGCCATGCGCTCCAGCTCTTCACGGTTGGTCTCCAGAAATGGCTTGAGCAGGCCCCACCCTGTGCTGTTCACGCCGATGTCGAGTCCCCCCATTCTGGTGGCGGCATCCTCCACCGCCTTGTTGAGGTCTCTCTCGTCGGTGATGTCGCAGGCGATCCATTGCGCGCCGATTTCTTCCGCAACCTTTTGCAGCGGTTCCGGCCTGCGACCGGCGATAACGACCTGTGCACCATGATCGACATAGGTGCGTGCAATAGCCGCCCCGACATTTTGAGGGGCGACCCCAAGGATCATGGCTCGTTTGCCGCTCAGTCGCCTATCCATCTTCTCTCTCCTCGCTGCTCGTCATAGGCCCGCATCACTGGATCACTTCGGAAACTGCTAGTGATTTCCAGACGTAGCATCTGATCTCCGCCAGAATTACGCGCCCCGTTCCACATAACATCATTGTCAGATGTGCAAGCGGCATCTAGCGGACGGGCGGCGGTTGGGAAGCGGAAATTCGCGGATACGCGGCCGAAATCGGTCGTTCGCGGAAACGACAGCACGAGCGGAATTATGGTTGCCGCTGACGCGTTGTTGTCGGTTCAGGAAATGCCGTTGTTCAGCACGGGCGAGGCTCCGAACCGCCTGCGTACTTATCGGCCGTACTCATCGGTGTGGGCAAGTTCCCTTGAAAAATGGGGGGGGGCGTCGTTCACTGAACGCTGCAACTCCTTCGGCAAACTCTGCTGTTGCAAAGGCCGATTGGAATAGATTTTCCGTGTCTGGCGCGCCGCTGAGCTTCGGTTCGATCGACGCCAATCGCGGCGACCACCAAAAGCTTCCGTTCACCGCGGTGTATAGCCCGCAAGATCAGGACTTCTTCTGCGTTGAGCCCGTCAGCAACATGACAGATGCTCCTAATCGTCCCGCAGGCGAAGGAGGTCTCGCTTGGCTGAAGCCTTCGGAATGTTTGTCGGTAAGTATGCAACTGGGCGTTGTGGAACGTGACTGTTAATGAAGAGGCATCGCGGACGAGAAAGTTCCGCTTGTTCGTCACGGGAGCTGCGCCTATTCGAACGCAAGCGTTCTATAAATTTCAGATGAGGGATGCATGAAAATCTCGCGGCGTAATCTTTTAGCTTCCGCACCGCTAGGTGCGATTATGGCCACACCAGCACTCGCTGCGACTGAAGAGGGGTATAAAAATCCCCGGCTGCCTGTTGCTCAACGTGTAAGCGATCTGCTTGCGCGCATGACGCTTGAGGAAAAAGTGGCCCAGCTTCAGTGCATATGGTTCACCAAAAGCAAGATGGTCGATCCGCCAACAGGCAAGTTCAACCTGGAAAAGGCCAAGGCGGCATTCCCCAATGGCATCGGGCAACTTGCGCGCCCATCCGACAATGCCGGAACGAACAATTTTGCCAAATCGCGCTATCGTACTGCCGAAGATGCCATCACATTCATCAACGAAGTCCAGCGCTTCGCGGTAGAGCATAGCCGGCTCGGCATTCCTGTGTTGCTTCATGAGGAAACGGCGCACGGCCTCGCTGTCAAGGACGCGACCATGCTGCCCACGCCCACCGCGCTGGGGAGCAGCTGGGACCCTGAACTGGTGGAGCAGGGATTTGCGCTGGTCGGTCGTCAGGCGCGGCTCCGCGGCATCACCGTCGCCCTGAGTCCGGTCGTCGATCTCCTGCGTGATCCGCGCTGGGGCCGCAGCGAGGAATTTTTCGGCGAAGATCCTTATCATGTCGGCGAAATGGGCGCGGCGGCTGTGCGCGGCCTGCAGGGCGCGAGCCGCCCGATCGCGCCCGATCGGCTGTTTGCGGTGCTGAAACACTATGTCCATGGCACGCCGCAGAATGGTCTCAACGTGGGGCCTGCCGACATGTCTGAGCGGACCTTGCGCGAAGTCTATCTTCCGCCGTTCCAGCGCGCGGTTAAAAACGCCCATGCTGCCATCATCATGCCGTCGTACAATGAGGTTGCAGGCATTCCGGCGCATGCCAATGCCGAACTGCTCCAGCGGACCGGGCGTGGACTGATGGGCTTCCAGGGCGCCTATTTCAGCGACTATAACGGCATTCGGGAGATCGCATCGGTGCACAAGATGGCGGCTGATACCCGCGAAGCAGCTGCACTGGCGATCAATGCTGGCGTCGATGTCGATCTGCCTGAAGGGCAATCCTATGCCTTGCTTCCCGCGCTCGTCCGCGAAGGCAAGGTGAAGGAATCGGTCATCGATGCCGCCGTCTCTCGCATTCTGGCGCTCAAGTTCGAAGCCGGTCTGTTCGAGCGACCCTATGTCGATCCCGTCCGCGCGGCACGCGTGCTGAAAGATCCCGCTGGCCCCGCATTGGCGCGCAGGATCGCTCAGCGTAGCATGGTGCTGTTGAAGAATGACGGGGTTCTGCCGCTGAGCCCCAAACATATAGGCCGTATCGCGGTCATCGGCCCCAACTCCAAAAAACCGATGCGAGGCGGCTATTCCGGCGAGCCTGCCCAGGCGGTCGGCGTATTGGAAGGCATCCGCGCCGCTGTCGGCGCCAATGCCGTCGTCGAACAGTCTGACGGCGTCTGGATCACCCAGGAGGGGGAAGGCGCGCCTGAGACCGTGGCGATCCGCCTGGTTCCCAAGGCTGATAACGAGCGGCGCATTGCCGAAGCGGTAGAGGTCGCGAAGCGGTCCGACGTCGTCATTCTGTGCGTGGGCGACAATGAGTCGATCACGCGCGAGGCGGTGATAAGCGCTCTCCCTGGCGACCGTAGTTCCTTAGGGCTTTTTGGCGATCAGGACGCGCTGGTGGAAGCAATTCTCGGCTGCGGCAAGCCGGTGATCGCGATCCTCATCAACGGGCGCCCGCTGATTGTGGACAAGCTGGCGACGGGCGCGTCGGCGCTTGTCGAAGCCTGGTATCCCGGTGAGCAGGGCGGTCATGCGATTGCGGACGTGTTGTTTGGTAAGGTCAATCCGGGCGGCAAGCTGCCCGTCAGCTTCCCGGCCTCGGTGGGTGAATTGCCAGCCTGGTATAATCGCCATCCGTCGGCGGATAAGGTCCCCTATGTCGAGGGCAAGCGGAAGGTCCTGTTCCCGTTCGGCTTTGGCCTTAGTTACACCAGCTTCGAGATGTCGGAACCGCGCCTCTCCGCCGCCACCATCAAGGCGAGTGACACGGTTCGGGTGGACGTGGATGTGGCGAACACCGGTACGAGGGACGGCGACGAGGTTGTGCAGATCTATGTGCGCGACATGGTCTCATCTGTCCCGCGTCCGATACTGGAACTGAAGGCCTTCCGCCGCGTCACACTGAAGAAGGGAGAGCGTCGCACCGTCAGCTTCGATCTGACGCCGGACGCCTTCGCCTTCTGGGACAAGGACATGAACTGGCGCGTAGAACCGGGTGAGTTCACCATCTTCGCGGGGAACAGCTCGGTCAACCTCAAGCCATCGGTCCTGAAGGTGGCGTAAGGGGGCAGGGAGCTCCGCCGGAGCGGCTCATGGCACGCGCCATGGCTGCTCCGGGCTGCACCTGAGGACGCTGAAATCGCCCGCTGAAGAAAATACGGCGCTGGAACCTCTCATTATGTCGTGAGATCGATGATTTTGGTTCGGCTGCAAACAGATAGCGGGAACGCAATCCAACAGCATCATTTCGACCATCAAGCATTGTGCGCTTAACGCAAGTCCCAACGCATGGTGTAGGTTCACCGGCGTAACCATGGCGTCTCTAGCCTAGAGCGAGGTTGATTACGCGGTGAAATCTGCGGTTTCGGATGACCGATCCGGCGGATTTTGGACCAACGCGGTTGCCGGTGCCGCGCCTCGCCGGTCGGATCAGGCCGCCCGCTGCAGCATGCCGAACAGATCGCGCGGGTCGTCCGGGTCGGCTACTATGTCGATCTGCTGGAAGAAGTCGGTATTCTGAAGCTTGCTGTAGATGTAGCGCAGCGCCGAGAAATCCTCGATCGCGAAGCCGACGCTGTCGAAGAGGGTGATCTGGCGATCGTCCGTGCGACCCGGCAGCTCATTTTGAAGCACCCGCCAGATTTCGGTGACCGGATAAGATTCCTCCATCTGCTGGATCTCACCCTCGATACGGGTTTGCGGTTCGAATTCGACGAAGGTCTGGGAGCGCAGGAGGATGTCCCTGTGCAATTCCGTCTTGCCGGGACAGTCGCCTCCGATGGCGTTGATGTGGATTCCGGGACCCACCATATTGTCGGTGAGGATCGTGGCGTACGCCTTGTCCGCGGTGCAGGTGGTGATGATCTGCGCGCCAAGTATCGCTTCTTCCGCAGTGGCGCAGGGCACCGCCCGCAGGCCAGTCGAGGCGAGGTTGCGCAAAGTTTTCGCCGTCGCCGCTGGGTCGATATCGTAGAGACGGACTTCTTCAATGCCGACGACCGCCTTCATGGCCAGCGCCTGAAACTCGGCCTGGGCGCCGTTGCCGACCATCGCCATGACACGCGAATTTGGCGGAGCCAAGCGGCGAGCCACCATCGCGGAGGTCGCCGCCGTGCGCAGCGCCGTCAGCATCGTCATTTCCGTCAGCATCAGCGGATAACCGCTTTCGACCTTCGCCAGCACGCCGAAAGCCGTCACGGTCTGCAGTCCGCGAGCGGTGTTGCTGGGATGGCCGTTCACATATTTGAACGAATAAATCTCTCCATCCGACGTCGGCATCAGTTCGATCACGCCATCGCGCGAGTGGGACGCCACCCGCGCCGTTTTTTCGAAGGCGGCCCAGCGATGATAGTCTTCCTCCACCGCGTCAGTCATTTCCCTGAGCACAACTTCGATGCCGAAGTGGTGAACCAGACGCATCATGTTCTCGACACTGACGAAGGGGATGAATGCGAGCGCTGAAGGTGAGGGGGGCATGATGTTGCTAATACTCCTTGAGTGATGCGCCTGACGATATGCGTCTTCAGTAGCGAGCGAAATCGAAACACCGCTTGCGAATCGGCGACTCACTGATATGTTTGCCCAATCAGTTTGCACAAACTGCTCGATCCTCCCCCTTATTCCGGGATTCGGCCAGCCATGACAGTCGTAGCGAAATATATGCCGGACGCGCTCGATCGCCGTCTTATTGCGCATCTGCGCGTGGACGGCAGAGCGTCCCTAGCCAAACTTGCAGACGCAATCGGCGTCGCGCGCGGGACTGCGCAGAATCGGCTCGATCGTTTGCTTGAGACAGGCACTTTGCTGGGCTTCACCGTGCGCGTTCGCGATGATTTTGACGATATGGCCGTGCGCGCGGTGATGATGATCGAGGTCGTGGGTAAATCAACGACCCAGGTGATCAACCGGCTGCGGGGCATTCCAGAAATATTGACCATGTACACGACCAATGGAAATTGGGACATGGTGGCCGAAATACGCGCCGCCAGCCTCGCTGATTTCGACCGGGTGTTGAGAGAGGTGCGCCTTATCGAAGGCGTGGCTAACAGCGAAACGAGCTTGTTGTTGAGCTCTATTTAATTTTTTTCCGGCCAGGTGGCGCGCCAATGCTGGGCGCGTGTAGCAGATTATGGCCGGCCGGCTGAGCATGTGCGCTTGAGCGCTGCAGTGGCGTGCGCTGTTCCTGCATTGCTGATTCCATCGATGGCGTGGCTGGGCGAGCCGTTCATCGGCCGCAGGTCGTCCAAAACATCCGAAATATAGCCGTTGCGCAGAGGCGGTTGGGCCGATGCCCGACGCTACGTACCTGCGGCAGGGAGGGGCCGACTGGCGGATTTTTGCAGCTGGGGCGTTACTCTCTGTGGGATCGGGAAATCTCCCCAACCCAGCGACACTGACATTTTTGATATTAAGGCTGACATTTATGATCAATTTAGCAGCAAAATGTGACAGCTTGAAGTCTAGACAAGTAAAAGTTGCTCCGCCAGCCTTGTCTCATACAGAAAGGGGACGAATCGTGCAGTAGTTCGATCGTCGAGAATTACCCTTCAAAACTGCATCAGGAGGAAGCCCGCTTTGGTCAAAGCGAGGCGGTAACCAGCGATTCCAGCCAGTAAAAGGGGTAGGCAAATGATTGAACGCGACGAAGAGCGGCGAGCTTTCAGCACGACAAGGGTGATGCTTCGAACAACGATCGCCAGTGCTGCACTGACAATATCCGCCTTTTCCGCAGCCGCCGCTGCTCAGGAATCTCCCGCAGAATCACCAGCACCAATCCCTGAAGCGGCGGCGGATAGTTCTTCTGCCGAAGGGTCGGCTTCGGTCGAGACGATCACTGTTACCGGTAGCAGAATTATCCGTAATGGATTTGCTTCACCGACACCCGTATCCGTCCTCGGTCAGGAAGAGATTGAGTCCAGGGCACAGACCAACCTTGTCGATGTCGTCAACATGCTGCCCGCAGTGGCGCCAGGCGTTTCGAGCGCCAACGGCAACTATTCGATCGCGGCGGGCATCGCCAATGGCAGCGTGCTGAACCTTCGCGGTCTAGGCACGACGCGTACGCTGGTTCTGCTAGACGGCCGCCGTGTCGTTCCCGCGGCGCTGAACAACACGGTCGATGTGAGCGTGCTGCCGGATTCTCTGGTGTCTCGCATCGATGTGGTGACGGGCGGTGCATCGGCCGCCTACGGTTCCGACGCCGTGTCGGGCGTGGTCAACTTCGTGCTGGACAAGAAGTTCAAGGGCATCAAGGGCACCGTGCAGGGTGGCATAAGCACCTATGGCGACAATCCTAATTATCGCGCCTCGCTGGCCGCCGGCACAAGTTTTGCCGACGACCGGGGCCATATTCTGGTCAGCGGCGACCTGGCCTATCAGGAGGGTATCCGGGGCTGGTCGTGCAATGAGGGTGTGGCCTGCAACGGCGGCAATGCAGGGACTGTCAACGCCAACCCGCGCGCCTGGATGAAGAAGGGTTGGGCGATCGTCACCAACCCCAACTATACCGCGACGAATGGCCAGCCACTCAACCTTGTGCTTGATCGCGTAGGGCTGTCCACCGGCGCGCCCGGCGGGATCATTACCAGCGGTCCTCTGCGCAACATCTATTTTGGGCCGGGCGGGACGCCGCGCAACCTTCAATATAATCTGATCAGCTCGCCCTTCATCCAGGGCGGCAGTTGGATCGACACTAACAACAATTATGCCGTCGACCTGGTCGGCAAGAATAAGCGGACGTCGCTGTTTTCCTACGGAAGCTATGACGTCACCGACAACATCACGCTTTATGCGCAAGGACTATATTCCCGCGCGCATGGCTTCTCGGTCTGCTGCGGCAACGTGCTGACCGGATCGCGCTTCACCATCAGATCGGACAACGCCTTCCTTCCGACCAGCGTGAAGGACGCAATGACCGCTCAGGGCCTGACGTCCTTCACGCTGGGTTCGACCCTTGCCGACGTTCCCGCCGTCAAGAGCGAGACATGGCGCACCGCGCGGTCCTTCGTCTTCGGCGGCGGCGGCAATTTCGACGCCTTCGGTTCGAACTGGATCTGGGACGCAAGCGCGCAGTTCGGCCGCAGCAAGCTGGTGTTCCACAGCGATGACGAGACGATCATTTCGCGGATCGTGCAGGCGTCGGACGCGGTGCGCGCGCCCAATGGTTCGATCGTGTGCCGCGTCACGTTGACCGACCCGACCAACCCGTGCGTTCCGTTCAACGTCATGGGCGTCGGCGTCAACAGCCAGGCGGCGGTCAATTATGTCACCGGCCTGTCGCAACTGACCCAGATCTTCCATGAAAATGTCTATCAGGCGTCAATCAACGGCAAGCCCTTCTCCACATGGGCAGGCCCGGTATCCGTCGCGTTCGGGGGGGAATATCGCACGGAGCGCACGACCGGCGAGAGCGATGCGCTGTCGATGGCGCGGGCATTCTGGTCGGGCAATTATCAGCCGACCTTCGGCCGCTACAATGTGCTGGAAGGCTTTGTCGAAACCGTCGTTCCCCTGGCGAAGGATCTGCCCTGGGCCAAGGACCTCGAACTCAATGCGGCGGTTCGCGCGACCAACTACAGCACATCGGGCTATGTGACGACATGGAAGATCGGCGCGACCTATGCGCCGGTCGAGGACATCCGGTTCCGCATGACGCGTTCGCGCGATATCCGTGCGCCCAACTTCAACGAAGCGTTCAGCGCGGGTGTCACCTCTCCCGACCCGACGACCGATCCGGAAAATGGCTTCATTTCCTATCAGACGCTCAATGTCCGCAGCGGCAATATCAATCTGAAGCCGGAAAGGGCAGACAGCCTGTCGCTCGGCGTCGTCGCCCAGCCATCCTTCCTGCCGGGCTTCAGGGCTTCGGTCGACTATTATCGGATCAAGATTTCCGACGCGATCGGCACCATCGCCCGGCAGACGCTGGTCAACCAATGCTCGGCGGGCGCGACGCAGCTTTGCGGCTTCATCACCCGTGATCCCGTGACCAACCTCATCACGCGTGTCGATACCGTGCCGTTCAACTTCGTGAACGAGCAGACCAAGGGTTTTGATATCGAGGCGAGCTATCAGATCGGGCTTGACCGCATCCTGCCCAACGCATCGGGTTCACTGTTCCTGCGCGGCCTTGCCACCCGGGTGATTTCCTACAAGATCGACAATGGCATCGTTCCGACCGAACTGGCCGGCCAGACAGCAAGCGGCACGCTGCCCGACTGGCGCTGGACGCTGACGGGCGGCTATCAGGGTGACAGGCTGGTGTTCTACGGAATGGCGAGCGGTATCAGCTCGGGCGTTTACAATAATGATTATGTTGAATGCACGAGTGGTTGCCCGACATCTAACTCCATCAACCAGACGATCAACAACAACAAGGTATCGTCCTATCTGAAGATAGACGCATATGTGGCGTACAAGATCATGAAGGATGCGCGCGGGACCGTCGAAGCCTTCCTGCGTGTCGATAACGTCTTCAACCGCGCTCCCCCGGTCGTGGCGACGCCGTCCAGCAATTATAGTTGGCAGGTCACCACCAATGCCGGTCTTTTTGATGTGATCGGCCGCAGGTTCCAGGCTGGCGTGCGGTTCAAGATGTAAGCGGCGCATCGGGAGCCGTTCAACTGCACCTGCGGCGGTTCCCGATGCACGAAAATGTCGATCTGAAGAAATGGATCAGGCGGTCGGAATGAACGCCACTCTGCCACCTGATCATCAAGGACGGAGCACAGCTTCATGAATCGCCGTCAACTCTTGGAATATGCAGCGGCCGGTGGCGGAAGCCTTGCGCTGCTCCACGGCACCAGCGCATCGGCGCAGACCTCCCGCAGCCGCTATGCGTCCGGCGCGCTGACCGCCACTGCCGAGAAAATCTACGCAGACATTCATGCGATGGAAATGGACGACACCCACTGCCACGCGCTGACCCCGGCGATGTGGACGAAGGATAAGGTCACCACGGTCGAACTGTTCCTGATCCGCATATCGCTGGCCGGGATGGCGGTGCCAGCCTATTTTCCCAAGGGCGTCTGGAATGAATGGCTGGAGGGAGACGCCGGCGTCAAGGCCAGCCTCGACCGGAAATACGGCATCACCAAGGTGGTGCGCGAAGTCGTCAAGGATGTCCGCGAACTGGCCTTCGTTAAGATGATGACGAAGGAAATGGCGGCCTATCTTGGGTGCAAGCCGGTTCTTGAGGAAGTCATCGAAGCCCGCAATGCGCGCGGCGGCAACTACACCCAATATATCAACGACCTGTTCCGCGACGTGAACATCGCCAATGTGATGACCGACACCGGCTGTTGCGAGGGGACGACGGTTGACGGCGTCAGTTCCTATCAGGACGCCATTCGCCCGGTCAAGGTTCGTGGCCTGGCGCGCGTCGATCGGTTGCAGGGCGAGTTGCTGCAAAAGGACAGTTCGTTCGAGGAACTGGAAGGCGAGTTCCTGAAGCGCGTCCGCGACGCGCTCGACGGCATCGGCAATGTCGGGATCAAGACCTATGGCATGAAATCCTACCTGCTGCCGCGCCTCGGTCTGCTGCGGCCCATCTATGATCGCGGCGTGGCGGCCAAGTCCTGGGACGAATATAAGGCGAACCGGCCCACCAACGGCCGGGGTCCGGATCGTGACGAGCAGAACTCGCGCGGGCGGGAAATGCTGCTCTATCTGCTGACGCTCGCCATGGAAGAATGTCTGGCGCGCGACATGCCGATGCAGTTCCACGCGGGCGACGGCGAAGCGCCCGGCGTGATCCTGCGCAACCAGCACCCCTATTATCTGGAAGAGATGGTGCGGTTCGACAAGGACGGCGTCATGCGCCGGCCCAAGGTCATCCCCATCCACGGCGGCTATCCGCTGATCGGTGAAGAGACCTGGCTCTGCCATCTCTATCCCAATTGCTATTATGAATTTTCGATCATGAGCCCCTACATCCATCAGGGGCTGGCCGACCGCTTCCGCGAAATCTGGGAAGCGGTGCCCTTTTCCAAGACGCTATACGGCAGCGACGCGTGGAGCGTGCCCGAGCAATATTGGCTGTCGGGCCGCTGGACCAAGCGCTTCATGAGCGAGGCGCTGGGCGTCTATGTGAAGGAAGGCGTGCTGACGCATGAAGAAGCCGTCGCCGCCGCAAAGCGCGTCCTCCACGAAAATAACCGCGAACTCTACCGCCTCTCCTGAGACGGCGGACCCACGACACTCATGCTGGCGAGACGTCAGCGCTTGAATATTTCGGAGCAATGCGAATGAAGAGATCGGTTTACTGCGCGCTTGCTGCTTTGATCGCCACCACCCCGGCCTATGCCCAGGTCGTCAGCCCGTCAGACTATCTGAAGATGGAAATTGGCGCCGACCGGACACTGGCCGATTATGGCCAGATGGAACGCTATATCCGCACTGTCGCCAAAAGTTCGCCGCGCTTCCAGATCGAGGAGATCGGCCAGTCCACCGAAGGTCGCGCCATGATCGCGGCGGTCATCTCTACGCCGGAAAATCTGGCGCGGCGCGCGGAATATCAGCAGATCGCCGCCCGGCTTTCCGATCCGCGCGGGCTGACCGACGCTCAGATCGCCTCGCTCACCAAGCAGGGCAAGGCGATCGTGGTGCTCAGCAACAATATCCACTCGTCGGAAATCGGCTCTTCGCAGATGTCGCTCGAACTGGTGCACAAGCTCGCCAGTGAAGATGAGGCCACGTTCCGCAAAACCTTCGATAATATCATCGTCTTCATGATCCCGTCGCTCAATCCCGACGGGCAGGTGATGGTCACCGACTGGTATCGCAAGATGCTGGGGACAAAATATGAAGGCGGCCCGATGCCGTGGCTCTACCACCATTATGTCGGCCACGACAATAACCGCGACTGGTACATGCTGACGCAGGCGGAAACGAAGAACGTCACCAAGTCCGTCTATAAGGACTGGCATGCAAGCGTGTGGATCGACATCCACCAGATGAAGATGAATGGCGCGCGGCTGTTCGTGCCGCCCTATGCCGATCCGATCGCGCCGTCCGTCGACCCGATCATCTGGCGCGGCGTCAACCTGATCGGGACGCGCGCGGCGTGGGATCTGGAACGCAATGGCAAGACCGGCGTGGTCAGCAACGCCTCGTTCGACGTCTATTATCCCGGCAGCGTGGACAGCAATCCGGAATTCAAGAATGTCTATGGCCTGATCGTCGAAGTCGCGTCCGCCCGCATGGCGACGCCGGTGCAGATCGACCGCACCCAGCTGGCCGGCGGGGCAAAGGGCTTTTCCGATTACAAGGTGTCGAGCAACTTTCCCAGCCCCTGGCCGGGCGGCACGTGGCGCCTGCGCGACATCATGGATTATGAGCTGATCTCGTCGCGCGCGATGCTGGATGCGGTGTCCGACCACAAGGAACAGCTGATGCAGGGCACGGCGGTTTCGGCGAAGAGCCAGATCGCGGCGGGCACGCAGGGCGAATATTGGCGCATCCCCCGCGACCAGCGTGATCCGGTCGCGGCCGCGCGGCTCGCCCATCTGCTCGACGAAAATGCGATTGAGGTGCTGACGACGCCCGACGCCTTCCTGGTTCCCACCGCCCAGCCGCTTGGCAAGTTCGCCAACGAACTGCTGACCAAGCAGACCTATCCCGAAGTGCGCGCCGATGTCGGATCGCCGGTGCTGGCGCCGTTCGACGTCACCACCTGGACGCTGCCGATGATGATGAACGTCAAGGTCGACCGCGTGGCGCTGCCAAATGACGCGGTGAGCGGCAGCACGCGCTTGTCGGCGACTGATTGGCCCGAAGGGACGCTGGTCGGCCTGGGCAGCTATTATGCCTTCAGCCGAGACAGCAACAGCGTGTTCAAGGTGGTGAATGCTGCGCAAAAGGCCGGGGCCGGAACCTGGGTGGCGAAGACCGGGTTCGAAGCGGGCGGCGTGACTTTCCCGGCGGGCAGCTTCATCGTCGAGAATAAGGGCGGGCTGGCGCAGATCGTCAGCGGCGCGCATGCGGTCGGCAATGCGGTGTCCGCCGTGCCGACGGGCTCCAAGAAGATTGGCGCGCTGCGCATCGGCCTCTACAAGCCGTGGCGCGCTTCGATGGACGAGGGCTGGACGCGTTGGATCATGGACCAATATGGCTTCAAATATGCCAACATCGCCAATGCCGACATGCGCAAGGGCAAGCTGCGCGGTGCCTATGACGTCATCATCCTGCCCGATGTCGGTCGCGACATCATGGTCGATGGCAAGGCCAAGGGCGAAGATTATGTCGAAGATCTGCCCGCGCCCTATGATGGCGGCATCGGCAAGGAAGGTCTGAGCGCGCTGCGGCAGTTCATCGATGCGGGCGGCACGCTCATCACGATGCGGACGTCGGGCGAGGTGCTGAACGATCCGGCGCTCAACATCCCGGTCCGCAATGTGCTGAGCGGCGTCAAGCGCACCGATTTCTCGATCCCCGGATCGATGCTGAAGGTCGAATTGAACCCGGCAAGCCCGATCAACTACGGCCTGCCAGCGACCATGCCCGTCTTCTACGACGAGCCGATCGCCTATCAGCCGCTCAACAGCATGGCCAATGTCTCGACCCAGGTGTCCGCCACCTACCCCGAGCATGAGGAAAATATCCTGATGTCGGGCTGGGCGAAGGGCGCCGACAAGCTGACCAGCAAGGCCGCCGCCGTGTCGTTCCGGCAGGGCCAGGGCAAGGTCGTGATGTTCGGCTTCGGCGTCCAGAACCGGGGCCAGACCGAAGGCACGTTCAAGATGCTGTTCAACGCCATCCAATGGGCAGGCGAAGAGTAATACCAAAGTGCGTTGGTCATGACTCATTCCTATCTCCGTTCGTCCTGAGCTTGTCGAAGGACGCGCGCGGGCTTCGACAGGCTCAGCCCGAATGGCTATG
The DNA here is from genome assembly GCF_055395525.1 of Sphingobium sp. TomTYG65. NCBI lineage: Bacteria > Pseudomonadati > Pseudomonadota > Alphaproteobacteria > Sphingomonadales > Sphingobiaceae > Sphingobium > Sphingobium sp. TomTYG65. Next base: position 320,853 of record NZ_AP027331.1, on the reverse strand, counting down.
AGTTGTGATCAATGCAGTTCGCTATAAAAGGTCCGGCCTTACACGACCGGTCTAAAGGGCAGCGCCTTCGCAGCAAGGCGTGAAGGGGGGCGATCAGGCGGCAGCTACCAGCCGCAGGTTCGCTCCCTTCGGCATATCATGCGCGCGTCAGCGGTCGTCCTTCACCGTTTCCATGGTAACATAGGTCGATGTGCTGGCGACATGGGGCAGGGCCGAGATTTTTTCGGCCAGCACGAGCCGGTAGCGGCGTATGTCGGTCGTGCGGACCTTCAGCAGATAATCGAAGCTGCTCGCGATCATGTGGCATTCCTCGACCTCCGCGATGCGCTGCACCGCCTCGTTGAAATCGCGCAGCGCGGTTTCGCGCGTGTCGCTTAGCTTCACCTCACAAAAGGCGATATGGTCCAGCCCCAGCACAACCGGATCGACGATCGCGCGGAAGGCGCGGATGACCCGACGGTCGGTCAGCCGCTTCAGGCGCACCTGGCACGGCGTCTTGGAAAGGCCGACGCGATCGGCAAGTTCGGTGACCGGCATGCGGCCATGCTGCTGAAGCACGTCCAGGATCTTTCGATCGAAGTCGTCCAGATGAACTGCAAATTGTTGTTCCGCCATCTTATTTGCCCGATAAGCTTTGATAAAGAAGTCCATACGCCTTTTGGCTGGTGCAAGACAAGACGATCAGACTTTGCGTGATGATGTAGCGTAGGATCATGTTTGAAAAGCCCTTCGCCGCCTTCGCACCCGCCGTGCGTGACGCCACCCCGCTGCGCCGCGCGATCACCGAAGCTTATCGCCGGGACGAGGCGGAGTGCCTTCGCCCGCTGATCGCGGCGGCGACTGTGCCAAAGGAGCTGGCTGCGCCCATCCGGGATAAGGCCTATAAGCTGGTGTCCGGGCTGCGCGCGGGCAGGCGGGGCAGCGGCGTTGAAGTGCTGGTGCAGGAATATGCGTTGTCCAGCCAGGAAGGCGTGGCGCTGATGTGCCTGGCGGAGGCGTTGCTGCGGATACCTGACGACAGGACGCGCGACGCGCTGATCCGGGACAAGATCGCGGGCGGCGACTGGGGCGCGCATCTGGGCGGGGGACGGCCCCTGTTCGTCAATGCCGCGACCTGGGGCCTGGTGGTCACGGGCAAGCTGGTCGGCAGCGTCGATGAGCGCGGGCTGGGCGCGGCGCTGACCCGGCTGGTCGCGCGCGCGGGTGAGCCGGTGATCCGCCGCGCGGTGGACCTCGCGATGCGCATGATGGGGGAGCAGTTCGTCAGGGGCGAGACGATCCAGGCGGCGCTGGCGCGGGCGCGGCCGATCGAGGCGAAGGGATTTTCCTACAGCTACGACATGCTGGGCGAGGCGGCGGTGACGGCCGCCGACGCGGCGCGCTATCATGTGGACTATGCGCGGGCGATCCATGCGATCGGCAGGGCGGCGGGTGGGCGCGGCATCTATGCCGGGCCGGGCATTTCGATCAAGCTGTCGGCGCTCCACCCCCGCTACAGCCGGATGCAGGCGGATCGGGTCATGGCCGAACTGCTGCCGCGCGTAACCGAACTGGCGGCGCTCGCCAAAGGCTATGACATCGGTTTCAACATCGATGCGGAGGAGGCGGATCGACTGGAACTGTCGCTCGACCTCCTGGAAAGCCTGGCGTTCCATCCAGCCTTGGCCGGGTGGAACGGGCTGGGCTTCGTCGTGCAGGGCTATGGCAAGCGCTGTCCCTTCGTGATCGACTGGATCATCGATCTGGCGGAGCGATCGGGACGCCGGATCATGGTCCGGCTGGTGAAGGGCGCCTATTGGGACGCGGAGATCAAGCGCGCGCAGGTCGATGGGCTGGAGGGCTATCCGGTCTATACGCGCAAGCTGCATACCGACGTCGCCTATATCGCCTGTGCGCGGAAGCTGCTGGCGGCGCGGGACAGGGTGTTCCCGCAATTCGCCACCCATAATGCACAGACGCTGGCGGCCATCTATCATCTTGCCGGGCCGGATTTCATCCTGGGCGATTGGGAGTTTCAGTGCCTGCACGGCATGGGCGAGCCGCTTTATGAGCAGGTCGTGGGCGCAGGCGCGCTGGACCGGCCGTGCCGGATCTATGCGCCGGTGGGCACGCATGAGACGCTGCTCGCCTATCTGGTCCGGCGGTTGCTGGAAAATGGAGCGAACTCCTCCTTCGTTCATCGGATCGGCGATCCCGCCGTGCCGATCGAGGCGCTGGTCGCCGATCCGGTGGAGCAGGTGCTGGGGATGCCCGATCCGGGCGCGCAGCATGACGGGATCGCCGCGCCTGCCGACCTGTACCGGGACCGGCGCAATTCGGCGGGCATCGACCTTAGCGATGAAAGGGCGCTGGCCGACCTGACGGCGGCGCTGAGGGACAGTGCGGGGATCGCATGGACCGCGACACCCGCCGGGGAAAGCTCGCCGCCGCGGCCCGTGATCAATCCCGCCGATCATCGCGACAAGGTCGGCATGGTGGCCGAAAGCACGGAAAATGCTGCGCAGTCCGCCGTGGCCCGGGCCACAGGGAGCCGCTGGGGCGATGTGCCGGTCGGCGAGCGCGCGGCGATCCTTGAGCGGGCCGCGGATGCGCTGCAGGCGCGGATGCCGGTGCTGCTGGGGCTGATCGTGCGGGAGGCAGGCAAGTCCCTGCCCAACGCCATCGCCGAGGTGCGCGAGGCGATCGATTTCCTGCGCTATTATGCCGCGCAGGCGTGCGCTTCCTTTGGGGCGGCGCAGTTGCCGCTCGGACCCGCCGTCTGCATCAGTCCGTGGAATTTCCCGCTGGCGATCTTCACAGGACAGGTCGCCGCAGCGCTGGTGGCGGGCAACCCTGTGTTGGCCAAGCCAGCCGAGGAGACGCCTTTGATCGCGGCCGAGGCGGTGCGGATATTGCAGGACGCGGGCGTTCCGGCCGACGCGCTTCAGTTGATATGCGGCGACGGCAGGATCGGGGCGGCGCTGGTGTCCGCGCCGGAGATCGCCGCCGTTCTGTTCACCGGATCGACCGAGGCGGCGCGATCGATCCAGCGGCAGCTGGCGGCGCGGCTTTCCCCGGCGGGGCGGCCGATCCCGCTGATCGCGGAAACGGGCGGGCAGAATGCGATGATCGTCGATTCCTCCGCGCTGGCCGAGCAGGTGGTCGCGGACGTGATCGCATCGGCGTTCGACAGCGCGGGCCAGCGCTGTTCCGCGCTGCGCATCCTGTGCCTGCAGGATGATGTGGCCGACCGCACGCTGGATATGCTTCACGGCGCGCTGGCCGAATTGCGCGTTGGGCGCACGGACAGGCTGGCGGTGGATATCGGCCCGGTCATCACAGGGGAGGCGCAGGAAAACCTGCTGCGGCATGTCGAGCAAATGCGCGCGCGAGGACAGCGGGTCGATCAACTGGGGCTGGACACGGACACGGCGCACGGCACATTCGTCCCGCCGACCATCATCCACATAGCGAAGATCGCCGATGTCGAGCGGGAAGTTTTCGGCCCGATCCTGCATGTCCTGCGTTTCCGCCGGGAAGAGCTGGATGACCTGATCGATGACATCAACGCGACCGGCTATGGCCTGACCTTCGGGCTTCACACCCGGCTGGACGGGACGGTGGCGCATGTGACCGGGCGGGTGCGGGCCGGCAATCTCTACGTCAACCGCAACATGATCGGCGCGACAGTCGGCGTACAGCCCTTTGGCGGGCGCGGGCTTTCCGGGACGGGGCCGAAGGCGGGCGGGCCGCTCTACATCAGCCGCCTAGTCACGGTTCCGGCTGCGGCTGTCCAGCCTGTTTCAGACGCCGATGCACCGATCCGGGCGTTCGCGGCTTGGCTGGACAGCGAAGGCGAGGGCGATGCGGCCGCCATGGCCCGGCGCTATGCCGATGCGTCGTTGCTCGGGGCTGGCCAGATGCTCGACGGGCCGGTAGGCGAGAGCAACGGCTATGCGTTGCATCCACGCGGACGCCTGCTGATGCGGCCGGCGACCCGCGCCGGATTGCTGGAGCAGATGGCGGCGGTGCTGGCGAGCGGAAATGACGGCGTGGTGGAGGGAATGGCGCTGCCTGAACGCCTGCCGCCTCAAATCGCCGCACGCTTCTCTGGGCGGGATGACGGGGCAGTGGGGGCGGCGCTGGTCGAGGGCGGACCCGAGCGTATTATGGAAGTTGCGCAGGATGTCGCGGCTCGCGATGGCGCGATCATCCCGGTTCATGCGGCGCGGGAGAAGCCGGAACTTGCCTATGCGGTCGAATGGTTGCTGGAGGAGGTTTCGACGTCGATCAATACGACCGCTGCGGGCGGGAATGCCAGCCTGATGATGCTGGATTAGTCCGGCTGACTGCTGCGGCTGTCCGTAGAACGATGGTGGGCGTGCGAGCCGCAGCCGCAGGTCTTGCGTTTCGGAAGGCCGGCGAGCGCCCTGGCTTTCCTCCGCTCGTGCCGGTTGGGGGCGATCGATTGATGATCCAGGTGGCCGATGGAGTCCATTTTTCGTGTTCCGAGTGGTTCCTAAACGTCCAATGTCCGTCCCATGCGACGAGTTCCGCAGGCGGCTCGCGCAACTGGCACAACGGGCTATGGTTGTTAGCGGAAATGAAACAGGGCCTGCGTGAGCAACAGGGCGCCGGCGATCCCGCACATTTCTCCGGCATCGCCAACGCTGCTGTGGGCTAACCGCCGGTGATCGTTAACGACGTCATTTTTCGCGACTTTTATCACGCTCTTATCGGGGGAGGGGCGACCCTGATCCACCGCTCTTCCTCGTTGATGGAAAGGGCGAACCGATTGTGCCAACAGACTGTGGGTGCCTTGGCAGCAGGCGGCCAGACGCTGGCGGTTATACGGATGCGCGGGTCATGCCCACCAGCGCAGGCGTCCGCCCAGCGCGTTAACGAACGAGCCCAATTATTAGATCAAATGTTGGTCCGCAAAGTTATTCTCAATTGATCGTGATGCCTGATTATCGTCCTTACCCAATACCCGATGGCGCCGTTCGGCCACCAGTCGTTCTCTCAATATGATCCGGCAAGGCACTCGAGATGCCCGGCACGGATCGCAAGGCGTCGCGAGATATGACTGTACAACCATCCACCGGACATCGGCCTGAGCGCAGGACAGTCATCATTCTGGCAACGATTGCGCTTTCGGGACTGGTCGCCGCCGCATTGCTGTTGCGGCCTGGCGGAAGAGCGGACGGTCTTCCGGTGTTAAGAGTAGGCAATCAGAAGGGAACGACGCGCGCCCTGCTCGAAGCGTCGGGCGTGCTTAAGGATCTGCCCTACCGCATCGAATGGTCGGAATTTCCCGCTGCACAGCATCTGCTCGAGGCGCTGACCGCCGACGCGACCGATGTGGGTCTGGTGGGCGATGCGCCTTTCCTCTTTTCCTATGCCGGTGGCTCCCCGCTGAAGGTCGTGTCGGTGGTAGCGTTGGGTAGTGGCGGCGGGTCCGTCGCCATCCTTGTGCCCAAGAAATCATCAATACGTACCGTTGCAGATCTGAAGGGCAAAAAGGTCGCTACGGGCAAAATCTCCATAGGCCATTATCTATTGCTGCGCGTGCTGGAAAAGGAGCGGCTGACAGCCAAGGACATTCATTCCGTCTTCTTGCCGCCAAATGACGCGCTTAGCGCATTTTCCGCGGGATCGATCGATGCCTGGGCGACCTGGGCGCCGTTCCTCGATGCGGCATTGCTTCAGGGCAACGCGCGCGTGCTGGTGGATGGGACCGGGTTGGTCACCGGCTATGGCTATCATGTCGCCACCCCCGATGCGATCAGCCGAAAGGGAGAACTGCTGCGTGACTTCAAGCAGAGGTTGGCGCGCGGCTATGCATGGGCCAACACGCATGAACGGGAATATGGCGAAGCGCTGGCTAAGACGACGGGGTTACCGGTTGAGGTCGCCTTGTCCTATGCACGCCGCAATAATCCACACAGCGTGGAATTCAGCGACAAGCTGGTCGATGACGCGCGGCAAGTAGTCGCGACCATTTCCCGAGGGGAGGCACAGCCCGGCCCTAAGCGCGATGTCAGGGACGCCTTCGCACTAGATACTGGCACGATAGCCGGTCTTCGGAGCCAGGCTGACAGAAGGGATTAGGATGAACATGTTGCACAGTCTGCTGCAAGGATTGATCAGATTTTATCATGCCGGGCGTGCCGGACTGCTGCGCGATCCCAATATTGTCCTGTTCGAGCGAACCGCGGAGCAGTTGGCGGAAGGAGAGGGCGCGGTCTGACTGCGGGGCTGGTCCGGCTAAAGCGTCTGGACCGTTTCCCGCGCCAGTTCGGCCAAACGGTGCGCGGCCTTGTCGAGCTTGTCCCCTGCCCTCAAGATGGCTGCGACGCGGGGGAGTGGCGGGAGGCTTTCATGGTCGAGCGCTTCGCTGTCGCTCAGAAACAGATGCGTCCGGCAGGTGATTCCCAGCCCGGCGCCGACCGCTGCCTTCAAGGTCGCGAGGTTGGGCGTCTCAACAGCGATGCGCCACTGCAGCCCGGCATTTTCGAGTTCGCGAATGGCGGCCTCCCGAAAGCGGCAAGGTTCTTCGAGAACCGCGAGCGGGATTACATCCCGTTCGGCGAGAGCGCTGTCACCATACCAACTCATTGGCGCGACGGTTACGGCATAAGGATCATTAGGAGCCGCGAAGCCTAGGACGATGTCCAGTTCGCGCCTTTCGAGCAGCGTTTGGAGTTCCGCTGTACCTGCGACGCGGGCGTAGATCTGGGCTTCCGGATGAAGTTCGGCGAAGCGGGAGAGCAAGCCGCTGAGCAGGCTGTCGGCGAAATCCTGAACCATGCCGATACGGGCGGGGCCCGCGAAACGGCCGGCGTTCACGGCCGCGACTGCTTCGTCATGAAGGGCGAGGACGCGGCGGGCATAGTCGAGGAGGACGTCGCCTGCCGAAGTGAGGTTGAGCCGCCGTCCTTCCCGGAGGAACAGGGTTTGCTGCACCAGTTCCTCCAGCCTTTTGATCTGCAGGCTTAGAGCGGATTGGGTGACGAACACCTGTTCCGACGCGTTGAGCATCGAGCCGGTATCGACGATCGCGACGAAACTGCGCAGCAGATTGGTAGGCAGGTTGACCGGCATGACAAATCCCATGAAAGAAATAGTGAATTGAACGGTTTTTGGAGAAGCCGTGCTTATCACAGCAACTCATATGTCAATCAATTTAGTAGAGATTTAGACGGTCAAGGAAAAACTATCCACGTGAGGCAGTTGCGAGGGAAAACCGCCAGAATGGGGGATTTGTAGCGATCCTAAAGGGTAGAGCCGTCCGCTATGAGCGGTCCTCATAGATCGTTCGATTAAAACTTAATTGAATTGGTAGAGAAATCATGTTGGGCTTCACCCTTCGATCAGAAGGGCGAGTGCATGACGGCTTTGACATTGGACCGGCAGGACGGAAAGCGACCCGCACTCCGGGGCTTTTCGCTTGCGCAGCTTGGAGGGCGCTGGATCTCGCCCGTGCTGTTGCTGCTGCTGTGGGAACTGGGATCACGCACCGGACTGATTCCCGAGCGGACGCTGGCTGCGCCCTCCGCAGTGATCGGCACGTTGGCAGAAATGGTGCTGACGGGAGAATTGCCGTCCAACCTGCTGGTATCGTTCGCCCGAGTGGCTGCGGGGCTGCTGATCGGTATCGGGCTCGGCCTGGGCCTGGGCCTGATTGCGGGCCTTTCCCGCGCTGGGGAGTTGGCGGTCGATCCGCTGATGCAGATCAAGCGCACCATACCTGTGCTGGCGCTGACGCCGCTGTTCATCGTGTGGTTCGGCATCGGGGAAACGCCCAAGGTCGCCCTGATCGCCTTTGCATCCGTCTTCCCGGTCTATCTGAACCTCTATAGCGGCATCCGCAGCGTCGATCTGCGGCTGCTGGATGCGGCCAAGAGCTTTGGCCTCAGCCGATCCGAACAGGTCTGGCATGTCGTGCTGCCGTCCGCGCTGCCGTCACTGCTGGTCGGCCTGCGCTATGCCCTGTCGGTAGCCATCCTGGTCCTTGTCGTCGCCGAACAGATCAACGCGTCGGCCGGCCTCGGCTACCTCATCAACAACGCTCGCGATTTCATGCGGACCGACATCATCGTGGTCTGCCTCATGGTCTATGCCATTCTCGGCCTTGGCGCCGACTGGCTAGTCCGCACCATCGAAGCCCGCGCCCTGATTTGGCGCCCCAGCATAGTGGAGCAATGAACATGGACGCTCGTCGTGGATTTTCCGCCCTGCGCAGCGCTGCCGCCCTCAGCGACCTGCCGCATCCCGCACCCGTCGTAAGACTCCGCAACTTCGTCCGCCGCTTTGGCGCCAACACGATCATCGACGGCCTAGACCTGGATATCGCGCCGGGCGAGTTCATCGCGCTGCTTGGCCGATCAGGATCAGGCAAGACGACGCTGCTCCGCACGCTGGCCGGCCTAGACGAGGTGCGCGGCCAAGATGTGGAAGTGCCTGCGTCGCGCGCGGTGGTGTTCCAGGACGCCCGGCTGCTGCCGTGGAAGCCGGTGTGGAAGAATGTGGCGCTCGGCCTGAAAGGCGACCGTCCGCGCGAGCGAAGCGAAGCAGCGCTCAAGGAAGTGGGATTGGGCCACAGGCTGGACGCCTGGCCTCTGACGCTGTCGGGTGGAGAGGCGCAACGCGTGGCGTTGGCCCGCGCTCTGGTGCGCGAACCTCAGTTGCTGCTGCTCGATGAGCCTTTTGCGGCGCTCGACGCGCTGACCCGATACCGGATGCATGATCTGGTTCTGTCGCTATGGCGCGCGCACCGGCCCGCGGTGCTGATCGTCACCCATGACGTAGAAGAAGCGATCGCGCTCGCCGACCGGGTGCTGGTACTCGATAAAGGCCGCATCGTCGCGCAGGAACGGATTACGGCGAGACGGGGCGAACGATCAGCCCTGTCGGCCCGGTTGCGCGAGAAGCTGCTTTCCTATTTGGGCGGTGACGATCACGGCGACCGCGTGCTGCCTTTCGCGCCCATCGCAGAGGCGGCCGAATGAATGCCGTCACGGCGATAGAGCGGCCCGTCAACACGGCACGCTTGCGCGGATTCATAACCGCCTTCGCCGACCTGCTGGCGGCGACACGAGACGAGCAGGCGATATTGGAGAGCGGCCGCGCCCTGCTGACGCGGCTGATTGCCGAAGATGACTGGCTGCCCGAAGAATTCGCCCGGCCTCATCCCGAACGCTACCAGCAATATCTGCTCCACTGCGACAGCCGCGAACGGTTCAGCATCGTAAGCTTCGTCTGGGGGGCGGGCCAATCCACACCAATTCACGATCATAGCGTCTGGGGCCTGGTGGGCGTGCTGCGCGGCGTCGAGAAGGTCGAGCGCTTTCGCCGGTTGCCCAGTGGCGGCCTGGTCGAGGATGGCGAAGATTTCCTGCACGAAGGCGCGGTCGATGCCGTGTCGCCGCGCATCGGCGACATTCATCGCGTGACCAATGGACTGAATGACCGGCCATCCATCAGCATCCATGTCTATGGCGCGAATATCGGGGCGGTCGAGCGGGCGACTTACGCCGCGGACGGCACGCCCAAGAGCTTCATTTCGGGTTACGCGAACAGCGTGACTCCCAACCTTTGGGACAGATCGAGAAACGCATGAGCATCGATACTCTGGATCGCGTGAAAGACCGCACCTCACTCGCCACGCCGCAGGATATCCGGCGTGCGCTGCTGATCGGCAGCGAGATCGCGCTGGTCGATGTACGGGAGGAACATGAATTCGCGCAGGGCCATCCGCTGTTCGCGGCGCAAATTCCGCTGCGCCGGATCGATGAAGAGGCGCGCTGGCGGATTCCCCGGCTCGACACGCCGGTCATCGTCTATGACAATGGCGAAGGACTGGCGCGCAAGGCAGCGGTACGGTTTGAAGCACTTGGCTATACCAATGTGCGTGAGTTGGAAGGGGGGCTGACGGCCTGGGCGGACGCGGGCTATGAACTGTTCGAGGATGTGAACAGCTATTCCAAGGCGTTCGGCGAACTGGTCGAGCATCGTCGCCATACGCCGAGCCTCGCGGCCGAAGAGGTGCAGGCCCTGATCCGTGAAAAAGCCGACATCAAGATCCTCGATGCCCGACGTTACGAGGAATATCACACGATGAGCATCCCGACCGGCACCAGCGTGCCGGGCGCGGAACTGGTGCTGCGCGCGCAGAGCATCGCCCCCGATCCGGATACCACGATCATCGTCAATTGCGCGGGCCGCACGCGGTCGATCATCGGCGCGCAGTCGCTCGTCAATGCCGGTCTGCCCAACAGGGTCTTCGCTCTGCGCAACGGCACGATCGGCTGGACGCTCGCGGGGCAGGAATTGGAAACCGGACAGACTCTCGTCGCCCCGGAGGTCGATAATCCATCGATAGAAGAGGCCCGTGCCCATGCCCGGGAGGTGGCCTACCGCGCGGGGGTGAAGCGCATCGGCTGGGATGAGCTGGAGCAGTTGAAGGCGGACAAGGGCCGCACGCTTTACCTGTATGACGTCCGTCAGCCGCGCGAATATGAAGGCGGCCACCTGCCCGGATTCCGCAATGCCCAAGGTGGGCAGTTGGTGCAGGAAACCGACCATAATGCGCCAGTGCGTGGCGCGCGTATCGTCGTTGCCGATGACCTTGGACCCCGCGCCGATATGACCGCTTCCTGGCTCGCCCAACTGGGTTGGGAGGTTTACGTGATCGACGTGGATTGGTCCTCGGTCGTCCTGGAGCATGGGCCTGACCGCGCGCCCAGCCCGCGCGGGCCGGAGGGGCGATACAAGCGCCCTTATGAGGGAACGGACAACAAGGCCGCCGCGATGCAAGCCTATCTAGATTGGGAATATGGCCTCGTCGCGCAGTTAGAACGGGACGGCACGCACGGATTTTTCGTGATTTGAGGGTCTGCGCGGTTTGATCCTCCCCATCGCGGAAGGGGAACGCTCCGCGCCGCTGAAGCCGGTGGCGAAGGTGATCCCACGCACATTTTGGAGTTTATCATGAGCGTCAAATTCATAGGCTATATCGGTTTCAACAACGGGTCGGAAACGCAGTCGGCGGTGCGCAGCCGTGCGCTGGACAAAGTCTATGTCGAGGCGGCGGCCAAGGCGCAGGAGGAAGGCGGGTTCGACCGGGTTCTGATCCCGTTCGGTTCGAACAGTCCCGAAAGCCAGATCGTCGCGGCCCATGCCGCGGCCATCACCAGCAAGCTTGGCTTCCTTGTCGCGCATCGTCCCGGCTTCACTCAGCCCACGGTGGCGGCGCGGCAGCTGGCGACGCTGGACCAGCTGTCGGGCGGCAGGGTCGCGGTGCACATCATCACCGGCGGCGCGGATGAGGAGATGGCGCGCGACGGCGATACGCAGACGGTGAAGGCGGAGCGTTATGCGCGCACCGACGAATATCTCACCATCCTGCGGCAGGAATGGACGGCCGCGCTGCCATTTGATCACAAAGGCAAATTTTATGACGTCCGGCAGGCGTTCAGTTCCGTGAAGCCGGACAATTTGCCTGTCTTCTTCGGCGGATCATCGGCCGAGGCGATCGAGGTCGCCGGGCGTCACGCGGATGTCTATGCGCTGTGGGGCGAGACGCTGGAGGCGGTGCAAGATACGGTGCGCCAGGTGCGTCGTTCCGCCGCGCGCCATGGCCGTGATCCGGGTTTTTCCCTGTCGTTGCGGCCGATCGTCGCCGATACCGAGGAAGCAGCCTGGAAGCTGGCGGCGGACATTGAAGAGCAGGTGCGCGAGAATCGTCTGGCCGCTGGGCTACCGATCAGGGGCCATCGTCCGCCCAACGCCGGATCGCTGCGCCTGCTGGAAACCGCTGCCTCCCGGCGGCAGGACAAGCGGCTGTGGACCGGCGTTGCGGCTCTGACCGGTGCGGCGGGGAACAGCACGGGACTGGTCGGCACGCCCGAACAGGTCGCCGATGCGATGCTCGATTATTACGACATCGGTATCGATCATTTTCTGATCCGCGGATTCGATCCGCTGGCTGATTCCATTGTGTACGGCCGTGAGCTGCTGCCCGTCGTCCGCCGCAAGGTGGCCGAGCGGGACAAGACCCGCATCGCACTGGCGAGCTGAGGTGGGGAGGAAGACGGCCGTCGCCGCTGGCGTGGTTCTGATTGCGGCGGCGGGGCTTGGCCTTGCCGCCGCGACATTCGCGGGCGGGGACGACAATGTCCTGCGCGTTGCCAATCAAAAGGGGCAGGTGAAGGCGATGATGATCGCCTCCGGCGTGCTGAAGAACGCGCCCTACAAGGTTGAGTGGTCGGAATTTCCTGCGGCTCAGCCTTTGCTAGAGGCTGTGGGCGGCGGTGCGGCGGATCTTGGCCTTGTGGCCGATGCGCCCTTCATCTTCGCCTATCAAAGCGGTAGCCCGGTCAAGGCCATCGCGGTGCAGGCGCCGGCCAAGCAGGCGGGCGAGGCGCTCGCCATTTTGGTCAAAAATGGATCGGCCGTCCGGTCGGCGCACGATCTGGTGGGCAAGTCTGTTGCGACGACGCGCGGATCGATCGGCCATCATCTGCTGTTGCAGGCGCTGGAGCGGGCCAGGATTCCGGCTGACCAGGTGCGCGTGACCTTCCTGCCGCCGGGCGACGCCAAGGCCGCGTTCGACAGCGGCGCCATCGACGCGTGGGCGACCTGGACGCCCTATACCAACGTGGCGATCAAGGAGGGCGCGCGGGCGGTGGTGGACGCGAAGGAGTTCGGGCTGCCGCTTTACATCGATATCGCGCATGCCGGGGCGATCGCGCCCAAGCGCGCGCTGCTTGCCGATTTCCTGAAACGGGAGGCGAAGGCGGTTGCCTGGGCGCGGGCGCATCCTGACGAATTTGCGCAAGTGCTGGCCAAGGAAACCGGTTTGCCGCTGGATATCGCGCGCGCCAGTTTCGACCGCAACAATCGCGTGTCGAGATCGATTGACGCAAAGGTGGTGGCGCATGAGGAAGACATCACGCGCCGCTTTGAGAAGGCGGGGCTGATCGAAGGAAGGCGGCCGGTTGCGGATGCCTTTGACAAGAGCTTCGGTTCGGGCGAGTGATGAGGTGTAAATTCCATATATATCAGTGTTATTGGCATAATAATGTGTCGTACTTAAATGTTTGTACGTCATCCGGATCTGGTAGTTATGTATTTTTGATACGAGTATGACTTATATTGGTTCGAGAAATAGTCATGAGATTTCGGACGGACTTACGCCTATTCTCGCAGTCTGGCTCGATGAAAGAGTCTGGCAAGCAGGAGCGCGAATATGTCCACCGCCACAGCCACCCCTATCCATGATAGCGATTTGAGCGCAATTGATGTTCGCCCATTGCAACCCACCATCGGCGCGGAGATCCATGGGATCGATATCGCGAAGCCGCTGACACCTGCGCAGAGAGATGCGATCCGTGCAGCAGTGCTGAAATATAAGGTCCTGTTCTTCCGCGACCAGCAATTGGACAATGACAGCCATGCGGCCTTCGCGCGGGAGTTTGGGCCGCTCTATACTCACCCCAGCACCACCCATGATCCCAAGATCACGCCGATCCACAATATCGCCGCGCGCGACAATGCCCGTTTCGAAAAGCGGCAGGCCGGAACGATCAAGCCAGGCGATGCCTATCATAGCGACACGAGCTGGCGACTAGTCCCGACATGGGGTGCGGTGCTGCGCGCGGTGGACTTGCCGCCCGTCGGTGGCGACACGATCTGGGTCGATGCCCATCTCGCCTATGAAGGCTTGCCGGAAGAGGTGAAGACACGGCTGGAGGGGCTGCATGTCACCCATGATTATCGTGCCGCGCTGAATGCCGATGGGCATGATTATCCGATTGTCGCGCATCCGGTGGTGCGCACGCATCGCGAAACAGGCGAGAAGATCCTTTGGGTCAACATGACGCAGAAGCCTCAGATATTGAGCGTGGAACTGGCCGAGAGCCGCGAACTGATCGAGGAAGTGCTGCGCCAGTATAAGCGGCCCGAATTCCAGGTGCGCTTTTCGTGGAAGCCGGGTTCCGTGGCCTTTTGGGACAATCGCGCGGCGGTTCACTATGCGGTGAAAAATTATGGCGATTATCCGCGCTTGCTCCATCGCGTTCTGATCGCCGACGAACCCCTCTACGCGGATCTTTGACGTGACCGCTGCCCCGCTGGTCCATGATATGAAAAAGGGTGTCGGCCGGCTTGCGCCGTGGGTCGCGGGCGTTGTCCTGCTGCTTGCGGCGCTAGGGGCGCTGACCTGGCGATTGACGGGGGACGAGGTAGATGCCGCTGGTGCGGCCCTGCCCAGCCTGACCGTGGGGGACCAGCGCGGTGGCGCTCGCGCGTTGCTGGAGGCGGCGGGCGAGCTGGACGATGTGCCCTACAGCATCAAATGGGCCTTGTTTCCTGCGGCTTCTCCCTTGCTGGAGGCGCTGGATGCAGGGGCGATCGACATTGGCGGCGTGGGCGGTGCGCCCTTCGCCTTCGCCTATGCGAGCGGCGCGCGGATCAAGGCGGTGACGGCCTATCGTCCGTCCGGCAATGCGGCAGGCAAGGCTTCGGCGATCGTCGTGCGCAAGGGGTCGCCGGTCCGCACGCTGGCCGATCTGCGCGGCAAAAGAGTTGCTACCATCAGGGGATCGGCCGGGCAGGACCTGGTTCTGCGCCTTCTGGAGCGGGAACACATAGACCCGCGAAGCATCCGATGGACCTACCTGTCCAATGGCGAGGCGAAGGCAGCGCTGGCGAGCGGATCGATCGACGCCTGGTCGACATGGGGCAGCTATGTCGGCATCGCCGTGCTGGAGGATGGCGACCGCATCCTGGCCGATGGAGCCAAGTTACCAACGGGCGTCGGCTTCTATGCTGCAAGCGATGCGGCGATCGAAGGCAAACGCGCCTTGCTGGCCGATTATATCGCGAGGTTGGCGCGAGCACGCGCCTGGGGGCAGCGCCATCCCGACGACTATGCGCGCGTGCTGGCGAAGGAAACCGGAATACCCTTTGAGGTGGCCAGCTTCACCGTTGCTTCGAATCTGGGGACGGCGGTGCTGATCGACCCCCAACTTGTTCGCGATCAGGGAAAGATTTTCCAGCGCTATCATGATGCAGGCATCATCCCCGGCGTGCCGCGCGCGGATCAGGGGTATGATAGCAGCTTCAATCGGGACGTCTTGCGATACGCTAGGCAATCCTTAAATTGATCTTTATGTATTTATTATAGTCAAGTATGATATTGTTCGTTTTCTAATTACTACAAACAATAGATAAATCTCTTGGAACGTAACTATTCGTGAATTAGCCAAAACCCGAAAGGGGAACGCTAATGAAACGATATGCTTTTCTTTCTATTCTGAAGTCTGGTTCTTCTCTGCCACTGCTTGGGGTCCTGAGTTGTACCGCATATGCGGCCCCGACGCCGGAGGATGCCGACGCCAGCGCCTCCGCCGAAATCGTGATCACCGCTTCAAGGCGCGAGGAGAGCCTTCAAAAGACGCCGATCGCAGTGACGGCCATCGGTGCGGAAGGCATCCAACAGCAGAATATCGCCACCTTCCGGGATCTTTCCGGACGCGTGCCGGGGCTGCTCGCGCCCAAGCGATCAACCGCCTACACCACGCAGACCTATTCGATCCGAGGCATCGGCGAGATCGACACCTATCCCGAGCCATCAGTCGCCGTGTATGTCGATGATGTCTATCTCGCGCGCACTGTCGGCTCGCTCTACGACACGCCTGACCTTGAGCGGGTGGAGGTGCTGCGCGGCCCGCAGGGAACGCTGTACGGCCGCAACAGCAGCGCGGGCGCAATCCGCTTCATCACCAAGGAGCCGACCGCAGACCGTCAGCTTTATGTGAGCGCGGCCTATGGCAGCTTCGACAATCTGGACCTGAAGGCGCGGATAAACGGCGCCATCCTGCCCGACGACAAGCTGAATGGCGCCTTTTCGATCATCCGTCACACCCGCGACGGCTGGCAATATAGCGTGCCGTTAAAGCGGGATGTGAACGATCTGGATCTCACCATTTTGCGCGGCAAGTTGAAGTCGCGCTTGTCGGAGCGGCTGACGGTCACGCTCAGCGGCGACGCTATGTTCGACCGATCGACCCAAAGCTATTATACGCCCGTCAACCAGCCTGATGGTCAGACTGGCACCGGCCGAAAGACCGATCCCGACCTCACCTGGACGGACACGCTGCCTTATAATCACACCAATGCCTATGGCGGATCGCTGACGGTCCAATATGATATTGACAGCCACCTCGTCGCCAAGTCGGTGACGGCCTATCGCGGTATCGATGGTCCGATCTATTACGACAATGACGGAGTCACCGCGATCAAGGGCGACAGCTATGCCGGATTCAGGCAATATCAAAAGACGCAGGAATTCAGCCTGAACGGCGAATATGACCGATTCAACTTCGTCTTCGGTCTCTACTATTTCAACGAATATTTCCATAACCACCGGCTAAGCCAGTCAGCAGGCAGCCCGATCGACAATGTCGGCACGGTCACGCATACCAATAACTGGCTGCGCACCACCAGCTATTCCGCCTATGGTCAGTTGAACTTCCAGGCGAGCGACGGACTGACCCTGACGGTAGGCGGACGCTGGACGACCGATCGGCGCAAGTTCCGCAATATCGGGCAGCAGGGCACGCGCTGGGCGCTGCATGATCCGCAGGATTGGGGATATGATCCGGACGCCTTCTTCCGGCTTTTCCCGAACGGTACGGCCCCGAACAGCAGCTTCACCAGCTTTGACGTCACTGCGCGGCCGAAGAGCTTTTCGAGCTTCACGCCCAAATTCGGCCTGCAATATGAATGGTCGCCGTCCGTGTTCCAATATCTGTCCTGGTCGCAAGGCTTCAAGAGCGGCGGCTATGACCTGCGGACCAATACCGCCCTGGGAAGTCAGACGCCGTATCGGCCGCAGCTTTTGACGACCTACGAAGCGGGATTGAAGACGAAGCTGTTCGGAGGACTTGCGACTGCCAATCTCGCCATCTTCTACAATGACATCAAGGATTTTCAGGTTCGAGCGACCAGTACCGCGGCGCAGGGCACAGTAACCAATCAGTTGATCAATGCGGGCAAGGCGGAGAGCTGGGGTGGGGAACTGGAACTGACCGCTTCGCCGGTCGAGGGGCTGAACCTTGCCGGTAGCCTGTCCTACCTCAAGACCGATTACCGCAGCTTTACCGCTACGCTGCCCCCTAATGTTGCTGGGCGCACGACCCTGGTCGGGCTGGATTTCCCGCTATCGCCAAAATGGCAAATTGCAGGGTCAGCCAATTACCGCCTGCCGCTCGACATTCCGGGTGCCTGGAGGGTCGGCGTGGACGCGCAATATGAATCGCGCCGATATGCGGACATCTACAATACGCCGCAGATTGCGGTGCGGGCGCAGACCTTCGTCAACGGCACCGTCAACTACACGACGGAGGATGAAAGCCTTACGACTGGTATCCAGGTGAAGAACATCTTTGACCTGCGCCGGGGCCAGGCTGGCGGCTATTCACCGGCCAATTCCGGCGTCTATCCCAACTATTACCGCGCCTATAACGAGCCGCGCACCATCAACATCTTCATCAACAAAAACTTCTGAACAGTTGAGGGAAATCAAATCCTCGCCAAGGCATCAGGCGTGTATTTCCCTCTTATACACAGCCAAAACGGAATGACCCGGATGATAACCACTACGCTTCTGCATTTTTCCCAATGGCTGAGCGCCAGTTGGCTATCGTCTGCGGTCGCCGGTTATTTCTGGGTCGTGCCCGCCCTCCAGACGATTCACATATTGAGCGTCGCCGTGGTCCTGCTGGGCGTGCTGCTCATCAACCTGCGGGTCGTGGGGATCGTTGAGCGGGGCCAGTCAGTGGAAGCGGTGCTTGACCGTTTTCTTGCTCCGGTCGGCATCGCCATATTGGTGCTTGCGGCGACCGGCCTGCTGCTGATCGCCGGGGAACCGACGCGTGCCATTTTTCGCACCATCTTCTGGATCAAGCTGGCGCTGATCCTTGTGGCGGGGCTGCTGACCTGGTCCCATCGCCGCGCGTTTGCCCTGAAGCTTGAAGGCGGAGCCGCCATCTCGGTGCGGCGCAAAGGCATAGCGGTGGTCGCGCTGCTGCTTTGGCTCGCGGTGATCGTGGCTGGGCGGTGGATCGCTTATGTCGATGCGTGGCCCGGTGCGCCCGCCTGATATTTTCCTCTCATTTACGGACATCCGCCATGAACCTTGAGGATTTTTCTATTTGGTTGTCGGAAAGCCGGCTGTCGATCGCGCTGACCGATTCCGAACTTGCCTTTCCGGCGATTGAATCGCTGCATGTGATTGCGCTGACGCTGGTGGTGGGGTCCATCGCGCTGGTGGATTTGCGGTTGCTGGGGCTGATATGGAAAAAGCGGGAGGCGAGCGACCTCATCCGATCGATCCTGCCCATCACCTGGGTCGCGTTCGGCTTTGCGCTGTTGACCGGCTTGCTGCTGTTTGCGGCGAACCCGATCAGCTACAGCGCCAACTTCTACTTTCTCGCCAAGCTGAGCCTGCTGGTGCTGGCCGGCGTGAACATGCTGGCATTTCACCTGTTCGCCCATCGCCATCTGGCAAGGCCCGGTGCGATCGCGCCGCGGCTGTCGGGTGCCGCTTCGCTGACATTGTGGCTGACGATCGTGACGTTCGGCCGATGGATTGGATTCACATTGTAGGGGAGCGCAGCATCCTCCCCACGCCCAGCATGGGGAGGATTTGATCAGGAGCCCTTCTTTTCGATGTCGATAAGGCGGGCCTGAAGCACTTGGCCCGTGTCGATCAAGGTGGCCTTGCGGAATCCGCCGCCCTTCTGGCCATTGCGAAGTGGGTTGATCTCAACAAGCAGCTTGTCTCCGGGCTTCAGCGACTTGCGGGTCCAACCGAGCCGGGTGAGATTGCCCGGGCTGGTAAGCTCCACCGCCCATAGTTCCGGTGCTGCGCCGCTGGGGCCTTCGGCCAGGACGAAGAGCGAGACATGCGGGTTTACCCAGCGGAATTCCTTGACCGTTCCCTTGAGCGTGCGCGCCTTCGAAGGATCGAACATCGCAAAACTGTGATGCGCGTCGGCCGGGGCGGAAAGGGACGTGGCGCCTATGCCGACCAAGGCGATAGCGGCAAGCAAGCGGTTCATCGGACGATAATCCTCAATTGGTTGGTGGAGGCAGGACGTTGCCATCCTGTTGATAGGCGGGTTCGAAAATCACATTGCCCCATCGGTCGGTCGCATCATGGAAATCGCCCTGGCGGCAGACGCCTTCGACGATTTCATGGCTGCGCTGGCGCTTGCGATGATAGATGCGCGTGGTTTTCCATGGGCGCGTCAATATGTGGGGAGCATTGATCTCGAGGTCGAAGACGAGCGTATCAGGGTCCGTCAGGTGTATGCGTTCCTTGACCGTCATGTCGCCATTATTGGGGATGCCGACCGCTTCGCTGACCGCCAGATAGACCTGCGGCAGGATGCCCTTAGTCTCGACCACCAGCGTCTGCGCTTCCCAATGACCGATCGAATAGCCGTGGAAGCTGGGATCGGGGTCCTCGGGCATCGGGCGGCCGTCCGTATATATGCGGCGCAGGCGATTGCCGTCCGACTCCCCGAGGATGGTGACGCGGCCGGGCGAGAAAAGGATCTCCAGCGCATTATGCGTGATCAGGATGAAGGTCGGCGTGCCATGGGGCAAGCAATCGATCAGCAGCCCCTTGGGACGGCCGGCCTGCTCCTCCGCCGTCCAATGATCCACCTGTTTCTGAATCTCCGGCTTCCAGGGAACCGGGTTTGTGGTGATCTGGGCATTCTGGTCCGCGATATTGGGCGACCAGCTGCCGCTCCAGTCCGGCAGCGCCGCGATGGCGCGCCAATCGGCGGCGGTTGGCGCAGGATTGATCGGATCGGCGGGCGGTTCCGCGAGGGTCGGCGGTGCGAGCAGCAGGGCCAGGGCTGACCCCAGCGCGGGAAGGGTGCGCCTCATTTGGGTGGCTGTGCGCCGGGGATCGGGCCCACGATGAGGACTTTTCCTGAAGCGACGATCGTCACCTTCTTGAACTGACCCGATCTACGACCGTCGCGGATCGGGTTTATGTCCACGACCACCTTGTCACCTGGTTTCAGCGATGTACGCGACCAGCCCATCTTGCTGAGGTTGCCGGGGCTGGTCGGAAATTCCAGTGACCAGAGGCCCGGCGCATATTTCCCGACCTGGCCCGCCTGTATCCAGAGGATCGCATGGGGGGCAGTCCATTGTAGCGTCCGGACCGTGCCTTCGAACGTCATGGGCTTCGACGGATCGAACATCGCGAAGCTGTGATGAGCGAGGAGCGGCATGGCGGGCGATGCCAGCATCAAGGCGGAGGCGAGGAGGTGCGGCGAAAGGCGAGGCATGAGGTCCTGTTCCAGATAAGTTTATGGGGTGGGCGCTTGCGCCTGATCAGGCGGGAGAGGCGCGCCGCCCGCATCCTTGGGAATGGGGGTGAAGGCGGCGTTGCCCTTCGTATCGACATCGTCGAAGAAATCGCCCTGGCGGCAAGAGGATTCCACCAGGTCATATTTCCGCTCGCGGTGGCGGGTGAAGGTGCGGCTGGCTTGCCACGGGGCTGTCAGCACCTGGGGCGCATGGACGATGATATCGACCTTCAGCGTGTCGGGGCCGGTGAGATAGATGCGCTCCTCGACATGCATGTCGCCATTATTGGGTAGGCCGACGCCCTGTCCCATCGGGATGAAGACCTGGGGCAGGAAGCCAATCGTATCCACGATCAGCACGCCCTTTTCCCAGTGCCCTATGGAATGGCCGCTGAAGGTGGGATCGGGGTCGGCGGGATGGGGGCGACCGTCAGTCCAGATGCGCCGGAGGCGATTGCCGTCAAATTCACCAAGCACCGTCACGCGACCCGGCGTTACCAGGAACTCGACCGAATTGAGGGTCTGCGTGACCGAGCTGGGAAGTCCCTCCGGCAGGCAGTTTACGTAGATGTTCTGCGGGTTGCCATCCTCCTCCAGCTTTTGGAGGGCGGTGATCTGCGCGGCCTGCTCGGGTCGCCAGGGCGGGGCGGTCTTGCTGCCCGGCGGGAAGCGATCGAGCGGGCCGGGCGACCAGACGCCCGACAGGTCCGGAAGGCTGGCGATCGCCGTCCAATCCTGGACGGTCGGCGCTTTGTTCACCGGCTCGCCTTGCTCTGCAGCGACAGCGAGCGGAGTCCAGCCTAGGGCGCAGGCGACGAGCAGCGGCGCCAGGATGGGCGAAATTCTCATGGGGGTGGAGGTCCGCGCCTTTCGTGAGGGGAGAGCAAGAGAGATCAGGCGGCGCGCTTTTTCGCGATACGGCCAACAGCGTCCAGGATCGCGGGTGCTTCGGTGCGCGCGAGCCAGTCGGGACTGACATCAACGAAGCGCACCACCCGATCCTTATCGATGAGGATGACCGCAGGCTGCGGGAATTCAGCGGTGTCCGTGCCAGTCAGCTCACCGATCCAGCCAGGGCTTGGCTGACCTTCGGGCACGACCTCGCGATCGAAGGTGATACCGAAGCGGCGCCCCAGATGGTTGCCGCGGTCGCTGGCTATGGTGTAGCCGAGCCCATGACGGTCGCGGATCGCGGCAAGCCCCTTTTCGGGCAGATGGGGACTGAGGGCGACGAGCCTTATGCCAGCCCTGTCCAATTCAGGCCGGAGTTGACGGTCATAATAGGGGAGGGCCAGGTTACAGGCAGGGCAGCCCGCATAGCGAAAGAAGATCAATACCGCCGGGCCATCCGCCACAAGCTGATCGAGCGTCAGCCTCTTGCCGTCGGCGTCCTCCAGCTCGAACGGATCGACCGTGTCGCCGACCTGCACGACAGCCAAGGGGTCAAAATCGGCCAATAATCGCGAGCGCCGATCGACATTCTTCGCCAGCTGTTCCGGCTTCCATGTGCGGATGCGCTCCGCATGCAGTGCCTGGAACTGTTCGGTCAAGCTCTCCTGTGCCATCGCATTTTCTCCTGTGTCTAAGGGATCAGGCGGCGCTTTTTTCGGCGACCCGGCTGCTGTAGCGGTTTGCGGGTTGCGCGAGGCCCAGATGCTCGCGGAAGGTTGTGCCTTCATAATCGGTGCGGAAGAGGCCGCGCGCCTGAAGGATTGGGATGACCCTGTCGACGAACAGGTCGAGCTGGCCGGGCAAAGGCTCAAAGATGACGAAGCCATCGGCTGCCTTGCCTTCGAACCAATGCTGCAGGCGGTCAGCCACTGTTTCAGCCGAGCCGACAAATGCGCCGCGCGGTGTCGCGAGCCGCTCGGCAACCTGACGCAATGTCAGATTTTCGGCCCGCACCTGGCGCAGTATGCGCAGCGTGCCGCTCTGCTGGCTGTTAAGGCCGATATGTTCGACATCGGGAAAGGGCGCATCGAGATCATATTGGCGGAAGTCATGATCGTTGAAGGTGCGCGAGAGGAAACCGAGGCCCGTATCAAGGGATTCCAGTGAGGCTAGTTCACGGTAGCGCGCCTCGGCATCTTCGTCGGTGTCGCCGATGATGGGGGCGATTCCGGGCAGGATGAAGAGCTGATCGGGATCGCGGCCAATGCCCTTTGCGCGGGCCTTCACATCCGCATAATAGGCCTGACCGGCTTCTTCATCCTCGGCGTGGGTGAAGATGACTTCGGCGCGTTTGGCTGCGAAATCGCGGCCGTCTTCTGATGCGCCTGCCTGGAAGATGACGGGCTGACCCTGAGGCGCGCGCTTGATGTTAAGGGGACCGCGCACCTGGAAGAATTCTCCTCGGTGATCGAGACGGTGCAGCTTTTCGGGATCGACGAATTGGCCGCTTTCCTTGTCCGCGACATGAGCGCCGTCTTCCCAGCTGTCCCACAAGCCCTGCACCACGTCGAGATATTCGCCAGCAATGCGATAGCGTACGTGATGAGGCGGATGTTCGGTCCTGCTGAAGTTCGCGGCGGTGTCGCCCAACCAGGATGTGACGATGTTCCAACCTGCGCGGCCTTCACTCAAATGATCGAGGGAGGCGAACTGGCGCGCAACGTTGAAGGGCTCTGAATAGCTGACGGTTAGCGTCGCGACCAAGCCAATGCACGAGGTCGTGGCGGCCAGAGCCGAGAGGATGGTGATGGGTTCAAAGCGGTTTAGATAATGAGGGCTCGACTTTTCGGTGATGGACAGGCTGTCGGCAACGAAGAGGAAGTCGAACTTGCCGCGTTCCGCCGTGGCGGCTTGTTTCTGGTAATGGGCGAGGCTGGTGCTGGCATTCACGTCCCGATCAGGGTGGCGCCAGTCGTTCCAGGTGCGGCCGACACCGTGCAGGATGAAACCAAGTTTGATGTGGCGTTGTGGCATGGTCGTTCTCGCGCAAAACAAAGATGATGGTGAAACTTTACTGCCCGGATCGGACGCGGACCAACGCGCATCGGTCGTTCTTCTATGAGATGATCAAATAGAGGCGGCCATCAGCTAGTGCCGGTAGGTAATGGTGAAGAGCACCGTCCGCGGGTCGATGAGATTGGCCGAGCGCCACGCCGGGAAGCGAGCCGCGCCCGAATTGCAATCGAGGGCGGCGTCGATTTAGGTCGATTTTCGGTCTGGTTCAGCCACTTGCAGAGTATGATAGCGGCGGCCTGCGGTTTCCAAGCCTTCCTGCAACAAAGGTCCAAGCAAGCGGTAGCGATCGAGATGGCTGTCATCATCAGGACGGTCCCATCCATGATCGTGTCGGATGCTGCCGATGGCCGGACGCGCGGATGGCCTCGGGATCGATCAGCTCTGCCACGTGCTGGTCGGGT
Organism: Sphingobium sp. TomTYG65; assembly: GCF_055395525.1. Taxonomy (NCBI): domain Bacteria; kingdom Pseudomonadati; phylum Pseudomonadota; class Alphaproteobacteria; order Sphingomonadales; family Sphingobiaceae; genus Sphingobium; species Sphingobium sp. TomTYG65. The sequence continues at coordinate 297,107 of NZ_AP027331.1, read as the reverse complement.
GCGACATAGATGGCGTCGGATGTGCAATAGAGTTCGCACATATAGCAGGTCTGGCACTGGTCCAGCCGGGCGATAACGGGAGTGGCGTTGCCTACATCGAGCACATGTGTCGGGCAGATGGCGACACAGCTATTGCAGCCGTTGCAGAGGTCTTCGAAAATATGCGCAATCATTCCGCTGCCTCCACAAGGGCGCGGCGTTCCGGCCGCGTCCAGACCTGGTCCAGCCCGCCGGTCAGCAGGCGAACTGTGCCATCGGGGCTGAAATCCGGCGCATCGACACGGACGTGGATACCCCGGCTTTCCTTGCGGGCCAAAGCCGCGGCCGTGCACCAGCGGGCTGTGGCCGTCAGTGACGCCGTTTCGCGCAGCCGGACCAGCCTCAACCCCTCGGCACGGCCATGGTCGCTCAATGTGCGCCAATGACCGTCAAGTAGGGCCAGGCTGTCGCTCAACTGTCGTTCGCTTCGCCAGAGGGAATGGTGGTATCCGTTCATATGGTGATCGACCTCAGCTTCGATCGCTTTCAAGTCGAGAGTTCGTTCCGCCGATGCGGGATGGATGCCGACATTGCCTATGGGGTTGGCCTTGACTTGGCGGCGGTTGCGCATTGACAGCGCCCGACGTGCCGCGGCCGCTCCCGCGATTTGTCCCGAGGTCAGCGCCCAGGCGCTGTTGACCGCTCCGCCACCACTGATCGCGCCTGTCACCAGTTCGCGCGTCGCCGCGTCGCCCGCAGCATAGAGGCCAGCAACGGTCGTTCCGCAATCCTCATCGACAATACGTAAGCCGCCATTGCCCCTGATCGTACCCTCGCCGAACAGCTTGATCGGCCAGCGGTCCTTGAACAGGTCGATCCCCTTGCGAAGGAAGGGAGGCGGCGTGAAGGGTTGAATATCCTTCAAGATCGGATGTAGCTGAGCCGGCGCATCGATCAGGTCGGCATAGACCGGACCTTTGAGAAGTGCCGCGCCCAGCGCCTGATAATGAAAGTGGCCGCGAGGGGGCTGAATGATCTCTACACCACCGGCATCATAATAGCGTGCGGCGCCATAGGGCAGGGTGCGGGTCGACGCCCAAGCGGGGGACACGGTATATTGGATGGAAAATTCCATGCCGGACTGTTCGGCCCCAGCCTCGGCCGCCAGCAGATAACCGTCGCCGGTATTGCCGTAGCTGCCGATCAGGCCGGATCGGAAGGCGCAGCCGCCGGTCGCCATGATCACGGCGCGGCTATGGATTTTCCAATCCTGCCCCACCAGCCGCGCGTGTCCGCACGCGCCGGATACGGCCCCGTCCTCGTCCACCAGCAATTGAGTGGCGGGATGATGGTCTAGGATGCGCGCTCCGGCTGCTGTCGCATAAGCACGGAGCGCGCGCATATATTCGGAGCCGCGCACGCCGCTATAGTAGCGGCCGCCCTTTCCATCCGAGCCGAAGGGGTAATAGGGCGATAGATCGGGGAGCGTGCGCCATGTGGTATCGATCACTCGTTCCATCCAGGCCGGATCGCCAAGGCCAAGGGCGGCGGCCTCTCTTTTCTCGATCGCCTCGCGCCGCAGATCAGGGTCGGGCGGAACCCACCAATGGTTGGGCCCGCCGGTCGCGGTCACGCCGCTGGTGCCGACATAACCCTTGTCCACCAATATGGTGGATGCGCCAGCCTTTGCAGCGGCGATCGCTGCCCAAGCCGCAGCCATGCCGCCGCCGATGATGAGGACGTCGGCATGCCCGGTGATGCCTTCGCTCATTCCGCGGCGATGGCGACCGGCCGCGCGGCGTGGCGATGTTCCGGCACGCGCAGGCCCAAATGGCCGCGCAGCGTGTCATGTTCATATTCGATGCGGAACAACCCGCGGCGCTGAAGGATCGGGACCACCCGCTCCCTGAACAGTGCGAAGCTGTCAGGTTCGCCGACACGCAGGTTGAAGCCGTCCGACGCGCGCCCCAGGAACCAGCGCTCGATCTCGTCTGCTATGCTTTCTGGGGATCCGATGAACTGCTTGTTATCCTGCGTCAGATAGGCGGCCTGTCTTAGGGTCAACTTCTTCTCACGCGCAGTGCGGATCAGCCGCTCAGCCGATCCCTTGTAGCTGTTGAGGGTCACTCCGGTTAGATCGGGGAAACGAGCGTCCAGATCATATTGACGGAAGTCATGATAGTTGAAAGCGCGGCCGAGCTGAACGAGCAGCTTGTCGATATCGAGATTGTCCGACCGCTCCCGGGCGATGCGCTGTGCTTCCTCATCCGTGTCAGCAAGGATAGGGTCAAGGCCAGGCAAGACCTTGATCTCATCGGGATTGCGGCCGATCGCAGCGGCTCGGCTTTTGAGGTCCGCATAATATTGCTGGCCGGACTCGAAATCGGCCGAGGCGGCGAAGGTCCCCTCCGCGATATGGGCCCCCAGATTCCGCCCTTCGCTACTGTCACCCGCCTGGAAGATGACCGGCTGACCCTGACGCGAGCGAGTGAGGGCGAGCGGCCCAGCGACGGAGAAATGCTTACCCTTGTGGTTCAGCGCGTGCTGCTTGTCCCTGTGAAGGAACAACCCACTCTGCTTGTCGCGGGGAAAGGCGTCATCCTCATAACTGTCCCACAGCCCCTGCACCACGCGCACGAATTCCAGTGCGCGTTCGTAGCGGACGCTATGATCGAAATGCTCTTCGCGGCCATAATTTTTGGCAGCGCCTTCCAGGCCGGTGGTGACGACATTCCAGCCTGCGCGACCGCCGCTGATATGGTCCAGCGAGCCGAACTGGCGCGCGACATTATAGGGCTCCCAATAGCTGGTGGTCAGCGTGCCGACGAGGCCGATAAGGGAGGTGTGGGTGGCGACGGCGGAGAGCAGGGTCAGCGGTTCGAGCCGGTTCAGGAAGTGTGGCGAAGTATCGGGCGTGATGAAGGGTGAATCCACGATGAAGACGAGATCAAACTTCGCCTGTTCGGCGAGCTTCGCATTTTCAATATACCAGTTGATGTTGATGCTGGCGTCTCCTGGCACATCAGGATGCCGCCAATTATGCTGATCGTTGCCGACGCCCGTTAGGATTGCGCCAAGATGAAGCTGCCTGTTGCTCATGATGTCGTCCTGAAAAGCCAAAATTTGGCGGCATGTTAGGAGAGCGAGTTGGTCGTGAATATCGAAGCTTGCTCATAGGATTATTGAAGCTTCTGAACCTGTCGCGCCCCATTTGGAGAGGCGGATTCGGTTACGCGACACCGGCGTCCAGCTTTCGCGAATTACGGCTGGTGCTCACTTACGAGGGAGAATGCGTGCGAAGCTGCATCATTTCAAAAACTGATATGCTTATGAGCGTTTCTTCTTAAAGTTAAACTCAAGCTGTGTGCAGTTTAAATTGTTTATCGGAAAATCATCCTCTCGCTAGCTGTGTCCCTGATAAATATTCATCAGGGAATAATTAATGTCCGTTTTCATATCGTCGCGGCCGTCCACTTCGGTTCTCGCGCTTGCTGCTGCGCTTGGCGGCACGGTGTCATCACAGGCGGCGGCCAACGATCTGGCAGCCGAATCCGCTGCTGCTGCAACCGTTGACGCCGCAGCGGAGGGCGCTGCCATCGTGGTGACGGGCGTGCGAGGTGCGCGGCCTCGCACGGTGGCCGACAGCCCGGTGCCGATCGATGTGATCGACACGCGCGAGCTGCAGGCGACGGGCCGTGCGGGTCTGAAGGACATATTGGGCAATATCGTACCTTCCCTCACGGTCCCTGCGCTGGGCGGCGGCGGCACTTCCTCCGGCGCGAAGCCGATCTCGATCCGGGGGCTCAGCGGCGATTATGTGCTGGTGCTGGTGAACGGAAAGCGCCGGCACACGACTTCGCTGATCAATAACCTGTCGCGAATTTCGGGCGGCAGCACGCCGGTCGATATCGACCTGCTGCCCGCCAACGCAATCGGACGCGTCGAGGTGCTGCGCGACGGCGCTGCCGCGCAATATGGATCGGATGCTATTTCAGGCGTCATCAACTTCATCCTGGATGCGACACGGCAAGGAGGTGAGTTCGGAACGACTGCCGGGAGCCATTATGAAAAAGGCGGAGAATTGGTCCAGCAGTCGGTTAGCTATGGCACGCGGCTGGGGCATGATGGCGGCTTCATCCGCTTCGCTGTAGAGGGCAAATTCCATGATCGGGCCGATCCGTCCGGAGCGATCGTCGCTGACTCCGTCGATCTCTATCCGCGCCTGGCAGATGGTTCCCGCGACCCGCGAGAAGCCACGATCGACCGCAACCGCGCGGGCAATTACGGCCGCACCAATCGCGACTATATCGTCAACGGCAGCTATAATGCCGAACTGCCACTGAGCGACCAGACGACGCTCTACAGCTTTTCGACGATCAGCTATCGCGACATCAAGGATGGGCGCGGTCAGTTCAACGCGAACAACGTCAATTCACTGCCCGAACTCTATCCCAACGGCTTCCTGGCCAAGCGGCGCATCTGGGAAACCGATTTCCAGTTTGCGGCAGGCCTGCGGACGACCCTCGCGGGGCTGGATGTAGATTTCAGCAGCAGCTTTGGACAGGATCATGTGAAGCTGGGCGCGGTCGATACGCTCAACCCATCGCTCGGACCCAGCAGCAAGACCAGCTTCTTCATGGGCAAGCAGATTGCGAGCCTATGGGTCAATAATATCGATTTCAGCCGGACATTCGACGTCGGCCTTGCGGAACCGCTCACGCTGGCTTTCGGCATCGAGCATCGGTGGGAACGCTTCCAGAACAAGGCGGGCGAGCCCGACAGCTATCGCGATGGCGGCTATGTGATACCGCGGGGAACGACGCCCTTCCAGCTTGCCTATGGCGGCCAGCGCCCCGCCGCGAGCCTGGTGTCGTTCACCGGGACAACGCCCGCCGACGCCTTCGTGCTGACGCGCAACAACTTTGCTGCCTATGTCGATGTCGGTGCGAATATCAGCACAGATTGGTTCGTAGGTGTTGCAGGTCGTGCCGAACATTATACCGATAGTTCCGGCGATACGGTCAGCGGGAAATTCTCGACCCGCTATGAACTGTTTCCTGGCTTCGCGCTACGTGGTGGCGTCAACACCGGATTTCGCGCGCCGTCACTCGCACAGCAGGGTTTCTCCACCTCGCAGAACACCAGCATCACGATCAATGGCGATCGCGTGACCCAGCTCGTCAAGTTCCTCGCGCCCAACGACCCGATCGCGGGATATTTCGGAGCAAAGCCCCTGACTCCCGAAAAGTCGTTGAACTTCACGGTGGGAGCGACCTTTGAGAAGGGGCCTTTCCGGCTCACGGTGGATGCCTATCAGATTCGCATCAAGGACCGGATCGTGAAGACGGAGATATTGAACAGCGCGGAGGCGAAGTCGATCCTGACGAGCCCCGAGGTGACGGCGATCCTGGCCGCACGGGGCGTCCCGGGCATTAGCAGCGCGCAATTCTTCATCAACGGCGTCGATACGCGGACACGCGGCATCGACGTGGTGAGCGAATATACGCTGCATACCGCAGATCTGGGCGAACTGAAGCTCAACGCGGCCTACAGCTATAACAAAACCAAGCTGCTGCGGGTGGCCGACAATCCCGCCAACCTGTCGAACACCATATTGTTCGGAAGGCAGGCCCGCGCTGACCTCGTCCGCGCCACGCCGCGAGACAAGCTGGTGCTGAGCGCGGATTGGTCGATCGGTCCTGTCCGCAACCTGCTGCGGGTCACGCGCTTTGGCAAATATACGGAGACCGGCACAAGTCAGATCTCCACTGCCGATGATCGTACATTCAGTGCAAAATGGATCACCGACCTCGACATCTCGGCTCAGGTGAGCCCGGCGATCAATCTGGCGGTAGGGGCAAACAATCTGTTCGACGTCTATCCTGACCCGATCGGCGTCACGCAGGCTGCCACCGGCCTCGGATTATACGGCAATTTCGCCCCGTTCGGCCTGAGCGGCGGTTTTTACTATGCCAGGCTGGGGGTGAAATTCTGATCCTCGCTGCGAGTCGGTGTTTGGAATTGCCGCTCGATGCGCGGAGGCGTGGCCTCGCAGCTGCCTGTCCAAGATAGGACATGGATCTGCGACAGCGCTGTTCAAGAGTCGGCTGCATAACCGGTCGGCGTGTCACCAGCCGCCTTCGCGGGCGCACGCCAGATAATGATGATTGACAGCAGATGCCCTAGCGCGGGGCCACATGCGAAGAACAGATGTAGCCCCTGGAGCGCCTGGCGATCATTGACATGACTTGGGTCAAACCCGAACCAGCCAACCGCCGTGAAGGCAATGCCGATTGCAAGAGCGAAGGCGGCATTGGTCGTGATGTTGAATATTGATGAAAGCAGGCCGGCGCGCTCCACACCGGTCTTGGCGCGCTGACGATCAGCGACATCATAGATCATGGCGCGCAACATGAGGTTGCCGGATCCTTGGGTCAGCCCTTGCGCCAGTAGCAGAGCGATGAAAAGCCACAGCTGTCCCGGCGCTACAAGCAGCAGGGACAGATTGATAAGCACCTGCACGCTTTCCGCGATGATGAGGGTATTGATCCGGCCGAACCGATAGCTGATCCGCGCCCATAGCGGCGCTGCAAACAGGCCGGCGGCATATTGCAGCAGCAGCATTGCGCTAACGGCTTTAAAACCCAGATAATGCGTCACGAAGAACAGGAATACAGCGCCCCTGCATCCCTGACCCAAGGTCACGAAAAGGTCTGATAGGATGATGCGCCATAGCATTCCGTCACGCGCCATATCGATCAGTGCCCGGCGTCCCTCACCGGCCGGACGACGGTGCGCTTCCACTGGCGGCTCGTGAAACAGGCGCGCGATCAGGAGCAGCCCGATCGTCAGCGCGACAGCGATGAGCGCGCCCATGGTGGGCACGCGTGTTGTGATGTCGCCATAGTCGAACGTATCGAACAGCGCCGGGAGGAGCAGGACGAGGAATACGCCAAGCCCCGCTCCCGTCTGGATGAATGCCTGGATGCGGCTGCGTTCCGCAGAGGCCGCGGCCATTTCGCCGCCCCAGGCGTAGAGTGGCGTCGCTGTGGCGGTCCAGCCGAGACATAGGAACAGCACCCAAAAGCCGAGATAAAGCTGGCCTGCTCCTGCAGGAGGAAAGAAGATCGCGACGAGACCCGACAGAAAAACCAGCCCGCCCCCGATTATCCATGGCTTGCGTCGCCCCCAGCGTCCGTGGGTGCGATCGGAAAGCCAGCCGACCAGCGGATCGGACGCAGCACTCCACAGGCGGCTGATCATGAAGATCAACCCCACGGCCTGAAGGCTCATCCCCGTCGCCGCGACATAGAAGGCTGGAAGAAAGGACTGGAGCGGCACATTGACGCCGCCGGTCGCTACACCCACTGCGGCGAAGGCGGACAGGCGGCGGCCCGGGATACGATCGGGCGAAGGGCTGTCGGTCATCCGACGAGATTAAGGTCTAGTTCGAAGATGCTGGCCGGAACAGACACCACCCCGGTTTCAGCGACATAGCGATCCCAAGCTCCGATCAATTCCGCTAGTATCTCGGGTTGCCGCCCTGCGAGGTCGTCGGTTTCGCCGGGGTCGCGCGACAGGTCGAACAATTCCCAGGCACCCACGCCTTCGGGCTGGCGAAGCCAGACCGCCTTCCACTGATCTCGCCGGATCGCGCGTCTGCCAAACAGTTCCCAGCCGGTTTCCGCGCCGAGCGGGTGGATGCGCGCATCTTCACCTGCCAGGTAAGCCGCCATGGATCGGCCCCGCAGCGGAGCAATGGCGCGGCCCTTGTAGTGATCACCGGGATGGGAAATGCCGGCCCAGTCGAGGAGAGTGGCGGGAATATCCATCGCGGTGCTGAACGCATGGCCGATCGATCCGGAGGGGCCGATGCCGGGACCGCTGGCGAAGGCGACGACGCGGATGCCGCCTTCTGTCGTGAAAGCCTTGTGAAGGCGTGACGGCGCCGTGGCCGCCTGCGCCCAGCGTGGACCATACCAGATGCAGCTATCGGGCCGTCCCAGATTGTCGATGCTGTTGTCGAAATAGCGCTTGATCCGGTCTTCGATGATCTCCCCGTAGATCGGCATGGCCTCCACGATCGCGCCCTCAGCGCCATTGTCGGACAGGAACAGGACGATCGTGTTGTCGAGGTCCCCAGATGCGCGGAGATGGTCGACTACGCGGCCTATGTTCCAGTCCATCCGGTCGACCATGCCAGCATAGACTTCCATGGCGCGCGACGACCAGGCGCGGTCGTCGTCCGACAGATCCGACCAATCCTCGCCATCCACGAAATCGTGAGGGATGACGTCCTGCGCGCATAGGCCCAGTTCCTTGAGCCGCCTCAGGCGCTTTTCGCGTAGCGCATCCGGACCGTCGTCATAACGACCGCGATATTTGGCGATGCTTTCGTCTGGCGCGTGCAACGGCCAGTGCGGTGCCGTGAAGGGAAGATAGGCGAAGAACGGCTTGTCCCGGGGACGATCTTCAAGAAAGCCGATCATCCGGGTAGCGAAGTAGTCTGAAGAGTAATAATCGTCGGGCAATTGTTCGACAGGCGCGCCGTCTTCATGATAATTGGGATCGACCATTGAAAAACGGTTGGTGTCGCCCTTGCCATAATGGCTGCCGCCGGCTGGCAGAAGTGAAAAGGAGCGATCGAACCCGCGCGCTGAAGGAACGCTGCTTTCAGTCTGGCCCAAATGCCACTTGCCCGACAATATCGTATGATAGCCGCCGTCGCGCAGCAATTCGGTTACGGTGACCACGCGATCATTGAGATGTCCTTCATAGCCGGGCGCACCGGCGAAGTCGGGATGGGCGACCTCCAGCATGGTGCCGATGCCGGCGATATGCGGATCGGTCCCGGTCATCAGCATCGCGCGCGTCGGCGAACAGGCCGGCGCCGAGTGAAAATCGGTGAAGCGTACGCCCTTCGTTGCAAGCGCGTCGAGATTGGGTGTCTCAATCTCTCCACCAAATGCCCCAAGATCTGAAAAGCCCAGATCATCGGCGACGATCAAAAGAAAATTGGGGCGCATGCACTCTTCCTATTCATCAGATTATCGTTGGCGGGACGCTTCAGAAACTCACCGTCAGATCAACGCCGTAGGTACGGGGCGTGCCGAACTGTGCCCCGGGGGCGAAGAAATTCGCGTGGGTGATGTAATATTCCGCATCGGTCAGGTTCTTGCCCCAGAGCGACAGCTTCGCCGCCACCGGCCTCACAGGAATGTCCGACAGGGTGAGCTTGGCGTCGAGCAGGCCATAGCTGGGAATGATATAGCGCGCGTCGCCCGGCTGGCTGAACTGCTTGTCCACATAGGAGTAACTCACGTTGACGCTTGGGGTGCCGATACTGGTGGCGCCGAAATCATAATTGATGGCGGTGGAAAGCGTATGTTTCGGAGCCTGAACGAATGGGAAGCGGGAGGCGATGTTGGCTCCGGCTGCATTGACGACGCGGGTGAAACGGGCGTCCAGATAGCCGTAGCTCGCCGTAAACGTCAGGCCAGGCGCAGGCAGCGCCGTCAGATCCAGCTCAAAGCCGCGAATTCGCGCCTTTCCTGCATTGATGATATCCACCAGCGATGGGTTCAGCGTATCCGGGACCCCGACCTGGATATCCTTATAGTCCATGTGGAAAGCCGCCAGATTGAACCGCAGGGCGCGATCAAGCCATTCCGACTTGAGGCCCGCTTCATAGGACAGAACGTCTTCAGGTCCAAAGCCTTCGATGAATTTGGCAAGGGCCGAGGCATTCACGTTGAACCCGCCGGTCTTGTACCCGCTTACCACCTTTGCATAGACGTTGACGTCGCGAGAAAAGTCATAGGCGATCGTGACGTTCGGGCTGAAATCCTTTGATGTGCGACGTCCTTCGCCAAAAGGACCGACCACCTGCGGCCCACTGGCAGGCGTGACGCTGCGCTGGAAACTGCCTTTGCGCCTGTCGTAGGAATAGCGGCCGCCAACCGTGACATGCAGCCCGTTCAGGGCGTCAGGGCTGTAGGTCAGTTGGGCGTAGGCGGCATAGGCCTTATTGTTGGCGTCGACATTGCGCTCGACAAAGTTGAGGCCTGGGTTGGCGGCGTTAAAATTATACTGGCGCGATGTGTCGTAATTGGTCGCCGATTCTTCAAAATAGAATAGCCCCGCGACATATTGAATCTGCTTCCCGGCAATCTCTCCTATGGCCTGAATTTCCTCGGAAAACTGATCCTGTTTCTGGAAGAACTGGTTGCGGTTTGCCGGGAAGGGGCCGAACAGACCGGGAGCGTTGTTCTGATTATACTGGGTATCGAGCTTTCGATAGCCAGTCAGGCTCTTGATCTGTAAGCTGTCGGTCACATCGGCGCTTACGATAAGGCTATGCCCCTGAGCGGTGATGTCATTGCGTTGAAGGTTGGTGACGAAGGGCGACGATTGGCTGGGCCGATCAGCCTTGAGGGGATAAAAGCCAACTGGGACCAATGCATAAGGTGCCGTGTCCCCAACGTCGCTCCGATCATAACTGTAACGTATGTCCAGACCATCGATCGGCTGCCAGCGTAGCGCGGCGCGATAGGCGTCTCGCCGCTGGTCGCCAAAGCGCGGGGCGCCTGTGCCAAGATTTTCGACAAAGCCGTCACGCTGCGAATGATAGTAGGAGAGTTGCGCCGCCAGCCGCTCGGCTACGGGTATATTGACGAAGGTACGTGCTTCAAACAGGTCGTAATTTCCTGCGCTCACACGCTGACTGGCGGAAAATTTGCCGAACTGCGGCGACCGCGTAATGAAGTTGATCGCTCCGCCGGTAGCATTGCGGCCATAAAGCGAACCCTGCGGCCCACGCAGCACCTCCACGCGTTCCAGTTCGGCTACTTCTGTTGCCTGCCCCTGGATACGGGCGGAATAAATGCCATCAACATAGACCGCAACGCTTGGGTCCTGCGTGATCTGGTCGTTCACATTGCCGACACCGCGAATGAAGATGCGCTGGCTGGTGGCGACGTTGGGAAAGGGGGTCAACTGCACATTAGGAACAGCGCCCAGAAGGTCGGCTATCCCGGTTATCCTTTTCGTTTCCAGCACTCGCGTATCGAAGGCGGTGATGGATATCGGAATATCCTGGACATTCTGCTGCCGTCGTTCGGCCGTCACGATGATGTCTGTTAGACCGGATGTCGAAGGGCTTTCGTTCACTGGCACATCCTGAGCGAACGCTGGAATGGGCGCAACGCTCAGAAGGATAAAGGTTTTAACGCTTAAGTATCTGAATTTACGTATCATATTTACCCCGTTGTCAAACCCGCATGGACCTCAAGCGCAAAGCTCTACTAAAACCATAGACATATAGCGACAAAAAATACTAGCGTTGTCGATAGCGTGCTATCGTGGGTCGGAGGGTGATGTGGCGATCGACAGTCTGGACGGTTGCCCCGCGACCGTCCCTGAGGTCGGCCCTTGCACTTAACGGCTGGATTGCCTTGACAAGAAATGGCCTGCACCATGCAGACAGACGACTGGCACATATTAAGCGACATCGAGGCAGGCGGCGTGTGGGCGGCAGTTGCCGAACATCCCAGCGTAGAACGGCTGGACCGGACGCATTGTGGTCAACAGACGACGTTGGGTTTATGGATGTCGCCAGAGCCGAACGGTTCGAGAGGGCGTTTCCTTACGCACGAATGGCATTGTGGCGATGCGCCCTTGGGCGCGGTAGTGGCGGTTCCCGCGGGATTTCCTCTGCGTGTTCAGGCTGAAGCAATGCCAGCGCGACTCATGTTGCATTGCCGCTTGCCGGAGCGGGTGGCGCTGCGAGCCGATCCCGCGATGCTCAGCGGTTGCATCGATATGCGCAACGGCGTGGTCGCTTCCAGTCTCCGCCGAATTGCGCAGGAGACGCTCGCTCCAGGCTTCGGCAGCCAGGCTATCGTCGAAGGCTTGGGCCTGGTGATCGCAGGCGAGCTTGAACGTGCTATGGCGGGTAAACCGTCGCGACTGCATAAAGGCGGTTTCGCGCCATGGCAGATTCGCCGAATCGACGATCATCTTCGGGCCGGTAACTGGGACAGCGGCGTTGGCGACATCGCGCGGCTGTGCGGTGTCAGCACCGGCCATGCAATGCGGGCATTCCGCCAAAGCACGGGCCAATCCATTGCAGCCTACATGGCCGCATTGCGGATCGATCGCGCTTGCACGCTGCTAACCCGCAATGATTTGCCAATCGGCCAGATCGCCGCGGAGCTGCGCTTCGCCAGCGCGTCGGCCTTTGCCGCCGCCTTTCGCCGCGTGCTTGGCATGAGCCCCAACGCTTATCGCCAGCGACGGCGCTCAGGCGATGTGCCCCAACCTTATCCCGCGCGCGTGGGATAGCAGTCTCTGCTCTAACGCAGCCCCGGTCGGTTGGTCCTGACACTCCTCTCATCGTCCGGCATCTCTATATCGCGGTAGCTGCAAGGCGAATGCTTCAGCCCGGTTGAGGCTGCGAGGCGCGCATAATGTCGTGAGACGCGCATGTTCGTCGCGGGTGCATTGCCTGAGCGACAGGGCGAGAGGATGATGTAAGCCTTCAATGGAGAGCGACACCATGACAAATGCAACAGACGCCCTTGTGCGATCGCATGAGAAAGAGCCGGAAGAAGCTGAATCTTTGGAACATGTCTGGCAAGATTTCTGCGCCAAACTCGCTCAAGCCGGTAGGATCCTATCGCGGGACGGCGCGCCGAAGAATGCGCTCGATCAGGCCGAGGGACTGCGCTACCTGTCCCGACTGACGCGTACCGCGCTTAATATGCTGGTGGATTCCTCAGACCCTGATTTCCCTCGGCTTTTTCTCCTGTGCGACGATGCGATCAAGATCGGCGCAGATAATCCCGACAACATTTATCAGCAGATCGTGGTAAGCGGCGATCGTGACTATCGTATCTGGGGCAAGCGCGGCACTGTTCCCTATCTCAGCATAGGCAGCAAGGCGAACCGTTACGCAGTCGATGGAACGATGCAGTCGACCGGCGAGATCGAGTTCGCTGACATCGATCTTGGTCCTGACGGTAGTTTCGAGATCATCGCGAGCGCCACGAAAAAGCCAGGCAACTGGCTTCCCTTGGCCAATGACTCGACCCTGGTGATCATCCGTCAGACGTTTGAGGACAAGGCGGCGCAGGTCCCTGCCGAGATCAATGTGGAGCGGATCGGTGGGCCGACCGCAAAGGCGCTGCTGACGCCCGAAGCGATCACTGAGCAGTTGAACGCGACAGCCGCGTGGGTCAGCGGGACGGCCAACACGTTCGCCGACTGGTCGGGATGGTTCAAAACGCAGCCTAACAGGATTTATGACGGGAAGGACCAGTCGACCTGGTATCGTGCGGGTGGCGATCCAAAAATCTGGTACGGCCACATCTATTTCGATCTGAAGCCGGGTGAGGCATTGGAGTTGGAGGTGATGCCGCCGAAGCAGTGCCGGATGTGGAACTTCCAGCTCGACAACTGGTGGATGGAATCGCTCGATCATGTCCACCAGAAGGTTTGGGTTAACAGCGCGCAAGCTAGGTACGAGCCGGATGGACGCGTGATCGTCGTCTGTGCGGATCGAGACCCGGGCTATGGCAACTGGATTGACCTCGCCGGCCACCGATCGGGCACGGCGCTCTGGCGCTGGATCGATACTGATCAGCATCCGACGCCCGAATGCCGGGTCGTGTCTCTCGGCTAATCTCATTGAGTAAGCTGTTGCCGCCCCGGAAGTGAGGGCTTCGTCTTGTCCTGGTCAGCCAAGGGCATCGTCACCCTCCATATAGGCCCGGGCTCCTAGGTTTCGCTGACCGCGGCCAAAGGGGTGTGAGGATGGTGCATCGAATCTGTCGACGGGTGGAGGGGCGGCCGATGCTCATGGACTTTTTCCGGAGGGCAAGCCCGGGAGAGATGATGGACGTCCGCTCCATGATAAAGCCTGCCGCCGCCGCCATGGCCGCCGTCCGCGCAACGCGCGAGGATCTGGAAATGATGGAAGGCTATTTATGTCGAGCAGACGCGGCCCAGACGTTGGAAACCTTGGTCCATCCCACCAGCGGCACTTGAGGTGTATAAGAACATCCGGGGGACCGGGGTAGGCATTTTAAGATGGCCCGCTTTTCGCACACGCCGGTCGAAGATCATAAGGCCGCGCGTGATGCAGTAGGTAAATCGTCATATTGGGCAGAGTCGGCGTGATCCAAACTCGCAGCCCTTTCATAGCTCTCATGCAGCGCTGCATAATGTCCGCCCTTTGCAATCAGTGCAGAATGCGATCCCACCTCGGCCACCTGCCCATTTTCAATGACGGCTATCCGGTGCGCCGATCGGATTGTTTCCAGCCTGTGCGCGATGACTAAGGCGGTTCGACCTTCGCATAGTACGCGCAGTGCTTGCTGGATCCTTCGCTCGGTACTCACGTCGATTGCGGAGGTCGCTTCGTCCAGCACCAGAACGGAGGGGTCGGCCAAGTAGGCGCGTACAAGGCAGACCAGCTGGCGTTGCCCCTGGCTCAACTGGCTACCGAGTGGCCCGACCTGCGTCGCATATGCATGGGGAAGGGCGCTCAGCACTTCATGGGCGCCGATTTGCTTTGATGCAGCGATCAGATCTTCATCGGACGCATCCGGCTTGGCGAGGCGCAGGTTGTCCAGCACGGTGCCGCCGAACAGCACATTGTCCTGCAGAACGACGCCGATGTGGCTGCGCAGGCTTCGTTCAGCGAAGTTCCTGATGTCCTGGCCGTCCAAAAAGACCGCACCGGCATCCACATCATAGAAGCGGGTGAGCAGTTGCACCAGCGTACTTTTGCCATGCCCGGTAGGTCCAACAATCGCCAGCAATTCGCCCGGTTCGATCGTGAGGTTCAGGCGACGGATGACCGGCCGGTCCGGATGATAGCCGAATGTAACATTTCGAAACTCGATATGACCCTCGACAAGAGGGGGATTGAGCGCGGCGGCGACATCCGAAATTTCCGGTTCGGTATCCAGCAGCAGGAAGATGCGCTGGGCACAGGCAGTCCCATTGGCAAAGCGCTCGAACAGGTCGCTGAACTCTTGTAGCGGGGCGAGGAAGAGGAAGACGTAGAACAGGCTTTGCGTTAGCTCTCCGAGGGTAAGTGTACCCAAGGCCAGCCCGCGACCGCCGATGATAAGCGTCATCGCCAGGCCGGCGGTCGTCAACAGGCCGGTGAACGGTGCGAACCATCCGGATCGGATCGAGCCGAAGATCAGCGAGGAGTTGAAGTCTTCGAGCAGCCCCTGATATTTCGCGAGATTTTCCTGGTCCCGCCCGGATTGCTTGATCAGGCGGACGGCCGCCACAGTTTCGACCAGATGAGCAGTGAAGCGGCTGCGATTTTCCGCGACTCTGGCCCAGCTTCGCTGCGCCACACGTTTGAAGAGGATGGTGGCGAGGATCAGTACCGGCACCACTGCGGCGAGGCCGGCCAGAAGAGCCGGGGCGATGAGCCAGAGAAGGAAGCCCGAAAGGCAGAGGCGCAGCACGGCCGAGAGAAATTCGGGCGGCCCCTGGATAAGGAGCGGCTCCAGAGTGTCGACGTCCCGGTCCGCGCGGGCGATGATGCGGCCCGCCTTGGTACGGTCGAAATAGCCCACGCCAAGGCGCTGGACATGTGCAAAGACTCGCGTGCGCAAATCGTTGAGAAGGCGAATGGCGGCGACGCCGGCCCAATATTGGGACAGCCCCCCGAGGATGAAGCGCAGACCCCATGTCGCCGCAAGACCCGCGCATGCCCAGGCGATCAGGGGTGCGTCCACGCCTGTCTCGCGCAGCCCGCGGTCAACGACCAGCCCAATCAGCATTGGTCGCGCGAAGATGGCTAGCACCTGCACCATTTCGATCCCGATCACCGCTGCGATCGGCCGCCATACGGGCGCCACGAGCGGGAGCAGGCGGGTAGTAACGCTCTGATTCAAGCTGCGCTTCGAGAATTTTTCCTCGAGTTCGATGTCGGAAAGGGCGCTGTCGCCGCGAAATGCATTCATGACCTCAAAGTCCCATCAAGGCGCGATAGGACGCGCTGTTCTTCGCCAGATGTTCTGGCGTGCCCTGCGCAATAATCCGGCCCTCACCGAGCACAGCAACACGATCTGCAATCAGGGCAGTCGACAGGCGGCTCGCTACGATCAACATTGTGAGCGGCCGCGTGCGGCCGCTTCGCAGGGCGCGGATATTGTCAATCGCGCGCCGTTCAGTGCGGGCGTCGAGCGCGCTGGTCGCGTCATCCAGCACGACGATGTCGGCATCCGCCAGCAAGGCTCGGGCAAGGCAGACGCGCTGGCGCTGGCCGCCAGAGAGGGTCGCGCCGCGATCCCCAACGCGGGTGTCCAGCCCTTCGCTCAGTCGTTCGAGCAGTTCTCCAGCGGCGGCATTGTCCAGCGCCTCGCGCAGCTGCGTCTCAGTGGCGTCGGGCGCACACAGCCGCAGATTGGCAGCCAGCGTATCGGAAAAGAGAAAGCTTTCCTGCGGTAACACATGGACGCGGCGGCGCAGGTCGCGCAAGTCCGTTGCCCGCACATCCTGCCAGCCCGCTTCATCAGAACCAATCTCGACCGCACCCTCATCCACTTCGACCAAGCGGGGGAGAAGCGCCGTGAGAATGCTCTTGCCCGATCCCGTCGCGCCCACCAGCGCGACGACCTCGCCCGGCTGGACCGAGAGGCTCAGATCGCGCAGCACAGTAGCGCCATCGCCCAACGGGGAGGCGGACAGGTTACGCAGGCGAACCCCCAGCGGACCAGGGGGCAGGGGCTGCGTGCCCGAGCGGATCACCGGCTCTGCGTCGAGCACCTCCCATATTCGAGCGGCTGACGCACGCGCATCGGCAATAACCTGAAGCAGCCGACCGATCCCTTCGATCCGCAGAACGAGCGTGTTCACCACAAGCATCGCCGCGACCAGCGAGCCTAGTCCCAAGCTGCTCTGCGCGACCATCCAGGCCCCAAATCCCAGCACCCAGGCATGAGATAGCGCGATGATCGTCTGCGGCAACGGTACGTGGCGCGAGGCATAGCGGATCGCGGCGCGTGCTTCGGCGCGGAACAGATCAACATGACGGCGGAAGCGTTCTGCACGCGCTTCGCCCAAGGAGAACGCCTTGATGACGCGGACGCCATTGACGCCTTCCGACAGGTCCTGCGTCACCGCGTCATAGGCGTCCCCGATGCGACGATCGAGCGTTACCAGTGCGTCGGCTTCCGACCAGAGAAGAGTTATGCCGATCGCCAGCAGGATCGCGGGAACCAGCGCGAGCCAAGGCGAATAGAGGAACAGCAGGGCAAGGGAGATGGCGACTATCAGGCCCGTTTCGAAAATCTGCCGCCAGAAGTTGATAAGGGCGTCGCGCACCTTGTCGGCGTCGCGCGTCATGCGGGTCACCATCTCGCCGACGCCATGGCGCCAGTGATAGGCAAGGTCGAGCCGCTGAATCTGCGTCAGGATGCGCGCCCGCAAGATCGTCAGCAACTGCTGGCCGATAGAGAGGGAGAGCAGCCCTGCGCCATATTGAACCGCCGCTCGGCCGAGCGACAGGCCGAGCAACAGCATGACCCAGAACCAGGTGCGGCCATAATCAAGCCCACTGGAACTGGCGATCACCAGCTTGCCATGCTGCGCCTCTTGCACCGCATGGCCGACGAGTACCTGCTGCGCCACCAGCGCGATGTTGACCGCCGCGAGCAGGACGGCGGTCAACAGAAAGCGCCTGGGCATCTCGCCATAAATGGCAAGGCAGCGCAGCAACGGGCTGCGGCGCAATAATCCCCTTTCCCCCATGGTGGCGGTCAGCTCGCCAAAGCGAGCGAACGTGCCGCTTCGAGCGGGCGCGCGTCAATCCAGTCGCGCACGTCAAAGCTCTGCGGAATGAAGTTCCAGCGGTGCAGGAAGTTGGTGAAGTCCTGGATCGCGGTGACCGAACGTTCGGCAAGGTCGGTTTTCAGCTTCGTCTGCGCATCTTCGCCATAGGCGATGCTCACCCAATATTCGCTGCTATTGGTTTCCCGCGCGAGGTAGCGTCGCACCTCGGAGGCGTGGGATTGCGCCCAATGCTCGGCGCGCAGGACCTGCTCTACGATGGTGACGGCGGCGTCGAAATGATTGTCGATCAGATGGCCGTCCACAGCGAGCGTGCGCGGCGTGCCGTTGTTGGATCGGACCAGCGGATCGGGGTGGATGCCGGTATCGATCACGGTGGTCAGGCCGAACTGATGCGCGATCTGCGCACCGCTCGCGCCTTTGAGGAAGATCGCATCGACTTCGCCGCGCAGCAGGGCGATGAGTTCCAGGTTGTTCGCACGCGCCCGGCTGGTGCTGCGCCCGTTCCACGCCAGCGTGCCGCCGACGCTCTGGGCCTGACCGTCGCTATAATGGGTGTCGATATCCTGGTCGATCAGTTCGACGTGGGACACTTCCAGACCTTCGAGCCGTAGCGCGTTTTCCAAGCCGCGAATGGCTTGGGCGCGCGAAAAGTCGATCTCCACATTCTTCCAGTTCGGCAGGCCGAAGCGGCGGCCCTTGAGGTCACGCACCGTCTTGATGCCAGACTCCAGGCTGGCGAGGATCAACTGGGTCTCGTCCGCCCAGGAAAGGCCGATTACGCGGGTATCGCGGCCTCGCGCTCGCGCGCTGATCGCGGGGATGTTGCCGCCATGCCGGACGCTGTTCTGCACCGTATGCGAGAAGTGGGACTCCCGCTTGGAGAAGTCGCTGGATTCGAGCAGCGAGGACAGGCTGGTGCCCTGCGTCCGAAAGGCGTCTTCCAGCCAACCCTGCTGGATGGCGATGCCAAGGCCGGTCGGCACCGGACAGCGAGTGTACCAAAGGGTGTCGAGTTTCTGGCTCATGCGTCTGTTCCTTTATTGTGCGGCTTCGAGGAGGGGGGCTTCGGCTGAAACCGTCCGGGCGTTGGGATTGGCGGGACGCGGGAGGTTCAGATGTCGGCGCAGCGTCACGCCTTCATATTCGGTGCGGAACAGGCCGCGCCGCTGCAGCTCGGGCACCACCAGATTGACGAAATCTTCCAGCGAACTGGGCAATAGCGGCGGGATGAGGTTGAAGCCGTCGGCGGCATCGCGCTCGAACCAGTCCTGAATCTGGTCGGCGATGTCGGCGGGTGTACCCAACACCACCCGGTGCCCTCTCACGGCGTTGAAGCGCAGGAAGAGCTGGCGAATGGTGAGATTCTCGCGCCGCGCCAGCGCTGTGAGTTGCCGCCAGCGGCCTTTGCCATTCTCAGGCTCAGGCAGATCGGGCAACGGGCCGTCGAGCGGATAGGCGCTGACATCCTGGCCCATGAGGTTGAGGTCGCCGGAGAAATCGACCTTCTCCTCCAGTGCGCCGAACTTGTCCTGTGCCTCCTGCAAGCTGGAGCCGATCGTGAAGGAGAGGCCGGGCATGACCTTGAGCGTATCGGGATTGCGGCCATAGCTGGCGACGCGCGCCTTCACATCCTTGTAGAAGGCCTGCGCATCTTCGATGAACTGGGCGGCGGCGTAGATCATCTCGGCATGTCGGGCGGCGAAATCGCGGCCGACTTCCGAATTGCCGGCCTGCGCGAAGACTGGATAACCCTGGATCGGTCGAGGCATGTCCAGCACGCTGTCGATGCCGTAATAGGGGCCGCGGTAGTGGACCGGGTGGACCGCGTCGGCGTTCAGATAGATGCCGCTTTCCTTGTCCGCGCCCTCGAAGGCGTCGTCTTCCCAGCTGTTCCACAGCGCTTTGGCCAGTTCGACAAAATCGTGGGCGCGCTCGTAGCGTTCGGCATGGCTGGCGGGCTGCTCGATGCCGAAGCTTTTCGCCGCGCCGTCGGCCAGCGACGATACGATGTTCCAGCCTATTCGACCGCCGCTGATGTGATCGAGCGAGGCGAAGCGTCGGGCCAGCGCATAGGGCTGTTCGAAATTGGTGTTCACTGTCGCGACCAGGCCAATATGACTGGTAATGCTGGCCAGAGCGGCCGTCGCGGTCAGCGGTTCGAAATCAAGGAAGGCGTGGCGGCGCGCTATGCCTTTGGTGCTGTCGCCGCTTTGTCCCACGAAATCGGCGAAGAAGGCGGCGTCCAGCTTGCCGCGCTCGGCGGTGCGGACGAGGTCGGCCCAATAGCGGAAATCCGGCTTGCCGGTTTCGGCCGTACTCGGCTGGCGCCATGCACCAGGATGATGGCCGTGGCGGGTGAGGAATACGGCAAGCGCGAGCTGGCGCTTCTTTTGGGACATGGAAAATGCTCCGGGTCAGGAGGTGACCGGCGCGGGGAAGCGCCGGCCATCATGGTCATTCAGCGGCTTGCGCCGTTTCGGGTAGGTGGATCGTGCCGTCGTCATCGACGCGCGCTTCGGGCGGCACCAGCTTGCCCATCTTCCACTGCTGCTCCAGAACACCGGGGCCGAAGGGCTTGGAGCCGCCGAGCGCCGCTGCAAGAATCTGGAACTGTGCGCCTTCCTCCAGCAGCACGATATTGTTGGTGAGGTCGCGCAACCCCTTCCAGCTCCAGATCGTCGCGCCGCCATTGGCTTCTACGATGCCGGGAACTTCCCGGTCCTGCTCGATGGAATCGAGGATGAAGTCCGGCTCCGGCTGGCGGCGGTTGATGTAGACCGGCAGCTGCGCGGTGAAGCGGAAGCGACGGTTGGGCACATAGAGCAGCGGCAGTTCCGAATGGGCCTGCGAATAAGCGCCCAGATGGGGCGTGTGAACGTGGCTGATCGCTTGAAAATCGGGATATTTCTTGAAGATCTTGAGATAACGGGCCGCGCCGCCCGGGGCGTTGCCCCAATAAAGCGTCCCGTCGAAGCCGATCACGCTGGTGACGGCCTGATCCGGATCGTCTTCCCACAGCCCAGCATAGTTCAGCGTGATGATCTTCTCTTCATCAGGCACGCGGACGGCGAAGAACAAGGTGCCGCTGGCAGAAATGGTGCGGGTTTCGCGCAAGACGCGGAAGGCGCGGCGCGCGTCCTTCTCCGTTTGCAGCACGAAGTCGATCGTAGCTTTCGAAAGTCCGTTGACGTCAGACATGATGTTTCCTTTCAGGCGGGGATGGCGACCGGTGCGGGACGCTGTTCGTTGAAGGCGCGGGCGGCTTCGAGCGGGCGCGGATCGATCCAGTCGGACAGCGCGAAATCCGCGTCGAGGAAGCCGTGGGTGAACAGGAATTTCTTTTGTTGCTCGAAGAGGGCCAGCCGTTCCGCATCCAGCGTCGGAAGGAGCCCTTCGTGCAACTTGGCGTAGGCCTGATCGACGGCCGCTGCGCTGCCGTCGGTTTCATAGGCCAAGATGTCCCGCAGGCGATCGGGCTGCTCCGCCACCCAGTCTGCCGCCCGCAATGTTACGGCGAGGAAGCGGACCAGCAGGTCGAAATGATTGTCGATCAGGCTCTGGTGCACGGTGATCGGCCGCGGCGTGCCATTGTTCACGCGAAAACGCGGATCGGGCAGGCCGTCGAGGTCGATCGCAACCACCAGACCATTTTCACGTGCCTGGTCGAGCGCAGCCGCGCCCTTGACATAGATGGCATCGACCTTGCCTTCCACCAGCGCCTCGATCGGCCAGAGTCGGCCGACGCCGCTGCGCCGACCTTCCCCGCGCGGAAGCAGGTCGCGCCCGCTGCCGCTGATGTTACGGAGCCGGTCAGGCGTTTCGATCAGGTCCACGTCATCGAACGTGAGCCCAGCCGACGCCAGTACGCCTTTGTAGCCCGCCAGTGACATGCCACGCGCGATACTGGTGCCGCGCACATGGCTGGGAATATCGTTGTGGCTCCAGTCGGGCAGGGCGAGCCGCTTACCCTTGAGATCGGCGGCAGTGCGGATGCCGGAGTCCGGGCGAGCGAGGATCAACTGGCTTTCCTCGATCCAGGTGAGGCCGATAAGCTTGGTCGGTTCTCCCTGCGCGCGGGCGGCGATCGCCAGCATGTTGCCGCCCTCGCGGATCAGCGTCGGCAGCCGGTGGTCATAATGGTGGCGGCCGAGCTCGGATCCGGACTCCTGCAAGGTCTTGAGGGCGATGCCGTCCGCTTCGAAACTCTCGGTCAGCCAGCCCAGCTTGTAAGCGATGCCCGTAGCGGTCGGCACGGGGCAGCGGGTGAACCAGATTTCGTCGGGCTGGTCGGCCTTTATGGCGGTGCTGTTGGGCTGGGTTGGCACGGCTGGCATGTCTCCGGTTGGTTGTCCGGAGGAAAACGCAAGAGCTGTGCCAATCCAGAAAATGGCGGAATTTCGGGGGGGGCGGCGCGTCGATGGATAACGCGGCTGCGGCTTATTGAGCAGCGGCGCTGTTGCATTTGCAGCGGAAGCGACGCGGAAGTGAAGGGTCGCAGCGCAAACAACGTCATCCCAGCTGTGGCCGAGATGACGAGGAGGCGTTTCAACCTTCAGATCAGATCGAGATTCTTCAGATGCGTCCGCACGACATTGCGCGTGATGCCCAGCACCTCGGCCGTCTTGATCTGGTTCTCCCCGCACTCGCGGAATGCTTCAGTCACCGTGAAGGCCACCAGCCTGTCGAGCAACTGGTCATGCTCACCCTTCAGCAGCCGTCCAATGAACGGGCGTACCGCTTCCTCCAGCGAAGTACCATCACCGCTCGACTCCGCAGTTCCCGCCACTTCCCCGAGCCCGAGATCGGCAGGCTGGATGCGACCTTCCTCACAGATCAGCGTGCCGCGGTGAATGGCGTTTTCCAGTTCGCGGATATTGCCAGGCCAACCGTGCTGAAACAGGGCTTCTTCTGCAGCGGCGCTCAGTTCCAGACGGCTGACACCGGCGCGCGTGCCATATATCTCAAGGAAGTGGCGGGCGAGCGGGAGTATGTCGGCACGCCGTTCGCGCAAAGGCAACAGAGGGATAGACACAACCTGAAGGCGGTAGAACAGGTCGGATCGGAAACGGCCTTCGTTCACCGCCTGCTGCAGTTCGACGTTGGTGGCGGCGATTACACGAACGTTGAGGGGAACCGCCTTCCGGGACCCCAGCCGAACGACTTCCCGTTCCTGCAGCACACGAAGCAGCTTCACTTGTAGCGGCAACGAGAGGTCGCCCAATTCATCCAGAAAGAGCGTCCCGCCATTGGCCGCTTCGAACCAGCCCGGGCGGGCGACATTGGCGCCGGTGAAGGCACCCTTTTCATAGCCGAACAACTCGCCTTCGATCAGCGATTCGGAAAAGGCGCCGCAGTTGACCGCCACGAATGGCGTATGCGCGCGGTTGCTGAGGCTGTGGACGTAACGCGCGACCAGTTCCTTGCCCGTCCCGGTTTCGCCCATGATCAGCACATTGGCGTCGCTAGGCGCGATTCGTTCGATCAGCGGCAGTAGTGCGCGCGAACGCGGGTCGTTGAAGATCAGCGCGCGGGCCCGCGGCCCCACCGCATGATGCTGGTCGCAATCATAAGCCAGCAAGGGCCTGCCGTCGCCATTGGTGGCGGAAACCAAGCCGACCTTAGCGCCATCATCGACCCGGCTTTGCGAACTGTTCTTCATGCTTCCTCCATCTCTGGCGGCCGCAAGATAGCAATTAATTGTCTTCTAATTTAGTAGAAAATTAAGTCGGCCGACTAGCTGAGCTATCAGCGGGGTGTTCAGAGGGAGGTAGCCAGTTCCGCGCGGCGCTCCAGCACGGCCCTTAGAGGTTCGGAGCAGATCCACTCTTCAACTTCCACCGGTTGCTCCAGAAAGCCATGGAGCCAGAGGAATCTAGCCTGGATTTTCAGCATCTCTACCCGCTCGTCGGACAGGTCCGGGTGCAGCGAACGGTGGAAATTGTTGCGATAGGCGGCTTCCACGCCATCAATGCCCGACAACGTTTCCTGCGCGATGATCGTATTGAGTTCGGCGGGGTGGGAGGCCGCCCAGTCGGCTGCACGCAGGCTTTGTTCCAGAAACCGTTCGACCAGTTGGGGATGGTGATCAATCATGTGCTGGTGGACGACGATGGGGCGTGGTGTGCCGTTGTTCACGCGCGCGAGGCGACTGGGATAGGCGTCAAGGTCGATGCCTACCTCCAGCCCTAGCCGCTGTGCGGCCTCGGCACCGGCGGCGCCCTTCACATAGACCGCGTCAACCCGCCTGGAGGCGAGCCACTCAAGGCCAAGCCACAGCCGCCGCATGCCCTCGACACTTGCCTGTTCCACGGGAGGAGCAGGAATTTCGGTCATCTGGACATCATCGAGCGTCAACCCGCCGAGCGCCAGCGCGCTCTTAATTCCGTGCAGCGCCATGCCGCGTGCGATACTCTCGCCACGAGTGCGGCCATAACCCGGCAGGGCGAAGCGCAGCCCCTTGAGGTCGGCAGGATCAAGCACGCCGACATCGGGCCGGACCATGATGGCCTGTCTTTCGTCGATCCAGGTAAGGCCGATGACGCGTGTTGGGGCTCCTAACGCGCGCGCTGCCAGCGCCTGGATATTGCCACCCTCGCGGAAGAGGTGCCGGGCCTGGTTTTCGGGATCGCTGGCCACCAGGTTCAGGCCGAGTTCCAGCACGCGCCTGACGCTGATGCCCTCCTGGCCAAAGGCATCCGCCATCCAGCCCTTGGCACAGGCGACGCCGGACGCGGCGGGCACAGGACAGCGCGTCACCCATATGCTATCAAGACCGGCTCGTCCGTCCCGATGCGCGACGCTGTTCGACATCCTCTTTTCTCCACGCGGGGATCGCCCCAGTTCCACCATAGGTCGAATGGCATCGCAAGGGGCGTGCCAGATGGACGATGCACCTCTCGGGCAGCCGGAACAGTGTCGTAAGCGGCAATGGCCGCTTCATTTGGCGCAATGGACCGGCTGCTCCTGTGTCGAAATCAGCAGCGGGATACCTAAGGCTTCGCTGGACTCGCGCAGAACCGCGCGAATGATCGCTTGGCACACGACATGCATGAGCCTTCGACAAACCCGGTTTGCAGTACGGAGCCTTGCAGAGTGGCCTATCAGTATAGCGCGTCCTTCCTTTCCCGATGCCGTCAAGTTCTGGCCTTGATCATGGCCATGCTGGGCTGCGCCCTGCTGGCCGGCTGCGGAGGATCGGGCGGTGCAACAGGCGGCGAGGCGGTCAAGACCCTGACCATAGCTTCGATCGCTTACCCCTATCAGGGCAAGCAGGTATTCAATGGCCTCAATGGCGTGGTCATCCAGCAAGGCTGGCTCAAGGATCAACTGGCCAAGAAGGGGGTGAAGCTTGTCTTCACGCCCGTCTCGACGGCAGTTGGCGGACCGCTCATCAACGAAGGCTTTTCGGGCAAGCGGATCGACTTCGCCTCTTATGGCGACTTTCCCGCTGCCATCGCAGTTGCGGGCGGCGTGCCGTTGAAGGTTGTCGCGCCGGTCGGCCAAGGGCAGGACGTCTATATCGTCGTGCGCAAGGGACTTGCGGCAAAGAGCGTCGCGGATCTGAAGGGCAAGCGCATTGCGCTGCATCGGGGACGCCCGTGGGAGCTTCCCTTCTCCAAGCTGGTCGATAGCAGCGGCTTGAAGCTCAGCGATTTCAGGATCGTCAACATCAATCCCTCGGCCACGCCGGCCGCACTGGAGTCCGGCAGCGTGGATGCCGCCGTGCTACTGTCCGACGGGCTGCTGGTCGAACAGAAGGGCATCGGCCGGGTAATCTGGTCAACGAGGGATGCGCCGGCCGACTGGAAGATGCGCGCCGAACTGTTCGGCCGAGCGGATTTCGTCGATGCGCATCCTGATTTGACGCAGCTGGTCGTCGATGCCTTCGTCCGCGCAGCTGCCTGGTCATCGGACGAAGCGAACAAGGGCGAAGTCATCCGCAACGCTGCGCGGGGCGCCCTGCCAGAGGAGATCGTGGCCAAGGATTACGCTAATAGCGGCATCCCTTGGCGCGAGCGTTTCTCGCCCGTGTTCAATCCTGCCGTGCGCACGCATTATCGCTCGGTTGCCGACTATGCGCTGGAGCGCGGCCTGATCCGCAACAAGGTGGATGCCGACGCGCTGATCGACGAACGCTTCGTCGACAAGGCGCTGAAGGACCTGAAGCTGGAACAGTTCTGGGCGCATGAGGCGCGAAGCTGATGGTCAGCCAAACTCTCACCGTGTCCGCACCCATCGAATCTCGACGGAGGCATGTGCCTCTGGCGGCCTTCATTGCCCCGGCGCTGCTGCTCGGCCTATGGCAGCTTGCCTGCGCCAGCGGTCTCTTTCCGCCGCAGGTGCTGGTGCCGCCCAGCGGTGTTGCCAGGGCGCTGATCGAGATGGCCGCATCGGGCGAGTTGCAGCGACATGTCGGCGACAGCCTTTATCGGCTGCTCGTGGGCTTCGCCATCGGGGCGAGCGCGGGCATGGCGTTCGGCGCCGCGCTTGCCTTGTCGCGACTGATCGAAGCGGCGCTCTCGCCCCTCTTCCACACCATATGGCAGGTGCCCGTCATCGCCTTCGTACCGCTGATGGTCATGTTCCTCGGCATTGACGAGCCTTTCAAGATCGCGGTGGTGGCGATCGCCGCCTTCTTCCCGATGGCTCTCGCGACTTTCGACGGCATCAGGAGCGTACCCCGCAATTGGTTCGACGTTGCCAGAGTCTACCGTCTGCGCTTGCATCAGCTGATCGGTCGCATCCTGCTGCCCGCCACCGTGCCCGCCGTTCTGACAGGGCTGCGCATTTCGCTCACCCGCGCCTGGGTCGTGCTCGTCGCGGCCGAACTGCTCGCTGCCGACAGCGGCATCGGCCAGATGATGGAAATGGGCCGGCAGCTGTTCCAGATCGACGTCGTGCTGGCGGGCGTCGTGGTCAGCGGGCTCATCGGCTTCCTCCTGGATCGCGGCGCGCGCTGGATCGAAAGTCGGGCCACCCGGTGGAGGACCGCATGAGCGCACAACTTTCCCGCTGGCCGGTGCGGCTCGCCATCGGTCTTATAGCCCCGCTGCTCCTGATCCTGTTGTGGCAAGCAAGCGCCCACAAGGCGACCTTCACGTCGCCAGCCGCCGTTGCCTCGGCCCTCGCCGAGCTGCTGCGCAGCGGCGATCTCGCACGCGACACACTGGCGACGCTGCAACGCGCCTTCACCGGCCTGGCCGTCGGCGCTCCTCTGGGCGTCGCGGCGGGTATCGCCATGGGCATCTGGAAGCCGATTGACCGGTTGCTCGGGCCGCTGCTCCACGCGTTACGACAGGTGCCGATGATCGGCTGGCTGCCGCTAATCGGCCTGTGGTTTGGAGTGGGCGAGGGGACGGAACTGATCGTCGTCGCCATGTCCGCCTTCTTCCCGTCTATGCTGAACAGCCATGCAGGCGTGGCACAGGTCGAGCGGCGCTACCTTGAATTGGGCAGCATCTACCGCTTCACCACGCTTCAGCGCATCCGCCTTATCCTAATGCCCGCCGCCATGCCGCTGGTGCTGACTGGCATAACGCAGGCGCTGGCCTTTGCCTGGATATCCACCATCGGATCAGAACTGCTCACCGGCGCAGGCTCCGGCCTCGGCGTGGCAATGCAGACTGCGCAGGTGCAACAGCGGCTCGACATCATGCTCGTGGTGATCAGCGTCACCGCCGTTCTGGGCTTCCTCATAAACCAATTATTCCGCCGCCTGCGCCAGTCTCTGCTGCGTTGGCAACCATCCCAGTCATGATCCGGAGAAACGGCATGAGCCCCCATCCCCATGCCCGCGAAGAGCGTGCCCCCGCCACCTCCAGCCGAGGCGCGCTGACTGTCAGCGGCCTCGACAAGAGCTTCGACATCGGCGGCCAGGCGCGCAAGATCCTCGACAACATCAATCTCGACGTCCGCCCCGGCGAATTCGTCAGCATCGTCGGCGCATCGGGCTGCGGCAAGTCCACGCTGCTGCGCCTGATCGCTGGCCTTGACACCGACTATAGCGGCGAACTGCGGCTGGACGGCGGCCGCATCGCCACCACCAGCCTGGATCGCGGCATCGTGTTCCAGGACCACAGGCTGTTCCCATGGATGACGCTGGAGCAGAATGTC
The DNA here is from genome assembly GCF_055395525.1 of Sphingobium sp. TomTYG65. NCBI lineage: Bacteria > Pseudomonadati > Pseudomonadota > Alphaproteobacteria > Sphingomonadales > Sphingobiaceae > Sphingobium > Sphingobium sp. TomTYG65. Next base: position 269,195 of record NZ_AP027331.1, on the reverse strand, counting down.
GAGTTGGCGCTGCTCAACACCGAAACGCCTAAGGCGCGCCGCGCGCAGATCGTCGCCGACCATATCGCGCTGGTTAACCTCAAGGGCTTCGAGAAAGCCTATCCGCACCAGTTGTCGGGCGGCATGGCCCAGCGCGCTGCCATCGCCCGCGCTCTGGTGACGGAACCCAAGCTACTACTGCTGGACGAACCGCTTGGCGCGCTCGACGCGTTGACCCGCGTTCATGTGCAGAACGAACTGCAACGCATATGGATGGCGCAGCGCTCGACCATGGTGATGGTGACGCATGATGTGGAGGAAGCGCTGTATCTGGGCGACCGGGTCATCGTGATGTCGCCCAACCCTGGCCGCATCCGCCGCATCGTGGAGGTCGACCTGCCGCATCCGCGCGACCGCCGCGCGCCGCTGCTGCACCGGCTGAAGGACGAGATCCTGGCTGAACTCACATCAGGCGCGGACGCCGCACTAACCGCCGACAATCTCGTTCACTTGCCTAGCAGAGAGGCCCGCTGATGAGCCGTATTGCAGACCATCCAATCGACCCGCTTTTCACCAACCGCTGGTCGCCGCGCAGCTTCACCGGCGAAGCCGTACCGGACACCGTGCTGCGGACGGCCTTTGAAGCGGCGAGATGGGCGCCCTCGGGCATGAATGCGCAGCCGTGGCGTTTTCTGGTCACGCGACCGGGCGATGCCTGGTGGGAAACCTATCTTGGCCTGCTGATGCCGCGCAACCGGCTCTGGGCGTCGAAGGCGTCCGCGCTGATTCTGATCCTTTCCGCGCGCGAACTCGAGCGGCGCGGCGAGCGGGTGCCCAACAGTTCACACAGTTTCGATGCGGGGGCGGCCTGGGCGAACTTCGCGCATCAGGCGCTGCTATTGGGGTGGCACACGCACGGCATCGGGGGCTTCGATCGCGAGGCCGCGCGTGAGCGCCTGAACATCCCGCAGGATTTTTCGATCGAGGCCATCATTGCACTTGGCCGCAAGGGGGAACTCGAAGGGCTGGACCCTGAATTTCACGGCAGCGAAGAGCCCAACGGCCGCCGCCCGCTCGATGAAACCGTCTTCGCCGGAACGCTCGATAGCCCGGCCTTCGCAGGGGAAAGGGACGCGGCGTGACACTGAATATCTATTGGCGCCTCGACCCCGCCGCCGACCCGCAGCGTTCTGACCCGCGCAACCGGCAGCCTTTGCCTGCGCTTGCTCGTGACCGTCGCGTGATCCAGCAGAACCGCTTCGACTATTATCTCCAGGTCGCTCAAGCTGCCGCGCAGACCGCCTATGACGGTTTGTTCGTGCGCCACCGCATCGAGGCCGACGAAAGTCGCATCATTGCCGCCATCGTCGCTCGCGCGGTGCCACGCCTGACCGTCGTGCCGGAATTTACAGCTTCGGTGGGATCGGCGGTCTATGCGGCCAAGCAGGCGACGACCTTTCAGCGATCGACCCACGGTCGGCTTGGCTGGGCGATCGCGCCAGACGCTGAACCGGCGTCCCGCGAGGCCGAGGCCGATTTCGTGGACGAAGATGATCTGGGGCAGCGGCTTGATGAATTTTTGACCGTGGCCCGTGGCATCCATCTGCAGCGCCCCTTCAGTTATAAGGGCGCGCATTTCGAGGTGGAGAATGGCGGCTTCGACGCCCCGCTCAACCGCGTGCCTTTTCCGCGCGTCTTCCTGCAGGGAGAGGGCGAGCAGGCGCTGGCGCTTTCGGCGCGTCATGCCGATGTCCATCTCTTTCAGCCGGCTCCCACCGACGCGCTTTTCCATGGTGTCGCGCGGCTCAAGGCGCTGGCGGGTGGGCGCATTAGCGCGGGTCTGATCCAGCCACTGCTGGTACGTGAAGACAAGGTGAGTGCCGAGCGCGATGCAAGAGGCCGCGATCTCGCGCCTGGTACGCTCGTCGCCAGCTACGAGGAGGCGGCTGAACAACTCGCCGCGATCGTTCAGGCCGGTATAAGCGAACTGGTGCTGGAAGCAGGGCCTTCGCTGGAGGAAGCCTATCGCATCGGCCAGCATCTTCTGCCCCGCCTGCGCGCGCTGACCGGCGACGCGCGCGCCGCCGCCTGAAGGAGACCACTTCCATGTCCATCGACTTCTATTGGCGCCTGCCGACGCATGGCTGCCATAATAGCATCCAGACCAGCGGCTATGAACGAGGTGACTGGTCGCCGCTCAAGTCCGGTAATATCGCGCCAGGCCTCGATCGTGCGGGTGAGCCCGACGCCTTCACCTATATCGACCATCTCGCGGCAATCGCGCAGGCGGCGGAGAGCGTCGGCTTTCAGGGCGGGCTGATACCGTCCTTCCCTAATACCGACGATCCGTGGGTCATCTCATCGCTGCTCGCGCGGGAGACTAAGAGCTTCCGCTTCATGATCGCGTTTCAGCCGGGATTCGGCAATCCTGTTCATACAGCGCGCATGGCTGCGAGCCTGCAGCGGGCGACGGGCGGGCGGCTGTTGTTCAACATCATTACCGGAGGTGGCGGCCCGGCCCAGCTCTGGTGGGGCGACAGTTTCGCCCATGACGACCGCTACGGCCGGACGAGCGAGTTTCTGGATATCTTCAAGGGGATTTGGGATTCATCCGACTTCTCTTATGATGGAAACTTCTACCAGCTGCGCTCCGGCGGGTTGGCGCCGGTCCTTCAAGGTGAAGAGTTTCCCGAAATCTGGTTCTCCGGTTCGTCGGAAGCAGCTCTCCTAACGGCGGCGAAACATGCCGCCTATTATCTTTCCTGGTTGGAGCCGTTCGATCAGTTGGGCGACAAGTTCGCGCGGGTGAAGGAGCGTACGGCGGCGCTTGGCGGCGAGCAGAAATGCGCGGTGCGCGTCGATCTGGTGGCCCGTGCTACCGAAGAGGAGGCTTGGGCCGATATCGAAAAGGGCTTCAACAACGTGAGTGACGGGACCCGCCAGCGCTGGCGCGGGCAGGCGACGGACTCGGTCGGCGCGGCCCGACAGGCGGCCCTCAGGCCCACCGAGGCCCGGCGCTATGATGAGTTGATTGTTGCGCCTAACTTGTGGGGTGGCTTCAACCTGCTGCGGGGCGGCCCGGCGCTCGGCATCGTCGGCAGCTATGAGCAGTGCGCAGCGCGCCTCGACGATCTTATCGCCCGCGGAACGGACGCCTTTATCCTCGCCGCTACGCCCCACCTTGAAGAAGCCTATCGTGTTGGAGAAGAGGTGCTGCCGCTGCTCGGCCGTCAGGCACCCGCATTGCTGGCGGCGGCAGAGTAAACCAGCCGCCAGTTTGACAAGAAAAGGGCGCCGGGAAACTTGCCCGGCGCCCTTTTCTTATTGGAGAGGAGGCCGGGGACCCCGGCCTCCTCTTATTCAGAAGCGGAACAGCGCAGCCACGCCCGCCGTGCGCGGATCGGCCCATGCCACCGTGTCGCCCGTGATGTTCTGCGCCGCGTTCGCCGCCGGAAGCGAGTGGTTGAGGTAGCGAACGTCGAACAGATTGTTGATGAAGCCCGTAACGCTCAGCTTCTCGTTCGGCGTCGTGTATGTGGCACGCAGATTAGTCACGGTGAACGGCTTCTGCTGAAGATAGGAGCGGCTCACCGGGTCCTGCGGCGTTACATAGTAGAATTGGCGCGACTGATAGCGCGCATCCGCCGCCAGTTCGAGCGAGCCGAGGTCCGCCAGGGCGAACTTGTAGGAACCACCGACATTCAACGTGACTTTGGGCGATCGCACGAAGCGGTTGCCGGCCAAGCTCCTCGTGTCGTTCTGGACAATGAACTTCGTATATTCCGTATCCAGCAGACCCAGGGCCGCGTTGAACTTCAATCCTTCGGTTGGCGTCAGCCCAAGCTCGAATTCCGCGCCATCGACCTTCGCCTTCGCCGCATTTTGGAGGTAGGAAACGGTCGCCCCGCCAACCGCCCCAGGGTTGGGGCCAACGACATTCACCTGCACATTCTTATAGTCATAATGGAAGGCGGTGGCGTTGAAGGTCAGCAGACCGTCAAACCAGGTCGATTTGTAGCCGATCTCATAGGCATCGAGCTTTTCCGGTTCGACAGCCGTCAGCGCGACGGCCAGCGTCGCGGCGGTGTTGAACCCGCCCGACTTTACGCCATGCGAGAATTTGGCGTAGACAAGGTTGTTGCGATCGATGTTCCACGACGGTGTCAAATCATAGGTGAAAGCGTCCCAGGTGCGCTTCAGATTGCCGGCAAAGTTACTGCCGACAGATCCGATCGGGCCATAGGTGCCGGTGTAGCTGTTCCACCACTGTGCATAGTTACTCCAGCTAGTCACCGCCCCTTGCACAGAGGATGCCTGCGACGCACGGCGAACGAGGTCCAGCGTTTTCGTCTCACGCGTCCACCGGCCACCCAGCGTCAGCTTGAGCGCGTCCGTGAAGCGGAAGGTCGTGCTGCCGAACACAGCACCGCTTTCCGCCTTGTGATTGTAGGCCGTGTTACTGAAGGCGGCGGCGGGGCCGATTGGGGTGATTTGCTGAGCCGGAACGGCGCTCTGAGGCAGCGTTGCAGAGAAGGCGTTGGAACGGATCTTCTCGTTGAAATAGAAAGCGCCCACGATCCAGCTCAGCCGGCTCTCGCCGGTCGATGCCAGCCGCAATTCCTGTGTCCACTGACTGGTTCGCGCCTCCGTGAAGCTGCGCGAGATTTCCAGCGGCGTATAGTCGGTGTCGCCCGCGCCGCGCGTCTTGAACCGTTCGTAGCCCGCGATCCATGTCAGCGCCGCCGGACCGAGATCCCAGTCCACATGCAGCGACCCGCCGAACTGCTTGTTGCGGCTATATTCAGGCGCGTTGGTGCTGATGTCGTTGATGTCGGTTGACGGCGCATAGCCGTTGCGGACCACGCCACTGGGCAGATAGCTGGCGGTCGTCCAATAGGTGCCGTTGGTGTCATAATCCCGATAATGAACGCTCAGCAGCGCCTGCAGATTGTCGGTCGGCTTGGCGAGCAACTGGCCCCGGATCAAATTGTCTTTGATCGCGTTCGACTTGTTCCCGGTGTAGAGATTGTCGAAGCGTCCGCCACGGTCGTCAAAGCGGAACGAGACGCGCGCCGCCAGCTTGTCATCGACCAAAGTCGTGCCCACGCCGCCCTCGGCGATCTTGTTATCGTAGCTGCCATATTCCAGCTTCACATAGCTGTCGTCCTGGCCATTGAGCGAGGGCCGCTTGGAAATGACGTTGATCGCACCGCCGGTTGTGTTCTTGCCCCAGAGCGTGCCCTGCGGCCCGCGCAGCACTTCCACGCGCTCCAGGTCGAACAGCGGCAGACCGGTCGCGCTCGAGTTGCTGATGTAGACATCGTCGAGATAGAAACCGACCGGATTGGCGAGGTCGAGCTGTTGTTGCCCGGCCCCCACGCCGCGGATCCACCAGCGCGGGCGGCCATGTTGCTGCGTGCCGGCCGACGCATTGGGCACATAGTTCAGCACTTCGTTCGCAGAGCGGCCGAGACCTCCCACCGAGAAGAGGTCTTTGTCAAAGGCGGTGACGGCGACGGGCACATCCTGCAGACGCTCTTCCCGGCGCTGTGCTGTTACAACGATGCCGGCACCGGAATCGGCGTCGGCAACATCAGCCGGAATGTTGCTGTCCGCAGGCGCGGTGGCTTCGTTCGCGAGAGCGGCCGGCATCTGCCCTGCTGCCAACAGGGCGAAGGCACTGGCGCCAAAGATGCGACGGGTTCGGGACGAGTGGATAGGTCTGGACAAGGAGGTTCCCCCATTTGTTGAAACAAGTCCGCGTTGCGCGGATCGGACGGGGGCATCCGTCGCAAATGCTGTGCCATTTTCTTAAGATGCTGTTTTTAAACGTTGTTGTGCAAATCTCTGCCGATGCACTGGTCGAAATTACACAACCGACAGAGATGCTGCTGCTATCTCAGCAACAACCGAGTATCTGGCTGGCTCGCTTTGGAACGCCGTCTAAAGCCCTTCGGCTTCGACCCAGTGGGCGCCGGTTATCTCGCGTGCGAGCGCCCAGACTTGCCGGCGAATATCGGGAACCGCGACGATCTCCCAATGCGCCCCGCGTGTCATGGGACCGACCACGAACAGACGTGTTTGCGCCGCGCCATCGCCGGCGATTGCGCGACACTGACGATCGACATCTATGCCGATGGAAAGCGGATCGGGACGGATATCGCCTCGTTCCGCCAAGCGCTGGAGCAGCGGGTCACGCGTTCGGCGCAAATCTCCAAGCGGACCTGTGCAGTTGATGACCCGCGCGACGTGCAGCGCCTCGACCTCTGCCTGCCCGCGCTCGCGAAGTAGGACGACGAGCGACTTTCCTTCGGGTGTCACCTTCACCACTTTCCCGGCCCGTACCTGCAGACGCCCATCTGCCTGCATGCGTCCCAGTCGTTCCGCGACTTGAGGTGCGATGCGGTGGCGATGCACGTCCCAGTAGGGGCGAAGGTGGCGCAAGAACCGACTCCGTTCTTCTCCGGTTGCGGCCCGCCACATGTCCTGAATGAAAGGGCGCAATTCGTCCACGGCGTTGCGCCAGCCTATCTCCGCGCTGCGGCGCTTCACCTGCCGCACGAGGCTCGAGAGACTGCCTGCTGGGCGATCGGCACGCGGGACATAGGGCATTGCTGGCCGATGGCCATGGGGCCTCAGTCCTCTACGGGAAAGCGCCGTTATGCGGCCCCGGAATCCGGCATTCTCTAGGCTAAGGGCGCAGTCTATGGCAGTCAGTCCGCTTCCGAGAAGGAGGACCTCATCGGCCGGCTGCAAACCCTCCGCCACATCTTCAGCCCATGGATCGCTGACATAGGCGCTATCCTCAATGCCGTCGAAGGCAGCGATGTCGTGCGGCGGCAAATTACCCGGGGCGAGCGTCGAGATGTCGGCATCCACATGGCCGCCTGAGCGCAGCATGACGCGAACGCCGGCTTCGGTTCGCAGCAGGTCGATGGCGTCATCGGTCAGTACCGTGAGCCTCCCTTGCGCCTGACTGCTCATCTCTTTCAGCAGAACGCACAGATATGCGCCGTAATCCCGCCTGGTGGCGAAGCTGCCTTCGCCTCCCATCCCCTGCTTCGCCAGCCACTCGACGAAATGATCTGGCCGGTCGGGAAGCGCGCTCATGTTTGCAGCCCGCACGTTGAGGATGTGCCCCTCCTGCGCTGCTCCGTAGGCAAGGCCTCGACCCAATCGATCCGCTCGCTTCTCGATGATCGTGACCCTGAGCGAACCATATCTCAGCAGGTTCATGGCGAGCAGGGTTCCACTGAACCCCCCACCAATAATGACGGCGTGATCAACCTTCAGCATGGCAAGTCATTCGCGCAGGCTCTGCAGCGGAGTCAAATCATCTCTTGCAAAGGCTGCCGTGGCTTTGACCTGTTTGTAGGCATCTTTGCAATTTGGTATACAGGGGCGGACAGTCTGCGCCTCGCGCACGAAATCTGCAACTTAATGACCCCAAAGGGTCCGAACCGGCGTTTCGTCATTAGAAGGTGACAGCCAAGACTTAGCCCGCCGGTTGCTTCCTTTACCTTTGACGTATTTTCGTGGCGACAACCCTTAGCATTGGTCCCGCCCTGCCCAGCAATCCTTGCGCACCCCTAACCCTCAATTCAGCTTCTCCGGCTAAGATTTGGCGGGGTCAAGCTTCGTCTTCTGTCGGAAATACGGAATCACCTGCTCGCCGAGCAGGCGAATTGTTTCCATGATCGCTTCGTGTGGGACCGTGCCCATTTGGGGAAGAAACAGTATTTCGTCCGCTCCCGCTTCAAATAGCTTTTCGAGGTGAGCGATCACGTCTTCCGGCGTGCCGTAGGCGTTTTTCTCGTTGTACAGTTCGGTCACATCCAACGTCACCGGAATCAAGGCATCGCCCAAACGAGCCACCAGCCGTTCTTCCGAACGGTGCAATTCCTCGACCAACTGATCGGCGTCAAGATCGTCTGTTCGCGGTTTCGGTCCGCCCCCATACCAATGGTGGATCGCCTCGCCAAAAAAGCGCTGTCCGCGAAGGCCAATGCGACGCGCCTCTTCGCGGTCTTCGAGGCAGATGACCGGGCAGAGCGCAGCGAGATGTTCATTCGGCCGGAAGCCGACTTGATCCTCCGCTCTGCGGTTACGGAAGGCCTGTCGATATATGGCGTTTTTGCGCGCAATCTCGTCGGGGCCCGAAAAGCCAAGGACAAGCGCACCCAACCCGCGCTCGCCCGCGCGGACCAAGGTCGGTTCCGACGTGCACGCCATATACATCGGCGGGTGCGGATCCTGGTAAGGCTTGGGATGAATGGGCCGGCGCGGGATTTTCACGAACTCGCCATCATGTTCAATCTCGTCCTGAACCATGATCTTGGGAATCAGGTACATCATTTCGTCGATTTGGGGCTGCAACGTCGCCAAGTCATAGCCATAGGCGCCCGCTTCCTGTTGCGTGCCGCCCTTGCCAATCCCGAAATGGACACGGCCCTTCGACATGATGTCCAGCGTCGCGACACGTTCGGCGACCTTGATCGGATGGTTCATAGCGGGCGGAAGGCAGATGACGCCATGGCCTACATTCAGCGTCGTGGTCGCTCCTGCGATGAAGGCCAGGAAGGTTTCGGGAGCGGACATATGCGCATATTGCGTAAGTGCGGTGTGTTCTACCGCCCAGACAGTGTCAAAGCCCTGCTTTTCCGCGAACTGGCACTGTTCGATGATCTCCTGATAGCAACGCTGCTCGGCGGCGCGGGAAATATCGACGATCTGTGCCTCATAGATGAGCGAGAATTTCATTGAGCGTCCTCTCTTGCCTGATCTTTCGCCTCTATAGGGCGGTGATTTGATGCGGCTGAGAGTAGGACAGGTCCACCGGCAGCAACAGCGATCGGATGGAGCGCAGTCGCCGGGTTCGTCATGAGTTACCGGCGAGAACGGTATCGCGACCCGTGGATCAGCGACCGGCGCGAAGCCGCCGCGGCGCTTTCAGTGATGCCTCTGCGGTGGTTAGATGTTGCTTGCCGAGCCGAGCGACCGCGACGAGCCGCCGGACGGGCCGAGGATTTTGGGGAGGATGGCATGTCAACTTATCGCACTCAGGCGTGGACCGGCCTGCTTGGACGCGTCTCGCTCACAGCTTTGGCGGCGCTTGCTGCCGCACCCGCCTTCGCGCAGACCGCACCTGCCACGCCAGCGCCAGGCGGGCTCGAGGACATTGTAGTCACGGCGCAAAAGCGCGAGGAAAATCTGCAGCGCGTGCCGGTGGCTGTCACCGCTCTCTCGTCAGACTCGCTAGAGCGCATGCGCATCGTCAACGTGAGCGGCCTTGGCGCGATCGTTCCAAACTTCCAAGTTCAACAGCAGCCGAGCAATGCAGCGCTGCCGGTCTATTCGCTCCGCGGCGTCCTTGGCGGAGAAACGACGCCGCAGCTGGACAACGGCGTCAGCCTCTATATCGACGGCGTCTATCTCGGCCGCTCGTCAGGAACCTTGTTCGATGTCGCCGACATTGCACGCATTGAGGTGCTGCGCGGGCCGCAGGGCACCTTGTTCGGCCGGAACACGACAGGCGGCGCAGTGAACATCATCACCCGCGAGCCAACGGGCGAGTTCGGCATCAAGCAGGAGCTGAGCTACGGGCGGTTCAATGATTTCCGCAGTAAGACGCGGATAGATTTTCCGGCGCTTAGAGCTATTTCGGCCTCGATCACCTATCAGCACCGGGAGACTGACGGTTATGTCAAGAATCTCGCGGCGGGCGTGGTGCGGGACTATACCGCCGGCACCAACGGCCTCATCGGCCGGGCCGTCGCCGCCAAAACCCTGGGCGAGCGCAACGCAGATACGGTGTTCGCGGCAGTACGGTTCGACAACGGCGGCCCGTTTGTGGCGAACTACAAGTTCGACTACACCGATTTCAAAGGTTCTCAGCAAGCCTTTCAGCTAATCGGGCTGCGCGGCCCAGCCGATATCCCCGGGACCAACCCGCTTGGCGGAACCATGGCCTTTATCCTGTCGCTCCAGCCTCAGCTCGGCGGCACCAACATCATCAGCACGCGGCCGCTGAGCGCACTTTATGAGCCCCAGCGCGCCACCGACACGCTCCGCGCCCAAGGTCACAGCCTGACCATGTCCTATGAGCTAAGCGACCAGGTGACGGCCAAGAATATCGCCGCCTATCGCAAGCTGAAGCAGGTCGCGCTGGGCAACGCGTTCGAGGGTAATCATCTTATCGATCCGTTCGGCGGGACCGGCAACGACTTCACTGTGCTCGATGCCATTTCGAACCGCAAACAGAAGCAATTTTCGAACGAACTCCAGTTCATCGGGGACGGGGATCGTTTCGATTGGACCGTGGGCGCATTCTATTTCAAGGAAAAGGCGACCGACGTGACCGAGGTCATGTTCTTCAAGGTCTTCCCGCCTGCCGGAGGCTCGGTCGATATCACGCCGGCAGACCATTTCGCCAATGTCCGCGTGCGCAATTCCTCTGCGGCGGTCTATGCGCAGGGTAGCTTCGCGATCACCGACCAGATCAAGCTGACCGCCGGTGTCCGTCAGACTTGGGACCAGCGCAAGGAAATCAATTTCCTGACGACCCCAACCACGACGAACAAGGCCAATTTCGACCGCCTTACCTATCAAGGGGTGATCGAATATCAGGCGACGCCGGACATTATGGTCTATGGCAAGATCAGCACGGGTTATTTGTCGGGGGGGCTCTACAACGGGAAGTCGTTCGATCCCGAGAGCCTACGCGCCTATGAAATCGGCATGAAGGGTGAGTTTTTCGATAATGCCCTTCGCCTCAATCTCGCAGGCTTCATCTCGGATTATAAGAATCTCCAGGTGTCCGTATTCACCACCGTCCTCAATTATGAAAATGCAGGCAAGGCACAGATCAAGGGTATTGAGGCGGAGGCGACACTTGTGCCGGCTCGCGGTCTGACGATCAGCGCCAATCTCGGTTATCTGGATTTCAAATATAAGGAATATATCTCAAGTCTGCTTTCCGGAACGCCTGAGGATATCTCGGACTTCGCGGTCCGGCCATTGTCGCCCAAGCTCACCTTTGCGCCGAGCATTCGCTATGAAACCCTGCCGATGAGCGGAGGAACCTATCTCGCCTTCGCGGTTGACGCCAATTACCGCAGCGACACCAAATTCGCGCTCTCGCCCTTCGCCGACCCGGCGCTTGATCGGGCAGCGACGTCCCAAGCGCGCTGGATCGTGAACGGTCGCGTCAGCGCCGTCGACATCCCGGTCGCGGGCTCGAAGGTCAAGCTGTCGCTGTGGGCAGAGAATATCTTCAATCGCCGGGTTATCGATTATCTCAGCGACGTGGGCGGTATCGCGGCCGCATCGTTCAACCGTCCCCGCACATACGGGGTCGATGCCAGCTTTGAATTCTGATCGGGCAAATCCACAAGCTCCCTCCCTGTCCGGCGGATACTGACTTCGTATCCGCCGGATTTTCTTGTGTGCCGATCGTATCTATCGGCGAGGCGCCGTACTTGCTCGTAACGATGAATATCAGGGCGACATCATCTCGCCGCCATTCACGTCGAGCGTCGCGCCGGTGACCATCCGCGCAAAGTCGGAAAGCAGCATGAGTACGGCCTTTGCGCATTCGGCGTCGGGCGGCACGAAGCCGAGCGGGATGTTCGCGGCGACAGCCGCGGCAAGGCTCTCGACAGACACGCCGCGCGCCTGCGCCTCGGCAGTCAGATGATGTTCGACCGAGGCACCCCACATCCAACCGGGTCGTACGCAGTTGACACGAACATGGAATGGTCCTGCTTCGGCTGCAAGTTGCCGCGTTGCGCCCTCGAGTGCCGCCTTGGCCACCGCATAGGCGGCCTGGCCCGGCGAAGGCTTGATCGCGGCCATTGACGAGACGTTGACAATCGCGCCGTCCCGCTGCTGCTTCATGACGGGCAGGACGGCCTGATACATCCGCAACGCGCCGAAGCAGCTCACTGACATCGTGGTCATCCAGGCATCGAGATCGCCGCCTTCAACGGGACCCGTTGGAAGCGAGGACACGGCGCTATTCACCAGCCCGTCGATCCGGCCAAAGGATGCCGCCGCAGTCTGCGCCAAGCGCTCACATTGCCCGGTATCTCCGACATCCGTCGGCACCGCGATCGCTTCGCCGCCTCCCGCGCGAATGTCATCCACGACTAGGGAGAGGAAGTCGGCCGAGCGCGCGGCGATTGCAACCCGAGCGCCTTCTCGCGCTGCGATCATCGCCATTTCGCGCCCCATACCGGGGCCAACCCCGGTGATGATGATCGCCTTGTCTTCCAATAGCATAGGCATTCTCCCCGCCGGCATCGATGCAATAACAAGCTCAGCCTGCTCGCGTCGTTCTGAAAGGCCTGGCGTCAGGCGAGCGGGCGAACCGGGTCGCTGCCGTCCCATGCCTCATGCGCGGCGCGAATGCGTCCGAACAGGTCGGCGACGGCCGGCGGCATGTCGTAAAGTTCGATGAAGGGCGCGAGTTCGGGAGCGCCTTCCAGATAGCAGAAGCGCGCCATCTCGGAGTCATGCTCGGCCGCAATCTGACACCCGCGCGCGAGAAAATGCGCGAGAAGCGAGGCATAGCCGCCGTCGGTTGCGACCATGACGTGATGAAGACCGAGGTCGCGGGCAGTGTAGATCGATGGACCCGGAGCGGCTTCAATCAGCTCAATAAAGAGGTTGCCGCTGCACCCATGCGCGACTTTCCATTGCGCCGGACGCTCTTCGCCCCGATAGGTCATCGGCATTGCGACATCGGCAACGAAGAAGGGACCGGCGCCCATCGTGCCGATCCATTCGCCGATGGCCGCCTCACGATCGCGCACCGTGAAGCCCAACTGGACGATCTTCATGCCGGCAGGGCCGTGCGCTTGCCTCTCTGCCATATCCGCGGTCTCCTCGCGATCGTGTCTTGAAGGAGCGCTATCATCACCGGCGCGACGGCTCCAGCTATCGGAGCACAGCGCTGCTCTTAGTGCCGTCCTGTGCGCCTTGCGGTTACGCCAAGCGCAATTGCGAACTTTGGCGGAGTCACAGAAGCTGGTCTTGGAGGACGCAGGGGCTGTGACCGGCGAAAGCATGGCGCGACAGCGCGCCACACCTCTTCCAAAGTCGTGATGGAGGAGAAGCATGCGTTATAAATTGTTCGGCCGGTCGGGGCTGCGCGTATCCGAACTCTGTCTCGGCACCCAGACATTTGGGGAAAATTGGGGCACGCTCGGCAGCAGCATCGAGGAGAGCCGCGCTGTCTTCGCGCGTTTTGTCGATGCGGGCGGAACATTCTTCGACAGCGCCTATGTGTATAACGAAGGCGCCTCCGAGGAGATATTGGGATCGCTCGTCGCGGGATCGCGTGACTGCTATGTCATCGCGAGCAAATATACGCCGACGCTCGCAGCTGAGGGCAAATATGGGCCAGCCGCCGGTAACGGCCGCAAGAATATGGTCCGCTCGCTTGAGGCGAGCCTGAAACGACTGGGGACCGATCATGTCGATCTTTATTATCTCCACTGGTGGGACGGAACCGCGCCGATCGAGGAGATAATGCGCGGGCTCGACGATCTGGTCTCAGCCGGGAAGATTCTCTACATCGCTGCCTCCGACACGCCAGCGTGGCAGGTGAGCCGCGCGAACATGCTTGCTGAGCTGCGTGGCTGGTCAAGCTTCATCGGCGTCCAGGCAAATTACAGTCTTATTGAACGCACTGCGGAGCGTGAGATCATCCCGATGGCGCGCGAGTTGGACCTGGGGGTCGCGGCTTGGTCACCGCTCGCCGGCGGTCTTTTGACCGGCAAATATGAAGTGCCCGGCGCGACCGGTCGTCTAAACGGCGCCAAGAGCGATGCTCGACAACGCGCTATCGTTGCGGAGCTTTTGGCGGTGGCAGCGGAGATCGGCCGCGAACCGGCCGAAATCGCGCTGGCGGCGCTGCGTCCTCCCGCCTGCTGTCCCCCGATTATCCCGATCGTTGGCGCACGTACGGCGGACCAGCTTGGTCCCTCGCTCGCGAGTATCACTCTGACGCTTGAGCAGGCGCATATCGCAAGGCTCCGCACAGTCTCGGCGGTCGAGCCCGGCTTTCCGCATGATTTTCTGGAGGCCGCATGGATGGTGAGCCAATTCCGCTCCGACCTTCTCGACAATCACCGCGCCCGATGAACCCGGCACGTGTCATCTCTTCGACTCCCGTAATCATCGAAGCGCCGACGGCGCTCGTCTGGAGCGTGCTGGTCGATCTGCCGCGCTATGAGGCGTGGAACCCGCTCAATCGCCGCGCCGAGTCTGAGCTGCAAGTCGGCGAGCCGATCCGCCTCTGGATCAGCGATGCGGCGATCCTGGGGAAGGAGGTGATGGTGGAGCATCATATTTTTGGGATTGAGGCGCCCTTCCATATTGCCTGGGGCTATTCCGACAAATCCATCCGGACGCGGCGTGACCAGTATATCGCGCCGACCTGGAGCGGAAGTACCGTTTATCGCACCACTGACAGCTTCGATGGGCCGGGTGCCGACGCCGCTCTTGCTGCCTATGGTTTCGCGATCGCGGATAGTTTCAACCGCCTTGCCGGAGCGCTGAAGGCTCGATGCGAGCAATTGCTTTCCGACGAAACCGGCTGAAGTGGGCGACAGGTGAGGCGCTGGTATCAGAATCAGTTATGCCTGGATGCTCGAGATGATCCCACAGGCTTGGTTTTCACGAACAAGCTTGTTCCTGTGGCGCTTCGGGACGACGCTCCGGTCATGAGAATTATCATTCGTCGTCCGGCTGCGCGTTCAGGCACACCTATTCCCGCTCGCACGACGTCAGCATGCCCCCGATGATCGCCGCGCCCGACCCGCGACGCTGGCGGATGCTCGTGATTGCATTCTTCGCGCAAAATCTTGCTCCTGGGATGCTGTTCGGCTCGTTCGGCGCGCTCATCCTGGCCAGCCAGGACCATCTCCACACGACCCGCGCCATCGCCTCGCTCGGGCTCGGCATGGTACTGCTCGCCACCGGCATCTTCGCGCCGATCACATCTTGGTTGATCGGGCGGACTTCGATCCGTTTCGTTATGCTGTTGGGCGCCGCGTTAAGTGGCTTAGGCTATCTTACTCTTGCTTTCGCTGACAGCGCCGTTTGGATGCTCGCTGCAAACGCACTTCTTATCGGGCCGGGCATATCCCTCTGCGGCGTGATGCCGAGCAATGCATTGGCCTGCAATTGGTTCGGTAAGGCGCAGGGCAGGGCGCTCGGCATTGTCAACATGCCGCTTGCGGTGATGATCGTTCCGCTACTGTGCGTAGCCCTCCTGCAATCATTCGGGCTGCGATGGACCTATATCTCCCTGGCCCTCGTCTACCTGCCTCTATTCGCGATGATCTTGTTCGTGGTCGATGCGCCGCCTGGCGAGGGCGAAACCATCGTCGATCCGCGTGCGCGAACATCGCCCAAGCAACTCATGGCCAGCCCTGCCTTCTGGCTCATCGTTGCGTCATCATCGTTCATCGTGTCGGGCGCGATCACGAAGTCGGCACATCTCGCGCCGCTGATGTTCGAGCGTGGTTTTCCAATCGAGGGGGCGGCGCTCATTCTTTCGATCGCGGGCGGCATGGGCATCCTGGGGTCGCCCATCTTTGGCTGGATCGCCGAGAAATGGGGCGGAGGAATCGCGCTCGCCATCAGCGCGCTTTTTCAGGGCGCTGCCTGGATACTGCTCCTCGTCGCAAACAGCTTCACACTGCTCGTCATTGTCGCCGCTGTCGTGGGCGCATGCGGAGGCGGCTATATGGTTTCGACCGCTGTGGTCATCTCATCGCTTTACGGGCCGAGGCAATTTCCCAAGGTTTATGGGATGCTGAGTCCGATGACGCTTCCGATCATGTTCGGCGCCGCGCCTTTCGCCGGCTATCTGCGTGACCTCACCGGCAGCTATACGCTCGCCTTCGTGCTGCACATCGCAGGCTTTGCCGTCGCAGGAGTGATGGCGCTGCTGCTCGCCCGGCTTGAGCGCGGAGCACGTTTGGCGAGCTTGGCGGCGGCTTGAGCCGAACAGCCGGTCAGCCTGCGACTGCTGCGACAAGTTCGATCCGCACGCCGTCGGGGTCGAGACATTGGATTTGCTCTTCCGGCCCCCAACTGCTGCGACTCTCCGGGATCACGCTGCCGCCAGTCCCGATGAGGCGCGGGAGGAGGTCGTCGATAGACTCAACGTGGAAGGCGAGGTTTACGAGGCCGATCTGGTTCGTGGGCCGGGGACTGCCGTCGCGCGCGCCTATGAGCGGCGGATGGTCGTACTGGAGAAGTTCGACGACATCATCTTTCATCCGCATCATCTGTGCGAGAAGCTGCGAACCTTCACATTCGCTCATCCTGTCGAGCTGACCGGGCGGCGATCGATAATCAAACCGTTCGGCAGCGGTGAAGCCCAGCGCCTCATAGAAGGGGAGCGAGCGAGCGATGTCGGGTACGCAAATCCCCGAATGGGAAAATTTGATGTCGACGCCCGGAATCGCGCTCGCCATGCCGCCCGCGTCATACGGGTTACTCGTCCACAGCTCGACCCGAATGCCGTCTGGATCGGTGCAATAGAGCATCGAGACGCCTTCGGCATCGATGCGGGTATGTTCAAGGACAGTGCCACCCGCCGCGCGCACCCGCGCAAGGGTGGCGTCGAGGTCTCGGACATAGAAATTGATGTGGGTCGGCCCGATCTCGAACATCTGACGCCGCCGCGTCGTACCGACAGGGCCCGGTTTCGCGAAGGCGATGAGGTTGAGCGTGATCCCTTGAAGGTTGTGTATGCCGGCAACTTCGATCCGACATTCCGCAAGTCCGTTAGCGCGGTCGAGCCAAGGCCCCTCCAGGTCTGCCAGCCGATGGGTCTGGACGAAGTCCAGCGCGTCGCAATAGAAGCGCAGCGACCGTTCGATGTCAGTGACGCAGAGGCTGCGGTGCGAAAGGGTGGGCATGCTCAAGTTTCCCCAGCGCCGCTGGCTAGGGCGAGCATCTCATCGACGTCGGGGATTTCCCACATCGTCGAAGCATAGCCGCCATCGACGAGAAGCGTTTCCCCTGTGATATAGCGCGCGGCGTCGCTGCACAGGAACAATATGGGGTTGGCCACTTCGCTGGCATTTCCCTTGCGCGCGAGCGGCGTTCGCGCCGTGAAAGCCCGTTCCCAGCCGAGTTTGGGAGCGTGGGGATTGGGGCCGCCACCCATATTGGTCTCGATCGTGCCCGCCGCGATCGCATTTGCACGGATATTGTAGCGGCCCCATTGCGCCGCCATCGTCTTGGTGAGCGCGACCAGTCCGGCTTTCGCCGCGCCGTAACCGGGTGTGAGGGGAAAGCCGAAGAAGGATGTGAGCGACGCGATCCCGATAATCGAGGCGCCGCTTGCGAGCCTGCTTTCCCGCAATAGCGGCAGGCAAGCGGTCGAGAGCCGGAAGAGGCTTGAGATATTGACCTTCAGCGACGCTTCGAATGCATCGGGCTGCCATTGGTCGGGCCCGCCGGGCATCGGCTCGCCAGCATTGTTGATCAGTATGTCCAGCCTTTCGAGCGATTTCGCCACCGCCTCGACAGCTCGATCGTCCGCAATCTCAAGCTGACGATAGGTCATGCCGTAAAGGTCGCTGCCATAATCGGCCGCGCGCGGGCGTCGACCGGTTATCGTGACCACCGCGCCTGCTTCGCGAAACGCGAGAGCCGTAGCATGCCCAATGCCGTTTGAACCGCCGGTGACAAGCACATGGGCGCCTTCGAAATTCCAGTTCGCCTGCGCGCTCGTCATTCCCGCTCTCCTTGCTGGCGTTCGCCCGCATTGTTCCGGTAGACTAAGCCGATGATTGCGACGGACAAGACGGAGCGACCAAGGGTCGAGGTCCACATTCCGTACGCGGCAGCTTCCGTTACCCTGAGTTTCTTCAGATGTTACTGTGCGTCTGCGCGCGTCCGCTGGAATCTCGTTGACATTGCAGGTCGGGGTCGGAATGCTGCAAAATAAATTGATTACTAAAAATAGCAAATCGATGTCCAATTATGGACTGGAGAGGTATTGAAATGGCGACCGCTTACGCATTGCCCGCTGGCGAGTTCGGGGAACCTGCACCGACCGACGCCGCCCCTCCGAGCGACCAGTGGGGCCAGTGCCGGACGAATAACCATGGGCAGAGCCAGTTACTTAAAAACGCCCTCAAGCAGCAAATTCGGAGCCGCGGTTTCCGCTACCAGGACATCGCTGACCATCTCGGCATTAGCGTGATGACGGTGAAGCGTTACCTCAATTCGGACCGTGTGCCGGTCGAGGCGCTTGAAGAGATTTGCGGCTGCCTCGGTCTCACGCTGATTGATCTCGCCGAACTTGCCAAACATGAGGATACGGGAAGCGGACGCGACCTCAATCTTGAACAGGAGCAGGCGCTCGCCTCTGACGATGCGCTCGCACTGGTGCGGTTTCTTTTATACAGCGGCTGGACCGTCAAAGAGATTTTCGACGAATATGATCTGGACGAACCAACGCTCATTCACCTCCTGACCCGGCTCGATCGTCTCAAGCTCATCGAGCTTCTTCCCGGTAACCGGGTACGCATCCGAGGATCGCGGACGATCGAATGGCGTCGCGGCGGCCCGATGCGCAAAGTGATGGAACGCGACATCCGCACGCATTTCGTGAACATGCCCTTTGCCGAGACAAATGATTATTTCGGATATGAAACCGTGCAGCTATCAGATGCGTCGCTGGTACAAATCGAGGACATGATGCGCCAACTCGTGCGGACCGCGCGCGTTCTGCACCAAGTCGATCGGAATATGCGCCATGCAAAGAAGCATTGGATCACCTTGCTTGTCGCAAAGCAGAATAAATTCTGGGGTTTCCCGCTTCGTAATGGGCACCTGAAGGAACCCAAGTGCAACGAAAGCGAAGCAGGCTGCGCCGTTAGAGGCGAAATGCAGAGTTTTCGGCGCGAGGTCAGGTAATCGCCATTCGCCCGCAGCGGTGTCAAGGCGGCCCGGCGCCCGTTGACGGGCGCCGGGAGCAAGATCAAGCGTTTTCCAGCTTCGCATCCCTCGGATCGCCGCCCCAACCCGCGAAGTGCTGCGCAATGACAACCGACACGCCGCCGGTCTGGTCGGCATGCGACATATTGTTCCGGCCCATCTGGTAGCTGCGCGGTTCCTCGAAAATCAGGAGGTCGCGGTCAGCCGGGGAGAGCGCGGCGATATGGGCGTCGAAGCCGTCCTTGGAGAGGAATCCTACACACAGCGTCCCTTCGCCGCGGTTCTTTTGCACGAAGCGGTGTGATGAACCAAGGGAGTCACGCTTGATAAAGTCATCGTCTTCGATTTCCATCAGGCCGATCGCATGACACTCACCCGCGGTAACATAATGGCGCATAGAGAATTGGCCCGCGGAATCGGTTTCCTTCGATGTGTAAGTGCCCTCTATGCCCATAATCGCGTCCCAAAGCTTTGCCGAGTCGGCGATGTTGGTGACTGTGATGTCGAGAACATAGGGAAGGATCGTCATCGGGCTACCAAACACCTCGGGCCGGCGGGAGGTGAAGACGATGTCGACACCGTTGGCGTCGAGATGATAGTTGCCGTCGGCGTCCTTTTCCGTCCTGCCGCCAGCGTCGCGCACGGCTGCGACATGCTCTTCAAGATTGGGGACCATCAAGGTGAGCAGCGTGTCGCCCGCAGCGACATCGATGCCCGCCTCGATCAGGTCCATATAAGCGAAGGATCGCGTCCGATAGCGCGCCCGGCGCCGCCCGTCCTCGGTATAGTCGCGGATGACCGGCTCTGCCCCGATCAGTGCGCTCCAGCGCTTCACCGTCTTGGCAAAATCATCCACTGCGATTGAGATGGAGACCGGCTCCGCATGTCCCATTCCTAAAGGCATTTTCCACTCCGTCTGTTGTTGCTCCAGCAGCGTAGAAGGGGGCGTGAAGCCCGCAAGCATGGGCAACCGGGAGTAGCGGTATCTGCTACCCCGAACCTTCTCGGGCGATGCTTGCGAACACCGTAGTCACGGCGCTGCTCGCTTGCGTTCCAAACTAAGCCACAGCAACGACGATGGAATCAAACCCGGCGGTTTCGCTCTTTGCTCAGGACTGTGCGGGGGAGGTGAGTTCGAGGGCGAGAATGTCGATAAGCTCGCCCTGAGTGCTCCAATAGAGTTCAGCCTCCAGCCGGGCGAGGCGCCAAGCACCAGCTTCGCGCCTTGCCGAGAAGCGATATTGGCCGCCATTGATCAGGAGTCTTTTGCCTCCCGGCCCCGCGACGACATCGGGGTTGAGATAATAGGCTTCGCCCATCGCCGCATCGCCCGCGACCTCGACATTGAGGTTGGCCAGCATATGCTGAGTATGCGGCAGCGAGGCGGGGTTCATGATCGTCGGCATCCAGCGGGTGATCTCGTCGGGCGTCCCCGCGCGGCCATAGGCGCGGCTATAATCGATCCACGCATCGTCGGTGAAAAGCCCGCGATAATCGGTCCAGTTGAAGCTGTCGCACGCCTTTGCGTAACGGACCATCAAACGATTGAGGTCCCACCAGTCGCGCATGCCGCTGTCGTCAACCATATCGATCACCGCCCTCTGCCCCCGTGTCCTCTCGTTTACGCAAGCCTTTCCGCATGCACGCCGTTCAGGATGAGCGGGAAATGCTCTAGCCCCTTCATCGACGTATATCCCTCAGGAACCTGCGGCGGCCCGTCCGTTTCAAGGCCAGGAAAGCGCGTCGCGAACAGGATGAGCGCTTCTTCCATCTCGGCGCGCGCCAGCCCGTTACCGAGGCACAGGCGCTGGCCAAGGCCAAAGGTCAGCTGCTTCGAAGCGTTCGGCCGGGTGATGTCGAACCGTTCGGGGTCAGGGAAGATGCGGGGATCATTGTTCGCGGCGAGCGCGCACAGGCCGATGAAGCTTCCCGCCGGGAAGAGGATTTCACGGTAAACGACATCTTCCCGGACCTGGCGGACGAAGCCGTCAAGCGACGGCTCAAGCCGCATCGCTTCTTCCACGGCGTTGCCGGCGAGGGACGGGTCGGCGACAAGCATGTCCCACTGGTCCCGATTGGCGAGCAGAAGATACATGGCCCAGCCGAGCTGGTAGCGCGTGGTGTCGTGGCCCGCGAACAGGAAATTGACGAGGGCGCCGAACATTTCCTCCTCGGTAAGCGTCTCGCTTTCGGCCTGGGTCCGGATCAGCGTGCTGATGAAATCGTCGCCCAGATCATCGCGGCGTTCGGCGACCAGTTCGCGATAATAGCCGTAGAGGCGGGTCAGCGCGTCATCGATCTTTGCAAGATGCGGGTCGAGCGGCGTTCGGCCGACAAGACCAAGCGTAACGGTCCATTGGCTGAAGCGCTCGACATCGCCTTCCGGGACGCCGATCAGTGCACACAGCACGCGTAGTGGATACCAATGGCTGAAATCCGCAGTCATGTCGAAGCGGCCATCGGGCGGGATACGGCCGATAAGATCCTCCGCGACGCGCCGCATCACGAGCCGCATCTCGTTGATCCGCCCCGACCCAAAGCCGCGCTGGAGCACGCGGCGGATACGATCGTGCCGCGGGCCTTGGATAAGCGGCAACATTCCGTCGCGTGAGTAATCGACAAGCATGGGCGAGCCGCCCTTGCTTTCGAAAAAACCGGTGCCTGCGCCGTCCAGCCTTTTGTCGCGCACCATCTCCCGGATCACATCATAATCGAGGATGTGGACGCCGGTAGCGGACCGCGCCACCCAGGAGCGCCTGAGCGCCTCTCCGACAACCGATTGCCGGTTGGTCGCATAGGCGTTGCTATGGATATCTATGAAGGGAAGCTCGGCTTCGTCAATGTGCGTCACCCCCATTGTGCGTACCTCTCAGGATATGACCGGCCATCGTGCCGCTATCGAAGAGAGCCTGCGGCTTGCATCAGGCGTTCGCCAGTTTGCGATAGTCGCTGTAAGCCCCGTCATGATGCTCGGCGAACCAGATCTCTGTTCCGTGAAAGGACGTGATCGTGTTGCCGCGCCCCATCGGATAGGCATGGGGCTCCGGATCGACGAAGCTGAAACCGCGCGCCTCTAGCTCCTTTTGTGCCCGGTCGATGTCATCGACGAGGAAGCCGATGAGGAAGACGCCTTCGCCGCGCTGATCGAGCGCTTGCTGCAGCCGCTTTCCGCCAGCGGTTTGCGGCGCGTCGGTGGTGAGTTGGAACAGGCCGACCGAATGTATGCCCTTGCCCTCGCCAGGCGCCGGGAAATGAGCAGAGCGGATTTCACCGCCGGAGTCACTGATTGCGGTCGTGTCGATTGGATCGACGCCCAACAGGGATCGGTAGCTGGCGATCGCCGCGTCGAGGTCGCGGACGACGATGTCGATCACGTAAAGTTGGCGCAGCATGCCGTTCTGAGTCGGATCGCCATATTCGACCGAACCGTTGGCGGTGCGCATCATCGACTTGGCGCGCTCATACCCTCCTTCGTCGTGCTGCGCGATCGAATAACTCACACCGTGGATCGGCGCGGTCAGATTGTTGCGCCCGACCGCATAGCGGTGCTGTTCGGCGTAGAGGAATTCGACGCCGCGCATGCGCATCTCCGCAACGGTCGCATCGACGTCGTCGCAAAGGATGCCGATGAGGATGACGCCTTCGGGCTCTTCCTTCGGGCCATCCCCGCTTCGATCAAAGATGCCGACTGCGTGAATACCGGCACCCTCGCCGGGCATCTGGTAATAGATGGCGTTGAGCTTCACACCGGGCGCCATGCTCGGCTCGATGACGAGCGGCTCGGTGCCGAATAGGCGATCAAAGTCGGATTTAGCCGCATCGATCCGATCCACCACGAAATCGACGACGTAGATCTGTTTCAGCAAGTCAATTCTCCCCGTCGCCTTCGCTCTGAACGAAAGAACATGTGTGCGACGTCTGGCCGGGTTCAACCTTCGTCCGCGGGCGATTTCCGGCTGGGCTGTGCAATGCCTCGATCCGCAAGCCCGGACTAAGTGGCGTGCGGAGACAGCGCAACAGGGGGAGCGGCGACCTAGATCGTCAGTTTCAGTCTGCGTAACTCCGGGGCACAGGATGCGCCGGTCGCTGCGAAAACGGGTCGAGGGTATAGGGCGCAGCCCCGGGAGCCCCTTTCATCCAGGGCTGAACTGAGCAATAACAAAAGTATAAGCAGGTGAAGGCTAACCCAGAGCATTCTGGGGAACGACGGGTCGTCTGAACTTACCCGACATTCAGTCGAAGACGACCCGCGGTCAGGCTTCAACGGACACGCGGCGAAGCTACTTTCGCCGTTGAAGGGAGAGAGTCGCCTTGACCCAAATGCATGGGGAAACTGAAGCCATTTCCACGCCGCTCGCAACCGAGGATCAGGAGTATGTGGAGCGCATTGCCGCCCGGCTCCGCCGCGACCCGCGGGTTCAGGCGGCGATCGCCCGCGTCGAGGCGCATTGGCGCGAAGCGATGGCCCCGAATGAAGAGCATCTCGACCGTTTTCCAGCCGAATATGAGCAGGCCGCTTTTTGCGGCCTTATGAACGCCGCCAATGAAGACCCGCTTCGTCCCCGTATTCACGCCTTCGCCCGCCTGGCGCACCGACTGGGCGACGACGAGATACCAGCCACCAAAAGCGGCCATCCCAATCCCGATTATATCTACCGCTTTGCGCCGATCGAGGGCGCGTCAGAATATGTGATCGAAGGGCAAATGCCGCCCGGTCGCCCCATCGCGTTTGAAGTCGCCATGCTGACCGCCGAGCAGGCATATCAGAAGAATTTGTCTCTCTCCGCGCTTCATGTCGAAGAGGATGGCAGTTTCACGCTTACCATCGGACCGCGAGCGGAAGGCGATAACCCCAATCATTTCGAAAGCAACGCGCAAAGCGTCCAGATGCTGATCCGCGACGTCATCAGCGACCCCGCCAATCAGTCGCCGATCGCCTTGACGATCAGGCGCCTCGGCCCCGAACCAACACGGCCATCCCACTCCTTCGACGAGATGGCGGCGGCCGCCGAACGGCACATTCGCAAGCATGTCGATGATCTGGTCTTCGTCACCCGCAACTTCGTCCTCACTACGCCGGCTAACAGCTTCGGTTCGCCCAAGATCCATCAGGAAAGCATGTATTCGGTCGCGCAAGCTTATGCGCCCGGTCATTACCGCCTATCCGACGGCGAGGCCCTACTCATCTCCCTCACACTTGGCACCGCTCTATACGCGGTCGTTCCGGTGTCCAACTTCTGGGGCGGCGTCGGCAATCTGCTTGAGCGGCCAGTGGCGATCGGCACGGGTCGGGCCAAGCCCAATCCCGATGGAGGCTACACTTTCGTCGTGTCGCACCAGGACCCCGGCGTCGCCAACTGGGTCGATCCCGATGGCTTGCACGAAGGCGTGATCTTTCTGCGCTGGATCGGCTTCTCGGACGGCGGCACGGAGGCGAAACCGCCTCGGCTGGAGGTAGAAGCATTGCCCTTCGACGCACTGCGCGAGCGTGTACCTGCCATTGTTCCACGCCTCACCCCCGAAGAGCGGCAAGCGGAACATGCGGAGTGGCGCCGCCACTATGAACGCGTCATGGGTTAGGCCGGGCGCTCCAGCAAAGGGTAAATCCATAACCAACGCAGTCAACTCAGGCTAAACGAGAGCAAAAAACATTAGAATGTAGAACGACAAAAAATAAAACATGATGTGCAGGATACTCCTCCCCGTCAGACCAGCAGATGGAGAAGGAGTAGCCCAGTCGTCGTTGGGAAGGAGAGCCCATGAAAGCCGCGGAGCATGTATCGTTCGCAAGTCATATCGCGGCGGATCATATCCGAGCGTTGCTTGAAAAGGCGGAAAGCCTAGGCATCGACACGACTTGCCTTCTTCGCCAGTGCAAATTGTCCTTCAACCTAGCTCATCTCAGAGACGCCAGCGTACCCGGCATATCGCTGAACCAATTCGTGAGGCTTCGGCAGCTTTGCGTCGCGGCGATCCGCTCCAAGTTGGAATCACCGCAGCATCCCGGCATGCGGCTCCAGGAATTTCAACTCATGTGCCATGCCGTCATCAGCAGCACGGTGCTGGAAGAGGCCATTCAGCGCATCACTGTCTTCGGAACATTGGCGGCAGAGCGCTTCGGCTCGTCGGAATTGAGCGTGGAAGGCGACATTGCGTTTTTCAAGATGGGGCTCGGGCCGCTCGAGCAATGCTGGGAGGAATTTTTCTCAGTCAACGCCCTGATGCTGTTTAGTCGGCTGTTCGACTGGCTGACCGGCGAACCGCTGCAATGCAACTACACCGTTCGCCATCCCGCCACCAAGGATAGCCGTGCACTGTGCGACACCTTCGGCATCAGGCCGCATCATGATGCCCCCGACAATGCCATCCTGTTCCCCGCCGCACAGCTGAAGCGGCCCATCGTCCGATCCAACGCGCAGTTGCACGATTTCCTTAAAGCTTTCCCAGACAATCTCATCGTTGCGGAACATGTTGAGGCTGACCTGAGTGAGCGTGTAGCGGCGATTTATCGTTCTGCTCTGCACAGTGGGCGACATGTTCCCACAACCGATGAACTGGCGCGTGGCCTTGGCGTAAGCGAGGCGACGCTGCGCCGTCGGCTGGTGAACGAAAAGGTTGCCTTCCAGGATATCAAAGACCTCGTCCGAACGGAGATCGCGCAGGAATTTCTGGCGACCGGACCGACGAGCATCGATCGCATCGCACACCAGCTGGACTATTCCTCCAGCCGCGCCTTCGCTCGGGCTTTTCAGCGCTGCACCGGCTTGTCGCCGAGCACCTTCCGCAAGCATGCCGCAAGCGGCGAGCCCATGACCGTGGCAGACGCGGGCTGACCGAGCCGGGCACCGGCCCAACAGGCACTCGCGACCTCATCTGAATGGCGCATTGGCGCCATTGTGTGGTGGCCGCTCCCCCCCGCTGCGAGCATCCAGAGGTAGCAATCTTTTGTCCCTTAAATCGACGCTTTTTGTCTGTCCGTGGCGCTGGACGCGCGGGACTGCGTAGGTAAATTTTCGCTCAAAGGCGGGCACCGCCAAAAGCCGGAGAGAGATGCTATGGAACTGCAACAGGACGAAGGTCTTTTGAAACGGCGCGCCGCGTGGCAGCTGCCACCTCGCCCGCAATGGGCGGCCGATCTCAACGCGCTCGGAGCCAAGCTTGACATAAAGGGCATCGTCCCGCTTGATGAGGCGTCGCTGGTCGATACCGCCCGCCGCAATACCGGCCTTGACGATCTTGAGGAAGATGGCTGGCGCGATCATTTCCGCCTGTTGCTCAAGTCGATCGAGGAAGATGCAGCGCTGAATTTCGTCGGCCGTATCCTGACCCGATCCGACATCCTCGGTTATCTGGAGGCCCGGCTGCGCGTCGTCGATGCTTATAAGCGAAATCCCGAAATCGATCAGGAAGTGGTGAAGGAACCGGTCTTCATCCTTGGCTTCGGCCGTTCGGGGACCACCATCCTGCATGAGACGCTTTCGCAAGATCCCCAGTTCCGTTCGGTGCATCGCTGGGAAGCGCTCTTCCCCGATGCGCGTCCTGACGCCGACCAGGCGGAGATCGACCGCTGGATCTCAAAGGCGCAGGATCGGGTCGATTTCGTCCATTCGATCAGCCCCGAATGGCGCAGCATGCATGCTTGGGGCGGCGATCTGCCGGTCGAAGATATCGAGTTCACCTATCTCGCCTTCTTCTCCGAAGTCTGGGCGACCGCGATGAACGTTCACAGCTATGAAAGCTACTTCAACAGCCAGGACCCGGCCTATCATTTCCACTGGCATAAGAAGGTGCTGAAGCTGTTGCAGTGGAAGCACCCTAAGCGCCATTGGCTGCTCAAGAACCCAACGCACATGCCGCGCATTCCGCAGCTGCTGAAGGCCTATCCAGACGCCAAGATCATACTGCCTCACCGCGATCCCATTGCCTCGTCCGATTCTGTCACCAATGTGGGCGGCACCATCTTCTCGTGGCGCACAGATCATATCTACGGTGAGAGGACGGCGGGAAACGAGTGGACGGCACTCGATGGCCGAATCAAGATGTGGGATGACGTCATTAGCTGGATCGAGGATGGCACCATGCGCGAGGGCGCCTATGCAAACTCCATCTATGCCGAATTCATGAAGTCGCCCGAGCGCGCAATTCGCGACATCTATGCTTCGCTCCGGCTGGAACTGACGCCAGAGGCGCTCGATCGCATGATGAGTTTCCTCAACAGCCGTCACGGCGGATCCCACGGAAACAGCTCAAAATATACCAAGTCGCAGGCGGACGACCCTGTCATTCAGGCTGAACGGCAAAACTACTCGCGCTATCAAAACTACTTCAACGTGCCCAACGAAGTGTGACAACATCATCATTCTGACAGATGGCTAAGCCACGCAGAACAATCAGGAGGGGACAATCATGAAGACACATTACTTGCTGGCATCAGGCGTTGCGCTGGCGGCGCTTGTGCCGCATGTCGGGTTCGCACAGCTACAGCCCGACGCCCGAGATACTGTATCGAGCCGCAGCCAAGTCGCCGATATCGTCGTGACTGCGCAGAAGCGCGAACAAAATCTGCAGGATGTCCCCATCGCGGTGTCGGCGCTCGGCACCGAGCAGATCCAGAACAACCGGATCGAAACGGTGAACGACATTTCGGCCTTCGCGCCGAACGTCATCACCGTTCCGCAGATAGGCGGCAATCAGATCGCCAGCTTCTCAATCCGTGGCATCCTGGCATCGAACACTGCGCCGGAATCGGATAATCCGATCTCCATCTATGTGGACGGGGTATATCTCGGCCGGGCGGTAGGCGCGCAGTTCGATTTTGCCGACATCGAACGGATCGAGGTGCTACGCGGTCCGCAGGGCACACTCTTCGGCCGCAACTCAACCGGGGGCGCGATCAGCGTCATTACCGCCAACCCTACGGGCGAGCTTGGCGGCTATGTGCAGGGCTCGCTCGGCAATTACGACCTACGCCGTGTCAAGGTTCGCCTGGACACGCCGGAATGGAATGGGTTCAGCGCACAGCTTAACTTCTACAAGAAGAAGCGTGACGGTGACGTTCGCAATATTGGCGCCGGCACAACTTGGGACTTCACCGACGCGACCAATGGGCGTCGCACCATCTACCGCGCCGCTGATACGCTGGGGGCCGAGGATACGACTGCCTTCCGTGCGGCGCTGCGTTACAATCCTAACAGCGACGTCGATATCAACTACAAATATGATCGCACGCTCAACAAGGGGTCACCGGGCGCCACCGCCTCTATCTTGCCTCCCGCGCAAAGCCAGGGCACCGTTAACTTCTACAACAGCTTTCTGTTCGGTCGGGGAACGGTGAGCGGTGATTTCACGGAACATGACAAGCGGCCCAAGGCGGTAAATAACTGGTTCACCTCCAACTCACACCAACTGGTACAAGGTCACACCTTAACTGCGGACTTCACGCTGTCCGACAGTGTGAAGGTCAAGAATATCGCCGCTCTGCGCAAGCAGAGGGGTAATTCCATCAATCAGCTCGACGGTCTTGGCGGCCTGATCGACGACAGCACAGGCGACCCGCTGCTGGCGACGACCATTGTCAGCGAAACTGACTTCAAGCAGATCACCGAGGAATTGCAGCTTAACGTTTCCACGGATACATTGGACGTCGTCGGCGGCCTCTTCTACTTCAATGAGAAGCTGGTGAGCGGCGGGCCGGGCGTTCCGCAGGTCTTCTTCTTTCAGACCGTACCCAATTTCGTCGTCAACGCACCAGCGGTTCCGGACAATCGTTTCCAGTCGACTTCCTACGCGGCGTTCGCACAGGCAACTTTCCATCTGACCGATCAGCTTGACGTCACCCTGGGCGGCCGAGAAACCTTCGATCGCAAGGTGGCCGTCTATAGCAACGGCCCGATCCTTGGTACTTTCCACTACCGCAAGCAACGGTTCAACTATCTCGCGAACATAACCTATCGGCCCAACTCGGATGTGATGGTTTATGCCTCAACTTCGACCGGGTACCTGTCGGGCGGCACGAACAATGGCACGCCCTTCGCGCCGGAAGAAGTGACCAACTATGAAATCGGTGCCAAGACGGATCTGATGGATCGCCGGCTGCGCCTGAACGCCGCTGCCTTCTACCAGGACTATAAGGGCCTTCAATTCACGGTCTTCCCCAATGGGTCGGCGATCATCCTTAATGCGGGCAAGTCACGCATCTGGGGTGCTGAGGTCGAAGCGACTTTCATACCCGTCGAGGGCCTCACTCTGACCGGCAACTACGGCTACACCAACTTCAAATATCAGGAACTGGATCCGTCGGTCGGTGACCCCGACACCTTCCTTGAGGCCTATCGCCCGAAATGGACGGCATCGTTTGGCGCGAACTATGCCTTCCCGGAGATGAGCAACGGTGCCATTCTCTCCATCGGTGCGGATACTCAAGGTACGGCCAAGCAGTTCACCGCCACCGATCCAATCTACAAGGCAGAGGCACAGACGCCCGAACGTTGGCTCGTCAATGCGCGGGCCACGCTGGCCGACCTCCCAATCGGCGGCCTCAAGACATCGGTTCAGGCCTGGGGTAAGAATCTCACCAACAACCGCTCATTCACCTTCAGCGGCGCGGTAGGGCCGACATTGGCTGGCTACTATCTGCCAGCGCGGACCTATGGCGTGGACCTGACTCTGAAATTCTGAGCCTTTCGATGACGGGGCAGGGGGCCTTCGCTCCCTCCCACCTCGGCGATCCCCATGTCGCTTCGTCTTCCGCTCTTTCCGCCACACGCTAAAGCACCTTGCGCGCGGTTTGAGAGACCGCTGGCGAACACTGACCGCGACGCTTTGGGACACGCTCTGGCCGTCATCGCGTCAAATGCAGGAGGGTGCGAGCTAGACCGATCGAAGCGTGTGCCTTTGCAAGCGGCCTGACGCAGGCCCTCCTATGCAAAATAAAATAGCTCATCATAGTGGCCAAAATACATCACAATTGCGCATTGCTCGATTGCGAAGATTGTTTCCTTATCATAATCTGAAGCCTCGACCGCTTGAACAAACGCGGCGAGCTAAAATGGGAGGGGAACTTGACCAGGCATTCCGCACTGCTTTTTGGTACCGTTGCGTCTGTCGCCGTACTGGCGGCCACTCCAGCCTTCGCGCAGGACACATCAGCCGCCCAACTCGGCGCGACAGCCGATATCATCGTGACTGCGCAGCGCCGCGAGGAACGTGCGCAGGACGTTCCAATCTCCATCACGGCCTTTTCGCCAGAGCGCCTGCAGCAGCAGAATATCACCCAGTCCCAGGACCTCAACGCCAGCGTGCCGTCACTGGTCGTCGGATCAGCGGGGCAGGGATCGCGCGATTCCCAGACCTTCACACTGCGCGGACAAGGCGCGACTTTCCAGGCTTCGCCCGGCGTCGTGCTTTATCTGAATGAAGTGCCGCTGCCTGCGCCGATTACGCTCAGCCAGCAGGGTGGCCCCGGCAACTTCGTCGATCTTGAAAATCTGCAGGTTCTTGCAGGCCCGCAGGGCACGTTGTTCGGCCGCAATACGACTGGCGGCGCGATCCTGCTCGTACCGCACAAGCCGACCAACAACTTTTCCGGTTCGCTGCTTGCCAAATATGGCAACTACGACGCCAAGGAGATCGAAGGCGTCATCAACGTGCCCGTTGTCGATGATAAGCTGCTGGTCCGCGTGGTCGGCACCTATCATGATCGCGACGGTTACACCCATGACGTGATCTGGAACAAGGATCGTGACGATACGCACTGGTATTCCGGCCGTATTGGCATCACCTTCCGTCCGACCGAGCGCATCGAAAATTATCTGATGGCCTATGGCGCCTATTCGCGCTTCAACGGCACCGGCCTTATCCACAAGGGCTTCAATATCGATGGCCTGAAGGCGATTATAAATCCCGCTGATGGTTCACCAGCCCCCTTCTGTATTGAAGGCCCAACGATCCCGGGCGCGGTAGCATCATGCAACGTTTATCGCGCGGCGACTGCCCAAGCGAACGCGCTTGGTCCTCGCCAGACGGCGCATGGCGTTGATGATTATCAAAAGACCAAGACTTGGGGCATCACGGACACATTGTCGTTCGACCTGAACGACGAACTCGTCCTGCGCAACATCATCAGCTATCAGAAGTTCAAGAGCTTCTACCGTTATGATGGCGATGGCACCGTCCTTCAGCAATATGACGTAGATCCCTACAAGCTGCCCGCGCCGGGACAGGTCACGCTCCCAGGGAATGGAACTCCAGTTGTATATAATAATACATCACCCGTCACGTTGCCTCGTGACAGTTACAAGCAGTTCACTGAAGAGTTGCAGATACAGGGAACCTATCTCGACAACAGGCTAACTTTCACTGCGGGTGCCTTCTACTACAGTCAGAAGCCCGACGGTGATCAAGCAGGTAGCGCCATAAATTACTGCCCCGCAGCGTTTACAGGCGCATCATTCTGCGTCGCCAACGCGACACCCGGTTATGTCGCGACGATATCAAAGGCGCTCTACGCACAAGGTACATTTGATTTCGGGGCGATGACGCCGTCGCTCGACAGTTTGCGCCTGACAGGCGGCTTCCGCTATACCTGGGACAAGATCAACGGCTTCTCGCAAAGCTATACGCCAACCCTGACGGGTCAGTTCGTCTGCTCGGCTGACTCGAGGCTGGTGAATGCGGTTTCGGACTGCAATTTCACCGCTTCGTTAAAGAGCAAGGCGGCGACCTGGCTGGTCGGGCTTGATTACAAGCCGGTCCGCGACCTGATGATTTTCGGTAAGATCAGTCGCGGCTACAAGGCGGGCGGTTTCAATCCCTATGCCGTCCGCGAAAACACGCGCACCTTCGAGCCGGAAAAGGTGACCTCCTATGAGGCGGGATTCAAATCGGACTTCCGTATTGCTGGCGTACCCACACGGCTCAACGCATCCTATTATTATCTGAATTACCAGAATATCCAGAAGGCGACTGGCGACTTCAACGAAGTCACCCGCGCTAGCGGCGCACGAATCAACGCGGCCAAGGCCCATGTCTCGGGCGTTGAGCTTGATGCGTCCATCCGTCCATGGAAGCCAATTGAGATTGGAGGCAACTTCAGCTACACGCATTTCAAGTATACCGAATATAGCCTTATATCGAACGGCTTGCTGGCGGATTGCTCCGGCTTGGTACCACCCCCCGGCACGCCCACGGACCTGACCTGCCTGCCCGGCCAATATGTGGTGCCGTACATCTACAGCTTTCATGTGGCGGTGAACCTGCCCATCGCCGAAAGGCTGGGCAACATGTCCTTCTTCGTGAACTATGCGCATAATTCGCCGCAGCATAGCGAAGCGACGGTGGTTCCGCCGCAGCAACCGGGCGAAAAGCTTGAGGCCTTTGGTTTGCTGAACATGTCGCTGGACTGGAACAATATCGCAGGCTCCGGCTTCGATGCGGGCGTGTTTGTGACCAACGCCACGAACAAGCTCTACCGGATCAGCAACACCGACGTGTATCAGGGCGGCTCCCTGCTTTCCTGGGCCACGATCTATGGCGAGCCACGCATGTACGGCCTCAAGCTCCGCTACCGTTTTGGCGGAGAGTGAGAGCAGGCCGGCCTTCTGCTGAAGGCTGAGCGCCGGGGTTAAGCAATCGGCCGGTCCAGCAACGCGGGGCCGGCCGATTTGTCATGCGCGGAAGCGGTCATACGACTCCGCTTGATCGCGAAGGCTTGCGGTTTTCGATTTCTCCCCCGATATCGATGCGCAAATTTATCGGAGAAAATATGTCAGCTGCTGCTCGCGCCGTGACGCGCCCCGTCGAACCGCTTTTTCTTGATCGGTGGTCGCCGCGTGCGTTCGATGCGTCTTCGATACCGCAGGCCGATCTTGATACCATATTCGAAGCCGCGCGCTGGGCGCCATCGGCCTTCAATTATCAGCCCTGGCGGCTGCTTTATGCCACCCGCGACGGCGCGGACTGGGATCGCTTCCTCGGCTTGCTTCTGCCCTTCAACCAGAGCTGGGTGCAAAATGCCTCAGCCTTGATCTTCATCCTGTCCGACACGCTGATTACCACGCGCGGATCGGAAGATGCCAAGCCTTCGCACAGCCACAGCTTCGATGCCGGTGCGGCTTGGGCGCTGATGGCGCTGCAGGCCACGCGGCTCGGTTATCACAGCCATGCCATGACCGGGATCGACTTCGACAAGGCGCGGCAGGAACTGGATGTCCCCGATCGCTTTCGGATCGAGGCGGCCGTGGCGATCGGCCGTATCGCAGATAAGGCAATCCTACCCGAAGCGCTTCAGGCGCGGGAAGCGCCAAGCGGGCGCAAGGACATTTCCGAATTTGTCGGCGTGGGAAATTTCCAGGGATAAACCGGCTCTTGCGGGGCGCGGTTTCCTGGAGAAACTATTCGCCCGAATAGGTGACTATGACGGCGTTATGGCCGGCTTCCTTTGTGATCGCGATCGAAGCTTGCCTGCCCTTGCCAATTGCTGACATCATCGCCGTTCCTCCTGATATGAATTCAGAGGTTTTCTTCATGCCCGCTTCCGCAAACCTGTCGCGGTAAAAGGCGACCACTTTGGCGGCATCGTCAGTGGTCGCCAGCCGAACTTCATTATTGGATCGATCGACAGCACTGTTGAGCGATTGGATCGTCGCTCCTGGATATAGCGGCGCAAAGTCGGGCATGGTGAAGTCGGGCGGAGGCGGTGTTTGACTGGCGGGGCTTGGGCTTGAAACAGTGGGAGCGGTTTGCTGCGTCTCCAACGT
This sequence comes from Sphingobium sp. TomTYG65, assembly GCF_055395525.1. Lineage (NCBI taxonomy): Bacteria > Pseudomonadati > Pseudomonadota > Alphaproteobacteria > Sphingomonadales > Sphingobiaceae > Sphingobium > Sphingobium sp. TomTYG65. The sequence goes on along the minus strand of NZ_AP027331.1, from coordinate 235,491 downwards.
GTTGCTCGGCGCTGCGGTAACGGCCTCCTGCTTTTTATCGCCAAACCCGCAGGAGGCGAGAATAGCCAACCCGATGAGAAGCAAGAAGCGCACGCGACTCTCCTCTGCGAACCAACTCAGCTTAAAGCATCCGGGCCCGTTCGAGCAAATCGAGATACATGGAGGCTCAGCCTCATTAACAGCCAGAAGGCAGTAGCGGTTGCCCGGGCGACGCCTCGGGCCCAGCTTCTAACTGGCTCTTTTGATCGAAAAGGGAATTATTTGGGGTCAATTCGCGCCAAGCTGATGGCAAATCCACAGCGTTCAGCAGTGTCTATCATGAACTCCTGATATCTTTTGAAAAAGCCTCCCAGATGGGCATCAATCTCCTCTTGGGAGTAGTCCAGTGAATGGACGCATTCAAAGCCATTGGCGCGCGCGCGGGCCATTGCCGCATCGCCATCTTCCACCCCGAAAAACACGTTCATCACCCCTTCGCCACGGGTCGCGAGAAAATGCGATACGGCGGAGTCATGTTTACGGTCCGGCATGGGAGCGCATAATTCTATCCCCGCATCCCAGGAGATGGCGACAAGAATGCCGAAAGGTTCGCCGGTCCAGTGGGCATCATGGAAGGTCGCGCCCAGCAGATCGCTATAGCGTTTTTTGGACTCGTTGAGATCGTTGACGGCAATCATCACTCTGTTCACGCCCTTGAGATTCATGGCGATCTCCACATGTTTGACATGATTTTGGCTCTGTCTGATCCCATCGCCTGTACCAGCGCGTCACTCCGGGAGAGCATAGGCGACCAGAGCGTCATTCTGGCGAGTGCCCAGATATTTGTGACCCCCTGCGGCAATCACGACGAACTGGCGGCCATTTTTGCGCAGTCGGTATGTCATCGGCGTGGCCTGTCCTCCGCCGGGCAGGCGCGCCTTCCAGACGATCTGCCCAGTGTGGATGTCGAAGGCGCGGAAATAGCTGTCGGTCGCTGCGCCGATGAACACCAGCCCGGAAGCGGTTATGACTGATCCGCCGATATTGGGGACGCCCGTCTTCAGCCATATCGGGAAGGGTGCCTGGTCGCGTGTCGTCCCAAACGGAACTTCCCACAGCTTCTTGCCCGCCTTCAGATCGATCGCGATGAGGGAGCCCCAAGGCGGGCGGTTGCATGGCGCGCCAAAGGGCGACAGCATCGGGCCCAGCGTAAGGCCATAAGGCGACCCCGTCGAGGGAAGTACATTTTGTCCCGCTTTCTGAAGCTGCGCCACCTGCTGGCGTGGAATGAGCTTCATCAAGGCTGCCGCCTGCGTCGTGTTCACGATCAGAATATTGCGGCGCGGATCGATCGAGACGCCGCCCCAGTTCGTTGCGCCCATGAAGCTTGGAAATTGTATCCAGCCCCGCGTGGATGGCGGCGTGAACAGTCCCTGATAGTTGGCCGAGCGGAACAGGTCGCGGCATTTGCCACGATCATAAGGCGTGAAGCCGTGCATGTCTTCTTCGGTCAGATCCTTTGCACGGACGATGAAGGCTGGATTGGCAGGGAAGGGCTGCGTTGGGGAGAGTTTTTCGCCAGGAACTGCGCCAGCTTGGGGAACAGGGCGCTCTACGACCGGGAAGACCGGCTTGCCGGTGCGGCGGTCGAGGATGAAGATGTGGCCCTGCTTGGTGGACTGGGCGAGAGCGGGGACGACGCCTCCGGACGTTGGCAGGTCGAAGGCCACCGGCTGCGATGGCAGGTCATAGTCCCATAGATCATGATGCACCGTCTGGAAGCGCCACCGCACCTTGCCGGTGGAAGCGTCCAGGGCGACGACCGAGCTTGAATAATAATCAAGCCCTCGGCGTTCTCCGCCGAAATGATCCGGCGCTGCATTGCCCATGGGCACGTAGATCATGTTCAACGCCGGGTCTGCCGACATCGGTGCCCAACTGTTGGGAGTGGCGCGGACGAGTGCCTCGCCCGACGGCGTGCTCCGTGCAGTCTCCATGCCCGGCGGGACGGCATTCCAAGCCCAGGCGAGCTTGCCTGAATGAACATCGAAGGCACGGATAGCGCCAGCGGGAACGTCCACTCGCATATTGTCGATCACGCGCGCGTTCACGACGATTTTGTTGTCGATGAAGACGGGCGGCGACGATACCGCCATGTCTCCGCGCTCATATTTCCCCAGCCCCTGCCGCAGGTCGAGGATGCCGCCCGCCCCGAACGACGCGCAAAGGCGGCCGGTCGCCGCGTCCAGCGCAATCAAGCGCATGTCCAGCGTTCCCGCCACGATGCGTCCAGCGCACGGCGCGCTCGCGGCAACGGCGGGATCGCGGACATAAGTGACCCCGCGGCAGTTCAATTGATATGTGCTGAAATTGTCGGACTTGGGATCGAAGGCCCAGATTTCGCGGCCGGTTTCGGGATCCAGCGCCACGATCCGTGTAATGCCCGAGCAGGTATAGAGCCGATTTTCCGCTATGATCGGCGTCGCTTCAAATGTCGGGGAGCTTTGTCCCTGCGCCTTGATCATCCCAATATGGTAGGTCCATGCGGGCTTCAGCGCCCAGGCATTTTCCGGCGTGACCTGCGTCAGTGGGGAATATCGCGTCCCGCCAGCGTCCCCACCCCAATGATCCCAACCGGCCACCGGTCCCGTCATCTCGATATGCGGGTTGGACGTGAACCAGCCCTGAGCATAGCCGTGCAGAGCCAGGCCGATCAGCGCGACCGGCAACAGGATCAGGAGGAGGATGCGGTTCAGCCTTCGGAAACCGCGAGCAGGCGCGCTGGAGGTCACATCTATTCTCTCATCTGGTGTGAATGATTGAGCGGTCCGGCCCGCAAACTACATCTGGAACACGTCGAATGAGCCAATATGGGCGCGGTTATGTTTGATCCGCTCCACCATGCGCCAGCTGCCGTCGATCTTGCGCCAGCGATCATGATAGTCACCCAAGGTGGCGAAGGTGAGATGTTCGCGTTCTCCAAGGCCCAAATGCATGTCGCTGACATAGCAGCGGCTCTGTGCCTCATCCCCATTCACATCGACTAGGAGGTTGCCCAGGAGATGCTGCGTCGGCCCGCATGCGTCGAGATAGCGGCGCATGGTGGCGATGAAGGCGGCGCTGCCGTCAAGGCGGCCTTCACCAACATCGGCCACTGCATCATCGACAAGTATTTCGGCAATCCTGCCCCAGTCGCGTTCATCCATCGCCCGTGCGAACTCGGCCAACTGGCGCGCGATCTGGTGATGGGCGATCAAATCCTCCAAGGTCATATCCCCTCCGCTCATCGGCTTTCGTGCCTTTGCATGAATTGCAGCATCTGTTCCGCCATGATCCTTGTCGCCCTACCGCCCGGATCGCGCACATGCTGACGGACGAGGTGGAAGCAGGTCTGGTCGATCCCCAAGAGGAGGATCTGCGCCTCCAGCATGACATCGGCGTCCTGCTTGGCGGCGGCGAAAGCCGGTTGCCGCTCCGCCAGCATGTCGATCAGCGCGTCGCGCTGAAGCGAGACCTTGCGATAGAGTGGCTCTTCCAGCGTAGCGACCTGGGTGAGGAGTGTGCAGGTTTCGGCATTGGACCGGTGAAGATCGAGGTGGCGCTGCGCCCATTCCATCAGTTCGGGGAGTTGAGGGTTGGGCAAGTCCGCGAGGTAACGGAAAACAGGCTTCCACGCAGGCTCGAATTCTTCGGCAATGGCCATCACGACTGCCAGCTTGCCGTCGAAATGGCTGTAAAAAGCGGCGCGGCTGACGCCCGCCGCCACCAATATCTGTTCTATCGAACTTGCAACATAGCCGCGTTCGGAAAACACCTTCAATGCGGCGTGAGCGATCAAGCCGCGTGTGCGGGTCCGCTGCTCCTCCTGCAAATGATTACGCCGGGGGCTGGCCGCGTTCACATCTCATCTCCCGTCTTTCGGCAAGCCTTATCCCCTAGCCTACAGCTTGACAATACATAGTGTACGGGCAAATGATGTGTATGGCCAAAATGGCGACAAGTAGGAGAGGATCAAGGCATGCCGAAGCACGCGTTCGGGGCTCTGCTGTCGCCAGGCCACATAGGGACGATGACGTTACGCAACCGCATCGCCGTGACCGCGATGGGCGCCAGCCTAGCCGAGCCGGACGGTCATTGCGGTGATCGCATCCGCGCCTATCATGAGGAACAGGCAAAAGGCGGCGTGGGGCTGATCATCACCGGCGTTGCTGGCGTCGCCTGGCCCGTCGGCAGCAATCAAATCAACCAGATCGCCATTTCCGACGACCGTTTTCTCCCGGGGCTGAAAGCGCTGGTGGAAGCGGTGCATGCCCATGGCGCGAAGATCGCGCCGCAAATTCACCATGGCGGGCTTGTGGCGCAGGGCGATCTCCTGGCGGGCCGTCCTGTCTGGTGCCCATCCATTCCCGATGCGCCGAAGGGCGACTTCACGGAAAGCTTCCTGCTTGAGGAACTTGCGGAGGCACCCTTTGGCAAGATAGCGTCCGTCGAGTTCAAAGTGATGACGGTCGAGGATATCCGGACTGTCCGCGAACAGTTCGCGGCGGCGGCTTTCCGGGCGAAACAGGCGGGTTTCGATGGCCTCGAAATCCATGGCGGCCACGGCTACCTATTGTCCTCCTTCCTTTCGCCAGCAACGAACAAGCGGACGGACGACTATGGAGGCCCGCTGGAGAACAGGGCACGCTTTCTATTGGAAGTCATAGCGGATGTGCGGGCGGCGGTGGGTGCGGACTTCCCCATCTGGTGCAAACTGGACTCGCGTGAAGTCGGGAAGAAGGACGGGATAACGATCGAGGATGCCGTCCGCGTCGCCAAGATGGTGGAGGCGGCGGGCGTCAATGCCATCACCGTCACTGCCTATCATGATCCCAGTTTCGGCAAGCTGCATTCCGCGTCGCACACGCCGCACGAACCCGGCCTTAACATCCCCTTCGGCGCGCGCATCAAGGCGGCCATCTCGATTCCCGTGATCGCGTCCGGCCGCATCACGCCTGAACGCGCTGAACAAGCGATAGCCGACGGCTCGCTTGATTTCGTATCGATGGGGCGTCCGCTGCTCGCAGACCCGCATCTGCCGCGGAAACTGGCCGAAGGTCAGCGCGAAGATGTGATGCCCTGCATCTATTGCTATACGTGCATCAGCGCCATTTATCATGGCCAGCCGCTACGCTGTGCCGTCAACGCCGAGACCGGTTTCGAATATCTTCGCGATGACCGCCCGCGCGAACGGAAGCGGGTAGTTATCGTCGGCGGCGGTCCAGGAGGCATGGAAGCCGCCCGCAGGCTTGATGAAGCGGGACATGAGGTCGTGCTCGTGGAGCGTTCGGCCCGGCTTGGCGGCACCTTGCGCTTTGCAGCGCTTGCCTACACGCCGAACGAATTGTTGCTGAACTGGCTGAAACGCAAGGTCAAAAGCTCGCGCGTCGATGTGAGGCTAGGCACAGCCTGCACGGTCGAGTTGATGCGCAGCCTTGCGCCCGACGCGGTCATCGTCGCCACGGGCGCTGTTCGAGAGATGCCTCCTATACCAGGCAGTGACCTTCCGCATGTGCTATCCGGCGACGAGCTGCGCCAGTTGATGCTGGGTGAAAAATCGGAACAGCTGAAGCACAAGATGGGCGTAGGTACGCGCCTTGCGACGAAGATCGGCGCGGCGACCGGCCTCACCGCCAATCTCGATTTTGTTCGCGCTGCCACCCGCCGTTGGATGCCGCTGGGCAAGCGGATCGTCATCATCGGCGGTGAGCTAGTGGGGCTGGAGCTTGCCGAATTTCTGATGGAGCGGGGCCGTAGTGTCGCGGTGGTGGACGATGCGCCGCGCTTCGGCAAGGGTCTCACTATTGTCCGCCGCATGCGCATTTTGGATGAACTGCGCGAGCATGGGACTGAACTATACCCCTCGTCATCCGGCATCGTCATCGGGCGCAAGAGCGTGACGTTTCAAGATGGCCATGGTTTGGCACGCGCGCTCGACGCTGATCATGTGATCGTCGCGAAGGGCGCTCGCGGTGATTCCGAGCTGGGCGATGAGTTGGAGGCGGCAGGCTTTCAAGTGCATCGGATCGGCGATGCGACGGGCATCGGCTATATAGAAGGGGCCATGCGCGGGGCGGCGGACGCCGCCGCTAAGATCTAAGGCAATTAACTCAGTTTCCGCGATGGCGGAGTAGCCGCCAGTTCTTGTCGCCAGATGTAATTGCAGCGTTCGACTGTAGGAATTAGGATCGGCCTCGCGCACGGTTTCGCGGGCTAGGCGTTGGCCAGGCATGACGCCGGAGAAAATGCAATGACATGGCCGAACGCTTCTGGCGAGATGGCGGCCCGGATAAGAGACCATGATTGGTCGGCGACCACGCTGGGGGCTATGGAAGGCTGGCCCGGAGCGCTGCGGACGGCCATCGATATAATGCTGGCCTTGCCTCAGCCCGCGACGATCCTGTGGGGCGCCGCGCATCTTCAATTCTATAATGATGCCTATATCGATATCGCCAAGGATCGTCATCCGCAGCTGCTTGGCCGCCCGGTGGCCGAAGGATGGCCTGAGGTCTATGACGCGGTGATGGCTCCGTTGCTTAATGAAGCGCGCGCCGGAAGGGCCGTGCAGCTCCTTGACTATATAGTGGCGCTCCGCGAGCCGGATGGCAGTTTGGCGGAACATGTGTTCGACACCAGCTGGTCGCCGCTATTCGATGACGATGGCCATGCCAGCGGCGTTCTGCAGACTCTGTTCGAAGTGACCCGGCGCCGGTCGGCGGAAGCCGCCTTGCGCAGCACCGAAGCGCGCTTGGCCGCAGCCTTTGAAAGCGTCCCGGTCGGCGCAGCCGTCATAGGCCTGGACGGGAAAGCCGTGGTTTCAAACAGCGAATTCCGCCGGTTTTTGCCCACGGGAGTCATCCCCTCGCGTGATCCGGATCGGGTTGCGCGATGGCGCGCCTGGGACAAGGAAGGCCGGCCGCTGGACCCCGATGACTTCCCTGCCGCCAGGGCATTTCGCGGAGAGAGCGTCACGCCCGGGCAGGAGATGCTCTATACCGATGACGACGGCCGCGAGATCTGGACCAGCGTCGCGACGGCGCCGACCTTTGATGAGAAGGGTAATGTCACCGGCGTCGTGGAAACGATATCGGACATAGACGATGCCAAGCGCAGCGCCGAGGCATTACGCGAGAGTGAGGAGCGAATCCGGCAATTTGGCGACGCTTCACAGGATGTGCTGTGGATACGCGACGCAGCCACGATGCAGTGGCAATATCTGACCCCCGCGTTCGAAACGATTTACGGCCTCAGCCGGGAGGAGGCGCTGTCCGGCGACAATTATCGCAGCTGGCTGGAACTGATCGTGCCGGAAGACCGGGCAGCGGCCAAAGATGCCATGGAGAGGGTTCGCGCGGGCGAGCATGTGACCTTCGAATATCGCGTCAAGCGGCCGGGCGATGGCGCAATCCGCTGGCTGCGTAATACAGACTTCCCGATCGTCACTGCGGGTAGTGAGGTCACGCTGATCGGCGGCATCGGCGAGGACATCACAGAGGCGAAGCTGAACCAGGAGATAATGGAGGAGAGCGAGGAACGCCTGCGCAGCGCGGTCGAGGTCGGTCGACTGGGATTGTGGGACTGGAACGTGCTGACCGACGAAGTTCACTGGTCGGACGAGCATTTCCGGATGGAGGGCTATCAGGTCGGAGAGGTGAAGCCGAGCTATAGCGCATGGGCTGAGCGGATCCACCCTGATGACCTGGAAGGCGCCGAGACGGCGCTTCGGCATGCCAGGGCAACGCACGAGGAATATGTGCGAGAATTCCGCGTCGTGCATCCGGACGGATCAATCCATTGGCTCTATGGCCGCGGCCGCTTCATCTATGATGAGGCAGGCGAGGCCATTCGCATGATCGGCGCCGTGATGGACATTACGGAGCGGCGGGAATCTACGGAACGGCAAAAGATATTGCTGGCGGAACTGCAGCATCGGGTCCGCAATATTCTGGCCGTCATACGGTCGATCATCAGCCGGTCTGACAATGGGGATCGCCCGACCGAGGAATATATACAGCATCTCCAGGGCCGGATTTCGGCGCTCGCTCGCACGCAGGTGTTGCTGACCCGAAAGGCCGGGGCGGGGGTCGATCTGGAATATATTATCCGCGACGAACTGCTGGCTCAGGCGGCTCAGGAAGGGCAGATCGAACTGGCGGGCCCAGACGTCGAACTATCGCCAAAAGCGGCAGAGGTGTTGACCCTATCCATCCACGAACTGGCGACAAACGCCACCAAATATGGCGCGTTCACCCGGCCCAGCGGCAGGCTTCAGGTGCATTGGAAAAGCGAGATGCGCAAAGGGCAGCAATGGCTGGTCCTGCACTGGGTCGAGCGGGGTGTTCCGGTTCTCGATTCAGCGCCGCGACGCAAGGGGTTCGGTTCCGAACTCATATCCCGCCGCATCCCTTATGAACTGAAGGGGAAAGGGAGCATCACGCTGAAGCCCGGTGGCCTTGAAAGCTGTATCGAGTTCCCGCTGCGCCCGGGAGACAGTATCCTTCAGCCGAACGGAGTAGGATGATGGGTGATACTGCGCACAGCCTGCGCAATGCGCAGGTCCTTGTCGTCGAGGATGATTTTTACTTGGCCTCCGATCTCCAGGCTGCGCTGGAAGACGAGGGCGCTACCGTCATTGGTCCCTTCGCGGACGAAGCGGATGCGGGTCGCGCTCTTACCGACGTCCAGCCCGACTGCGCGTTCGTCGACGTGAACCTGGGGCAGGGGCCCTCTTTCGACCTAGCGCGCACGCTTTCGGAGCGGGCCGTGCCTTTCGCCTTTGTCACGGGCTATGATCGCAGCACTATTCCCGAGGAGTTCGCCAGCGTCGTCCGGTTCGAGAAGCCGGTGGATGTTCGCAGGGTGGTAAGGATGCTGGCGAACATGCTTCAGGATGAGTAGGCGGCGGGGGTGTCGCGCTGGTAAACGTCATCCTGAAGAACGATGCCCTTTTCGGTCGGCAAGGCCGTAAGATAGAGGATGTAAACAGGAACGGGCTGCGGCAGTGGCACATGCGTTTCGGGCGCGGCAGCAGCAGTCATGACCTTGCCGCGCATAAGCCAACGATAAAACAACGGCGCATCGGCGAGCCGTACGCAACCCGAACTCAGACGGCGATCCTGCTTCACGAAGGCCGATTTGCCGGGCGTGTCGTGAAGGTAGATGCCGAGGCGATTTGGCAGCATGAACTTGACTGCGCCCATCATATTGCCGGAGCCGGCTCCGCTCTGACGCGCATCCGCTCCGGCCTTGGCGGCTTTCCCGCGCCGGGAAAGCTGGTAGCAAATTGAAAGCAGGCTGGAGAGAGGATTGATATGGCTGATAGACCCGTCGCGATCGTTACCGGTGGTGGCACCGGCGTCGGGGCCGCGTCGGCCAAAGCTCTCGCTGCTGATGGATATGACATCCTGGTGAACTATGCCCGCAGCGCGGACGCGGCGGCTGATGTTGTGTCTCACATCCTCGCAGGGGGCGGCGACGCTTTCGCACTGCGCGCCGATGTCGCCAACGACCAGGACTGCCGGGCGCTCGCGTCGGCGGCGGTTGAACGCTGGGGTCGCATCGATGCTCTGGTGCACTCGGCGGGACTGACCCAATTCGTGTCGATGAGCGATCTGGAAGGGCAGGGCGCAGAGGATTTCCAGCGCATCTATGGCGTCAATGTCATCGGTGCCTATCAGATGACGCGGGCCGTGCAGCCAGCGATGAGCACACAGGAACGGGGTGCCATCGTGTTGGTCTCATCGATCTCCAGCCTGAACGGCACCGGCAGCTCCTATGCTTATGGGGCGTCCAAGGGCGCGCTGAACACGCTGACCATGGCGCTCGCCCGCAATCTGGCTCCAGTTCGGGTCAACGCCGTTCTGCCCGGCGTGATCGATGGCGACTGGCTGCGTAGGGGGCTGGGCGAGGCCGGTTTCGACCAGGCTCGCAAAATCTTTGAGGAGGCGTCCGCGCTCGGCCGCTTGTGCACGCCGGAGGACATTGCTTCCACCATCCGGTGGCTCGTCAACGACGCCAGCGCGGTGACGGGGCAGCTGATCACCGTCGACGCCGGAGCCATGATCGGCCGCCCTCCGCAGGTCGTGCCGCGATAATCCACGCGATGAATGTAAAGAAGATTGGCGCGGAGAATGACGCCTGAAAGATAACTGGTCCACAAGCGTGATAAGCTACTGACTGATTTCCGGCCGTGACGCGGGGCTCGTAATGACCAGAACGGGGGGCCTATTCATCGCCGACCAAACTATGAAGATCGAAGCGACCCAGGATATTGTGCGCGACAGCACGGCGGATATCCGCTATGCCATAAACATTGCGCGGAATTTGCTGCAGGCATCCGCCGTGACTGAGAGACCAACGCGCTCCCGCTTGCAAGCCGAGGAGCCGCCATGGACGATCTCAATCATTTGCTGCGATGCGAGCAGGAAGAGTTGCTGCGCGCGCAATCGGCGTCTTGTGCATCATCACGGATCGCGCATCAGGGGCTGGCGCAAGACTATGCCCGCCTCATTCGTGATCATCGCCTCCCATATCGGTCGAAGAAGGTGGACGGGTCCACGCACTTCAACCCCTTTCCTTTTGGGCCCTGGGGAATTCAAGCATGAGCCGGGCCATCCACATCGATCAAAGCCCTGACGCCATCGAAGCGCTGTGCGCGAAACATATGTTCCGGGTATCCACCGTAGAACCCCTCCTATCGGGCGGCTCGAGAGTCGTGTTGCTCGACCCCAGAGACGCGGATGCTCTTCGTGTCCTCATGAAGCACAAGCTGATCCTGGGTGAGGTGAAGCGTTCTCCCTCTCACATCGCCAGGCAGTTGCCGAGTGGTACGCGGAGATATTGATGGAGCAGTTCCGCCGTCTAGAACGCGGCAGGCTCGCCGCGCTGGCCCAAGCTCTTCTGGCGAAATGCCCGCGGCAGAAGAGCGAACATGAGGAGCAGGCCCGCGCCTATGCGAAGATCATCGATGTGCTGAGCCGCGAAGGACAAGAAGCCGTGATGCGCTTGCGCAGCTGACGACCACAGTCCCATTGGCTGGATTGCCTTTCTGCGTCCGATGCGGCTTGTGGGTCGCGCTCGGAACGCGAGTCGGCTTGGCGAAGTTCTTTGGTCGCTCGCGGCGCTGAACCGGCCGCGAGCAGATCAGGATATCGCATGCGCCTTAAAGTAAAAGCCAGGCTCGCCTACCATATGCCGCTCCAGGCCGATGTGCTGCTGGCGATCGAGGGCGCGCAGATGCCGGAGCAACGGTTGGTGAATGACCTGCTCACCGTCAGCGCTGCCGAGCCGCTGCGCACGGTGCCGGGGGACGACGGCATCGGCCGCAGAACCTGGGCCAGCGCTCAGGGCGACTTTCTGGCGGAATATAGCGGCATTTTTGATGTCGAGCGGACGGCCAGATCGCTGGTCGGACTGCCGATTTCCTCGCGCCCCGATCTTCCTGCACATGTCATACCCTATCTTTGGCCCAGCCGTTTCTGCGAGTCCGACCGGTTCGTCTCTTTCGTGACGCGGGAGTTTGGCGAGTTGGAGGGCGGAGCGAAGATCGATGCGATGGCGCAATGGATACGCCAAAACATCGACTACAGGCTAGGTGCGAGCCACGGGACGACCAGCGCGGTCGACAGCTTCGTGGCGCGCGAGGGCGTATGCCGCGACTTTTCGCATGTGATGGCGGCCTTCGCCAGGGCAGCGGGTATCCCCGCGCGCCTCGTCTCAGCCTATGCCTGGAAGCTGGAGCCACCCGATTTCCACGCTGTCGTGGATGTCTGGCTGGACGGCGACTGGCATCTCATCGATGCCAGCGGCCTTGCTCCGGTGGAAGGGCTTGTGCGCGTTGCGGTTGGACGAGATGCCACCGACATCTCCTTCATGACCATCTTCGGATATGCGGAGTTAGTTAGTCAGGAGGTTTGCGTGACACAGCTCGCTCCCGACGCAACGGACAGCGTCACCCCGACCTAATTGCCTTTGGTCGCAAGCCAGATCGTATGGGTGACATGTTCCTCGCCAGCCAGGGCAGGGATGCTCACTTCCTCCACCTCAAAACCGGCCTTGTGCAGGCGATCGACAAAATCGTCATCCGTATAGGCTGACCATATCGCGAGGATGCCACCTGGCTTCAGTGCGCCACGGGCTGCCCGTAATCCCCAGTTGCAGTAGAGCCGTTCGTTGGGAAGGTGGATCATCCCGTCAGGACCATTATCCACGTCGAGAAGGATGGCGTCGAAAGCCGCCGACTGCCTGATGATCACGTCATGCACATCAGCCATTTCAAGCGACAGGCGCGGATCGTCGAGATAATTCTGAAACAGGTGGGACAAATGCCCCTTCGCCCATTTGACGACTTCAGGGACAAGTTCGGCCACGACGACCTCAGCCTTTGATGAAAGCGACCTCAGCGCCGCTCCCAGCGTGAAGCCCATCCCCAGCCCGCCGATAAGGATACGGCCATCGCGATGGGGCAGCCGTTCGCATACCAGCGTGGCCAGCGCTTCTTCCGAATGGCGAACCTGATTGCCCATCAGCTCGTCGTCTTCGAACTGGATGGAATAATCATCCCCCCTGCGCCACAGGAGCAATTCACCGCCGCCCGGAAGCTGCGCGGTGTCGACCAGTTCTACCGGAATTTCCGCGCTGTCATCTTGTGCCGCCAGCATGCTCATTCCGCGTTTACGGCCGCGACTTAGTCAGGGCGTATTGACCGGGTTCAGCCTTGAACACGTCGCGGGCGAAGGTACGCACCGCAGCCGCGGACTTGAACGTCTCCTCCTGCAGATGCGACGTCACCAGCGGATAGCCTTGAGAATTATAACGGGTCTCCCGAACCGTGAGCCGGAAGTTCCCATCATCATCCTTGGAGATCAGATAGGGGCGGATTGCTTCTCGGCTCATGGAGACTCCTGATTGGTAATTTGAACGATCGGCAGCGCAGATGCGCTGCCGGGAATGGAGGTCAGCCCACCATCGCCATGACGACGCGCTTCAGTTCACAGCTCGACAGGGTTGCCGGGCGGCGAGGAGCAGCGGACCGCGCCTCTTGCCTGCGTGAAGATGAGGAATGCGTTAGGCGTTTATCGGGTTTGGAAAATTTATTCATAGATGATCCTCGCGGCCTGAGCCGCACTTTCATATATGTCCCTCGCGCCACGGCGCGGCCTGTAATCAGGCGCTTGCGGCAGTGGCGCGGAGAGACATGCTTTTTTATTTGCAAGGGCGCCGCATTGGCCAAAAGCCGTTGCAGCTCCCCGTTCAAGACGATGCCCGGTTTTTGCGAGCGAGATATCGCGCGTCGCGGGCTGACTTACGTTCAGCCTCGCTGAGTTCGGGCTTCGGCTTGGGTGCTTTTGCTGCGGCCACTTCGCTAGCCTGCGCACGTTTGGCAGCCTTTTGCTCTTTCGCCGCGAGCAGTTCCTTCTGGCGCTTTTCGCGCGCCGCAGCTTCCTTGGCCAGACGGCGTTCCGCCTGATCCGGAGTAGCAGTCCGAACCACGGGCGCATTCGTCCGCAGTCGCTCGAGAACCTCTGTCCGGGCGCTCGCCGCAGCGGCTATGCGCTCCTGGAAATGCGGTTCCTTGTATCTTTTCATTAAGAGGAAAGTCCTGTTTTCTAATTCAAGCGGGCAGGGGCGGCCGAAGCCGCCCGGCCTCCTTCAGGCAGGCTGAAGGTTGGCTGCCGACGCCTTGCCGCGCTGATCTGTTTCCAGCGTGTATGACACGCGCTGATCCTTCTCGAGCGTGCGCATGCCGGCCCGTTCGACCGCAGAGATGTGCACGAAGGCATCATTGCCGCCGCTTTCCGGCGCGATGAAGCCATAGCCCTTGTCGGCGTTGAAGAATTTGACTGTTCCGGTGATCATATTGGAGCTCCTTGTCCAAGTTTAATGGGCGCGCGCGACAATGCGCGCATCCCGGCTTCAAGAGGCAGATGTGGGACAAAGGAGAGCCGAAGCGGCCCAATATCCGTCGAAACGCGACGTTCAGCGAGACGTTGATAGCACAAATAGACGGAAATGCAAAATAGGGGAAAATCGACCAATAAAGCAACCGCTATCGATTTGCCGACAACATCAGATGCTGCGGCCTTTTTCTGTTTACTTTGAGCGTGCCGCCTCGTCGCGTTTGGCTTGGGCAAGGGCATCGTTCAAGGTCGAGTAGCGCCACTCACGATAATGGTAGCGATAGGCCGGCACCTTCGTGATGCCATAGCGGGCCATGAGTTCGGTTTCCTCTGCCGGGGCGACAGTCATTTTCTCTCCAATGCTGGTAAGCAGGTTGGGAACCGCATCATTGCCGCCCGCCGGCTGCGGGCTGGGCAAGCAGCTTGACCGCATTTTCGACCATGGAATACCCCGCTGGATCGGCCATCGCCAAATCCAACGGCCGGGCTCCCAAGGAGGCGTTATGGGTGTTCAAAAAGCGGATTGCTTCCTCATGCCCCAACAGGTTGAAGGCCAGATGCGTGATCAACCCCTGCCGCCGCGCCCGATCCGGAGAAATTCGCGCCTCGCGATTGACGAAAGCTCGCCTTCGCGGCCGGGCGGGCGTGGTGGCATCCGTCGTCATGCTTGAACAACCAGATCTGTGGTCCGATACGGTCGATCCGTCCAGGACAGCCAATCCGCCGAAGCACTCGCATTTTTCGAGGACAGGAGGTTGAATATCTGAACGCCGATAACGCCCGCTGCGGACAGGTGCTTGTGGCGTGTCGGTTCACTGACAGCTTCAGCAGCACGCATGAGCGAGATTTGATGCTCGGAATAAAGATGATTGAGGTCCATTTGCGTCTCCCTGGTAAGCGGGAGCGCGATGGTCTCTCAGTCAAGAACGCCTACATTGCCATGTCCTTGATGACCTCCATATAGGCTTAATCTCAAATCTTGCAAGATTTCCCCGGTAACCTGGCAAACAACTGCTCGGCTATGGCGGACAGAATTATCGACGGAGGTTCTGCTTGTACAAAGCTGTCGTTGCGCTTGTGAGATCATCCTTTGCCCGCCGCTGAATATCCATTCAGTCACGACGAAATGAGGCGAGCTGTCGATCGCCTGTAGTCAAATTCCAAAACTTACAATCGGTTAATGAAACTGTTCTCTTCCATCAGCCGTTGCTAGTGCAATGGATGAAAGAACAGAGGTCAGCTCATGCGCACCACGGCAGTCAATGGAGCCGGTACTGAATTCCGGTTAGCATATATTCCGCTCTACCGGGATGACGAAGCAAATCACTGCCTGGGCTGTGGGAGGCAGCATTGGATCATAGGACGCATGACCGCAGAGTGTGGCTATTGCGGCACCGCCCTTCCACTGGAACGATTCAGCACCTGGAGCGCGGCGCCCCGTATCGAGTGCCGGGATCATTCGGCAGACGACCTTCCCGAAGAGATGCGTCCGGTAGCATAACGGCGTGCGTGCAAGCTGCGCACCAGCGGGGCCACCGGATCGTCCACAGGCCGGTTGAGCGGATAATAGTCTGTTCTATTCTTTCCGGAGTCGATAGGCGGCGTGGATAATCCGGAGTTTCTATGATCGACCACCCCACATCCGCCATTCCTTGGGATCAGCCCGCCACCATGATCGACCTTGAGGGCCGCGCCCCGATCATCGGCACCATCCGCGACTGCGCCCAACATTTTGCGATCTTCAAGCCGCATGCGCGTGAGCAGGCCCGTATTCTGCTGACCCAGCCGATCCATCGACTGGGCCGTAAGACGCGGACCTGGCTTCTGGAACCGTTCGAGATCGAGCAGTTGGCGATTAGGCTACGCGCGGAAACTCAGTGACGCGGACCCGTCGTGCAAACCGCCAAGCAAAATCTCAAGTTGTGCTTTTCCATAGGGTTATGACGCTTAGGAAAATTCTTCCCAGGATACATGGTTCCAAATCGGGAGCAGGACGTTAGTAGAAGCTGAAGCAACAGGGATGATGGCATCGGATGGGTGGGGGATCGGATATTCTCGTTGCGGGCGGGATGATGGGGGAGCTGATCCGGAAGCACGACTGGGGGAGTACCACCCTCGGCCGTCCGGAAACATGGCCGCAGACCCTGCGCACGGCTCTCAACATCATGATATGCTCTGGTCATGCGATGTGCATCATTTGGGGGCCGGAGCGAACAATCCTCTACAATGATGCCTATGCTCCTATCTTGGGAGGACGCCATCCTGCGGCGTTGGGTCGTTCGACTGAGGAGGTATGGCCCGAACTATGGGACGACATAAAACCGCTGATCGACCGCACTTTTGCGGGCGAAGCCTGCGTTTTCCGTGACCAGCCCCTGACCATGACGCGAAACGGGTTTGCGGAGGAGACATGGTGGGATTTCGCATATTCGCCCATTCATGATGAACGCGGCAGCGTCGCGGGACTCCTGAACGTCACTTCCGATAGCACCGCGCGCGTGATCGCCTTGCGTGAGCGGGAAGTGGCGCTCAACGAGCTGACCGCGAGTGAGGCTTTCGTCCGAAGCATTCTGGCGAGTTCGACCGATTGCATCAAGGTCATCGATCTTGACGGCCGCCTGACGTTCATGAGCGAGGGTGGTCAGAAGATCATGGAAGTGAGCGATTTCAATGCCATCCAAGGATGCCCATGGCCTGGCTTTTGGGAAGGTGCTGGCAAGGTTGAGGCGATTGCTGCGATCGAGCATGCTCGTCGCGGTGAAACACGGAGTTTCGTCGGGCAGGCCAGCACCATGGGTGGAACGCATAAATGGTGGCATGTCGCAGTCAGCCCCGTCCTCGACTCCAGTGGCCGGCCCGATCGTATCCTGTCAGTCTCTCGCGACATAAGCGCCCTGCGCGCCAGCGAGGAAGAGCGCGACCGTTTCGTGCGGCTTGCGGAGAACAGCACCGACTTCATCGGCATGGCCTGGACCGACGGCACGCTATTTTACCTGAACAACGCAGCTCGGCATATGGTGGGCGTTGAAGGCGCCGACGTTACAACACTCACAATCGCTGATTTCTTTGCACCCGACGAAGCTGCAAAGGTTGCGAATGAAGTGCTACCAGCCGTTACGCGCGACGGTCATTGGTCGGGCGAGGTTGCCTTCCGCCATTTCGGCACCGGAGAGGCGATCCCGGCGCTTTATTCTGTGTTTTCCATAACGGACGCGAGCGGCGCCGTGATTGGCTACGGCACTGTAACGCGCGATTTTCGCGATCGGAAGCGGGCAGAGAACGAGCTGGCGCTCATGAATGGCGAATTGGCGCACCGCCTCAAAAATGTGCTCGCCATCGTTCAGTCTGTCTGCAGTCAAACCCTCCGCACCGCTCTAGATACCGAAACGGCCAATCGCGACCTGACGGCGCGTCTCGCAGCCCTTGGCGCGGCAACGGACGTGCTGACGAGCAGATCCTGGCGATCTGCCAATTTGCAGGAGTTGGTCGAACGGACGCTTGCGCCCCACGCTGCCATCGGGGAGCGCATCCTTATCAACGGCCCGCAAGTGATGTTGAAAGCGGAGGTATCAGTGGCGCTCGTGCTGGCGTTGCACGAATTGGCGACCAACGCGGCCAAATACGGGGCGTTGTCCAATGATAGCGGATTTGTTTCTCTCACCTGGGCGGTTGAGGGAGTGGGCGAAGATGCCGCTTTCTCCATACGGTGGGAAGAGCAGGCGGGACCAGAGGTGTTGCCGCCAACGCGCACCGGCTTTGGAACCAGACTTATCGAACGATCCTTACGAGCATATTTTCGGGGTCAGGTTGCAACTGTGTACCGACCAGAGGGATTGTTATTCCAATTGAACACGCGGCTCGCGGACGCCGCGGCGGCTATTGAGAACTGAATATGGGGCAGAGCAAGCCTATCAACACTAGGGCCATCCTGATCGTGGATGATGAAGCCCTGATCCGTTTCGACCTTGCGGATTTCTTTGAGGCCGCCGGCTGGCGTGTGTTCGAAGCGGAGAGCGCCGACGCAGCGATCGAAATCCTCCGCAGTCACAAGGAAATCCGTGTCGTCCTGACCGACGTACAGATGCCCGGATCGATGGACGGACTGAAGCTCGCACATCATGTGCGTGGCTGTTCTCCGCCAACAATTCTTTTTGTCGTGTCCGGCCATCTTCGTGTGCCCAATGACGCCCTCCCGATCCGAACCACCTTCTTGCCCAAACCGTTCGACCCCAACCGGGTACTGACGCAGATCGAAACTGATCTGACCTGATCGTGGGGCCTGAGCTGCTGTAGGCAATCCGTGGTCCAGAAGCTGGTCGGCAGGTCGCCGACGCGAGCCATCTTAGTCGCGAACCTCAGACATGAACCAGATGAGCCACCGTATCGGGGCTGTCCTGCGCCGTCCGGCCCTCCTTCACGATCCTTCCACGCTGCATGACCAGATACCGGTCGGCAAAGCTCCAGGCGAAGTCCAGATTCTGCTCAACAATAAGGATCGCGACATTGAGCTCTGTCCGCACGCGGCGCAGCGCATCTTCGATCTGCTGGACAATATTGGGCTGGATGCCCTCGGTTGGCTCATCGAGCAGCAGAAGCTGCGGCTGCCCCGCCAGTGCGCGACCGATGGCGAGCTGTTGCTGTTCGCCGCCTGACAACACCCCGGCCTTGCGGTTCGCAATCTGTGTCAGCTTCGGGAACAGATCGAACACCATGTCGGGCACCCTTTTCGGTCCCTTGAATCCCTTGCGCGCGAGTGCCGAGAGCCCGACCTCCAGATTTTCGCGCACGGTCAGATGTGGAAAGATATGGCGTCCCTGCGGCACAAAGCCGATGCCCGCGCGGGACCGCTGATGCGCCCCGATTTCCGTGATCTCGTCGCCATGCCAGTAGATATAGCCGCCCGAAACGGGAAGTTGCCCCATGATGGTGCGGATCAGCGTCGTCTTGCCGACGCCGTTACGGCCCAAAATCGTGACGGCGTCGCCAGCCTTCAGATCGAAGGCGACGTCCCACAGCACCTGTCCCTTGCCATAGGCGGCGGACACGCTGCGCAGATTCATGAGGTCGGTCATTTCGCCCTCCCAAGATAGATGGCGGCAACTTCCTCGTCCGCGCGGATCTGTTCCAACGTGCCTTCGCGCAGCAGCCGTCCCTGATGCAGCACGACCACATGGCCGCCCAGCTGCGACACGAAGTCGATGTCATGGTCGATCACCAGCACCGCATGCTTGCCCAGGAGGGATCGGACCAGCGCGGCGGTCTGGCTGCTTTCCGCCGCGCCCATGCCGGCGGTCGGCTCGTCGAGCAGCAGCAGTTCAGCGTCGGTCGCCACTACCATGCCGATTTCCAGCCATTGCTTCTCGCCATGCGACAGATTGCCCGCCAGCGCATCGCGCCGGTCGGTCAGGCCTATGCGTTCGATGATCTCCTCCGCGCGGGCACGCGCTTCCGCTTCCCCCTTGCGGGAGAAGCTGGACCACCAGCGCCGGTCACGCGTGGCAGCGATCGTCAGATTGTCGATCACCGAAAGCGCGACGAGTACGCCCGGCGTCTGGAACTTGCGACAAATGCCCCGCCCGACAATCGCATGTTCGCTCTCCTCCTGTATCTCCGCACCGTGGAAGAGAACCTTGCCCGAAGCCGGACGGACGCGGCCGATGATGGAGTCGCACATGGTCGACTTCCCCGCGCCATTGGGGCCGATAACCACCGTCATAGACCCGCTTTCGATGGTCAGCGACAGATCATCTATCGCCTTGAACCCATCGAAATCGACGACGACATTCTGAAGCTGGAGCATGGGAGCGCTCATAGTGCGGCCTCCACTTCCACAGATTGGGGTTTTCCGCGGCGCCAGCGGGCGAACATGTCGCCGGCCTTGCCGGGCCGGAAGGGGTGATCGGGACCGAACAGGCCCGCCAGCCCCTGGGGCAATATAGTCACGGCCATGATGAAAAGAGCGCCAAGTCCATAGAGCCAGACTTCAGGCATGGCTGTCGAAATCTTGTCCTTGGCGAAATTGACCAGCAGCGCGCCCGCGATCGCGCCGATCAGGCTGTTGCGCCCCCCAATGGCAGCCCAGATCACCATCTCGATGGAGGGCACCACGCCCACCAGCGCGGGCGATACCACGCCGGCATGCAGGGTGAAGAGCGCGCCCGACACGCCGGTCAGCAGCGCGGCGACGGCGAAAGCGATCACCTTATAAGGAGTTGGATCATAGCCCAGGAAGCGCATGCGGTTCGCTCCGTCCCGTGTGGCGCGCAACAGCTTGCCATAACGGCTCGCAAGCAGCCATTGCAGTCCCAGCACGCCGACAACCACCAGCGCGAGCGTGATGAAATAGAGCGCGAGCGTGGTGGAAGGCAGGTTGAGGTTGAAGCCGAACAGCGTCTGATAGTCGGTGAGGCCATTGAACCCGCCGGTGAGCCCCTGCTGGCTGATCAGCAGGGTTGCGAAGGCGAGCGCCAATGCCTGGGTGATGAGTGCAAAGTAAACCCCGCCGATCCGCCGCCGGAATATCGCCCACGCCATCAGCGCTGCGAGTGCTGCCGGGACGATCAGCACGGCAAGGATCGCGACGACAGGGCTTTTGAGCATGGACCACCACCAGGGCAGCGCCTCTGTGCCGGACCAGATCATGAAATCCGGTAGTTCCCCTTCCGCCAATCCGGCGAGCTTCAGGTGCATGGCGAGGGCATATCCGCCCAGCCCAAAGAATACGCCCTGTCCCAAACTCAATATCCCACCTTCGCCCCACAGGAGGACAAGGCCCATGGCGGTGAGCGATAGCGCCAGGAAACGGGCAAGCAGGTTGAGGTCATAAGCGGAAAGCAGCCATGGCGCAGCGATGGCGAGGATCAGCGCCACGCCGCTTGCGGTCTGCCTGATGGGAAGCGCCTTTGTCACGGGCGGCACTCCTATTCTGCGTCGAGCGCGCGGGAACGGACGGCGATCACGCCCTGCGGCCGGAACTGGAGGAAGAGGATGACGAAGAGCAGCGTCAGCACCTGCGCAAAGCTCACGTCCACGAAGATTTGCGAAAGCGCCATGAACAGCCCGATCATCAACGCGGCCAATGTCGTGCCGATGATGCTGCCAAGGCCCCCCAGGATCACAACGAGGAACGCCGTGACGATATAGCTCTGGCCAACGGTCGGTGTGACCGGGCCGAGCAGCGCCAGCACGACGCCGCCTACGCCGGCCACGCCTGCGCCCAATGCGAAAATGAAGGCATCGACCTGTCGCACGTTGACGCCCATGGCAGCGGCGGTCGGGCGGTCCTGATTGACGGCGCGCACCAGCAGGCCGATGCGCGTGGTGCGCAGCAGCAGGGCAAGGCCGCCAAGCACTAAAGCGGCAAGCAACAGGATGAATAGACGGATCGTCGGCAACTGCAGCGGCCCGAGTGCGAAGCCGCCATCCAGCCATGCAGGCGCCGTCACGGATACGCCGGTGGCGCCGAACAGGTCGCGTGCGGCCTGCTGAAGGATCAGGCTGACGCCCCACGTCGCCAACAGCGTATCAAGGGGGCGGGATGTGAGCTTGCTCACCAGCGTCACTTCCAGCAGGCCACCCAGCAGGCCCGCGCCGATGAAGGCGACGAACATCGCCACGATGATGCCCAGCGGCCCCGGCACGAACAGGATGGTGAGATAGGCAAGGTAGCTGCCCATCATCAATATTTCGCCATGGGCCATGTTGATGACGCGCATCAGCCCGAAGCTGAGGGCCAGGCCGAGCGCGGCGAGGATATAGAGCGACGCTACGCTGAAGCCGTTGAACAGCTGGCCGAAGAGAAATGCGGCGTCCATAGGCGCCTCCCTATTGCTTGGTCCTTGGCGCTTTCCGCCTTCGCGCCGGTTCTTGAGAGGGAGCCAGAACCGGACGCGAAGGCGGGCAGCACATCATGCTGACGGGTCGCTTGTCAGCCGATGCTGCAGGTCTTTCCTGGGAAGGCGAGCGGATCATAGGGCTCGGGTTGGATCGCTCCCTTGGACGTCCAGAGGATTTTGAATTGGCCCTTGGGATCTGCCTCGCCAATATAGGCGGTCTGGACCAGGCTGTTGTTCTTGACGAAGTTCACCTTGCCGAGCGGCGTGTCCACGGCGTCGAGCGTCACCGCCGCCGCCCGGACCTTGGCCGGGTCGGTGCTGCCAGCTTTTTCGACGGCAGCCTTCCAAACATAGACATCCACATAGCCATGGACCATCGGATCGGTCAGCACCTTATCCTCGCCGAATTTGGCCTTGTACGCCTTGATGAAGTTGGCGTTGGCGTCGCCTTCCAATGTCTGGAAGTAATTCCACGCGGCAAAGCTGCCTTCGACCAGCGCTGGGCCCATGGCCTGCGCTTCCTGCTCGCCGATGGAGAAGGACATGACCGGGATCACCTTGGGCGTCAGGCCCGCTGCCGCCATCTGCTTGAAGAAGGCGACGTTGGAATCGCCGTTCAGGGTGTTGAAGATAATGTCCGGCTTGGCCGCCTTGATCTTGCCTATGACACCGGAAAATTCGGTGCCGCCCAGCGGCTGATATTCCTCTCCGGCCAGTTTCAGGCCGTCCTTTTCCAGATGTTTCTTGACGATCAGGTTCGCTGTGCGCGGATAGACATAGTCTGAACCCACCAGGAAGAAGTTCTTATATCCCTTTTCCTTGGCCCAGTCATAAGCAGGCAAGGTCTGCTGGTTGGGCTGCGCCCCCGAATACATGATGTTGGGTGAACATTCATTGCCTTCGAACTGCACCGGATACCAGAGCAGGTTCTGGGTCTTTTCGAACACCGGCAGCATTGCCTTTCGGCTGGCGGAGGTCCAGCCGCCGAACACGGTGGCAACGCCGTCGTCAGAGATCAGCTTGTTCGCCTTTTGCGCAAAGATAGCCGGGTCCGATGCGCCGTCCTCCGTCACCGCCGCAATCTTCTTGCCAAGCACGCCGCCCGCCGCGTTGATCTCGTCGATGGCGAGCTGGGTGGAATTCTTCACCGTGTCCTCGCTGATCGCCATTGTACCGGACAGCGAATGAAGGATGCCAACCTTGATCGCGTCGCCGCCCGCTGCCGCCGTGCTGTCGGCGCTCTCGGTCTTGCTGCATGCGCTCGCCAGCATGGTGCAGGCGAGCGTCAGCGCCAGAAAGGATTTTCTGCGAAGCCCTGTTTTCATGAATTTGCTCCTGTGACTGAGGTGCCCGGTGGCGTGCCGCCGCTCTACCGGGCAAGGATGCTGCGGTGCGATAATCGCAGCCATGGGTCATTTGACGTAGGTGGAGATCAGAAGGCCGCGCCGATGGAGAAGAGCGCTGCGCCCTTCGCCCGGTTGCCGCCGCGTGAATTCGCGGAATATCGATTGGTATCGACATAATCGATGCCGAAGGTCACGGCTTTGTACGTATAGAAGGCGCCTAGTTGCCAATTGACCTTGTTGTTCCAGTTGGTCCCGTCCTCGTAACCGAGCAGGCCACGGAAGGCGAGGCCAGTGTCCGGCACGGCGTAGCGCGCGCTGCCATAGACATAGGTCGAATGACCGCCGCCATTATATTCGTCATGGATGACACCCGCCCCTCCCGTGACGGGGCCAACCGGCCCGTTGATGCCGAATTCATATTGGTCAAAATCCAGATCGTCGATGTCGTGGAAGACGAGCCGCAAATATCGTGCCCGAATATTGACGTCGCCAATATCGGCCTGCACGCCGCCGAAGAAGTCGGTTTCCATCGCGCCTGCGCCTGCATCCTTGTCCAGGCTGGAACCCCAGACGCCACCATAGATGCTGAAAACGCCCGCGACCGGAATCTTGGCCGATACCACGCCCTGGATCACCGGCTTATTGTCGGACAGGGACGCGCCGCGCAGGCGATAGTCGGTCAGGAAGGTCGCTGCACCAGACAGGATAACCGGCTCACTGCCAGCATCCTGCGCCTGCGCCTGCGCCTGCATCGATCCTGTCGCCATGGCCGCTGCTCCGGCGGCTAAAAGCATGCCCAGTTTTCCGTACCGCTTCATCGTGTTTGTCCCCTTTGCTCATTTGCAGGGACATATTGTGCAATGCAGCAGCAACACGGCATGCGGCATTTGACGTAGATCGAAACGGTCGGTCGGAGCAGGGCTGTGGGCCGCCCCCTAGGGCGTCGCCGGTCAATACGTCAAATGTCCACCATGGTGGCGACAACTCACATTGAACGCGGCTTTTTTCCGGACATAATAGCCAACGAGGAGACATGTCTTTGTTCAACCCTAGCGATCATCCGGCAATTGGAATGGTGACGGACGCCACCATCGCCGCCCATTGTGCAGTGCCACATAGTCTGCGAAGCCAAGGGGAATTGCGGCTCGCTTTTGAGCAGAGGCGCGAACGGACGGTGTTGAAGGACAGCTATCAGTCGGGCTGCCTGCGCGCGCGTCTGCCCCGCCGCGATGAGGCTGGGCGACCCTGCGCCGTTCTGATCAACACGGCGGGCGGCTTGGCGGAAGGCGATAGCGTGCGCCAGTCGGTCCGCTGGGCGCCGCACACAGCCGCTACTGTGACGGGGCAGGCGGCGGAGAAAGTCTATCGGGCGCTATCCCATGGTTGCCGCATTGAAACGGAACTGTGCGTCGAACAAGGCGCCGACGCCGAATGGCTGCCGCAGGAAACGATCCTGTTCGACCGCGCGCGCCTGGTCCGCGAGACGCGCATCCTGCTCGACGCGGACGTGACCTTTTTGGGAGTGGAGGCCGTGGTTCTGGGCCGCACGGCGATGGGCGAACGCATCGTGCAGGGAGCGCTGAACGACCGCCTGCGCATCTATCGCAACGGACGGCTGATCTATGCCGACGCGCTGGTGCTGGAGGGGGAGGTCGATGCGATGATGCGCCGCTCGGCCGTTGGGGGCGGGGCAGGGGCCATGGCCGTGATCGTCCACGCCTCCGTCCGCGCCGCTGCGCTGCTGGAGCCGGTGCGGGAGGCCCTTGCCACACCCTCGGGCCGGGCGGCGGCGAGCAGCTGGAACGGCCTGCTCGCCATAAGGCTACTCGCGCCCGATGGCGCGGCCTTGCACGCCGACGTCATGACGGCTCTGTCGGCCCTGCGCGAAGGTCGCCCGCTACCGCGCGTGTGGAGGTGCTGAGATGCTGCTGACCCCTCGCGAGAAGGACAAGCTGATGCTCGCCATGGCGGCAATGGTTGCCCGACGGCGGCTGGAGCGCGGCGTCCTGCTCAACTACCCCGAGGCCGTGGCGCTGATCTCCGACTATGTGTTGGAGGGTGCGCGCGACGGGCGCAGCGTCGCAGACCTCATGGAAGCAGGCACTCATATACTCTGCCGCGCACAGGTCATGCCCGGCATCGCCGAGATGATCCCCGACGTGCAGGTCGAGGCGACCTTTCCCGACGGCACGAAGCTGGTGACGGTACATGACCCGATACGATGACATGATTCCCGGCGAACTGCTGCCCGGACCCGGCGATCACATATTGAACGCGGATCAGCCGGTCACGCGGGTGAGCGTTGCCAATAGCGGCGACCGTCCGGTGCAGGTGGGCAGCCATTATCATTTCGCGGAGGCCAATGACGGGCTGATCTTCGATCGGAAGGCCGCGCTGGGACAGCGGCTGGACATTCCCGCAGGGACGGCGGTGCGCTTCGAACCGGGGCAGACCCGGGACGTCGACCTCATCCCCCTGCGCGGCGCGCGAACGGTGATCGGCTTTCAGGGCAAGGTGATGGGAGGGCTGGACTGATGCCTTACGCAATGCCCCGCGCCGCTTATGCCGACATGTTCGGTCCCACGGTGGGCGACCGGATGCGTCTCGCCGATACCAACCTGATCATCGAAATCGAGCGAGACTGCACGATCCTGGGTGAGGAGGTGAAGTTCGGCGGCGGCAAGGTGATCCGCGACGGCATGGGTCAGAGCCAGATCACAAATGCGGCGGGCGCTGCAGATACCGTCATCACCAACGCAGTCGTCATCGACTGGAGCGGCATCTATAAGGCCGACGTGGCGCTGAAGGGCGGGCGCATCGCCGCCATCGGCAAGGCGGGCAATCCCGACATCCAGCCCGGCGTGGATATTATCATCGGCCCCGGCACGGAGATCATCGCGGGCGAAGGCAAGATCCTGACTGCAGGCGGCATCGACGCGCATATCCATTATATTTGCCCGCAGCAGGTCGAGGAAGCGCTGAGCAGCGGCGTCACCACCTTCGTCGGCGGCGGCACAGGGCCGGCGACCGGCACCAACGCGACCACCTGCACTCCAGGACCATGGCATATCCAGCGGATGCTGCTGGCGGCGGAAGGGTTGCCGATCAACCTCGCCTTTGCGGGCAAAGGCAATGCTAGCCGCCCAGAGGCCATTATGGAGATGGTGCAGGCGGGGGCGGCGGCGCTCAAGCTGCATGAGGATTGGGGGACCACGCCCGCGGCCATCGAGTGTTGCCTGTCGGTGGCGGACCAGATGGATGTTCAGGTGATGATCCACACCGACACTCTCAACGAAAGCGGCTTTGTCGAGGACACCATCGCCGCGTTCAAAGGCCGGACCATCCATGCCTTTCACACAGAGGGTGCGGGCGGCGGCCATGCGCCTGACATATTGAAGCTGGCGGGTTTCGCCAACGTCATCCCAAGTTCCACAAATCCTACCATGCCCTTCACGGTCAACACCATCGACGAGCATCTGGATATGCTCATGGTCTGCCATCATCTCGACCCGTCGATCCCGGAGGATCTGGCCTTTGCCGAAAGTCGCATTCGCAAGGAGACAATCGCGGCGGAGGATATTCTCCATGACATGGGGGCGCTGTCGATCCTGTCGTCCGACAGTCAGGCGATGGGCCGGGTAGGCGAAGTCATCACCCGCACCTGGCAGACCGCGCACAAGATGAAGGCGCAGCGTGGCGCCTTGCCGGGCGACAAGGCGCACAGCGATAATCTGCGCGTGCGGCGCTATGTCGCCAAATATACGATCAACCCCGCCATAGCGCAGGGCATGAGCCGCGAAATCGGATCAGTGGAGGTCGGGAAACTGGCCGACCTTGTCCTCTGGTCGCCCGCCTTTTTCGGCGCGAAGCCCGATCTGGTGCTGAAGGGTGGGATGATCGTCCATGCCATGATGGGCGATCCCAACGCTTCCATTCCGACGCCCCAACCCGTCCATGCCCGCCCGATGTTCGGCGCTTATGGAAAGGCAATGGCGGCAAGCTGCATCAGCTTCATCAGCCAGGCGGCGGTCGACGCTGGTGTGGCGGAGCGGCTGGGCCTGACGCGCACGGTGCTACCCGTGGTCGGCACGCGCGGTATCGGCAAGAAGGACATGAAGCTGAACGACGCGCTGCCGGATCTGCGCATCGATCCGGAAACCTACGAAGTGCATGCCGACGGCGAACTGCTGACCTGCGAACCTGCCACCGCACTGCCGCTCACCCAACGTTATCACCTCTATTGAAGGCCTGTTTCCATGGACCGTATTCTTTCCATCATTCCGCAGGCAAGGAACAGCGTTGACAGCGTCCGGCTGGATCATGACCTGCGTAACCGTCGGCGCATGGTTTACACCACGCAGAGTGGGCGCAGCATCCTGCTCGACATGCCGCGACCCGTGCATCTGCGGGACGGCGACGGGCTGGCGCTGGACAGTGGCGAGGTCGTCCGCGTGGAAGCCGCGCCCGAACCGCTGATTGAGATCACCGCGCCCGACATGCCGCTGCTGCTGCGCTTGGCTTGGCATCTGGGTAATCGCCACCTGCCGACGCAGTTGCTGGGCGACAGGGTGCGTATCCGCCATGACCATGTGATCGCGGAGATGATCGAGGGGCTGGGCGGCCGCTGCGAGCCTGTGCTGGCCCCGTTCGATCCTGAAGGCGGCGCTTATGAGGGTGGCGGTCGCCATGGGCACCATCATCAGCACGATGAGGAAGAGGATCATCATCACACACATGGCCATGGGCGCCATGAGCATGCCCATGGATGAAGGCGCGCTGTTCGACCTGATGAGCTGGATGTCGCCAGCCTGGCCGATCGGCGCCTTCGCTCATTCAGGTGGGCTGGAATGGGCGGTGGAGGCGGGGTTCGTGACCGATCGCGCCAGCACGACCGATTGGGTCACCGATCTCATCGCCCACGGATCGGCGCATAATGACATGGTGCTGTTCGTCCACGCCTGGCGCGCCGCGCAAACAGATGACCGCGAACGGCTGATGGAGATTGCCGACGTGGGCGCGGCTAGCCAGACCGGCCATGAGCGTCGGCTCGAAGCGACTGCGCAGGGGGCCGCCTTCCGCCGGATCGCGCTCGACGCGACACGGGCCTCCGCTTTCGATCGGCTGATCGAGGGGATCGATTACGACGATCTTGTCTATCCGGTCGCTGCGGCGGCACTGTTTGCCTGTCATGGCATCGCATTGAGGCCCGCCGCGACAGCCTATCTGCATGGGCTGGTGGCCAATCTGGTGTCTGCCGCCCAGCGGCTCGTCCCGCTGGGGCAGACCGACGGCCAGCGCGTGATGTTGGCCTTGCGGCCCGCGATCATCGCGGCTGCGGCGCAGGCCGCAGACCTGCCCGATGGAGACCCTTTCCTGTCCATGGGTTCGGCCTGCTTGATGGCGGAGCTGGGCTGCATGGCGCATGAAACCCAATATACAAGGTTGTTCAGGACATGAGCTTACTATCCCATTCCAGTCCCACCCATCCTGGCCCTCTGCGCGTTGGCATCGGCGGCCCGGTCGGTTCCGGCAAGACCGCGCTGATGGACGCGCTGTGCAAATATTTCCGCGACCATTACGACATTGCGGCGATCACCAACGACATCTACACCAAGGAAGATGCCGAATTCCTGACCCGCGCAGGTTCGCTCATGCCCGAACGCATATTGGGCGTGGAGACAGGCGGCTGCCCGCACACCGCCATCCGTGAGGACGCATCGATCAACCTCGCCGCAGTAGGACAGCTGGAACGGCGCTTTCCAGCCCTCGACCTAATCCTGATAGAAAGCGGCGGCGACAATCTGGCAGCGACGTTCAGCCCAGAACTGGCCGATATCACCATCTATGTCATCGACGTGTCCGCGGGCGACAAGATCCCGCGCAAGGGCGGCCCCGGCATCACCCGGTCGGACCTGCTGGTCATCAACAAGATCGATCTTGCCCCGCTTGTCGGCGCAAGTCTGGACGTGATGGACCGCGACGCGAAGAAGATGCGGGGTGAGCGCCCCTTCGTCTTCGCCAATGTACGGGCGGGACAAAGTGTGGCGGACGTAGCGAATTTCATTATCAGGACCGGTGGACTCGAAAGGAAGGAACGATGACGATCAGGAATATCATGGGCCGCGTGATCGTCGCAGCGGCCGCTGTCGCTCTTCCGGCTGCGGCATGGGCCCATCCGGGCCATGGCGAGCAGAGTTCGGACTTTTTCGCCGGCTTGCAGCACCCGCTGACCGGCTTCGATCATATGGCCGCGATGCTGATGGTGGGGCTATGGGCAGGTATCGCTCTGCCTCGGCGGACCTGGGCGCCACCGCTAGCGTTCGTCGCCTGCATGCTGGCGGGCTTTGGCTGGGGCGTGGCGGGCGGCGCGCTGCCCCTGGCGGAGGGCATGATCGCGACGTCGCTTGTCGTGCTGGGCCTGGCCGTCTGCTTCGCCGTCCGGGCGCCGCTGACCATCGCCCTGACCATAGTCGGGCTGTTCGCTTTCGCTCATGGCCATGCCCATGGCGCGGAATTGCCGCATGAGGCAGTCGCCTGGCGGTTCGCGGCGGGTTTCGCGCTGATGACCGCGCTGCTGCACGGCGCGGGGCTCGCCATTGCCCGCGTCGCCAATCGTTCGGCCAGCCGTTTCGCGGGTGTGCTGGGTGCGGCAGGTGGCGTACTGCTGCTGGCGACAAGCTGACCCATGGCGAGCGGCGGCGTTACCGACCTTCCGGGCCGCATCGTTGCCAAGCGGCAGCGCGTGGTCGGAACCCGCCGCATCTATAACCAGTGGGTCAACAACCAGACACTGGAAGATTATGCGCTGCGCTATACCGCCCGGAAAGCGCGGCGCTGGTCGCCCTTCTGGGTCGCAAATACGGCCCTCGGCTCCATCGCCTTCCTCGCTTGCGAAGCGATCGGCGCGACCGTCACGGCCGCCTATGGCTTTCACAGCACCCTGCTGGCCCTGCTGACGGCGGGCGTCATCTTCCTCATCTCCGGCCTGCCCGTCTGCTATTATGGCGCGCGCTACAATGTCGACATGGACCTGCTGACGCGGGGATCGGGTTTCGGCTATCTCGGCTCGACCATCACATCGGCTGTCTATGCCTCCTTCACCTTCATCCTGTTCGCGCTGGAGGCGGTGATCCTTTCGGCGGCGCTCAAACTGTGCTTCGGCATCCCGCTGCCCATCGCTCATCTGATCAGCGCCCTCATCGTCATTCCCATTTCGGCTTATGGCTTCGCGCGGATCAGCACATGGCAGAACTGGACGCAGCCGATCTGGCTGATCCTGCAATGCGCGCCGCTGCTCTATTTCTTCAGCAAGGGACAGGAGGGGCTGGCGCTGTGGACCGGCTATGCGGGGACTTCGCCTGCGCCATCGTCGCTGCGGTTCGGCCTTGCCCTTGCCGTCTTCCTCTCATTGCTGCCCCAGATCGGTGAGCAGGTGGACTATCTGCGCTTCCTGCCGGACATGGAGAAAGTGGGTAAGAAGCGTTGGTGGACAGCGCTGCTGCTGACCGGGCCAGGATGGATCGTGCCCGGCGCGATCAAGATATTGTTCGGCTCGTTCCTGGCGGTCATCGCTTTGGGCGCTGGCATGGGCGTGGGCGACGCCAGCAACCCGACGATGCTCTATTATATGAGCTTTGGTGCGCTGCTGCATTCGCCCATGGCTGCGTTGATGCTGACGGGACTGTTCGTCGCCATTTGCCAAATCAAGATCAATGTGACCAACGCCTATGCGGGGTCGATCGCGTCCTCCAATTTCTTCTCCCGCCTGACGCACCGCCACCCCGGCCGTGCGGTGTGGCTGGTGTTCAACG
This sequence comes from Sphingobium sp. TomTYG65, assembly GCF_055395525.1. Taxonomy (NCBI): domain Bacteria; kingdom Pseudomonadati; phylum Pseudomonadota; class Alphaproteobacteria; order Sphingomonadales; family Sphingobiaceae; genus Sphingobium; species Sphingobium sp. TomTYG65. Next base: position 204,583 of record NZ_AP027331.1, on the reverse strand, counting down.
TGCTGATTGCACTGATGCTGATGCAGGGCGGCATCCAGAATGTGGTGGAGCGGGTGCTGGCGCTTTACAGCAATTTCGCAGTCGCCTGGTTCGGTGCAGTCATCGCCGACCTGATGGTCAGCAAGCCGCTCGGCCTCTCGCCTAAAGGCATAGAGTTTCGCCGCGCCTATCTGCACGACATCAATCCGGTGGGCGTGGGCGCGATGGTGCTGTCGCTGCTCCTCTCCACCGCAAGCTTCAGCGGCCTGCTGGGCGAAGATGCCCGCGCCGTGTCGCCCATCATCGGCCTCGCCACCGCCTTCATCGCCGCGCCACTGCTCGCCTGGGCGACGCGGGGGCGCTATTATCTGGCGCGCCCGGTGGACATCTTCACACCGGACGAACATCGCTGCGTCCTGTGCGAAAACGGCTTCGAACCCTCCGACATGGCTCGCTGTCCGGTCTATCAGGGCGATATCTGCTCCCTCTGCTGCACGCTGGAGGCGCGCTGCCATGACGCCTGCAAGCCGCCGCAAAGCTGGACGGCGCAGTTGGCGCAGGCCGTGCGGCGGATCATGCCATTGTCGCTGACCGATGCCGTCTGCCTACGCATCGTCCGTTTTCTGGGGGCCTATGGGCTGGCGGCGGCGATCATTTCGGTCGTGCTGGCTGTCACCTACTATCAATCCGTGGGGCAGGGCAGCGACGGTCCCACCGTGGCCCGTATCCTTTGGACGGTGTTGGGCGGACTACTGATCGTGGGCATTTTCCCGACCTGGTATCTGGTCCTAAGCCGCGAAAGTCAGCGCGCGGCCGAAGATGAATCCGATCGGCAGACTAGCATGTTGGTGGACGAGATAGAGGCGCACGCCCGCACCGACGCCGAACTGCAACGCGCCAAGGAAGCTGCCGACGCCGCTAATCTCGCCAAGAGCCGCTTCATCGTCGGCATCAGCCACGAAATCCGCACGCCGCTCAATACCATTTCCGGCTACGCCCAGCTGCTGGACAAGGACCCGGCGCATCTGGCCGACGCCGTTCGCGTGATTTGCCGCAGCGCCACTCATTTGACTGATCTGACCGACGGGCTGGTCGACGTATCACGGATCGAGAACGGGTCGGTCCGCATTCAGCGCGCACCTGTCAACCTGCACGACCTGTTGGAACAATTGGGCGACATGTTCCGGCTCCAGGCTGCAGCGCGTGGCATTCAATTTTCCCACAGCCGCGCGCCGCATCTTCCCCAATGGGTCTATTCCGACGAAAAGCGTCTGCGGCAGATATTGATCAACCTCATTTCCAACGCCATCAAATATACGCCACAGGGATCGGCGTCGCTCGCCGTCCACTGGCGCAATCCGGTGGCGGAGTTCGAGATCAAGGATACAGGCGTGGGCATCTCCGCCGACGATCTGAAGCGCATCTTCGAGCCGTTCGAACGGATCAACACGGTTCGGGGACAGCCGGGCGTCGGTCTGGGCCTCACGATCACGCGGCTGCTGGCCGACATTATGGGCGGACAGGTGACGGTTGAGAGTCAGCCCGGCGCCGGCAGTATCTTCCGCGTGAAAATGTTCTTTTCCGAAGCGCCCGGCACCGACCGAAAGGCTGGGGGCACGGTTGCCCTGCAAGGGGGAGGGGGCATGCCGCGCACCATCCTGGTGGCCGATGACGATCCTGCCCATCTCGATCTGGTGCGCGGGATATTGTCGCCCTTGGGTTGCAGGCTGATCTTCGCGCATGACGGCGCGGAATGCCTGCGCCTCTATCGCGAGCATCGGCCGGACCTGATCCTGCTGGACATCGCCATGCCGCAGATGAACGGTTGGGAAGTGGCGCGTGCGATCCGTGGGCAGGAGCAGGACGAGGAGGTGAGCATCCTCATGGTGTCGGCCAATGTTCATGACTTTCAGCGCCCGCGCCAGATCGACGACCCGCATGACGACTATCTGCTCAAGCCCTATGATGTGGAGGAGATGCGGGAACGGGTGCTAACCCTGCTCGGACCGGCTGCCGCGATGGACGGGATGCAACCGTCATGACCGCAACGATCCTTATCGTCGATGACGATCCCGACAGCCGCGAAATGCTTCGCCGCATGGTGGAAGGCGCAGGCTGGCATGCCATACTGGCCGCGTCAGGGGAGGAGGCACTGGCGCTGGCGGAAAGCGCCGATCTGATCCTGATGGACGCGGTGATGCCCGGCATGGGAGGGTTCGACAGTTGCCGCCGGCTGAAGAGCGAACCTGCGACCGCACATCTGCCGGTGATCTTCATGACCGGGCTTACAGAGGCTGCCGATGTCCTGCGCGGTCTGGAAGCGGGCGGCGTCGATTATGTGACCAAGCCGCTGGTGCTGGAAATATTGGTGGCTCGCATCAACGTCCATCTTGGCAATGCCCGTCTGGCGCGCCGGGCGTTGTCGGCGCTCGACCATGCAAGCGGACGCATAATCGTGGTGGATGAAACGGGCGGGATCAAATGGGCCACCGACCAGACCCGGCAGTTGCTCGAGGAGTTGGGGCCGGCCGTCACGGCGCAAGTGGAAAACGCGGTCCGGAGCCTCAACGCCCGGACCACGCCCGGCCAGCGTTCGACCATCATTCCGATTGAAGGGGGCAAGCTGACCGTCACCGCACGAGGCGAAAATGGATCGGGCGAAGCCATGTTCCACTTGTCCCGCACGATTGAAGATAGCGAAATATTGGATCTTCAGGATGCTTTCGGCCTCACACGGCGCGAGGCGGAGGTTCTATTGTGGATATCCCGAGGTAAATCCAACCGGGATGCCAGCGAAATTCTCAATATCAGCGCGCGCACAGTGAACAAGCATCTGGAACAGATATTCGTAAAGATGGGCGTCGAAAATCGGGCTTCGGCTACTTATGCGGCTACCAGGGTCGTGCTGGAATCTTTTGAAAACCGATGAAGGCGCGATGCCAGAATGTCGGAGCGCGGGCGGAGCCATTCCAGCCTAAAAGTCGATCACGGCAGCGAAGTCATCTTAATTGACAAGCGCATGGTTCGGAACAGAGAACCTTGGAGCGCAAGCTAAGCAAACGCCTAATTCTGACCTTGGGTGGAAAAGACGTTGACGTGGAAGCAAGCGGACCGATCGGCCCTAATGTGGCCCGTAGAAGGGCAACTGGGGCCATGTTCCTGCCGGTTAGAGAAGTCACTATCTGTCCCCGATAGAAATGACACCTCTGAGGACAGCAGGGGCTGCGTTGAGCCCTCGGGATAGCGCAGCGCAGACCCTGCTGGAAGCGTGACGTCGAGCGGAGGGGCATGGACCCGCTGCGCAGGCAGCGGGCTCGGTCAGAGCCAGTCAAACAGTCTCAGCGGGCCTTCACAAACTCGAGCGTGCCGCGTGCCCGCAACTCGGCCTGGCTGAGCCGGGGACCGCGCTTGAGCTTGGGACCGCCCAACCGGCGTCCATCGATCTTTACGGGCGCCGGCGCCTCCGGCTCGGGGAACAGATGCGCGGCCTGGTCTTTGCGGGCAGGGGCATAGTTGTTCCGCTGCCGGTGATGCGGCGTGATCGCTTGGATCTGCTTTGCCAGGACCAGTGCCGCGTCCAGATGTTTGTTGTCGACAATGGCCGGTTGATTGATCCGGGGCATCTTGTCGAAGAGGCTGTAGGGAAGGGAGCGCCCATCGTGGCGTATCTCGACCGTGCCATCAGGGTATTCACAAACATCTACGCGCTTGCGCGCCAGTGCCTTGCTGATCGGATTCGGCTCCAGGAGGAACAGCACCTTGTTATAGTGTAATGTCAGCGCCGCTGTAACCGTCCGTTGTTCGCACCAGACCATGACGGAATGCAAATCATCCCGCGGTGCCAATGGGCGGTGCAGATCACGACTGCTTGCTGCCGGGCGAGCAAAGCGCGCATTGTGCCCAACCATGTAGCTCGGCAGAAAGACGTTCGCTTCTGCGATCGACGAGATACCTTCCAGGCGCATCGCTTTGACCAATCGATCTTGCAACGTGCCGTTCGCCCGCTCGACCCGGCCCTTGGCCTGCGGCGAGTTGGCGCAGATAATCTCGATGTTCAGCGCATCGAGCGCGCGCCCGAAATGCGTCATGCCATCGCCCTTGGCGGTCGCCTTGGCGTTGCGAAAAACCGTGTGCTTGTCGGAATAAAAGGCCACCGGCTTGCCGTGCTGATCGATATATTCGCGCGTCGCTTCCATGTAGGAAAAGGTGCTTTCGCTCTCGACCATCTTGAGATGCATCAGTTCGCTGGTCGCGTCGTCAATGTAGACAAGCAGCGTGCAACGCGGACCGCGATCCTCGAACCATTCGTGATCAGAACCGTCGATCTGAATCAACTCGCCACGGCACTCCCGCCGATGGCGGGGCTGATAGGGGCGAGAACGACGCGCGGCGCGATCCAGCCAGATACCCGCCTCGATCATCATCTGCCGCAGCGTCTCGCAGCCCACCGCAATGTCGTGACGCTCCGCCAGATATTCTCGGGCCAGGGTCGGCCCGAAATCCGCATAATGCTCGCGGACCAGCGATAGGATCTGTTCGCGAAAGGCATCGCTGTGACGCCGGTTGCTCGTCCGACCACGCTTGCGCGACACCAGGCCTGAAGCGCCTTCGGCGCGCAGACGCTCAAGCAACCGGAAAATCTGCCTGCGCTTCAATCCCAGCAGCGTTGCCGCATCCTCAACCCGAAGCGCGCCGCGCTCCACGCGCATCAATGTGTCAAATCGCGAAATCTCGCCATGGCTCATCGCCACCACCGTCATAAGCGCGTCCTCCCGAACTGCCAGGAGGACCATGCCACCGAGCTCTGCTAAGGACGCCTCAGAGTGTCATTTCTATTCAGCAGAGGGGTGTCATTTCTATCCGGCGCTTACAGGCCAAAAGATCGATAATAATCATTATGTTAATAGCAGTACCGTCACTGTCCATGTCCAGTGTGTCCACCACCAGGGGGACGGGCTTGCGGTGAGACGGATCTTTCAACAGTATCCGCCACCGTGTCCACTGCGTCTTCACCGTCGCCTTGTCAGGCCGCGCGCATCGAGATGCCCGATGGTCGCCGGTCGTGGACGGTGCTGGACCATTGTGGCGAAATCGTTGAGTGCTGTCGCCGCTGGATCGTTCATCTCGAGCAGACCCATGCTTCGCCCAACACCATTCGGGCCTACGTCCGCCATGTCGTGGAGTTCGCGAATTTCCTGAGTGCGAACGACGCCGGGTTCCACCAGGCTACGGTACCGCTTTATGATAGCTTTCTGGCTTGGCGGCTCGCCACGCGAAAAGACGCCTTGCCGAGTCCCCGGTTGGTCGTGCTGCGCAAGCAAGAAACCAGGGCTTTGGCCCCTGCGACGCGCAACCAGATCCAGCTTGCGATTAAATCATTCTACCGCTTCTTCAATGGTACCGACGACTTCGCGGTCGATACGGCCGAATTTGCCAAGGCCTACGACGGTCATCGCGTCTATAAGCCTTTCCTGGAGCACATCAGCCAGCGCCGCACGACGCGACGCAAGGACCGTTACCTGTCCGGCGATCCCGGGCGCGTTCAGCAGAAGGTGCTCAAGAAACGGCTGACACCGACCGAGGTGCTGAGGCTGATCGAGGGCTGCAACCTGGTTCGTGACGCGTTCCTGATCGTGCTGCTTTACAATACGGGCCTGCGGATCGGCGAAGCATTGGGCCTGCACCATATTGATATCGATCTGCTGGAAAAGGTCATCTGGGTCATTCCACGCGAGGACAACGCCAATGGCGCCCGCGCGAAATCCGGTCGGACACGCGGTGTCCCGGTGCATAACTATGTGCTCAACATGTACGTCGATTATCTCACCAGCGACGAATATCTTCCGGCCTTTGAGTCGGGCAGCGAATATGTCTTCGCCAATGTCAGGGCCGGTGCCATCGGACATGCCATGAGCCTGTCCTACGCCCAGAAGCTCAAGGACTTGCTGGAGCAACGCACGCATATCAACTTTAGCTGGCACATGTTCCGCCACAGCCATGCCTCCGAAGCCATCGCGGCGGGATACAGTCTGATCGAGGTCGCGGATCGCCTGGGGCATGCAAGCCCGCAGACGACAGCGGCCTTCTACCAGCACCTGTTCGCCTCGGAGATCCGCGGGCTTTATCTCAACGGACCAGAGCAAGTGCATGAAAGGCTTGAGAAACTCCGTGAGGCCGAGCTGCTTGGAAAGGATCTGCGATGGTCATGAAACCGTTGGCGGTGGTGGGCGGAACGCCGCACGAAACCGAGCGCTACCACAACTGGCTCGGCGCCAGGCTCGCGGAAACATCCCCCCTTCTCGTCGCCAATCCCGTCTGGTCCAAAAGCCTGATGACCGAAGTGTTCGGCCATCCCTGGCTCAGCCTGACATATGAACGCATGTCGCTCGACGCCCAAGTTCCGGTGCTGACCAATGAGATCAAAACTTATCTGGTGGCCTCGGTGCTCGATGATCGCAAGGCCGATGCCCATTGGTTCCAGCGCCGGATCCCGGTGATCAGATATCTGGTCGAGGAAGGCGCCAGCCTGCTTCAGCGCTTTGACGCGGCTTGTCTTGCTGATATCGCTCATCCAGACTTCGCCCCCGCAGCTGACGGAGCCGGATCTCGATGTCATAACGAGGAAGTCCTGGCCCTTTATGCCGCGTGGTATGGTGAGCGGCATCAGCGCCGTAGGCAGAGCCAGACACGCCATTGGATTCGCGACGGAGAAATCGTAACCAGCCACTATCGGGCACCGGAAGTGCAACTGTTCGGCGAGATCCATCGTTTTGCGGTCGTAAACCGCGCGCAAATGGCAGCCCTGACCGAACGCGACATCATCCTGCTCAACGATCTATACAGCGAGGAAGACACGCGCTTCCGTGACCGGCAGCGCCGGAGCGACAGCTATCTGAACTTCCTATGCTTCGAGCCGTGGTTGCGGCCGTTGATGCGGGCGTTCCTGCTCGACAAGGTCGCCCATGGCGAACTCGGCCCGGGCACTGTCGTAAAAATGCTGTCGCGATTACGGGTGTTCGCTCGGTTCCTGCGTGAAGCGCGTATTGCGGATGCCAAGCAAATCAATGACCTGACGATGGAGCGCTATCTGGCATGGGGCAATGCTCACGATGCTAAGGGCAAGAACTGGTACACCGACATCGTCCAACTCATGCGCGCAGCGCCGGTTCTGCTACCTGGGCAATGGCCGCGGATCGCGCTCGACAAGCGGGCTGCATGGCGGATCCATTACAAACAGGCTCCGGACGATCCCCGTAACCGGCTCTATGCTTCACGCGAAGGCGCCAATCGGGCGGCGCCCCCGGAAGCATTGGCGGCGATGATGACAAAGTTGGATGAACTGCCCGTACCGATCCCCGCCATCTTCACGATCGGGTTGACGACCGGCGCTCGCGCTGAGGATCTGCACGCCCTGCTCTTCGACTGCTTGCAGCCCGATCCGCACGATAGCCGGTTCATGATCTTCACCTTCTGGCAGAACAAGGTCAGCCGCTGGAATAGCAAGCCCTTGCTGGTGACCGATCCCGCGCATCAAACGATGATCAAGCTGATCGAAGCCCAGCGGGATCATGTTAGGCAGCGCTATGGCCGTGCCACGAAATATCTGTTCCCCGTCTTCTACGGCAAGCGGGAAACGTTCCTTGGTTATCACTGGACGTTGCAGGAACTGAAAAAGCTGTGCCTCACGCACCACATCGTCGATGGCGAAGGCAGGCCGTTCGACTTCTCCTGGCATCCGCTGCGTCACCACAGGGGGACGCAAATGGCGGCCGAGGGCCATGATATCCTGAGCATCATGTTCGAGCTGGGCCATGCTTCGCCCGACATGGCATCAATGTACGTCAACAAGCGCTTGGATCTTAAGAAGAATGCCCTGCTCCGCAAGGGCGGCGGCCAGTTCTTCACGATCGAAGGCAAGGTTGATGAAACAGTCGGTGAACTGCTGCTGCGCAAGGAAACCATGATGGCTACAAGGGTCTCTGGTGGCGCCTGTACCCTACCCGGCCAGCTCGGCGAATGGTGCGAGCATGCCCATGCCTGTCTGACATGCCGGTTCTTCCGCGCCGACGGTGATGATATCGACCACTTCCGCTGCGAACGAGCCGGGCTCTACGTCGCTATCGAGGGCCTCGAACAGGAAGCCCGTAATTACGAGGAAAACGGCCAGGCCCGCATGGCCGACATCACCCGCAAGCGACTCCAACGCAACAAGGACGTAGTCCAAAACACCGACACCATCATCCGTTCCATTGAGGAGCGCGGCCTCTATAAGGGCGAAAATCAGCGCTACAAACCTGCCGCTGCTCGGGAGGAAGCGCTGCCATGATCACAGAACCTGATCGACGGATCGCGACCCTCGACAATGCCAGGAGCCGGCGCAGCGCCGAAAAGCGCGCCGCAGTGGAGGATGCCATCATGCGCTTGCGCGACAGCAAGCAGGCGGTGACGTTCGTCTCGGTGGCCCGGGAGGCCAAGGTCAGTCGGCAATATCTTTACAACAACTTCTGCGATGAAATCGGTGAGGAGCGCACGGAAACCAGGTCGGAAACCGAGGTCATCAATGGCAAGAAGGTGCCCTTGCGCACGCCTGAGGAATATCGCCACATCGAAGCTGCTCTGCGCAACAAAATCGAGCGTCTGGAAGCTGATCTGAGGGTTGCTCGCGCTGAAAAAGCGAAAGCCGATCGGACCGCCGAACGCGAGCGCGGCAAGGCCGAACACTGGCGCCAGCTCTATACCGCTGCCCTCGCGAGGGCGTCGCCGGGGCAAGTTCCGGTACCCCTACCCTCAACTGATGAATGAAATGGCGCGCCATCGGTCGGGTTACGATCAAGGGAGTGGGAAGTGCGCCGCCTTCGGCGACTTACACTTCCCACTCCCTTGATCGTCCGAATTATCAGGGAAACACAATGGACAGCCGTTTTGCCACAACAAGCTGATTTTACAGGATAAGACACCAGTTGGTGTGGATATATGTTAAACTACCTCACTTATGAGAAAGGGCGCCACCGCAAGCAGCAACGCCCTTTCTAACTCAATAGCTCAGACGATCCCCGCGCCCAGACCTACGGCCTTCCGCTCCTGAGCCTTGCGTTCACGCCACAGGCTGGCACGATAGGTCGCCAGTACGTCGATCGCGCCACCGGCTTCGGCGCGCGCCTTCGCGATGATCGGCGCGACATCGACATTATAGGCGCGACGCAGCGCCTGGAACGCCATCATCGTGTCATTGCCTTCCTGCGCGGCATGCAGCGCTTCGCGATCGACCAGCAGCGCTTTGGTGAAGCATGCGGTGATCGTCTCGGCCGACGACAGCATGGACTCGATCGGATCGGTCACATTGTGCGACTGGTCGATCATGTAGCTGGGGTTGAACCCGTCACGCGGATGAAGCTCCGCCTCGACCAGTTCATTGAAGACCAGGAACAGCTGGTGCGGGTTGATCGAACCGCTGTCCAGATCGTCGTCGCCATATTTGCTGTCGTTGAAATGGAAGCCGCCGAGCTTGCCGAAGCGATGCAGGCGCGCCACGATCTGCTCGATATTGACGTTCGGCGCGTGATGGCCAAGGTCGACCAGGCACTTCGCCTTGGGGCCCAGTTCCTGTGCCGCCAGGATCGACGAACCCCAATCCGAAATGACCGTCGAATAGAAGGCGGGTTCGAACATCTTATGTTCCAGCAGCATCCGCCAATCATCGGGCAGCGCCGCATAGACTTGGGCGGCCGCTTCCAGATAGCGATCCAGGCTGCGGGCAAAGTCCTGCTGGCCCGGGAAGTTGGTGCCGTCGCCGACCCACACCGTCAGGTCGGTCGAACCCAGCTGGCGACCGATCTCGATGCACTCGATATTATGCTCGACCGCCTGCTGGCGGGTCGCCTCGACCGTCGAGGACAGTGAACCGGTCGCATAGGTCTGCGCTTGTCCCGGCTGATCCTGGAAGGTGTTGGAATTGACCGCGTCGAAACCTAGACCGAGGCTCTGAGCTTCCTCCCGCAAGCCCTTGTAATCGCTCACCTTGTCCCAGGGGAAATGCGGCGACACGCGCGGCGTCACGCGGCTCAGCTGGTTGATGACGGCGCAATCTTCCAGCTTCTCATGGATGTTGGTCGGCTCGCCCGCGATCGGGAATTTTGCGAAACGCGTACCGCCCCGCCCTGCGCCCCAGCTGGGCACGGCGACGGAAAAGCCCGCGACGCGGTCCTTTATCGCGTCGATGTCGATGCCGGTGCGCGACAGCTTGCGGCCGAGCGCGGCATAATCTTCTTCCAGCGCTTGCGCATCGCGGGCGTTGGCTTCCGCGATCAGTTCCGCGGAAATGGGCAGGTTGCTCATGATATTAACCTCTCCTCGCCGATCAGCGCGTGAACGCCTGGGCGTTACCCGCATCGACATTGATCATGTTGCCGGTCGACTTGGCGGACATGTCGCCGGCCAGGAAGTAAACCGCTTCGGCGATGTCGGACGGCAACACGTCGCGCTTCAGCATCGAGCGCTGGCGGTAATGTTCCTCCAGTTCCTTGCCGGAGTCGATGCCATGTGCACCAGCGCGTTCCTTGCGCCAGTCGCCGTCCCAGATCTTGCTGCCCTTGATCACCGCATCCGGGTTTACCGTGTTGACGCGAATGCCGAAGGGCGCGCCCTCCAGCGCCAGGCAACGCGCCAGATGATTGGCGGCAGCCTTGGCCGACGCGTAGGCCGACGCGTTGGTCGCAGCGGCAACGCCATTTTTCGAACCGATGAACACGATCGACGCGCCACCCTGCTCCTTCATCCGCTTCATCAGCGGGAAGGCGGCGCGGGCGGTGAGGAAATAGCCCTCGGCGAGCACATCGTAATTTTTGCGCCACAGGGCGACCGTGGTTTCCTCGATCGGCGCCGAAGAGGCGATGCCCGCATTGGCGACCAGAATGTCGAGACCGCCGAATTCGCGAGCGCAATCGTCGAACGCGGCTTGGACCTGCGCCTCGTCGGTCACGTCGCAAACGGCGGCACGGATCACATCCTTGCCGAACTGCTTGGCAAAGCCCGCGCGTACTTCTTCGATCGCGTTGGCGTCACGGTCGGCCAGCATCACGCAAGCGCCATCGGACAGCAGCCGCGCGGCGGTCGCCGCACCGATGCCGCCCGCGCCGCCCGTCACCAGGGCGATCTTGCCGACCAGCGGCTTGGGCTTGGGCATGCGCTGCAGCTTGGCTTCTTCGAGCAGCCAATATTCGATGTCGAACGCTTCCTGCTCATCCAGCGCGATATAGCTGCCGATCGCCTCGGCGCCGCGCATCACGTTGATGGCGTTGCCATAGAATTCGCCAGCCAGACGCGCCGTGGTCTTGTCCCCGGCGAAGGTGATGCGGCCGACGCCCGGCACCAGCACCACGATCGGGTTGGCGTCGCGCATGGCGGGCGAGTTGGACCGCTTGCAGCGCTCATAATAGGCCGCATACATGTCGCGATAGGCCGCGATCTGCTCGGCAAGATACGCGTCGTCCTGCAGCTTTGTCGGTTCGAGCGGCAGCGGTGCGATCTTGGTGCGCAGGAAGTGATCCGGGCAGGACGTGCCCAGCGCCGCCAGACGCAGGAAGTCGACCGAACCAACAAATTCCAGCGCTTCGGCGTCATCCGAATAATGGCCAACCTTGGTCCGCGCGCCGGTCATCAGGCCGCGCAGGCGAGGCATCAGGTCCGCAGCGATCGCCGCACGATCGGGATTGGGGGAAACGACCTGACCACCGAAAGCAGGCTTCTCACCCAGCTTTGCATTCAGATAATTGGCCGCGTCAGCGATCAGCTGAACGGTATGTTCGTAGCAGGACTTGGCGGTGTCCGCCCAGCAGATGATGCCATGGCCCGCCAGCATCACGCCTTCCACGCCGGGATTGGCCTTCACGAAGTCGCGCAGCTGCACGCCCAGCGTGTAGCCGGGGCGCTTCCACGGCAGCCAACCGATCTTGCCGCCCCAAATCTCCTTCGTCGCGGCCTCGCCGCCCGAAGAAGCGGCCAGCGCGATGATCGCATCCGGGTGAACATGATCGACATGGGCGAAAGGCAGCAATGAGTGCAGCGGCGTGTCGATCGATGCCGCGCGCGGGTTCAGGTTGAACGTGCAGTGCGGCAGATAACCGACCATCTTGTCGTCATCTTCCGGCCCGCCATAATGCTTTTCCAGGCCCAGCAGCTTGTCCTGATAGAGGGTCGAGAAGCCGTCCAGCTTCATCGAACCGATATCGCCGCCGGAACCCTTGACCCACAGCACATCGACCTGCTCGCCGGTCAGCGGATCGGTTTCCCGGATCTTGGCGGAGGTGTTGCCACCGCCGAAATTGGTCACCGTGAGGTCCGAACCGAGCAGATTCGATCGGTACAGGAGCAGTTCGGCGGGGCTGAGCGTGGCTGCGACGCCATCATCCCAGCGGCTGGAAGGGACGGCAAAAGGAATCGCCGCGGACGAGACTGGATTTTGCATGTTCATGGCGCCCCCATTATCATTTGCGCTTCCCCTGATCAATCCTTTGCGTTATTAATCGATCATATTCGATCAAACAAAATGAGAAAAATGTTATGCCGGAGGGCACGCTGAACCGCGGTTTCGCTATTATCGTCGATATCGGCAAAACGCTCAGCAAAGTCTCCTTATGGTCGCGCGACGGCCAGATACTCGACCGCCAGGTGCGTCCCAATCAGGTGCGCACGGACGGCGGCGTCCGCCGTCTGGACACCGCTGGCATCGAAGAATGGCTTGTCGAATCGCTCGGCAAATACGCGTCCAGCGGTGCTGAATATATTGTCCCCGTCGCGCATGGTGCGGGCATCGCTGCGCTGGTGCGCGGGCAACTGGCCTTTCCGCCGATTGATTATGAGCAGGCGATCCCCGAGGAGGTGATGGCCGCCTACCGGACGGAGCGGGACGATTTTGCGCTCACTGGTTCGCCCGCCCTGCCGGATGGTCTTAATATCGGCTCGCAACTCTTTTGGATGGAACAGCTTTATCCAGCTGAGATGGCCGCTGCCACCCTCCTGCCCTGGGCGCAATATTGGGCATGGTTCCTGTCCGGCGTCGCCGTTACAGAGGTGACGAGCCTGGGATGCCATAGCGACCTCTGGTCCCCCGACGCGTCGAGCTTCTCGCCGCTTGCTGAACGCATGGGCTGGGCATCGCGCTTTGCACCGCTCAGCAAGGCGGAAGACAGCGTCGGCACCCTGCGGCCTGACCTTGCCGAACGTACCGGTCTCTCGCCGGACATCCGCGTTCTGGCGGGTCTTCACGATTCCAACGCAGCGCTGCTGGCGGCACGGGGCTTTGACGAGATTGCGCAGGGTGACTCGACCATCCTGTCCACCGGCACCTGGTTCATCGCCATGCGCCTGCCCGCGCAGCAGGTGCCCACGCACTCGCTGGCTGAGGGCCGTGACTGCCTCGTCAATGTCGATGCCTATGGCTGTCCAGTGCCATCTGCTCGCTTCATGGGCGGGCGCGAGATTGAAACCGTGATCGAATTTGACACGCGCCGCGTCGATATCAAACCGGACCAGCCCGCCCTGCTCGCCGCCGTACCGAAGGTGCTGGGCAAAGGTGCGATGCTGCTGCCGACCCTTGCCCCCGGCTTCGGCCCCTATCCCACCGGCGCTGGCAACTGGATCGCCCGGCCGGACGACTGGTATGAACGGCGCGCGGCGGTATGCCTCTATGCCGCGCTGGTCGCCGATACGATGCTCGACCTCATTGGCGCGCGCGATTGCCTGCTGGTGGAAGGCCGTTTCGCCGATGCGGAGGTTTTCGTGCGCGCGCTCGCGTCCCTGCGGCCGGGAATGGCTGTCTATACCGCCAACGCGCATAATGACGTGTCCTTCGGCGCCTTGCGCCTGATCGACCCATCACTCAAACCGCAGGGCTCGCTCAGCCGGGTGCAGCCGCTTGATGAAGACATTTCCTCTTACCGTTCCCGGTGGCTGGCCGGGATCAGTGAGCCTGCCCTTTGAGGATCCGCCCCATGCCGATAGCCAGCGTCGCCGATTTTCGCGAGGCCGCCCGCCGCCGCCTGCCCCGTTTCCTCTTCGAATATATCGACGGCGGTTCCTATGCCGAAGTCACGCTGCGCAAAAATGTCAGCGAATTATCGGACATAGCGCTGCGCCAGCGGGTTTTGCGCGATGTGTCCAGCATGGACCTGACGACGGAATTGTTCGGCCAGAAACAGGCGCTGCCGGTTGGGCTTGCCCCCATCGGCCTGGCCGGTCTCAATGCCCGCCGTGGAGAATGTCAGGCGATCCGCGCCGCCGAGGGAGCTGGCATCCCCTTCACCCTCTCCACCGTCGGCGCTTGCTCGCTCGCCGAAGTCGCCCGCTCGGCAACCAGGCCCTTCTGGTTCCAGCTCTACATGATCCGCGACCGCGCTTTCATGAAGGATCTGCTGGCCCAGGCGGCAGCGGCCAATTGCTCCGCCTTGGTTTTCACCGTCGATATGCCCGTCCCCGGCACTCGCTATCGCGATTATCATAGCGGCCTTGCCGGAGCGGATGGCCTCAAGGGCGCGATCTGGCGCACCACGCAGGCGGCTATGAAGCCGGACTGGGCATGGGACGTTGGCGTGCGCGGCCGTCCTCATACGCTGGGCAATGTCGCCCCGGTGCTGAAGGGCAAGACCGGCATCGAAGATTTCTTCGCCTGGATGCGCAACAATTTTGACCCGTCGATCAACTGGCGCGACCTCGACTTCATCCGTTCGGAATGGAAGGGGCCGCTGATCATCAAGGGCCTGCTCGATCCGGAGGATGCGCGCGAAGCCGCTGCGCTTGGCGCGGACGGGATCGTCGTTTCCAACCATGGCGGGCGTCAGCTGGACGGCGTCCTTTCGACCGCGCGCGCCCTGCCCCCGATCGCTGAGGCGGTGGGCGACAAGCTTACCGTGCTGGTGGACGGCGGCGTGCGATCGGGCCTCGATGTGGTCCGCATGCTGGCGCTGGGCGCGAAGGGCGTGCTGCTCGGCCGTGCCTGGGCCTATGCGCTAGCGGCGCAGGGCGAAGCGGGCGTGACGAAGATGCTGCAACTCATTGAGGCGGAGATGCGCGTGGCGATGGCGCTCACCGGATCATGCAAGATCGCCGACATAAACCAGACTATTTTGGCCGGGAGGGACATCTGATGAGTGCGGGAGCACAAAAAGACAATTGGCGGGACACAATCCTTGCGGGTCTTGCCAACTATATCGACGCGGGCTCGATCGTTGCGGGCTCTGCCGCCCTCGCGCTGTGGCAGGAACATTATAAGCTGTCGAACGACTTTATCGGCCTGATCGGCGCTTTCGGCCCCAACGCCATCGGCGCTGGCGTCGGCGCCTATATCGGCGGACGGCTCTGCGACAAGCTTGGCCGCAAGAAGATCTACCAGTGGGATATGCTCGTCTATGCCGTCGGCATGGCGATGCTCGTCTTCGCCTTCGCGCCTTGGATGATCGTGACCGGCTTCCTCATCGTCGGCCTCGCCGTCGGGGCGGATATTCCCGCTTCCTGGTCGCTGATCGCCGAACAGGCGCCGGACGATCGCCGGGGCAAGCATTCCGGCGTGGCGCAGGTCCTATGGTATCTGGGTCCGGTCGTCGTTCTGCTGCTCAGTCTCGCGCTCACCAACTTGGGAGAGCTTGGCGCGCGGATCGTCTTCGCGCATCTGCTGGTGATCGCCCTTGCCCTCACCCTGCTGCGCTCGCGCATGAAGGAGTCCGAACGGTGGGAGGCCGCGCAGGCTGAAGGCGTCGCCAAATTGCCGGTATCGACGCTCTTCCAGCCCAAATATCTCGCGTCCATCCTGGGCCTCGTCGGCATGTACGGCTTCTGGAACCTGTGGGCGGGCACCAACGGCTTCTTCTTCCCCTATATCCTGCGCACCGTGGGCGCAGCGACGCAGGCGCAATCGGTCGCCATCCAGGCGCTGTCCTTCGCCATCGGCATGGTGTCCATCGGACTCGTCTTCATGCGTTATGCGGACAAGGTGAACCAGCGCACGCTGTTCGCCATCTCGGCGATCATCCAGGTGATCGGCATGGCGCTGCTGGCGGTCTTCCCGCTGACCATCCCGGTCGCGCTGCTCTACGTCTTCCTGCTGCAATTCGGGGGCGGCTTCGGCGCGCAGAGCTTCTTCCAGCTCTGGAGTTCGGAGATGTTCCCGACCATGCTGCGCTCGACCGCGCAGGGTCTGTGCTTCGCAATCGTCCGGATCAGCCTTGGCATTTTCAGCTTCTTCGTTCCGATGCTGAGCGATACGGGCTTCACGACGCTGGCGTGGATTTTGACGGGCTTCCTCGTCATAAGCGGCCTCGTCGGCACGCTTTGGGCGCCGCGTAACGAGGGCAAATCGCTCGAACAGCTTGAAGCTGAACGGCAGGCTGCCTGATTGAAAGGGGTTGGGGACAATGCACGCGACGGAACGTGAAAGGCTGATCATCGAAGCGATGGGCCCGAACGGCTTCGTCAGCTACCGCGACCTGGAAGCGCGGCTTGCGGCGTCCCCGGCCACCATCCGCCGGGACCTTTCCCGGCTTGAAGAAGAAGGCGTGATCCACCGCGTCCGTGGCGGCGCCAAGCTTTCCGAGAGCCATGGCGGCAGCCCGGATGGCGCCGCCCGTCTCGCAGGCACTCCTTTCGCCCAGTCGATCACTGAACATCTGGCGCAAAAGCAGGCGATCGGCCGCGCCGCCGCCCAGCTGTGCCAGCATGGCGAAGGCATCATGATCGACGGGGGCACAACTACCCTTCAGATGTGCCCGCACATCGGCGGGCTCGACCTTTCGGTCCTCACCAACTCGCTGCACATTGCCAACGCCCTGCTGCCGCAGCCCGGCACCCAGATTCTCCTTCCCTCAGGAACTCTGTTCCGGGAGCAGAACATCATCCTTGCCCCCGCGGGCGAGGAATCCATGCCGCGTTTCCATGCGCCCAAGCTGTTCATGGGCGCAGCAGCCGTGGGGCCGCAGGGTGTCATGCAGCAGGACGTCATCCTAGTCGCCGCCGAACGCCGCCTGATCGACCGAGCTGAACAGGTCATCCTGCTGGTCGACAGCTCGAAATTCACCTCATCGTCCGGAGCCATCGTATGCGGCCTCGACGAAGTGGACGTCGTCGTCACCGACCAGGGCGTTCAGCCCCAGACGCTTGCCATGCTGGAAAAAGCGGGACCCAAGGTCATCGTAGCCGGCACTTGAATTGTCGGCGCACTAAAAAGGCCGAACATCATGCGCCGCCACTCAAGCACGCATGACATTCGGCCCTGACACTTAGCCCTGACGAACGAAGATTTTATTCCTCGCCATTATCCTTCACGCCAACGGTGGGAACGTCGATCGTTTCCTTCTTGGAACCGACAACGACTGCCTTGGAATCCACATCCACCTTGGGAAGCTCGCCGCCCTTTACGCTAACTTCGGGCACGTCGCCGCCCTTCACATCAGCCTTCCAGAAGCCGGTGGCGAACAAGATGCCGACCACCGCCAGGATCAGGATTACCACGATCGCGAGCGTGCGCCCGCCCCTGCTCTTGTGAACAACCGTACGGTCACCGGTATAAGGATCTCTGTGAACTTCAGCCATAATCAAGCTCCTCCTGACCGACATTGAACAATTAGATCATCACCTTGTTCCCGATGCGCAATCAACTTGACGGAACGCCACCCCCGCATGAACCCGTCACTACGAACCTGTTCATCAGCGGTTTAGGTGGGCCAAAGCGACCTTAAAGCCCGGTCAAGCCGTTGAACTTATACCCCGTCCTAATGCTTTCCTCCCCACCCGATGCCCCTGCATCTGGAAATCCGACAAATAGAATGAAGGAGAGTATTATGCGTCATGGAGCCATTATTGCATCGCTTGCTGCATTTGGTCTGATGGGGACCAGCGCCTTCGCTCAAACAGCCGTTGGCGGCGGTGTGACCGCTTCCACGCCCGGCGGCTCGGTGGCAGGCGGCCTGACCGGAGCAACCAACGACCGCGGCCGTGACAAGCAGGACGGCAAGCGCCACAAGCGCGACGATCGCCGCGGCTCGGCCACCTCGAACTCTGCATCCACCTACGGGTCGGGCACCATCTATACGGATCGCAACAAGGCCACCGGCGGCGTGACCGCAGGCGGTTCGGCAAGCGGCACGGGCTCACAGAGCACCTCCACTTCGATTGACGCCTATGGATCGACCGATCGCAACGGTTCGACCGGCGAGGTTTATGGCGATTCCACCGCGAACTCGACCAACCCCCGCTAACTCTTCAGGCTTTTGGGGGCGGGCACCGCCCCCAAGAGAGGTGCCGTCATGGACCTCATCATCATCACCATAGCCGTAGCGGCGGCGGCATCGCAGCCTTCGGGTGAAAGCTGCCGCCGCACCCATATTTTCGAAGACGGTCATGTCGAAACGTCTCAGGTGCCGGACGATGGGCGCAGCGCCTCAGCCGCCAGCGCATCGTCCGGCCGGTCGGCCTCTTCCCATGTCGCGGCCTCATCCTCTTCGACTGGGGCAAATAGTTCATCGACATCGAGCGCCACCAGCATGGCCAATGGCCATCGCAGTTCGGTGACGGTGAGCCGCGGGCCGGATGGATGCAAGATCGTGATCGACGACCGCCCGGAAAGGAGCGAATAATGAAGCGATCAATCGGACTATTCTTGGCAGCAACCTGCCTCGCGACCGCCAGCACCGCATCGGCGCAAACCAGCGCCGGTTCGCAATCCTCGACCCCGACGACCGGCGACGTATCTGCGGGAACCTATGGTTCTGGCACCACCGACCCGAACAGCGTCGGCGTCTCGGGCGGGGGCAACGCAACTGCCGCAAATGGCGGCACCGCAACCACGGACTCCCGAGCCAAGTTCAACGAAAATATGGCGCGCCAACGGTCGGTTGCCACCGCCCGCGACGAAGATGAACGCGCGCGTTCGATGACGAATACCCATGTCCGAAAGGATGGCCAGGTCCGCTCCCGGTCCATGTCCATCTACAAGGAACGCGGTGAAAAGCCGGTCATCGACCGGCAGACTTCCACATCAGGCAAGTGAAGAACGGAGGGGCGACCCTGTCGCCCCTCCCCTCGAGCATGAAAGTAGAAGGCGGGAGACCGTTAGTAGCCTGCGGCCTCCCGCCGGTCTCTTCCCTGAAGCTTCATTCTAGAAAGCCTAAGGGTAGGTTTCGCATACATAGGTTACATGCAACAATAATATATTCCTGCCTTCAGAGAGCGCCTGTCAATCCTCATTCGATTTCCCGCGCGCGCCATCCTCCTTGTCCTTTTTCGTAGAGGCCGCCTTTTTCCCGCGGGCATTATTACCACCACCGCGCCCCGTCCCCGTACTTCCCCGCGCACCGTCACCACCCTTCGCCGTGACTGCACCTGGATTACCGCCTGCACCTTTTTGCGCCATGTCCAATCTCCTGTGACTGAAGACATGCCAACTCATCCCGGCAATCGCTGTTCCGGCAATCAGGGCATCATCACATCTGCAAATCGATGAAGCGCGCGGACTTGGAGATTTCTGCCAGCAGCCGAAACAATGGCCTCATCTCACCTCATGCAAATCAACGCCACGCGTTTCAGGCGCAGCGATCACCGCCAAAATGGTGACGATCAGGCTCCCGACCACATAGGCTGCCACCAGCCCGGTGCCGCCGCTCGCCTTGTAGAGTGAAAGGGCGATGATCGGCGCCAGCGACCCGGCCAGGATCGAGGTCGCCTGATAGGCGATGCTCGCCCCCGAATAGCGCAAACGCGTGGGGAACAGTTCGGTGATCGCCGCGCCCTGTGGCGCATACATGGCCCCGTGCGCCACCATCGCGACGGTGATGGCCAGGCCCACGCTCCACATGCTTCCTCTATCCATCAGCGCGAAGAAGATCAGGAACCATGCGGCCACGCAAACGGCACCCGCGCCATAGACCAGCCTTCTGCCGACCCGGTCCGACAGGGCGGCGAACAACGGCATCGTCACACATTCGATCGCAGAGCCGATCAGCACGGCGTTCAGGACCAGCGACCGGTGGCCGCCCTTAATTTCGGTGAAATAGGTGATCGAGAAGGTGGCGATCACATAATAGCAGATATTCTCCCCGAAGCGCAGGCCCGCGCCGGTCAGCAGGGCGCGTCCCTTGCGCCGGATCGCCTCCATCGCCGGGAACCGCTCTACCCCACCTGCCGCCGCTTCCCGCGCGAAGACCATGCTCTCAGAAACGGCGCGGCGCAGCCACCATCCGACAACTACCAGGACGATCGACATCAGGAATGGGATGCGCCAGCCCCAGGCGATGAAGTCCGCCTCCGTCAGCAGGGCGGATGACAAGGCGAACACGCCTGCCGCCAGCAGATTGCCCGCCGGCGCGCCAACCTGCGGCCAACAGGTCCAGAAGCCGCGCTGCGACGGCGGCGCGACTTCGGCCACGATCAGCACCGCCCCGCCCCATTCGCCACCAACCGCAAACCCCTGCAGTAATCTCAGTAATATCAACATGATAGGTGCCCATGTTCCGATCTGTTGATAGGTAGGGAGCAGGCCGATGGCGGTAGTCGATATGCCCATGGTGAGCAGGCTGATCATCAGCAGCGTCTTGCGGCCGATGCGGTCCCCGAAATGGCCGAATACGACGCCGCCCAGCGGCCGCGCGAGAAAGCCCAGCGCATAGGTGGAAAAGGCCAGAAGCGTACCGGTCAGCGGATCAAAAGACGGGAAAAACAGTCTGTTAAAGACCAATGCTGATGCGACGCCATAGATGAAGAAGTCGAACCATTCGATCATCGTGCCGATCAGGCTCGCGCCCACAACGGTTCGCAATTCGCGCCGGCTGACGTCCGGCTGCGTGATGGTCGTGTCTGTGTCGGCTGATCCGGTCAGCATGGCCCCTCCCCTTCATGCTCCAGACGCCTGCATAGAGGCGGAAGGACGGGATGAACAAGGGGCAGCGTGAAGGCCGGGGCAGACATGGCCGCCCCGGCCCGAAAGATTACGCCAGGCTGCGCGCCTCCTGCCGCGTCTTCCACAGCGACCAGCCTACGCCAGCCGCCAGCAACGCGAAGGTCACGCCCAGGCTCAGCACCGGCGGGAATTTGCCGCCGTCCAGCAGGAAATCAGCGACGAAGATCTTTGCACCGATATAGACCAGGATGAGGGCCAGCGCATATTTCAGATAGTGGAAACGATGCACCATCGCCGACAGTGCAAAATAGAGCGCCCGCAGGCCCAGGATCGCCATCACGTTCGACGTATAGACGATGAATGTGTCGGTCGTGATGGCGAAGATGGCCGGAACGCTGTCCACTGCGAAGAGCAGGTCGGCAAAGTTGATCACGACCAGCGCCAGGAACAGCGGGGTCGCAGCCAACACCATCTTGCCTGTCTTGTGATGCGGCATGCGCGCGAAGAAATGCTCGCCATGCAGCTGCGGCGTCATCCGTATATGGGTGGCGATGAACTTGATCGCGCGGTTATTGCCGATGTCCATCGGCGTATCGCCGGAAAAAAGCATCTTGATGCCGGTGAAGATCAGGAAGGCGGCAAAGACGTACAGCACCCAATAGGCTTCATGCAGCAGCATCGCCCCGCCGCCGATCATCAGGCCGCGCAACACGATCACCCCGACGATGCCCCACAGCAGCGCGCGATACTGGTAACGCGCAGGGATCGCGAAATAGGAGAAAATGAGGCTGATCACGAAGACATTGTCGATCGACAGCGCCTTTTCGATGAAGAAGCCGGTGAAATATTGCATCCCCGGCTCCGGACCGCGCGCATACCATATCCACCCGCCGAACAGCAGCGCGACGCTGATGTAGAAGGCCGAAAGGCTCAGGCTTTCGCGGATGCCGATCTCCCTGTTCTCCTTGTGCAGGAAACCCAGGTCAAATGCGGTGAGCGCGACGACAAGGACGATGAAAATCAGCCAGAACCAGGCGGGTGTTCCCAGCCAGTCTGCAAACAGAAATTCCATGAAAACGCTCCTCCAGTGCAACATCGATGTTGATCGGAGGATCAGAAGCGAAGGAGAAGCTGGACCTGATACCCTGCCATTCGCATCGGATCATCCGATGCGGTCCGACATCACGCGCCAGGGAAAGCGCGCCAGAGGGGCCCGGTCCGCGGTCCTGATTTTAGACCGCTTCAAAACCTTTTCAATTCGCTATTTCATTCAGTAGATTAACTTTCCACTACAACTGCGCATCGCCGCCATCGACATAATAATCCGCCCCCGTGACGTAGCTCGCCTCGTCCGACAGCAGGAAAAGTGCAACAGCCGCAGCTTCTTCCGCCGTTCCCACACGGCCGAGCGGATTTCCGGCCGCAATCTGCTGCACCACGGCGGAAGCATGTTCCTCGGGCAGACCCAGCCGGTTGAAGAAATCCGTTTCGATTGGCCCCGGGCTCACCGCATTGACCCTGATGCGCCGCGGCGCCAGCTCCCGTGCAAACCCACGTACCAGCGAACGAACTGCTCCCTTCGTCGCCGAATAAAGCGCGCTGGCCTGCATTCCCTTGTCCTTCGCGATGGAAGCCGTGATCACGATCGATCCGCCATCCCGAACAATCGGCGCCAGCGCCTGCGTCCCGAACAGTGGCCCGCCGACATTGAGGTCCATTAGCTGACGGTAAACATCCGGCGTCAAATGCCCGAGAGGCGCCCCCGCACCCACACCCGCGTTCAGGAATACTCCGTCGATCGTACCGAACAGCCGCTGCGCTTCATCCGCCAGAGCCTGCGCTGCTTCAGGCTTCGACGCATCATTTACCAGGATGTGAAGAGCGGGAAGTTGCTGGCGCGCGCGGTCCAGCCGCTCTGCGTTGGAGCCGGTGATAAGCACCGAGCCGCCCTCCTCGACGATCCGCCGAGCAGCAGCAAGGCCAATGCCGCTCGATCCGCCAGTGATCACCACCGACTTGCTATCAAATCTGCCCATGCACCTGCCTCCTTGAACGCCACCGCGAATCCGCTTGGCTCTGATCAGGCGGTTCATGCCTCACAGCCAGACGGCTAGTCCAGTCTCGGTGGGCACAAGATGATGAGGAACGATTTCAACCTTCGCCGTTTGGAGGCGCCAAGCGGACTGGTCGGGCGACCGTATCTCATCAGTAAACCTTCGATCGCAGGCATTGATCTAATGTGCAGCGAAGCTGTCTCGACGGACACGCGCATTGGAAACAGCTTGAACCAGGGATTGTCGGTCATTGCACCGGCTCTTCAACCAATTCAGCGATTTCGAACGCAAAGCTTCCCCAGCCGCGCGTCTTCGACGCCTCTTCGGCAGCGGCGCGCTTCTTTTTGGCTTCCGCCAGTGACTTGACGTGCCCCCAGAAGACCTCCGTCTTACCATTCTCGAGCTCGGCAACGATCCGCCAATAATGGGTGAACGGGTCAGCCGTCGGGCCGATCCGCTTCACATAGCCGTCGGCCATCGTGGCCGTGAGATATCGTTTCTTATGCTTAGTCATCAACCCGATGTAGCATGACGCTGGAAAGATGCGCCATCGACACCATCTTGGGCAGATGGACTATACTGCCCCCAATGAAAATATCGCCTATATCGGGCTGCTCGCTGACGAGGAGATCGAACTGGACAGCGCCGCGCTGGCATTGAGCAGCCTTGATCATGAGGGGGTCGACCTCGATCCCTATCTTGATCTTCTTCGTGAAATCAACGTGGCCCTCGATGCAGAAAGGATCGCCTCCGGTCCAGAAGCCCTTAAGTCAGCGCAAGCTCAGGCCGCCCTACTCGCGCTTGTATTTGGCGCCCATTTTGACTTTGCCGGCGATAGCTCGGCCTATGATGCGCCGCTCAACGCGGACATGATCCGGGTACTTGACCGGCGGCGCGGCTTGCCGGTCAGCCTGTCCATCCTCTATGTTGCGGCCGCCCGGCGTATGGGTTGGACGGCTTACCCGCTCAACACGCCTCGCCATGTTTTGGTCAGCGTGGGTTCGGAAAGCGACCGGACGGTGATAGATCCGTTCAATCGAGGTGCGCTGGTGGAGCTGGAGCAATTGGCTGCCTTGACTGGGCAGACGCCGGACGCGCTCGCATCCTCCGGCAGTCTGTATCTGGAGCCGATGTCCAACCGCATGGCCCTCGTGCGCCTTTTGTTGAACCAGGCGACGCGAGCCGAGCAGGCGGGCGACAGCTGGCGCGCCCGCACTCTGTATGAGCGCATGACGGTCGTGGCGCCAGAGCATGGCGCTGGCTGGTGGACGTTGGCGCGGCTGGAACTGGCTCACGGCGATGTAGAAGCGGCCCGCGCCAGCCTCAGCGCCATGCTGGAAGTCACCAGAGACCCTGAGCGCCGCAGCCACATAGCTGCAGCACTGGAACGGCTTGCTGGCCAGTCTTCTCTTTGATGGTAAGGGGCTATGGTAGCATGCCGCCGGCAGTCCTCTACAGTTTCCGCCGCTGCCCCTATGCGATGCGGGCCAGGCTAGCGCTTGCGGTGAGCGTCACCTGTGTCGAACTGCGCGAGGTCAAGCTGTCCGCGAAGCCGGAAGCGATGCTAGCTGCGTCACCTAAGGGCACCGTTCCTGTCCTCATATTGCCCGATGGCGAGGTGATTGATCAAAGCATCGACATCATGCGCTGGGCACTGGCGGGGCAGGATCCAGAGGGCTGGCTGGACCGCGATGATCCGGAACTGATCGCCGCAAATGACGGGCAGTTCAAACATCACCTGGACCGCTACAAATATCCCGATCGCCATGATGCCAATGCCGAAACGCATCGCGCCAGCGGGCTGGCTTTCCTTCAGCAGCTTGAAGAGCGGCTGACGACAGCCACGCACCTGTGCGGCGATGTACGCGGGATTGCCGACGCAGCGATTATGCCCTTCGTCCGGCAATTTGCTTCGGTCGATCCGGACTGGTTCGCTGTGCAGCCGCTCCCTCGGCTGAAATATTGGCTGTCCGATTATCTGGCATCGGACCTGTTTGGCGCGATCATGCTCCGGGTGCCGCCATGGTCACCACAAAATCCGCCTTTGATCGCCGATTGGGTCAGCAGTGGCCTCATCCTACCTAATCGTACGCGGCATGCCGATTGCGCATCTGCGCAACGATGATGTAGATGCCGCAGCGCCTGCCACCATGGCCGGCGCGTTCAAGCGGAGTGATTTCAATGGCTGGGCAGCCCGAACCGGATTTTGTGGTCGTAGGGACAGGTGCTGGCGGCCTTGTGGGCGCCATCGCCGCGCGGCTGAACGGGCTTAATCCGATCATCATCGAAAAGGCCCCTGTGTGGGGAGGGACGAGCGCCTTGTCCGGCGGTGGAGTATGGATCCCCAATAATCCGCTGATGAAAAGGGATGGAGTAGAAGACTCGCTTGAGGCGGGGCTCGCTTATCTGGATGCGACCATCGGCGACGTCGGGCCCGCGAGCAGTCATGAGCGGCGGCTTGCCTATCTGCAGGAGGGGCCGGAGATGGTTGCTCAACTAGCGGAGCAGGGATTTGGATGGCGCCGAGCGCCGCGATATCCGGATTACTATCCCGACTATCCGGGCGGACGCGTTGGACGGACGTTGGAAGGCGTCAATTTCGACGCAAAGCGTCTCGGTCCATGGCTTAACACCATGCGCCGCTCGGCAATGCCGGACATGGCGCTCAGCACTGACGCCGCACCACAGATCCCGACAGCGTTCCGCTCCATGAAGTCCTTCGCGACTTTGCTAAGCGTGATGGGCAGGACCATCGCATTTCGCTTGAAGGGCCAAGTGCCCCTCGCCCTTGGCAAGACGCTTGTGGCCCAATTGATGGTCATCGTCCAAAAGCTTGGAATTCCGGTGCGCCTCAACACGCCGCTCCATTCTCTGGTCGAGGAGAACGGCCGGATCACCGCTGTGGTCGTAAAGACCGCCCGAGGCGAAGAGCGGATCAGTGCAGCGCGCGGGGTTTTGCTCTGTGCGGGCGGGTTCGCCAAGGACGCAGCCTATCGCCTCCCCCTGCAGGGTGTGACGGGTGAATGGAGTCCCGCGAGCCCCGACGATACGGGCGACGCGCACAAGATTGGCGTCGCCGTCGGAGCCCAACTGGCATTGATGGACGCGGCGACCTGGTTCCCCGTCTCGATCATGCCAGACGGCGTCATCAATGCCGGCATTTGGGAACGCACCTTGCCCGGTTCGATCATCGTCGATCCGGCAGGGCATCGCTTCGTCAACGAAGCCGCTTCCTATGTCGATGTGGGACAGGCGATGCTGAACCGCGGACCCTGCTGGTTGGTCTTCGACAGCCGCTACAGAAACCGATATTTCTTCGGCAGCACACCGCCCAGGATGACCAAGGCGCTTGTGGACAACGGCTTTTTCGTGACAGCCTCGACGCTACCCGAATTGGCGGCGAAATGCGGTATCGACGCTGACGGCCTGGTCCAGACCGTAGCCCGCGTTAACGACATGGCAAGCCGCGGCGTGGATGAGGATTTCCAGCGCGGCAATAATGTCTATGATCTTTACTATGGCGACCCCACGCACAAACCGAATGCAGCTTTCGGTGGGCTGGAACAAACTCCCTTCTTCGCCACCCGCGTCTATCCGGGCGATCTCAGCACCAAGGGCGGTCTGATGGCGGACGAACATGCCCGTGTTCTGCGCGAGGATGGCTCGGTCATCGACGGCCTCTACGCGGCGGGCAATTGTGCAGCACCGGTCATGGGGCGCACCTACCCCGGAGCAGGCGCGACACTCGGTCCTGCGATGGTGTTCGCCTGGATTGCGGCGCGCCATTGCGCAGGTGTGACCGCCTAAGGCAAACCGCTTCCCTCATCACAGTTGGCGCGTGAGGATGCAGGGGCGTGCGCTCCGCAGGGATTGTCAAACTGCTCGCCCCTTCTCCTCCTCCAGAAGAATGTCATCTGGCAAGCGCTTCGCGGCGCGGAAGAACAGCAGACTTCCGCCCACGGTCAGCAGGCTCATCATCAGCAGGCTGTACCTGATGGATTCGACACCTGAAAAACCGGCGAGCAGATCGCTTACAACCCCGGCGATGAGCGGCCCGCATACACTGCCCAGAAGGTTGACCACGATCGTCAGCACTGCCGCCGCCTGACCTCTGCGGGCAGGCGGCACAATGAGGGCGATCGCACCGTAAACCGGCGCAGCCCAAGCAGCGGCGAGAAAACCCGTCGCCACCGAGATGATCGCCACGATGGGCACGCGGATCGTGGCCAATTCCAATGCTGCCCCTGAAGGGACGGACAGCATCGTGACCAGCAACGGAAAGGAGATCAGCAATGCAAGCGCAGGCACGCGCATCTGCCACCTGATGTCGCGTGGGCCCAAGCGATCCACTAGCCTTCCCGCACTCAGGCTGCCAGCGACACCTCCCAGCGCAGCGCCCATGCCCAGCCAAGTCCCGGCCTCCAGAACCGACATGCCATGCGAGCGCATGAAATAGGCCGGAAGCCATATCGCCCCGGCATAACCAAAGATGTTGAACACACCCATTGCGAGGGCGGCGAGCCGCAGCGACGGTATCCTCCAGCAGAATGCCAGCGCCGCCCAAATCGTATCATTGGCAGATGCCGCTGGCACGGCGGCGGTGGCCATGCCGCGGCGGGGACCGGTCAGCCAGATGAGAAGCGCCACGGGCAGCCCTGGCGCTGCCAGAGCAACGAAGGCGATCCGCCATCCCCAAATATCGGCAATCGCGGCCCCCCCAGCCAAGCCGAGAACTAATCCGAGGTAGGTGCCGGTCGTCAAGATGCCCAAAGCGCCGGTCCGCTTTGTCTTGTCGAACAGGTCGCTCACCAACGATTGTGCGGGAGGAAAGCCGCCCGCCTCCCCTACACCCACAACAACGCGGGCAGCAGCGAGCTGCACCACATTGCCGACAAGCCCACAGGCCGCCGCAGCACAGCTCCAGATCGTCACGGCGATGGAAATGACCCGCGTTCGGGACCACCGGTCAGCGAGCCTCGCTAACGGCAGACTGAACAGCACGTAGCTCAGGAAAAAGCCTGGGCCGCCGATCAGCCCCATCACTGAATCGGTCACACCGAAGTCTTGTTTGATGGCGGGGATCAGGACGGAAAAGACCTGCCGGTCCGCATTGCTGAGCGTGTTCGCCGCAAGCAGGAGGAACAGCACCCAGAATGTATAGGCTTGCGAGTGCGATCGATCACTGCGACCCGAAACGGCTTCTCGCATGCGCTCTCCTTCTCATTATGGACCAGGCTCGTGAAAGAGGCGCACTGGAATGTGCCATGGCGCTGGCTGAAGGGGCATGTTTCCTGGATCATCCGGCCATGTCAACGAAGTCGTATGACTTACGGAAATTGACTCCAACAATTTCTGGTATATTCTACCAAAAATTGTTCGACGCCTGGCGCAGCAAGAGCCGCAAAAAACGTCCGGACCGTGCGGAGAGTGAGTTGGCGGGCTTAATCAAAGAAAGCGAGCACTCGCCTGAGCCTGCAACTAACATGGTTGGTGGCCCGGCGCATGGCGCGTTCCCCGATGTTCAAGCCGCAGCGGAGGCAACCGCCGTCAACCGGCGACGTCACCCGGGCCGGCCCGCGAAATTGTCACGCGATTCCATCATCCATGCCGCTCTACAGCTATTGGATGAAGTGTCCGTCGATGGGTTTACGATGGGCATGCTGGCCAAGCGGCTCAGCGTCGGGGTCATGACGCTCTACAGCTATTTTTCCGGACGCGACGCGCTTCTGATAGCCGTGGCTGACGAGATATACAGCCGCTTCGAATGTTCAATGCAGGGCGGCCCGTGGCAGGACCAAGTGCGGGAATGGCTGTGGGCGACCGTAAGGCTGTTCGAATGCTATCCCGTGGCCATGCAACTCAGTCTTTGGGACGGCCAAGCCTCGCCCGGCTGGTTGCGCACCTGGGTTCCGTTGGTGGAGTTGATCAAGGACCAAGGACTGGAAGGTCCTCAACTTGCTTTTGCCGCTCGATGGTTCACGACTTCTTCGCTCGGCTTCATCACTTCCCAGCCACCCCGTCATACCGGCCGGATGACAGGCCATTTG
This sequence comes from Sphingobium sp. TomTYG65, assembly GCF_055395525.1. Taxonomy (NCBI): domain Bacteria; kingdom Pseudomonadati; phylum Pseudomonadota; class Alphaproteobacteria; order Sphingomonadales; family Sphingobiaceae; genus Sphingobium; species Sphingobium sp. TomTYG65. Next base: position 175,625 of record NZ_AP027331.1, on the reverse strand, counting down.
GACGCGCTCACATCGCGCGAAGCGACCCTGTTGCAGGATCTTCAGCTCGACATGGTCGAAGTCGATCCGGATGCGGCGCTGACGTACGGCTTCACCCACATCATTGCCGGTCTTGAAAGGATTATCGCCGAACCGAACGGCATCTCTGCAGGCCCGAAAGGAATTCAGGACAATGAATAGCGAACGCAAGGCGCGCTTTGGCTTCACCAAGCTGATCGTCGATGACGAGGAGGCGATGGCGACCTATTATTCTGAGGTTTACGGTCTCAAGCGCCTGCACCATGTCGATGGTGGCGACCCGGCTGTGATGGGACCGATCCGGGAAGTGATCATGGGCCCTGGCGATACGATGAGCGCTGAATCGCTGATCATGATCAAGCTTCTCGACAAGCCCGCGCCACGTGATCGCGAAGTCATTCTGGGGTTCGTCACGGATGACCTGGACGCCTTGGGGGATCGGGTCATTGCCCGAGGCGGTAAGCATCTAGGGACGATCCGTTCGATGCCGGAGCATGGGGTCCGCGTCCTGTTCACGACTGATCCCGAAGGGCGGTTGAGCGAAAATGTGGAAATGATCGCGAGTTGAAATTCCGAACGTGCATCTTGGAGAGGATGAAATGAATAAGGAACAACCCTTCGTCATTCGCCCCGTGGCGGAACCCCGGATTATCGATGACGTGTATACCGAAGACCAGGCACGACGGATTGTGGATGTCATCCGGCGGAACGGGCCTTGGAAGATGGTGCTGGCTCAGCATTTCAAATCGGCCGAGGAGGTTGTCGCGACCATGTCGGGTCAGATGCCCGAGGGCGTCGAACCCTCGTTCGACATGTTCCTGACGCCCAATTTCCGCGGCTATTTCGGCCAGAACGGCATCTGCAACTTCCCCGAACTGGACGACATTTTCTTCAGCAGCGAGCATATGGCGCGCGTGCGCTCCTACTGGAACGCGCAATATGCCGCACCGGAGTCCATGAACTTCATCATTCAAGGCTCCTCGGCCAATCTTGATCCGGCGCATCTGGACGGCACCAGCTATCGCGGGGTGAACGGCCGCAACTCGCCCGTCTGGCTACTGAACACCATGGCGAAATCCGGGCTGTTCCAGAAGTGGATGATGAAGAAGGCCCAAGTCATCGTCTGGTTCTACAAGGGCACGATCGGCGGCGGCTTTACCTATTGGCCCGATGGCCCCAAGGCCGCGCCCAAGCGGCTGCCTGCCCCGGCATGGAACCGCGGCGTGGTCACGCAGAACGAGATGATGTTCCATCGCGGCGAAGCTTGCGGGCCGATTGGCAAGCGGATGCCCGAAGGACTCGCCTTTGAATCGCTCTGGTCGGCCGACCCGGAAAGTGCTGACGGTTGGCAGATCACCACGGGGGGCCGGGTGATCGAGCGCGTGCCTGCCGAGGACACAAGGCTGATGCTCCATTGGACCGCGCAGGTCTATAAGGACAAGGAAGAGATGGACGTGGTCTTTGGCCAAAAGGATGATCTCACACACGACCAGGTGTTCGACATGTTCGTCGCAGACATGCGTGCACGGGGGGTGACCTTTGCCATGCCCACCGACCCTATGAGCGATCGTGAATTCATCAAGGTCCTTACGGCTACATATGACTGCGGCACTCCCTCTATTTATCCAAAGGAAGCGCCTGGTCCGCACGAAGCACAAATCGCTGCCTGACCGGCCCCGGTCAGCGCCGGCATGTCCTTCCAGCCATGCCGGCGCGTCAAAGCTGTTTGTAGATCCGCTTCAGATTCAATGGGAGAGAGTATGAGCAAGATGCAGCAAGACATTGCTGAACGCGGCCGCCAGTTGCCGATGAAGGATAGTCCGGAACTCAAGGCTGCTCTGGAGCAGGCAAATCTGCACACTCTGCTGATGGTCTATGTTCATCTGACGCATGACGAGTCGATGCTCGAAACGTTCAAGGTTCACATCCATCCGCCCTATACTAATCCGGATTACCAGATCCCCCAGGACTGCATCGACGATCTGCGCGAAAAGCTGTTCTACGTGCTGACCACGCCGGGCGCTGCGCGGAACGAGGATCCCCCGCTCGATCTCATGCAGAAGATGATGAGCGTCAGCGTCGGGGAACCGGTTGAGGATGAATTCATCCCCATGGTGCTGGAGCAGAGCGGTTTCCAGCGCGCCCCCGCCCGCAAGGAAAAGGCGGAGCGAACGCCGCCGCCGCCCGGCTTCAAGGTGCTGGTGATTGGCGCGGGCCTCACTGGCCTGCTCGCCAGCATTGAGCTGGAAAGAGCTGGTTACGACCATGTCGTCATCGAGAAGAATGAGGAAGTGGGCGGGACTTGGTGGAAGAACCGCTATCCTGGCGTTGGCGTCGATACGCCCAGCCACTTCTATTCCTACTCCTTCGAAATCAGTCCGGAATGGAATCATTATCATCCGCATGGCGCGGACATGCGCGAATACTTCCGTAGCGTTGCTGATAAATATGATCTGCGCCGCCACATTCGTTTCGAAACGCGCGTCCTCAGCCTGGAATTTGATGACGATACGGCGCTATGGAACGTCACCACCGAAAACGTGAAGACCGGCGAACGGGAAGTGATCCAGGCCAACGCCGTCTTTAACGCCTTCGGCACCGCCGACCGCTGGAGCCTTCCCAACATTCCGGGGATTGAGAGCTTCCGCGGGACCATCACCCATTCGGCGGGCTATGACGAGAATATCGACTTGAAGGGCAAGAAGGTCGCCGTCATCGGCACCGGCGCCAGCTCGGCACAGATCGTGGCAACCATCGTTAGCGAAGTTGACGAAATGGTCGTCTTTATGCGCACCCGCCACTGGATGATCAACAATCCCGAAGTGACAAAAGAAGTGCCGGAAGCGGTCAAATGGGCCCTGCGCCATATTCCGCACTACAAGGAGTGGTTCCGATTCCGCGTCTTCTGGTTCGCGGCCGACGGCCTCTATCCCAATGTCGTCAAGGACCCCGACTATCCGGAAGATGGCATTGCAGTATCCGCCCTGAACGAAGGGATGCGCCAATATGCCCTGTCGCACATGCGGCACAAGCTGGGCTCACGGCCCGATCTGATCGAAAAGCTGACGCCCGACTTCCCCATTTTTTCCAAGCGGATCGTGATGGATGCGGGCTGGTACGACGCGCTGGTGCAGCCGCATGTCACGCTGGAAGACACGCCCATCGCGGAAATCCTGCCGGACGGCATCCGCATGAAGAATGGTACGGAATATAAGTTCGACGTCATCATCTGCGCTACTGGTTTCAATCATGGCAAGCTGGTCAAGGACTTGATCATCAAGGGACGCGGCGACCATGATCTCGCAGTGGATTGGGCGGATGAGGAAGAGCGGGCCTATATGGGCACGACGATCCCCGGCTATCCCAATTATTTCATTTCAGTGGGTCCTAATGCGGGACCGAACCACGCGGGCGGCCTCAATATCGTGAGCGAAGCGCAGGTCCATTATATGATTGAGTGCCTGGATCATATGATCGCCAATAACGGACGGACCATCGAACCTACGCAGGATGCCTTCTTGCGTCACAACCGCCGGATCGATGATCGCATGAAACACATGATCTGGACCCACCCCAAAGCGAAAAGCTATTATCAGAACAGTAAGGGCCGCCCGGTCGGACCTTGGCCCTTCCGGCTCGTCGATATGTGGAATGAGATGCGCGCACCTATCAAGAGCGATTACAAGCTCGACTGAGGCGCGCACAAGACGCGGGTTTGGGCCGGGGGGACATCATCGAAGAAGCATGCTCCCCGGCCAACGCCCTACCCCGCGGATGACACCGGCCGCATCAGTTCGATGCGGATGCCATCCGGGTCAGCGCCGTGCATCAGTTCTATTGCCGGAGTTGTCACATGCGCTTCTTCGACGAAATAGCCACCCCGACGGCTAAGCTCGGCTGCGGTTGCATCGGGATCATCATCCCAGAAAGCGACATGGGTGAGACCGAAACGGTTGAGCGGTTGACGTTCGCGTGAACCGAAGCTGGACGGTTCGAGAACCTTCAGCAGCTCGATCGTATTCCCCGCGGAATCCCGCACCATCTGAGCGCGCAATTTGATGCCCGGAACCTCGTTGATCACGCCGAGCCAATCGAAGCCTTGGTCAAGCACGTAATTTTCGGCAGGGGCAAAGCCAAGCCCTTCATAATAGTTGAGCGAAGCATTGATATCCTCGACGCAGATGCCGCTATGGGAGAAGCGCTCGGCCTCGCCCGGCGATTTCATCAGTTCCACGCGCACACCGTCCGGGTCGGTGCAGTAGAGCAGGGTAGTGTCATTTGCGGCAAAATGAGCGCGCGTTTCCTCATAAACTGTGCCGCCTGCTTCAGCGATCCGCGCGGCCCACGCATCGATGTCATCCACATAGAATGAAATATGCACGAGGCCATATTGGAGTGTGGACCGCTTTTCGCGCGGCCCCATGGCCGGCGGCTCAAGAAACTGCAGCAGTTCGATCACGGGCCCCTCCGGGCGTTTGAGCATGACTGCCCGCAAGCGAACGCCAGGAATCTGCATGGTCTTTTCCATGTCCGGACCCTCGACGACGCCATGATCCTGATAGGGTTCGAAGCCGAGCGCTTCCCGATAGAAGCGCTCCGACGTTGCGATGTCGCTTACGCAGATGCCGCGGTGTGACAGTGTGACCATTTATCTCTCCTTCATTATAGTTATCGATTCGTTGCACGCCGCACCGTTTGAATGACCTTGGTCACCACTGCTTCCGCATCAGCGCCGCGCAAAACGTCAGCTTGCCGCTTGTTCCCGCGTGCAACGCGGGTCCCTCATAATGTGGGCACCGCGTCCTGCCACCTAAAAACCACTTCGGTTCACTCCATGCTTCTTGGCAAATGCAATCTGCCGCTCCTAATCAAATGCGCTGTCAGCCACTGAATTGCTCAGCAAATAATCAATAAAGACTCGCAACTTGGGCAAGGCTTGCGTCCGATTCGGATAATAGAGAAATACACCTGAGGAAGTCGGGACATATTCGTCGAGGACGGTGAGAAGATCACCACGTGCGATATGATCGCCTACCATGCGTTCCGCAACGTAAAGCAGTCCCAACCCCTGTAGCGATGCCGTTATCCCCAACCCGAAATCATTCACAATCAGCCGCCCTGTTATGGCCAAGTCCATCGTCCGTTCCGCTTCCATGAAGTACCAGGCCGCGATTCCTTCTTGTCCATATCGTATCCGGACACAGCTATGATGGCGCAAATCCGCAGGGCGACGGGGCGGTTCATGCTTCGTGAAATATTGCGGCGCGCCCACTACCACGAAGCGAACCGGAGGGGTAACGCGGACGGCTATCATATCCGGGTCGAGCATTTCGCCTAGTCGGACGCCGGCGTCAAAGCCGCCTTTTATCAGATCAATGGGATGATCTTCAGCGCAGATTTCCACGTCAATTTGTGGATAGGCTTCACAGAACCCGCTCAATATGGGTTCGACGAGAAGTGGGATCATGCCGCGCGGCATGTGCAGGCGGAGCAGACCGGATGGTGCGCTGAGGTTACGTGCCTCGTCATAAGCCGTAACCAAGTCGGCGAAGGCGGGTGCCGCGCGCGCCAAGAGTATCTCTCCCGCCTGCGTGAGTCCCACACTGCGCGTCGTACGCATGAGGAGCGCGACCCCCATCCTGGCCTCAAGAGCCTTGATCTTCTGGCTAAGAGCGGAGGGAGAAAGATGCAGGTCTTCGGCGGCCGAACGGAAGCTGCCGTGATGGGCAACCCTTACAAATGCTTCGATGGCGTCGAGGAGGCCGCGATCCATTATGTCGCTCAGCTACATTACCTATCAATTTTATAGCAGATTATCACCGAATGGCTCAAGCAGTAGATGGGGTGCAGACAAAGAAAGGAACTTCAATGACTCATCCCATCTTGATCACTCCGCTTGTGCTTCTGTCGTCCTGCCTGATGCTGGCGGCGGCGCTTGCGCCCTCCTTCTCGATCGCAGCATAAGGTCCAGTCAACATTCGACGACATTTACCGCAAGACCACCGAGAGAGGTCTCTTTATACTTCTCACTCATGTCCTTGCCAGTGTTCAACATGGTCACGATAACTTGATCGAGGCTTACATGATGGGTGCCGTCACCCAACAGCGCTAAACGCGCCGCCTCGATCGCCTTTATCGCTCCCATGGCATTTCGTTCGATGCAGGGGATTTGCACAAGTCCTCCCACCGGATCGCAGGTGAGGCCGAGATTGTGCTCCATGCCGATTTCGGCCGCGTTCTCTACTTGCGATGGTGTACCGCCAAGGACTGCGGCAAGTCCTCCCGCCGCCATTGAACATGCGACGCCAACTTCGCCTTGGCAACCGACTTCAGCGCCGGAAATTGAGGCATTCTGCTTGAAAAGTAGGCCGATTGCGCCAGCGGTAAGAAGAAAGTCTTCAATGCCTCGAACATTGGCGCCTTTAACAAAGCCGAGGTAATATTGGATTACGGCGGGAATGATCCCCGCGGCTCCGTTTGTAGGTGCGGTGACGATGCGTCCGCCGCTCGCATTTTCCTCATTGACGGCCATGGCCCATAACTTGACCCAATCCAAAGATCGTGTGCCAGGACCAGTGATATCGCACTCCCGCAATTTAGCATATATTGATGGAGCTCGTCGTTTAACGCCCAGCGAACCCGGCAGCAGGCCATCTTGGCGCAAACCACGTTCAATGCACTGGGTCATGGCGTCAATCAATGCCTTCGTCTTTGTAGCGAATTGCTCAGGCGGCATCAGCGTCAATTCATGCTGGCGCTGCACGTTCGCGATGGAACCGCCCTCTAGAGACGCCATGTCCAGCAATGTCCGTGCGGACGTGAACGGATAGGACGATGGCAGTCCCGCTCTGTCGTCCGCCACATCTTGATCAGCGAGAATGACAGCACCGCCTCCAACCGAATAGCAGGTTCGCTCAGCGATCTTTTCTCCCGATCCATTCCAAGCGATGAAACGCATGCCGTTAGAATGAATGTTCAGCCTCTTATGCGGCCGCCAAGCGATGTCCCTCTCGCTGTCGAACGTCATAGGGGCACCATCAGCTCTTGGGATCAACTGCTGCGCTCGGATGCGCGCAACTGTCGCTTGCAAGGCATCGGGGTCCACATTCTCCGGCCTATGGCCGGCCAGCCCTGCCATGACAGCGACGTCTGTAGCATGACCGCGCCCGGTTAGGGCCAGGGAACCAAACAGCGTTACTTGAACGCGCGCCGCCCTTTGTCCGACATACTGCATGAAATCGGCAGCCGCCGTCATAGGGCCCATCGTGTGTGAACTTGAAGGTCCGACGCCGACCTTGAAGATATCGAATATACTGGCCGTCATGGTTTATTTCCCAGCGGTGCGATGGCCGGCGCCATGTTTGGAGGCGTGATCCAGCAAGTGGCGTGGATACGGAATGATAGTTGGCAATTCGACCATTGAGATCAACGGCAGCAAGCCATGAACTTTGGTTATATCGATAACATTTTTTCATTTGTTCCCCAATGCCTTGCCTCACAACATGCCCTCCGACGATCGAGCGAATAGAACTCGTCAACAAAATCACAAAATGGGGGCAAATAGACGATGTATATCGATAAGTTTTTGCGTCTTACTGTTTCGGCAATGGCAGTTTCCGCCGCGCTGCCGGCATGGGCCAATAATTATGGTGTCGCGACGACAGTTCAAGAAAATTCCACGGCTTCATCGCCCGAGGAAACAGTTCAAGGCGGCGGAGATATTGTCGTAACTGCCCTGAAACGAGAAGGCACGGTGCAGTCGACGCCGATCACCATCTCCGCCATGACTGGAGAAAGCCTGGCAGCTATGGGCGCCACCCAGTTACAGGACTATTTTCGACAGGTGCCGAATGTGAATGTCGCCCAGGGTGTCCTAGGCCAAAACCGTATCAGCGTTCGTGGCATTGGCGGCATCGGCGAGGCTACTACCGGGCTGTATTTCGGCGAGGTGCCTGTCACGGGACCCGGCGGCACCGTCGGCGATCCGGGCAACAACGCGCCCGACCTCAACCTCTATGACATCGAACGGGTGGAGGTACTGCGCGGACCGCAGGGGACGCTGTATGGCGCCAGTTCCATGGCCGGTACTCTGCGCATCATCTTCAATAAGCCCAAGCTCAGCGAATTTGAAGCGGGCATGGAGGGACAATATGCGTTCACACAGGGCGGCAGCGACAGCTATTTCGCCAAGGCGATGGTGAACGTCCCCATCATCGACGACCTATTGGGTGTCCGGATATCCGGCTACTACGAGCAACGCACCGGTTATATCGACAATATCAGGCTGGGTCGTAAGAACATCAACGATATGACCGCACAAGGGCTGCGTGTAGTGGTTGGCTTCGAGCCCGACCCCGACACCAATGTGACTGGCACCTTTATCTACCAGCGCAGCGATGCCGATGACGCTCAAGGATGGTTTCCATCGGTCGGCGATCTGAAGACCAACACTCCGGTCGTCCTGCCGTTCAACAATCGATTCAAGCTCTACAACCTGACCGGCTCACACGACTTCGGTGCAGTGACGCTGACGATGTCGGGTGCGATCTACCGCTATGACATCTTGCGAACACTGGATTTCACACCCAGCGTGACTGCGATCTCTTATTCACCTGCCGCATGCCAGGGCTATTATGCGCAGGCAGTTCCGTGCAGCAGCGCACAATATGCCGCCTATAATGCCTATGGCCTCAGCCGCACCCCGGCGCTTGGCTACCAGCCCGGATATCTGCGCACCGAAACGGCCGAAGCGCGCCTCGCGTCTGATGGGGATGGCTGGCTGCAATGGACAGCAGGCGCATTCTATGAGCGCCGTCGCGATTATATCGACAGCCATGTGACCAAGGCGGCGCCCAACGGGTCTGCTCCTGATCCGCTGCAGGACATCAGTTATCGATTCATTTCTAATCACCTGCGCCAGCTTGCCGGCTTCGCTGAAGTTTCGGTCAAACCGGTAGAAGCGCTGACACTGACCGGCGGTTTGCGCTATTATGATTACGTAAAGGTGACGGGCGGCCAGGCATTGCTAGGCAGCGTGCTGACAAGCAGCATCGTCGCGCCTTATACGGAGCGTACGGCCAAGAGCAACGGGTGGCTCGTCAAGCTCAACGCCAGCTATGAGTTCTCTCCCACCATCATGGCCTATGGGAATGCGGCCCAGGGCTATCGTCCGGGCGGAGCGAACAACATCCCATCGCTTCAAGGCCAGTTGGTTACCTATGCACCGGACAGCCTGTGGAACTACGAGCTCGGCGTGAAATCGCGCTGGTTTGGGAATGCGCTGACCGTGAATGCCGCAGTGTTCCAGATCGATTGGCAGGACATTCAGGTTGCTGCGCGTACTGCCGACGGCCTCTTCACCTTTCTGGCCAATGCTGGTGGCGCCCGCATCCGGGGCGCGGAACTGGAACTTGCCGCGGAGCCGATCAAGAACCTGAACTTAACGGCGGCCGTTGGTTATGTGCATGGCAAGCTGACTTCCGACCAGGTGATCGCCAGCTTCCAAAATGCCAGTGCAGGTGGAAAGAAAGGCGACCGGCTTGGCATCGCCCCCTGGTCCGTGTCCGCGAGTGCATCCTACGACTGGGGACTGACGCCTGATCTGGATGGGATGGTTCGCGCGGACTTCACCTATTCCGGGAAAGGGCGCAGCGGCTTCAACCCCGCCGATCCCTATTACACCACGCAGGGCGATTTCGCGACGCTGAACCTTAGAACCGGCGTCCAGAATAAGCGCGTTGGCGCATATCTGTTCGTCCAAAATGTTGGTAATGTGAATGGAGTGGCAAGCCGCGTCTCCACCTTTGGAGCAAGCAACCTCTCCTTCAGCATCCCACCGCGCACGATCGGCTTAAACGTCCGGTTGAATTACTGATCCAAGGCGCATCCATTGGCTCACGAGTCCGGCGATGGCACTACGGAATATCGCTTGTTCGGAGCCAATGGGTGCAGTGAACATATGAAACCTCATCAACATCATCAAGCCGTTCACTACACCTTCACAAGGCGGTAACCCACACCTGGCTCATTACGGATGATTGAGGTCTCAAGCTGATCGCCTTCGAGCTTCCGGCGAACGCCGCGCGCTGCCACGCGGAGATATTCGACATCGCGCTCATGCCCCGGTCCCCAAATGTTCAGCAGAAGCTGCGCATGTGTAACAACGCGACCAGGATGTCGGGCCAGTTGCGCCAGAAATGCGAACTCCTTGGGCGTCAGATGCACTTCCTCTTTGGACCGGCGAACAATGCGGGCCGTGAGATCGATTTCGATGTCGCCGAGAACCACTAGGGGCTGCTCTGCCATCGTTGAAAAACGATGGCGCAAGGCGGTGCGGATACGTGCGAGGACCTCCTCCGTATCGAAGGGCTTGGTGACATAATCGTCGGCACCCAGGTCCAGTGCTGTAACCTTCTCCTCCGTAGTGTCTCGCGCCGAAATGATCAGCAGCGCAGCGCCGGTCGCCTTGATGAGCGGAACAAGCTCCAGCCCATCACGATCCGGAAGGCCAAGGTCCAGCAGTACCGCGTCCGGTTTGTCTATCGGCATAGCCGACAGGGCATTACGCGCAGTTCCCGCTTCCGTAATCTGATAGCCGGCGCGGGTAAGCCCGGCCGCTAGAAGACGGCGAATGGCAGGTTCGTCATCGATAATCAGCAGTTTAGCTTTTGCGCTCATTCGATGGACGGGCCTTTCACCAGCTTGGATGAGGGGAAGTGGAGTTCGAAACTTGCACCGCTGCGATCGGCCCGATTGCTCGCCCGCGCGCTGATGCCCATCGCCTCGGCAAAGCCTTTGACGATGGCGAGGCCGAGGCCGGAGCCGCCCTTGCGGTCAGAGCCCTCGATGCGAGTAAATGTTTCGAAGATGCGCTGCTCCTCTCCGGGGGGAAACCCTGGCCCTTCGTCAACGACCGACAGAGAAAGCCCGTGTGTGGTACGCCTTGCCCAAATGCTGATGGGCGCTGCGGGGTCGCCATATTTGGCGGCATTTTCGATCAGGTTGATGAGGCAGTGGTGAAACAGTTGCGGGTCAACCGATACGAAAGGCAGGTCCGGGGGAATGTCCATGACGATGCGGTGATCGCGTAGGACCCGGCTAAGGTCCTGCACCGCCGTCGCCACGGCTTCGGCAAGATCGACGGGTTCGATCGACTGGTGCAATGCCCCGGTTTCGATGCGCACCATGTCAAGGAGGTTGGCGACGAAACGGCTCAGGCGCTCAGCTTCTCCACGCGTTTCCGTCAGTTGCCGCTCCTGTTCGCTTGTGGCGGGTGCGATCTCGCCCAACGTGCCGAGTATTGTGGTGAGCGGTGTGCGCAAGTCATGACTGACGGAGGAGAGAAGAGCAGCGCGCAGGCGGTCGCGTTCCTTCAACTGCGTTACCATCGCCATCTCTGACTCAAGGCTTATGCGTTCGAGCGCAAGCGCCGCCTGATCGAGCAGGCTGAGGAGCAGCGGCAACTGATCCGAACGTATGGGCGTGCCGGCATCCGGACGTGAAAGGCCAAAGACCGCAAGCGTCCGGTCGCCAGCGGCTACCGGATGGAACAGCCATTCTGAAACGGTCAGCGTGTCGGAACTACGCCCGGCCGGTTGTCTGTGATCGAAGGTCCAGCGCGACGCCGCTTGGTCAAGCGCCTCCAACCGTGCATCGGGCGGTACGGCGCCGCGTATCGCAAGCTGGTTGCCGTGCGGTAGCAGGAGTATCGTGCTTACGCCTAGCAGGCGGTGCACTTCAGCACAGAGCAGGTGCGCCAATTCATCAGTGTGGCTGATACCGGTCAGCTGGCGCGCAAAACCGGCAAGCGAGCTGTTCTGGCTTGCGCTCCGTTCTGCAAGCAACGCCTGATCGCGTACGCGCGCGGCAAGATGGCTGCTGGCCGCGGCCACGCCCAGGAGTACCAGGACTGTGAGGATATTTTCTGGGTTCTGGATCGTAAAGGTGTGAATTGGCGGGATGAAGAAGAAATTATAGGCAAGCGACGAAGCAAGGCCAGTGAAAATCCCTACCCGTAGGCCGTAGCGGGTCGATGCAACCATTACGGGAAGGAGGAAAAGCAACCCCACATTGGTGATGCTACGTGCCGAAAAGATGAGCGTGCCGACCAGAGTCACCAGCGCGACGAGCGCCAGCGACGCCAGATAATCGAGGGCGCGCGCCCTCGGGCTTGCTGCTGCCGTGCGCCCGCCCGTCTTGCGTGAACCGCGATCAGCCTCAACAGGGAGGACGTGGACGGTGATGCCCGGCGTTTCGCGGACAAGCCGGTCCACCACAGAGCCGTAGCGCAGTTCGAACCAGCGCGAGCGGATCGACTTGCCAACGATCAGCTGAGTCACGCGTGCTTCGGTAGCGAAGCGGATAAGTCCCTCCACTACCCGTTCCGCCGGCACGGTCGCGACCTGTCCACCAAGCTGGGTGGCGAGTTGCAGCGTCGCGGCGAGGCGAGCGTTTTCGGCGTCGGTGAAATGGCGCGAGCGCGGCGTTTCGACATGGAGAGCGGTCCATGGACCGCGCAGTGCGTCGGCCAGGCGCTTGCCCGCGCGGATCAACTCGGCGGCCCCATGCTGCTCGCTGACAGCCACCAGGATGCGCTCACCCGCAGCCCAGGTGCCGGCGAGAGCGTGAGCGCGCAGATAGTCGAGCATCTCGGCATCTACAGCCTGAGCAGCACGGCGCAGGGCGAGTTCACGCAGTGCCGTCAGATTGGATTTGGAGAAATAATTGCCGAGCGCGCGGGTCGCCTCCTCGGGTACATAGACCTTGCCCTGCTTCAACCGCTCGATCAATTCGTCGGGCGGTATGTCGACAACCTCGATATCAGCATTTTCTATCACGCGGTCCGGCAATGTTTCGCGTACGCGGACCTTGGTGAAGGAAGCCACGATGTCATTGACGCTTTCCAGATGCTGGACATTGACGGTCGAGAAGACGTCAACGCCGGCGGCGAGCAATTCTTCGACATCCTGATATCGTTTGTCGTGACGGGAGCCGGGCGCATTGCTGTGCGCCAGTTCGTCGACCAGCACCAGTTCGGGTCTGCGGGCAAGAATAGCGTCGATGTCCATTTCGCTGAGTGTGCGCCCATGATGGTCGATCTTCCGGCGCGGCATGATCGGCAGCGTGTGGATGAGTGCTTCGGTTTCAGGACGGCCGTGGGTTTCGACAACGCCGATCACGACATCGGCACCGGCGCGTTTGCGGGCTGCCGCCTCGGTCAACATCTCATAAGTCTTGCCCACGCCTGGAGCAGCGCCGAGAAAGACCTTAAGACGGCCACGTCCTTCTTGCGCTGCCTGGCGCAAGAAGGCTTCCGGACGGGGGCGTGCATCAGGGTGCGGCTGCGAACTCACGAGGGATTGATAGCGGTTTTCGCATCCAAAGTATCCAGCGCTCGATTGAGCAACAGCACATTGATGCGCGGTTCGCCAAGAAAGCCCAGCAACGGCTGCTCGATACGGGAAGTGACGAGCGCGCGAAGGCGCGCGGCATTGAGGCTACGGGTTCTTGCCACGCGGTCCACCTGAAAAAAGGCCGCTTCGGGGCTGATATGGGGGTCCAGCCCTGAAGCGGAGGTTGTCACCAGATCGGCCGGAACAGAAGAATCTGGTGAAGTGCGCAGCGCGTCGGCGTCGGCCTTGACGCGGTCATGCAGCGCCTTGGATGCCGGCCCGAGATTCGAGCCATAGCTGTTGTCCGCCTCATATCCTTTCCCCGCGGCGGATGGGCGCGGGTGGAAGTAGCGGGGGCTTGTGAAGCCCTGTGCGATCAATTCCGATCCGATAACTTGGTCGCCATCGCGAATGAGGCTGCCATTTGCCTGGAATGGAAAGGCAAGCTGGCCGATGCTGGTCAACAGCGCCGGATAGGCGAGCCCCAGCAGAACCGCGAAGAGCAGCGTCAGCACTATGGCCGGGCGCAGGGCGGAGGTGATGTCTTTCAGCATGATGGTCTTTCTCAGGCAAGGCCGAGGCCAGCGACGACAAGGTCGATCAGCTTGATGCCGATGAATGGTGCAGCCAAGCCGCCGAGCCCGTAGATGGCGAGATTACGGGCGAGAAGCGGCCCCGCACCGACCGCACGGTAGCGCACGCCTTTGAGCGCCAAGGGCACCAGGGCAGGAATGATCAGCGCGTTGAAGATGATCGCGGACAAGATCGCGCTGCCTGGGGAAGCAAGGCCCATGATGTTGAGGGCGCCCAGACCTGGATAGAGCGCCACGAACATGGCTGGCAGAATCGCGAAATATTTCGCCACGTCATTGGCGATCGAGAAGGTGGTGAGCGCCCCCCTTGTCATCAACAACTGCTTGCCCAGGCCCACGATCTCGATCAGCTTGGTCGGGTCGCTGTCGAGATCGACCATATTGCCCGCCTCGCGCGCGGCCTGGGTGCCGGTGTTCATCGCGACACCGACGTCGGCTTGAGCGAGGGCCGGCGCGTCGTTCGTGCCGTCGCCGCACATGGCAACAAGGCGGCCGCCCTGCTGTTCCTTGCGGATGAGGGCGAGTTTGTCCTCCGGCGTTGCTTCGGCAAGGAAATCATCGACACCCGCTTCGGCAGCGATGGCAGCTGCGGTCAGCGGATTGTCGCCGGTGATCATCACCGTGCGGATGCCCATACGGCGGAGCTGTGCGAAGCGCTCGCGCACTCCTGCCTTGATGACATCCTTAAGCGCGACCGCGCCGAGGATGCGGCCATCCCGCGCGACTGCCAGTGGCGTCATACCCTGGCGGGCGATCTGATCCGTAATGCGGCGAAGCTCATCAGCTGATGTTCCGGGGTGCACACGCAGGATGGAATCGACTGCGCCCTTCTGAATAAGCGACCCGGCGAAGCGGATGCCGGAGAGGCGCGTCTGGGCGGTGAAAGGGATGATCTCCGCTTCCGGCGGCAGGCTTGCCTCCGCGCCGCCCAGCTGATCCCGGACGAGCGCGACGATCGAGCGTCCTTCGGGCGTCTCGTCAGCAAGGCTCGCCAGCAGTGCTGCTTCGGCCAGATCCGCGGCGTCCACGCGGGCGAGAGGATGCAGGCTGCTTGCCTGCCGATCCCCAATCGTAATCGTGCCGGTCTTGTCGAGTAGCAGCACGTCAATATCGCCAGCGGCCTCGACAGCGCGACCCGACTTGGCGAGTACGTTGAAGCGGACGAGCCGATCCATGCCCGCAATCCCGATCGCCGACAACAGCGCCGCGATCGTGGTGGGGATGAGGGTGATGAGCAGCGCCGCGAGAACGGCCACCGAAATATGGCCACCCGCATAGCTGGCGAAGCCGGGGATGGTGGCAACCGCAATCAGAAAGATGATAGTCAGCCCGACGAGGAGGATGGTAAGCGCGATTTCGTTGGGCGTCTTCCGCCGCTGCGCGCCTTCCACCAGCGCGATCATGCGGTCGAGGAAGCCTTGTCCTGGTTCCTGCGTGACGCGCACTTTTATCTGGTCGGAAATGACACGAGTGCCCGCAGTCACGGCAGAACGGTCTCCTCCCGCCTCGCGGATTACCGGTGCGCTTTCGCCGGTGATGGCCGCTTCATTGACCGAGGCGACGCCTTCGATCACTTCCCCATCGGCGGGTATAAGGTCGCCGGTTTGCACGAGTACGGTGTCGCCGCGCTTCAGTTGCGAGGCGGGCACGGAGCGCCCATCCGGCAGACGCGCAACCAGTTCCGACTTAGTCGCGCGGAGCGAAGCCGCCTGCGCCCGCCCCCGCCCCTCTGCCAGCGCCTCTGCGAAAGTGCCGAACAGCACCGTCAGCCACAGCCAGAGGATGAGTTGCAGTTGAAATCCCAAAGGCAAAGGTTCGCCGCCGATGGCGAGCAATAACATGAGCAGCAGAGCGACGACAGCCGTGGTGAAGAGGATGGGATTGCGCACCAAGTGGCGGGGCGTGAGCTTGCGGACAGCCTCGCGGATCGCCGGGAAGATGAGCGATGGGGAGAAGATGGAAGTTGCGCTTGTCATGGAGGAGGTGCCTTCAGAAAAGCTGGCCGTGGATCATGGCGAGATGATCCGCGACTGGGCCGAGGGCGAGGCTGGGAAGGAATGTGAGGCCGCCCACGATCAGGATGATCGCGACCAGCAGTCCGATCCACAGCGGCCCCGTTGTAGGAAAGGACCCGCTGGTTTCGGGCGTGTAGCGCTTGGCCGCGAGGCTGCCTGCGACGGCCAGCACCGGCACGATCACGAAGAACCGACCGATCCACATCGCGACCCCTATCAATCCATTATACCAGGGCGTCCCGGAGCTGATGCCCGCAAAGGCCGAACCGTTGTTGCCCGTGGCGGAGCTGAACGCGTAGAGGATTTCTGAGAAGCCGTGCGGTCCCTTGTTGAGTGGACCGGCTAGCCCCTGTGGCATCACCGCCGACAGCGCCGTCAACCCGAGGATGCAGAGCGGCAATACGGCGATGGCCAGTACGGCGAGCTTCACCTCCCTAGCCTCGATCTTCTTGCCGACATATTCGGGGGTGCGGCCGACCATGAGACCGGCGACGAATACCGCCAGTAACGCGAAGAGCAGAAAGCCGTAAATACCTGCACCCACCCCACCCACGACGATCTCGCCCAGCTGGATGTTGAACATGGGAACCAACCCGCCGAGCGCCGTGAAGCTGTCATGCATCGCATTGACCGCGCCGCAGGACGCTGCCGTCGTCACGACGGAGAAGAGCGCGGATGCGGCGATGCCGAATCGAATGTCCTTCCCCTCCATATTGCCGCCGGGAACGCCCAGCTGATGAAGGACCGGATTGCCTGCCGCTTCCTGGGCATAGACGATGGAAACGCCGGCGAGGAAGAGGATCATCATCGCCGCGAGGATGGCCCAACCTTGGCGCGTATTGCCGACCGCCTTGCCAAAGCACCAGGCAAGACCGACGCCAATCGCGAATATCGAGAGCATCTGCGCGAAGTTGGTGAGGGCGGTCGGATTTTCGAACGGATGAGCACTGTTGGCGTTGAAAAAGCCGCCACCGTTCGTGCCTAGCATTTTGATCGCTTCCTGGCTGGCGACGGGGCCGAGGACGATATGCTGCCGCACACCTTCCATCGTCGTGGCATCGACCATGCTCGTGAAAGTCTGTGGCACCCCGCTCGCGATAAGGAAGACTGCATAGACGACGCTGATCGGCAGGAGCAGATAAAGGGTGACGCGAGTAATGTCGGCCCAGAAGTTGCCGATGCCACTCGCCTGACGCCGGGCGAAGCCGCGGAACAGAGCGAAGGCGATGGCGATACCCGTCGCGGCCGACAAGAAATTTTGGGTGGCAAGGCCTAGCATCTGGCTGAGGTTCGACAGCGCGACCTCGCCCGAATACCATTGCCAGTTGGTATTGGTGGTAAAGCTGATTGCCGTGTTGAACGCGCCGTCCGCGCTCATTCCGGCAAGACCGCGCGGATTCAGCGGAAGCACACCCTGAAGCCGCACTATGGCGTAGGTGAGGAGCAGCGCCGTCATCTGAAACAACAGCATGTGCAGCGCATAGCGGCGCCAGTCCTGTTCGATTGCGGGGTCGATGCGTGCCAGCCTGTAAAATCCGCGCTCCACCGGCTCCAATAGCGGATGCAGCAGGGTCCGCCGCCCTTCATACAGCCCGTGGAGCCACAGGCCCATCGGCTTCGCCAGAGTAAGCGTGAGAATAGGGAAAAGGAGGATCAAACTCCATCCTTGCAGGGTCATGGGTTATCCCTTCAGAACCGTTCCGGACGGATCAGGACGGCGGCCAGATAGAGGAGAAGGCCAATCGCCGTGGCGGCCGCTATGCTGAGTTGGAGGGTCATTGCAGCGCCATCCTCAAGCCGTGTCGCTTAAACGTAAGAAGGCCAGGGTCAGCAGGAACAGTCCTCCCAGCACGCTGAGCCATAGAAGGTCATGCATGTTCGAATAGCCTTTATCGGAGGGGCGATCGCCAATGCCGCACCGGGAGATCAGCCAGCCTGAAAAGCTCTGGCCCTTGGAAAAGCAGGGCGCAGCCGAGGCTCCAGCTGAGGAAGACGACGGCTGCGATCAGCATCTCGATCGGCCTGGCTGCATGCAGCGGCGACTGATGGATCAGGCGGCTGAGAAAGGCGACAGCGGCCGCACAGAGGCGCAGAAGGCACAGCCCCAGAAACCGCAATCCAATCTCTGCAGGCCACCACCGCTTACCGCTTTCCAGTCGGTGCAGGATCGTCCCCATGCTTAGCTCCACGCGCATCATTGCGCGAAGCTGATGTGGGAGAGATCACCGTTAAGGTTCCACGGGGAATTGGATGAGCGGGGATAAAGATAGCATAAACAATATCCTGCCCCTGTTCGTCGCCAGGTTCACGCAGCCGCCCGGCCAATCGTTACGAACAATCCCCCTTCACCGCCCAGCTGACGCATCCAGCCAAGCTGCGCCAATGTGTCCTCCAGCCACCACCCGCCTTTTTCGGGGCAGGTCAGCGCCTGATCCTCGCCATCACCTCCTAGTAGGGAGCTCGGCACAGTGCGGACATAGTCGATGCCGTTCTCGGCGAACCAGCGGCGCACTTCAGACACACGGTGCCTATGCTCTTCAGGATGGTGATATTGATCGCGCAGCCACACGCTTCGCCGTTCGGCTTGCTCCCATCGTTCCGTGAGCGCCACGTCGCCGGGAAACCAGCGACCTCCGCTCGCTCGGGCAGCGAAGCGGCGCAAGCGGTGCGGCAACCGCGCATAACTGTTGTAGAGGCCGAGGATGATGAGGCCGCCGGGCCGCGCCAGCCGCCCCACAGGGGCAAAGGCCGCGCGGGGGTCCGGCGTATGATGCAACACGCCGGAGCAATAGACGATGTCGAACGACTTCGCGCAAAGGCCCGGATGATACACGTCCGTTTCGACGAAATAGATTTGGCCGATCCCCAGTCGATCTGCCGCGGCCCTTCCCAATGAAAGCGATGCGCGGCACAGATCGGCCGCGATCACGACACGGTCGCCGCGCGCGAGGTATAGGCTCATCTGGCCGGTGCCGCACCCGACCTCCACGATGCGGGCGTCATAGGGGATCGCCGCATCGAGCATCCGGGCGAAAGGGCTGCGTTCCGCGCGGGCCCTCAGCCAATCGATGCTGTCGCGCGGTGGATAGCCGGGGAATGGCGCTTCGGCGTAGAAGGCACGCACCCGTTCCGTGCGCGGATCACCGGGGAGGCGCAGGTCCACTATGCCACCGGCTTGCCCGTAACCCGCCGCGCACCCTTCACAGCGAAGCGCACTGTCCAGCCCTCCGCTGCAGCGAGGACAGGCGAGTAAGGCTAGTGCACGCGGGTCCATCGCTAGAATATCGAATAGACGAAGGGGGCGAGGGCTTCGACACCTGCGGCAAGCGTCAGGATAACGCCTACGGAGCAGAGAAAAACTACCAGCGGGATCGTCCAGCGGCGGCCGCCCGGCGAACGCCACAGGCCCCGAACCAGATCCGCGATCGTGCCGGATGCGCTGCCGGCGATGATGAGCTGACGCCGCAGGCGTCCTTTCCGCCGGATCATGCGATCGCCTCCATCTGTCGCTCTTGCTGGACGTGTTCGCGCCGGGCGATGATTGTTTCTGCAACCAGCAGGTCCATGCCTGTCCGGCGGAAGGTCGAATATCCTTCCGCTGCGCTGGTTACGATCGGATCGCCAGCCAGGTTGAAGGATGTATTGAGCAGCACCGGAACGCCCCGCCGCCGCCCATAGGCTGCGAGCAGGGCATGAAGCCGCGGCGCCATTGGCTGTTCCAGCACCTGCACTCGGGCGGTGCCATCGACATGGGTGACTGCCTGTAACCTGTCGCGCCATTCGGGCCGCACAGGGAACACACCGGACATGAGTCGGCCGAGCCGCGCCCCTCCAGGTGGCAGGTCGAAGAATCGCTCCGCGTCTTCCGCCGGTACGACGGGAGCGAAGGGCCGGAAATCTTCGCGGAACTTGATGTCGCGGTTTAGCCTGTCGCGCATCGCCACATCGGCCGGATCGGCCAATATGCTGCGATGACCCAAAGCGCGCGGCCCAAACTCAGCCGCCCCCTCCATCCAGCCGACGATTGCGCCCTCGCTCAGGGCATCGGCCACATGGCCGATCAACGCACCCTCGCTTACCCGGCTGAACGACAGCCCATCCTCTGAGGCGAGGCGGGCGAGGCTCTCTGGCTTAACTGCCGGTCCCCAGAAAGGATGATCCGGGCAATCGCGGTGCGGCTGCTCAAAATGGATGCGGTCGGCGTAGAGCGCCGCGCCCAAGGCGCACCCTGCGTCCCCAGGGGCAGGAGGTACGAAAAGCCGTTCAAACCCGGCTTCCTGCAAGATCCGGCAATTGGCCACTCCGTTCAGCGCCACACCGCCGCCAAGGCAGAGATCGGCAAGCCCGGTCTCCTTGCGGAGCGCAGCCGCTATATTGACCATCACCTCCTCCAGCACCAGCTGCGCACTCGCGGCGACATCGGCATAGTGCTGACCCTGCGGCATGCCGAGGTCGATCGGCTCAAACTGGTCGCGAGGAGGCCCAAAAAGATCGATGAAACGGCGCGAATAAGCGGAATCAACCGCGCGATGATAATCGAAATAATCCAGATTGAGGCTAAATGCGCCGTCGGGCGTCCGCTGCAATATGCCCCTCACCTCGTCTGCCCAGCGGGGAACGCCATAGGCGGCAAGGCCCATCACCTTATATTCGCCTTCATTCACCTTGAACCCCAGCCAGGCGGTGAAGGCGGAATAGAAAAGCCCCAGCGAATGGGGGAAGCGCACTTCGCGCAGCAGCTTGATCTCCGCCGCGCCACCGGGCTCCTTGCGGCCGCGGCCTACCGTCATGGTCGCCCACTCTCCCACGCCATCCGCCGTCATGATGGCCGCCGCCTCTGTGGGCGCGGTCAGGAAAGCGGCGGCGGCATGCGACAGATGATGCTGGGTGAACATCACCTTGCGTGCGGGGATACCGAGTTGCGCCGCTATGATGCCGCGCACCCATAGCTTTTCCCCGACCATGTTCTTCATCGCCTTGGGAAAGATACGCCAACTGTGCGGATAGCTGCGGAGGAGCGTCATCAGCACCCGGTCGAACTTCAACGCCGGCTTTTCGTAGAAGATGACGGCGTCCAGTTGTTCAGGCTCCAGCCCAGCCTTGTCGAGGCACCATTCAATGGCCCGCATGGGGAAGCCGGCGTCATTTTTGTGCCGCGACAGCCGCTCCTCCTGCACGGCCGCGACGGGGAGGCCGTCGATCAGCAATGCGGCGGCGCTATCGTGATAAAAGGCGGAGAGCCCAAGTATCTTCATCAATATTGCCCTCCTCTGCCTCCGCGTGTCTCGTCTTCGCAAGCGTACCAGCCGGTCTTCCCGTGTTCCTCAGCCCGCCTCGCCATCCAGGCAAAAGGCGCCATCACTAGGAAATAGAAGAGCAGCAGGATGATGTGCGAAATCATGTCCGCAAGGATGAGAGCAAAACGTAGATAGGCGCGCCACAAACGGCGCAGCCGCGCGGCCCACAAGGCTCGCCAAGCTTTTTCGGGAGCCAGGCGGTCCAGTTCCGCATGCGAATAACGCATATGCCCCTCCTCATCTCGCGCGATCCGGTCAATCACGGCGCGGGTTTCAGGGTCATGGTCCAACACTGCACCATAGCCTGCGAAGGCACGCGCCGCTGCGCTTTCGGACAGGTGGATGAACGCCAGCAACCCAGATATGCTTTCATTTTCGATGTCGAGCCGGTCGAACCCACGCTCGCCGGGGACCAGCGCGTCGCCCAGAACATAGTCCGGCCCCGGATCGGAAAGGGTGCACCTCAGCGCCAGCCCCCGCGTGCGGAACAGTCCGGCATGGCGCACCTCATCCCTGGCGTGGGCGAAGAAGCGCCGCCGCAGCATCGGATCTTCCGCCAGTTCCGCAGCCCGGAACAGGTCGCGTGCGCCTTGGGCCTCCACTTCCGCAAATTGCAGCAGCTTGCGCGCGCGGCGGCGGGGATCGGCCCAGACCAGCCGGTCGATCGGCGTCCGCCAGCTGTGACCATTGATCTGACTCATTGCACGATGATCCGCCCCTTCATGCCGAAGGCGCCGTGCATGAAATGTGTGCAGCGCAGCTTGTAGCTGCCCGGCGCAGGCGCAATCAGGCGCAACTCGACGCTTTCGCCGCCGCCCACCTCAACCCCACCATTCCTGATCTTCGCCATATCCTGCGGCCTGATCTGGGCGCGGGCGAAAAAGTCCTTGGCGGCGAAGTCGTGCCCGCCGGACGATGTGTTCACCAGATGCAGTTCATAAGGAACCCCATGCTGCAGGACGATCTCTGAAGGTTCGAACTTGAAGCTGGACAATTTGAGCGTCAGTGGGCGCGCCATTCCCCACATGTCCGCTGTCGATTGCGCCCCGATAGATGAGGGGATGGCGAGCGCGATCAATATCGCGAGCAGCCGCAAACGAGACATGATGATGCCTCCATCGCTTTTGGATGAAAATAAGTGGCCGGGGCCTGCCGCCCGGTTCACCGCGTCAGAAAATATTTTGAACCGGCGCGAGGTAGGGCGCACACTCATAAGCGGACGGTGCGAAGGGAGTCGCCCTTGCAGGCCCTCGATCCCACGGCCCGCGGCGAAGCCGCCAGGACGCGTTCGCGCGATGAGGAGGATTTGCGCCTTGCGGCCAGGGTGCGTCACCGCGACCTCAAGGCGTTCGAGGCGCTTTACCGATCCTATCAACCTCGTCTCGCGCGCTTCCTGATGAACATCATACACCGGCCACAACTGGTGGAGGAGGTGCTGGACGATACGATGATGGTGCTGTGGGACCGACCAGACAGCTTTTCGGGTCGCAGCAAGCTGGCCACTTGGCTCTTCACCATCGCTTGGCGCAAGGCGATGAAGGCGCAGCGCAAACAGGATGAACCGATCGAAGATTTTCTGGAAGAGGCGCGGATCAGCACCGACCGTTCACCCGAACAATCTGCGGGGGACCATCGGGTGCACGACGCCCTGATTCACGCGCTCGCCAGCCTGTCGCCAGAGCAGCGGGCGGTGGTCGATCTCACCTATTTCCACGAGATCGGCTATCGCGAGATCGCGCAGATCATGAACTGCCCCGTGGATACGGTGAAGACGCGGATGTTCCATGCCCGGCGGCACCTGCGGCGTGAACTTGCCGGCCAACTTGACGACTGGATCTAGGGCGAATGGCTGAGATCATCTCACTTCGCGACGGCCCCCATCGGAGTGTCGAGCTGCTGATCCCCTGGTATGCCAGCGGGCAGATCGACTCGGCAGACGCCGCACTTATCGACGAGCACCTGGCTGACTGTCTCGACTGCCGGATACTCTTGGAACAGGAGCGTCGGTTGAAAGCTGCGGTAAGCGGCTTACCGATAAACGCTCACCTGGGATGGGAAAAGCTGCAGCGACGCCTTGCTCCTCATCGGCCTCTTCAGCCATCCAGACACCGGAGCTTCTCATTGAACTGGCCGGTCGCGATCACCGCCTTCGCTAGTGTGCAGCTTGCGGTGCTGACCTCAGCGCTCCTCTTCCGTCCGGCCGCCCCGCCCGCGTCCTATCGGGCGCTGGCAGCCCCAACCCAGCCAGCGCCTGGCAATCTGATCGTCCTTTTCCGTCCGGAAACGACAGAACAAGAGTTTCGCCAGGCGCTCAGCCAGACGGGTGCGCGGCTGGTTGGCGGCCCTACCGACGCCGGAGCCTATATGCTCTTCGTCAATCCTGTTCAGCGCAGTGCCGCTTTGGAGGCGCTACGTGCGCATTCGAGCGTTCTTGTCGCGCAGCCCATCGACCGAGCGGTCATCCGATGACGGAGCCCCTCCTCCGCTTGCTTGCCGCGCTCCTGCTGCTGGGCCTTCCAAGTGCCTCGCGGCCCGCAGAGGAGCCCGGTGGCGAGCAGATATTAGTCATGTTGCGCGTCCCGCCCCGGCATTTCCAGCCGGGCGGGGGCTATGACGGAGGCTATGATGCAGGTCGAAGCCAGCTAAAGCGACAGGCAAGCCGTATTGCGCGCGATCATCATCTGGCGCTGGTGACCGACTGGCCCATGCCTGTCCTTCATCTCGACTGCTTTGTCATGCGCCTGCCGCCCGGAATATCGGCATCAACGGCTGCACAAGAGGTTGCGAGCGACCGGCGGGTCGAATGGTCACAGCCGATCCACGATTATCAGACGCTGACAGCCAAGCCCGGGCACGACGACGCCCTCTATCCGCTTCAACCTGCCAAATCTCTTTGGCAACTCGACAGGCTGCATCGGCTGGCAACAGGCCGGGGCGTCACTATCGCCGTTATCGACAGCGGCATCGACGCGCGTCATCCCGATCTTGCGGGGCAGCTCCGGGCCAATCTCAACCTCGTCAGCGGCAGACCCTTCGCTGTCGAGCGCCATGGCACAGCTGTCGCCGGTATCATCGCGGCGAAGGCCGACAACCGGATCGGCATCGCCGGGATAGCGCCCGGCGGACGGCTGCTTGGGCTGCGCGCCTGCTGGCAGACGGGCCCTGCAAGCGCCGCGGCGTCATGCGACAGCCTCAGCCTCGCCAAGGCGCTGCATCAGGCGATTGAGCAGCACGCGGCGATCATCAATCTCAGCCTCGGCGGTCCGCCCGACCGGCTGCTCGGCACGCTCCTTGACGTAGCTATGGCGCGCGGCACATCGGTAGTCGCAGCCTATGACTCGCATCAGTCCGATGGAGGCTTCCCCGCGTCCCACCCGGGGGTCATCCCGGTTACGGGCGCGCGTCTGCACGCAACAGAGCGCAGCGTCTATACCGCACCCTCGCGGGGAATTCCGGCGCCTCTACCAGGCGGAAAATGGGCGCTGGTCGATGGCGCATCCTATGCGGCGGCGCAGGTCAGCGGCCTCGTCGCCCTCGCCCGTCAGGCACGGGGGCGCAAAGCGGGAACGCCGGCCCTTGTCATGTCCGGCGGCATGATCGATGCTCTCGCCACGGTAGGGGGAAGAACGATAGGATGTGATGGAGCCTGCCCCTCACCTCAGGTGGCCGCCAGCCGAAACTAGCGTTCGTAACGCCCTGCTGCCCCTATATCTCCTCGTCGCCGCCATAGGTCCGTTGCATCCCGCCGCAGCACAATTGAGCGGCAGCGTCACCCTGTCCAGCGAAGCGCGGTTGCGCGGGCGACCGGTTAGCCAACACCGCCCCGTCGCCGAACTGCAACTGCTGCATGACAGCGACAGCGGCGTTTATCTTGGCGGATCGGCGGCCCTCGCCACCACGCGCGGCGGGGGCCTCCAGCCTCTGTCCCTCAGCCAATATGCGGGCATTGTCCGCCGCATTTCACCCTCAGCCGCCATTGACCTTGGCATCATTCATAGCGGCTATACGGAATATTCCGGCATAGCGGGCGGGGGCAGCTATACCGAAGCCTATGTCGGCGTGACGGGCCGAAACCTGTCAGCCCGCATCTTCCTTTCTCCCGGCTATTTTCGTCGCAAGGAACCGACATTTTATGCTGAAGTGAACGGCAATCTGGACCTCAGCCGCGAATGGGCCCTCCTGGTTCATGCCGGGCGCTTAACCTATCTGCATGATCGTCCGCATTATGGTGCTGACACCATAACTGACTGGCGGGTTGGCCTGCGCCGCCAGATCGGCCGCTTTAGCCTGGACGCTTCCTGGATCGGCCACACGGAGAGTGAGCGACCTTACGGCACGCCGGAACGCGACGGAAATGTGCTGGTCGCAGCTCTGGGGCTAGACTTTTGAACCTGACGGGCTTTCCCCGGCACAAAGAACATGCCCGTCTGTCCGGTAGCCCTTATGCTCGACCCTTCTCCGCAGCTTTTCCTTTCGTCCCGCGCCCTGCCAGAAGCGGGCCCAAAAAAGCGGCATATGGCTGCGCTTCTGCTGGTGGGCGCTATCGCGCTTTTCTTCTTGGTTTTCGCCGCACGCATGACCCACGATTGGGCCGAAAATCACTTGTTGCCCGACATTCTGGTGCGCAGCGACTGGCTGATGACCATCGTCCAGGCCGAGCGGCTTATCATGGCGCTGGCTGGCCTATTGTTACTGCTCCTCATCATCCCGCGCCCGGGACGCAGCGCGGCCAAATGCGGCAAAGCGGCTCTGCATGCCCTCATCATAGGTGTCGCAATATCGCTCGCGCTTCCCGCCAGCGAGGTTGGCATGCAGATCTTCTCCGGCCGCAGGGGCAACAGCTGGAATTTCCGCGACGAACCTCTGCGCCGGATCGATCCGCGACTTGGCTGGAGCTATGTTCCATCGCGCAGAGTCATCGATCCAGAATTTCCGTCCAGGCCCCTCTATGTGATCGACAGTCATGGCTACCGTGTCCCGCCCAGGATCAGCACCCTGGACAGGACTGCTCCTTCCGTCCTGTTTGCCGGGGAATCGATCATGTTTGGCAAGGGGCTCGACTGGCAAGAAACACTTGCTGGCCGGATTCAAGCATTAAGCGCTATCCACAGCGCCAACCTGGCGGTCACCGCCTATTCGGCGGGACAGACATATCTTTGGCTGAAAAGCGAACTGCCGAAATTCAACCGCCCGATTGCAGTTATTATCCTGTTTGGCCCCACTCTGCTGGTCCGCGATCTTGATCGCAACAGACCCTGGATCGACCGCGCAGGCCAATGGCATCCGGCGGAGCGATCCTGGTATCTCAGCCGTCTGGGACGTGTCCTCTTCCCATATCGCAGCCCGACCGCGATTGAAGAAGCAGTGGCTGCCGACCGCCAGATCCTGCTGCGCGATGTGGCATTGGTTCGGGCGAGAGGCGCCGAACCGCTGATACTTGTTCCTGTTTTCCAGCCCGAACAATCAAGGGAGAAGGCGCTTCGGAAGGCGATCTTCGACGGCGCCGGGATTCCGAACCTGATCGTCCCTCTCGATCAGCATTGGCGCTTGCATCCGAATCTTCATCCCGACGCTCTGGCCCATGCGGTGATGGCTCAAGCAGTCTGGATACGGCTTAAGAACAGACTCACCTTTCCACTCATCACAACTCACCGCCAGCCTTAGTCTGCATTTACAAAAATACGGGATAAGTCAGGAGCGAACTATTTGAAGGTGAGCCTGCCCCACCCGTCTGGGCGCGGCAGTGAGAATTCCGCGGTGCGATCAGGATCGAATGAAGCCTCTAAATCCGTCCTGGATCGCCTCTTTGCTCAGGCGGGCAAAGCGTGGGAAGCCCCCTACATAGATCATAAAGCCGCCCTTTTTACCCTCAATATTCTTGGCGTTGTACCAAGAATTCGCGAGCCGATGCAGCGTATGCTGCGAGACCATGTCCACTTCTTCGGCCCACCAGCCCTCCGCCTCTTCCGACGTTTCGATCCGTGAATAGCCATCTCGCTCCAGCGACTCGATGATGTCGGCTACGAAGTTGACCTGCCATTCACCGACCATGAGCATTTGCGCCTGCGCGCCTGGCGTAAGAGGTCCATGTATCATCAGGAGATTGGGAAAGCCGGCCACCATCAGGCCCAGCCAAGCGGTAGGCCCATCGGCCCATTTGTCCGTAAGCTTGCGGCCGCTAACGCCTTCGATGTCGATCTGCGTCATCGCGCCCGTAATTGCGTCGAAACCCGTCGCGGTGACGATGACGTCGAGTTCATATTCCGCTTCGGCGGTGCGCAGACCTGCCTCGGTAAATTCGATGATGGGAGCGGATTTCACATCCACGAGCGTAACGTTCGGACGATTGAACGTCTCGAAATAGCCATTATCGATGCACAAGCGCTTGGCCCCGAGCGGATAATCCTTGGGACAGAGCAATTCCGCCGTTTCGGGATTCTTGACTATCTTGCGGATCTTTTGACGTACGAAATCCGCTACGACCTGATTGGAGTCCTTATTGGTCATGACGTCGCTGAAGGTCAGCAGAAGCTGGAACGCGCTCTGCGATGTCCAGGCTCCTTCCAGCAATTCCTGGCGTTCGTCATCCGTATAGGCGCTGCATGGAACATCGGAGAGTTCGAGCAAGGAAACCCCTGGCGTCTGCAGCATCTTCTCGCGGCGCTGGGTATAATTTTCTTTCCACTCCCGCTCGTGCTCCGGGTCCATCGGGCGATTACCCGACGGCATGCTGAAAGCGGGCGTACGCTGGAAGACATGGAGATGCTCGGCCTGCTCAGCGATGAGGGGAGCAAGCTGTATCCCGGTGGATCCGGTTCCGATCTGCCCTACACGCTTGCCGGTGAGATCGATGCCGTCATTGGGCCATGCCGCCGTATGCAGGATTTCTCCCTTGAAGCGCGCCCGGCCTGGCCATGGCGGAGCATTGGGCACGGAAAGCGCGCCCGTGGCAGCAACAACATATTTGCATATGACATGGTCGCCTTGGGCCGTGTAAACATGCCAGCGGTTCGCCTCCTCGTCGAAGCGCATGCGTTCCACGGCATTGGAAAGCCGGATCTTTTCGCGAAGCCCGAAGCGGTCGGCGACATGATTGACATAGCGTTCCAGTTCGGGCTGGGCGGAGAACATCTCCGGCCAGCGCCATTCCTGCTGCAGCTTCTCGTCGAAACTGTAGGAATATTCCATGCTCGGAATATCGACTCGTGCCCCTGGATAGCGGTTCCAGTACCAAGTACCGCCGACTCCAGCGCCTGCTTCGAAACAGATCACATTATGGTTGCGGAACCTGTGCAACGCATAAAGGCCCGAAAAGCCGGCGCCGATAATGACGATGTCAAAATATTCGGTTTTCTTCATGATTTCCACGCTTCGAATGAGGCCGCTGAATATCGTCAGCCTGTTTTCATCAACTCGATGCTATGTCCCTCGGGATCCACGGCATATGCCATCCGCATCTTGTGCTCGGGAATGTCGAAGGCGGGGATGGTCGTGCGGCCACCCGCCGCTTCGATCGCTTGCAATGTCTTATCGACATCATCCACCATCAGCGCCACAATTGACTCCCCGGCCGCTGGCGCAGGTCGATTTTTGTAGCTGATCAGCACGACCTGGGGAGGTGCGCCTGCGCCTGTCGAGAAGAAATGCTCAACAAAGGCATGGTCGCCTTCACCTTCCTCTATCCTTGTTACCGCGGTGAGCCCCAGTGCATCCGTGTAAAAGGGCTTAAGCGCATCGCTGTCGCCGACGACGACTTTCGCGTAGGCAAATGCAGTTGCGGTCATGATTTATCTCCATTGCAATGGGTGGAATTCACGAGCCAGGCGATACGGCCGGCCAGCTTTCCGGATCGATATCATGTTCACGGAAGAATTCAGGAGCGTTGATGATATTCGGCCCGGCATAGGCCGGCGCATCTGGATGGCCGGCCAACCAGACGACCGTGCTTGCCGTCTCGCTCGGATCATGCGGCACTAACCCAAACCCCACCTTCTCGGCGTTATCGCCAAGAAGCGCGCGGAGCGTATCCGTCATCGTGAACTGCGGCTCGATCAGAAACGCCGAGATACCGTCCTTGCCATGTTCGAAATTGATATAATCGGGAATCTTGTTCAACGCTGCCTTTGGCGCATTATAGAAAAGACCACTGCTGCCGCTCGTAGGTTGCACAGAGGACAGGGCGGACATGAACAACATCCGTCCGCCACCCTGCCCTAGCATGATGCATAGGGCCTTTTGGCTCAGGTAGAACTGGTTCAGGAAGTTGCCCTGGACGCTTCGCTCGGCCTCCTCTATCGAGATTTCGGCTATTTTCTGCCGCACCGCCGGTCCCTGGTAGATGCCGTTATTGACCAGCACGTCCAATCTGCCGAACCTTTCCACTGCCGCTGCCAAGGCAGCATCGATCGAGGCTCTATCCAGTAGATCGAGCCGCAAGCCACAGGCAGTGCCACCTTCCGCGGATATGCGCGCGACCGTTTCCTCGACACTGCCTGGCACGGGAACACCCATGCCATCATGCCGTCCCTCCCCAGCGGACATGGTGCGTCCGGTTACGATCACTGCAAAGCCAGCCTTGCCCAACGCTTCGGCGATCGCCCGACCAATGCCGCGGGTGGCGCCTGTTACGAGCGCTACTTTCTGTGCCTTGCTCATGGAACTGGGCGCCATAGTTTAGAGCATTGCAGGGCCCATGCTCCGGCCCCCGCCATGGAGTGGCCATCATTACGGTTCAACATATTCGCCATATCTCCACCATTTCAGCGTCTTGCGCCTTCCTCTCCAGCAGCGCCTGAAAGTCCGCCTGCGACGCATTTCGCGGACGCACAGGCAAGGAACTCAACGACGGCCATAGCCCGGTTCCAAAAACTGGTGGGCATAGGCGCTGCGGCTGATTTACAAATTACATCTTTGGTGTATATATGAGCCACCTCTGTCAAGAATTAAATGGAAACGATGGTCAAATATCTCGGGGCTTGAGCGGTGCGTTCGGTCGAGCAGGAGGAAAAGCCACCGCCGATTTGGCCCTTGTTTTCTTCCGTGACTGGACAAGCAGCCATCGACGAGCGCGGAGGCGGCCGCACGTGCCCTGAGAGGGGGTGGCAAATTACATTAATCAGCAACATCAAATGGAGAGCAAGTAAATGACTGAAGGACTACTCGCGGGACGCACCGCAATGGTCACCGGCGCTGCAGAGGGCATCGGGCGCGGCATGGCGCTGCGTTTCGCCAAGGCAGGCGGAGCGGTGCTTGTCGTCGATTTCAACGAAGAAAAGGGCCAGGTGACCGCCGAAGAATTACGGGCACTTGGCGCGCGCGCCGAATTTTTCCACTGCGATGTCACGAAGCGCGATGAGATCAACGCCGCTGTTGCGGCGTGCGTCGATCAATTGGGATCGATCGATATATTGGTGAACAATGCCTATGCGGGCGGTCAGATCAGCCGCATCGAAAAGAAGTCCGACGCGGAGTTCGACCAGAGCATCGCCATCTCCCTCTATGCGGGGAAGTGGTCGATGGAAGCAGCGTTCCCGCATATGAAGGAACGCCATTGGGGACGCATCATCAATATGTGTTCGCTGAACGGCGTGAACGCCCACATGGGGACAGCCGACTATAATGTCGGGAAGGAGGCCCTGCGCGCCTATACCCGCAGCGCGGCGCGCGAATGGGCGCCCTACGGTATTTGCGCCAATATCATCTGCCCCGGCGCTGCCACCGCGGGGTTCCTGACGTTCAAGCAAATGCAGCCCGAACTCGCCGCCGCTGCCGAAGCCGCGAACCCCATGGGGCGCCTGGGCGATCCCGAAAAGGACATTGGCGGCGTGGCCTTGTTCCTGGCCAGTGAGGATGCGCGCTATCTGACAGGCAATACGCTGCATGTCGGCGGCGGCTCACACATCAACGGCGTCGCCTGGACCCCTGATCTGGGCGATTGACATTGTAGCCCGGGGAGGGCGTGCGCCGTTGACGGTCGGCGGCGCCCTCGACCACGCCCATAGATTAGGGAGTGGCGGCCCCTTTGAGAAAAACCGCTGCAACCCGTCGAGAATGAAGGGCAATTTCTTGTTCTGCAGGTAGCGGGTGTCCAAAGACAACAGATCTCTGCCATTCTGCGAGCGCCATTGCGATGAACAGCCTGGCCATGGCGACCGATCCCGGCTTCTCCAGTCCACAGCCGCGCAGGAATTTGGCTAGCGGCTGGATCAGATACCGATTCTGGTTGGCATCGGCCGCCTGAACAAGCTCGGGCACTTCGCTACCCTCCCGGAAAACAAGCGTGCCGATGCGCAGTGCCGCTCCCTCAGACAACGCCCGAACAATTTCCGCGGCATAATGCCCTAATGTGCCTT
Organism: Sphingobium sp. TomTYG65; assembly: GCF_055395525.1. Taxonomy (NCBI): domain Bacteria; kingdom Pseudomonadati; phylum Pseudomonadota; class Alphaproteobacteria; order Sphingomonadales; family Sphingobiaceae; genus Sphingobium; species Sphingobium sp. TomTYG65. The sequence goes on along the minus strand of NZ_AP027331.1, from coordinate 143,959 downwards.
CCAAATCCTGGCCAGTTTGCAGCTCTAACTGAGGGAAGACTGTCGCATGGAAGTTGATGCACGCGCTGAACAGGCTGACCTTGTCGGCATAACGATTGTAGAGTGTTCGCGTGGACACGCGCGCTCGATCGGCGACATCACGCATCGTGACGGCGCGATAGCCAAGATCACTGAACATTTCGCGGGCTACGGCGAGAATATTTTCCTGCTTCTGGCGAGCGTCCTCGGCGGTGGGTCGGCCTCTGCGCGTTGCTGTCTCCGTCATCCCCCTCCATTCGGCAGATTTCACCGGTTTGTCATCCACGAAAATGCGACCAGAATATACATCAATGTTGTAATCTCTTGAGGCCAAATTGAAGATGACTCGAGAGGACTTGCGATCCCGATTTCGAAGCCTGGACGTCCGACGGCAAACGGTAGGGATGTTCCCAAACTCGATCAGGCGATCACCTTCCATGCTCGCGTCATCACGAGACAAGACGTGACGTTCAAGAAGGCTGGGCCCTTAGCACTAGCACGCTGACGGGCTCCACCGTCAAGTCGGAATGGTTGGCTAGCAAGTGGCTTAAACGTGCCGATATTATCTCCCAACCCGCGCTATCGCCATTCACCGGGAGGCATAGGCAGCATCTATGGGGCATATACCTTAATCGCATCTGGCGCGTTGGGTGCGTCTTCCCGATGCTGAAATGACATGAGTTCGATGACCTGCGAACATCATTTTCGTTGCCTGGCGTGGCTGGCACGCCTGCAGGGACGAGGCAGCATTTCGGGGACAGCATATGGACGGCGTTCGCGTAGGCAAAAGAGTGATAGGCGCACAGGCGCCGGTCATTATCGGGTGGGAAAATATAGGCCGGGTGGAAGGTGGACCGCTCAAGCAGTTCATCTTCACCTGGTTCCAGCCCGCGGCTTTGTTCGCGCTCATCGCCTTTTGGTATTACGCCCCGAACTCCATCGCCAAGGCATCCACCGCGATCGGCATCGGCATCGGCTTCAAGATGCTGCTGCTGGCGCTCGAATGGGTAAGCCCGCGCTATGAGAGCTGGCGCCTGACCTGGAAGGAGCTGGTCACCGATCTGTTCTATGTCGGGCTGGGCTACACCATCCTGAACCTTGTCGAACATTATATCGGCAGCGATGCCGCGATCGAGGCGGTCCAGCACAGTTTCGATTGGGACAAGCTGGCGTGGTTCACGGGCCTGCCGCTGCTGGTGCAGGCGTTCCTGATTTCCTTCATCTTCGACTTCGGGCAATATTGGATGCATCGGGGCATGCACAACTGGTATCCGCTCTGGCTGCCCCATTCGGTGCATCATTACATCACCCAGCTGAACATCAACAAAGGCGCGGTGGGCAACCCACTGGAGCTTTTCCTGATCGGGCTCGGCATCGGCGGGTTCTTCGACTTCCTGCCAAGGGCCGCCCTGCTTGCCGGCACCATCGGTCTGGCGATCGGCACCTATCAGCACATCAATGTTCGGTTCAACACCCCTCGCTGGTGGCGCTTCCTGTTCAACACCACCGAGCATCACAGCCTGCATCACTCGCAGGATTTCGAAGCGACGCGCAGCAATTATTCCAACACATATATCTTCATCGATCGTATGTTCGGGACCTGCCTTGATGGCGAAGCGGAACTGCTTGGCATGGAGGGCGGGCGGCGCATGTCGATCCGCGAACAGATGACCTATCCTTTCACCGAAGGCTGGAAGACGATCAAGGAACACTACGGCCGACCTTTGGCGGTGCCCGCCGAATAACGGCGCGGTCGCTCTTGCGAAAAGGAGATCATGTGACAGCGCGTTTCCTGGACTGGATCTGGCATATAAAGGGCAGCCTCGCGCTCGCCTCCGGGCAATCGAGCGAAGAGGCCTTCGGCAAGCTCACCCCCCTCTTCCGTGAAGCCGGCACCAGCCATGATTGGACCGGCGACACACTGACCTTCAGCAAGAAAGATCAGGCCGCTCAGGACAAGATGTCTGTCTTCGACGGCGGTATTCTCAAGATCGAGAAGGGGCCGGCTGGGCCGGTGCTTCGCTATCACCTGACCAGCCGGGCATTGCTGTTCTGCTTCCTGGCGCCACTGCTGTTTCTCAGCTTCGCCGGGCTGACGATAGTCGCTGGCAAACTCGCAAAGCCCCCGGCGCATGAAATCAGCAAGAAGGACGACAAGAAAGACAAGCTACTGCCGCAGCATTGGATCGACAAAGCGCTGGGCGCACCCGCGCCTGAAAAGCCTAAGAAGGACGACAAGAGCAAGGAGGACGGCAAGAAGCCCAAGCCGACGGCCGCCTACGTCTTCGCAGCGCTCTTCGCCGCACTCTATGTGGTAGGACGTGTCCTTGAAGCTCGGCTGGTCAAATCGCTGTTCAGAAAGAGGCTGCTAAATTCATAGCTGGCCCGCCGCTAGGCTGCACTGCTGTTCAATCCAAAGGAATCGAGGGGCAAGGGGCTGTTCAGCACGATTTCCCCGCTGGCGATCCTGCGCTTCAGATAGGCGAAGGTTTGCGCGGTCTGGTTGAACAGATGCTCGCCGCCCTTGAGCGGGGCATAACGGGGCGGCTCCCCGCTTACGACCGGGGCAACGACATAGTCATAGTCGCAGGCATGGAAGAGCGCGAAGGAATAGCGCTCTTCCTTGACCTTCTTCACGCGGTGCCGTGTCGCGACATAGCGGCCGTTGGAGAGTATCTCCATCATGTCGCCAATGTTCATGATCATCGTGCCCTTGACCAAGGGAACGTCAATCCATTGGCCCTGCCTGTCGATGATCTGGAGGCCGGGCGTCGTTGCGAACAGCAAGGTGAAACATTCGTAATCGGTATGCGAGCCAATGCCGGGACGATCCTCCGCCGTCGCGTCGAAGGGATAATGGATCAGCCTGAGCTGGCTTGGCGGGTTCCGCAGATGCGCGTCGAAATGATCTTCGTCGAGGCCGAGCGCCAGGGCGAAGGCGCCAAAAATCTGGCGCCCGATGCTTGTCACATGGCGATAATAAGCCTCAACATCTTCGCGGAATCCGGGCATTTCCGGCCACAGGTTCGGACCAAGGAGCGGTCGCCGCCCTTCGGAGGACATATAGTCGCAATTGACGTCGAACGCCTCCTTAAGATCGCACTGGCCAGTGGCGAATTGCTCCTCGCCCACCGGCACATAGCCGCTATGGTTTTCCGAACGGCCAATATAGCTTGTCATCTTGGTATGGATATCGAGCGCGAAATAGGCTTGCGCGCGAGCGACGATCCTGCGGAACAAGGCGTCATCCATCTGTGCCCCCGATATGTAGAGGAACCCCGCCTCCACGCAGGCACGGTCGAGTTCGCGCGCGACGGCGAGCCGATCCTCAAGCCTGGGGCTGGCAAGATCCGAAATATCGACGAGGGGCAGGATGTGGGACTGTGTCATGGCTGGGCAGCGTAGATCACCCCGGGCATAGCGATAGATGGGCCGATGCTATGATTTCCATCGATTTGATCTATGAGTCGGGTCACAGACCCCCTATTTTAAGGCCGAGCCGCGATCTTCTATCACTGGGGCAACACGCGCATGAACGATCGAACGCCGCTGATCGACAGGAAATTCGCCAATCGCGTCGATTGGAACCTCATGCGAACCTTCGTGGATATCGTTCGCGCCGGCGGTATTGGCGCGGCGGCGCGACGGCTCAATCGACAACAGCCGAGCATCAGCGCGGCGCTCAAACGGTTGGAGGACCATGTCGGAACGCCGCTGCTCCACCGCACCGCCACCGGCGTGGAGATGACTGCGGCCGGCAAGGCGATGATGGCGCTGTGCGAAGACATGCTGGAATCGGCCCGAATGATGCCGCATGTGATCGCGCAGGCAACCAAGCGGGTTGAAGGCATCGTCCGCATCCAGATCGTGTCGGGCCTCGTGTCGGCCGAGTTTGACGAGGCGATCGCCAGCTTTCACCGGCGCAATCCGGCCATCCACATCGAAATCCGGGTGTCTCCCTGGCGGCAGCTTCTCGACGCCTTGGAGCAAGGCGAAGTGGAGATTGGCGTAGGCTATGACAGCAGTGTTCGCGGAAGCCTGATGTACGAGCCACTGCTGATCGAACGGCAGCAGCTCTATTGTTCGCGCAGCAACCCCTATTTCGGTTATCGCGTGAGCCGATTGGGTGAGCTGAAGGATCAGGGCTTCGTCCTGACCGGAGATGATGAAATAGAAGCGATCACCCATTTGCGGCGGCGCTATCGGCTCGGCACCGTGGTGAGCGGCCTGGCGGAGGACATCAACGAGGCGCGGCGGCTTATCAATATGGGCGTAGGGATCGGTTTCCTTCCGATCGCGGCTGCGGCAAGCGACGTGGCAAGCGGGCGCTTGTGGCCGATGCTGTATGCGGACTTCGAGCCCGCTTACGACATCTTCCTGCTCGCCCGGTCGGAGCCCGCCCGCGACACAGCCACGCAGCTTTTCTGGGATGAGGTCATTCGACGCGTGCGTGCGCAGAGGGCATAAATATGATCTATGGCTTTCATCTGGATTTTCCACCTCCCTTCATGACGCAGCGCAGCGCAGTGTAGATGTACTGTCAGGAGCTGCGGCATGGAAACGAGCCTAAAAGACCGGCTATTCAGCCTGATCCCCCCTGTCATGATCGCGATCGTTCTGGGATTTTGGGCTTTCGGCCCCCAGGCTCTGGTCGATCATCCCTGGGCTCTCACCGTGACTTCTCCGCTCATCGTGATCGCCGTCCTTCTTCTGGAGGCGGTGCACGAACGTCATGCCGGCTGGCGCATGAACAAGCGGGCGTTCGTGACGGACCTTTATTATTCAGTCCTCAGCGCGACCGTGATCGCCTGGCTGACGCAAAAGCTGGCTGAGGAGCCGCTCGCCGCGATCAAAGCCTCTCTGGGGCTGAACACGGCATGGGCGGCGCACATGCCTTGGCTGGCGCAGGTCGCCCTGGTGATCTTCCTGATCGAATTCGGCCAATATTGGATGCACCGGCTGATGCATAATTGGACGCCTTTCTGGCTGACCCATGCGCCGCATCACCACATCACCCAGCTTAATGCAGCCAAGGGCGCCGTCGGCAACCCGATCGAACTGTTCCTGATCAGCCTGAGCGTCGTCGCCCTGTTCGATCTGGACAAGACGGCCATATTCGCCGCCTTGAACACCACCGGCGTTATTTCGACCTTCGCCCACGCCAATGTGCGCGCCGACCCGCCGATTTGGTACTCCTTCTTCTTCACAACGATCAGGCATCACAGCCTGCATCATTCCACCGACTATGAGAGCACTCGTTGCAATTACGGCAACTCCCTGATCCTGCTGGACCGGATCTTTGGCACCTATCGCGAGGGTGAGGGCATTCTCGTCGGGCAGGATGACCGCAAGCGGCTGACCATCTGGGAGCAGACGCTATTCCCATTCGCGCCGATGATCGAGAAATACAGGGCGCGACGCGCGGCGAGTCAGCCAGCCCCGGACGGACCGGCAAATGATCTGGATAGAGAAGCCCGGGGAGTGAAGGCAGCGGCATGACGGCGACGCGCTCCGGTCAAGCGATCGCAGCGCGCACAGCGCTCGCCCGGGGTGACATCAACGCCACTCAACGCTTGGCGGCAACGCTGATCGCTGAAAATCCCGGCGACGCAGAGGGTCACTTTCTCCTGGGCGTCGCGGAATCGAGCGTCGGGCGCGTTCATGCCGGCATCCGGCATCTTGACCGCGCGATCAAACTCAGCCCCCAGGGCGAATATCGCGCGCAGCTGGCCAAGCTCTTCACCCTCGTCCGTCAGGATGGGGAAGCTGCTGCGGTGCTCCGGGAGGCAGAGCAGGCGCTGCCCGCCGACGCCCTGAGCCGGGACACGATGGGCTGCGTCTATGCTCGCCTTGGGGACCATGCTGCGGCGCTCGGCCATTTTTCAGCAGCGGCGATGCTTGATCCGCAGAACAGGCAATTCCGCTACAACCAGGCCGTGACGCTCAACTTCCTCGGTCGGACGGAGGAGGCCGAAGCGGCGCTGGAAGCGTTGATCGCCCTGGCGCCGGATCATGCTCGCGCCCATCACCTTCTTTCCAGCCTGCGCAAGCAATCGCCGGCGCATAATCATGTCGAGCGGCTGGCCAGCACCCACTCAGTGACGGTGGACGTGCGGGACAGGCTGCTGCTCGGCTATGCGCTGGCGAAGGAACTCGAGGATCTCGACAGGCAGGACGAAGCGCTGGACCGGCTCTGTGCGGTCAATGCCGAACATCGCCGAACGATGCATTACGAATTCGCGCGCGATGCCGCGATCTTCGACGCGATAGAGGCGAACTGGCCCAGCGTCGCAGCCGCGCCTGCGGAAAACGCCCCCCGCGATGCGCCGATCTTCATCATCGGGATGCCGCGCACCGGCACGACGCTGGTCGATCGTATTCTCTCGTCTCATCCGGACGTCGAAAGCGCGGGCGAGCTGCAGGCCATGCCACTCGCTGTCAAAAAGGCGGCAGGCTCGCGCACGCCCACGGTCATGGACCCCGAAACGATCGTCGCGGCTGCCCAGAGCGACATGGGCGCGATCGGCCGCGACTTCCTGCAACGCGCCAGCTACCACCGGCGCGACCTTGGCCGTAGGTTCATCGACAAGTTTCCAGGCAATTTCCATTATGCCGGATTCATCGCGCAAGCTCTCCCGGCGGCCAAGATCGTCTGCCTCCGTCGCCACCCGATGGACACGGTGCTCAGCAACTTCCGCAATCTCTTTGCGGTCGGTTCGCGCTATTACGACTATAGCTACGACCTTCTCGACATTGCCGCCTATTATGTCCGCTTCGACCGGCTGATGACCCTGTGGCGCGAAGCCCTGCCCGGGCGGATCATCGAAGTAGGCTACGAGGATCTTGTGGCGGACCAGGAGGGCCAGAGCCGCCGCCTGCTCGCCCATTGCCGGCTGGAATGGGCGGATGAATGCCTGTCCTTCCACACCAACGATACGCCGGTCTCCACTCCCAGCGCCGCGCAGGTCCGCCGGCCCATCTACCGCGACTCCGTCGCCCGGTGGAAGCGGCATGAGCAGGTTCTGGAGCCGGTCCGGCGCTTCTTCGAACGATCCGGCATCTCCATCGACTGAAAGGAAGCGCGCGACCATGCCAAAATTGGAGACTTTCGCCTTCTGCATCGCGTTAGCCTCGGCGTTCGCGGAGCCAGCGGCCGCCACCTCCTCACCACAGACGCGTCTGGTGGAGCTTCAGTCGGAAAATTATTTGCTAATCTCTGGTGATCGGAACAACATCTCTTCCAACGTCAGCATCAATGGTCACACGGTGCAGGTCGAAGGCCGCCGTAACTGGCGGATCCGCTTGCCCGTCCACGTCGTCCGTTCCTGGTCGGCGCCTTTGGCACGGACCATCACGGTCGCCGTCGATGACTCGAGCCAAGACGCCGATCTACCGATCGGGTTGCTAGGCCATGCAGAGGACCTCGCCATGCTTGTAGTCAGAGCCAAGTAATAACTCGACCGCATGAAAGTAATAAAATAACATTTTCGGAATAGATATTGTAAGTTTTCTCTCCTGGGCTTATCTACGCGCCGGCCGCCGAAGAGCGGCGCTCGTTTCTCGCGCAGGAGAAGATGATGAAAATTGGCTTCATGTGCCTGGCGGTTTTCGCTTTCGCGACCCCGGCAATCGCTGGCACGACCAGTGGCAACCCCTTCGCTCAGGACGCGGCCATCCTGGATCTCAAAGGGTTGGACCTTTCGACCGCCGCTGGCCAGCAGAGCCTCGCCATCCGGATGGATCAAGCAGCGCGGGCCGTGTGCGGTGATCATATGGCGGGCGTGCACCTTGCTCTTGAATCCAAGGCGCGGGATTGCCGCACGGCAGTTGCGGCTGATATCCGTACTCAGATCGAAGCGCGGCTCGCCAAGGCTGGCGATGGCTCGTCCGTCCGACTGGCTTCTGCTCGCTGAGACTCTGCTCCGCGGCGCTCGGTGACGCCGCGGACGCCCTTATTTCGCGAGCTTGGCGGGATCGGGCCACCACGTCAGCGTATGCACATCATGCGCGGAGGTCCAGATTCCTGAATCTGTGAAGCGCAGCGCCCCGCTGCCCTCCGCTTTCCCCACGCGCGCCCTGATCTTCATCGACTTCGGATCGATCACTACAAAGGTCTGATCCTCCGTGGTGCGCAGCCACACAAGCCCGCCGCCCGTGTCGATGTCACCCCATTTAAGAACCGCGCCGACTTTGACCCGACCAGTCACTTCGCCTGTTTCCGGATCGATGCGGACGACCGTGCCGTCGCCCTGTTCCTGAACCCAGACCCCGCCTTCCCCGGCGGCGAGGAAACCAGGCTCCTTGCCGAGTGCGGTCGTCTTGACGACGCTGTTGGTGGCGGGATCGATGCGCTGGATCGAGCGGCTCTCGCTGCTGACCGCCCAGAGCGATCCGAAGCCGAACGCCAGATAATGGGTGCCCAGATTGACGGGGATGGTGGCCGTCACCTGATTGGTCGCCGGGTCGATGCGGGACACGATGCCCTTCTGATCGCTGGCGACCCAGATCGATCCTGCGCCCGCGACCACATTCAGTTCGCCCTTGGGGTTGGCGATGCCGGTGGGGATCGTCGCGGTCTTCTGCGCGGTTTGCGTGTCAATCCGCACCAGCGCATTGTCATGGCAATCGGCTACCCATAGCGCTCCGCCGGACAAAGCCATCGCGCCACATGGCTTCGCCATGGTAACGGCGGCCAGCTTGCCCTGCTGCGACCAGCGCTCGACCCGTCCGTCATTGGTCGCCCAGACGCTGTCGCCATCGACCGCCAGGAAATCCGCAAAGCCCGGCACCTCGATCACCTGCTCCGCATGGGCCGTGGACGCCGCACATCCTGCCGCCACTGTCATGATCAATCTCCTGAGCCGTTTCATGCTTTGACCTTTCCTTGCGAAGATCAGGCGCGCTGCGCGATATAGGCGCGCCATCCGCCCAGGGAGGTGATGTCTTCGGCCCCCGCCAGCGCGCGCGGCTCAGCGACGAAGCCTTTGACGCTGCTGCCGTCGGCCAGCGTCACCGTGCCTATCGCGAGTGGGGCGGGCACCTCGACCACGAAGCTGCCGAACTCGGCAATACCCAGTTCGTAAACCTCCAGCGCGATCGATCCGCCATCCTCGCTGTGTACCAGTGCTGGCTTGGGCGGCACGCTGTCCGCCATTGCATAGAGGCGGTAGTTGGGAGCGGTTTTAAACGCGCCCACGAACTTCGCTTCGCGGGAGGTGAGTTGCCAGTGCAGCGGCATATCCTTCAAATGAGCACCGACCACAGCGAGTTTTACGGTTTCCATTTTGCCCTCCAGATCGAGCGGTGGCGGCGGCGGAATATCCGCGGCCGAGATGTAGGCGTCGGCGGTATCGAGCAGCGCAACATCGCTGTCAGCGGGACCGATCAGGGTGATGCCGAACCCGGTCCCATTCGACCTTATGCCGGCGGGGACGGCGACAGCGGCCATGTCCAGCAGGTTCACGAAATTAGTGTAGAAGCCCAGAGCGCTGTTAAGCGCGATCGGCGCAGCCTTCAGTTCGGTGACCCGGTATGTCGTGCCGGTCGTGGGGAAGGCGAGCAGGTCGATACTTCCCCAAAGCGTGTCGGCGTGGCGCTTGAGTTCGGCAAGCCGGTAGATGCCGTTGAACAGATCGACGGCGCTTATTGTCAGTCCCGGCTCGACCACTTCGCGCACCGTGGGATCGATGGCGTGGGGATGGTCGGCGAGCAGGTCCGCGATGGCCGCGGATCGCTCCGCCACCCATGGGCCGCTATAGAGGAGCTGCGCCGCTTCCTGTAGCGGCGCATAGTCGATCTCCACCAGTTCGGCGAGGGTGGCGAGCTTGTCGAGCGCTTGATCGTAGAGATATTCGGACTGCGCATCGCCGAAGAAGGCGCGCTGATCGCGCCGGGGGATGCCAATCCGCTTGCGCCCGATTGCCCGGTCGGCAAGCGGTTTGGAATAGGGCTCGGCCGCGTCGAAACCGGCTACGACAGAATCGATCAATCGTGCGTCCGCTGTGTCGCTCGTAAAGGCGGTAATGCAATCGAGGGTGCGGCAGGCTGGCACGAGGCCGTTGTTGCTCCATCGACCCTTGCTGGGCTTGAAGCCGATCAAATGCTGGAAAGCTGCCGGAACGCGGCCCGAGCCTGCGGTGTCGGTGCCGAGCGCGAAGGCGACCAGTCCCGCCGCCACGGCGACCGAGGAACCGGAGCTGGAGCCACCGCTCACATAGGAGAGGTTGTAAGCGTTTCTGGGGCTGCCATACGGGCTTCGGGTACCGTTAAGCCCGGTGGCGAACTGGTCGAGATTGGTCTTGCCGACGCAGATCGCCCCCGCCGCGATCAGCCGCTCAACGACCGTGGCCGAAGCTTTCGGCCGATAGGTGAAGGCAGGGCAGGCCGCGGTCGTATCGAGCCCCTTGACATCGATATTGTCCTTCACCGCGAAGGGGACGCCAGCAAGAGGCAACACTTCGCCTGCCCCCACTCGCGCATCGACCGCGCGGGCGGCCTCGATCAGAGCATCCGGCGCGACCCGGCTGATCCAGATTTGGGGCTGAATCGCATCATAAAGAGCCAGACGCGCGATCGTCTCCTCGGCCACGGCAACAGCGCTCATGCGTGCCGCATTCACCGCATCGGCGATCGCCGATGCGCTGCGGCGGCTCAGCTGGCTTCCGGCGAGAGCGCTCATGCGTGCCTCCTCAACGCCATCATCGGCGCGCCAGGCTGCAGCGACTGCCGCTCCTGCACATAGAGCGCCTCTACCCTGCCCGCTCCGGGGCTATGAACGGCACATTCCATCTTCATCGCCTCTATGATCGCGATCGTTTCGCCAGCATCGACCTCGTCGCCGGGCTCAACGAGCAGTTTCCACAAGCTGCCGCCAAACGGCGCTTCGACCAGATCGGTCCCATCCGGAATCTGGACCGCATCCGACGGTGGCTGCTCCGCTTCGACAAGATGCGCGATGCGGTCGAACTCGCCATTCCGCTGCCACTCAGCGCGCTCTTCATCGAAGGCCGTTTGTCGCCGCGCCTCAAATTCGCCGATCGACTTCGCGTTTTCGGCGAGGAACGCGCGATAATCGGAAAGGCGAAATTCGGACGGCTCGATCCTGATCGAGCGTCGGCCGCTGGGAAAGTCCCGGCGCCATTCGACAAGTTCATCTGCACTGACGGGGTAGAAGCGGATCTGGTCGAAGAAGCGCAGCAGCCAGGGCTTTCCCTCGGTGAAAGCGTCGGTCTGCCGATGGGTATTCCACATCTGGATGGTGCGGCCGAACAGCTGATAGCCGCCCGGCCCCTCCATGCCGTAGATGCACATATAAGCCCCGCCGATCCCAACCACATTGGGCGGCGTCCAGGTGCGCGCGGGATTATATTTGGTGGTGACGAGCCGATGCCGCGGATCGACCGGCGTCGCCACCGGCGCGCCCAGGTAAACGTCACCCAAGCCCAGAACGAGATAATTCGCCTCGAAGATCAGATTCTCCACGGCAGCGGCATCGGGAAGGCCGTTGATACGCCGGATGAATTCGATGTTGTCGGGGCACCATGGCGCGTCGGCGCGGACCGCACTCATATATTTCTCGATCGTCTCGATCGTGGCGGGATCGCGCCAGCTGAGGGGCAGGTGGACGATACGCGACGAGACGACAAAATCCGCCAGATCGCCAAGCCGCTCCTCCGCCGCGATCAGCATGTCGAGGGCGGCGCGCTGATCCATGATCTCGCCGTCGAAATGCAACTGGAGGGAGCGGATGCCGGGCACGATATCGATAATCCCGGCGGGAGCGAGCCGCTCAAGTTCCGCCATCAACGCGTGCGCCCTTATCCGCAGCTCGATATCCAGCACGATGGGGCCGTATTCGACCAGGATATTGCGGTCGCCCTGCTGGCGATAGACCGTGCGTGGGCGATCGGGGGTGGCCGGAATTTCCGCGAGAATGGGCGTGAGCGCGCCGATCGGACGCGCCGGGCCAACCCCATGCGCCGCGCCCGACGCGATCAGCCTGCGCTGATGCAGATCCGCCGTCCGCGCATCCTCGACATCGACTGGCACGAAGCGCAGCCTGTCGCCGGGCGCGAGTTGACCCATGATCCAGCGATCAGCGGCGATCACCACGAAGGGGCAGACAAAACCTCCGAGCGAAGGGCCGTCCGGGCCCAGGATGATCGGCATGTCGCCGGTGAAGTCGACGGCCCCGATCGCATAGGGGTTGTCGTGAATGTTGGACGGATGCAGACCCGCCTCGCCTCCGTCCGCGCGCGCCCACCGGGGCTTGGGACCGATCAGCCGGACCCCGGTCCGGTTGCTGTTATAGTGGACCTGCCACTCCGCCGCGACAATCTCATCGATATCCTCGTCGGTGAAGAAATCTGGCGCTCCATGCGGACCATAGAGCACACGCAAGGTCCATTCGTTCGTCAGTGGGGGCAGGGCCACTTCCGCTAGCGCAGGCCCAACCGCATCGTCGGCCAGATGCAGCGTATCGCCTGCCAGCAACCGGCGCGCGGCGTGGCCGCCGAACTGGCCAAGCTCGAACGTGCTGCGGCTGCCGAGATAGGGTGCGATGTCGAGACCACCAGCAAAGAGGATATAACCGCGTATGCCGCCGCCCGTCACCCGGCCAAGGGTAAGCGTCCTTCCCTCTCCGACGTCGATGGCGACCCCGCGAGGCACCGGCGTCCCGTCTAGCTTGGCGCTGAAATCAGCCCCGGTGAGACAGATGCGCGCAGGCGAAGTGAAGATCAGCGTCGGGCCGGTATGGAGGACTTCCAGACCGGCCGTGCCTTCCGCATTGCCCAGCAGCCGGTTGCCGAGGCGGAACGATTGATCGTCCATCGGACCGGATGGCGGAACGCCCACGGCCCACAATTTCTGCCTGCCGGGCCAATCCTGAACGGTCGTCGCCGTGCCGCCACTGACGACCTGGATGCTGCGCGGATGAAAGGCAATGCCATCAAGTAGCCGGGTCGAAACTTCCCCGCTGACGAATGGAGACGAACGCACCACCTCCCGGAGCCAGCGCAGGTTAGTCTCGATCCCGTCGACACGGCTTTGGTCGAGTGCCGCCTGCATGGCCGCGACGGCCTGCGCGCGGGTGGGCGCGTGGACGATCAGCTTCGCGAGCATCGGATCATACCAGGCGCTGACGGTGCTGCCCGCCATGCACCAGGTTTCGGCTCGAATGTCGGGCGGAAACGTGACTGCCGTCAGGGTGCCGGAGGTCGGGCGATAATCGAGCGCAGGATCTTCGGCGTAGAGACGCACTTGCACGGAATGTCCATTGGGGCGCGGCGGCTCTCTATCGAGGAAGGAGAAGTCTCCGGCTGCGCCACGGATCATCCATTCGACCAGATCAATGCCCATCACCTCCTCGGTGACGCCATGTTCGACCTGGAGCCTAGTGTTCATCTCCAGGAAGAAGAATTCTTCTCGTTCCGCATCATAGAGGAATTCGACCGTTCCGGCCGACTGATAGCACGCGGCCTCTCCCAGCCGCGTGGCGGCGGCGATCAATTCGCTGCGCACCGCTTCGGGCAGCAGGGGCGCGGGCGCTTCCTCGACAACTTTCTGGTTGCGGCGCTGGAGTGAACAGTCCCGCTCCCCGACCGGCAGTACGCGCCCTTCTCCGTCACCGAATATCTGCACTTCGATATGCCGCGCGCGCCGGATGTAACGCTCGAGAAAGATGCCGGCGTCGCCGAAATTGCTTTCACCCAGACGCGCGACGGCGGCGAAGCTCTCACGGACGGCGGCATCGTCCTCGCAGACGCGCATGCCGATGCCCCCGCCGCCAGCCGTCGCCTTCAGGATCACCGGGAAGCCGATGTCGCGCGCGGCGAGCACCGCCTGCGCCTCGTCCTTCAGCAGGTCCGTGCCGGGTGCGAGCGGAACATCGTGCGCGGCCGCGAGAGCGCGCGCGCTATGTTTGAGGCCAAAGGTGCGGATATTGTCCGGCGTGGGGCCGATGAAGATGATGCCGGCCTCCGCACAAGCTTCGGCAAACTCGACATTCTCGGCAAGGAAGCCATAGCCCGGATGAATGGCGCCCGCACCCGTCCTGCGGGCCGCATCCAATATGGCCTCGATGTTGAGATAGCTTTCGGACGCGCGCGCCCCGCCGATGCAGACGGCTTCGTCGGCTTGCGCAACATGGAGGGAATCCTCGTCAGCCTTCGAATAGACCGCTACGGAGCGCAAGCCCATTCGCCGGAGCGTGCGGATGATGCGGGTGGCGATCGCACCCCGGTTCGCGATGAGGACGGTATCGAAGCTCATGCGGCGACAATCATGCGTACGGGGGTCGGGTTGAAACCGTTGCACGGGTTGTTGATCTGCGGGCAGTTTGAAACCACCACGATGACATCCATCTCCGCTCGCAGGTCCACGGTCAGGCCGGGCGCGGAGATACCGTCGACGATGCCCAGCGATCCGTCGGCCTCCACCGGCACGTTCATGAAGAAATTGATGTTCGAAACAATGTCGCGCTTGCCCCTGCCTTCCCGCAAATTGGCCTCCAGGAAGTTTTCGACGCAGGCATGCTCGGCCTTGGTGTGGTGGCCGTAGCGCAAAGTATTGGACTCGCAGGAACAGGCGCCGCCGATCGTGTCGTGATAATCGACCGAAGTCGCGGTGATGGTCATCATCGCCCGCCCCTCGTTCGACCGCAGCACGGTGCCTTCGCGAAGGAACAGATTGCGCTGGGCGGAGATGGTATCCTGCGCGCTGTAACGCTCCGCATCGTCCTGCGCGGAATAGAGGAGGAAATCGACCGCCTGGTTACCTTCCAGATCGACGATCCGAAGGGTCTGGCCGGCTGCGACATGATGCAGCCAAGGCGCTCGCGCTGGCACGATAACGTCATGGAGGACGGCGCCCGGAAGACCGGACAGGTGAATATCGGCGCTCATTGAGGCGTTCCCCTTTTAACGGCGGAAATAGTCTTCGACATTCTCGAAGGCGCGCAGGCCTTCTGGCGTGGCGACCCGGATCGGATCGTCCGCGGGAGTGACGGGACCGCGCCACGCGGTCGCGCGAAGCGGCGTCACGGTCCAGGTCGGGCGCGGGTCAAGAACATGCGGGCAGCTCGCAATCACCACGATCACGTCCATCTCGGCGCGCAGCACCAGGCTTCGATCTGGAGCAAACGGCCCGATCTGCGGCACTATACTGCCGTCGCCGTCGATCCGCGCGCCCTTGAACAGATTGACGCACGGGTGAACGTCCCGCCGCTGAAGGCCATGTTTGGCGGCGCCCAGCAAAAAGCGGTCGCGACCGTTGGGCGCCGGGCCGCTATTGGCCCCATTGCCATATTTGGCGGCGTTGGTCGTGACATTCGACGTTCCGCAAAATGTGTCGTGCGTCCCCGCGCCGTCTTCGAGAAAACTCATGAGAACACGGCCCATGTCCGACAGCAGCAGCTTGCCCTGGCCGAGATAGGCGTTCCACTGCACTTTCACCGTATCGGCGACATTGAGGCGTTCGGTCGGCATTTCGGCATTGAAGATGAGCAGGGAAGCGCAGGCATCGCCCTTGAGGTCGATCAGCCTCAGGCGGGCGCCCCGCGGCAGCCGCCGCGTCGCATAGCCGCCTGCCGCGATCGTTTCTTCCCACACAAGATCGTCGGCGGAAACGCCGTCCGGCAAGTCGTGGGCGATCGGCGGAAGCACCGGCATGGCTTCGACCACCGTGCCCGCCATCGCGCGGGCGTGGTCGCGGGCTGCGTTGGGGTTGGCAAGAGTCGTCATGCCATAACTCCGTTTGTTTGGTTGACGGATTTCTGGTCATAGAGCGGGGGCAGCAGGGCGGTCGTCGTTACAAGCTGAAGCTGGTGAACGCCGCGCACTCGCCTCAGCGCATCACACAGCTCCTTCAGCAGCGATGCAGGCCCCTGCACCAGCAGGACTTCGAGTGACTGGTCATCCTCCAGGAAGACGTGCTGGGAGGAGATGACCTCTTTGAGATAGTCAGCCTGAGTCTGGGCGAGCTGGTGCCGCACCCGGCCGCGGTCGCCGCGATAGACGATCGTGATGGTGCCGGCCAGCATCTCGTCGGGACGGGTGAAGGCCTCATGTTCGGCGAGCGCATGACGGATAAGTTCGGCGATCAGCTGCGAGCGCGACGGCAGGCCACGCTCTTCCACCATCATGTCGAGCTGCCGGAACAGATCCGCCGGCAGGCTCATGCTCAGCCTCGCAAGGCCTGCAGGCTCGCTAACCATGTCCTATCTTCTCCTTATTGTCCTTTTCGCCGTCCGGCGAAACTACCGCTTCTTCCGTTTCAACGGCCGTGTCGGGCGCGGGTTTGCGCAGAGCCAGATCATAGACTGCGGTCGCGCCAAAGCGGTGCGGGGCATGCGGATCGTGACGACGCTTGTCCAAGGCGAGCACCCGCGTTCCGAGGCTGAAGGCCTCCCGGATGTCGTGCGTCACCATGATGATCGTCAGCGAATAGTCGCGCCAGAGTCGAGTGATCAGCCGGTGCATGTCGGCGCGGATACCGGGATCGAGCGCGCCGAACGGTTCGTCGAGCAGCAGGATGCGAGGTCGTTTGATTAGCGCCTGTGCGATCGCCAGGCGCTGCTGCATCCCACCCGACAGCTGAGCTGGATAAAGGTGAAGGCTATCTCCTAGGCCGACGGCGTTCAGCATTTCGGTCGCCTCTTCGACCGCCGCCCGACGCGCCGTACCGAACAGGCGCGCCAGCAGCGGCGACTGGGCGCACTCCAGCCCGAATACCGTGTTCCGCAAGACCGACAGGTGCGGAAATACCGAGTAGCGCTGGAACACCACGCCCCGATCGGGCCCGCACTCGGGCGTAAGCGGCGTCCCGTCGAGAAGCACCGAACCCCGGCTCGCCGCCTCCTGGCCGAGGACGAGGCGCAGCAGGCTGCTCTTCCCCGCGCCCGAAGGCCCGATGATCGAAACGAAGGATCCTTCTTCGATATCGATCGACACCCGTTCGAGCACGATCTTGTCGCCATATTCGACCCACACGTCGCGGAGGGAGAGGAGCGCGCTCAATGGTTGGCTCCGTGAGCCCAAGGGAACAGGCGCTCGCTAAAGAAAGTGAGGGTGAGGTCCATCGCCACCGCCAACAGTGCGATCCAGGCGACATAGGGAATGATCACGTCCATCGAGAGATACCGCCGGACGAGGAATATGCGATAGCCAAGGCCTACGTCCGACGCGATCGCTTCGGCTGAAATCAGGAAAACCCAGGCGGGTCCCAGCGACAAGCGGATCGCGTGAAGAAGCCTCGGCATGGCCTGCGGGAGGGCGACCCTGATCATGATCTGCCAACTGCTCGCGCCCAGCGTTTGCGCCTTGATGATCTGTTCGCGCGGTAAGGCGGCCACATGAGCGGCGATGTCCCGCACCATGACGGGCGCTATGCCGATGACGATCAGCGCGATCTTCGCCGTTTCGCCAAGGCCAAGGGCGATGAAGAGGATAGGGAGCAGGGCGATGGGCGGGATCACGGCAATGCCCGTTACAAGGGGCCCGAGGGTCGCTCGCACTGGTGGAAGGACGCCGAGCACTAGGCCGACGAGAAGAGCCGCCAGCGTCGCTACGCCAAGGCCGATACCGAGCCGCTCCAAGCTGGCCAGCGTATCCGCCCAAAAGAGCAGCTGTCCCGTCAGCTGGTCCGGCTGGAAAAGCAGGTCTGCCATCGCCTTCGCCATGCCGTCGGGCAGTGGCAATATCTTGTCAAATTGGTTGACGGCGTGGCGCTGGGCCGCCAGGAACAGATAGAGCAAGACTAGCAGCAGGATCGGCACCGCCCCCAGCAGCAACCGATCGCCTCGGCTGACATGTCGATTCACCCAACGCATATCATCATCGTCCTACAGAGGGGATCGATCGGGACGGCTCAAAGCTTTCCGTCGGCAGCCAATTTCATGAAGCTTTCATCGAACCGTAGTGTCACATGCTGCGCGTCGCCGAGCGTCTTTCCGCCGGCGAAGCTCATGCCGACGGCATCGGCTGAAGCGGCGCCCTTGAACAGGCCATGGGCGAAGCTGAAGTCCCGCACCTGCGCCATACTCTGAACAAGTGCCGGGGCAGAAGTTGCCGCTACGGCGGATTTAGGATCGGCATAGAGGTGCGTGGTCGCCAGCTGGCTTTCAAATACTTCGGGCGTCGTGCCTGCCAGTTTCGCCATGGCAGCGCGGGCCGCCTTGCCCTGTGCATCCTGCCGCTTCATCAGCGCCATCGTATCGAACCAGATGCCGGTCAGCGCCTTACCCAGATTCGGATTGGCCTTCAGGGTTGCCGTATCGACCACCAGCAGATCCAGGATTTCGCCGGGTATCTGGGCCGAGCTGAAGACCTCCTTCGCACCGGCCTGCCCCTTCATTACCGAAAGCTGGGGGTTCCATGCGACGGCCGCGGTTACGTCCGGGCTGGAAAAGGCGCCGACGATATCGGCATCGGATGTGTTCACGGTCTTGATGTCGGTGGGCTTCATCCCCGACTTTTCGAGCGCGCGGGCGAGAAGATAGTGAGAGACGGAAAGTTCGACCAGATAGACCTGCCGACCCTTGATCGCCGAAAAATTGTCGGCACCCTTGAGCAGGATGCCATCATTGCCGTTGGAATAGTCACCGACGATAATTGCGCTCGTGTCCTTTCCTCCAGCGGCAGGAATGGTCAGAGCATCCATATTGGTGACTGTCACGCCGTCGAATTTACCAGCGGTATATTGATTCACCGATTCAACATAGTCGTTGACCTGAACGATATTGATCTTGATGCCGTATTTATCGGCCCACTTCTTCACGATTCCGGCCTGCTGGGCATAGGGCCACGGCATCCAGCCCGCGTAGATCGACCATCCAATGTTGAACTCTGTCTTCGGCTTGGAGGGGGCATCCGGCGCTTGCGAGCAGGATACAAGCAAAAGCGCTCCGGCCATCAGAGCAGCCCGGCCTGCGTTGCAGAACATTCGGATCATCGTTCGTCCCCTTTCGAGGCATACTATTGCAAAGCAGCATGAGCCTGTCCACTAGGATTTATTACCTTTGCAATTTTAGGTAATACTGTTCACGAAGGCGGATAATCCGGGCCTCGGCGCTCTGGTAGCCACCGGGCTTCCGCGCTACGACTGCGCCACATGCCCGCCCCCGAAGCGCGAACCAAACAAAATAGGTCGATTCGGGCTCTTAGGCGGTGCCCACGCGATCTATCGCTCGATATTGTGATTCGCCATTTAGGGGACCCCTCAAAATCTCCGTCCCTGTCTCGGGCACCACTCCCCCGCTGACTTTCGATCGGACGCGCACTGCAAGAAAATGGCCATATTGTGCGTTGCACCCAAGTGTCGCGTTCATACTGAGCAAGTGCAAAATTATTACGCTTGACGCGTTACGTAATATCCATACCGTATAGGCGACTGCTCATCGAAGCGGCGGAACCAAGGGTGAATGGTCGGGTAACCACCGGCTTGAAGTGAGGGTTCGTGGATCGAAGGCCGGCTCGCAATTCTGCTCTCTCGGGTGCTATGCCACCAGTCGCCAGCGCTGCCCCCGATTGCGGCCTTGCCGATCCGTCGCACGATGTTCGAACTGATCAAATGATGACCGATCTGCTCCATTTATTAAAGACTGCGCACATCAGGGAATGACGATGAAGACTTGCCGGAAACCGGCTCACAAGGTGCCGGCCTAGCCAGAGCGCCAAGGGGAAGGATGTCACTTGAGGCTCAACTGAAAGGGGGTCGAAGTGACTAGGAAATTGTTTCGCAATACACTGCTTGGCGCCACCATTCTTATGGGCGTTGGGACCACTTCGGCTTTCGCACAGGGCGCCGCGGACGGTGCTGACGGCGCAAGCGGCGATGGTAACGAGATCGTGGTGACAGCCACTCGCCGCGCCGTTTCCATCCAGGACGTGCCGATCAACATCAGCGCCGTCGGCCAGGAGCAACTGGCCCGCCAGCGGATCGACGACATCCGCGACATTGCAGATTTCACGCCCGGCGTGACGATATCGGACACTGGTCCAGGCTCGACCGGAACGATCGTGCTGCGCGGCCTCAACGCCTCGGATTCCAGCTCCACTGGCAACTCTTATGATACTGCGTTGGGCGTCTATCTTGGCGAGGTCCCGCTCTATTACGATTTCAAATTGCTCGATATCGCACGCGTCGAAACGCTGCTCGGGCCGCAGGGGACGCTCTATGGCCTGGGCACTCTGGCCGGCGCGATCCGCAATATTCCCAACCGGCCCAACACCGACAAGATCGAGGGCGAGGTGCATAGCCGCCTGTACGGTAAGAGCCACAGCGGCAAGCTAGGCTATCAGTTGGATGGAGTTATCAACATCCCGATCGTCAGGGATCATATCGCCTTCCGATCGGCCACAGGCTATTTCTACGATCCCGGCTTCATCGACTATCCACTGCTGCTTCAGACGCCAGGCGTTTCGCTGCCGCAGCCTGATGGCCCAACGAGCATCTCGCCCGCAGGCTACGCCGCGAACCTGAGAAAGGAGAAGGACCTCAATTTTGAGAAGACCTTCACCACGCGCAATCAGTTGCTGTTTCAGTTGAGCGAGGATTTAAAGGTCAACTTCACCTATGCGTTTCAGCAGACCAAAACCGATGGCGGCCAATATAACAGCGACGGCGTACTCGGAACGGGCAAATATCAAAGCGCGGGGCGCTATATCGAACCGGTGAAACGCCGCGCGCACTTGGGAGCAATGGAAATCAACGCGAATATCGCAGACATTGCCGATCTCGTATCTACAACTGCTTATACGGACGTGAAGAACGACGATCGGACAGACAATACCGACCTCCTGCTCGACCTCGACTATGGCTATGAAGCCTTCCCCGCTTTCTCGAGCTGGAACGAAAGTCATGATCGCCGCAAGCAGTTCAACCAGGAAGTCCGTTTCGTCTCCCGACATGGCGGCCCGTTCAATTGGGTGCTGGGCGGCTTCTATAATCAGCAGAAGCGCCTGCGCGAATATACCGAACATGTGCCCAATCACCCCTGGGTGGCATTCGGTACGCAGCCCAATCCCGATGAGGTCGAATATAACAGCTTCAACAAGTCCAAGGTAACGGAGAAGGCGGTCTTCGGAGAAGGCACGCTGAGGATCATGCCCGAGTGGCAGGTGACGGCAGGCGTGCGTTATTTCGGCTATACGTCTGACGTCAGCGGCCGGGCGGTACTCCCGCTGCTCGGCGACCCCGTCAGCCCTTATGACCTACCCTCTGCGGGCGGCAAGTCCAAGAAGAGCGGCTGGGTGTGGAAATTCAATACATCCTACAACTTCACTCCCGCCATCATGGCCTATGCCACCTACAGCAAGGGCTATCGCATCGGCGGTCCGAACACGGTTGCGCCGTGCGTTTTGCCCCTCGATCTGACGCAGCAGAATGTGTGTGCGCTGCCTAACGAAATCCAATACGGGCCCGACACAACGAAAAACGCCGAACTAGGCATCCGCACCCAGCTTTTCGATCGTCAGCTGACGTTCAACTTTAACGTCTTCCATATCAAATGGGACGGTATTCAGGTGAATTCCGCCACCATCAATGGCATCGTGGGCATCATCGTCAACGGCGGCAAGGCCAAGTCGGAGGGGTTCGAAGCATCTTTCCAAGCGAAGCCGATCGAAGGACTGTCGATCCAAGGAACCTATTCTTATACCAATGCCAAGCTGACCGAGGATGTTCCCGGGATCATTGCCGTCAACGACCCAGCTGGCACATATCCTAGCTCCCCGATCCAGTTGGACGCGCTGTCGGGTGATCGCCTTCCGGGTTCAGCGAAGAACAGCGGCAGCCTGGGTGCAACCTACACGATGCCCTTCATGGCCGGTAACCTGGTGGCTGACTGGACGGCCACCTATCGCGGCAACGTCGTGACGCGGCTCGGCTGGGATCGCGCCTATGGCGACAAGCTCCCGGGCTATGTGCTGCACCGCGCCTCGCTCGCTTATGAGACGGATCGTTACAGCCTTGTCCTATTCGCGAACAATATCTTCGACAAATATGCAGTGGCCTCCGTCTCCAATGACCGCTCGCGCGTCGGCCTCAACGATGGAGTAGTGCTGCGCTACTATAAGCAGACCGTCATCAATCCGCGCACCTTCGGTATCGAAGCGCGCTTCAAATATTGATCTGACAATGCTGCCGGGGCGCTATTCCGAAAGGATGGCGCCCCGGCGAGTGGACGGCATCATCGCGATGCTGCCTTTGCATGAAAGGGAAAAAGGCGATGGCCGCGGATGCGCGCAGGATTCGACTTGGATTGAGTGCGGCGCTCTTGATGGCGAGCGGCTCGGGCTATGCCCCTGTCGCGAAGGCAGCCTGTGTAGCGCTGCCAAAGCTGCTGGCCGAGAAGTGGATCGACGGCACGCTTCCCGAGGAGCCGGCCACTCAGGTCCAACAGCTCGACAAGGATAGTTTCATCATCCGTCAGTCAGTCAAGACCAACTTCGAAGCCCCCTTCCTCTATCTCCTCTTCGGGCGCGACAGGGCATTGCTGATCGACACCGGAGCTGAAGGTGGGAGGATCAGGCCAACGATCGACCGGTTGATCGCGCAGTGGCTAGCCGCTCACGGACGCCGCTCGATACCGCTGGTGGTCGCCCATAGCCACAGCCATGGCGACCATGTTGCCGGAGACGCCGCCTTCCGTGATCGCCCGGACACGATCATTGTCGGCCTGAAACCGTCCGATGTCGCCGGCTTTTTTGGCATCCCCAACTGGCCCGACGAGGTTGCCACATTCGATCTGGGCGACCGCGCGCTCAGCGTCATCCCAACACCCGGGCATCAGGCGGCCGCGATCATGATCTACGATCCCCGCCTCAAGATCCTGTGGTCGGGCGACACGCTCTATCCCGGTCGCCTTTACGTGCCAATCAATTTCCTCGACGAAAATCGGGCCAGCGTCGACCGCGTGGCAGCCTTTGCGATGAAGCATCCGATCTGCGCTGTCATGGGGGCGCATATCGAGATGACATCCGAGCCAGGCGGCGACTATGGGCACGAAGCGCCCACACATCCGCACGAACACCCCCTCCCCTTGCCGGCACAAACCATCGGCGAGCTTCAGACTGGCCTGAAAGAGCCGCTAGACACACCGGATCAGCGGCAAGTTCACGACCATTTCATCATCGTCCCGGTGCCTGCCCGCGCGGAGTGATCCTGCGGCGTTAGATAAGGTCCCTTTTATGAGCAGGAGGGCTGCTCTTATCGCCAGCTCGATAACTCTCAAGTTCAAGATAGCACAGTTGGCATATCATGAGCGATATTCGGGCCAGGCAATTGCAGCCGCGCCTAGCGCCGCCCCTCCAGATAGTCGTTCAGCACTTCGTGGAAGAAGCGAACGCGGGTTTCCTGTCCTGTCAAATAGGCGTCCTCATAACCGCGTGAATACATGCCACGCTGCTGCCCCTCGGCCAGCATCATGTCCTGATAGACGATCTGTCCCTCGATTTCCGGTACGCCCCGGCCGTTGTCGAAGGCGCGATGTTGGAACTCCGCCTCGCGTAACGGCTGGCGCCCGGCCATGATCGATTCCACCTCCGTCTGCCCGGCAACAGGGAAGGCCATGCACCACAGGTCGAAGGTGCATTTGTTTGGATCGTCGGGATGCGGCTCGGTGCGGAAGAAGATCAGATTGTCGGGCAGGAAGGATATGGTGACATTGGGGAAGATGACCGTATGTGGGCTGTCGGTGATCTCCTCATCGTCCATATGCGCATAATGGACATAACCGCGCTCCTGCCAAAGCCGGCGCTTGGCGGCCTTGAGGTCGAGCCAGCCCTGCATCGCCTTTGTTTCATAATCGGGATAGGCGTCCGGATCGATGCCCCACTCGCTCAGGATGAAATCGAAGGGATGCGGCACACCCTCGGGTAGTCGGTCCGATAGCGACGGGCGCATAGGCTGTACGGTGCGGCCGTGACCGCCTGGATACATTTCATGCCGGGCGGTATCGACATCCTGATCAATCCACGGCGGCACCTGCGGATGGGCTGTGCGGGTGTGATAGCTTTCAGAAAAATTGTCGGTCGCGAACTTCCAGTTGGTATTGAGGTCGATCTTCATCCAGAACACCCGCACTGCCGTGTCCATCGGATAATTTTTGTAGAGGTCCGGCATCGGCGCCAGATAGTCGAGCAGTTCCGGCGCCTTGTCGTCCATCGTGTACCAGACGAAGCCGCCCCAGGTCGCGCAGCGCAATTCCTTGAGCTTCAGCTTTCCGCAGGGATTGCCCTGGGGGAAGTCATGCGCGTCCTGCGCCTGTTGAAGCACGCCGTCCTTGCCCCAGACCCAGCCATGATAGGGGCATTGGAAGCTGTTAACCGAACTGCTGTCCCATACCAATCTTTGCCCGCGGTGACGGCAGGCATTGTAGAACGCCTTGATCGAGCCATCCTCCTGTTTCACGCAGAAGACGCTTTCGTGCATGAAGTCATGAACGACATAGTCGCCCGGCTCCTCCAGTTCCGCCGTGCGGCCCGCCACATGCCAGATGCGGGTCCACATATGGTCCCACTCCTTCTGCGCGAAATCGCGAGACGTATAACGGTCGCCGGTTATGGGATCGCCCCGCAGGGCGGACGGATCGCGCCCGTCCATCGTCAGCGGGTGAATATTTATCTGTCCCATTGCGCTCTCCTTTTGCGGGGCAGTCATAGCTGGACTGCCCCCCGGAACTTCGACGAAAGGACGTGATTTTTCGGCAGCTCAGGCACAGCGCATCAAACTCCAGTCATGCCGGCAGTGGTGGCGCCGTCGATCGCATATTCGGCCCCGTTCACGAACGCCGCCTCATCCGAGGCGAGCCAGGATACCAGCCCGGCAATCTCGTCCACCCGACCCATGCGCCCCATCGGCGACATGCGCTCATAGGCCGCGCGAGCGGCGGCGGGATCGGGGCAGCTGGCGATGATATTGGTGATCAGTTCGGTTTCGACCACGCCCGGCAGGATCGCATTGCAGCGGATATGGAGCCGTTGCAGCCCGCAATGGATGGCGACCGATTTCACCAGCGCAATCACCGCCGCCTTGCTGACGCTGTATGTCACATAATTGCTGAGCGCACGATTGGCGTTCATCGAACTGTTCACGATGATCGACCCGCCGGATCCACCGGGATTGTCCTTCATCATCGCGATCGCCGACTTGATGGTCAGCATCACCCCGGTCTGGTTGATCGCGAGGATGTCGTTCCACGCCTCCAGCGAAACGGCTTCTATATCGCCGTCGCCCTTTTCGGTTCCGGCATTGGCGAAGGCGACGTCAAGCCGGCCAAAATCGCGCCGGATCAGCTGTTCGACGATTGCCCAGTCGGTCGGGTCCTGCACCGCCGCACGCACGAAAGTCGCGCCGGTTTCGTGTTCGAGGCTTGCGGCCTTTTCCGCGTTGGAGCCGGTGAAGACGACCTTGGCCCCATCAGCGACAAGGCGCGCAACTGTCGCCCGCCCGATGCCTGCCGTGCCGCCCGTGACCAGCGCGACCTTGCCGCTCAAATTAGCCATGCCTTCCTCTCTTCCTTCAGGCGGGCAGCAGCCCGGTGGCCCGTGCGATCGAAGCCGTGTCGAAATAATATGGCGTAATGCCGCTGAACTTATCACCGCGGATATGGAAAACTTCCGCCAAAGGCATTTCCAGCCGCTCGCCGCTGTGACGGGACGTGGCCGTAACCTTCACCAGCACGATCGCATGGTCCTGACCCACGCAGATGTCGCCAGTTTCCAGTGACGCATCCTCCCAATAGGCAAAGACCTTGGTATAGAGCTTCTGAAGCGCGTCCTTGCCGCCATAGGTGCCTGCATAGGGCAGGCTGTCCGCTTCCAAAATCGCGAAATCGTCGGTCAGCATGGTTTCCACCGCGTCCCACTGGCCGGTGCCGGTCAGCTGATAGATGCGCTCCACCATCGCCTTGATGTCGGCATAACGCTCCATGTCCATGGCGGTCCTCTCCATTTTTTGTGAGGTCCGATCCATGCAGCCTTCGTCCGCCGCCGTCACCCTGCAAAAAAGAGCAGGTGCTTGTGCGCGCTCAGGCGAGGAGAAAGGGTAAGAAAGAAGTATGAGAGGATGCGGTATGGCAGGCAGGCTGGAAGGCAGGATTGCGCTGGTCAGCGGGGGGCTGCGTGGCATCGGCCGGGCGATCTGCGAATGTCTGAGCGCAGATGGCGCGATCGTCTATGTGACCGATCTCGACCCACCCGACTCGCCCGACGCGCGGGCCGTCCCCGAGCGGATGCCCGCCGCCCGCTATCTGTCGCTGGATGCCACCAGTGAAGCGGGATGGCAGCAGGCGCGGGCGCAAGTGGAGCTGGATTTCGGCCATCTCGATATATTGGTGAACAATGTCGGCGCGGACCTGACCGGCAAGGTCCAGGATCTGAAGCTGGAGGATTGGCGGCGGCTGATCACGCTAAACCTCGACACCGTGTTTCTGGGCACCAAGACCTTCCAGCCGCTGCTGGCGAAGGGCGGCGCAGCGACACCCTATGGCGCGAGCATCATCAACATAAGCTCGATCATGGGGCTGGT
The DNA here is from genome assembly GCF_055395525.1 of Sphingobium sp. TomTYG65. NCBI lineage: Bacteria > Pseudomonadati > Pseudomonadota > Alphaproteobacteria > Sphingomonadales > Sphingobiaceae > Sphingobium > Sphingobium sp. TomTYG65. Next base: position 117,415 of record NZ_AP027331.1, on the reverse strand, counting down.
CGGCATGGGCGAGGTCGCGGCCTATAATGCGTCCAAGGGCGGGGTTCGCCTATTCTCCAAATCGAACGCGCTGGAATTTGCCGATGCGGGCATCCCGATCCGCGTCAACAGCGTGCATCCCGGCTTTGTCGAGACGCCGCTGCTGCGCAAGGGGTTCGAACGCTGGGCAGAGCGGGACGGCAGCGTCACCGCCGACCAGCTGATCGCGCAGATGGCGGAAACGACGCCGGTGAAACGGCTGGCGCAACCTGTGGAGATCGGCAAGGTGGTCGCCTTCCTTGCCAGCGACGATGCCAGCTACATGACCGGCAGCGAAGTGGTGGTAGATGGCGGCTGGACCGCGCGCTGAGAGCAGGAGAGACAGAATGACAGGTAAGACCGACCTTGGCGGCGCAGTCGCATTGGTGACGGGCGCCACCGGCGGCATCGGCCGCGCGACGGTGGCCGCACTGGCGGAAGCGGGGGCAAAGGTGATCGCCACCGACATCGGAACGCAGGCTGATGTGCCGGGCGCGGCGCTCTACGCGCCGCTCGACGTGACGGACGAGGCGGCATGGGCGGGCATGATCGAAAGGATTGACGCAGAGTTCGGCCGGCTCGACATCCTCGTCAATAATGCCGGGATTTCCGTCACCAACAGCATTGCCGCCACTACCCTGGCCGAATTCCGCAAATGCATGACGATCAATGTCGAAGGTGTGTTTTTGGGCACCCGCGCCGCGCAGGCCATCCTGGCGCGTAGCGGCGCGGATCGGGCAGGCGGTTCCTCTGTCATCAACTTGTCGTCAGTGGGCGGTCTGCGCGGCGCAGCCTGGATGGCAACCTATTGCGCGAGCAAGGGCGCGGTGAAGCTGTTCAGCAAGTCCGCCGCGCTGGAGTTTGCTCTGCTCAAGCAGCCGATCCGCGTCAATAGTGTCCATCCCGGCGGCATCGACACGGGCATGATGGACACCATCTATGCCCGCTACGTGGCCGAGGGCGTGTTCCCGGATGAGGAAACGGCGCGGGCGACGGTGTCAGCCGGCCATGCTCTGGGCCGGATGGGTCAGCCGGACGAGATCGCGTCGGGCATCGCCTATCTCGCCAGCCCTGCGGCCAGCTTCATGACCGGATCCGAACTGGTGATCGACGGCGGCATGACCGCGCACTGAGGAAGTGGGGGCTGTCGCGCCCCTAGCAAAGAAGGCTGGAAAGAAGGCCCAGGTCCTGGCCAGGACCCGGGCCTTCCCTCCACCGGCACGGTTATGGAGAGATCGATACCGGTGGTGTCCTGCCTGCGTTCAGGCGCCGAACTTCTGCGTTTCGCTGACCGCATGCAAAGACACGTCGTTGCTGTATTTGCCCTCGAAATCGGCCAGCAGCTGAAGGATGGCGGGCTGCGCGAGATGAACGTTCAGCGCATCCATGTCGCGCCACGCCTCCATCGCCATGATGGTGCCCTTCCGCTCATCCTCCACCCCCATATGATAGAAGATGCAGCCATCCTCCGCGCGCGAGGGTTCGCACAGAGCTTGGAGGCGGGCAAGAAGACGCGGCAGGGTTTCAGGGTCGGTGTGAATAAGGCCGGTCACGACGATCATGGGCCATATCTCCTGCTGAAGGGGAACGAAAAAGGCGATCAGGTCTGGTGGATGATCCCGAAGATGCGCTCCTGGAACCGCCACTGGCCGTCGCGCTTGACGAGCTTGTCATTGTAGCAGGCGCGCGCACGCCTATCCCTGCCGCTTTCGGGGTCGGTATAGACTTCAGAAAAATAGGTCCTCGCCTCGGCCGTGTCGCCGTCCACGCGGATCATGCCCGGCATGGCGATGAAGGAAAGTTCGGGATAGCCCGGCATTGCGCTCGACCAAAGGTCCATCACATTGTCGCGGCCCGACACGATCCCCAGATCCGGATAGTGAGACAGGTCCCAATGGCCGTCCTCGGCCCAGAGGCTGGTCATCAGTTCACGATCATGCCGGTTCACCGCATCGGCATAGCTTTCCATCAGTTCGCGGATGGCGATTCGGTCTTCCAGCGGTCCTGAATAGTTGCGGCTCACGCCCCTCTCCTTTTCTTGCTGTCTGTCAGGCTAGGCGGCTTCGCCCTTGCCCAATACTCCCGAAAATCGCAGGTCAGCGATATTGGTCCCGCAACAGGCGGCGCAGTACTTTGCCCGACGGATTGCGCGGCAGCGCTTCGCAGAAGGCAATAGACTTGGGCGCCTTGTAAGCCGCGATCCGCTCCCGCGCCCAGGCGATGATGGCGGCGGGATCGGGCTGGCGGCCCTCCACCGGCACGATGATCGCCTTCACCGCTTCGCCCCATTTGGGGTCGGGCACGCCGATCACCGCGACGTCATGCACGTCGGGATGGCTGAACAGCGCATTTTCGACCTCGGCCGGATAGACATTCTCGCCGCCGGTGATGATCATGTCCTTGATCCGGTCGGCCAGATAGACATAGCCGTCCGCGTCCTGCCGCCCGGCGTCCCCGGTGCGCAGCCAGCCATCGGCGTCGATCGTCTCGGCGGTTGCCTCCGGCCGGTTATAATAGCCGGTCATGGTGGCGGCGGAGCGGATCGCGATCTCGCCCACCTCGCCGCGCGCCAGTTCCGCGCCGTCGGGGCCGAGAATGCGGATCTCGACGCCGGGCAGAGGCAGGCCGACGCTGGCCATGCGGGGATTGCCGTCCACATCATGATCCTGCGGCGGCAGGCCGGTGATGGTGCCTGCCGTCTCGGTCATCCCGTACATTTGCGCAAAGCCACAGCCGAAAACGCCGATCGCCTGCCGCAACAGGTCGAGCGGAATGGCGGAGCCGCCATAGCAGATGGTTTCCAGAAAGCTGAAATCCGTACCCGCCGCCTTGGGATCGTCGCATACGATCCGCAGCGCGGTGGGCACGATCATCAGCTTGGTGATGCGATAGCGCACGAGCAGGTCCAGCACCTGATGCGGGTCGAAGTCGCGCACCACAATGGCCTTCGCGCCATGCTGGAGCGCCCATAGCCCCCAGCCCGATCCGCTGATATGGAAGATCGGCATGGCGACCAGCGCGACATCCTCCGTGCTCCAGCGATACCAGTCGGGCAGCGCCTCCGCCGGAACCGCGTCCCGCAGCGCGAGCAGGCTGCGGTTGGTCAGCATCGCGCCCTTGGGATTGCCGGTCGTGCCGGAGGTGTAGAGTTGCAGCACCACATCCTCATAGCCGCCGTCGGCCTGCGGATCGCCCTCAGCCTGCCGGTCGCGCCACTGCGCAAACGGTTCGCCCTCCCCGGCCTCGGTCAGCAGCACCGGGCAGCCGGGCGCGGGATCGAGCCGCGCCAGAAATTCGGGATCGGCCAGCAGCAGCGCGGGGCTGCAATCATGCAGGATATAGGCGACCTCCGGCGGGGCGAGCCGCCAGTTGATCGGCACCAGCACCATTCCTGCGCGGATCGCGCCCATCCAATATTCGAAATAAATGTCCCGATTCTTGCCGAGGTAGGCGACCCGTGCACCGGGCTGAAGACCCATCGCCGCCAGGCCGTTGGCGATGCGGCTGGCGCGGCGGTCCAACTCGCCATAGCTGGTTCCCCCCCCCTCAAAGACCAGCGCGACGGCGCTGCTCCGCCGGGCGCCATGGTCCCGCACATATCCGCCGATCGTCTTCATGCGAAGCAATGCCTCCTCTTCCTCACGCCTTCCTTAGGGCTTCGCGCCGCTTTCGCCCCCTCTCAATTTCCATGGTTTGACGCTTATACTGGCGAAATCGTCAGTGCCCTCCCGCGACAGGGCGATTATGCTGCCGGGCGACAAGCGGTTTTACGGTCGGGAGAGTGCAATGGATCTGGGACTGAAGGGCAGGAAAGCGATCCTGATCGGCGCCAATGCCAGCGTCGGACGCCACGCGGCGGAGGTTCTGGCGCAGGAGGGCTGTCATGTCGCCCTGTGCGGCCGCACGCAGGAAAAGGTCGACCGGGTGATCGAGACGGTCAGGAGATTCGACGTGCAGGCCTTCGGCAAGGCGGTGGACGCCAGCGACGCAGTTGCCCTGCCCACCTTCATCGAGGAGGCGGCCGATGCGCTGGGCGGCTGCGACATCTTCATTTCCTTCGTCTCCACCAATCTGGGCGTCGACAGCGACGAAGGATGGCAGGCAGTCATGAACGCCGACATCCTGCCCCTGTCACGGGGCATCCGGGCGGCGCTTCCCTTCCTGCAACAGTCCGATGCGGGGTCGATCGTCACCCTGTCCTCGACCGGCGCGGTGGAGGATTTCATGGGGCCGCAGCCCTATAATGCGCTGAAGGCCGCGGTCATCAACTACAGCAATGCGCTGGCGCAGAAACATGCGGCGGAGGGTATACGCGTCAACTGCCTGATCCCCGGTCCCATTTATACCGATGACGGTCCATGGGCCGCGATCAAGGCCAATATGACGGAATTTTATGACAGCATCCTCTCGCAAATTCCCATGGGCCGCATGTGCACCGGCGAAGAGATCGGCCGCGCGATCGCCTTCGTCGCCTCGCCCGCCTGCCGCTTCATGACCGGGGCCAGCCTGGTCGTCGACGGCGGCCTGACCAAGCGGGTGCAGTTCTGACCGGAGAGCATGGGATGAGCGAGGAAAGACCGGCGCGGATCAACTGCGTCCTGATCGCGGGCGGGCTGTATCACGATTTCGATTTCGCCCGGCTGGAGTTGCTGAAACTGCTCGGCGAAGACCCCCGCGTGCGCACCCGCGTTTTTGAGGATTATGCGAATATCGACGCGATCCGCGAGGCGGATTTCCTGATCACCTACACCTGCGACGTCATCCCGCCGCTGGAGGTGCAGGAGGCGCTGCGCAACTGGGTGAAGGATGGTGGGCGCTGGTATGCGCTGCACGGCACCAATTCGGTCCTGCGCCTCTTCGACAACGGCCTTTACGGCAGCCCGCGCTGGGCGCCGCTGATGATGGAGACGCTGGGGACGCAGTTCATCGCCCATCCGCCGATCGCGCCCTATAAGGTGACGGTTGCCGATCCTGATCATCTGCTGACGCAGGGGGTGGAGCCGTTCGAGACGACGGACGAACTCTATCTGATGGAGCGGCATGGCGACCTGCACGTCCTGCTGGAAACGGAGTTCGAGGGCGACGCCACCGGCTTTGACGAACATGTCTGGGCGCATGACCGGCATCCGGTGCTTTATATCAAGCCGCAGGGCGAAGGCGCCGTACTCTACAATACGCTGGGCCATTGCCGGGGCCATTATGACATGCAGCCCGCGCTGGACTGGTGGCCGCAGATCGACCGCTGCGCCTGGGACCTGCCGGTCTTTTCCGATCTGCTGCGCCGGGGTATTGCATGGGCGAAGGACAGGAAAAAGGGCGGAGAATAACCCCGCCCCTCTTTGTCCGACAGCTGACCTTCCCCTCAACCCAGCGGCGTCACCGGCAGATGTTCCGCGCCGGGCGCTTCATCGGGTACTGCCACCTCGATCCAGCCTTCCCCATCTTCGCGCAGGTCGAAGCGCATCAATGGCTTGTAATCCGCGCCGCCCATGCATTCGCCATTTTCCAGCTTGAACCGGGCGCCGTGCAGCGGGCACATGATCGCGCCGCGCCGCACCCGCCCGTCGGGCGCGAAGCTCGCCGCCTGATGCGAGCAGCGGTTGATGAGCGCATGCAACTTGCCCTCGTCCCGCACGATCAGCACCGGCCAGCCATTGACGATGAAGGCCTGCAACGATCGGTCGGCAATCTCCCCCGCCCTGGTCACCCGGTAGAAATTCTGCGACATTCCTGTTTCGATCCTGGTTGAAGATGTTCGATCAAGCATCATTCGATCCTAGCACGCTTTCGCATTCCTCGACGGTGAAAGACAAGATTGCGGCGCGGTCGAACAGCCTTTCCTCGTCCTCCGCGATTTCCTGCGCCACCGCCGTTTCGGCCAGCGCGGCAAGGCAGCGGTCATGCGCGGCGCGGTCGGCAAAGTCGATCTCCATCACGACGTCGAAATCGGGCAGGGGCGCGCCATCATCGATCGGCGCCACATAACGGCGCACATAGCGCAGCGCATGGCCGGCCAGCACCCGCTCCCCGATCCGCCGGTGATGGCGTTCATAATAGTCGCGAAAGGCCTCGACCGTCAGGCCGGGCCTTCGCTTCAGCAGGGTGACCCGCGTGAACATGACCGTCAGGCCGCCGCCGTCAGCTGCACATAATGGCGCAGGTCCCAGTCAGCATCGCCCAGCAGCGCCGCCAGCAGCATCGTCCGCTTGAACGCCTGCCCCACCATCAGTTCCTCGGTCGTGCCGATGCCGCCATGCAGTTGCACCGCCTCTTCCGCGATCTTCATGGCGCAACCGCTGATATAGGCCTTGGCCCCGATGATCGCGGCATGCGCCTCCTTTGTGCCCGGATTCTGGGCTGCGGCGCGATAGAGTTGCGATCGGCTGAGTTCGACCATCGCATAGCCGTCGGCCAGACGATGCTGCACCGCCTGGAAGCGGCCGATCGGCTGGCCGAACTGTTGGCGCGTCTTCACATAATCGACGGTAGCGTCAAACATATGGCCCATCAGCCCGATCAGTTCGGCGATGATGGCAAGCCGCGCCTGATCCAGCACCCCCTCCAGCGCGTCCTGCCCCTTCGGCAGCAGCGCCGCGGGCGCATCGCTGAACTGGATGTCGCTGGCGATCGACCCGTCGACCAGCCGGTAGTCGGTCCGGGTCACGCCCTGCGCGTCCGCATCGATCAGATAGATGCCGGGCGCCCCGTCCTCGTCGCAGGCGGTCACCAGCAACAGGTCCGCATAGCCGCCGCCCATCACGCAGCTCTTGGCACCATCGATGCGAACCTGCCCATCGCTGCCCGACGCCCGCGTCTGCGGCTTGGTCGCCAGAAAGCGCGCCCCCCGCTCCAGATGCGCCAGTGCGGGCAGGCTTTCGCCAGCGATGATGCGCGGCAGCAGTTCGGCCTTCACCGCCTCCGTCGCGCCCCGCTCGATCAGGGCAGCGGCGGTCAGGATGACCGGCAACACCGGCTCGGTCGCAACGCCCTTGCCCAGCGCCTCCGCCACGGTGATCAACTCGACCGCTCCGCCGCCCAGACCGCCATGCTCTTCCGAAAAGGGCAGCGCCAACAAGCCGGCTTCCGCCAATATCCGCCATCCCTGCCGCGAAAAGCCCCATGGTTCGGCAATATAGGAAAGGCGGCGGATCGGATCATAATGATCCGCGACGAACCTTTCGACCAGATCGCGCAGCAGCCGCTGCTCTTCGTTAAGATCGAAGTTCACGCTGACGTCCCCTACTCTCCATAATCCGGTTCACGCCGCATGCCGACGTGCCGATCATGTTAAAGCATGATAATGGCGTTCCAGCCGACTGCCCTTTCCACTAGTTCGTCCCCCAAAACCGGGTAGGCGACAGGGTTCCGAGACCTATCACTACTCATAGGTTTTGAACGCTTGTCTAAGTATCTCGCCAAGCGTAGCCTTCCTTCCATGGAGAGATCAGACGACTCATTCGTCGCCTGCATGGATCATATCGACCAACAGAGCGTAAGCCCGGTCGATTTGCGGTCCCGCAGGCAGGGCACCATCTTCATCGCGTCGATCGACGATGTTCGACCCGCGGCTGAAGCCATACGCGATCTTGCTAAGGAGCTTAGCAATTTCCGTGTCGCAGCCTGCGCCAACATCGCTTCGAAAACGCCGATGACCGATGCCGATGGGAACGCGCTGGCGTCTTCCATCTTCGGCTGGCCAGGATCGAAGGACCAGTGGTGGAAAAAGCCGCTGCTCGCGCTCAGTTCCCCGCTCACCTTCGCCTGCCGTTATGAAAGCGAACCCTTCTGGGCCAATGCGGAGGGTATTCACACCCGCGCGCCCAACCCCCTGCTCGACCAGATCGACATGTCGCATTTCTGCGATGAAGTGAATGCAGACTCGGTTATCGTCATTCCCGTCCATCTGCCCTTCGGTCAGATCGGCGTCGTCAGCTTCTCGCCGATTGATTCTGGGCGCAGCGATCTGTCGGCTGAGTTCGACCTTTATGCCGATATATTGGAATATCAGAGCCGCCGCTTCATCAACGGCTATTCCCGCGTCACTAGCCAGCGGCCCTGGATTCCGCGCAACTGCCGCCTCTCGAAGCGGGAGGTCGAATGCTTGCGCTGGGCAGCACTGGGCAAGACCGATGTCGAGATCGCAATGATCCTCAGCCGCAGTTGCGCAACGGTGCGGTTCCACATTCACAATGCCGCCATCAAGCTAGAGGCGGTCAACCGCAGTCAGACCGTCTTCAAGGCGACGCAACTCGGCTATCTGGGCAGCGTGGCGGCAGTTCCCTCCTCCCAGCACCAGCACGCGTAAAGCGGTCCCATTGTGGCATCTTTCGCCTCCGCCCTGCGATGGGCGGGGGTTTTTTATTGCGTCCACGGCTTCTGCGGGGCTGCGACTTTTCCCAACCTATTCTTTCTTACAGAAGCCACGGCTCGCCACTCTTTCCATAGTCAGGTCAGACAAAGGAAAGGCCGTTCATGGGTGAGGTCATCGACATTGCGGAAGGACTGTTCGTTGCAGAGCCGCACCCGGCGCTGGTGGGCGGGCGGCACAAGACGACAGGACACATCGTCTTCCCGTGCCCGACCGGCACCGGCGATTATGAACCAGTCCTCCTGCCGCGCCGGGGCACGCTATGGTCCTGGACGGTTCAGCGCTACCGACCCAAGACCCCGCCCTATGCAGGACCGGAGGATTTCACCCCCTTTGCGCTCGGCTATGTCGAGTTGCCCGGCGCGGTGATCGTGGAGGCGCCCTTCACCGATGTCGCGTTCGAGGATCTGAGGATCGGCATGGAAATGGAAACCGTCCTCATTCCGCTGAACGAAGATGCGCAGGGTCGCACGATCCGCACTTTCGCCTTCGCCCCGGTCAATGAGGGCTGAGCCATGGCGGACGTCTTCATCGTCGGCATCGGCATCCATCCCTTCGGCCGCACCGATGGCCTTTCCGGACTGCAACAGGGCGCCTATGCGATCGGCAAGGCGCTGGAGGATGCGGGCCTTGGCTGGACCGACATGCAGTTCGGCTTCGGCGGCTCCGACAGCAGCGGCAATGCCGACACAATCGTCAATGAAATGGGCCTGACCGGCATTCCGATCATCAATGTCCGCAATGGATGCGCCACTGGTGGATCGTCGCTGATCGGGACGTGGCAGGGCGTGGCGTCGGGCCAGTATGATCTCGGCGTCGCCTTCGGTTTCGACAAGCATCCGCGCGGCGCCTTCAACGCCATGCCCGCCGAATACAGCCTGCCCGACTGGTATGGCGCGGTGGGCATGATGGTGACGACGCAGTTTTTCGCCATGAAGCTGCAACGCTATATGGCGCATTATGGCATCAGCCATGAGGCGCTGGGCCGGGTCGCGCAGAAGGCGTTCGACAATGGCGTCCACGCGCCCCACGCGTGGCGCCGGTCGCCGGTCGATCTGGACACGATCCTGACCAGCACGATGATCTCCGATCCGCTCACCAAATATATGTTCTGTTCGCCCGCGGAGGGCGGCGTCGCCCTCATCCTCGCCAGCGAGAAGAAGGCGCGCGAACTGGGCCGGGCGAATATCCGCATCAAGGCGGCGGTGACGCGCACCCGGCCGCCGGGGTCGTTCGAGGTCTTCTCCCCCAGCCTTTCGATCGAGCGCGGCGGGGCGCCGACCCTGCTCGCCTCCGCCGCGGCCTTTGCCATGGCCGGCATCGGGCCGGATGATATCGACGTCGCCCAGATCCAGGACACGGAGTCGGGCGCCGAGATCATGCACATGGCCGAGAACGGCTTCTGCAAGGATGGCGAGCAGGAGGAATGGCTGGCCGAGGGGTGGAGCCGGATCAGCGGGCGGCTGCCGGTCAACACCGATGGCGGCTGCCTTGCCTGCGGAGAGCCGATCGGCGCGTCCGGGTTGCGGCAGGTCTATGAAAATGTCGTGCAGCTTCGCGGCGCGGGCGGTGGGCGCCAGGTGCCCGGCAATCCCCGCACGGCCTATACCCATGTCTATGGAGCGCCGGGCATTTCGGGCGTCACCATTTTGGAACGATAAGAGAGATGGACCTGCATTTCACCCCCGAGGATGAAGCCTTCCGCCGGAGCGTCCGGGATTTTCTCGATACGCATCTGCCCCGGCACCTACGCGAAGGCATGGCGGCGACGCCCGGCGTCTTCGTCGAACCCGATATCGGCCAGGAATGGCAGCGCATCCTGCATGAAAAGGGATGGCTCGCCTATAATTGGCCGGTCGACTGCGGCGGCACGGGATGGACGCCGGTGCAGCGCTATATTTTCGAGAAGGAATGTGCGCTGGCCGATGCGCCCAGCCTGCCGGTGCTGAGTCTCAAGCTGCTCGGCCCCGTCATCTGCCGCTTCGGCACGGCGGAGCAGAAGGCTCGCATATTGCCCCGGATTCTCGACGGCAGCGACTATTGGTGTCAGGGCTTTTCGGAACCCGGCTCCGGGTCCGACCTCGCCAGCCTGCGGACGCGCGCGGAACGGCGCGGCGACCATTATGTCATCAACGGCCGCAAGCTGTGGACGACCCACGCCCATCATGCGAACAAGATCTTCTGTCTGGTGCGCACCGATCCGGAGGCCAAGGCGCAGCGCGGCATCAGCTTTCTCCTCGTGGACATGGACCAGCCCGGCGTCGAAGTGCGGCCGATCAGGGGACTTGCCGGCGACCATGAGGTCAATGAAGTGTTTCTCGACGAGGTGGTGACCCCCGTCGAAAATCTGGTGGGGGAAGAAGGCATGGGCTGGACCATCGCCAAATTCCTGCTCGAAAATGAGCGCGGCGGCGCCTGCCATGCGCCCAAGCTGCTGTCCGACATCCAGAAGTTGCGCCGCAATGCCGCGCTGGAGCCGGATGGCAGGGGCGGCACCATGGCGGACGACGGCGCATTCATGGCCGACCTCGCCCGGATCGAGCTGACCGCGCAGGCGCTGGAGATGACCGAGCTGCGCGTGCTGGCGGAAATCGCCAAGGGGCTGCCGCCCGGCCCGCAAACCTCGCTGTCGAAGATGATCGCTTCCACCCTGCGCCAGCAGGTCGACGGCATGGCGGTGCGGCTCTACGGCTATGCCGGACTGGAGCTGGAGCCGCGGCGCCCGCTTTATGGCGAGGCCGCGCCCGCGCCGATCCACGGCAAGGCCGCGCAGCTGGCAGCGCCCCGCTATCTTAACAGTCTCGCCTGGACCATCTTCGGGGGTACGAACGAAGTCCAGCGCACCATCATCGCCAAGACGGTATTGGGTCTCTGACCCCCATAAAACAGGAAAGTACGGAGAGAGACATGCAACTCAGCCGCGAAGCGCTGATCCGGGCTTATCGCCAGATGAAGACCATCCGTATGTTCGAGGAACGCCTGCACGACGAGATCGCGCTGGGCGAGATTGCGGGTTTCACCCATCTCTATGCGGGGCAGGAAGCCTGCGCCGTGGGGGTGTGCGAACATCTGGGGCCGACCGATTACATCATCTCCACCCATCGCGGCCACGGCCATTGCATCGCCAAGGGATGCGACGTGATCGCCATGATGAAGGAAATTTACGGATCACGCGATGGGCTGTGCAAGGGCAAGGGCGGCTCCATGCACATTGCCGATGTGGGGGTGGGCATGCTGGGCGCGAACGGCATCGTCGGCGCGGGCGCGCCCATCGCCGTCGGCGCGGGGATCACGGCCAAGAGCAACGGCACCGTCTCCATCGCCTTTTCGGGCGACGGCGCGTGCAATCAGGGCACGACCTTCGAGGCGATGAACATGGCGGTGGTGCTGAAGCTGCCCGTTATCTTCGTGTTCGAGAACAACCATTATTCCGAACATACCGGCGAGGCCTATGCCGTCGGCGCGGAGAGCATGACCGCCCGTTCCGCCGCCTTCGGCATGAAGGCGATCAAGGCGAACGGCATCGACTTCTTCTCGGTCTATGAGGCGATGCGCGAGCTGATCGATTATTGCAAGGCGGGCAATGGCCCGGCTTCCATCGAACTCGACTGCGAGCGTTTCTACGGTCATTTCGAAGGCGATCCGCAGCGCTATCGCGGCCCCGGCGAGCTGGACCGCATCCGCGAGGAACGCGACTGCCTCAAGACCTTCCGCGGCAAGGTGACGGAAGCGAAGCTGCTCGACGGCGCGGAACTGGACAAGGTGGACGCCGAGGTCACCGACCTTATCGACCGCGCCGTGGCGGAGGCCAAGAGCGCAGCCCGGCCGACCGCCGCCGACGTCGTTCAAGACGTCTACATCAACTACTGACGCCAGGGGGATCGACAATCATGGCCATGAAAATGATCCGAGACGTCATTCGCGACACGATCGACGCGGAAATGGCGCGCGACGACAGCCTGATCATGCTGGGAGAGGATATTGTCGGCGGCAACGGGTCCGCCGGCGGTCCCGAAGCGATCGGCGGCATCTGGGGCACGTCCGGGGGCCTCTGGGCGAAATATGGCGGCGATCGCGTCATCGACACGCCGATTTCGGAAAGCGCCATCATCGGCGCGGCGGCGGGCGCGGCGTTGACCGGCAAGCGCGCCATCGCCGAAATCATGTTCGCCGACTTCATCGGCGTCTGCATGGATCAGATCTGGAATCAGGTCGCCAAGTTCCGCTACATGTTCGGCGGCAAGTCGCGCTGCCCCATCACCATCCGCATGCCATATGGCGCGGGATTCAACGCCGCGCCCCAGCATAGCCAGGCGATCCACCAGATCGTGACAGCCATGCCGGGCCTGAAGGTCGTGATGCCGACCACGCCCGCCGATGCCAAGGGGCTGCTGACGCAGGCGATCCGCGACGACGATCCGGTGATCTTCCTTGAGCACAAGGCGCTTTACGGCGTGAAGGGCGAGGTGCCGGAAGAGGATTATGTCATCCCCTTCGGCCATGCCCGGCAGGTGACACAGGGCGACGACCTCACCATCCTCGCCACCGGCATGATGGTAGGCTTTGCCGAAAAGGCGGCCGCCGATCTGGCGCAGGATGGCATCGGCTGCGATCTGCTCGACCTGCGCACCACCAGCCCGCTCGACGAGGAAGCGATCCTCGACAGCGTGGAGCGCACCGGGCGCCTGCTGATCGTCGATGAAGCGCCGCCGCGCTGCTCGCTCGCCACCGATCTGTCCGCGCTGGTCGCGCAAAAAGCCTTTGCCTCGCTCAAAAGCCCGATCGAGATGGTGACGGCGCCGCACAGCCCGGTGCCCTTCGCCCGCGAACTTGAATCCGCCTATCTGCCCTCGCCCGACAAGATCGTGGCGGCGGCGGTGAAGCTTATGTCGTACCGGCGGGGGTAAGCAATCATGGCCAATCTGCGCGCATTCGCCATGCCCAAATGGGGCATAGAAATGACCGAGGGCGTGGTCGCCGAATGGATGGTCGCCGAAGGGGCGCCGTTCAAGAAGGGCGATCTGCTCGCGCTAATCGAGACCGACAAGATCACCAATGAGGTCGAGGCCGAGGCCGACGGCATGTTTCCGCGCCTGCTCGCGGAAAAGGGCGGCACCTATCAGGTCGGCGAGTTGATCGCCGTGCTGGCCGGGCCGGGCGACAGCCCGAGCGCCGAGGAAGTGGACGCCTTTGTCGCCGGGTTCAAGCCGGCCGAAACGAAGGTAGCCTCCAAGGCGGGAGCCGCGCCGCCTCCACCGCCTCCGCCGGTCAAAGTCGAGACAGCAGCTCCGGTGAAAAGAGCGACCACGATCGCCGCCGATGCGAACATCAGCCCCGCCGCCCGCGCCTTTGCGGAGGAGCAGGGCGTCGAGATTTCCGGCATTGTCGGGTCGGGGCCTAATGGCCGCATCACCTTCCAGGACGTGCAGCAGGCCAGCCTGCCCCCGGTCAGCGTCGGCGGCGGCGCGCCGGTCGACCTGACGCCCATCGGCAACAGCCTGAACGGGGTCTTCGCCAGCCCGCTGGCGCGGCGGCTCGCCGTCCAGCATGGCGTGGATCTTGGCGGCATGGCGGGCACCGGTCCCAGGGGCCGCATCTGCAAGGCCGATGTGCTGGCCAAAGTTAAACCGGCCGACGCTCCAGCCGGAGCGCCACCAGCATTCGCTCGCCCCGCTCCCGGCGCGGCGGAAGTCATCAAGATGTCACCCATGCGCAAGGCCATCGCCAAGGCGCTGTCTCACAGCAAATCGACCATCCCGCATTTCTATCTGCGATCGAAAGTACGGATCGACGCGATCCTTGGCTTGCGCGCGCAGGCCAAGGCGGCGACGGGCGAAGCACCCAGCATCAACGACTATATCGTCCGCGCCTGCGCGCTGGCGTTGGTCCGGCATCCGGACGTCAATGTGCAGGTCCACGGCGACGAAATCCATCGCTTCGGTAGCGCCGACATTGCCGTGGCGGTCGCGACGGACAAGGGGTTGATCACGCCAATCGTGAAGGGCGCGGACACATTGTCGGTCGCGGCGATATCACGCGAGGTGAAAACGCTCGCGGAAAAGGCGCGCACCGGCAAGCTTCAGCCGGAGGAGTTTCAGGGCGGCAGCTTCTCGGTCAGCAACCTGGGCATGTTCGGAATCGACCAGTTCGACGCGATCATCAACCCGCCGCAGGGTGCGATCCTGGCGATTGGCGCAGGCACGCGTCAACCAATCGAGATCGGCAATGCGCTGGCCTTCGCGACGATTGTGGAGATGTCGCTGTCCTGCGATCATCGCGCCATCGACGGCGCGGTCGGGGCAGACTTCATGCGGACGCTGAAGGGTCTGATCGAGGAGCCGGCCTTGCTGGTCGGCTGATCGCCAATGTCATCCGCTTCAGGCGTAGTCGATAAGCGCGCTGCGCTCGTTTCTCGACTACGCCCAAAATGAACGGGTGGCAAAGGTCATCCAGAGTGCCCGGCCATCCATTCGCGGCTGGTGCGCAACAATTGGGCAGCGCGTGACTTCAGATCAGGAAAAGTTTCCCGCAAGAGCCGCGAGCGTTCCTCGACCGCGACCGGCGATCCATCAGGCATCGCGTCCAGCAATCCCCCCATCGAAAGCTGCCCCTGCCCCAGCGGAACGCGCCCGTCGATAGCCTCGATCAGAATGGCATCCGGATCGGTCGGATCGGCCCCCGGCATCGGCGCGTCGCAGAGCTGGCAATAGCTGAGCCACTCGACCGGCACCGCCTGCACATCGGCCAACGTCCCGCCCGACCGGGTCCAATGCAGCGCGTCTATGAGCAGCCCCCCGGCCGGTGATCCGATCTCGCCCAAAATGGCGCACGCCTGTTGGATCGTTTTAACCTCGGTGAACAAGCCAAACTCCAGATTGATCCGGATGTCGCCCCGCGCGTGGTCCATCAGCGCGGCGAGCTTGTCGCGAGTAGCGCCCGGATCGGGATCGCTGCTGACGCAGAGCACATTATGCGCGCCCAATTCCATGCCGATATCGACGATCCGCCGGTGGTCGGGATCGGGCGGTCCCGGCTTGATCCACACGACCTCCACATCCAGCAGCGGCAGGCCGGTCGCCGTCAGTGCCCGCCGCACCGATCGGGTGGTGCCAGGCGTCCAGTCGGCCGGTTCGACCCACATGCCGCCATAGTCGAAACCCGCCCAAGCCGCACATTCGACCAGCTGCACGGGAGTCGCTTCCGGCATGATGCCCGACGCCATGGCGATCGGATGGCGCGCCATAGCCTCAGCCCGCCGCCGCCGCGACCGACGCCGCAATATCGGCGGGTGAAGGATTGGACCGCAAGGTCAGCCCGCCATTCACCTGCAAATTCTGGCCGGTCATGAAACATTCGTCACTGGCCAGCCAGACGCAACCTGCTGCAATATCCTCTGCCGTGCCATAGCGGCCCAGCGGATAGCCCTTGATGAAAGCGTCCATCAGGCCCGGCACAGCCTGCGCATCGGCCGTCATCGGTGTCTCCGTGACGCCCGGAGAAATGCTGTTGACGCGGATGCCGCGCTCGCCGAACTGGTTGGCGACGCTGCGCACCAGATGATCGGTCCCCGCCTTGGTCGCCATATAGGCGTCATGATCGTGGAACAGGATGGTGGCGGTGGCGGAGCTGATCTGGATGATCGCCCCACCCCGTTCCGACATGACGGGGATCAGCGCCTGAAAAAACTGGAACGGCCCGCGCAATTGCAGCGCATACATCCGGTCCAGTTCCTCCTCGCTCGTCTCCAGAAACGGTTTGAGCAACCCCCAGCCGGTCGCGTTGACGGCAATGTCGATCCCGCCCAGCCCTTCAGCCGCCATGTCGACCATCGCCCGGATAGACTCGCCCTCGGCGAAGTCGCAATCCACGGCCACGCCGCCAATCTCGCCGGCCAATTCCTCCAACACATCGCGATGCCGCCCGGCAACCGCTACTTGTGCGCCCTCTGCGGCGAAACGGCGAGCAATTGCCTGCCCCATATTGCCTCGCCCCGCGGCACCGACGACGAGTGCCCGCTTGCCTGCCAGTCGCCCCATCAGACGAATTCGTCCGGGCGGGGTGTACGGCGCAGCGACTGCCCAGCGGTTACATCGATCACCTGCCCGGTGACGAGCGCCTCGTCGCTCGCCAGCCAGAGCGCGCTATTGGCGACATCCTCGACCGTGGCGAAGCGGCCAAGTGGTATTTCCTTCAGGAATGCGCGCGTTACCGCCTCCACCGCAAAATAGCCTGCCGTCATCGCGCTCTTCGTGAAGCCCGGCGCGATGGCGTTGACCCGAATATTGCGCTCACCCAGCTCATTGGCGGCGACACGAACGAGGGCATCGGCGCCTCCCTTCGATCCCGCATAGGCGGACAGGCCCGGCGCCTGCACCAGCACCGTGAGCGAGGAAGCCGTGATGATGGAACCGCCCTCCGCCATCGCGAGCGCCATCTGCTTGATGAATAGGGCAGTGCCCACGAAATGCACGTCCGCCGCCTGACGGAAAGTCTCGGCGCTGGTTTCGATCAACGGGCCGCCGGATTCGACGCCCGCATAGTTGACCGCAATATCCAGCCGTCCGAAATGATCGATCGCCGCTTTCGCTAGCGCCGCCAGATCATCCTCGACGGTGATGTCGCAGGCGACCGCAACGGCTCCCACATCCCGCGCCACGGCTTCCACCGCCTCTTTACGTCGGGCGGCCAGAACCAGCCTAGCCCCCTCCTGCGCAAAGCGCCGCGCAGTGGCCGCCCCCATGCTCTCGGCATTGGACGCGCCCAATATGACGGCGACCTTTCCTTCCAGACGGCCCATATCCACTCCTTGACGCTTGTGTCGTGCGGAGGAGATTAACGGCGGCTCCGGTTTCGCCAACTCGACTTTCTATGAGGGTGCCTCAGTCCTTCGCGCCCAACCCCAGAAAGCCCGCGCTGAAGAAGGGCACCATCCGATCGATCATCGTGTCCAGATCGCCGGATCTGAGCAGCCCGCCCGATTGTCGGTCGAGCATTCCGCTTTCCACCAATATGTGCGTTGTCGCCGCCTGATAGAAGAAAAAGCCCCATTGCACGTCGAGCGGCGCCATCTCCGGGTGAATGGCCACCAGGGCTTCGACGAAGGATGAAATCAGCCGGTCATAATGCTGGCGAAAGGGCGAGACATATTCCTCCTCCTGAGGATGATTGGCGACGAAAGCGAGCAGACGGATATAGTTTTTCCAGCCCGGCCCGCCGCGCATGGAGCGTTCCGCGATGGGGCTGATGAGCGCACGGATGACGGCCTCCCTGCGAACCCGGCGGCTGCCCTCAACCTGCAAGGCCGCCTCCAGCGCGGCCTCTATGCTGCTGGCATGTTCCTCCGCCCGCCTTTCGATCACCGCACCGAACAGGCTCTCCTTCGACCCGAAATGATAGTGGGACAGAGCCAGTTGCACGCCTGCATCGGCCGCGATCTCCCGCAAGCTAACGCCGTAGAAGCCACGCCAGGAAAACAGCATTTCCGCGGAATCCAATATCCGGGCCGCCGTTTCCGGGGCTCGACGCCGATCGACCTTCACCTGTGCCATTCGTCTAGGAACCTATCACTTTTAGTAGATTAGCGCCCGCCAGGCATTCCGCCCTGACGCAGATATTGACTCTTCCAGAGCATAGCGCAAAATTTGGTCGATCGTTCAAGCAAAAATCAGCCGGAGAGGGCTATGACGGGTGAACAACTGATGGACCGCCAGGTTGCGGACTATGACGCGCCGGTGCGTGGGGATCCAATCACCGGCGAGCGTTACTACGCAAAGCGCTGGGCCGACGCGGAATGGGACAAGGTCTGGACCAAGGTCTGGCACATCGGCGGCATGGCGGCGGACCTGATCGATACAGGCGATTTCCTGACCCACAATCTCGGCCGCGAGTCGGTCGTGATGCTGAAACAGGAGGATGGCTCCGTCCGGGCCTTCTACAATGCCTGCCTTCATCGCGGCTATCGCCTCGCCTGGACGGAAATTGGCGGAGCCCCCCAACTTGTGTGCGGCTACCATGGCTGGCGCTACAATCCTGACGGCATGCTTGCCCATGTGCAAGACCCGGAGGACTTCGCGGGCGGCTCCCCTTGCGGCAAGCATCGCCTGACCGAAATCGCTTGCGAGGTGTGGGGCGGCTTCGTCTGGTTCAACATGGACAAGGATGCAGCGCCGCTGCGCGAATGGTTGGGCGAGAAGGTCGCCAGCCATCTGGAACAGTGGCAGATGGATAAGATGACGCGCGTTTATGCCGTGGTGTCGGACGTGCCCTGCAACTGGAAGATCATCCGCGACAATTTCAACGAAAGCTATCATCTGCCGACGCTGCATCCGCAGATTTCAACGGTCATCAACGACGATCATACCGACTGCGTTTTCCACATCTATGCGGAAACCGGTCACAACATGATGCGGATGAAGGGATTGCAGCCCTCGGCCCGCTACGACACGCGCAACAAGCTCGACATTCCGCTGGCGCAGGCGCTGGAATATTGGGAACTTAACCCCGCCGATTATGGCGAGAGCGCCATGGATGCCCGCGACGCTATCATCCGGCAGAAGCGCACACTGGGCGCTGCCAAGGGCTATGTCCATTATCCGGCGATGGGTGACGAGGAAATCGTCGATTATTTCCACTTCACCCTCTGGCCTAACATCACCTTTACGATGTGGCCCGACGGGGTGCAGGTACTCCGCTCCGAACCGCATCCCACCGACCCGGAACGCTGCCTGTTCGACCATTGGTTTGTCGCGCACCCGATCGGCGACAGCGATGTCGTCATCGGCCCCAACGGTCCCACTGCCTTCGAACCGATGGACCGCGAACATATCGTCTTTGGCGAAAAGACGCTGGGCGATGTGGCCGACCAGGACTTGTCGGTCGCCATCGGGCAACAGCAGGGGCTGCATTCGCGCGGCTTTCGCGGAGGCATCCTCGCCAATCAGGAAAAACGGGTCCAGTTCTTCCATGAGAAGCTGAATGACGTTTGCGGGATCCACGACTGACATGAGCGTCAACCGCCGCTTCATCCTGGCCGCGCGGCCGCAGGGCCTGCCCCGCCCCTCCGATTTCCGGCTGACCGATGAGCCGATTCCGGCCATTGGCGAGGGCGAGTTCCTGATCCGCAACCATTATGCCTCGATCGATCCAGCCATTCGTGGGTGGCTCGACGCCGGGGGCAATTATATGCCGCCGGTGCCGATCGGCGACGCGGTGCGCGCCTCCACCGTGGGCGTGGTGCAGGAAAGCCGGTGCGACGCGTTTCAGACGGGTGACTGGGTGATGGGGCTCAACAAGATCGAGACTCATTCGGTCGGGCGAGCGGACGGCTTCACTCATGCCATCGATGTGAGCGCGGTTTCCTCTCCTACCGCCTATCTGTCGGTAGCGGGTGCGGTCGGGTTGACCGCCTGGTTCGGCGTAGAGGATATCCTGCGGCCCGGCCCGGACGACACGCTGCTGGTCAGTGGCGCCGCCGGGGCCGTGGGGTCGCTGGTGGGCCAGTTGGCCAAGATGCGTGGCACTCGCGTCGTCGGCATTGCGGGCAGCCCCGCCAAATGCGCCAAATTGACTGACCGCTACGGCTTTGACGCCGCCATAGATTATCGGGGTAAGGACGTGGCGACCCTTGCCGCCGACATCGCCGCCGCCTGCCCTCGCGGCGTGAACTTCGTTTATGAAAATGTGGGGGGCGTTTGCCTCGACGCCGCACTTCTCAATCTGGCGGACGGCGCGCAGGTCCTGCTGTGCGGCCTTATCTCGGAATATAATCGGGAACCGGTCGGCGCCCGCCATCTCTGGCAGTTGATCGTCAAGACGGCGACGATGCGCGGCTATCTCGTCAGCCAATATGTGCATCGTTTCCCCGAAGGCGTCCGCGCCATGGCCAGTCTCGCGGCGCAAGGGAAGCTGAGATATGAAGAGCATGTCGAGGAGGGAATCGATAATGCCCTGCATGCCTTTCTGCGGCTGTTTGAAGGCACGAACGAGGGTAAGATGATCCTCAAGCTGATCTGACCCTTAGGCGACACCGAACGGCGCTAACAGCACCCCTGCTCCATATCCCTTCACAGACAGGCGTTCCCTTATAGATCGGCCCCCTGGGCAGGCTCATCGTGCCCGTGGCGATCGCCCGTGCCAGCCTACCTGTGACAAACAAGAGTTGGGAAAGGCGCCCGCTGCGATAAACAGGCACTATTGCTGGTTTTGGGATCAGAAGGCGTGATCAGGAGCGCTCCCCGTCCGGCATGGCTGATCATCCGGGGAGGAAAAGATGAAGCGATTTGCATATCTGTTGGCCGGCGTGTCCGCGTTAGGCATGCTGCCTGCGAACGCCTTTGCTCAGGGCGAGCCGCAACCCATTGGCGGGATCGCAGACATCGTCGTCACCGCACAGAAGCGGGCCGAAAACATGCAGAATGTGCCGATTTCCGTCTCGGCCGTGGCAGGTGAGCAGCTCGCCAACATGCAGGTGACGACGCTTCAGGCATTGCAGGGATCGGTCCCCAATGTGCAGATCGACAATTTCGCCAACACCCCCAACAACGCGGTTTTCACTATTCGCGGCATCGGCGTGATCGAACCCGATCCCTATGCGGGCAATACCGTGTCGATCGTGGTCGATGGCGTACCGCAATTCTTCAGCATGGGCGCACTGCTCGACATGTATGATGTGGGGCGCGTGGAAATATTGCGCGGTCCGCAGGGCACCCTGTTCGGCGCGAACACCACTGGCGGTGTCGTCAATGTCGTAACGAAGCAGCCTACTGGCGAGTTTGGCGGCTATCTCAAGGCCATGTACGGCAATTGGGACCGTTTCGACATTTCCGGCGCAATCGAGGCGCCCATCGTCGCAGATACGCTCTCCCTCAAGATTGCGGGCATCCACACGCAGCGCAAGGGCTGGGTCACCAACGTCTATGATGGATCGGACATGGGATCGAAGAATATCGATGCGGTGCGCGGCCAGTTGCTCTTCACGCCGGCGTCCAACGTGAAGATGACGCTTCAGGGCGAATATGTCGCCGCCCGCAACGGCGCGCCCGTCGTCGTCAACGGTGCTCTGCCGGGCGAGGCCAACTATGTTGCGCCGGGCGTCAACTATAATGGCAGCGTCCTTCCCATGTATCCAAGCCCATGCCTGCCAGCCGGCAGCCGCTGCAAGGCACCGGGCAAATATTATTCGGGCAATAATGAAGTGCCTGATACTTCCAACATGAACACCTATTTCGGTATATTGACGACCGAAATCGGCGATACAGCGCTGGGCGACATCACCAGCATCACCGGCTACAAGAAGTTCAATCTATTCGAATATACCGATCAGGACGGATCGCCCAAGACCAACAATGCCACCCGCCGTCGAACCGAAGGTTGGCAGTTCAGCCAAGAACTGCGCTCCTCCTTCAAGCTCAATGATGCAATTACCGGCGTCGCGGGCGTCTTCTACCTCAAGACCCATTACGACCATTATCAAATGTATCATCTGGACTTCGCCGCGCCCGGCCTCGCCCAGTATAACACGCAGGATCAGGGCACCGAATCCGTTTCCGCCTTCCTCCAGAGCTATTTCCAGGTCACAGACCGGCTGAAGCTGCAAGGCGGCATCCGCGTCACCCATGACCGGATCAGGGCGCGCTCGACGCTGGATTATGCGATGAACCTGCCGCCGCTCACCTCCGACGATTTCGCGGTTGCGCCGGGCATTGGCGACCTCAACAACGTGCCACACCAGATTGACACCGGCGGCCGCAAGAGCTGGAACAATGTCGGCTGGAAACTGGGCGCGGATTATGAAATCGGCCCGAACCAGATGGTCTATGCCAGCTGGGCGCGCGGCTTCAAGTCGGGCGGATTCACCGGCCGCATCGGCGTGGTGCAGGACGGCGACACCCCCTATGGGCCGGAAAAGGTCGACACGTTCGAAGCGGGGATCAAGGCCGACCTGCTGGACCGGCGGCTGCGCGTGAACCTGGCCGCCTTCTACACCAATTATCGCGACATGCAGGTGGCGCAGATTTATTTCGACAGCGCGACCAACGTGCAGGGCAACCGCATCCTCAATGCCGCGAAGGCCGAAATCAAGGGCTTCGAGCTGGAAGTGCAGGCTGTCCCGGTCGATGGCCTGACGCTGCGTGGATCGCTCGGCTATCTCGACACGAAATATAAGGAGTTCCTCTATTTCGATCCGGTCAGCACGACCATCTACGATCTGAAGGGTGCCGCGCTGCAAAATGCGCCCAAATGGGCCGCGACGGCGGGCGCCAATTACACGCTGAACCTGCCGGGCGGATCGAAGATCGTCGCCGACCTCAGCTATCAATATACGTCGAAGAAATATTATACCGCGATTCTCAACACCCCACGTTCGGAAATCCAGCCGACCCATTATGTTGACGCGCTATTGACATGGTATGCGCCGGGTGACCGGTTCCAGATCGGCCTCTGGGGCAAGAACCTGTTCGACAAGCGCTATATCTCCACCTCCTATGACTCGCCGGGCTATGCCGCGCTCGTCGGCTATGCCCCGCCGCGGCAATATGGCGCATCCGTCACCTACAATTTCTGATAAGGAGCGCGAGCGGGGGTCAGCGGCTATGCTGCCCCCATGCCCGCGAATTCGCCTATGGCCGCAGAGCTGCTGATTGCCCATGACCAGATCGGCAACGCGCTTGCCCGGCACAGCCGCGGCGTGGACCGCGCCCATGCCGCGCTGATCGCGAGCGCCTATCATCCCGGCGCGACGGTCGATTATGGCTTTTTCCGCGGCGATGCCTCGGCGCTCGCCACGACGCTGGCCGATGCGATGACAGCCGCTCCACCGACCCTGCACCGCACCGCCCCGCCGATGCTCCGCCTAGAGGGCGAGCGGGCCGTGAGCGAAGCCTATGTCATCGCTTATGCGCAGGAGACGGGCATGCAGCGGCTGATTTTCGGCCGCTATCTCGACCGGCTGGAGCGGCGCGGGGGTGAATGGCGGATCACCCATCGCGATTATGTCATGGACGGCAACGTCAACCGTGCCGACGCCTCCCTGCCTGCTTCGCTTCCGCTGACGCCCGACCCTTTCGTCCCCAGCGGCGCGAAGGGATCGGCCGACACCGCCCTTGCCCTGCTCGCTTGTCACCATGCCGCTTCCCTCGCCGCCCAAGGAGCCACGCCCATGACGCCCGATGCCGCCGCGCTGGACCAGGCCGTTTCGCGCCTTGCCATCCATGATCTCGTCATGACCTATTGCCGGGGCGTCGACCGCGCCGATGCGGACTTGCTGGCATCGATCTTCTGGGAGGACAGCAACGTCGTCTCCGGCGTCGTCAACGGATCAGCCGCCGACTTTGCGAACGAGGTCACCGACTATTGCCGCGCCAATCTGGATTATTGCTTCCATTCGGTCGCCAATGAATGGATCGAGGTGAAGGGCGACCATGGCGTGGGTGAACATTATGTCCTCGCCCATCTGTCGGCCGGCGGGCAGGATGTGATGACCGGAGGGCGCTATCTCGATCGCTATGAGCGGCGCGGCGGCACCTGGAAGATCGCCAGCCGCACCTTCGTCGCCGACTGGAACACCGCCCATCCGGTCAGCATGGCGCTCGACGGCATGTATGAACCGCTGAAGACGCGCGGCGCTTTCGGGCAGGACGATCCGGTCTACGCCCATTGGTCGTCGTTATAATCAGGAGAGGAAAGTCATGGGAAAGCTGGACGGCAAGGTTGCCATCATCACCGGGGGCGCCTCTGGTCTGGGCGCGGCCGACGCGCGGCTGCTGGCGGCGGAGGGCGCGAAGGTCGTCATCACCGACATTCAGGACGCGCCGGGCGAAGCGCTGGCAGCGGAATTGCCCGGCAGCCTTTACCTCCACCATGATGTGCGCAGCGAGGTGGAGTGGGACAGGGTGGTCGGCACCACCATGGAACGGTTCGGTCGGCTCGACATATTGGTCAACAATGCCGGTCTGGTCCGCTTCGCCACGGTCGAGGATCTGAGCTACGCCGATTACAAGATCCAGATCGACGTCATGCTGGACGGCACTTTCCTTGGTTGCAAGGCGGCAATCCCGCGCATGAGCCGCGACGGCTCCGGATCGATCATCAACATGGCCTCGATCGGGGGCATGAAGGGAATGAGCGTCATTCCCGCCTATGCGGGGGCAAAGGGCGGCATCATCGCCATGACCCGAAGCATCGCGGTGCATTGTCAGGAGCAGGGCTATAACATCCGGGTCAATTCGATCGCGCCGGGCAGCATCGTAACACCCATGACCGCGCAGGCGCTGGCCGAACTGCCTGCCGATTCCGCTGGACTGAAGCAGAGCGCCGCCCACGGCATGGGCCAGCCGATCGATATTGCGAACATGGTCCTGTATCTCGCCTGTCAGGACGGGCGCCACATCACCGGCACCAATATCGTCATCGATAATGGAGAGACGATGCGCTGAAGGCGCGTCAGCTTCCCGTCCCACGCTGGTGGTAGAGGTCGATGACGATCTTCTCCACCAGCGCCAGCACATTGTCGCGCCGCTGGCCCGGCATGGTGGACATGAGCAGCAGCCCCAGATGCGTCGCGGCAACAAAATCGCTCGCCACTTGCAGCCTATCCTCATTCCCCTCCCATTGCGGGAAAGAACCGGCGACCTCCTGCGTCCATACCCGGTCATAACGCACCGCGCCCGGCACGAAGCAGTCGCGCAGTTCCGCGTCCGTCCGCGCCGCCACCAACAGTTCAAGATAGGCGGCATAGTCCCGGCTCTGCACGCTGTCCCAATACATCGCCGTCGCCTGTTGCGGCTGATCGTCGACGATCGTCGCACTTGCCCGGAAGTCGGTGAGGAATCGAGCGATGCGCCGGTCAACCACATGGTCGATGACGGCCGACACCAGATCGCTTTTGGTCGGGAAATGATGCTGTAGCGCACCGCGGGACACCCCAGCCTGCTCTGCCAGCGCCAGCACGGAAAAGCCCGCATAGCCCCGCTCGACCAGCCAGTCGACGGCGGCCTCCAATATGCGCTCGCGCATCAGGGCGCTCTTGCGGCTTTGCCAGCTTTCCGGGGCGGTTTCCTTGTCAGCCATGTCTGCTCCCCTAGCAAAAAGCACAGCATGGCGAACAGCGGGGAAATTTAATACAAGCAACTGTGATTGTTTTTTAGCAGTATGAGTCGGCATCCAGCCCGGCACAGACAGGAGAGACGCCATGAACCCGGATATTCGGGCATTGCACGACCGCTTTGCCCTACAGGATCTGCTTACCGCTTATTGCTATGCGGTCGACCGGCTCGAGGATGTCGAGGGCCTCGTCAGCCTCTTCACCCCTGACGCCGATTATGATCTGAGCGCGATCGGCCTGCTCAGGACGAAAGGGCATGAGGGCATCCGCGCCTTCTTCACCCGCGTCTTTGCTGACATGGCGCATCACGCCCATTACAGCGCCAATTTCACGGTGCAGCGGCTCGACGGCGACACTGCCTCGACCCGCGCCTATGTGACCGGCATGGGTATCGCAAAGGATGGCAACAGCGTCACCGTTCATGTCGATTACTATCTCGACTGCGTGCGCACGCCGGAAGGGTGGAAGATCGCCCGCTTCTACGAGGAGCCGCTGCTGCCAATGCCGGGATCTCTGGGCGAAATCCATGGCCGGGAGACGAGCGATGCCGCCTGAGGCCTCCTATCCCACATCCCCCCTGGCCGAAAAACCTGCAGCCCGCGGCGACGCGATTACCGGCGAGCGCTATTACAGCCGCGACTTTGCGGCCCGTGAATGGGAGCATATGTGGAAGCGCATCTGGCATGTGGGCGGCCGCACCGCGCAGCTGGAGGATGCGGGCGACTTCATCGTTCATAATTTCGCCCATGAATCGGTGATGATGGTGAAACAGGAGGATGGGTCGATCCGCGCCTTCTTCAACGTCTGTCAGCATCGCGGCAACCGGCTGGTAACGGTCAGCGAAGGCGGGGTCGCGGGCAGCTTCGCCTGCACCTATCACGGCTGGAAATGGGGCATAGACGGCGCCCTTCAGCATGTGCAGGACCCAGAGGATTTTCCGCAAGGCAATCCTTGCGGCAAGCTGCGCCTGTCCGAACTGCCATGCGAGACATGGGGCGGCTTCATCTGGTTCAGCTTCGATCGCAACGCCCCAACGCTACGTGATTATCTGGCGCCCGTTCCCGACCTGCTCGCTAATCGCGATCTCGACAACTGGACTCGGGTGGTTTGGCGGCGGCTGCGCGTCAACACCAACTGGAAATTCGCATCGGACAATTTCAACGAAGCCTATCATATCCCTGCGGTACACCCGCAATTCATGCCGATCATCGACGATCATTATGCGACCACCGTGTTCGAAATGTATCCGGCAGGTCACAACCGGATGATCGAGAAATTTCAGCCATCGAGCCGCTATCCCGACGCCCAGCAGGTAAAACCGCTCTGGGCTGAGATACTGAAGGAATGGGAGATAGACCCCGCCGCTTATGAAGGCCGCGCCCAGTCAGCGCGGGAGGCGTTGCAGGAGGCGCGGCGGCGACTGGGGCCGGCGCGCGGCCATGCGCATTTCGCGGCAATGACGGACTGGGAACTGACCGATCAGTTCCACCATACGCTTTTCCCTAATGTCACGTTGACGGGAACGCCGGAGGGGCTGCATTTCTTCCGCACCGAACCGGATGCCGAAGACCCCAACTGGTCAACTTTCGACTATTGGTACATCGTTCCGAAGATCGAGGGCGCGGACGCGGTGGCCACACTCTACGGCATGCGCCCCTATGAAGAGGCCTCATTCGAGGAGGGCGATTTCAGCGACTATCAGGCGACCATCGCACAGGGCGATTTTCTCAGCCAGGACCTGTCACTGGCGGTGACGCAGCAGCAGGGCCTGCGATCCATGGGGTTCACCGACGCCTATCTGGCTGGGCAGGAAACGCGGGTCCGGCGCTTCCATGAGGTGCTGAACGATTATCTTGAGGGCCGACGATGAAAAAAGGGGGGAGGAAGCCCGCCATGGGCATCCTCCCATTCTGCGCCCCCGTCAGAATTTGGTCGAGAGCTGGACCATGACCGTCCGCGGCAGGGTGCCAAAGCCGAGCTGGTCGGCATGAGCCGGGGTCACGCCACCCGATGCGCCGCCGGTTGACGGTCCATCGACCACGCCGGTCACATAGAAGCGGTTGGTGAGGTTCTTGCCGATCACCGCGACCTGCCAGCGTTCATCCTCGGCGCCAACCCGAATGCCTGCATCCAACGTCGCATATTTGCTTTGCCGCGAGTCCGGATTGCCGAAGCCCGACGCCAGATAGGAGGAGCTGTACCGGACGTCCGCATTGACGCCGAACATCAGGCCATTGCCAATGGCATGGTCATAGGAAGCGCCCAGCGTGCCGGTCCATTTGGGCGCAACGGACAGCGTCTTGCCGTTCAGGTTCTGGCGCACGCCGCCGCCTGGCAGAACGATGTTGCAGCCCTCCGCCTGGCTCTGGCCCGCATAGCAGGGCGCCTGCGGGAAATTGGTATAGCTCGCCTTGTTATAGTTGATGGATCCATGGATGTTCAGCCCCTCGACGGCCCGGGGCGCAAATTCGAACTCCAGTTCCACGCCCTTGGTCCGTGCATCAGCGGTGAGCGTCTGGAAAGCGAAGATTGGCGAGTTGAAGAAGTCGACCTGCAAATCCTTGTAATCATAGCGATAGACGCCAAGGTTCAGGCGCAACTGGCGGTCGGCGAGTGTCGTCTTGATGCCGCCTTCAAAGCCTCGCGCCCGCTCCGGATCAAAGGTCAGATCGCTCAGCGGATCGGCCGAGAACTTCGAATTGATGCCGCCGTTGGAGAAACCACCCGACTTATAGGCGGTCTTGTAGGCGCCGTAGACCAATATGTCCTGCGTCGGTTTCCAAGTGATAGACGCTTCTGGCGACCAGTTGTTGAAGCTCTGGCTGGCGAAGATTTCGCCCAGACCATCGGGATCGTTCTGATCGCGGAAAATCCCCTGCACCAGCACATTGTTATATGGCTGAGTGAAGAAGCTGTCCTTGGTTTCATGAGTGTAGCGCACGCCGCCCGCCAGTTCGACAGTCGGGATTACCTTCCACGTCACTTGACCGAAGACGGCCTTGGTTTCGCCATCGGTGTAGCTCGTCTTCGTCGTTGCCAGATAGCGGTTAGCGGCGGACTGGCTGCTATCCTCGACATTGGCGAACATGATGAACTGGTCGAAGTCGCGCTTTGTCTTCTGGTAGAGGCCGCCGACCATCAGGTTGATCGGCCCGTCAAAAGTGGTGAGCGCCCGCAGTTCGGACGAAAAGGCGTGATAGGTGGAATTTTCCGTGGCCCAGGTTCCCGCGGCGCTCGACTGGAAATCGCAGGCGCAAGCCCAGCGGTTATTGTTCCAGTTATAGTTGGTAACGGACGTCAGCGTCACGTCATCCAGCTCATAGGCAATGTTCGCGGTCAGAGCATAGCTCTTATAACGGTTGTAAAGCTGCCCGTCCGACTTCGAAAAGGGAAAATTGGCGGCAATATCGGTCGGAATATTATTTTGATGGGTAACGAAATCCTTTTCGCACGCATAGCCGTTCAGCTGGCTGAATCCGGAAGGACAGCTATAGGCGACATAGTTCCAACTGCTGTTGTTGACCTTGTTATAGGCGCCCGATGCCTTGAAGGTCGCGGTCAGCCGGTCAGTCGGTTCCCACTTCAGCGTGACACGGCCCAGCAATTCCTTTTCGCCCGGCGCTTTGCGGGACGCAGGCGTCGCATTATGGCCCTCCAGCGAATTGTCGACGACGTCGAAAGTCGTATAGGTCACCGGATTGGCGATGTTGCGATAATAGCCGCCCCACATCTTCGAAGCGCGAACCGCGACACGAATACCCAGATTGTCGGTCAACGGGCCGGAACCTACCAATTCGACCTGGGCCTGCTCGGCTTTGAACTCATAGCCGGCGCGCGCCTTGAACTCGACCGTGTCGGTCGGATCGGCACTGGTCAGCGAAATCACGCCCGCGGTCGCATTCTTGCCGAAGAACAGCGCCTGCGGACCCTTCAAGATTTCCACACGGCCAAGGTCGAAAAAGCCTTCATTGATGATGCGGCCCTGACCATAATAGACGCCGTCCACGACCACCGCGACCGACTGTTCGATACCGATCGAGGTCGAGGAGGAACCTATTCCACGCAAGGTCAGCTGCGCGCCCGATCCGTTGGAGGCGCGGCCGACGTTCAGGTTCGGGGTGCGCGCCGCAATCTTCTCGATGGAGGTCAGGTCCTGACGCTGCACCATCTCAGACGAGATGGCGGTGACGGCGACGGGGACGTCCTGCACGCTCTCGGCTCTTTTACGCGCGGTGACGACGATGTCCTGAATCCCGCCCGCGGCCGCCTGAGGTTCCTGCGGCGCAGTTTCCTGCGCCAGCGCCGGAGCGGTAGCCAGGATGCCGACAAGGATGGCAGCGCTTCGCAGCAATTCGCGCTTAACGGCATTGTTCTGCATGTTATCCTCACCCGAAAATGGCCGCTTGGCCATAGTTGCTCTTATATTCGCGCCAGCTATTTCTGTCCGCGTCTGCAATTTATGCCTTTAAAGTGGATCAGCGTCACCCTGTCAAAAGATGGAGGTCCACCAGTCTTGCAGCGGCACGGATGCTATTTCTGGAACTTCTCATAGTGTGCCGAAGGTCAGGGAAGCCGGCAAAAAGAAAGATAGGATGCTATTCTTGGGAGAAGGAAGCCATGGACATCGAACGGGAGGTGCGCGACCTCGTCGCTCGCCGAGAAATTCTCAAGGTAATTCATGCCTATATGCGCGGCCAGGACCGGCTGGACCCCGCGCTTCAGCTTTCCGCCTTCCATGCCGATGCCGATGTCGATTGCGGCCTGCTGCGCGGCGGGCCGCAGGCCTATACCGACTTTGCGCAAGGGCTGTTGTCCCAGATGAAGGCCAGTCAGCATCTTGTCGGGCAGGTCGATCTCACCATCGATATAGACGCAGGGACGGCGAACGGTGAAGTCTACTTCTTCGCCTGGCACCGCGTCGAAGACGGGAGCGAACTGGGCGAAGCTGGTGATCTACTGATGGCTGGCCGCTACATCGACGATTATACGCTAAAGGACGGGAAATGGGCGATCCAGCGCCGCCGGGAACTGATCGACTGGGCGCGGCAGGACCCTGCAACCGACGCCATTTTGCACGAGCAGACGATGATCCACCTTTCCGGGCGCAAGGGGAAGGACTTCAGCCAAACCCGCGACTGGGCGTCCGGAATTTCAGGGCGGGAGCAGTAAGCCGGAAATGGGGCGGAACCTGACGCTCCGCCCCACCCTCCCCCTCAAAGCTCGCCATTCACGTATTTCATCAGTGTATTCTGGAACTGGCGGATCTGGATTTCCTGATAATTGGCCAGTTCGACCTTGCCGTTCTTGCTCGACTTCAGACCACGCTGGACGAAAGGCAGATTGGCCATATCCTGTTCGAATACCTCACCCAAAATGCCCAGTTCCGGGGCCTCGGTCCATTTCTGGTCAACGCTCAGGAAATGCATCTTGGGGGCGCGTGGCGGTTCCTGACCCGGCGGCACACGGGTGATGATCCGAACTTCCATCAGGCAATGGTCGACATCACCCCACGGCCGCCAGCGATAGACGATATTGGGCTGAAACCCACCCCAGGGCGACCAATTGGGAAAGACATTGTAGAGGATCGCATCCATCATCTCGGCGTCGGAGGCGAAGCTGACGTCATGGCCGAACATCTTGGTCGTGGTGGCGCGCAGACTTTCACCCAGTGCCTCCCGCGCCGTCTTGCCGTCGGGCACGCGGACATTATAGCCACCCTCCGGCGCCTCCTCGCCTTCATAATTGTCGGAAGAACGACCATTATATTTGACGAATTCGTCGACGATCCATTGCTGCGACTTGCCCTGCGGGTCGATATGCGGCGACATGGTGCCGAAGGGCGTCACCGTCAGGTTCACATAGTCGCCATAGATATTATACATGGAATTGGCGTCGCCGGTGAACGGCAGCAACTGTGGGTGAGTGACGACCGTGTGCCAGCTTTCCATGAAAGCTTCCATCACCACCTTCCAGTTCGCGTTGCACACCTTGCCGACCCAGATTGCGGTGGCGCATTCTTCATGTTTCCAGCGCTTGAAATGCTCTGGCATGGGCGCGAGGAATTCTTCGAGGGTTGGCCCGTCCTGCGCTTCCCGCAGGAAGATATAACCGCCCCAACGCCCTACCGACACTTCCGGCAGGGCCATCTCCTCCTCTCTAAGATGAGAAAAGTCCCAGCGGCAGGGAATGGTCTTCATGCTGCCGTCATTGTTCCAGGTGAAACCATGAAACGGGCATTGCAGCGTGGACGACCAGCCCGCTTCCGCCTTCAATTGCCGCCCGCGATGCAGACAGACATTGTAGAAACCCTTGATCGACCCGTCATCCTGCCGCACCAGCAGGAAGGATCTGCCGGCATTGTCATAGACGACATGATCGCCGGGTTCGGGCATTTCCTCCTCGCGAGCGGCGAACTGCCAGGTGCGCGGCCACATCTTCTCCTTTTCCAGTTCGAAAAAGGCGGGGTCAGTGTAACGCGATGCCGGAATCGGCTCCGACCCTAGATTTTCATATTCGTCGCGATAGAGAAATTCGGGCACCGGATTGCTGTCCGCCGCCATGAGATCGCGCACCGACGTTCCCGGACAACGGGGCAGCGGCTCGCCCTTTATGCGCGGATCACTCTCGGCCATCACTTGCTCCTAATCGTCTGTTTTGCCGCAGATGGTAGCGTATGGCGCAGCCTCCGGCGACCTGTTCGATATGGCAGGCTGAAGAGGAGGACGGGGCCGGGCAACTAGCCAAATTCACAGAAAATCGCCCGACCTATGACGATGGACAGTTTCCGTGCGGCCCCGCTTCCCGATAGCCTGCATGCACAAAGACAAAAGGCAGAGGTTTGCGCATGGGCTATCATGAGACGCTTGGGGCAGAAGCGGCGAAAATGCTGGAATATGTCGAGACCGGCACGACCGACAGTGCCGAATCGACCATGGAAGTGCCCGCCTCCGCCTATACCGACACCGGCTATTTCGATCGGGAAATGGAAACGATTTTCCTGAAGCTGCCCTTGCTTGCCGCGCTGTCGGCGGAAATTCCGCAGCCCGGCGACTTCAAGGCGATGGACCTGATGGGCAAGCCCATCCTCGTCACCCGCAGGAGCGATGGCGGGGTGGCGGCGATGATGAACGTCTGCGCCCATCGCGGCATGATCCTCCAGCCCGAAGGCTACGGGAACAAAAAGCGCTTTTCCTGCCCCTATCATGCCTGGACCTATGCCAATGACGGCAAACTGATCGGCGTCGCGGACCCCGGAAAGTTCGGCCCGATCTGCAAGGAGGAACGCGGTTTGACCGCCCTCCCCTGCGTCGAAGCGGCGGGGATTGTCTGGGTCTGCCTCACGCCGGGCGCGCAGATCGACATCGAAACGCATCTGGGCGGCATGATGGAGGATCTGGCCGCCCACAACCTGGAGAAATGGCATTTTTGCGGGTCGCGCCGCATCTATGGTCCCAACTGGAAGATCGCCTATGACGGCTATCTGGAGGGCTATCATTTCGCCGCCGCCCATCCCGAAACCATCCATCCGCGCAGCTTCAGCAACATCATGCATTTTACGGCCTTCGGGCCGCATATGCGCGTCGGCTATCCGCAGGTGACGATCAAGGAGAAGCTGACAGCCGCACCCCGCGACAGTTGGGGTCAGATTGAAAATACGGGCTATGATTTCGTCCGCACCATCTTCCCCAACGTCTCTATCTTCTTCGCGCCGGAAATCACTCAGGTCGCTCAGCTGATCCCCGGCCCAACGCCGCATCAGAATACCACCAACCTGCTGTTCATCCGCCGCGATCCCCCGCGTGACGAGGCCGACGCCGCCGCGATCGAGGGCATGATGGACTGGCTGCGCGATGTCGTGGACCGGGAGGATTATGGCGTCGGGCTTCAGGTTCAGAAGGGCCTCGCCTCAGGCGCGATCAAGTCGGTCATCTTCGGCCGCAATGAGCGCGGCAATCAGTTTTTCCACAAATATGTGAACCACCTGGTTTCTGGAGAAGCCAGTTCCGAGCCGCCCGTCCTCTAATATAGCTAAAGGGCCTACCCCATGAAGAACCGTCGCATCGTGCTTGCGTCACGCCCCACCGGCGTGCCGGTGCCGGACAATTTCTCTTTGATCGAACAGGATATCGCGCCGCTGAAGGAAGGCGAGGTGCTGACCGAAAATCTGGTCTTCGCCATCGACCCCGCAGTGCGCGGGATGCTGGACGAGAAGGAGGACAGCTATCTGCCCGCCGTGCCGCTGGGCGGGCTGATCCCGACCATGGTGCTGGGCCGGGTGATCGAGTCCCGCAATCCCAGTTTCAAGCCCGGCGATTATGCCCGCGGCTTTATCGGTTGGGAGGAGCATAGCGTCATTCCCGCCGATAATTTCGCCATGGAAAACGTCCATATCGACGCCAGCGTGCCGCTGACCGCTTATATGGGCGCGCTCGGCTGGTCAGGTATCACCGCTTATGTAGGCCTCGAACGCATTGGCGAGATGAAGCCCGGCGACACCGTCGTCGTCAGCGCGGCGGCGGGGGCCGTGGGCAGTGTCGCGGGCCAGATCGCGAAGCTGCGCGGCTGCCGCGCAGTGGGCATAGCCAGCACGGACAAGGTGGCCGAAGTCACGGGCTTGCTCGGCATGGACGCTGCCGTCGACTACAAGACCGCGCCCGACCTGTCCGCCGCGATCCGCGAGGCCTGTTTGGGCAAGGGCGCAGACGTCTATTTCGATAATGTCGGCGGTCTGGTCCTCGACACGATGATGCCGCTTATGGCCGACTTCGGCCGCATCGTCGTGTGCGGCATGGTCGCCGACTATAATCAGGGTAAGGACGTCTATGCCTTCCGCAATCTGTGGCAGATATTGGTTCACCGCGTCACCATGCGCGGCTTCCTTGCCTATGAGCATCTCGACATGCTGGAGGAAGCGGAGGCGGCGCTGGCGGGCTGGGTGAAGTCGGGTCAGCTCAAGGCCACCGAAAATGTCGCCACCGGCATTGAAAACGCACCGGACGCCTTCATCCGGCTGATGGCGGGCCAGACCAGGGGCAAGACCATCGTGCGGCTGAAGGACGATATTTCCACCCTCGCGGATCTGGAGCTGGCATGAGCGGCATCGGCATGGATAAGGCCCGAGCAATCGCCGACCGGGTCGAGACGTTCGTGCGGGACGTCGTCATCCCCTATGAGAAGGACGCCCGGATCGAGGTGCATGGCCATGGCCCGAGCGAAGAGCTGGTGATGGAGATGCGTGCCAAGGCACGCGAAGCAGGCGTACTGACCCCGCACATCCTGCCTGACGGTAGCCATTTGAACCAGCGCGAGACGGCGCTGGTGCTTATCCGGTCGGGCCTATCGCCGCTGGGACCGCTCGCCTGCAACACCATGGCCCCTGATGAGGGCAATATGTATCTGCTGGGCAAGGTCGGCACGCCCGAACAGAAGGCGCGCTTCCTCGATCCGCTGGTGCGGGGCGAGGCGCGGTCGGCCTTCTTCATGACCGAACCGGCGACCGACGGCGGCGCCGGGTCCGACCCCTCTATGATGCAGACCCTCTGCCATCAGGACGGCGACCATTGGGTCATCAACGGGCGCAAAGCCTTCATTACCGGCGCGCAGGGTGCAAAAGTCGGCATCGTCATGGCGAAATCCCAGGATGGCACCTGCATGTTTCTGGTCGACCTGCCCGACCCCGCCATCCGCATCGAACGGGTGCTGGAGACGATCGACAGTTCCATGCCCGGCGGCCATTCGGTCGTCACCATCGACAATTTGCGCGTGCCCGCAAGCCAGATGCTGGGGGCGAGCGGCGAAGGCTTCCAATATGCGCAGATACGTCTGTCGCCTGCCCGTCTTTCGCACTGCATGCGCTGGCTCGGTGGGGCGATCCGGTCGCAGGAAATCGCCAGCGCCTATGCCTGCGAGCGCCAAGCCTTCGGCAAGCCGCTGGTGGATCATGAGGGCGTCGGCTTCATGCTGGCGGAAAACATGATCGACCTGAAGCAGGCTGAACTGATGATCGACTGGTGCGCCAGCGTGTTGGATACCGGATCGCTGGGCACGGCGGAAAGCTCCATGGCGAAGGTCGCCGTCAGCGAAGCGTTGATGCGGGTCGCCGACAAGTGCGTCCAGGTGATGGGCGGCACCGGCGTATCGGGCGACACCATCGTCGAGCAGATCTTCCGGGAGGTTCGGGCCTTCCGCATCTATGACGGCCCGACCGAGGTGCACAAATGGAGCCTGGCCAAGAAGATCAAGCGCGATTTCCTCAAGGCGGCCGGGGCCTGATCCCCAATATTTTTTACGGAGAGACCATGAATATCGAAGGTTTGGCAGCGATCGTTACCGGCGGCGCGTCGGGCCTCGGCGGAGCGACCGCCGAGCGGCTGGCGGCGCGCGGCGCGAAGGTAACGATCCTCGACCTAAACAGCGATCAGGGCGAAGCGCAGGCGGCAAAGCTGAACGGCCTGTTCGTCCGCATCGACGTCACCAGCGAAGAACAGGTCGAAGCCGCGCTGGATCGGGCGGAGGCGGCCCATGGCACGGCGCGCATCCTCGTGAACTGCGCCGGGATAGCCCCGCCTGCCAAGGTCATCGGCCGAGACGGCAGGGCCATGCCGCTTGCCGATTTCGCGAAGATCATCAACATCAACCTGATCGGCAGCTTCAACATGCTGTCCAAATTCGCCGCCCGCCTGCATCTGGCCGAGCCGGTGGGCGAGGAACGCGGTGTCATCATCAACACCGCCAGCGTGGCGGCGTTCGAAGGGCAGATCGGGCAGGCCGCCTATGCGGCGTCCAAGGCCGGCATTGCAGGCGTCGCCCTACCCGTAGCGCGCGAATTTGCCCGCTATGGCATTCGCGTCATGACTATTGCGCCCGGCATCTTCTGGACCCCGATGCTGGACGGGCTGCCGCAGGAGGCGCAAGATTCGCTGGGACAGCAGGTGCCCTTTCCCAACCGCCTGGGCAAGCCGGAGGAATATGCCGCGCTGGTCGAAAGCATCGTCACCAACCCGATGCTGAACGGCGAACTCATCCGTCTGGACGGAGCGATCCGCATGGCGCCGAAATGAGCACGGCGCAGGACGCCAATTCGGGCACTTCCGCCGTCCGCGAAGGCTATGCTTTTGACGAAGCGGCGCTGGCGGGCTGGATGCGGACCCATGTGCCCGACTTTGCCGGGCCGCTGACGGTCGAACAGTTCAAGGGCGGCCAGTCCAATCCGACCTATCGCCTGTCGACCCCCGACCGTTCCTATGTTCTGCGCCGCAAGCCGCCGGGCGTGCTGCTGAAGGGCGCCCATGCGATAGAACGCGAGGTGCAGGTCCTCTCAGCGCTGGAACGCGCCGATTTTCCGGTGCCGCACATCTTTGGACTATGCGAGGATGGCGCGCTGATCGGCACGCCTTTCTATGTCATGGAACTGGTGGAGGGCCGCATCTTTTGGGACGCGACTTTGCCGGAGATAAACCAGGATCAACGCCCCGCTTATTTCGATGCGATGAACGCCACTATCGCCCATCTGCATAGCGTCGATGTGGCGGCGGTGGGCCTGTCCGACTATGGCAGGCCCGGCAATTATTTCGCGCGGCAGATCAGTCGGTGGTCCCGCCAATATCAGGACGATGATCTGGCCGGGCGCGACCCGGATATGGACTGGCTCGTCGAACGGCTACCCGCCAATATTCCGCCGGGCGATGAAAGCGCGATCGTCCATGGCGATTTCCGCTGCGACAATATGATCTTCCACCCAACAGAACCACGCGTGCTGGCGGTGCTGGACTGGGAGCTATCGACGCTAGGCCATCCGCTGGCGGATTTTGCCTATCATGCGATGATGTACCGGATGCCGCCCAACATTGTCGCCGGTCTCGCGGGGGCGGACCTCGCCGCGCTCAACATCCCGTCCGAACAGGACTATGTCGCGGCCTATTGCGCCAGGACGGGCCGCACCGGGATCGACAACTGGCCCTTCTACCTGGCCTTCAACTTCTTCCGCCTGGCCGCGATCTTCCACGGCATCAAGGGCCGCGTGCTACGCGGCACTGCGTCGAGCGCCCATGCCCGCGAGCGCGCGGAAAATTTTCCGCGCCTCGCCGCCATTGCTCGACGAAGCTTGGATGCGTCCTGACCTATAAGCTGGACGACATCATCGTTAAGTCAGCACTTCGCGAGAAGTGGCCTATTCTCAGCTTAGAAACTCAACAATTGAAGAAAAGTCACGATTACCTTCGCCTCGGTTAGCGAGGAGCTGGTAAAGGCTTTCGGCAGTGTTGCCCATAGGAACGCTGGCACCGACCAACGCAGCAGCTTCGGTAGCGAGTTTCAAGTCCTTCAGCATCAAACCCACAGCGAAACCGCCCTGATAATCATTATCCGCAGGGCTTTGCGGGCCTACGCCTGGGAGTGGACAATAGCTCGTCATTGACCAGCTCTGGCCAGACGACACGCTGGAAATGTCGTAGAAGGTTTGGGGGTCGAGGCCAAGCTTCTGCGCCATCGCAAATGTCTCGCAGGTGGCCACCATCGTCGCGCCAAGCAGCATGTTGTTGCAAATTTTGGCGGCCTGACCATTACCAGCGGCGCCGGCATGGATCACCGCTTTACCCATGGCCGAAAGTATCGGCTTCGCTCGTTCAAACGCCTGATCGGCACCGCCCACCATGAAGGTGAGCGTGCCGCCCGCCGCTGCCGCAATACCCCCTGAAACAGGAGCATCGACCATTTCGAAACCTTTGGCCGTTGCAGCATCGATGACCCGTCGGGCAGTAGCGACATCGATGGTCGAGCAGTCCAGGAACAGGACGCCAGGCGCCGCCGCAGCGAAGACCGCTTCGTTATAGACCCCCTCAACATGCTTGCCGGCGGGCAACATCGTTACCACGGCATCTGCGCCCTCGACCGCTTCCCCGGCACTTGAACAAGCGACAGCACCGACAGCGACGGCCTTGTCCAGCGCATCCTTGGACAGATCGAAAGCGCGAACGGAATATCCATTCTTCAGCAGATTGGCAGCCATGCCCCCGCCCATATTCCCCAACCCAATGAAAGCGATGGTCATGCTCATTACCTGCTCCTTTATCCCGTTCTCTGGAACTGAGCCGCCGCTCAGCGGCCTTTCCATTCGGCCTGGCGCTTCTCGACGAACGCTGCCATGCCTTCCTTCTTGTCTTCAGTAGCGGTCAGGATCTGGAACAGTCGACGCTCTGTCAGGAGACCTTGCGCAAGGCCTGTCTCGAAGGCGAGATTGACCATCTCCTTGTTCACCATCACTGCCATCGGCGCCATCGCCGCGATCAGGGCCGCAGTTTTTAGCGCTTCTGCGAGCAAATCCGCCGCAGGCACGACACGCGCCACAAGGCTCGAACGCTCGGCCTCCTGCGCATCCATCATGCGACCGGTTAGGCACATCTCCATTGCCTTGGCTTTGCCGATAGCACGCGTGAGCCGCTGCGACCCGCCCATGCCAGGAGCTACGCCAAGTTTGATTTCGGGCTGCCCGAACTTGGCATTTTCCGATGCTATGATGAAGTCCGCCATCATGGCCAACTCGCATCCGCCGCCCAGAGCAAAGCCGTTCACAGCTGCAATCCAGGGCTTGCGCGTGGCGACCACATCGGACTGCCAACCTGCGAAAAAATCCTCCAGGAAGAAGTCCGCTGCGGGCTTGTCCGCCATTTCCTTTATGTCCGCTCCGGCGGCGAACGCCTTTTCCCCGCTACCCGTCAGGATCGCGCAACGCTGAGAAGGGTCCGCATCATAGAAAGCAAACGCCGCGGACAGATTCTTCAGAACCTGTGTATTGAGCGCGTTCAGCGCCTGGGGCCGGTTGATGGTGATCAGCGTGACGGCTTCCCGCTGCTCCACCAGGATCGTTTCATAGTCCATGTCTTCAGACTCCCTTCTGCGGTAGCGGCGTCCATTCCTTCTCCGGCGGCAATGGCGCGAAAAGGCTATCGATCAGCTCGTCGGTCACTTCTTGGGGCGTCGCCGGGTCCCACTTAGGGGTATTGTCCTTGTCGAAAATGACCGCCCGAACGCCTTCGACAAAATCGGGCCGCCGGATAACATGGCAAGCGATGCGAAATTCGTTACGCATGTTGTCAGCAAAGTCGGTAAACGCCCCGCCCTCCTTCAGCTGACGCAGAGCCACCTTCACGGTCTGGGGAGACTTTGTTGCAAGGCTTGCCAACTGCGCCTGTGCGAAATCAGAATCATCCGCCTTCAGCGCAGCCAATATTTCTTCCAGACGATCCGAAGCAAAGAGCCGGTCGATGCAGGATCGATCGGCTTCCCACTGTGACGCCGGGACCGGATCTGCGGCCTCGCCTAGAATGTCTGCCAATCGGGTGGGATCGGCGATGATCCGCGCCTTTACGGCCTCCAGCTTTTCCGATGCCATATAATGGGTCGCAAGCCCCAAGGCAGCAGCGTCGGCTCCCCTAATCCGCGCCCCTGTTGTTGCCAGCCATGTGCCGGCGCGACCCGGCAAGCGCGGCAGGAACCAGCCGCCTCCGACATCGGGAAACAAGCCGATACCCGTTTCCGGCATCGCGAAAGTGGTCCGCTCGGTCGCGACACGATAGCGTGCGGGCAGCGAAATGCCGACGCCGCCGCCCATGACGATCCCATCGATGAACGCCACGATCGGCTTTTCATAAATGAACAGCAGATGGTTCATCCGATATTCTTGCCGGAAAAAATGCTCGGCTTCCGTGCAATCGGCCTTGGCGCTATTCGCTAGCAACGCGATATCGCCGCCAGCGCAAAAACCCCTGCCCTCGGCATGGTCAATCATCACGGCAGCAACCCTGTCGTCTTCCTCCCACGCGAGGAGCGAGTCATTGATCGCGCTGCACATTTCCGGCGTGAGGGCGTGGATGGCCTTGGGCCGATTGAGCCGAATACGGCCAACACCATTTTCAAGGGAAAGGAGAACGTCGTCTGTCATCACTACTCCGTGAGCAGGAGGAGGCTGCGGAATGACCGCGGCTCTGCATCAATTCCGCAGCATGTCCCGCGCGACGATCATGCGCATCACCTGGTTGGTGCCCTCCAGGATCGAATGGACGCGCAGGTCGCGCCAGAAGCGTTCGATCGGATAGTCCATG
This sequence comes from Sphingobium sp. TomTYG65, assembly GCF_055395525.1. NCBI lineage: Bacteria > Pseudomonadati > Pseudomonadota > Alphaproteobacteria > Sphingomonadales > Sphingobiaceae > Sphingobium > Sphingobium sp. TomTYG65. The sequence goes on along the minus strand of NZ_AP027331.1, from coordinate 76,830 downwards.
AGATAGCCATAGCCGCCGTGCAGCTGGAGCGCGCGGTCGGCGACGGACGAGCCGGTATCGGTCGCGATCCGTTTGGCCATGGCGGCAAAGCGGGTCTTGTCCGGCGCATTTTCCGTGACCTTGACCGCGGCCATGTAAAGCAGCGCGCGCGCGGCCTGAAGTTCCGTTTCCATGTCGGCGAGCGTGAATTGCGTGTTCTGGAAATCGGCGATGGGCTGGCCAAATTGCTGGCGGTCCTTGGTGTAGGTGACCGCTTCGTCGATGCAGCGCTGCGCGCCGCCCAGCGAGCAGGCGCCGATGTTGAGGCGGCCGCCGTCGAGGCCCATCATCGCGATGCGGAAGCCCTCCCCCTCCGCGCCGACGAGGTTTTCCATGGGCACGCGCACGGCATCGAAATTGACCTGGGCGGTTGGCTGGGAATGCCAGCCGAGCTTGCGTTCCTGCGCGCCGAAGCTGACGCCGGGCATGTCCTTTTCGATGACGAGGCAGCTGATGCCCTTGGGACCTTCTTCGCCGGTGCGGACCATGACGACATAGATGTCGTTTTCGCCGCCGCCCGATATGAACTGCTTGGAGCCGGTCACCACATAATGATCGCCGTCCTTCACCGCGCGCGTCTTGAGCGCGGCGGCGTCGGAGCCTGCGCCCGCTTCGGTGAGGCAATAGCTGCCCATCCGGTCCATCGGCACCATGGAGGGGAGATATTTGTCCTTGAGCGCCTGGCTGCCGAAGCGGTCGATCATCCAGGCGGCCATGTTGTGGATGGATATGAAGGCGCTGGTCGAGGGACAGCCATAGGCCATCGCCTCCATGATCAGCGCCGCTTCCAGTCGTCCCAAACCGATGCCGCCCGATTCCTCCGACACATAGATGCCGCCGAAGCCCAGCTCTGCCGCCGCGCGGATCGTGTCGCGCGGGAAGATATGTTTTTCATCCCACTCCGCAGCGTGCGGGGTGATCGCATCGGCGGTGAAACGTCGCGCCATCTCCTGAATGGCGCGCTGATCGTCAGTAAGGTCGAACTGGGTCATTGCATCTCGTCTGGATCAAGGCCGCGCACTCCAACAAGCCGGAGTGCGCGTCCCGAGGCTATTATCCCATGGTGGGGATGACGAAGGCGCTGTCGCCGCTTGCCCCACCATCGGGCCAACGCTGCGTCACGGTCTTGACCTTGGTCCAGAATTTGACGCCTTCCATGCCATGCTGGTTGGTGTCGCCGAAGGCGGAGCGCTTCCAACCTCCGAACGTGTGATAAGCGACCGGCACCGGGATCGGCACATTGATGCCGACCATGCCCACATTGACGCGGGCAGCGAATTCGCGCGCGGCATGTCCGTTGCGGGTGAAGATCGCAACGCCATTACCATATTGGTGCTGGCTCGGAAGAGCGAGCGCCTCCTCGAAGCTCTCTGCCCGCACCATCTGCAGCACAGGGCCAAAAATCTCTTCCTGATAGGAACGCATCGTGGGCTTCACATGATCGAACAGCGTCGGGCCGACGAAGAAGCCCTCTTCATGCCCCTGAAGCTTGAAGCCGCGACCATCGATTACCAGTTCCGCGCCTTCATCGACGCCCATCTGGATGTAGCTCTCGATCTTCGCCTTGTGAGCGGCGGTGACGACAGGACCATAATGAGCATCGGGATCCGTCGAAACGCCTACGCGCAACGCCTCGATCGCCGGGATCAGCTTCTCGCGCAGCGCGACGGCGGTCTTTTCGCCGACAGGCACAACAACCGGCAGCGCCATGCACCGCTCACCCGCCGATCCGAACGCCGCGCCCGAAAGGTCGTTGACGACCTGATCAAGGTCGGCATCAGGCATGACGATGCCGTGGTTCTTGGCCCCGCCCATGGCCTGGACGCGCTTTCCAGCCTCAACGCCGCGCTTGTAAACATAGTGCGCGATGTCGGACGAGCCGACGAAGCTGACCGCTGCGATATCGGGGTGGTCGAGGATCGCGTCCACCATTTCCTTATCGCCGTGCACCACCTGCAATATGCCTTCGGGCAATCCTGCCTCCAGGAACAACTCGGCCAGACGCACAGGCACCGATGGGTCACGCTCGGAGGGCTTCAGGATAAACGCATTGCCAGTGGCGATCGCCACGCCCGACATCCACAGTGGGATCATACCGGGGAAGTTGAACGGCGTAATGCCTGCGCCGATCCCCAGCGGCTGCCGCATGGAATAAACATCAATACCCGGGCCTGCGCTGTTGGTGAACTCGCCCTTCAGGACATGCGGAATTCCGCAACAGAACTCGATGACTTCAAGGCCGCGCTGAATGTCGCCCTTCGCGTCGGCGATCACTTTCCCATGTTCGGAACTGAGCAGGTGCGCCAACTCGTCCATATTCTTCTCGACCAGCGTCTTGAAGTTGAACATGACGCGTGCGCGGCGTTGCGGATTGACCGCCGCCCAAGCGGGCTGCGCTTTCTTCGCCGCTTCGACAGCAGCATCCAGCAATGTGGCGTCGCCAAGCGTGACACGCGCCTGAACGCCGCCATTATTAGGATCGAACACATCGCCATAGCGCTGCGCAGCGCCGTCATGGGCAAACGCCAGCTTGTGAGTAATCTCGCGCATCAGAACCTCTCCGCGGTAATTTGCGCACACAATGGTCAAAGGTGATATTGCATTCAACACCTCATTTATGCAGATACACTCTGCATTTTTGCAGAGGTCCTTGATGTTCGACTGGGATGATCTTCGTATATTCCTGGCCGTCGCGCGGATGAAGCGGATCGCCCCTGCCGCGCGCGCTCTGGGAATCGATGCGACGACGATCACCCGCCGCTTGAGCCGTCTGGCTGTGGCGTTGGATGCCCAATTGTTCGAGCAGGTTGGGGCAGACCGCATTCTGACCCAGCGCGGTCTCGCCCTCCTCGCCCATGCGGAGAGCGCTGAAGGCGCGGCGCTTGCCGCTCTCGCCGATGTAAAAGGTGAACGGCACAGTCTTCATGGCTATGTTCGCCTGTCCGTTGCGGAGGGCTTTGGTACATGGATATTAGCGCCGGCCTTGCCCGCCTTTCATGCGGAGCATCCAGGCATCAGGCTCGATGTCATAACAGCGTCGGGCTTTCTCAACCCGTCCAAGCGTGAAGCAGATATGGCGGTGATGCTGGCCCGCCCGGCTCGCGGCGATCTGCACGTTCAGCGCCTGGCTGACTATCGCCTCCATCTTTATGCAGCGCCGGCCTATCTGGAGAGATGCGGTTCACCCCGTACACGTTCGGAACTGAGCAGGCATGCCCTTATCGGCTATGTTCCGGAATTTCTCTTTTCGCCAGAACTGGACTATCTTGACGAGGTTCAAACCGGCCTTGAAGCATCTCTGCGGTCGAGCAGCATCGGCATTCAACGACGCCTTGTTGCCGACGGCGCAGGTATCGGAGTGCTGCCCGATTTCATGATTAGCCAAGAAGATCGGTTAGTGAAGATACTCCCAAGCGAAATTGAGATAGTGAGAAGTTTCTGGCTTGTCACCCATAGCGACCTCGTCAAATTGGCACGCGTCAAGGCGGTTTCCGATATGATCCGACGTCAAGCTGAGGTTCTGGCAAACCAGAATGGCGACCTAACACATCCCGCTTCGTAAATTCTCCCTGTCAGCAAATCAGCCGAGCGACACGCTTGAGAAAGCCAGAACCAAGTCCCAATAGCTCCATCAATTACCGCGGCTCTTCAGCAGATTTCACATCTTCTTTCGCATAACAGCCACACAAGGCCACATGAAGTTTCTCGGGCGTGAACGGCTTTTCTAAAATATCGACCTTCAGGTCATCACGAAGCAACTCTCGTGCATCTGCATAGCCGGTGATAATGATCGCGGCAAATTCCGGAAGAATGCTCCTTACCTGCTTCACCAACTGCGTGCCGGAGATCTTTGGCATCGCGTAATCGGTGACAAGTATATCAAACCGCCCTGCATCGCTGCGGATCATGTCCAAGGCGGACAATCCGTCCGCCACATCGGTTACCCTATGGCCCATATCCTCAAGGAGCGACGCCGTTGTCGCGCGCACGGCGTCATGATCATCGACCAGCAGGATGTTCAAGGCCTTCCCGGGGTTGCTCAGAGCATGGTCAGGCGGCGAATTCGTATCTGGCGCTCGCTCCCGCTGCGCCTCCGGCAACCAGATCTCAACACAGGTGCCTGCACCCAGCTGACTGTTCACCCGAACGGTACCGCCGGACTGTTGGGCGAAGCCATAAACCATGCTGAGCCCCAACCCGGTACCTTTTCCCACGGCCTTCGTAGTGAAGAATGGCTCCATCACCTGATCCAGCAAATGTGGCGCAATTCCGCAGCCAGTGTCGCTGACGGCGAAGGCGACGTACTTTCCGGGCGCGAGGTCGCTCACTGCCCCATCGATCACTTCCGCGTTCCGGGCACCAACCGTTATAATGCCGCCCTCCGGCATCGCGTCACGGGCGTTGATGATCAGATTCATCAGCGCGAGTTCAAGCTGCGCAGTATCGGCGAAAACATCAGAGGTGCCGTCCTGCACGTCCCATTTGAGTTCGACCAGACCACCCAAAGTATGATCCAGCAGGCGTGTCACCGATGTGGCAAGCTGATTGACGTCAATCACCCCTGGCGCCAGCTTCTGGCGACGAGCAAAGGCGAGCAGATGCTTCACCAACTCCGCGCCCTGTTCGGCCGCGTGACGCATCATGTCGATGATGTTCTTTTGCTTATCGTCGAGCGGCACCCGCCTCTCGATCATTCCCAGACCGCCAAGCACCGCCGCCAGAAGATTGTTGAAGTCGTGCGCAATGCCGCCGGTGAGTTGCCCTATAGCGTCCATCTTACGGACTTGGTTGAGTTGAACCTCCAAGTCCTTCCGCTCAGTGACATCAAAAAGCGTGCCGGCATATTCGACGGGATTACCTAACGGATCACGAAGCAGCACTGCCTGATCGATAAAGTGCCTGTACTGCCCGTCAGCACACTGCCACCGATATTCCACCGACATGGATCGCCCGGTGGGGCGCTGTGCAACAGCTTCCAGAACGCGCTCGCGATCTTCCGGGTGGAGCCGGTCAACCCAAAGAGACGGCGAATGCTGAATTTCCTCAAAGCTGAAGCCCGTCAAAGCGGTGAAATTGCCGCCGACGAACTTGGGCATGCGAGGATTGATATTGAGCTCCTCCAGATAGAGGATGATCGGCAGCGATTGGAGGATAGCCGCCTGCCGCTGTTCGACCAGTCGCAGTTCCTTTTCGGCCCGCAGCCGCTCCACATTCGCCTGCAAAGCAGCGTCTAGGAGAGCCTGTTCCTTACGGGCCTTGCGCTGCATTTCCTTGTTCATGGTGAACAGATCAACGAAGACGGCGACCTTCGAGCGCAGCACAACGGGTTCGACCGGCTTGAACACATAATCAACTGCGCCAAGCGTGTAGCCGCGCAAAAGGTGTTCATTCTCCTTGTTCACGGCCGACAAAAAGACAATCGGCACCCGCTTTGTCTGCTCTCGCGACCGGATCATCTGCGCGGTCTCATAGCCATCCATGCCCGGCATGAAAACGTCGAGGAGGATGACGGCGAAGTCGGCTTTCAAGAGGTGACGCAAAGCTTCTTCGCCGGATTTTGCGACCACGACCTCGGCCAGATCCTCCAGCACATGCGTGATCGCAAGCAGATTCCGCTCATCGTCGTCCACGACTAGCACGCGCGCCAGCTCGGACGTCGGCTCCTGCCCCGTATCGCTTGGTCCCGCGGTGGCGGGAGGGAGGCTGGAGCTTGCCTGTGTAGAAGTAATCGTCACTTCAGTTGCGCTCCACCGTCACCAGCGGCATGACATTATCTTCCTCACGAGCTCGCGATATCCACACTCTGAGCAGCGCTAGCAGCAAATCTATATCGACGGGCTTCGCGATATAATCCGAGGCGCCGGCGTCCAGGCATTTCTGCCGGTCCCCCTTCATCGCCTTGGCCGTCACCGCGATCAATGGCAGCGCAGCAAGTTCCGCGCGCTTCCTGATCTGCTGCATCGTTTCATAGCCGTCCATCTCAGGCATCATGATGTCGATGAGGGCAATATCTATGCCGGGCGTCTGCTCCAGGATCAGGATGCCGTCTTTGCCGCGTTCGGCATGCACAACCTCCACACCATAGCTCTCCAGCACGCTCGTGAGCGAATAGATGTTGCGGATGTCGTCATCGACGATCAACACCTTCGCGCCCTTAAGCTCCGGCACTGCCCGCGCCAGTTGATGCTGTTCAAACCTCGCTTGCGCATCCAGTGCGACGGTTACGGGGGCGCTCTTCATCGCAGCGGCCAGCTTCTTGAACACTTTCGCCAGCTGAGCCCTTTCTGCAGGCTTCTCCGTGACCCCGGACGCGCCAAGGTCGAGGGCGCGCGCCACTTTGTCGGCGCCCGAAATCACATGCACCGGCACATGCATCGTTTCAGGATCATGTTTGAGGAGGTCGAGCAGCACGAAGCCGTCAATATCAGACAATCCAAGGTCTAGGGTTATGGCGCTGGGCTGAAGTTTGCGCACCATCGCAAGCGTACCGGCACCCGCCGCGGACACCACCCCCTTCAATCCCGCCGATCTGGCAATGTCGAGCAGGATGGACGCAAAGGTGGCGTCGTCCTCTACAATGAGCACAAAGGGCTCGCCATTCAGGTGATCGCGATCGTCGGCCAGTTCGAATGGGCCTGGGAGCGCGGTCGGCACCATTGCCCCGCTATTGTCATAGCGCGGCTGCGTTGCTTGCTGCGGCGAATCCGCAGGGGCAATTGCCTCGAACGGAAGGAACAAAGTGAAGGTTGATCCTTCGCCCGGTGTTGACCGGACTTGCAGTTCGCCTCCCAAAAGACGCGCAATTTCGCGGCTGATGGAAAGTCCGAGACCCGTACCGCCATATTTGCGGCTGGTAGTGCCATCTGCCTGCTGGAAGGCTTCGAAGATCAGTTTCTGCTTGTCTTCCGGAATGCCGATACCCGTATCGGTGACGGCAATTTCAATCGCCTTGTCGACCCCTCGCAACACCGGATGGTTGGAACTCCACCCCTTGGTGGCGGCGCGGACCGCTAGGGTGACGTTGCCGACGGAGGTAAATTTGAACGCGTTGGAGAGCAGGTTGAGTACGATCTGCTGAAGCCGCTTCTCGTCCGTACGGATGGTCGCTGGCAGATCGGAGGCGAATTCCACGTTGAAGTCCAGCTTCTTGTCCGCGGCAAGCTGACGGAAGGTTCGCTCCATATGTTGGCGGAGCGTCTGCATGGGCATCTCGCCCACTTCGATCGACACTGTACCGGACTCGATCTTTGAGAGATCGAGAATGTCATTAATGAGGTTCAGCAGGTCAGACCCGGCAGAGTTGATGGTACGGGCGAACTCGACCTGCTTTTCGTTCAGATTCCCCTGAGGATTGTCCGACAACAGCTTCGAGAGAATCAGGAGAGAGTTCAGCGGCGTACGCAGCTCGTGCGACATGTTGGCCAGGAATTCGGACTTGTATTTGGAAGTGAGCGCCAGCTGCTCGGCCTTCTCTTCCAAAGCCCTTCGGGCCATTTCGATTTCGAGATTCTTCCCTTCCACCTGCTTCTTTTCATTTTCCAGAAGCTGGGCTTTTTCCTGAAGCTCCTCGTTCGTATTGTGTAGCTCTTCCTGCTTGGTGGTCAGTTCTGTCTGACGGGCCTGCAGTTCCTGCGTCAACAGCTGCGATTGCTTCAGCAGACCTTCCGTTCGCATGGTCGCGGCGATCGTATTGAGCACGATACCCACAGATTCCATGAGCTGATCAAGGAAGCTCTGATGAGTCTCGTTGAACTCCGCGAAAGAGGCCAGCTCGATCACGGCTTTCACCTCATCCTCAAACAGTGCAGGGAGGATCGCGATGTTCGCCGGTGCTGCGTGGCCCAGGCCTGAACCGATGCGCAGGAAATCGGATGGAACATTTTCCAGCAAAATTGGGCGCTTGTCCGCCGCCGCTTGGCCCACCAGCCCCTCGCGTAGCATGAACTTGGATTTCAGTTCGCCCTTGCTCTCCGCACCATAGCTTGAGGCGAGTTCAAGAACCGTCTCGTCGCCTTCGCGCGTACTCACATAGAAGACCCCGTACTGGGCATTCACCAGCGGTGCGAGTTCGGACATGATGAGGTTGGAAACCGTCGTCAAATCTCGCTCGCCCTGCAGCATGCGGCTGAAGCGGGCAAGGTTCGTCTTGAGCCAATCCTGCTCGGCATTTTTGAGAGTCTGGTCCTTAAGGTTGCGGATCATCTCATTGATGTTGTCTTTGAGCGCCGCCATCTCGCCCGACGCCTCCACAGCGATCGATCGGGTGAGATCGCCCTTGGTGACGGCAGTCGCCACGTCCGCGATCGAGCGCACCTGATTGGTGAGGTTGGCGGCAAGCTGGTTCACGTTATCGGTCAGGTCGCGCCACAGACCTGCGGCGCCCGGCACACGCGCCTGGCCGCCCAGCTTGCCCTCGATGCCCACTTCGCGCGCCATGTTGGTCACCTGGTCCGCAAAGGTAGCGAGCGTTTCGATCATGAAGTTGATCGTTTCGGCCAGCGCTGCGATCTCGCCCTTGGCATCGACCGTCAGCTTCCGCTTCAAATTGCCCTGGGCGACCGCAGTCACAACGTCGGCGATGCCGCGCACCTGGTTGGTGAGGTTGGTAGCCATCAGGTTGACGTTGTCGGTCAGGTCCTTCCAGGTGCCGCCCACCCCCGGCACCTGCGCCTGACCGCCAAGCTTTCCTTCCGTGCCCACCTCGCGCGCCACACGCGTCACTTCGGAAGCAAACCCGTTCAGCTGGTCCACCATGACGTTGATGGTGTTTTTGAGCTCCAGGATTTCGCCCTTCACGTCCACGGTGATTTTCTTGGACAAATCGCCGCGCGCCACGGCCGTGGTCACATCTGCGATATTACGGACCTGACCGGTGAGATTGGCCGCCATCAGGTTGACGTTATCGGTCAGGTCCGCCCATGTGCCGGCGACACCGCGCACCTGGGCCTGCCCGCCCAGCTTGCCTTCAGTGCCCACCTCACGCGCCACACGCGTCACTTCCGAAGCGAAGGAGTTGAGCTGATCGACCATGGTGTTGATGGTGTTCTTCAGCTCCAGGATTTCGCCCTTAACGTCCACCGTGATCTTTTTGGACAGATCGCCTAGGGCCACAGCGGTAGTCACTTCGGCAATGTTACGGACCTGACCGGTAAGATTGGCCGCCATTGCGTTCACGTTATCGGTGAGATCCTTCCAGGTCCCGCCCACGCCGGGCACCTGCGCCTGACCACCCAGCTTGCCCTCGGACCCTACCTCGCGCGCCACGCGGGTCACTTCGGACGCAAAGCCGTTCAGCTGGTCCACCATGACGTTGATGGTGTTCTTCAGCTCCAGAATCTCACCTTTCACGTCCACCGTGATCTTCTTGGAAAGGTCGCCCTTCGCCACAGCGGTCGTCACTTCGGCGATGTTGCGCACCTGCCCGGTCAGATTGCCCGCCATGAGGTTGACGTTGTCCGTCAAGTCCTTCCACGTGCCTGCAACGCCCTCAACCTGCGCCTGGCCGCCGAGCTTGCCGTCCGAACCCACTTCGCGCGCCACGCGGGTCACTTCCGATGCAAAGCCGTTCAGCTGGTCCACCATGGTGTTGATGGTGTTCTTCAACTCCAGGATTTCGCCCTTCACCTCCACCGTGATCTTCTTCGAAAGGTCGCCCTTCGCAACGGCGGTCGTCACATCGGCGATGTTGCGCACCTGCCCGGTGAGATTGGCCGCCATCAGGTTGACGTTGTCGGTGAGATCTTTCCATGTGCCCGCGACGCCAGGCACCTGCGCCTGACCGCCAAGCTTTCCTTCCGTGCCCACCTCGCGCGCCACACGCGTCACTTCCGACGCAAAGCCATTGAGCTGATCCACCATGACGTTGATGGTATTCTTCAGCTCCAGGATTTCGCCCTTCACGTCCACGGTGATCTTCTTGGACAAATCGCCCGAAGCCACCGCCGTGGTCACCTCCGCAATGTTACGCACCTGACCGGTGAGATTGTCCGCCATCAGATTCACATTGTCAGTGAGATCTTTCCATGTGCCCGCGACGCCGGGCACCTGCGCCTGGCCGCCCAACTTGCCTTCGGTACCCACCTCACGCGCCACGCGGGTCACTTCCGACGCAAAGCCATTCAGCTGGTCCACCATGACGTTAATGGTGTTCTTCAGCTCCAAAATTTCGCCCTTCACGTCCACCGTGATCTTCTTGGACAAGTCACCCGAAGCCACCGCCGTGGTCACCTCGGCGATATTGCGGACCTGGCCAGTCAAATTGTCGGCCATCAGGTTCACATTGTCCGTCAGGTCCTTCCAGGTGCCCGCCACGCCCTCCACTCGGGCCTGGCCGCCAAGCTTGCCCTCCGTGCCCACCTCGCGCGCCACGCGGGTCACTTCCGATGCGAAGGAGTTCAGCTGGTCGACCATGACGTTGATGGTGTTCTTCAGCTCCAGGATTTCGCCCTTCACCTCGACCGTGATTTTTTTGGACAAGTCGCCCGACGCCACCGCGGTGGTCACTTCGGCGATATTGCGCACCTGCCCCGTCAGGTTGGTGGCCATGGCGTTCACATTGTCGGTGAGGTCCTTCCAGGTGCCCGCGACGCCCTTGACCGTCGCCTGCCCGCCGAGCTTACCCTCCGTACCGACCTCGCGCGCCACGCGCGTCACCTCCGACGCGAAGGAGGCGAGCTGTTCCACCATGGTGTTCACGACCTTGCCGATGCGCAGAAACTCACCGCGAAGCGGGCGGCCGTCGATCTCGACCGTCATTGACTGCGATAGGTCACCCTTGGCCACAGCGCCAATAACACGCGCCACCTCTGCAGTGGGCTGAACCATGTCCTCGATGAGTTCATTGACTGCCAGCAGCTTTGCTTCCCAACCGCCGGTCGCTCCACGAACATGACCACGCTGCGTGATCTTGCCCTCCTTGCCCACCACCCGCGACAAGCGATCGAACTCGTTGGTTATTTCTTCCTCAAGCGTAACGACCTCATTGAAGAGCGCGGCGAGTTCCCGATCCGGGCCCTGGACATCTTCGGGCAAGCGAACCGAAAAATCACCCCGGCGCAGGCTCCGCAGGGCGGCAACGATTTCACGGCGATCAAGGGCACCGCGGGGCGATTCTGCGTTCACCAAGCTCTCCTGGCTCTCTCCAACTGGTGTGGAGATATGAATGGGCCCCCCGACCTGCGTTTCTGATAGCAGCGACGAACCGTTACGAGAAGGGGACAAAAACCCCGAAAATTCAATTGCAACACAGGTTAGAGCAGCTAGAAGCCGGGCACGTTCCGGGGGGAGGGATCATAGCAGTGGGAGACGGCAAAAGGCATGCCTAGCCGGCAAGAAACCTCGGCCTTCATCCGTTCAGCCTTTCGGTCCGTCTGGTCCCTCGAACTGATGTGCGTTCTGCGGAGAGCGCCTGACCGCTCATGGAGCCAAGCTGAACTTGTTGCAGCCATGCGCAGCAGTGACCTTGTCGTCCAACAGAGCGTGGATCTGCTTTTCACGGCCGGCTTGGTGGTGGTTGATTCAGCCGAATGCGTCCGGTACCAGCCTGCTAATGAGGCTACAGAACGACTAGCTGCAGCAGCAGAAGCACTGTACGTCCAGCGTCCCGATGCCGTCCGGAGAATGATCGTGGCGCCAACCTCGTCTGCCAGTCTCTTCGCCAACGCATTTCGGCTGCGGAGGGAAGAATGACCGGAGCTATTTTCCCGGCGATCGTGTACGCGCTATGCTTTGCCACAAGTTCGGCTTGCGCTTTCCTGCTTTGGCGCAGCTACGCGAGGAGTGGTGCGCGGCTGCTCTTCTGGAGTGCCGCATGCTTCACTCTGCTGGCCCTCAATAACCTGTTCCTCGTGATCGACCTGGCACTTATCCCATCCGCAGACCTGCAGCTTGTACGCTTGCTACTCTCGCTTTGCGCCGTCGGCGTGCTCCTCTTCGGATTCATTTGGGAAAGCGAGGAGGATATATGACCTTGACGGCCTTCCTCTCTGGAGCTGTTTCGTTCGGCTTTTTCCTTATCTCGCTATTCTTCTTGCGCTTCTGGAGGGAAAGCAGAGATCCCTTGTTCGTTGCCTTCGCAATCTCGTTTTTCCTTCTCGGAATTGGCCAGATCGTCTTGGCGCTGGGCGGGATACCCGATGAGCAAAGGAGCTTGGTTTACCTTATCCGCTTCGCCGCTTTCCTGCTGATAATCCGAGCTGTCATGGTCAAGAACCGTCCGATTTGAACGGGGATCGTCATATATCTTTGGATTTCGAATTGCTATCGGGCCGCCGCTTCAATGAAGCAAAGCTATCTGCGAGAGCTCATCACAGTCGATCGGAATGGACCAGCAATGCGCACCACAAGCAACGACGACAATCAGCGTTCGCCATCCGAAGACCCCTTTGAGTTTATCGCCGGCGCAAACCCAGCAACTGTACGCATTGTCTTTCGCGGCTTTTGGACCGAGGAGACAGTTGAATGCTATCTCCAGGCCCTGCACAAGCGCGCTGCTAATCCTGCAGGAGCCTCCGCGATTACGAAGGTGCTATTGGACATGAGGGCGTGCGTTGTGCAGTCGCAGCTCGTGATGGACAGCTTCGCACGGATCATGGTGAGCTACGCCGCTCAAATCAAAGAATATGGCATTCTCCTTCCCGGATCCGCTCTGCTCGAGTTGCAGATGAGAAGGCTGATGCTGCCCGCATCAACTCAGTTTTTCGATGAGGAAGAGCCGGCACTGCAATGGCTGGGAGCTTCCGAAACAGGTTAACAGATGATGCCGCTGCGGCGCGAAGGAGCCTCTGCCGCTCAGCCCGCGCGTCGATAGTGCATGGCGACCGCGCCATTTCTGAGCGGCTTGGCCGAGATCAACTCGAGCCGTCGTGTGCTGGGCAGCCCGCTCTGATAGAGGGTCGGGCCATGTCCAGCGATCCTCGGATGGACAAGGAACTGATACTCGTCGATCAGATCCAGCCGGTCCAACTCGGCCGCAAGTGTGCCACTACCAAGTAATATGCCGGCCGGCGTCGCGTCCTTGAGCCTCTGGACCGCCGTGCGCAGGTCGCCCGCGAGGTGCCGGCTATTGGTCCACGGGAAGGCATCGCGTGTCGACGAAACTACATATTTCGGCTTGGCCTCCAGCTTGACCGCCCATTCGCGTACCGCTGGCGGCGCGCTCTGGTCGCCGCAAGCGACTGCCGGCCAATAGCTCTGCATCATCTCGTATGTGATGCGACCCCATAGCATCGCTCCGCTCTCGTCCATCAGGCGAGTAAAGAACGCATGCGTCTCATCGTCGGCGATACCTTCCTGATGGTCGATGCAACCATCCAGGGTGACGTTGATGCTGAAGGTGAGAAATCCCATCCGGTAAATCTAAGTCAACAATGAAGAACATGTAGCTAATTTTCGCCGTTGGTGTGACCTACTGAAATTTGTTGTCAGAACGATATCTGACGCGGTCGAAAGCGACCCTCACGCAGAATTTTCCTCCTCAGTCGGGTAGACACCGCTCAGCACCTCGTCGAAATGTCGGCGTACGGCCGTGTTGCAGCTACATTGCAGGGCCTGCAGGCCCGCTAGGTCAGCGACGACGATGCTGCCGCGACGGGTCGCCAGCAGGCCCTGTCCCTTGAGCGTTTGAATGATGCGGCTCACATAGCTGCGTCCGACGCCCATCATCGCGGAAAGCTGCTCCTGCGTCAGAGGCACCGTATGATCCCCCGTTCGCTCCATGGCGGCGATGAGCCATTTGGCTGTCCGTTGCTCAATGGAATGGGCCGCATTGCATGCCACCGTCTGAAATATGTTCGCCATGAGGCAGTCAGCGTAGCGAGCAAACAGGAAGCGTAGCGTGATGGATTTGAGCTTGGCTTCCTCCAACTCTGCCGATGGTATCCTCAGGAACTGGCCAGGAAACTGCACCTCGGCGCGAGCATAGGCAGGCAGTCGGCCTTGGCTTACGATCCCCCCGATCGCGCCCTCCCGCCCTACCAGCGCAGTCTCGATGGCGCGGCCATCCTCCAGCACCACCAGATAAGAAATGAGGCTGGGCCCGCAGGGAAAATAGACATGGCCGACATGATCCCCCGGCTCGTAGAGGGTGGCGCCCCGCTCGCCATGCCATTCGGTCATCAGCGGCTCCAGCAACCCGAAGTCGGCTGGCCGCATCGCCCGCAACAGGTTGTTGTTCAGGCAATCCGCGGTCAGTTTCTGTGTCATGCCGCCTAGTTCGTTCATGTGGCCATCTCCCTGGTCTCTCGCTTGAACGCTCTTTTTTGGGATATGTTCACTAGTGGACAGACATAAAACTACCTTGTGTCTACTTCTTAACAGAAGCAGCTCGAATCGCGCTCCGTGCTCGAGTGATGTTTTGGCCGGCAGCTCTTTTCGGGTTCGCCGCGATCACCTGTATCAGGCGAACGAAATGCTCACGCATATGGGTGAACTTGTCCGAATAGCCGTCCCAGCCAGGCTGGGCGAGCGGCGATGACTGTTGTGGTCAGCCTCACTTCAGCCACCAGGCGCAAGCTTAATCTCTACATAGCTGGAGAAACGCCTGCCACATTCCGGGCAAGGACGCATTGTCGCGCTCTGCAAAGTGCCATGTCCGGCATCGACATTGAGGAGGTCGACGTGCTTGCACAGCCGGCCTTTGCCGAAGCGGCAGGCATTTTGGCCACGCCTACACTGTCCGATGATACGCTTTCGCCCCCTAGACGGGTCGTAGGGGATTTGGGTGACATTGATCGCGTGATCCAATTTCTGGGCATAGAGGGATCTTCGCAGTGACTAGCGTCAGCGACATAGCCAAGGATCCTGCACTCGAACGCGTGAAGACCGGCATAGAGGCCTTCGATGAACTGGTGATGGGAGGGCTGCCGCGGCACCGGACCACGGTGGTCAGCGGCACGCCCGGAAGCGGCAAGACGGTTTTCGCCACGCAATTTCTCGCGCACGGCATCATGACCTGTGACGAACCGGGCGTTTTCGTGACGTTTGAGGAGGCCCCAGCCGATATTCAGGCGAATATGAACGGATTTGGCTGGGAGTTGGAGCGCTGGTGCGAGGGAGGCAAGTTGGCCTTTGTCGATGCCAGTCCGGGTGATCGCGAGGAGCTTGTGATGGGAGAGTTCAATCTCTCCGCGCTTCTCGCTCGCATTCTGCATGCCGCAGGGGCCGTGCGCGCAAAGCGGGTAGTGCTGGACTCGGTCGCGCAACTGTTCGACCATTTCATCGTCGACCCGATGTCGCTCAGGCGGGAGATATTCCGAATTGCGTCTGCCTTGAAGCAGGCTGGTCTGACGGTGCTGATGACCGCCGAGCGCAACAGCGAATATGGCGAAATCACGCGGCATCGCATGGAAGAATTTGTCGCCGACAACGTAATCATCCTCAGGAACGTGCTGGAGCGCGAGAAGCGCCGGCGGACGATAGAGGTACTCAAGATGCGTGGCGGCCGCCATGTCGAGGGTGAAGCGCCCTTCACCCTCGTCGCCGATCGTGGGATGGTGGCGGTCCCCCTGACGTCACTCAGACTTGAACAGCAGTCGAGCAACACTCGGGTCACCAGCGGCAATGCCGCCATTGATGATATGTGCGGCGGCGGCCTCTTCCGCGACAGCGTTACCCTGGTGAGCGGAGCGACAGGAACGGGCAAGACGCTGCTCGTCACGAATTTCCTCGCCGGGGGCGTCGCCGCCGGCGAGAAAGCGCTGCTCCTTGGCTATGAGGAAAGCCGCGGACAATTGTTTCGGAACGCGCTTGGCTGGGGCGTCGATTTGCGGAAGATGGAGGAGGACGGCCGGCTGAAAGTCGTCTGCCTGTACCCGGAGGCGCAAGGACTGCCCGATCATCTGCTGACGATCCGAAGCCTGGTGGAGGAATTTCGACCAGACCGCATAGCGATCGACAGCCTTTCGGCCCTGGAGCGCGTGGCGCCGGAAACCGGATTTCGCGAATTCCTCATAAGTCTCACATCCTTCATCAAGAAGAATGAGATCGCCGGTCTCTGCACAGCGACAAGCAAGTCGCTCGTGGGCGGCGAAAGCGCCAGCGAACAGCACATCTCTACGCTGACGGACTCCATCATCCTCCTGCGCTACATACAGGAACGCCAGAGGATGCACCGCGGCATGATGGTGCTGAAGATGCGCGGTAGCGAACATTCAAAGGATATTCGTCGGTTTGATATTGATGGGTCGGGGATGCATCTGGGTGACGCGATGGGAGACGCGCCAAATGTGTTCACCGGCGCAGAACCATTTTGAGCGGTGCAAGTGGGCAAATATTGACTGGTCCGGAGCTTGATCGAAACATGCGGCTAAACTCCTCCCGGTCCGACGGCGACTTCGACTATGCCGAACTTCGGTCCTTGGTCGACAGGAACGCCGACGGAATCCTGGTAATCGATAGCGGCGGGCTTGTTCGGTTTGCCAATGCAGCGGCCATAAGCCTTTTTGGGCGTGATGCGCACAGCCTGCTCGGGCATCAGCTCGGCATGCCTGTCGTCGCCGGAGAGACGACCAGCATCGACCTGATAAGGACTGATGGCTCGGTACTGGAAGTCGAAATGCGGGTGGTCGATACGACCTGGGAGGGCCAACCGGCGCTGCTGGCAAGCCTGCGGGACATTTCGGAGCGCCGCGAGCTGGAAGAGCAACTCCGGCATGCCCAGAAAATGGAGGCGATAGGACGCCTGACTGCCGGCGTCGCGCATGATTTCAACAACCTGCTGACGATCGTCCTCGGCAACCTCGATACGGTCCAGCGCCGGTTGCCTGGCGATCTTGATGATCCACGCCTGACGCGCGCGGTCGCCAATGCCACGAGCGGGGCTATGCGGGCTGCGGAGCTCACCCAGCAACTGCTCGCCTATTCCCGACGCCAGCCGCTCACACCAAGACACTTGGACCTCGGCAACCTGCTGAATGGCATGGACGACCTGCTCACCCGCACCCTGGGCGCCTCGATCACCATTTCAGTCGATGTTGCACCCGAAACCTGGCCCATAATGGTCGATCCGTCTCAACTTGAAGCAGCGCTGATCAATCTCGCGGTAAATGCCAAGGACGCTATGAGCGCCGTCGGAACGCTCTCCATTCGGGCGCACAATTGCACAGAACACGACCTGATTGACGTCGCCGAGGGAGAGTTCGTCTGCCTGTCGGTCTCGGACACTGGCGACGGCATGTCTGCCGAGGTTGCGCAGCAGGTCTTTGACCCCTTCTTTACGACCAAGGGCGTGGGCAAAGGCACGGGGCTTGGCCTGAGCCAGGTCTATGGCTTTGTGAAGCAATCGCTGGGTCATGTGCGGCTGATAAGCGAAGTAGGCCGCGGCACGACAATCCGCCTGTACCTTCCTCGACATCATGGAGCGTTGGAGGAGGGTGAGGATATTGCCGATCAGGTCACCAGCCCGGCCTGCCGAACGATATTGCTTGTGGAGGATGAGCAGGACCTGCGCGAATGGGCACGCAGTTCTCTGGAGGAAATGGGCTATCATGTGATAGAGGCGAAGACAGCGCCGGAAGCACTGAAAATACTCGAATCCAGTCAGCCTTTGATGCTGATGTTCACGGACGTCAGTTTGCCGGACGGGTATGACGGACGACGTCTGGCAGACCGGGCGCGGGAAATACGGCCTGCAATGAACACGCTCCTTACGACCGCCTATGCCGGAGACGCGCTCATCGAGGATGGCCGTCTCGCGCGGGGCCTGCATCTGCTTTCCAAGCCCTATTCCCGAACCCAGCTGATGGAGGCGATTGCGTCCCTGTCCGCCACGATCTCGCCCACTATCCTGCTGGTCGAGGATGATCCGGCCGTACGGCAGACGTTGGTGGAAAATCTGCGCGCTCTGGGTTGCGTCGTTGAAGACATTGCCACGGCCAAAGCAGCAATGGAGCGCATCGCTAATGTAGGGCAGCCGATTTCCGCGGCCATCATCGATCTGGAATTACCCGATGGGAGCGGCCTCAACTTGTTGGACGCTTTGCGAGAGTCCCATCCCTATGCGGCTGCGATCGTCGCCAGCGGATATGTGGAAGCCGATCAACTGCTCAAAATCGAAGCAGACGGAAGAGCGGCCATTCTCAACAAGCCTTTCTCCGGATCCAAATTGCGCGATGTGCTTGCCAAGTTCCAGTTGGTAGATCGGCCTGAATGCTGAATCCAAGCTTTTTTCCGCCGCTTAGATAGTCCGGGCCGACGACGACGTCGTCGGCGTTAGCCATGACGTCACACCCGCTCCAACAGCACTGCCAGCCCCTGCCCCACGCCGATGCACATGAAGGCCAGCGCATAGCGCCCGCGGGTACGCTGCAATTCTTCGACCGCTGACAGCGCGATGCGCGCGCCGGACATGCCGAGCGGGTGGCCGAGCGCGATCGCCCCGCCATTGGGATTGACGCGGGGGTCGAACGGATCGACGTCCAGATCGCGCAGCGTGGCAATCGCCTGGCTGGCGAAGGCCTCGTTGAGTTCGATCACGTCGAGCTGATCGACCGTGACGCCATTGCGTCCCAACAGCTTGCGCGCCGCCTCGATAGGGCCCGCGCCCATGATCCGGGGTGCGATGCCGGCCGCAGCCATACCGATCACGCGGGCGCGTGGCGTCAGCCCCTGCGTTGCAGCCGCTGCCTCGGAAGCGACCAGCATGGCGGCCGCACCGTCGTTGAGCCCCGACGCATTGCCTGCGGTCACCGTGCCGTCAGCCTTCACCACCGGCTTGAGCTTCGCCAGCGCTTCCAGGCTGGTGGCTCGCAGGTGCTCGTCGGCATCGAAGAGGATCGCCTCGCCCTTGGGCTGCGGGATGGACACCGACACGATCTCGGCAGCGAACCGGCCATTCGCCTGTGCACGCGCTGCCTTTTCCTGACTGGCCAGCGCAAACCGATCCTGTTCCTCGCGGCTGACGCCCCACTGCTCGGCGACATTCTCGCCGGTCTGGGGCATGGTATCGACGCCATAGGCGGCCTTCATTGCCGGGTTCACGAACCGCCAGCCGAGCGTCGTATCCTCGATCTTCTGATCGCGACCGAAGGCGCTACCCGCCTTGCCCATCACATAGGGCGCGCGGGTCATGCTTTCGACGCCACCGGCGATCAGGAAATCGGCGTCGCCGCTACGGATCGCCTGCGCTGCCATGCCCAAAGCATTGAGGCCAGAAGAGCACAGGCGATTGACGGTGACGCCCGGCACCCCCTCCGGCATCCCGGCGAGCAGCACCGCCATGCGCGCCACGTTTCGATTATCCTCGCCCGCCTGATTGGCGCAACCCAGGATCACATCGTCGAGCGCCGACCAGTCGACACCCGCATTGCGCTCCATCAACGCCTTGATCGGCAGCGCGGCAAGGTCGTCGGCGCGCACGGTCGCAAGCGATCCGTTCAGCTTGCCGATAGGCGAGCGGACGGCATCGCAGATGAAGGCTTCTGCCATATGTCTCAGCTTTCCAGAAAAGAGGTGATGACGGCCGCCAGTGCTTTGGGTGCCTCAAGCGGGGCAAGATGCGCCGCCTCCAGCGCCGCATGTGACGCGCCGGGGATGCGTGCCAGCAAATGCTCGCCATGCCCTTCGAGCGGGGTCGAGGTGTCGCGAGTGCCGGTGATAACCAGCGTCGGGCGAGAGATGTCGCCGATCCGGTCGGCCAGGTCCATGTCGCGGATCGCCGCTCCGCAGCCGGCATAGCCTTCCGCGTCCATCGCCAGCAATTGGCGTCGCACGGCTTCATAGATGGCCGGTTCGACGGCATCGGACAGGAAACGGCCCATGGCCAGATCGGCGATGGCGGTCATCCCCTCCCCCCGGACCTTGGCAACCCGGTCACTCCAGGCCGCGCTGTCCATCGTCGCGGAGGTGCAGATCGGCAGCAGCTTCTCGACGCGACCCGGCGCTCGCAACGCGAGTTCCATCCCGATCATGCCGCCGAGCGAGACGCCAGCGACCGAAAAACGACCGAAGCCCGCAGCATCGGCGACCGCCAGCACATCGTCCGCCAGCATGGCCAGCTTATAGTCCCCCGGCTCCGCGATGGACGCGCCATGGCCGCGCGTGTCGATCCGCAACAGTGCGAAACGGTCCCGCAGATGGGGCAGCATGCCGTCCCACAAATCCATATCGGTGCCGATACTGTTCAGCAGCACCAGCGCGGGTGCATCATCCCGCCCATCCCTCTTCCAGTAGAGATCGGCGCCGGGACGCTGGGTGAAAGCCATGCTCAATCCTCCGGCGCGATGGCGACGCGCAGGCCGTCGAGCGCGGCAGTCATCATGATCTGGCAGGACAGGCGCGAACGGTCCTCGCGATGGTCGGAGGAATCGAGCAGGTCGTCCTCGTCCCCGCTGGCACTGCCGACCGCCCCGGTCCATTCTTCATCGACGAAGACATGACAGGTGGCGCAGGAACAGCAGCCGCCGCACAGGGCGAGAAGTTCGTCGAAGCCATTATCGCGAATGGCTTCCATCACCGACGCGCCCTCACGGGCATCGATGCTCGTTTCATCACCCGCACGGTTGACGACGATCAGCTTGGGCACGGTATCTATCCTGTTCAGGCAGCTTCGAGGATCGCGAGCGGTGCGCCCGTCTTCGCGATGACTTCGGCTTCGCTTACGCCGGGGGCCAGTTCCACCAGGGTCAAGCCGGCCCTGGCACGATCCACAGCGATCACGGCAAGGTCAGTGATGATAAGGTCGACCACCCCCTTGCCAGTCAGCGGCAGCGTGCATGCGTCAAGGATCTTGGGGGTGCCGTTCTTCGACACATGATCCATCACCACGACCACGCGCTTGACGCCCGCGACCAGGTCCATGGCCCCGCCCATGCCCTTCACCATCTTGCCGGGAATGGTCCAGTTGGCGAGGTCGCCATTGGCGGCCACCTCCATTGCGCCCAGCACGGCCATGTCGATATGGCCGCCCCGGATCATCGCGAAACTGTCGGCGGAGGAAAAGAAGCTGCTGGTCGGCAGCGCGGTGATCGTCTGCTTGCCCGCATTGATCAGGTCTGGATCTGCCTCACCCTCGAAAGGGAACGGCCCGATGCCGAGCATGCCATTCTCACTCTGCAGCGTGACCTGGACGCCGTCCGGCACATGGTTCGCCACTAGCGTCGGAATGCCGATGCCCAGGTTCACATAATAGCCGTCGCGCAGCTCCCGCGCGGCGCGCGCCGCCATTTCGTCGCGGGTCCAAGGCATTATGCGATCTCCTTTTCGCGCACCGTAAGCTTCTCGATCCGCTTCTCGTTGATGGTGCTGAGCACGACGCGGTCGACATAGATGCCGGGGGTATGGATGCAGTCGGGATCGAAGCTCCCCTCGGGCACGATTTCCTCGACCTCGACCACCGTCACCTTGCCTGCCGTCGCCATGTTCGGGTTGAAGTTGCGCGCGGTCTTGCGGAACATGAGGTTGCCTGCCGGATCGGCGCGCCAGGCCTTGATGATGGACAGGTCCGCGCGCAGCCAAGTCTCGCGCACATACTCGTCGCCGTCGAACGTCTCGACCGGCTTGCCCTCGGCGACGACCGTCCCCACGCCCGTCTTCGTGTAAAAGGCCGGGATGCCCGCGCCCCCTGCCCTGATCCGTTCGGCCAGCGTCCCTTGCGGGTTCAGTTCCAGCTCCAGCTCGCCTGAAAGATACTGGCTTTCGAACAGCTTGTTCTCGCCGACATAGGAAGAAATCATCTTCCGGACCTGTCGGCTTTCCAGCAGCATCCACAGCCCAAAGCCGTCTGCGCCCGCATTGTTGGAGATGACGGTAAGATCCTTGACCCCGCTCGCACGAATTTCCGGGACCAGACTCTCGGGATTGCCCGAGAGCCCGAACCCGCCCGACATGATTGTCATGCCGTCGAACAACAAGCCTTCCAGTGCGACCCGAGGGCTGTCGTAAATCTTCTGCATCATTTACTCCTTCAACCGATATCGCCGCCCGCAACGGGCAGGACCGATCCAGTCACGTAACTGGCCTCATCGGATGCAAGGAAAAGGATCGGTGCGATCTGCTCTTCCAGCGTGCCGTAGCGCTTCATGAAGGCCGACGCCTTCACCTGCGCCACCGCTTCGGCCATCCATGCCTGCTCCTGATGATTGTCGCCTTCCGCATTGCGTGGCACGCGGCGCGGGGGCGCGCTCGTACCGCCCGGAGCAGTCGCGACGACGCGGATGCCGCTTTCCGCATATTCCATCGCCAGCGCCTGGGTGAGACCGTTGATGCCGCCCTTCGCCGCCGAATAGGGCACACGACGAATGCCACGCGTCGCGTTGGACGAGACATTGACGATCGTCCCCGCGCCCTGATCCAGCATCACCGGCAGAACAGCATGGCAGCAATAGAGCGTCGGCATCAGCGATCGGCGGATTTCCGCGTCGATCTGCGCCGGTTCGAACTGCGCATAGGGCCGCATGCGGATCGCGCCGCCGACATTGTTGACGAGGATGTCGATACGCCCGAACGCCTCAACCGCAGCTGTCATGGCCTGCGCCGCGCCGTCATAATTTTCAAGGTCGCAGGTCACGGAAACGGCCTTGCCACCCGACGCGACGATCGCCTGTTCCACTTCGGTCACGAACTCGGCGCGATCGACGAGGACAAGGCGGGCTCCCTCGGCCGCCGCGCGGGTCGCTACTCCCGCACCGATGCCCTGCGCCGCGCCCGTCACGACCATCACCTTGCCCGCGAAGCGTCCCTGGAAAATCATGACCCAGTCCCTTCAGAGATGATAGACGTCAATGACCTGATGAATATAGTCGTCCTTCAGGACGATCTTCTTCTTCAGGATCTTTGGCGACTTGTCGCTGACGTCCAAAGTCACGAACGTGGTCCCGAAAAACTGTTGGGTCTTCTGGTACCGATGACTCATCGTATGCCAGTTATAGCGCAGGTCGATCGCGTCACTGCGCGTCTCGATAATCTCCACATTGGCGATGAAGTGCGATGTGCGCGCTTCCGGCGTGCTGGCAGACGACCGTTCGGTATTCAGCCGATAGACGCGATCTTCCAACCCCTTGCGACTGCCATAATAGATCAGCGAGATTTCGATGTGCGGATCGGTGGTCAGCGCATCATCATCGGTCCAGGCTGGCATCCAATATTCGCACTGCTCCGAATAGCAGTCCAGCCATTCGTCAAACGCGCGATCATCAAGCAGTCGTGCCTCGCGATAGAGGAAGGCGCAAATGTCCTGATAGGACAGCGTCGAGCCCGGGGTGTCGAGGACCAATGTCATTCCGCCGCCTCCATCATCGGAGCCGCGCCGGCATCCTTGGCCATGCCGTCGAGCATGATCTTCGCCCAAAACTCGTGCTGGCGCACGAACAGCCCTTCGTCCTCGCTGCGCCCGCTCGACAGCAGGGGCTTCATGCCCATCGCTGCCGCATTGCTGTCCGGCCCGGCGATCCAGCGGGTCGCGCCGCGGCTAAGGTCGTTCCACAATCCGCCCGCGCCCTCATAGGCCGACTGGCAGCTGCGGAATTCCTCCAGATCGTCGGGCGTGCCCATGCCGGTGACGTTGAAGAAGTCCTCATATTGGCGGATGCGGTGGGCGCGGTCTTCGGCGCTCTCGCCCTTGGGTGCATAGCAATAGATGGTGACTTCGGTGGTGTGGACATCGATCGGTCGCACCACACGGATCTGGGTCGAGAACTGATCCATCAGGAACACGTTCGGATAGAGCGCCAGATTGCGGGTCTGTTCGAGGATGAACTTCGCCTTGTCCTCGCCCAGCCGCTCGACCAGCTGGTCCTTGTAATTCCAGACCGGCCGAACCTCCGGGTTCAGCACTTGGGTCCACAGCAGGATGTGGCCATGTTCAAAGCCATAGACGCCACTCGCCGGCGCCTTCGACCAGCCATTGGCGTCGACCGCCTTGGTGCCGCCTTCGGCGCGGCGGCCCATGGTCGATTGGTAATTCTCATGGACCGAACTGACATGATAGCCATCGCAGCCATTTTCCATCTGCATCTTCCAGTTGCCGTGGAAGGTGTAGGTCGAATTGCCGGTCAGCACCTCCAATCCTTCGGGCGCCTGGTCCACCATCTGGTCGATGATGACCTTGGTTTCGCCCAGATGATCTTCCAGTGGCAGGACGTCATGATTGAGCGAACCGAAGATGAAACCGCGATAGCTCTCAACGCGGACCTTTGTCAGGTCGTGCGATCCTTCATGATCGAAACTGTCGGGATAGGCGCCCGTGCTGGCGTCCTTGGCGCGCAGCAGCTTTCCGTCCGTCTTGAAGCTCCAGCCGTGGAACGGGCAGACGAACAGCGGCTGATTGCCCCGCTTGCGGCGGCACAGCTTCGCACCGCGATGGGCGCAGGCGTTGACGACGCAGTTGAGGCCGCCATCCTTCGCCCGCGTCAGGATCACCGGCGTATGGCCGATCCAGGTGGTGAAATAATCGTTCTTCTTCTCTACCTGGCTCTCATGCGCCAGATAGACCCAGTTGCTCTCGAAGATATATTTCATCTCCAGATCAAACAGCGCGGGGTCGGTGAAGACGTCGCGGCGGCAACGGAAAATCCCCGATTCCGGATCGTCGACCACGGCGGTCGCGACGCGCTGCATCAGGTGCTCGTACATAATCCTGTCTCCTGTGCCTGAACGTCAGGCGACCTCGGTTTCGGGTTCGGCGACCGCTTTGGCGCGAGTGCGGGATGAGAAGCCCTCGTCGCTCTGGCTGACCGCGCGCTGAAGCTGGAAGTCAAAGGCGATGTAGGCGGTGTCGCCCTGGCGACTGGGCACCGGCAGCAGGCCCTGACGCGTGCCGAAGGCGAAATCGTCCGCCGCGAACGGATCGTCGCCGAAATTGATCTGCGTTGTCAGCGTGCGATAGCCCGGCGCCTCGATGAAGAAATGGACATGGGCCGGACGATTGCCGTGGCGTCCCAACGCCTGCATCAGCTGGTCTGTCGCACCACCAGGCGGCACCGAATAGCCGCTCGGCTGCTTGGAATGGAAGGCGTAGCGGCCATCCTTGCCCAGCTTGATGCGACGGCGGTTGTTGAACGGTGTTTGTTCACCGGTCGGGTCGAAATGCGAATACCAGCCCTTGCTGTTGGCGTGCCACACATGGACGATCGCATTCTGCACCGCTTCGCCGTCGGGGCCGGTGACGGCGCCGCTCATATAGAGAGTCTGGGTGCCTTCATCGGGATCGACACTCAGATTGACGTCGCCTTCCACCAGCGGCGCGCCGGCGACATAGAGCGGCCCTTCGATGGTGCGGGGCGTACCGCCGCTCAGACCCGCCTCGGCATCCTTGGCGTCCATGTAGAGGTCCATGAAATGCTCAAGCCCAGTGCCGGGCACGATCAGCCCGATCTCGCCCGCGCTGTCCGACAGAAATTTCATCGCCAGCCAGAATTCGCTTTCGGAAATGTCGTGCTTGACGATCAGGTTCATCACGCTTTCGGTGAGGTCGCGCATGATCGCCTTGAGCCGCGGATTGCCGCCGCTTTCATTCACACCGGCAGCACGGTCGAGCAACTGCTGAATTTCCGGTCGTTGTACGAAGCTGGTGTCCATATTTTCTCTCCTAAACCTGTGGTCGTCCGATCAGCGATCGTCGTCGTGAACGGATGAGGGATGGCGGCACAGCGGCGTCACCTTCATGGTCATGAAGGGGTAAAGCGGCAGCGCCATCAGCGTGTCATGCAGGGCCGCATTGCTCTCGACGTCAAAGATCGAGACGTTCGAATAGAGGCCGACCTTACGCCAGATATGGCGCCAGATACCGGCGGTTTGAAGCTTCTGGAAATATTCCTTTTCCTCGGCCTTGATCCGCGCCGCCTGATCGGGATCGAAACCCAGCGGAATGTTGACGTCCATTTCGACCATGAACAGCATGGATTCAGGCTCCTGCGGCAACGGGGTGAAGGACCGGCGACGTGCGATCGCGCCGGAAGAAGGCCAGTTTGTCCTCGTCAAAGGCGATGCCGAGGCCCGGCCCGGTCGGCACGGCGAGCGAAAAGTCGCCATATCCAAGGGGTTCGCTCAATATTTCCTCGGTCTGGAGCAGAGGGCCGAACAATTCCGTGCCCCAGGCCAGTTCCGGCAGCGTAGCAAAGACATGAGCCGATGCGGCCGTGCCGACCCCGCCCTCCAGCATCGTGCCGCCATAGAGGCCGATCCCGGCGGCTGAGCCGATGGCGGCCACTTGCGCGGTGGCGAACAGCCCTCCCGACTGCGCGATCTTGAGCGCGAAGACGCTCGCCGCATGGGCAGAGGCGATCCGCATCGCACTGCGCGGACCGTTCAGCGCCTCATCGGCCATCAACGGCACCTGCTGGCTCTTCGAAAGACGCGCCATGGCGGCGATTGCGTCGCCAGCGATCGGTTGTTCGACCAGGTCGCAACCGACTTCATGCAGCATCGCCATGCCGGTCTTGGCCTGCGCCTCCGACCAGTTCTGGTTGACGTCGACGCGAACGCTGGCGCGGTCGCCCAGCGCTTTGCAGATCGCGCCGACATGGGCGACGTCATCCTGCACTTCGCGCTTGCCGATCTTCAGCTTGAAGATGCGGTGGCGGCGGCGATCGAGCATTTCCTCGCCTTCGGCTATGTCGCGCGCGGTATCACCGCTTGCCAGCGTCCAGGCAACCGGCAGGCTGTCACGCACGCGCCCCCCGCCGATCAGTTCGGACACCGCTATGCCCAGCCGCTTTCCCGCCATGTCGAGCAACGCGGTTTCGACCGCACATTTGGCGAAATGGTTACCGCGCACGCAGCGGGCGACCTTCGCCATACTCGCGCCGACCTGCGTCAGGTCGCAGGTTTCCAGCACGGGAACAATGTAGGTGTCGATCGCCGACTTGATGCTCTCCGGGCTTTCCTCGCCATAGCTGAGGCCGCCGATCGTTGTACCCTCGCCAATGCCCTCCACGCCGTCGGCATCGACCAGGCGCACGATGACCATCGACTGGGCGTGCATGGTGGCCATAGCCAGAACATGCGGGCGAATTGTCGGCACATCGACGATGAAGGTATCGGCTCGGCTCAATACAGCCATTGCAGCGACTCTCCTAAATCCCTAGTTTTCGCGAGACAGATATGCCTCGGCAGTGGATCGATCAAAGATCAATGTGGTCAAGGCTCCATACTTTGGAGGTATGATAGATGATCGACCTGCGCCTTCTGCGCTATTTCGTGGCGGTGGCGGAGGAAGGCAATTTCAACCGCGCCGCCGAACGGCTGCATATCGCCCAACCGCCCTTGTCCCGCGCCATTCAGCAGTTGGAGGCCCATGTCGGCGCACCGCTGCTGGATCGCGCAAGCCGGCCGCTGCGGCTGACCGACGTTGGACGACTGCTCCACGAGCAGGCACTGCAACTGTTGTCCCGCATGGAGGATGTCGAGGCGATGGTGAAGTCGGCGGCCACCAGTCGGCGGCGACGGCTGGTCATCGGCTTCGTCGCCTCCACCATCTACGCGCGCCTGCCCGAACTGATCCGAGAATTTCGCAAGGCCGCGGAGAATGTCGAACTGGTCATGGTCGAAAGTCCGACGCTCGAACAGATCGCTGCGCTCAAGGACGGCCGCATCGACGTGGGCTTTGGCCGCATCCGGTTCGAGGATCCCGCCGTCCGGCGCATCATCCTGCGCAACGAGAAACTGGTTGCCGCCTTTCCGCTTGACCATCCTCTGGCGCATGGCGAAGGTCCCATTTCGCTGCGCGACCTGGCCGACGAACCGCAGATCATCTATCCGCGCGCGCCCCGCCCCAGCTATGCAGACCAGGTGATATCCCTGTTTCGCGACCATGCAATCGAACCGCGCATCGTCCATGAGGCCCGCGAACTCCAGATCGCGATCGGCTTGGTCGCGGCGGAGGAAGGCATGGCGATCGTGCCGGAGTCGGTGCATCGCGCGCGCAGCCATGATGTCGCCTTCCGCGAACTGGTGGAGCCGGCGACATCCCCCATCATCATGAGCCACAGGCCAGGCGACCGCTCGCCGGAACTGGCGCTGATGGCGGCCGTGATTGCCCGCCAATATGCCGACTGGGGCTATGAGGTTCCGGCGGCGCTGTATGAGGAATTATGACTGTCTGCCAGAGCCGTTCATACCCATTGCGTATTTGATCGGGACTTAAACGGTATTTGGCTCGATCCTGCAAATCTCTCACTTATCCGGGAATCATACCCATCAAATAAGGGAGAGGAATCGATATGCAGGATATCGATATAATTCGTCACATCGACGAATCCAGATTCGGAAATCTTCATCTCAAGATCATAATAGCCTGCGCCATCCTGCTGATAGTCGATGGTTACGATGTCTTTATTTACGGCGTCGTTCTTCCACAGTTGATGGACCAATGGCAACTTACCGCGCCACAGGCCGGTTCGCTGGCGAGTTGGGCCTTGTTCGGCATGATGTCGGGTGCGTTGTTCTTCGGCCCACTGGGCGACCGGATTGGCCGGAAAACCTGCATCACCATCTGCTTTGCCCTGTTCAGCGCCGCCACCTTTGTGAACGGCTTCGCGACGACGCCCACCATGTTCGGCGCGCTCCGCTTCCTGGCTGGGCTCGGCTGCGGCGGCCTGATGCCCAACGCCGTTGCACTCACCAATGAATATGCGCCTAAGCGGATGCGCAGCACCCTCGTCGCCCTGATGTTCAGCGGCTATGCGGTGGGTGGCATGGCGGCAGCCGGCCTTGGAATCTGGTTGCTGCCACTGTTCGGTTGGCAGGCGATGTTCTTCGCTGCCGCCGTTCCGCTCCTGCTGCTGCCGCTGGTTCTTCGTGGCCTACCGGAATCCGCTGGCTTCCTGATCCGCAAGGGCGAACAAGCACAGGCCCGCGCCATCCTGCAACGCCTGTCGACGCAACCCATCGCGGACGGGCGGCTCGTCTATCAGGAGGCGAGCAGCGATCGCGCGTCTGTCGCCGAACTGTTCCGACACAATCGGGCTGTCGGCACCCTGTCCATGTGGCTCTGCTTCTTCTGCTGCCTGCTGATGGTCTATGCGCTCGGTTCTTGGCTGCCACAGTTGATGCGCAGCGCGGGCTATAGCCTTGGCTCAAGCCTGTCCTTCCTGCTGGCGCTCAACTTCGGGGGCATGTTCGGGGCAATTGCGGGCGGACGCCTGGCCGACCGGTTCGGACTGCCGCGCGTGGTGATGGCCTACTTCCTGCTGGGCGCGGCGTGCATCACCCTGCTCGGCCTCAACGGCCCGATGCCGATCCTCTATCTGCTGATCTTCATCGCCGGGGCCGGCACCACGGGCACGCAGATCCTGCTCTATGCCAGCGTCGCTGAATTCTACAGCCTTTCGGTTCGCTCGACCGGCCTTGGTTGGGCGTCGGGCATGGGCAGGGTCGGCGCGATCGTTGGGCCGATGCTGGGCGGGCTGCTGCTCGCCGCGCAATTACCGATGGCGCTCAACTTCGTCGCCTTCGCCATTCCCGGCCTCATTTCGGTAGTGGCCACCGCCATCTACATGGTGAGCCGCCGCCAGCAGATCGCTCAGGACAATTACGCCCTAGCGGCGTGACCAGGACTATCATGACCGTTCGGCAGACATCCTCGATCCCGGCTATCATTGCCGGGATCATCGCCACCACCATATCCTTCGCGGGTCCGCTGGTGATCATATTTCAGGCTGCACAAGGGCTGGAGCCTGCTCTTGTGGCGTCCTGGATATGGGCCATCTCGATCGGCAGCGGCATCCTTGGCATCGTGCTGAGCTGGCGCTGGCGAGTACCGATCGTGATCGCCTGGTCAGCGCCCGGATCCGCGCTGCTGGTGACGATGCTGCCGCAGACCGATTTCGCCACAGCCATCGGCGCCTATATCGTCGCCAATCTCGCGGTGCTGCTGGTGGGACTGTCCGGCGCGTTCGATCGGCTGATGCGGCTGTTACCCGCTGCAATCACCGCCGCGATGCTGGCTGGCATATTGTTCCGGTTCGTCATCGACATGATCGGCAGCGTCCCGTCGGCTCCCGTTACGGTAATCGCGATGATCGCCGCCTTCTTCGCCGGGCGCATCCTCGCGCCCCGCTATGCGGTCGTGGCCGTGCTGATGACGGGTCTGGCCTTGACGGCTATGAACGGCGGCCTGTCCGGCAATATCGGCGTGCCACATATCACCATGCCGGTATGGACGACGCCGCGCTTCGACTGGGCAGCGATGGCCAGCATCGCGCTGCCGCTGGCTGTTGTCGCTCTCACCGGACAATTCCTGCCCGGCATCGCCGTTCTGCGCGCTGCGGGTTATGAGAAACCTGCCGCCAGGCCGATCGTCTCGGCCAGCGCGCTGGCTTCGATCGTGCTTGCGCCCTTCGGCTGCCACGGCCTCAACCTCGCCGCCTTTACCGCTGCCATCTGCCTTGGCCCCGATGCTCACCCCGACCCGGCGCGCCGCTATGTGGCCGGTATCTCGGGCGGCGTGACCTATCTCGTCTTCGGGGCTTTCGCCGCCACCGTGCTGGCGCTGTTCGCGACCTTGCCCAAGCCGCTGATCGCGGCGCTCGCGGGCCTCGCCCTGTTCCCGGTGGTCTCCGGCTCTCTCAGCACGGCGCTACGCGCCGAACAAGGGCGCGACGGAGCGCTCGTCACCTTCGCGGTAAGTGCATCGGGCATGACGTTGGCGGGCCTCGGCTCCGCCTTCTGGGGCCTGATCTTCGGCCTCGCGGTTCACCTGCTCCAGTCGGTCGTGGCGCGACCTGCGCAAACGGCCGCCGCCTGACCGCCCTTCAAAAATAATCGACATTCCGGGAGAGTATCTATGTTCACCATCATGGCGCACGCCCTGTCCGCCGCCGCCCTGCAGGCCGCGCCTGCCGCGACGCTGCCGGCGAGCACCGCCCCGACTGAGACCAAAGACCCGCAAGCCGAAGAAGCGCAAAGGCCGGCGGAACTGCCGGCCTCGCAGACCAAGGATCGGCTCAAGCCGCCCAAGCCCGCCTTTCGCCCAATCAACCATGACGAGGATTATTCGGGCTTCCGCGATATACGCGATGCCAATCTGTGGACGCGCCTCAAATATCTGCCGATCGTCGGCAAGACCTATGCGACGCTCGGCGGCGAACTGCGCCTGCGTCCCGAACTGCGGCTGGGCGAACGGTGGGGACGCGGTCCACAGGATAATGACGGCAATTTTCAACAGCGCACCCGCCTCTGGGGCGACCTCCAGGTCGAAGGCTTGTTTCGAGCTTTCGTCGACCTCGAACATGCGACGAGCACTGGACTGGATTCAGTCGTCGCCCCGATCGAGGAAGGCCGCCTCGACTTCAACCAGGCCTTCATCGAAGCGCATGTGCCCGTCGGCCCAGCACGGATCACCGCCCGGCTGGGGCGTCAGGAAATCGGCATCGGCAACCAGACCATCTTCGACATGCGCGAAGGCGCCAACACGCGGCGTTCGCTCGACCTGCTGCGCGTGATGGGAACATTGGGCAAATGGGACGGCGGTTTCCTGACCGGTCATGCCGTGCTGGAAAAGCTGGGGACATTCGACGACGAAACGAACCATAATTATGACCTGACAGGCTTTCATGCCGGGCGCAGTTTCGGCGGCGATACACGCACCGGGCGCGCCGAAGCCCTGTTCGTGTCATCCGATCGTGTTACCCTGGCCTTCGACAGCGAACCGGCCGCGCGCGACCGGCGCCGCACCCTGTCGCTGCGCTATGCGGGCAAGCGCGACGCCTGGAGCATCGATGTGGAAACGATCCGCCAATGGGGCTCATTCGGCGATCTCGACATTGACGCTTATTATGTCACCGGCACGCTGGCGCATGGCTGGCAGGGGGGATGGAAGCCCAAACTCGCACTGCGGGTCGATGTCGGATCGGGCGACAAGAATTCGAATGACGGAAAGATCGGCACCTATGCACCGCTCTTCCCAAAGCCGCTGACCTATAATGGCGACCTTGGCCCGCATAACCTGACCATCATCCAGCCGATGCTGTCGCTCCAGCCGTCCGCACGGCTGAAGCTCGACTTTTCGGCGGCGGGGCTGTGGCGGACCTCCATTCACGATGGTGTCTATTCACTGGGTGGTCAGGTCTTGCGGCGCGGCGACGAAACCGACAGCCGTTTCTTCGGCAAACGCGTGACCGCCGCCGGGCAATATGCCCTCAATCCCTTCACGACGCTGGGCTTCTACACGATCTACGGCGACGTGTCGGAAAGGTTCAAGCCGGGCCGCGATCTCGTCTATGCCGCCGGATACATGACGTTTCGCTTTTGAGACCATAACGGCCGATTGTTACGATCGAAGGCGTTGCCAGACTCTCCGCATTTGCGGGCAGCATCAGGCGCCATGTCGAGGCGGGCAAGCCACATAATTGCGGCCACCTGCTAATGCATCGGCGTCGATTGCTCACCGTCGAAGCCGCACGAGAATCTCATCAAGCACGGATAGAAAGCGTGAACGATCCGCCTTCGCAAATGGCGCTGGTCCACCGATGCCATCAGCACTGGCGCCTGCTCGCAGATCCGCCATAATGGCCCGTACTGCAACGGCGTTACCAATGGACGCGGTGGTAAAAGGCTTCCCCGTAGGCGCGATCACCGCTCCACATCCGGATTTCAGGCATCGGTCAGCCAGCAAAATGTCGGACGTTATGACGACGGATCTTGCCTCCACATGGTCGACAATCCAATCATCCGCCGCGTCGAAGCCATCACTCACCACGACGCGTGAGATGAGCGGATGCGCCGGCACCCGAATGGGGCTGTTGCTGACGACGACGACTGGCACTTCATGGCGCCATGCGACCTTATAAGTCTCATCCTTCACGGGACAAGCATCAGCATCAATGAGGATCTGTGGCATTTAAGAGATGTAGAGTGGGTCGCCTGAAATTGGGAGACGGAATGTCACAACTGAATGGCTACACACGCGTTGGTGCCGAAATCCTGCGGCTTCCACACCCTAGTTGCGCAACCGGGCGTTGCGGTGATGCACTGACCAACCGGTGTAAGAGCGGCGCTCTCAGCAAAAGCCTGCATCGAGAATGCGCCACTCCAACGACCGCGTTTCGAGCAATGGGGTTGAAAATGGCCAGCCATCGCCGCTCCAGGACTTATTGCATGTGCGAGATTAGGACCTTGCCCACATGTTTGCGATCTTCGAAATGGCGGTAAGCAGCAGCGGCCTCTTCGAACGGGAAAACGGAATCGATAACGGGATCGATGCCGTTGGCGGCGACGAATTGCAGCATCTCCTCCAGATCGCGGCGGCTGCCCATGCCGTTGGCAAATAGCGTCAGGACCTTGTGATTGATGGGCAGCATATGCGCGTAATCGATCGATCCCATGCCACCTACGATGCCGACCATGGCGACGCGTCCGCCAACCTTGGCCGCAACCAACGACTGCGGCAGGGTATTAGGGCCACCAACCTCGACCACCAGATCGACGCCAACGCCATTCGTCAACTCAAGCACCTTGCCGCCCCATTCTGGTGTCTCGACATAGTTGATGACGGCGTCCGCCCCCATGCTCCTGAGCTTCTCCTCCTTCGCCGCCGAAGACGTTGTCGCGATCACCCGACAACCCATCGCCTTGGCAAACTGCAGTGCGAACAGGGCCACGCCGCCAGTCCCTTGGGTCAACACGGTGCTGCCGGGAATGACATTATATTTGCCAGGACCTCCCATGAGGCTGTTCCATGCGCTGAGACCGGCGCAGGGTAGGCTCGCAGCAGCTTCAAAGCTGATCGCTGCAGGCACGGCCACCAACCACTCTTCGGGCACAATGACTTCCTGTGCCAGCATCCCATCGGCCACAATGCCGAGGACCAGCCCGGTTGCTCCCGGAGCGGGCGCGCCGGCGATCCAATTGGCGTGCGGATTGGCGACCACCCGATCGCCTGCCTTGAAGCGCATGACTCCCTCACCGACGGAGAGCACCACCCCGGCGCCATCCATGAGCGGAACGCGGCCTTCTACCGGGAAATTTCCCCAGAGGTTCAGCGTGTCGACGAAGTTCAACGAGTTGCTCTTGATCGCAACTCGAACTTGGCCTGCGCCCGGATCAGCCAACTCCCCTTCGATCAGAGACATTCCAATCGGGTGCTGATCCCTGATCCTGATGGCGCCTTCGCCTGAAAGGACATATTTTTTCACTCATGACTCCTGTGTCGTGGGATGCTTGAGCCCCCGGATGATCAGGCGGAGACGCCCCTTCATCACCCTGCTAGGTGAAGGTAAGAAGACGAGAAACCGCCTGCTTCTGCCAGGCGGTTCCAGTCGGGAATCATCACAGATTGCCGGCCCCGCTGTATGAGGCCGTCACCCTCGAGGGATTTGAACGTCCGGTTGATGTGAACAGGCGTTAGCCCCAGCGCATCCGCAATCTGCTCCTGCGTGAGCGGAAGATGGACTTCGGATCGGCTTCCTATGCCGGCATGTTCCTGCTTCATCCCGATTTCACACAGCAGGTGAGCAAGTCGTGCCCGCGCATCGCGGCGGCCTATTCTGACAACCCATTCCTGAAAAACCGACGCGTCCGCGAGTGAGTCCATCCAGATGGCCTCAGCGACGGCGGGTCGGGAACGTGTCAGCTTTAGAACCGCTCCCACCGGGATATCGGCAAGCTTTGCAGGCGTGACCAGTTGAACGCTTTGATCGGCAGCATGCAGCATGGAAAAATGAAGATCGACAAAATCGCCTTCCATATGAAAGCCGACGATCTGACGCCCGCCATCGTTCACCAGCCTGTACCGCTGCGCAAAGCCGCTCAGCAGGATCGTGCAAAATGTGGGGATTTGGCCGGCACGTATGATGTGCTGGCCTGCCGTCATTGTCCTTATCGTATAGGGAAGCGCGCCAATGGCTTGCCGGTCGTCATCCGACAATTCCGCTCTCTCGCTGAGCTTTGCTGCTAGTTTCCTCAGTGGGTGGTTTTCAGCGCCCAACGACTTGTCCTATTTTATAGTCGACCATCAACAGTCACCTCAACGTCATAGAGAAGAAGAGCAACAACACGCACTAATGTAGATTAAGCTATCTTCGTCGATGAGCCAGCCGAGGCGCATGGACGCGATTTGCCAAAGGGAGCATACGACAAAAATATGCCGTTACAATCTCTCATATATGTGAGCGATAGCACGCTTTCTGCCTCAACCGAGGCGGGTGAGGTCGAGGCTATCATCGACGTCGCTCGAAGCAGGAATGGCGACCTCGAGGTAACCGGCGCGCTGATGTTCACCCACAGCAATTTCGTGCAGGTGCTGGAGGGTTCTCCTGCAGCCTTGAACGAATTGATGGCGAGCATCAAAAGGGACAGCCGCCATCAGAATGTAAGGGTGCTCGAGGTAGAAGCTCTCACCTCCAGGCGCTTCTCTGATTGGTCGATGGCCTATGTAGGCCCTGCTGCGCTGGTGGAACCCCAATTGGCTCCGCTGGTGAGAGCAGATGGGAAGATCAACCCGTTCGCAACCCAGGACATGATTTCGCTGCTCAGATCTCTCGTTGCGCTCGGATAATCGGCAGCTATCTCGACCCGTCTCACCAGCGCGCGCGTCGGATCGCCGGTATGCCGTGCCCCTCTCCTGCGGTTGAGTTAGCGTCTCGGGCCACCATTTCGGGATTGATGCCTCCCCAAACGCCTGAGCTAGCACCGCTTCCAGTTCCAGCGCTTCCCAGCGGGCCATCGGAGCCCCGCCTCTCAAGGGACAGAGGCGGGGCCGTCGGGTTCAGGGGAACTGCACAATGGCCCGCGTCGCTCCCGGCTGCACCTGAAATTGTGGATTATCCCACTGGTCATATGCAGGTCGCCCTTGCGGCTTATTCAGGCGCCGCGCCGCCGTCGCTCGACCGCGCAAGTCATGCCGCATTCGGAGCAAAGCCAGGAGCCGCTTGCCGGTCTGAGGGCTCGGCCTGCCGCTCAGACCCGTTTTGAAGTGCGACGGCTCAAGTCCTGAGCCCCGGCCGTCGACATTCCAAGGGCGGGCGAAACAATTTCGGGACTTGATAATCCAGCCTCGACGCAGTTGCCGAGTGCTGGTGCATGATGGCCTTCGGATCGATCGATGCAGTCAGGCGCATTCCAAATCCATCGCCCATGCGCCAAACTATCATTCCGTCCATGGGTGCGCGATCCGGGAAAATTATACTGACGATTTCGCCCGGCTCGATGTCATGGACACATTTGCCACCGATGCCGCGGTCGGAGACATTTCGAATCATGATGTCGATGAGGCCTGCCCGAGGGTGCTGCATATAGGCTCTGAGCAAACGGCGTTCCCGGCCGGCCGCACGGTCAAGAGGGGCTTCACTGTTCATACTGGGCATTCCCGTCTGGAGCAAAGTTGAGATTACCCCCCGGCTCAGTAGATAACAGATAGATGGATTGATCCGACACACGCACGTTAACTAACAGCCAGTTAACCCTCATTTTCCTCATCTGTGATCCGGGGATAGATGAACAGCAGGCATCTCCTTTATGTTGTATTTTGCAGAGGATAAGGCGCCGAACCTCAGAAGCTTTTCGGCAGCCCCAGCACATGGGTCGCCACATGGCTGAGGATCAGGTTGGTCGAAATGGGCGCGACTTGATAGAGCCGCGTCTCGCGAAACTTGCGTTCGATGTCATATTCTTCAGCAAAGCCGAAACCGCCATGCGTCTGCATACACATGTCGGCAGCGGCCCATGACGCTTCGGACGCCAGCATCTTCGCCATATTGGCCTCAGTGCCGGACTGCACCCCAGCGTCGAACAGCGCCGCCGCCTTTTGCACGATGGCCGCAGCGGCCGTCGTCTGCACATAGGCGCGCGCGATGGGAAATTGCACGCCCTGGTTCTGCCCGATCGGCCGTCCGAACACCGAGCGCTCCTTCGCATAGGCGCTTGCCCGATCGATGAAGAAGCGCGCGTCGCCAATACATTCGGACGCGATGAGGATGCGTTCGGCGTTCATGCCGGACAGGATATAGCGGAACCCCTTCCCTTCCTCACCGATCAGATTTTCCGCAGGCACGCGCAGGTCATCAAAGAAGAGTTCGGTGGTCGCATGGTTCAACATGGTGCGGATCGGCTGGATGGAAAGGCCCTTCCCCACCGCATCGCGCATGTCGACCAGCAGCACGCTCATGCCATCCGTCGGCTTGACGCATTCCTCCCGCGGCGTCGTGCGGACCAGAAGGACCATCAGGTCCGAATGCTCCGCCCGGCTGATCCAGATCTTCTGTCCGTTCACCACATAATCATCGCCGTCCCGCCGCGCGAAGGTACGGATGCGGGTCGTGTCGGTGCCGCTCGTCGGCTCCGTCACGCCGAAAGCCTGAAGGCGCAGATCCCCTGACGCGATCTTCGGCAGATAGCGCCCCTTCTGCTCTTCCGATCCGTGACGCAGGAGCGTGCCCATCGTGTACATCTGCGCATGCGCCGCGCCGCCGTTGCAGCCGGATCGATGCACCTCCTCCAGCACCGCAATCGCTGCGGACAGCCCCAGGCCCGAGCCGCCAAATTCTTCAGGGATCAGGATCGAAAGCCACCCTTCCCGCGCCAGCGCAGACACGAATTCGGCCGGATAGCGGCGTTCCAGGTCCTGTTGCTGCCAGTAGGAGCCGGGAAACTGCGCGCAGAGGCGGCGAATGCCATCACGAATGTCCGGAAATGATTCTTCCTGCCCCGGCCCGTTCATGATGATCCTGCTCCGCTTATCGCCTTGAGCCATGTGATAGCTCCACCAGCCACATAACAGAACACTCGCGCAACCATGCACTTCTTCAAACCGGCTGCGGGATCAATCCTGTACCGGTCCTGGAACCAGGACGCTCGCCTTGCCCGTATTGGCAAAGCTCGTCCTGGCGTCGGACACCATCTTCCGCAGCCTCTTCACGACTTTGGGATCGCCTTGCGCAGCGCTATAGCTTTCGCGGATGTCTTTGCGCATGTCGTAGAGCCGAGGATATCCCGCACGCTGCCCAACTCGCGACGGGCATGGACAGCCTTGCCCTCACCCCTTATTGATCAGGCTATGTCAGCGGTGACAAAGGGAATGAGGATGGCGATTTCAAGGCGTGACATGCTGGCGGGCGTGGCCCTCGCGGTGGGCAGCGCTGCCCATGCGCGGAAGCTGCCGGACGGAGCGTCGCGGGCACGCCCGAACATCCTTTGGCTGATAAGCGAGGACAATAACCCCTATATCGGCGCCTATGGCGACCGCCTCGCGCGCACGCCCAATATCGACGCGCTCGCCCGAAAGGGCGTCATGTACCGCAACGCCTTCTCCAATGGCCCGGTCTGCGCCACGTCGCGTTTCACGCTGCTCACCGGCGTCCAAGCCGAATCCTGCGGTCCGGCGCACCATATGCGGGCAAACGCGCATCTCCCCAGCGACATCCGGACGTTACCGGAAATCCTGCGGGAGGCGGGCTATTACTGCACCAACAATTTCAAGACCGATTATAATTGCGACATCGACCCCCGGAAGATCTGGGATGAATCCAGCGCCAAGGCGCAATGGTATAACCGCCCCGACGGCGCGCCCTTCATGTCGGTCTATACCGACTTCACCACCCATGAATCGCAGCTGTTCTTTCCGACCACAGGGGCAGTCCGCCCTGCCGAGGTCAGGGTGCCGCGCTTCCTGCCCGACGCTCCGGAGGTTCGGCAGGACATCGCCAGCTATTATAATCTCATGGAAAAGATGGACGCGCATGTCGGCGACCGGCTGAAACAGCTGGAGGAGCGCGGCGTCGCGGACGACACCATCATCTTCTATTTCGCGGACAATGGCGGCGCCCTGCCGCGCAGCAAGCATTTCTCCTACGACAGCGGCTATCGCACGCCCCTGATCGTCTATATCCCGCCCAAGTGGCGGCATCTGGCTCCCGCCGCTCCGGGGAGCGTCATCGACGGGCCGGTCAGCTATATCGATCTCGTACCGACCGTCTTGTCCCTGATGGGCCGCACCAAGCCCGCCTATATGGCAGGGCGTGCGCTGATGGGGCCGCATGCGGGCAAAGCGGAGCGCTACGCCTTCGGCGCGCGGGATCGCATGGACGAGCGCTACGACTTCTGCCGCACCGTCTGCGACGGCAGATACCGCCTGACCCGCAACTATCTGCGCGACCGACCCGCATCGGGTCACCAGGCTTATGCCTGGCAAATGAAAAGCTATCAGGAATGGGAGCGGCAGCATCTCGCCGGAAAGCTGAACGCCCAGCAGGACGCCTTTTTCCAACTGCGCCCCTATGAACAGCTGTTCGACCTTCAGGAGGACCCTGACGAGGTACATGACCTGATCGGTGATCCCGCCCATGCGGCACGCCTGCGCAAATTGCGGCGCGCGCTCAACGCGCACATGCTGGAGGTGGTGGACAATGGCTTCATCCCCGAAGGCGCGCCTGAGGAAGGCTATCATGAAAGCCGCAACCCTCGCGCCTATCCGCTTGCCCGGGTAATGGGCCTCGCGGCGCTGGCCGCGAGCGCCGACGCCCGCAACGTGCCCGCGCTTCGATCGGCGCTGAAGGACCGCAACGCCGTAATCCGTTATTGGGGAGCGATGGGCCTGCGCTTCCTCGGCAGCGCAAGCGCACCCGCTAGAGCGGACCTGCTCGCAGCAGCCGCATCCGACGCATCCCCCCATGTACGCATCGTCGCCTCTGAGGCGTTGATCAAGCTGGGCGAGAAGACCGCTGCGGCTGAACTTGGCAAGATAATGGGCCAGCAGCCGTCCGTCCGGCCGCTGCAGATCCAGGCGCTCGATGCACTCACCTATATCGGCGATGCCGCGGACGCCGTCCTGCCGCAAATCCAGGCAGCGGCGGCGAACAATGATCCCAACGTCTCGGCTGCAGCCCGCTACATCATTGCCCTGCGCGATGGCAGCTATACGCCGTCGAGCCAGATCTTCCCGGCAAAGAACGGCCCCTCGCAAACTCCATTGCCCGCGCCAGCCCTCTGAAGGAGCGTATGCCCGCAGATAATGCGGGCATGCGGATACCCAGCAGCTTCGCCGCGTTCAGGGAAAGTCCTTGGCCGGGAGAAAGCGCATCACCACCTTCATGTTCGCCACCGGCGTCGAAAACAGCGTGCCGACCATCGACAACGGCCGCACGCGTGTCGATGAAATGGAAAGCTGCGGTCATTATGATCGCTGGCGTGAAGACTTCGCCCTCGTGCAGGAAATGGGCATAGCCTATCTGCGCTACGGTCCGCCCATTCACCGCACCTGGTTTGGACCCGGCCAATATGACTGGGACTTCGCCGACCAGAGCTTTTCCGAACTAGAGCGGATGAACATAGTCCCCATTGTCGATCTATGCCATTTCGGCGTTCCCGACTGGATCGGCAATTTCCAGAATCCTGACTTTCCTCAACAATTCTGTATCTACGCCCGCGCCTTCGCCGAACGCTTCCCCTGGGTCCAGCTCTACACCCCCGTCAACGAGATGTATATCTGCGCCACTTTTTCCGCACGCTATGGCTGGTGGAACGAACAGCTCAGCAACGACCGCGCCTTCGTCACCGCGCTCAAGCATATCGTCCGCGCCAATGTGATGGCAATGCACGAGATATTGGAGGTGCGCCCCGACGCTATCTTCATCCAGAGCGAATCGTCCGAATATTTCCATGCCGAAGCGCCTTCTGCTATCCGCCCTGCGGAGATCATGAACTCGCAGCGTTTTCTGTCGCTCGACCTCAATTATGGCCGGCGTCTGGATTCAGAGATGTACGAATATCTCATGGATCATGGCATGACGCGCGAGGAATATCACTTCTTCCTCGACAACCGATTGAAGCAACATTGCATCATGGGCAATGACTATTATGTCACCAACGAACATCGGGTCTCCGTTGACGGAACAACGCGCGCATCTGGCGAGATCTTCGGCTATAGCGAGATAACCCGCCAATATCATCAACGCTACTATCTGCCGGTGATGCACACCGAAACCAATCTGTCGCAAGGTCCGCTCGGCACCGAAGCGGTCGATTGGCTGTGGAAGCAATGGGCCAATGTCCTGCGCGTCCGCAATGACGGCGTGCCGATCGTCGGCTTCACCTGGTATTCGCTAACGGATCAGGTGGATTGGGACAGCGCGTTGCGGGAGAAGCGCGGCAACGTCAATCCGCTCGGCCTTTATGATCTCGACCGCAACATCCGTCCGGTCGGCAAAGCCTATAAACGGCTGATCCAGCAATGGCGCGACGTCCTGCCCACCCAAAGCCTCTGCCTGACGGTTCCTGTTGTCCTGCCCAGCGACGCGGGCCGCAGCTTCGCCGCCGAACAGCGCGCACGCGCCAAGCAGATGCTCAGGACACCAGCAACCACTCCGGCAGTGCAGGAGGATTGAGGCGGAGTTGACCAACAGCCAAAGAAATCGATCAGAGTGACGAAGACGATCGGTTAGCGCTGTCCCGGCGCCATGGTTAACAAGACGGCGCTGGATCGGGCGAGTTTCTTTGGGTCGCAAATCCTCTCTTGTCCCGGTCCAGCACGAAAAGGCCGATCTAACGGATAAGCGGTTCAGCCACGTCCCAGAGGCGGCGCGCCGCATCTGCGTCCAGTGAAGCGGCCGCCACGCCCCAACCCGGCGGCAGAGCAGGCGACCACACAGCCGCGATGGCGCAGTCCTCGATATAAAGCCCACCCTTCCCCTCAAGCTCAGGCGCGACAGCCGTCCAGACAGGCGAAGCAGCGCCCTCCTCCAGCGTCTTCATGCGAC
The DNA here is from genome assembly GCF_055395525.1 of Sphingobium sp. TomTYG65. Lineage (NCBI taxonomy): Bacteria > Pseudomonadati > Pseudomonadota > Alphaproteobacteria > Sphingomonadales > Sphingobiaceae > Sphingobium > Sphingobium sp. TomTYG65. The sequence continues at coordinate 35,173 of NZ_AP027331.1, read as the reverse complement.
CATGGGGCAAGCTGCCGTCTTCATTCACCCAGCCCAAACGCACCGCATCTTCAAAAGTCACATGGCGGCCGAGATTGGTCGCGACGCCGCCGGGCGTGACCGCGTTCATGGTCACGCCGCTGTCGGCATGACGGCGGCTATATTCGACCGCCAGCAGGTTTGCACACAGCTTGGCATGTCCATATGCCTCGAACTTCTCGTACTCGCGCCGCTCGTAATTCAGATCATCCAGCCGCAGTTCCGAAAATTGGTGAGAGCCCGAAGAGACAATCACAACCCGCCCCCTACGCATCTTCAGGTTCGGCAGCAGCAATTCGGACAGCAGAAATGGCGCGAAATAATTGACGGCCATCTGGCTTTCGAAGCCATCTTCCGTTCGGGTAAGCGGCGGCCCCATCAGCCCCGCATTGTTGATCAGCAGATCCAAGGGCCGGTCCCCCCACCCTGCGGCGAAGGCGCGAACCGACGCCAGGGAGAGCAGGTCGATAGCTGCCGCCTTCGGGCGCACGACAGCCCCCGCTGCTGCGATCTCATCCGCCACCCGCTCGCCCGCCGCAATGTCACGGACCGCCAGCGTGACGTCCGCCCCCGCGCCCGCGAGCGCCGACGCGATTGCCGTACCTACGCCCGAAGACGCCCCTGTGACGATAGCAGTGCGACCCGTCAGATCGACGTTGCGCAATATGTCCTGCGCCGTGGCAAAATCACCGGCCGTGCGCTCACCATTCTGATTTTCTGTCATGATCTCTCCTGTGACGTCTGCCTAGATCAGCATGCCACCACCGCCAAGGCGGGAATGAAGCAGCTCACGCCAACGAAAAGGAAAGCGACCGCCGGACCGTATCGACATTGCCAAGTTGCAGCCTGACGCTTTGGCCGGGGCTCAGTCCCGGAACGGCCAGCCGCGCAGCTACCGGCCAATCGCACAACTGCACCTTGGCCCCGCGCTCGTCCACATCGGTTACCACTGCGGCAAACCGCTCCGCTTCCTTCCCGCTCAGCAACAGCGTCTCGGCCAAATCGACGACGGCACGCTCGATCTTCCCCGCCAGTGCGGCGGCTCGCGCCATCACGGCGGGCAACTTCTCGAACGCCTCGCCGACGACTGGTGGCACGGCGCGGCCATTGGCCACTTCCAGCACGGCGCGAAGGACATAGCGATCCGCCAGCCGCCGCAGCGGCGCGGTCGCATGAGCATAGGTGGCGGCCATCGCGGCATGCCACGGCGTCACGCCCGCACGATAGGGCGCATAGGACGCCCCCGGCCCCGCGCGGCGGATCGCCATCATCAGCGCAGCCTGCTGCGGATCGTGCGGCGACAAGGTCCGCTCGAAATCCTTGAGCGCCATGGATTCCGGCCAGTCCACCTTCAGCGCCTGCGCGCTCAGCCTCAGCCGCGCCACCGCCTTCTCGTCCGGCTCCGCCATGACGCGGAACAGCCCCGTCGCATGCGATTGCAGAGCATCAGCGACCGCCAGATTGGCCGCCAGAGACAGGCTGGCGTTGCTCGCTTCCGATTCCAGACGCGGCCGGAACGCCAGTTCGAACCCGCCCCCTGGACGGGTGGAAACCTCCTGCTCCGGCGGATCGACACGCGCCGATCCCCTCTGCGCCTCCGCATATTGGATACGCCGCGCGAGTTCACCAAATTCTTCCGGCAGGTCTGCCGCCTCGACGCTGTCATAGGCGAGCTTGGCCCGGCTGCGGATCAATGCGCGCTCCACCCCGTCCAAACGAACGCCGCCATCGGCATCGATGCGCACCAGAAGCAGGATCGCCGGTCGCGGCCCTTGCGGCAGCAGGCTGGCGGCTCGCTCGCTCAGCACAGGCGGGTAGAGGCTCGCCTTGCCATCGGGCAGGTACAATGTCTCACCGCGCCGCCATGCCTCGGCGTCAATCACGCCGCCATCATCGACGAACCAACCCACATCGGCGATGGCATAATAGAGCAGCAGATCGCCGCCGCTCTGTTCGATCCACAATGCCTGATCGAGGTCGGTCGATGACGCCGGGTCCAGCGTCACGAACGGCAGGTCGGTGCGGTCGACATGCTCTGTCGGAACACGCGCGGCCGCCGCTTCCGCGGCTTGCACAATCTCGGGCGAAAACGCGGCGGGCACCTGAAATTCGGATCGAATGAGTGCAAGGCCCGCGCCCAGCGCATGGCCGCTATCAACAACTGTCTTCATCCGCGCCGTTTAGATCAGGCGTCCTCCCGATTGTCCATAACCGGGCGTCCTTTCGCCGCTCGTCGCAAATCGATTGACCTTCCCGACATGGCCCGCGAATAGCTGGATAAAGGGATTAGGGGGGCGGAACCGATGAAGTTCAGTGTATCCATTTGCATCGCGGCGGCATGTGCGGCGCTCGCGCCCTCGGTGGCGCTGGCCGACGATCCGCACGATCCGACGATGCGGAGCGCAGCGGCGCGCGCGCGCGACCGTGCGATCATCAAGCGGATGAACCAGCAGCAGCTGGCCTATGTGCGTGATCGCGACGCCAGGATCATGCAAAATTATCGCCGGGCGCAGAGCGGCAATGACGGCGAATATGCCGACGCCCGCGCCGACTATTCGCGCCGTATGGCTGCATGGCGTCGCGCCGTCGCCGCTTGCAACGCGGGCCGCTGGGAATATTGCGACAACTGATCTGATCTACGGATCGGATCGCTGAGGCCCGAAAAGGTCATGCTGAACTTGGCTCGGCATGACCTTTTACTTGGAGCGACCTACTTCTCCTCGCCCGCCACAAAGCCTGGCCAGCTATTCATATAGGCGATGAAGGGCGGCGCCAGACCTTCGTCCAGCAAATGCTCGACGCTGACGGGCAGTGCAGGCGACTCATAGGACGGGTCGCGGCGAACGCGCTCGGGAAAGTCATGGCGCAAGATGGCCGCGCGCCCGATCGAAACGAAATCGCAACCGGCCTGCAACACTTCCGCCGCTCTCGGTCCGCTCATGACCTTGCCCGCCGCGCCCAGGCGGACATTGCCGCGCGGTAGCTCGGTGAAGTAGCTCATCAGCGAGCGTCCCTTGAACCGTTCATCCTCCGGCTCCTTGGTGACGTCCCAAAGCGACAGGTCGAGATAGTCGATCTCGCCCTCTCGCATCGCCCGCGCCGCGACATCGACCACTTCGTCCAACTGCTGGGCATAGCGCTCCGGCGACAGGCGAAGGCCGACCTGAAAGTCGGACCTGCACTCGGCGCGGATGCCTGCGATCACCTCGAACAGCAGCCGGGCGCGATTTTCCGGGGAACCGCCATAGCGATCCGTACGACGGTTGACTTCCGGCGACAGGAATTCGGCAAGCACATATCCGTGCGCGCCATGCACCTCGACCCCGTCGAAGCCAGCCTTCTCGGCACGCTTCGCCGCCGCGACGAAATCGTCCCGCAGCCGTTCCACTTCGGCCAGTGTCAGGCCGCGCGCGCCCGTTTCCTCATTATCGGACGGGCAAACCAGCGTACCGACCAGCTCCTTGGGCGCACGATAGCCTGCATGATGAAGCTGGACCGCTGAAACCGCCCCACGCTCCGCGATGCCCGCGGCGAGGCGGCTCAGCCCTTCCAGATGCTCATCGCCAAATATGCCCAGCTGTCCCGGAAAGCCTTGGCCAACCGGCTGCACATGCGATGCCGCTGTCATCACCAGACCAAAACCGCCGGTCGCCCGCCGGGTCAGCCATTCATATTCCTCGTCCGACAGGCGGCCATCGGCATGACTTTGCTGGTTCGTCATGGGCGCCAACATCATGCGGTTTTTCAATTCCGGGCCGCGCGCCAGCTGCAACGGTGCGAAAAGATCAGTCATGAAGGCTCCTTGCAATCGCACGTTCAACGCGCACCACCTAGTCGTCCGACACGCAGGTGAGAAGCTGGAAACTGCCCGTGACGCCAAACCGCCCTTACACGCATGCGGCTAAACCAAGGAATGGCTTCCACCCAAAGATTTTATCGTGCAGGGGCGAAATGTTTCTCGGGGGGTTAACGCCCGCCGCGCTAAGGAAGACGGGTCACAATGAAAAGCGGAACAAGCGCTCTGGGCGCGCAGCCCAAGGCCGCTGGCACTCCGGTGGAACATCGCGGCCGGGGCATAGCCCTGCGTATCGGGGGCGTCTCCTGTTTCGCCGCTATGATGGCGGCGCTCAAATATGCGACACTTCATGGCGTCGGTCCCGCTGAAATCCTCTTCTACCGCAATTTCTTCTCGCTCCCCACGATCATCCTGTGGGTGGCGCTGAACGGAGGGCTCGCCGCTGTCCGAACGAAACGCCCTGGCGCCCATGCGACCAGAAGCGCCCTCGGGCTCAGCGTCATGTTCTGCACCTTCGTCGCCCTGTCGATGTTGCCGCTGGCCGAAGCCACGGTGATCAGCTTCTCCGCGCCGCTCTTCGCCACCATATTGTCTGCCCTCGTCCTCAAGGAACGGGTTCTCTGGCACCGCTGGGGCGCGATCGCCGTGGGGCTGCTGGGCGTGCTGGTCGTCATTCGTCCCGGCGGCTCGGGCCTTCCCGCGCTTGGCGTCGCCGTCGCGCTCGCGGCGGCTCTGGGCGCGGGCGGGGTGACCATGACGCTGCGCCAGATCGGGCAGACGGAAAATGCGACGGCGACCGTCTTCTGGTTCAACATCGCTTGCGTGATCGCGACCGCGATCCCCATGCCCTTCCTGTTCCATGCCCACGCGGCCAATATATGGCTCGCGCTGACACTGGGCGGGATGCTGGGCGGCATCGCGCAGATCATGATGACGGCCGCCGTCCGCTTTGCGCCGGTGTCGGCCCTTGCCCCATTTGATTATCTGCAGATGATATGGGCCATGATGTGGGGCTTCTTCCTGTTCGACGCCCTTCCGACCTGGAACGGCGTTGTGGGCGCGCTCCTGATCGGTTCGGGCGGCTGCTACGTCATCTGGCGGGAACGCAAGGCGCGAACCATCGTCGTCCCTTCATCCAACGAGCTGTGACGCCGCCCCTAAAGGGGCAGCCCCACATAATTTTCCGCGATCGTCGTCTGCGCCGCCACTGACGATGCGATATAATCCAGGTCCGCCAGCTGCATCCGCCGGTCGAACGCATCATTATCCGGAAAGCGGTGCATCAGCCGCGTCAGCTGCCAGGAAAAGCGTTCCGCCTTCCATATCCGGGCCAGCGCCCGCTCAGAATAGCCCGCGATCGCGTCGCCATCGCGCCCCGCGAACCAGCCGATCAAGGCCTCCGACAGATAGAATATATCCGACGCCGCAAGATTGAGCCCTTTCGCCCCTGTGGGCGGCACGATATGCGCGCTATCGCCCGCCAGCATCAACCGTCCATGACGCATCGGTTCGAACACGAAGGAACGCAGCGGCGCGATCGACTTCTCCAGCGCCGGTCCCCGCACGACCCGCGCGCCTGCCTCCGGGCCCAGCCGCACCGCCAGTTCGTCCCACAGCCGCTCGTCCGGCCAATCTTCCACCCGCTCGTCCAGTGGCACCTGGATATAATAGCGGCTGCGCGTCTCCGACCGCATCGACGCCAGCGCAAAACCGCGCTCATGGTTGGCGTAGATCAGCTCATGGTCGCAGGGCGGCACATCGGCCAAAATGCCCAGCCAGCCGAAAGGATAGATTTTCTCGTAAGCCGTCGCGACGCTCGCCGGAATGGCTTGGCGCGAAGGGCCATGAAAACCATCGCAGCCGCAGATGAACTCCGCGTCGATCCGCTCCTGCCGCCCGTCCTTGCTGTAGGTGAGGTAAGGCGCATCGCTCTCCAGTTCGTGCAGCGCCACATCGCTCGCCTCATAAATGATTTGCAAGCCGCGTTCCGGCGCAGCGTCCATCAGGTCGCGGGTCAGTTCTGTCTGACCATAGACCATCACCTGCCGCCCGGTGAGCGCCGCGATGTCGATACGGATCAGCCGCTCGCCATCGGCCAGGTGAAATCCATCATGCGGCAACCCCTCGCGGTGCATCCGCTCGCCCAGGCCCAGCCGGTCCATCAAATCCGTCATGGTCCGCTCCAGCACGCCTGCGCGGATGCGGCCCAGCACATAACCGGCGGACGCGCGCTCGACCACCACCACCTCCAGCCCCTCTGCGCGCAACAGATGGCCGAGCAGCAGCCCGGCAGGCCCCGCGCCGACAATGGCGACTTGCGTTTTCATCAATGTCCTCTCCGGCTTTTACGCCGCGCATCTTGCGCCTCGCCGCCCTTGCCGGACATGGCCGAACTGTCCTATGATTTGGACGATTCAGCAGCCATGACCGCACCCGTCCCCACCTTCTATCTCTATGGAGAGCCCCAGCGCGGCGTTTCCGAAGGCTTTGTGCATGTCGAAAGTCTGGACGATCGCTCCCGGCCCAGCGAGTGGACGATCCAGCCGCATGTCCATCGCGATCTCAACCATATCATTCTGATCGCGGAGGGCGGCGGATCGATGCGCGCCGATGGCGACAGCGTGGTGTTTCAAGCGCCCTGCCTTCTGCTGGTCCCGGCCGGTATCATTCACGGCTTTGCCTGGCACCGCGACTCTCGCGGATGGGTCACCACCATCGCAGACAGCTATCTCCATCATCTGCTGGAGCGCGACCCTGACCTCCAGCCGCTCTTCCGCGCGCCCCGCGCCATCGCTCTATCCCGTGCGGACGAAGTGGAATCCCGCATCGGCACACTGGCGCAGGAACTCGCCTGGTCCGGTCCCGGCCAGCGCGCAGCGGTGGAGGCGCATATCCTCTGGCTCATGGTCCAGGCGCTGCGCCATGCCGCCCTGTCCGACGGCAGCGCCAGCCATGGCGGCCGCCCCGCTCGCCTCGTCGCTCGCCTCCGCGAGCGGATCGAGCAGCGCTTCCGTCATCGGGAGCCCGTCGCCGTCCACGCCCGCGCGCTCGGCGTCAGCGAGACCGCGCTCCGTCACGCCTGCGCCCGCATCGCCAGCCTGTCCCCCGCCGCCATGCTCGACGAACGCGCCTTGCTCGAAGCGCGCCGCCTGCTCCTCTACTCCAACCTGTCCGTGGCCGAAGTCGCCTATGCGATCGGTTTCGAAGACCCTGCCTATTTCTCCCGCTTCTTTGCCCGCCACACCGGCCAATCCCCGCGCGACTGGCGCGCCGCCAAGGGCCGGGCTATCAGCACCCCATGAGCGAGGACATCCGCCACATTCTCGACCGGCTAAGGGAGCGGCCCGACAATGTCATCACCCGCGCCCGCCGCATGGTCGAAGCGTATGTACCGGAAGATCGCCGTGGCCCCGGCTGGGACCGCCACTGGCGCGAACTGGAAGCCTATCTGGAACTGCCCGGCCGGTGGATCGGCGGAGAGAAGAGCGAAGATGACGTCTGACAAGATCACCGACCTGCTCGTCGCCCGCCTCGTCCGCGATCATGGCCGCAGCAAGCACCACTGGCGCAAGGTGATCGGCCGCGTCCGCCTCTACAGCCGCGACACCCACCCGCACTGCAACTGGTCGATCACGCCGACGGGCTCGGCGCAGGAGATTTCCGTCATCGAAAGCCTGATGGACGACCTCCGCATGAGACATCCCTTGCTTAGCAGCTGACCCTTCAAGCCCACCCTCCGTTCGCCCTGAGCTTGTCGAAGGGCGCGCGCTCACCCCAACTGCTTCTCCAACTCCCCCAACACCCGATAGCAATCAAACACCTGCGCCACGCTCGAATTAGGCTCCCGCCCCTCACGGATCGCGCTCACAAATTCCCGGTCCTGCAGTTCGATGCCGTTCATCGACACCGCCACCTTGGACACATCGATCGGCTCTTCCTTGCCATTCACCAGATCGTCATAGCGGGCGATATAGGTTCCCGTGTCGCCGATATAGCGGAAGAAGGTCCCCAGCGGCCCGTCATTGTTGAAGGAGAGCGACAGTGTGCAGATCGCCCCCGTCTCGCTCTTCAACTGGATCGACATGTCCATCGCGATGCCCAACTCGGCATGGATCGGCCCCTGCATCGCATGCGCGTCCACAATGCGTCCCGCCTGATAGGCGAACAGGTCCACCGTATGCGCAGCATGGTGCCACAGCAGATGGTCGGTCCAGCTGCGCGGCTCGCCCTTCGCATTGATGTTCTGGCGGCGGAAGAAATAGGTCTGCACGTCCATCTGCTGGATATTGAACTCGCCCGCCTTGATGCGGTTGTGCACGAACTGGTGGCTCGGATTGAACCGCCGCGTATGCCCGACCATGCAGGTCAGCCCCGTCTCCTCCTGCTTGCGCAAAACCGCCTGAGCATCGGCCCAGCTGTCCGCCAGCGGGATCTCCACCTGCACATGCTTTCCCGCCTCCATGCAGGCAATGGCCTGCGCCGCATGCATCTGCGTCGGCGTGCACAGGATCACCGCGTCCACATCATTCCGCGCCAGCGTGTCGGCCAGCTCGGTCGTCGCATGGCCAATGCCATATTTGTCGGCGATCGCCTGCGTCGCCTCCAACCGCCGCCCGACCAGCGAGGTGACGGTCACGCCATCGATATTCTTGAGGCCATCCAGATGCTTTTCACCAAAGGCACCGGCACCGGCGAGAGCAATACGCATGAGAAAACTCCACTTATAAGCCCCTCCCTTTCAAGGGAGGGGGAAGGGGTGGGTGCGAGCGAAGCGAGCCTCCGCCCTATCGACGGAGCAGAGCGATTGCTGGCGCAATCGTACCCACCCCAACCCCTCCCTTGAAAGGGAGGGGCCATATTCGTTCAGTCCAGCGGCTCCAGCACCAAATGCCCGACAGCCGTATTACTCGCAGGCACATGATAATGCCGGTGCAGCGCCTTCACGTTGCGCCCCAACGCCCCGCGCATCACCAGCCACATCACCATCTCAATACCTTCAGAGCCCGTTTCCCGCAGATACTCGATATGCGGAATAGCCCGCAGCGCTCCATCATCCTCGGCGCTCATCAAATCGAGGAAGCGGTTGTCCCACTCCGCATTTATCAGCCCCGCGCGCGGCCCCTGCAACTGGTGGCTCATGCCGCCCGTGCCCCATATCTGCACGTTCAGGTCTTCGGGAAAGCTCTCCACCGCCCGCGCGATCGCCTCGCCCAGCCGCCAGCAGCGGTTGCCGGTAGGCGGCGGATAGGTGACGACATTCACCGCCAGCGGAATGACCTTCACCGGCCAGGCGTCCGGCTGCCCGAACATCAGGCTCAAAGGCACGGTCAGCCCATGGTCGACATCCATCTCGTTAATGATGGTCATGTCGAACTCGTCCAGGATCAGGCTCTGCGCGATGTGCCAGGCAAGGTCCGCATGCCCCTCCACCTCCGGCACCGGCCGCGGCCCCCATCCTTCATCCGCAGGCTTGTAGCGCTCACCGCAACCAATCGCGAAAGTCGGAATGATCTTCATGTCGAACGCGGACGCATGGTCATTATAGACCAGCACCACCACATCGGGCTTTTCCCGCGCGATCCACTGCCGCGACCAGTCATATCCCGCGAAAAGCGGCTGCCAATAAGGCTCGCCCACCTTCCCATTGTCCATCGCCGCGCCGATCGCGGGCACATGGCTGGTCGCAACGCCAGCGGTAATGCGGGCCATCAACGCTTCTCCCTGATCGAACGGACGCCTTCAGGCGAGCGTCCCCCGGCGACCATCATCGCCTGATATTCCTCCGGGCTCATGCCCGACATCGTGCTCACCGCCTGCAGGAAGCTGAGCCCATCGGTCGAAAAGACCTTCGCCAGGAAATAGATATTCCCGCCCAGGTCCAGACAGCGATTATAGTCACGCGCGAGGATAGCGGCTTTCTGCTCCTCGCTCATCGGCCATTCGTCGATATAGGCGCGCTCATCCGCCTTCCACCGCTCGCGATTGTCCGCCTTCATCAGGCTCATCGCAAACTGGTTCATCCAATATCCCTGCCGCGCCCGCTTGGCGGTATAGACGCGCGTGCCGGGGATATCGTCGAACTCGGCCAGATATTCGTGGATGTCCCTGCTCATGCGGCCACCGCCTCCTGTTCCTTACGAAGCCGGTCGATCACGCGCCGTGTGCGCACGCCGCCTTCGTCGATATTATATCCGCGCAGCTTCATGCCCGGATTGGCCGCGATAGAGCGCTGCTGCGCCTCCAGCACTTCCAGGTCCTGCGCAAACACGCCGCCCTGCTGCGTCTTGAAGCGCACCGTAAAGCCGGGATCGTCGGTCAGGAAATTGCGCGCCATCCCCCAGAAATAATGCATGCTCGTTTCGCTTTCAGGGGTAATCGCATCGATCACGAAGCCGCGCGTCCCGGCATCATGATCCGCCAGCGTCAGCCCCATCTCGACCGGAGCCACCCCCACGTCGATCATCACGTTTGAAGGCGCGACGAACTGGCACACCTGCCAGCGATCGACCTTGCAATCCCGACCCAGCGCCAGTCGCCAGAATGGCGGCGGCTCCACGCCCGGCATCCACCGGCTGACGAACACGCTGTCGCCCTCCACCCGCGTTTCGATCGGCGCTTCCATCAGCTCGATCTGGCCGATGGAGCCCGAATGCACATAGGTTTCGTGCGTCAGGTCCATGAGGTTGTCGATCATCAGCCGGTAATCGCAGGCGACGGGATCATAGCCGCCGTCGAACACCCATCCTGGTGCGCTGCATGGCCAGAAATCGGGGATCAGGTCAGGGTCGGCCTTCGCCTTGTCCCCGACCCACAGCCAGACGAAGCGATGCCGCTCCACCACGGCGAAGGTTTCCGCGCATACGCCCTTGTTCACCGGATCGGTGCGCAGAGGCATTTCTTCCGCGCAGCCATCCGCGTCCAGCTTCAGGCCATGATAGCGGCAGCGGATGCTGTCCCCTTCCTTGATGCCCATCGACAGCGGCAGCATGCGGTGCGGACAGGCATCCCGCATCGCGACCGGCGTGCCGTCCAGCTTGCGATAGAGCATCACCGGCGTGCCGCAGATGGTCCGCGCCAATGGCTCGCGGCCCACCTCGCCGTCCCATGCGGCGACATACCAGGCATTTTCGATCCAGCTCATCGCCCCAGGCTCCAAAAAGTCCATCTCCCGCCCTTTCCTTCCAACAAAAGGACGGGAGATGGAGCCGGCCCCCACAGGAGAGGTGTCGGGACCCGGTTGGTAATCACAAGCCGCGCGCCTTCAACTGCGCGTCCAACCGAGGAAAGACGCGCCGCGCATTGCCTTCGAAAATCGCGTGCCGCTCGGCCTCGCTGATGTCGAGCGCATCGACATAGCGTTTGGTGTCGTCGAAATAATGGCCGGTCGTCGGATCGATCCCGCGCACCGCGCCGACCATTTCCGACCCGAACAATATATTCTTGTTGTCGATCACATCGGCCAGCAGGTCGATACCCGGCTGATGATAGACACATGTGTCGAAGAAGATGTTGTTCATCAGATGCGTGTCGAGGCTCGGCTTTTTCAGCATGTCCGCCAGCCCGCGATAGCGCCCCCAATGATAGGGCACCGCGCCCCCGCCATGCGGAATGATGAAGCGCAGCGTCGGGAAATCCTTGAACAGATCGCCTTCCAGCAACTGCATGAAGGCGATCGTGTCCGCCGCGATATAATAGCCGCCGGTCGCGTGCATGGCCGGGTTGCAGCTGCCCGACACATGGATCATCGCCGGAACGTCCAGTTCGACCATCTTCTCGTAAAAAGGATACCAGTAACGGTCCGTCAGCGGCGGATGCTGGAAATGCCCGCCGCCTGGATCGGGATTGAGATTGCAGCCGATGAAACCCATGCCCACGCAGCGTTCCAGTTCGGCGATGCTGTTCGCCATATCGGCCTTGGGCGACTGCGGCAGCATGCAGACGCCCACGAATGTATCGGGGAACATCGCCACGACCCGCGCGATCAGGTCGTTGCAGCGCATCGCCCATTCCTTGGCGACCTCGGCATCCCCCACATGCGGAGCCATGGCCGAAGCGCGGGGCGAAAAGATCGTCAGGTCCGCCCCCCGCTCCTTGATGAGGCGCAGCTGATTGGACTCGATCGTATCGCGGATCTCATCGTCGCTGATGTCGGGATAGGGCGGCGCAGTCGTCCCCGCCTTGAACGCCGCCTTCTGCTCCTCCCGCCAGGCGTCATGCCCCTTGGGAAGCACCGTATAATGGCCATGGCAGTCGATAATCAGGCTCATTGCGTTCCCATCCTCGTCCTTCTCACACCGCTCATCCTCATCCCGTCATCCCAGCGAAGGCTGGGATCTCAGGCGCCGCCACGCATGGCCAGCCAACCCTCATCATGCTCCTGCGAAGGCACTCGAACGAGACGAGTGGCTCGTGAGAGCCCAGTTCAAATGGCGGGCCTAGACTCCTGCCTTCGCAGAAGCACATCACTCAAAACCGTCCCGACACCCTTTCCTCCGTTCGGACCGAGCTTGTCGAAGCCCACTCCTTCTCGCCGCCCCAATCCCGATCGAAGCCCAACCACACGAACCCCGTCATGCCAGCGGAAGCTGGCATCTCGATCGGCTAAGCAACAACTTCGCCCGAAGAGATCCCAGCTTCCGCTGGGATGACGATGGAGCGCACGACCCCAAGCTTCGCCTCAAGCCCCTCCGGCGCCGCCGTCACTCCCAGACCACCAATCGCCCGCTGCCGCTCCACCGTCCCGCGCGTCATCACAGCGCCGGTGCCCAGCCCCTCCAGCGTCTTCACCACCTCTTCCATCTCCGCCGCGCGGCGCAGTCCATGCACCAGCATCCGGCCCAGATTATAATCCGCTCGTTTTTCCCAAGGCCCCGCCTTCTCGCTCGCATCCAGCGACGCCAGCACCTCTTGGCGCACGCCCGCCGCTTCCGCCGCCAGCACGCATTCAGCCGTCAGCGCCTCAATCCCCTTCACCATCACCGACCGGATCATCTTGATCGAGGAAGCGCGACCCACCGCCGCGCCTACGATCCGAACATTTGAAAAGCCCAACTCCCCAAGCCGCGCCGCCGCCTCTTCCGCCTGCGCGCCGCTCAACAGAAGCGGCACCGAAAGGCGCGCCGGTTGAACCGGAGCCATGACGGCAACATCGACATAATGGCCGCCCGCCGCCTCGATCGCCTGCGCCGCGGCCTGCTTCGTCTGCGGCGCCACGCTGTTCATGTCGCAATAAATGGCCCCGGGCGCGATGCACTCGGCCGCATCTTCCGCAACGGCCAGCGCCTGATCGGCCGTCACCAGCGATATGACCAACCCCACCCCCGAAAGCGCATCCTCCAGAAAGCGCGCGCCCAGCACATGCGCTTCGGCATAGGCCGACGTCATGGTGTCCGTAGCGGCTATATCTTGGGTCTTGCAGTCGAACACATGCGCCCGCGCGCGCCACTCGCCCGCGATCGCAAAGGTCGTACCCGCCTCGCCAAATCCGATCAGACCGATTTCCTGCTCCATGGGCACAGCCATGACCCAACAGCTTCGCCCCGGCCAATCGAATCCATGGCCTCCCTATAAGAAATTACGAATTGATATTGGCGCCCTCAGCTTCCACCGCCGCCATGAAGCGTTGTTGCAATCGGGTCGGCCGCCAATCGGCCCGGGTAGTAAGGCCGATCGTCCGGCTGATCGCGCCCGGGGCTGGGCCGATGTCCGTCACCAGCCCGGCATCCAGCTCCAAAGCCAGCTGATCGGTCGACAGCATCGTGAGATAATCGCCGCTCACCAGCAATTCCCGGATCGTCATCACCGAACCGCACTCGATCGGCACCGCCGGCAGGTCCCCGCCCAGCGCTTCGAACATATGCTGCCACAGTTGGCGCAGCGGCGCGCCTTCGGGCGGCAATATCCACGGATAGCGGCGCAGCGCATCCGCGTCCCATCCCTGCGCCAGCGGGTGCCCTGCCCGCGCCAGGATCGTCGGCCGGTCCTCGAACAGCGGCCTCTGCTCCAGATCCTGACCGATTGACGGATCACGCAACGCCCCGATCATCATGTCCACCTCGCCATCGCGCAGCGGCCCGACCAGTTCGGCGTGCGACCCTTCATGCACGCTGATATGCACTGCCGGGAAATCCTTGCGAAATGCGCTGATGGCGCGCGGAAGCAGCCGCGCGCGCGACAGCGGCATCGCGCCCACCACGATCCGCCCGCTCTCCTGCCCCTTCAGGTCCGCCAGTTCGTCCAGCCCCGACCGCAGCTCCGCCAGCGCCAGCCGCAGCCGCCGCGCCAGCAGCGCACCCTGCCGCGTCAGCACCAGTCCGCGTCCTCTCCGGTCGGCCAGCCTATATCCCATCGCCAGCCCCAGATCGCCCACCGCCCGGTGCAGCGATGGTTCCGTCACGCCTGCATCCGCCGCCGCAGCCGCATAGCTCCCCGCCCGCGCCAGCGCGACAAACGCCCGTATCTGCGCCGCCGTCACCCGGCTGCTCCCGATCAGCCGCAGCGCCGCCTCGACCCGCGGCGCAAGACGCCGCCCCGCCTCCGTGGGAGCCATGCCGCCCGGCTGCCGCTCGAACAGGGTAAGGCCCAACTGCGCCTCCAGCTTCGCGATCCCCTGCGTCACCGCAGGCTGCGTCAAATTCACCGCCCGCGCGGCCAGGCTGACGCTCCCCTGCTCCACCACGGCGGCTACGGCAGCCAGGTGCCGGATATTGAACTGGTCAGGACTCATGGACAAGACTTAGCAAAATCTAATAGGAAGCGCACAGTCCGAATTTGAGGAATTCCGTTCTTTTCGCCAATTCCTTCTTGGTTTTGCAGGAGAGGAAAGAAAATCATGTCCGGCATAGTCGTCCAAAACATCGACAGAGCGGACCTTTCCGTCATCGATGGCCTCGCCCATTGCGGCGTCGCCACCGTCCACGAAGCCCAAGGCCGAACCGGCCTTCTCGCTCCCTATATGCGCCCCATCTATTCGGGCGCCCGCATCGCCGGCAGCGCCGTCACCATCTCCGCCCCTCCCGGCGACAACTGGATGGTCCATGTCGCGATCGAGCAGCTTCGCGAAGGCGACATCCTCCTCCTCGCTCCCACCAGTCCCTGCACCGACGGCTATTTTGGCGACCTCCTCGCCACCTCCGCCCAGGCACGCGGCTGCCGCGGCCTCGTCATCGACGCAGGCGTCCGCGACATCCGCGACCTCACCCAGATGAACTTCCCCGTCTGGTCCAAAGCCGTCCACGCCCAGGGCACGATCAAGGCAACGCTCGGCAGCGTCAACGTCCCCGTCGTCTGCGCCAATGCCCTGGTCAATCCGGGTGACATCGTCATCGCCGACGACGACGGCGTCTGCATCGTCCCCCGCGCCAACGCCGCCGCCGTCCTGGAAAAAGCCCAGGCGCGCGAAGCCGCCGAAGAAGCCAAGCGCGTCCGCCTCGCCGCCGGGGAACTCGGCCTCGACATCTACAATATGCGCCCCCACCTCGAAGAGACGGGCCTCAAATATGTCTGAGTCCCAACGCTCAGCCAAGGTCATGTGGATGCGCGGCGGCACATCGAAAGGCGGCTATTTCCTGGCCCAAGACCTCCCCGCCGATCCAGCCGCCCGCGATGCCTTCCTGCTGCGCGTCATGGGCTCACCCGACCCGCGCCAGATCGACGGCATGGGCGGCGCCGATCCCCTGACCAGCAAGGTCGCAGTCGTGAAGAAGTCCACCCGCGAAGGCGTCGACGTCGATTACCTCTTCCTCCAGGTCTTCGTCGATCAAGCCATCGTCACCGACGCCCAGAATTGCGGCAACATCCTCGCCGGCGTCGGCCCCTTCGCCATAGAGCGCGGCTTGGTCTCCGCCAGCGACGGCGAAACCCGTGTCGCCATCTACATGGAAAATACCGGCCAGATCGCAATCGCCACGGTCCAGACCCCAGGCGGACAGGTCCGTTATGATGGCGAAGCAAGGATTGACGGTGTCCCCGGCACCGCCGCCCCGATCCCGCTGGAGTTCCGCGACACCGCCGGCTCCTCCTGCGGCGCGCTCCTCCCCACAGGCAACGCCGCCGATGAAGTGGAAGGGGTTCGCGTCACCCTGATCGACAATGGTATGCCCTGCGTCGTCATGAAGGCGGCGGACTTGGGGGTAACCGGCTATGAAGATCGCGACACGCTCGACAATGACGCCGCCTTGAAAGCCCGCATCGAAAAGATCCGCCTTGCTGTCGGCGAACGAATGAACCTGGGCGACGTCCGGGAAAAATCCGTGCCCAAGATGATGCTCGTCGCCGCGCCCCGCAACGGCGGCGCGGTTACGGTGCGCAGCTTCATCCCCCACAGGGCCCACGCGTCCATCGGCGTGCTGGGCGCGGTCAGCGTCGCCACCGCCTGCCTGATCGAAGGCTCCCCCGCAACCGAGATAGCCGCCATCCCGAAAGGATGCCGGAAGACGCTTTCGGTCGAACATCCTACCGGCGAAACCACCTGCGTCATGGAACTGGACGATCAAGGCAACGTCACCAGCGCCGCGATGCTTCGGACCGCCCGCAAATTGATGGATGGGGAAGTCTTTGTATGACGGATCGTATCGTCTCCTGGCACGGCAGCCCGTCCGTCCCCCGCTTCACGCCGCCGCCTGGCGCTGTCGATGCCCATTGCCATGTCTTCGGCCCGATGGCGCAGTTCCCGTTCAGCCCAAAGGCCAAATATCTTCCCGAAGACGCCGGCCCTGACATGCTCTTCGCCCTGCGCGATCGCCTCGGGCTGTCCCGCAACGTCATCGTCCAGGCGAGTTGCCACGGCACCGATAACGCCGCCACGCTGAACGCTATTGCAAAGTCGAACGGCAAGGCGCGCGGCGTCGCCGTAGTCGATCCAGCCATCAGCGACGCTGACCTTGAAAAGCTGCACGAAGGCGGCATTCGCGGCGTGCGCTTCAACTTCCTCAAGCGCCTCGTCGATGACGCGCCGAAGGACAAGTTCCTGGACGTTGCGCGCCGCATCCAGCCTCTGGGCTGGCACGTGGTCGTCTATTTTGAAGCCGATATTTTAGAAGAGATGCGTCCCTTTCTGGATGCGATCCCCACCCTGATCGTCATAGATCATATGGGCCGCCCCAACGTAAGCCAAGGACCGGACGGCGAGGACATGCGCGCCTTCCGTTCGCTGCTCGACAGCCGTGACGACATCTGGACGAAGGTCACATGCCCCGACCGGCTCGATCCGCAAGGTCCGCCATGGGACAATTTCGCCGCGGCCGTCGCGCCGATAGTTGCCGACTATCCCGATCGCATACTCTGGGGCACTGACTGGCCACATCCCAATATGGAAAAGGCCATCCCGGACGACGGCGCCCTTGTGGACATGATCCCGCGCATCGCCCCGACCGCCGATCTGCAAAGGAAATTGCTGATCGACAATCCGATGCGGCTTTATTGGCCGGAGGAAGCAGCAAGCGAGGACTGACCGCTTCGGCGGGACATGCTCATTGTTTCGCGATCAACTGCCTGCCTGCGTATTTATCGGCGGGGCAAGAGGATTGGCATCCTTGACCTCGCCCCTCTCGATCTTCCGTTCCGCCTCGCCGCTCTGCTGATCCGGCTCGCTCTGCGGGGACCCCTGTTCTGGCGGGGGAATGTCGTTCCGGCCTTCCGCTGGTTCGTCGGACGATTGGCCGCTCTTCCTGTCTTCCTGCACGGGTTGCTCCTTTTGTTGACGCTGCTCCAACGCCTCGGGATCAGCCCGTTTCCCGCCTTGGCGCTAACATGAGCGAGAAGTTCGGTGGCAAGCATCCAGGGACGCGCCGAAGCGTTCACCCGTCATGGCTCGCGCGCTAAAAGTCTTTCGCACCCCCATCGGCTTTCACGACGCCTACGTCGCCGCGCCGAGCCAGAAGGCTGCGCTGGAGGCGTGGGGCGCAGACGCCAATCTCTTTGCGCGCGGTGCTGCCGAACAGGTCACCGATCCTCACCTCACAAAGGAGCCGCTCGCCCAGCCCGGCAAAGTCATCAAGCGCCCACGAGCCAGCGCCGCCGAACATTTCGCCTCCCTCGCCAAGGCGCAGCCAAAAGCGTTAAAATCAGGATTGAAAAAGGCTGAGCCCGAAACACGCGCGAAACAGCGGGCGCCTCGCCCAAGGCCCAGCCGCAAGGCGCTGGACGAAGCGGAAGAGGCTCTTGCCCAGGAACAGGGCGCCGCGCAGTCCGCGATGGAGGTGCTCGAAGAACAGCTGGCGCGCCTTGAGACAGAAATCCACTCAATGCGTCAGAAGCAGGAGAAAGCTATCCAACGACTAGAAGCGCGCATCGAACGCGAGCGCCGGAAGTATGAAGCCGCCCTCGCCAAGTGGCGCGCCTCGTGATGAGCCGGATTTGCCGCAGGTTGAGGCAGATTATTGCTATTCCGCGACAACAGATTGGCACCAGATGCCTTTTGCGTCGTTATCGCCAGTCAGGAGGGGTCTTGAATGGACACCCGTGACCATATTGTCGCAATCGGACTGCTGACGCAGGACGATGTTCGGCGGCTCGGCGAGAATTTCTCACGGCTCTTTCCCGTCCCCCGCGATGGGGCCTTTGATGATCTGATAAAGGCGATCGATGAAGCGGAGCGGCAAAAGAACCCGCCTCCCAAAAGCTGATGGAATAGCCGTCAGCGCCTTCCTGGAAACATTAGGACAGTTGGGCCCGGCTGTATGCCTTCGACTTATGATGGTCGGGGCAGCCGGGCCCGGTCTCACAGGGATCTGGGGGAAACCCTGCGACACCGCCGGTTCCCCGGGCGCCAGCGGCTGAGGACTATCTTACCGCGCCCCGCTCCGCTCGCCATTGCACTTAATGCTGCCCCATGACCATTAGGAGCAGTAGCGACATCGACTTTGGTAGAGTTGACACGGCGACGTCACTACCGCTTTGAAATCGGGAGTTAAGACTGTGTGGCGAAAGCGGATTGTACCGGACTTGACTGTCGCGTTATGGGACAGCCATGTCAGCGCTCAACCGCCTTCTCCCGCTTCTTTCGTTGTTCGCTGCGGGTTGCGCTTCCTACCAGTCTGTTTCGGATACTCCGGTACGCATCGGCCGCCCTTACACCGTCCGGGGCGTCACATATGTACCCGCGCAACAGCCCGGTTATGATGAAGTCGGCTATGCAAGCTGGTATGGACATGAGTCCGGAAACCGCACGGCGCGGGGCGAGAAATTCCGCCCGAATGGGATTAGCGCGGCTCACCCTACTTTGCCGCTCCCTTCCTATGTGGAGGTGTCAGAACTGACGAGCGGCCGTACGATATTGGTTCGGGTCAATGACCGCGGCCCCTTCGCGCGTGGCCGCGTGATCGACCTGTCGCGTGGAGCCGCGAAGTTGCTAGGAGTCGATCGCCAAGGGCAAGCTGCTGTGCGGGTCCGCCTTGCCAATCCGGACGAGAAAGACCGCAAGCGCCTCCGCAAAGGCAAGGCCGCCAGGGATCTGCCACCGCTCAACAGCGATGCCCTGAACGAGCAGCGTCAGAGACTTTCCATTCCGTCGGCTCGATGAAATTCGAGAGGCCATCGGGAATTTACCCGTCGCGTTGGAGCGGAAGCGCTGTATAGGAGCGAATATATCTCATCAGCTGGACGATCCATGCGCCGCTTCCTTCCCCTGCTGATCCTGCTTCTGGCGGCTGTCGTAATTCAGCCCGCGGCAGCGCGCGACCGGGGACCTTTGGTGCTGGCGGCCGCCAGCCTTCAAGAATCTTTATCCGCCGCCGCAGACGCTTGGACAGCGCAGGGTCACGATCGCCCCCTTCTATCCTTCGCAGCTTCTTCTGCCCTCGCCCGACAGATCGAAGCGGGCGCGCCAGCGGACCTGTTCCTTTCGGCGGATGAGCCATGGATGGACGCCATCGCGGCGAAAGGGCTGATAAAGCGCGGCTCGCGGGTCGCTTTTCTCACCAATCGGCTAGTCCTGGTCGCGCCAGCGGACCAGAAAAGCAGGATGGCAATCCGCCGTGGCTTTCCGCTTGTCCGCGCTCTTGGCAACGGGCGGCTGGCGATGGCCGATCCCGCGAGCGTTCCGGCAGGCAAATATGGGAAGGCTGCGCTCACCGCTCTGGGCATATGGCCGGCGCTGTCGGACCGGATCGCAGCGGCGGAAAATGTCCGCGCCGCCCTCGCCATGGTAGAAAGGCGGCAGGCGCCTTTCGGCATAGTTTATGAAACCGACGCGCGCGTAACCAAAGCGGTCCGGATCGTGGGCGTCTTCCCCGCCGCCAGCCATGCGCCGATCACATACCCGCTGGCGCTGCTGACGCGCTCTACGCACCGGGAGGCGGCGGGCTTTCGCCATTTTCTGCTCTCCCCTGAAGGCAAGGCGATCTTCCGCCGCTACGGCTTCGGAACGCGGTAAGGGCCATGCTGCTCAGCGCCGACGAATGGGAAATTGTGCGTCTGTCGCTGAAGGTGAGCCTGGCCGCTGTCGTCATGACGCTCCCCTTAGCGTTAGCGTTGGCATGGGCGCTGGCGCGCGGGCGTTTTCCCGGCAAGCTGCTGCTCGACGCGGCCGTGCATCTGCCGTTGGTGCTCCCGCCCGTAGTCATAGGATGGCTGTTGCTGATCGCCTTGGGTCATGCTGGCCCGGTCGGCAGCCTCATGGAGCGGTGGCTGGGCATAACTGTCATGTTCCGATGGACCGGCGCTGCCATCGCGGCGGGGATCATGGCGCTTCCCCTAATGGTTCGGGCGATACGATTGTCGATAGAGGCCGTTGATCGTCGAATCGAGGACGCAGCCCGCACTTTGGGCGCTAGTCCGGCTTATTGTTTCTGGACCATCCTGCTACCGTTGTCGCTGCCGGGCGTCGCGACGGCCTTCATCCTTGGCTTCGCCCGATCGATCGGAGAGTTCGGGGCGACTATCACCTTCGTCTCCAACATACCCGGCGAAACCCGCACCCTATCGATTGCAATCTATAGCGCGTTGCAGGTGCCGGGCGCGGATGCAGCCGTTTGGCGTCTGGCGCTGATCTCCATCGCCCTGTCGCTCGGCGCGCTCCTGCTTTCAGAAGCGCTGAGCCGCCGCCTGCGTTCGGAACGGAGCGGTCATGTCCTTTGATGTCGCGGTGCGGAGAAGACTGGGTCGCCACCTCATTGATGCGCGCTTCATTGCGCCCGCCGGACTTACCTTGCTGTCGGGACCTTCGGGAGCGGGCAAGACATCGGTTCTGAACATGATGGCCGGGCTGCTGCGGCCGGACGAGGGCCATGTAAGCATTGGCGGCGACATGCTGTTTGATGCCGCCCATGCGATCGACCGACCCGCACATCGCCGCCGCCTGGGCTATGTGTTTCAGGATGGCCGCCTCTTCCCCCATCTCCGCGTACGAGCCAACCTGCTTTACGGGCATAGGCTCGCCCGGCCAGAAAATCGGTGGATGTCACTGGAGGAAGTGGTCGCGTTTCTTGGCATCGAGCATCTGCTCAGCCGCTGGCCCCGCAGCCTGTCGGGTGGAGAAGTCCAGCGGGTGGCGATCGGCCGCGCGCTACTGTCAGGTGCGCGAGCGCTGCTGATGGACGAACCGCTCGCCTCCATCGACCCTGCGCGGCGCAGCGAGATCATGGATGTCATCCTGCGTATCCGCGACGAGCTTCAACTCCCGATCGTCTATGTGACGCACAACCCTGCTGAGGCCGACTGCCTCGCGACACACCGGGTAGAGATCAGCCCTTCATTTCTATGATCGCGATCAGCCCGCCGTCCTCCGCGTTGACGAGGCGCACCGATCCTTCAAAGGTGAGCGCCAGCGAGCGGGCGATGGTCAGGCCGATGCCGGTCCCGGGCCGCCCGCCCGGCTGACCAGCAGCGCCCCGCGTGAAGGGCTCGAACATCTGGTCGAGCTGATCGGGCGGGATTCCCGGTCCGCGGTCGCGGACATGGACCAAGACACGCGCGCCTTGCCGCGAACATCCGATTTCTGCGCTTCCACCATATTTGATCGCGTTGCTGACGAGGTTGCTGATGCAGCGGCTGAGCGCATTCGGCTTGACCCGCACCGTACCTCCACAGCCTCCGGTGAAGCGCAGTGGCGCCCCCAGATCCTGTGCGTCCTCGACCAGACTTTCCAGCAAGGAGTCTATGTCGATCACCGACCATTCCTCCTGCGCTTCGGTGCTGGCCGCGAGGTCCAGCCCCTCGCGCACCAGCGTTTGCATCGCCTGATGATCCTGCAGCAGGCGAGCGCGCAGTTCCTCATTCTCGACCAGTTCAAGACGCAGGCGCAGGCGGGTAAGGGGCGTCTGCAGATCGTGGCTGATGGCGGCCAGCAACTGCGTCCGCTCCGCGAAGCCCGCACGCACCCGCCTTTGCATCAGATTGAAGGTCGATAGTGCAGCCCTCACCTCTTCGGGTCCGCTTTCGGGTATCTCCTCGGCATCGAGCGATACGGAAAAGGCCTCTGCCGCATGCTCCAGGCGGCGCAGCGGCTCCGCCACTATTCGGGCCACGATGATCGCCAGACCAGCGGAAGCGATCACGATCAGCAGCATGTAGAGCGGATTTGCCACCATACTGGGCGGCCGCGCAAGACGCGGCAGATTGAGCGCCATCGATCGGCGGGCTCCGGTGCTGTCGGTAAAGCGCACGATCCAGCAATCCGGACGGGGGGCGTCGATCACGCCAGCGGCACGCTCAGAGGGATCATAATGTATTGCGGGGAAGCAAAAGCCCGCCGGAACCTGGCTGGCTTCGGGATTGGAGGCCGGACCGAAACGCGCCCGCAGCGCCCTGGCCAGAGCCGCGTCCGGCTCGGCCACGGCGATGCCTTCGGGTGCGAGCGCCGCCCCCATGATCTGCTGCGCCGCGAGCATCGCCTCTACCCGCTGCGGATCACGTTGCAGGCGATGCGCAATATCTTCCGCACTCGCGACGACGCGCTGGATGCGCCAGCGCTGGAAATCCCGGCTGCGGCTTTGTTCGGCAACCACCAACGCGATCATCGCGGCCAGAGACATGCCGATGGTGAGCAGCAGGAATATCTGTCCGGCCAGCGACCGGAAGAAGGTTCGCGCGCGGGACGATATCGATCCGATCATTCGTAAGATACCGGGGTCGCGAGCACATAGCCTTCGCCGCGCACCGTGAGGATCAGCTCTTCGCCACCCGGCGCGCTTGCGAGCTTTTGCCGCAAGCGGCTGACCTGGAGATCGATGGATCGATCGAAGGCTGCTGTCGCTCGCCGTTCCGGCACCAGATGTTCGCGCGACAGGACGACATTGGGTTCTTCGATGAAGCGGGAGAGCAGGCGGAATTCGGCGGAAGAGAGCATCACCAGACGATCATCCTCCGCGATCAACCTGCGCTGGAACAGATCTAGCCGCCACGGTCCGAAGCGGGCGAGGCGCGCGCCTTTGTCGCGCTGGCGATCGCTGCTGTCCGACTGCGTTCGGCGGAGCAGGTTGCGGATTCGTACCAGAAGCTCGCGCGGTTCGAAGGGTTTAGTCAGATAATCGTCCGCTCCCAGCTCCAATCCGAGTACCCGATCGATGGCGCTTCCCCGGGCCGAAACCATGATGATGCGGACGTCGTTTCCCTGGCTGCGCAGTTCGCGGCAAAGGGCTAGGCCGTCGCCATCAGGGAGGTTGAGGTCCAGCACGATGAGATCGGCGGGCTGGGCGGCGAGCGCTGCCTTCAGTTCGGATACGCTGCCTGCTGACAGGACTTCATAATGATCCTGGAGAAGTTGCCCGACGATCAGATCCCGAATGTCGGGGTCGTCATCGACGACGATCAGGCGGGGAGTGCGGTGATTTAATGAAGGAAACATCGAATTAAAATAACCTGGGAGGATTGAGATGTCTGCGGGGAGCGGCAGGTTGATACGTTCAGATACAATTGGACATGTTGCGATGCACAATGGGACATCTTGCCTCTATGAAGATAGAGGCGACGGGACAAATAGGAATGGTCGGTTCCTGCCTGCCTGACAAGCGTCAGTGCTGCGGGTCCGTCCTTCACCCGGCGCTCCCCCCTCCCCCTGCGCCGGGTGAAGTTTTCTGCACCGCTGAACATGTTTGGAATGCCTGCCGCCATGCTGCCGCGCCCTGCCGCCACCTATTCCCTTTCCCGCTATGCGACAGCAGCCGTTGCGCTGTGCCTGCTTGCCACGGGCTGCGGGCAGAAGAAGCCGCCGGAGAAGAAGGTGGTGGAGGTCGGCGTCGTGACGCTGCAGCCACAGGATGTGACGGTCTCGACGGAATTGCCCGGCCGGACCGCATCGACCATGATGTCGGAGGTCCGCCCTCAGGTGGCGGGCGTCATCCAAAAGCGGCTGTTTACCGAAGGATCCTATGTCCGGGCGGGTCAGCCGCTGTACCAGATCGATCCGTCGCTCTACCGCGCATCCCGCGATGAAGCGCAGGCGGCGCTCGCCAACGCGCAGGCGACGGCTGTCGCCGCGCAGGCCAAGGCGCGTCGCTACCAGGCGCTGGGGCAGACGGAGGCTGTAAGCGCGCAGGACCGTGACGATGTTGTCGCGGCGGCGCGGCAGGCCGGGGCCGCCGTGCAGCAGGCCCGCGCATCGCTCCAGACCGCAGGCATAAACCTGCGCTTTACCGAGGTGCGTGCCCCGATCAGCGGCCGTATCGGGCGATCGATGGTGACGCCTGGCGCACTGGTGACGGCCAGCCAGGCGACCCCGCTCGCCACCATCCAGCAGCTTGATCCGATCTTCGTCGATATCACCCAGTCCAGCGCGCAGCTTCTGGCGCTGCGCCGCGCCCTTGCGGCAGGCAAGGCGCTTCCGGCAAGCGCGGTCATCCGGCTGAAGCTGGACGATGGCAGCGATTATCCGCTGGAGGGCCGGGTCGAGTTTGCCGAGCCGATCGTCGATCCCAATAGCGGCACGATCACGCTGCGCGCCCGATTCCCCAATCCGGACAGCCTGCTGCTGCCCGGCATGTTCGTGCGCGTCGTCGCGCCGCAATCCGTGGTGCCGGGCGGCATTCTCGCCCCACAGCAAGGCATCAGCCGCGATCCCAAGGGCAATGCGACGGCGCTGGTCGTCACCAAGGGGAACAAGGTCGAGCAGCGCACCGTCACCGCCGCGCAGGCGATCGGCGACAAATGGCTTGTCACGGCGGGCCTGAAAGCCGGTGACAGGCTGATCGTCGAAGGGACCGACAAGGTCCAGCCCGGCGACACGGTGCGCCCGGCGCCCATCGGCCGGGGCAAGTAGGACCCGCCGATGCTGAGCCGCTATTTCATCGAACGGCCCATCTTCGCCTGGGTCATCGCAATCGGCATCATGCTTGCGGGCCTGGGGGCGATGCTGTCGCTGCCGATCGCGCAATATCCCGACATTGCGCCGCCTTCGGTCAACATCAACGCCAACTATCCCGGCGCATCCGCCGACACGGTCGAAACCAGCGTCACGCAGGTGGTCGAACAGCAACTGACCGGCATCGACGGGCTGATGTATTTTTCATCGACCTCGACCGCCAATGGGCAGGCGCGGATCACCGTTACTTTCAAGAAGGGCACCGATCCCGACACCGCACAGGTGCAGGTGCAGAACAAGGTGCAGCAGGCTCTCAGCCGCCTGCCCAATGCGGTGCAGCAGCAGGGCCTTACCGTCACCAAGTCCCAGACCGACTTCCTGATGCTGGTCGCCCTGTATGACCGCACCGACCGTTCGACGCAGACCGATATTTCCGACTATCTGGTGAACAATTTCCAGGACCCGATCTCCCGCATCGAGGGCGTGGGCGCGGTCCAGATTTTCGGGTCGCAATATGCGATGCGGATCTGGCTCGATCCCTACAAGCTTGCCACCGTCAAGTTGATGCCATCGGATGTCGAAAACGCGATCCGGGCGCAGAATGTCGAGGTGTCGGCAGGTCAGATCGGCGCTGATCCGGCGCCCGCTGGGCAACAGCTGAATGCGACGGTGCGGGCGCGCGCGCGCCTGCAGACGCCGGAGCAGTTCCGCAACATCATCGTCAAGACGCAGAGTGACGGGTCGGTCGTCCATCTGTCCGACGTGGCGCGGGTGGAGCTGGGCAATGAAAGCTACGCCTCCTCCGCCGCGCTCAACGGTCATCCGGGGTCGGGCGTCGCGCTGCAGCTCGCGCCGGGCGCGGACGCGCTGAAGACTGCCGAACTGGTGAAGGCGAAGGTGGCGGAGCTGTCGGCCAACCTGCCGCACGGTTACAGCGTCGCCTTTCCGCGCGACACGACGCCCTTTATCCGCCTGTCGGTCGAAGAAGTGGTCCAGACGCTGATCGAAGCGGTCGGGCTGGTCGTCGTGGTGATGTTCGTGTTCCTGCAAAGCTGGCGCGCGACGCTGATCCCCGCAGTGGCCGTGCCGGTCGTTCTGCTCGGCACGTTCGGCGTGCTGGCGCTGTTTGGCTATTCCATCAACACGCTCACCCTGTTCGGCATGGTGCTGTCCATCGGCCTGCTGGTCGATGACGCGATCGTGGTCGTCGAAAATGTCGAGCGATTGATGCATGAGGAAGGGCTGGACGCGCGTACGGCGACCATCAAATCGATGGAGGAAATCGGCGGCGCGCTGGTGGGCATCGCCCTGGTCCTGTCGGCAGTCCTGCTGCCCATGGCCTTTTTCGGCGGATCGACAGGCGTCATCTACCGCCAGTTTTCGATCACCATCGTGTCGTCCATGCTGCTGTCCGTGGTCGTCGCGCTGATCCTGTCGCCAGCACTATGCGCCACGCTGTTGAAGCCAACGAGCGAGGAGCGGAGGCAGCAGGGTTGGCCGGGCCGCTTCAACCGCTGGTTCGAGCGCGTGACCGGCGGCTATATGCGGCGGTTGGAGCAGGTGATGCACCGCCGTGCGCTTTTCTGGGGCGTCTATGTGTTGATCCTGGCTATTCTTGCCCTGCTCTTCGTCCGGCTGCCCACCAGCTTCCTGCCGGTCGAGGATCAGGGGCAGGTGATGGTGCAGATGACGCTGCCGGCGGGCGCCAAATCCTCCCGCACGACGCAGGCCATCGAAAGCGTGCGCAACTATTTCCTGAATGACGAAGCCGATAATGTCGGCAACATCTTCATCGCACAGGGTTTCAGCTTCGCAGGGCAGGGTGAGAATACGGCGCAGGGTTTCATCAACCTGGCCCCATGGGAGGACCGCAAGGGCAAGGCGAACAGCGCGAGCGAGATCGCGATGCGCGCCACCAAGCAGCTTGCCGCCATTCGCGACGCGAAGATATTGGCGATGACGCCTCCATCCATTCGCGGCCTTGGGCAGTCGAACGGCTTCACCTTCGAACTGCTCAACAGCGGCGGGCTCAGCCGGGACCGTTTCCTGGCGCTGCGTAATCAGTTGCTGGCGGCGGCGGGGCAGAGCCCATTGCTGGCAGGCGTCCGCGCCGCAACGCTGGAGGATACGCCGCAGCTGAAGGTCGATATCGACAGCGAGAAGCTGGCCGTGCTGGGCCTGACGCAGAGCGATGTGGACGATGTGCTGAGTTCCGCCTGGGGCAGCACCTATATCAACGATTTCGTCGATCGTGGCCGGGTGAAGCGCGTTTATATGCAGGCCGATGCGCCCTATCGCGCGCTGCCGACGGACATTCAGAACTGGCAGGTACGGTCCGCCGCGACCGGGGAGATGGTGCCCTTCTCCGCCTTTGCGACCACTCATTGGGAAATGGGGCCGACCACCGTGTCGCGCTTCAATGGCCAGTCATCCTATGAAATTCAGGGGCAGGCCGCGCCGGGCGCCAGTTCGGGCGAGGCGATGAATGAGATGGTGCGCCTGCAAAAGCAGCTGCCGGCGGGGACCAGCTATAGCTGGAGCGGCCTTTCCTATCAGGAGCAGCTTTCCGGCGGGCAGGCGCCCCTGCTCTATTCGCTGTCGGTTCTAGTCGTCTTTCTATGCCTCGCGGCGCTGTATGAAAGCTGGTCGGTGCCGTTGGCGGTGCTGTTCGTCATTCCTCTGGGTCTGGTGGGCGCAGTTGTCGCCGTGTGGGCGCGGGGGCTGGAGAATAATATCTTCTTCCAGGTTGGTTTGCTGACCACCATGGGGCTGGCGGCGAAGAATGCGATCCTGATCGTCGAATTCGCCGAGCTTGCCTATCGCGAAGGCAAGGATGCGATGAGCGCGGCGATCGAAGCGGCGAAGCTGCGGTTCAGGCCGATCATCATGACGTCGCTGGCGTTTATCGCGG
Organism: Sphingobium sp. TomTYG65; assembly: GCF_055395525.1. Lineage (NCBI taxonomy): Bacteria > Pseudomonadati > Pseudomonadota > Alphaproteobacteria > Sphingomonadales > Sphingobiaceae > Sphingobium > Sphingobium sp. TomTYG65. The sequence continues at coordinate 7,213 of NZ_AP027331.1, read as the reverse complement.
GCGTCATGCCGCTGGCCCTGGCGCATGGCGCGGGCGCGCAGAGTCGCATCGCCATCGGCACGGCGGTCGCGGGCGGTATGTTGACGGGCACGCTGCTGGCGATTTTCTACGTCCCGCTGTTCTTCTTCACCATCATGCGCTTCTTCACGCGCAAGGGCAGTCCGCCGCCCGCGGCCGCAACGGAGGTGACGGCATGAAGCGGCTTGCCGTCTTGAGCTGCACGGTCGCGCTGGCTGCTTGCAACCTTGCCCCGGCATATGAGCGGCCGGCAGCGCCAGTGCCTCCTGCCTGGCCGAGCGGTGCGGCCTATCCGGCGGCGGATGCGGCGCAGAAGGCGGGGTTGCCGTGGAACGCACTGATCGGGGACGAGCGGCTGCGCACTGTGATCGAGCAGGCACTGGCGAATAATCGCGATCTGCGCGTTACGCTCGCCAATGTGCTCGCCGCGCGGGCGCAATATCGTGTTCAGCGGGCCGCGCAGTTGCCCACCGTGACTGCGGATGCGGGGGCGACATTCAGCCGCCGCAATGACCAGCGGCAGGACAGCTACAGCGCGGATGTGGGATTCAGCGCATTTGAGATCGACCTGTTCGGGCGATTGCGCAATCTGTCCGAAGCGGCGCTGCAATCCTATCTGGCGACGCAGGAAGGGGCGCGTGCGGCCCGCATCGCCTTGGTAGCGGAAACGACGAGCGCCTATGCGACGCTGGCGGCCGATCAGCAATTGCTTGCCGTGTCGCGCGACACGCTGGCCAGTGCGGAGCGGACGTTGAAGCTGACCCGGTCGCTGAACGGCGTTGGTCTGTCGGGCAAGCTGGACGTGCATCAGGCGGAGACCATCGTCGAACAGGCCCGGTCCGATGTGGCGGCGACGGTCACGCAGGTGGCGCAGGACCGCAATGCCATCGACCTGCTTGCGGGGGCTCCTGTGGAGGAGGCGCTGCTGCCGGTTTCCTTGCAGGCTCTGGTGGGATCGACCGCGCAAGTGCCCGCTGGCCTGTCGTCCGAAGTGCTGCTGCAGCGGCCCGATGTGCTGCAGGCGGAGCATCAGTTGCAGGCGGCGAACGCCGATATCGGCGCGGCGCGCGCGGCCATGTTCCCCAGGATCAGCCTGACAACGGCAATCGGAGTGGCGAGTTCGGCGCTGTCGTCTCTGTTCAGCGGTGGCGCTTTCACCTGGACGGCTGCGCCCTCTGCCAGCCTGCCGATCTTCGGTGGCGGGATGCGCGGCAATATCGAATATAGCAAGGCGCAGCGCGACGCCGCTCTTGCCGCCTATGAAGGCGCGATCCAGAGCGCGTTTCGCGAGGTGGCGGACGCGCTGGCGCGCGCAGGCACGATCGGCGACCAGCAGCAGGCGCAGCGGGCCTTGGTCCTGTCCAATGAGCAAGCCTATGCGCTGTCGGAACAGCGCTATCGCGCGGGGATCGACCCGTTCCTCACGACGCTGGTGAACCAGCGATCGCTCTATGCGGCGCGGCGCAGCGCGATCGCGACCGACCTTGAACTGCTGCAGAACCGGATCGCGCTCTATCGCGTGATCGGCGCGGACTTTTAGAGGTTGAACGCCGAGCGCACGATCTTCGTCAGCAGCGTTCCGCCGGGGGACAGAAGCTCGTCATCCTTATAGACCAGCGCAATGTCCATTGCGGGAAGGTCGATGCCGAGGTCCAGCCTGGTCAGGGCGCCGGACGCGAATTTCATGTCGAGATAGGGGTTGATGTCGTCGGCCCAGTGGCTGACCAGCTGCGGCTGCTCCGACAATTCGAAAAGGATCGCGATCGAGGTGCAGCGGAACAGGCGGCTCGGCGGGTCTATGCCAAGGCGCGCGGACAGGACCGAGATATAACCGTCGGCATGGTCGGCAAGGTCGCTGGTGATCCATTCCCTCTCCCACAATTCTTCGATGGTCTGGGGAAGCGCCCTGTCCTGTCCGCCGACCGCGAGGACTGTCTGATAGCTTTTCAAGGTGACGTATTGCAGCCCGGCGAGGTCGGTTTCGCCATAATGATGGACGATGCCCAGGTCGATGACGCCACTGCGCACCGCGTCGAAGATTTGAGCAGGCCGCAATTCCAGCAGCTCCAGTTCGACGGCAGGCTGGCGCTGGCGGAAGCTACCGAACAGGGTTGCGATGCCTGCACCGGCGGCGGGCGGCGAAATGCCGACGAGCAGCCGCCCGCCGAGCGTGCCTTTTAGCCAGTCGATCTCCTCGCGGGCCTTGTCCAGCTCCTTCTGCATGACTTCATAGCGTTTCGAAAGGATCGCGCCGAATGGGGTCAGCGTCGCCCCGGTCGCGCCGCGCACCAGCAAGGGGACGCCAAGTTGGCGCTCCAGTTCGCGGATCGACTTGCTAAGCGCCGGTTGCGACAGGTTCATCGCTCGCGCGGCCCGCTGGATGCTGCCGGCCTTCACGACCTCCGCTAAGGCGCGCAGCTGGTGCATCTTCATGGGCGCGGGTCTTCCTTTCGCGGGTGGTTTACAGCCGCATATCAGGAAGGTTCGCCGAAGGGAAAGGGCGGAGACTCATAGAGATGGCTCGTTAATGCTAATGACTTGCATCATCTGATCGTCAGGCTATGAAAGGCTGATGATCAGCAAAGCCATCACCGCGGGCGGCCGCCGCTGGGTCCGCATCCTGCTTGCCGGGCCGGGGGCCATCGTGGTGACGGTGGTCATTATGGCTGGCATGGCGCTATGGCTGCCGGGGGGACGAGCCGGGATCGACAATCTGGTTATGCCGCTGGTGCTGGCACCGCTGATCTGGGCGGTACTCTTCTTCCATGCCTGCCTCGACCGCAGCATCGGCCGGGTTGCGCTCGTCGCGGCGCTGCTGCTGGTCAGCCATGGCGGGCTGCTTGCCCATAAATTTCTCGGTCGTTCGGCAGCAGCGGGGGTGGCAGGCCGATGATCCACCTTCCGAAAAATGAAACGAAGCTGATGGTGGCGGTCCATGGCTGGTCCGGCATCCTGCTCGGGCTGGTCCTTTATGCCGTGATCCTGACCGGCACGGCGGCGGTGTTCGCGGAAGAAATCGGCATCTGGTCGGCCGGTCATGTATCGACCAGTTCAGCCTTCGAACGGCCAATCGGACAGACGGTGGAAAGTCTGGGTCAGCAAACGCCGCCCAAATATCATGAAGGCGTCGATCTGTTCGAAGTCGGCGACCATCAATTGGGCGCTTTTTTCCACCGCCATGAAACCGATCCCGACGGCACATTCGTCAGCCGCGGCATCTATTATCAGGTCGATCGCGACGGCCGCATAGTCGAGCGGAAGGTGGGAACTGGCGAAGAAGTGTTCGGCCCGCGCAATGACGATGCGCTGAGCCATTTCCTGGTCGATACGCATGTGCGGCTGCATATTCCCAACCCCTGGGGCCTGCTGCTGACCGGCATATTGGGTCTTGCCATGCTGGTCGCGGCCATTTCCGGCGTGATGATCCACCGGCATCTTTTCAAGGACATCTTCACGCTGAGGCGTAAGGCCAATCCGGTGCTGTTCAATCGCGACCGGCACAGCGTCGCGGGGACATGGAGCCTGCCCTTCGCCTTCATCCTCGCCTTCACCGGCAGCTTCTTTTCCTTTTTCGGAACGGTCGGCGTGCCGATCGTCGCCATGGCGGCTTTTGGCGGGGATGTGGAGGCGCTGAACGATAGCGTCTTCGGCAATCCGGGGAAGCCGGACCCTCGGCCTGTGGCGACCAGCGGGCTGGATCGGATCACAAGCGATGCGATTCGGCGGACGGGCGAGATCCCGACATTCGTCACGGTAGAAAATTTCGGACGAGCCGACGCCAAGGTCACGACCTTCCACCCGCCAGAAGAAGGCGGCGTCATGCCCATCAGCCTGCTTTACGCGGGTGCCGATGGGCGCTTCGAACAGGTAAAGCCGCTAATCGGCGCCGAGCCATCGGCGGGCGGGACGCTTGCCGCGATCATGTCGCCGCTGCACTTCGGCAATTTCGCGGGCCTGCTGTCGAAGGCGGTCTGGTTCGGGCTGGGCTTTGCCATGTGCTATGTGACATTGACCGGCCTGCGCCTCTGGGTGGCGAAACGAGCGTCCGAGGCGCGGTCGCTGGGGTGGCTTGATCGCCTGGTGACGATCGTCGGCCTTGGCTTGCCATTCGCGCTGCTGTCCACCGCGGCGGCATTTTTCCTGACCACATCGTCGGGGCACGCCCTGTTCTGGACGCCCGCCGGGTTCCTGATCGCATCGGCGGCGGTGATCCTGGGCGGATTCCTGATACGGGATCGCGAGAAGTTCGGACCCGTGCTGGAGGGCGCAATCAGTTTGCTGCTGCTTGGCCTGCCGCTGCTCCGCCTGTTCATGGGCGGTGCGGGCTGGGGCGAGGCGATCCGTGCGGGGCAGCCGATCATCGCGGCGGTCGATTGCATCCTGCTGCTTGCGGGCGCGTGGGTGATTGCCCGCCTTGCTTCGCAATGGGCGGGCGTGCGTCGTCGGTCGGCAGTGCTTCAGGCGGCCGAGTGATGACCATAACCTTTGTGGCCATGACAGCTTCTGTCGCCTTCATCCTTCTGCTCGCTCTTGGCGATCCCAAGCGGAGGCGGGCGGCGGGATTGACTGGCGGCCATGGGCGGGCCAAGCGCTATCTTTATGTGCTGGGCGTGGTGCTGCCGGGATTGCTCATCGCGCTGACCGGGGATGCGGCGATGTGGCTGATCTGGTTCGGCGGCTGCGCGGTCGCGGGATGGCTGGCCGCGCTTTGGCTCGCCAAGTCCGTAGCCCGCGTTCGTAGCGGAAATTAGCGGCCCATCCTTGGCGTAATCACATGAAGATGGCGATAGCGCGCCTCCACAAGGCTGAAGAGCCCGAAGAGCGCCAGTCCGATGGCGACCACGAGTAGCAGCAACGGCCCATGATCCTGCGCCCGCAAGTGCCGCAAGGCCGCGCCCAGGCCGCCCGCCTCTTCCGGATTATGGTGGAGGACCACGTTCAGCAGGAACCAGCCCATCAGCGCGAACACGAGCGCGCGCGCCGCATAGCCGACGCGGCCGAGCAGGCGAACCTTGTCGGGGGCAGGAACATCGCCCGCAAGCTCGTCGAAGCGCGCCTTATAGGCCTTGATCGCCTGCGCCGCCGCTGTGGCGAAGAGCAGCAGGGCGGCGAGTCCCAGAAGGACGGGACCTGCAGGCTGTTCCATCAGCCAGGCCGACCAATCCTGCATGGCTTCATCGCCCGGAGCGCCATTGGGCGACGGGGCCTGCCGCGTGGCGAGCCGGACAGCAGCGGCGGCAAGGCCGATATGGATGATGCCGCTCACTGCATAGCCCGCGCGTTCGAACTTACCCTTCATGCTCTGCCCGCGACGTTCGGGGTCGAGCGCCGCTTCGGTCAGCCGCCAGAAAGCGTAACCTGCAAAGCCGAGCGCACACAGCAGCAGCAGCCAGCGACCACCGGGCGCATCGGCCACCGTTCCCATCACGCCCTGATTGTCGCTGGGCCGTCCGCCATTCAGCGCGGCGTCGATGGCGAAGACGCCGATCAGCAGATAGACGAGACCGCGTGCCGCGAAGCCCAGCCGGGCAAAGATGGTTAACCAGCCCGCCGGGGATTGTCGATTCATCTTCATAAGGCCTCCGCGCTGCTCAACGCAGGCCGCGCCGTGGAGTTGCTGTCATGGCGGGGCATTTTGCAACCCGATGCCGAGATAGACGTTCCGCTTCGGCAATGATGGAGGGAATGCGGATGAAAAGCTTAGCCTTTTTGGCCCTTGCAGCAGGCCTGGCTCCGGCGGTTGAGGCACAGCTGCCTGCCGCAAGTCCTGTGCTGACAGCCGAGGAGACATTGCTGGTCGTCAGCGGAGAGGGCCAGAGCCGCAGGGTGCCCGACCTTGCCGTCTTTTCGGCAGGCGTCGTGACGCAGGGGAAGAATGGCGGCGAGGCGCTGGCCGCCAATGCGACGCGGATGGATGAGGTGGTGAAAGCTTTGAAGCGCGCTGGCATTGCCGACCGCGACATCCAGACATCGGCGCTGTCGCTGCAACCGCAATATTCCAATCCAGAGCAGGAAGCGCAGATGCGCGCCCGCATGACGCGCGAGCCCTATGTCGCACCTACTCAGCCGCAGCCGCCGCGGATCATCGGCTATGAGGCGCGGAACAATGTGCAGGTCCGGGTGCGCAAGCTGGGCGAGATGGGCCGAATCATAGACACGCTGGTGTCCGCGGGGGCCAATCAGGTGGATGGGCCGTCCTTCACACTGGATGAGCCCAAGGCGGCGCTGGACGAAGCGCGGGTCGAAGCGGTGAAGGAAGCGCGGTCACGGGCCGAACTTTATGCGCGTGCGGCTGGGCTGCGGATCTCTCGTATCATTTCGATCAGCGAGGGCGGCGGCTATTATCCGCAGCCGATCTTCGTCACGGGACGCATGGCTGGTGCGCCACCTGCTCCACCCCCGCCGCCTAGCCCCGTCGCGCCGGGTGAATTGACGCTGGGCGCAACGGTGTCGGTCCAGTTCGCCTTGACTAGGTAGAGGGGCTGCCGAGCGTCGTGTCGAGAAACGCGGTGGCCTGCGCCCAGGAGAGGCGGTCGAGCAGCGGGTCGTAGCGGATGCCTTCGTAATTCAACTTAGCGGCTTCCGGGGCGGTGAAGGAGTGGTAGCCATCGCCATAGACGGTGAGTTGCCAGTCCGCTTGCGCCGCTGTCATTTCTTCCTGGAAGCGGCGCACATCTTCTTCGGGGACGAAGGGGTCCTTCGCGCCGGTGAGGACCAGCATGTGCGCCTTGACCGTGCCGGGTTGGGCTGGCCGGGCGGTGCGCAGGAGACCGTGGAAGCTGACGACGGATCGCACATCGGCTCCGCTGCGCGCCAGTTCCAATACGCATTGGCCGCCGAAGCAATAGCCGATCGCGGCGATACGTCCTGCATCCACTTCGGGGAGTGCGCGAAGGGCTTCATATCCCGCGAGGATACGACCGCGCAGCAGATCGGGTTGTTCCTGATACTGCTGGAATAGCGGCATATAGTCGAGGTCCGGACCTGCGGGCCCGAGCCCGTAAAGGTCCGTCGCCAGCGCGACATAGCCGAGTTTCGCCAAGTCCTGCGCCCGATCTGCCGTCTGCTGGTCGGGACCGAGCGCAGAATGCATGACGAGGATGGCGGGATGAGGGCCGGAGCCTTCCGGGCGCGCGATGCGGCCTGAGAGTTTCAAGCCATCATGAGCATAGTCGAACGGCTCAGGCGCACTCAT
>NZ_AP027330.1:2455000-2805813 GCF_055395525.1 Sphingobium sp. TomTYG65 | reverse complement strand
AAACAGTCGACCCCCATCAACTGTGCCCCTGATGGACAGGAGCTATCAGACACAGAGAACCGCTTGGAAAAGCGAAGGCTTCCCCACGAAAACTGTGCCAAACAACCCAATGACGATCGCCGAGATTCGATTCGAGTGGCGATCAGAGAGTTGAAAATAGACAGGCATTCTCCGCCGGATCAAGGGCAGGGCAGGTCAAAAATGTGAAATAAAGGCGTTGACTCGGAAAACCGGGAGAAACGGCGAGATTGCCATTTTACACATATTTTTCAATGACTTACAAAATGTACGGTAAGGGCCTGTTTAGCCCGAATCGTGAGGAAATCGCGGAAATGCGCGAGTCTCCGTTACGGCCGCGTGACGGAATCATGAAAAAACCCGCCCCGCAGAGCGGGACGGGTCTTCAACCTGTTTGACGATCGAGTAGTGCGGCTCAGGCGAGCGCGCTGACGCGCTTCGTCAGGCGACCGAACTTACGGGCCGCAGTATTCTTGTGCACGACGCCGCGCGCAACGCCGCGAGCGAGTTCGGGCTGGACCGTCTGCAGCGCCGCAGCCGCAGCCGCCTTGTCGCCAGCGGCGAGAGCGGTTTCGACCTTCTTCACCAGGGTGCGGATCCGGCTGATGCGGGCGCCGTTGATTTCGGCACGGCGTGCGTTGCGGCGGATGCGCTTCTTGGCTTGCGGCGTATTGGCCATTTACAGTCCTCGGTTCTCGTCAAATCTCGTGAAAGGACCGGCAGGAATCGCCAGCCAGCCCCGTGAAGGTGCGCCCCTTACAGGGGATAGGGCGAAGCGTCAACGGTCAGCGGCGCGCTATTTCTGGCATTTCGGGCAATAGAAGGTGGACCGTCCGCCATCCACGCGCCGCCGGATCACGCCGCCACAGGCGCAGCTTTCCCCCTCCCGCCCATAGACGCGCCACTGTTTGGAAAAATAGCCAAGCTCCCCATCAGGCCGGGCATAATCGCGTAGCGTCGAACCGCCAGCCGCTATGGCCGCGGTCAAGACTTCGCGAATCGCATCGGCCAGCAATGTGAGGCGCGCCCGGCTGATCCGTCCCGCCTCCCGCATCGGCGAAATCTTGGCCATGTTGAGCGCTTCGCAGACATAGATGTTGCCAAGTCCTGCGACGACGCGCTGGTCGAGCAGCGCAGCCTTGATCGAAGTCGCCTTGCCCTTGAGCACATCGGCCAGATAGGCGGCGGAGAAATCAGCGCCTAGCGGTTCCGGACCCATGCGGGTGAAGGGCGCATAAGCCTGCCAGGCGTCGCTGCGGACTAGGTCGAGCGAGCCGAAGCGGCGCGGATCATTAAGCGAAAGCAGGCGGCCGCCGCCCGTTTCGATCAGCAGATGATCATGCGCACCGATCTCCGCCGGGTCGATTCGCCAACGCCCCGACATGCCCAGGTGGAAGATCAGCGTATCGCCGCGATCAGTTTCGATGAGTCCATATTTGGCACGGCGGGAGAGAGAGGTGACAGTCGCGCCGGTCAGCCGCTGCCGCAGGTCCACCGGGATCGGGAAGCGCAGGTCCGCCCGGCGCGGCTCGACGCGGGTGAGGACGGCGCCCTCCAGAACCGAGCGCAGGCCCGCCACGGTGGTTTCGACTTCGGGCAGTTCGGGCATTCAGGTGATCCTGCTGTGATGGGCGTTCGGCATGTCGTTTCTCGACCTTGGCCTGTCCTGAGCGCCTGTTGCAGACAGACAGTCGAAGGGCTCGAAAGGAACGGAAGATAATCGCTGGCAGAGGCTGAACATTTTCGCTGATCTGGGGTGTTTCCTCCGGACATGCAAATGCTCTAGGAGGCTCGACCATGAACGACACCGCTTCTTTCGGCTATCGCGATGTGGATGCTTCTGAAAAGCAGGGGATGGTCCGCGCCGTCTTTTCCAACGTCGCGTCCAAATATGACCTGATGAACGACGCCATGTCCGCAGGCGCACACCGGCTGTGGAAGGACCAGTTTGTGGGCCGGGTGAAACCGCGCAAGGACGAAGCGATCCTGGACATGGCGGGTGGAACGGGCGACATCGCCTTCCGCATGCACAGACATGGCGCGCGGGTCACGGTGTCCGACATCAACCCCGAAATGCTGGCCGTCGGCGTCGAGCGTGCGAAGAAGAAGGGTTTCGAAGGGCTGATCTGGTCGGAGCAGAATGCGGAGGAGCTGACTTTCAAGGACCGCAGCTTCGATGCCTATACGATCGCCTTCGGCATCCGAAATGTGACGCATATCGACAAGGCGCTGCGCGAGGCGCATCGGGTGCTGAAGTTCGGCGGGCGTTTCTTCTGCCTGGAATTTTCGACGACCACCTGGCCCGGTTTTTCCGATGTGTATGACCTCTATTCGCACCGGCTCGTGCCCAAGCTCGGCAAGCTGTTGGCGGATGACGAGGACAGCTATCGTTACCTGATCGAATCGATCCGCCGTTTTCCCCCTATGCCGGAATTTGAACGGATGATCCGCGAGGCCGGGTTCGTACAGACGAAGGTGGAGCCGATCCTGGGCGGATTGGTGGCGATCCATTCGGGGTGGAAGATTTGATGGCGACACTGCAAGCCCACCCTTCAAAGCAGTCACGCGCCTGCTTTGAACCTCTCCCGCCCGCGGGAGGGAAGTAAGTAGTGCCCTCTCACATCACGCATATCTGGCGGCTGCTGAAATGGGGCCGAACGCTGGCGCGGCATGGGGCGTTGCGGGGGATCGAGCGTGATCCGCTGACGCCAACGGCAGTGCGGAGGCTGGTGCGGGTAGCGCGGGTGGGCGCGCGCGTGCCCCAACAGCCACGCTATGCCGATGCGTTTCAGGCGATCGGCCCGGCGGCGATCAAGCTGGGACAGACGCTGGCGACCCGGCCCGATCTGGTGGGTGAGCAGGCGGCGGATGATCTGCTGCGCCTGCAGGATGCGCTGCCCCCTGTACCCTTTCCGATCGTCCGGGCGCAGATCGAACAGAGCTTCGGACGGCCGCTGGAGAGCATCTACCGCAGTTTCGATGAGACGCCGGTGGGCGCCGCTTCGATCGCGCAGGTCCATCGCGCCATCACCCTAGACGGCCGCGACGTTGCGGTGAAGGTGATCCGCCCGGGTGTCACCGATCAGTTCAATCGCGATATCCAGACCTATGAATGGGCGGCCGCGCATATGGAGATGCTGGGCGGCGAGGCCGCGCGGCTGCGGCCCCGGCTGGTGATCGCCAACATGAAACGCTGGACCGCGCGCGAGCTGGACTTGCGGCGCGAGGCGGCTTCGGCTTCCGAACTGGCCGAGGCGATGGAGGCGATGCCCGGATATCGCGTGCCGCAGATCGACTGGGATCGCACGACCGGCAAGGTCATGACGATGGAGTGGATCGACGGCATCAAGATTTCCGATCGGGACGCCGTGATCGCTGCTGGCCATGATGTGAAGGAGATTGCGGCGCGGCTGGTCAACGCTTTCCTGCGGCAGGCGATTGCCGAGGGCTTTTTCCATGCAGACATGCATCAGGGCAATCTGTTCGTCACCGCCAATGGCGATATCGTGGCGATCGATTTTGGCATCATGGGCCGGATCGATCGGCGCGCGCGCATGTGGTTGGCGGAGATTCTCTACGGCCTGATCACCGGCAACTACAAGCGCGTGGCCGAGATCCATTTCGAGGCGCAATATGTGCCGGGCCATCACAATGTCGAGGAATTCGCGACCGCCCTGCGCGCGGTCGGCGAGCCGATGCGCGGCAAGCCCGTGCGCGAGTTGTCCGTGGGCGGCATGCTGGACGGGCTGTTCGCGATCACCCGCGATTTCGATATGCAGACGCAGCCGCATCTGCTGCTGCTGCAAAAGACGATGGTGATGGTGGAAGGCGTGGCGACCGCGCTCGACCCCGACATCAACCTGTGGGAAACGAGCGGCCCCTATGTGAGGGAATGGCTGCGCGCGGAACTTGGGCCCGAAGCCAAGGCGGCCGATGCGCTGATTGAAAATTGGCGGACACTGCAAAGGCTTCCGGGTCTGGTCCGGCGGATCGAAGAGGCTTTCCCTGAGAAGGGCGGCGCGCCCCCTCCTCCGCCGCTGAGTGAAGTGAGGCTGATCCGCATCGGCGGCGGGTGGCGCTATGCCGTGGTCGCCGGGGTTGCTGCAGTGGCTGGAGCGGTCGTTACGGCGCTGCTACATCTGCAACTATGACTCAGCGACGCGTCCTCCTTATCGTCTCCGGCGGCATTGCAGCCTACAAGTCGCTGGAGCTGGTGCGGTTGCTGAAGAAGCGCGGTATCGCGGTGCGCGCGGTGCTGACGGACAGCGCGACCAAGTTCGTGACCCCTCTGGCCTTCGGCGTGCTGACGGAGGATCATGTCTATGGCGACATGTTCGACCTAAAGGAAGAGCGTGAGATCGGGCATATCCAACTGAGCCGCCAAGCCGACCTGGTGGTCGTGGCGCCTGCGACCGCGAATATCCTGGCGAAGATGGCGAACGGCATTGCCGACGATCTGGCGACGACGCTGCTGCTGGCAACGGACAAGCCTGTGCTAGCAGTGCCTGCGATGAATGTCCGCATGTGGCATCATCCGGCGACGCAGCGGAACCTAGCGCAGCTACGTGCCGATGGCGTGCGGGTGATGGAACCCGATGATGGCGAGATGGCTTGCGGGGAATATGGCAAAGGACGGTTGCCTGAACCGGAGGCGATTGCCGGGGAGATTGCGCGGTTACTCCAAACTCCGGTCGCTTTGAGCGAAGGGAAGGGAGGTGGATTGAAGGGGCGTCACATCCTCGTGACCGCCGGGCCGACGCATGAGCCGATCGATCCGGTGCGCTACATCGCCAACCGCTCGTCGGGGAAACAGGGCTTCGCCATCGCCGCTGCCGCTGCAAAGGCGGGCGCGCGCGTGACGCTGGTGGCGGGGCCGGTGCATTTGCCGACGCCCGCGGGGGTGAACCGGATCGATGTGGAAAGCGCACGGGAGATGCTGGCGGCCGTCGAGGCTGCCTTGCCCGCCGACGCGGCTCTCATGGTCGCGGCGGTAGCGGACTGGCGCACGGCGGATGCTTCGGGGCAGAAGCTGAAGAAGGACGGGTCAGGTAAGCCTGCGCCGCTCACGCTGGTCGAAAACCCCGACATTCTTGCGACATTGGGCAATCATGGTCAGCGGCCTGCCCTGCTGATCGGCTTTGCGGCCGAAACCGAAAAGGTCGCCGAACATGCGCGGGCCAAGCTGGCGCGCAAGGGGGCCGACTGGATCATCGCCAATGACGTGTCTGGAGACGTGATGGGCGGCGACAGCAACAGCGTGCATATCGTCACCGCTCAGGGCGTTGAAAGCTGGGAGCATCTGCCCAAGGACGCCGTCGCAACGCGCATTATCGAAAAGGTCGCCAATGCCCTTCCACCTCACGCCGATTGAAATTCGTCTGAAGCGCCTGCCCCATGGCGAGGGGCTCCCCGTTCCCACCTATGCGACCGCGCACGCGGCGGGCATGGACGTCGTATCGGCGGAAGATGTGATCATCGTGCCGGGCGGGCGGCATGCGGTGGCGACCGGCTTCGCCATGGCCATCCCCGAAGGCTATGAGGTGCAGGTGCGACCCCGCTCCGGCCTGGCTCTGAAACATGGGATCAGCCTGCCCAATACCCCCGGCACTATCGATGCGGACTATCGGGGAGAGTTGAAGGTCATCTTGATCAATCTGGGCACAGAGCCCTTCGTCATCGCGCGTGGCGACCGGATCGCACAACTGGTTGCCGCGCCGGTGCAGATGGCGCGCTTTGCCGAGGTCGAGGAACTGGACGAGACGGTGCGGGGTTCCGGTGGTTTCGGATCGACCGGAGTGACGTCATCATGACCCCTGCCCCGCTGACGCTCTCCGACGAGCAGCTGGAACGCTATGCGCGCCATATTGTGCTCAAGGAGATTGGCGGGGCTGGCCAGGCGCGGCTGTTGTCGGCCGATGTGGCGGTGATCGGCGCTGGCGGGATCGGGAGCCCTGCGATCCTTTATCTGGCGGCGGCAGGCGTTGGCACGATCCGCGTCATCGACGATGATCATGTCGCGCTGTCCAACCTGCAGCGGCAGGTGCTGTTCGGTACTGAGGATATCGGCGCGGCCAAGGCGGAAAGCGCCATGGCGGCGGTGGCGCGGATCAATCCCGACGTGAAGCTGATCCCGATCAACGCGCGGATAGATGCGGACAATGCCGCGCTGATGCTGCGCGACGCCGATGTAGTGCTGGACGGGTGCGACAGTTTCGCGACCCGACTGGCGGTGGCCGATTGCGCGCAGCGGCTGCGTATCCCGCTTGTGTCGGCGGCGGTGGGACCGTTCGAGGGACAACTCGCCACCTATCGCGGATGGGAAAGTGGACAGCCCTGCTATCGCTGCTTGGTGGGCGATCCGCAGGACGCGCCGGAGCGCAACTGCGCGGAAACCGGTGTGATCGGTGCGCTGACGGGTGTCATGGGAAGCCTCGCCGCGCTGGAAGTGATCCGCGCGCTGGTGCCCTTTGGTGCGGACATGGCGGGCAAGCTGCTGCTCGCCGACCTGTTAGCGATGCGCTTTCGCACCGTCGCGGTGGCAAAGGACCCCGCCTGCACCGCATGCGCCGCAGAGCTATGCGCGAACTGAGAATTGTCGTCGCCACCGCCGAGGCCGAACGGCTGCGCGGGGCGCTCATATTGGCGAGCGCGCAGGCGGCGCTGGGGGGCCGGGCGAGCATCTTTCTGCAACTCGATGGCGTGGCTTTGCTCGCGCCCGCGCTCAAAGCGCCCGGAGATGAGGCGCATGGCGCGGCTGGATTGCCGACGCTGGGCCAACTGATGGCGGAGGCGCTCGGGCTGGGCGTCGCCCTCCTCGCCTGTCAGAGCGGGATGGCCCTGCACGGCGTCAGCGCGGAGGATTTGCCAGAAGGCGTGACAGTAAGCGGCCCCATCGCCTTCCTGCAGGAAACGGGCGACGAGGCCCGCCTGCTGTTCGCCTGATCCAGCTTAGGGCGATAGCGCGCTCCAGGCTCCACTGCAGCGCCGATCGGCGGAGAGCGGGTGGGAGGAGAGCCAGGTCAACGCCCTTGCCTCCGCACCGCCTTCCTTCCCCCGATCCGTTCGGAGAAAGCGACCGTCCCGGGCGGCGGGTCAAGGAGGGTTCATGTGGGCGGCTGCCTGCCGTTAGAAGCGGGCGTAGCGTTCATTGCCGATGAAGCCGAGCTTCTTGACGCCGGCGCGGCGAACGTCCGCAAGCACTTCATCCACAGTAACATAGCGGGCCGCAGCGTCGGGCTGGAACTGTAGTTCAGGTTCGACAGGTAAGCGCAGCGATGCGGCGAGATATTGGCGCAAGGTCATGCGGTCGATCGCCGCGCCGTTCCAGCGAATGATGCCGTCGGCGTCGACGCCCAGCCTGTTCTTGATCGTGTCGATGCGCGGCTGGATCGTCTTTTCGGGCTTCTGAGGCAGATCGATGCCCACGCTATGCGTCTGGATCGGAATCGTGAGGATGAACATGATCAGCAGTACGAGCATCACATCGATCAGCGGCGTCGTGTTCATTTCACCCATCGGTTGTTCCGATTGCACATCGCCCGATTGCGCCAAGCTCAAAGCCATGAATCTCTCCTGTTGAATGTTATATCAACACATGAATGATGCCTTTAGTGGCCTGTCTTGGCAAGACCGCTTCTATTGACAGGCGGGGCCGCCCATTTATGGGGAAAGCGCGGTATTTTGCGCCGCTTCATCCACTCACAGAAAGATCCGACCCTTGTCCGCCATGATCAAGATCACCCTGCCCGACGGTTCCGTGCGTGAAGTCGCGCCCGGCACTACCCCGGCGGACATTGCGGCGGCGATCGGGCCGGGTTTGGCCAAGGCGGCCATTGCTGCCCGAGTCGATGGCGAGCTGCGCGACATCATGCGGCCGCTTGAGCAGGACTCGCAACTGGCGCTGGTGACGAGCAAGGATGAGGCGGACGCGCTGGAACTGGCCCGGCATGACTTTGCCCATGTGCTGGCCGAAGCGGTGCAGGCGTTGTTTCCTGGCACGCAAATCACTTTCGGCCCTTCGACGGACGACGGTTTCTATTATGATTTCGCGCCGAAGGACCGGCCTTTCACCGAAGAAGACCTGCCCGCGATCGAAGCGAAAATGCGCGAGATCATCGCTGCCAACAAGCCGCTGCGCCGGGAGGTGTGGAAGCGCGAGGACCTGATCGCGCGCTGGAAGGCCGAGGGCGAGACGTTCAAGGCCGAGTGGGCGGCCGAGCTTCCCGAAGGTGAGGAACTGACGGTTTACTGGTCGGGCGACGGATGGCTCGACATGTGCCGCGGGCCGCATCTCGCCTCGACGGGAAAGCTCGATCCGGCAGCGTTCAAGCTGACCCGCGTGTCGGGCGCCTATTGGCGCGGCGATCAGAAGAATGCGATGCTTTCGCGTGTTTACGGCACGGGCTGGCTGAACAAGAAGCAGCTCGATGCGCACCTCACGCGGCTGGAAGAAGCGGCCAAGCGCGACCATCGCAAGCTGGGCGCGGAGATGGACCTGTTCCACCTCCAGCAGGAAGCACATGGATCGGTCTTCTGGCATCCCAAGGGCTATCTGATCTGGCGCGAGCTGGAGGCTTATATGCGTCGCGCCATCGATGCGGCGGGCTATCGCGAAGTGAAGACACCGCAGGTCATGGACGCGCGCCAGTGGGAGCAGTCCGGCCATTGGGGCAAATATCGCGAAAATATGTTCGTCATCCCCGACGAAGTGCCGAACGTCGAGGATGAAGGCCCGCTGGTGTCGAACGATGCCGACTGGATGGCGCTGAAGCCCATGAACTGTCCGGCGCATATCCTGATCTTCAAGCAGGGAATCAAAAGCTATCGCGACCTGCCGCTGCGCTTCTACGAAAATGGCTGCTGCCATCGCAATGAGCCGCACGGCGCGCTGCACGGCCTGATGCGGGTGCGCCAGTTCACCCAGGACGACGCCCATATCTTCTGCCGCGAAGACCAGATCGTGGAGGAGGTTCGGGCTTTCTGCGCGCTCGCCGACCGGATCTACAAGGATTTCGGCTTCACCTATTCGATCAAGCTGGCGCTGCGTCCCGAGAAGCGCTTCGGCACCGAGGAAATGTGGGACAAGGCCGAGGAGGAGCTGCGCAATGCCGTGGCGGCGGCTGGCCTCGATACGCCGGAATATGGTTGGGAAGAGCTGCCGGGCGAAGGTGCCTTCTATGCGCCCAAGCTGGAATGGCATCTGACCGACGCGATCGGGCGGACCTGGCAGGTAGGTACGATCCAGTCGGACCGGGTTCTGCCTGAGCGACTCGACGCCTCCTACGTGGCCGAAGACGGCGAACGTCACCGTCCGGTCATGCTTCATCGCGCCATTTTCGGGTCCTATGAGCGGTTCATCGGCATCCTGATCGAACATTATGCGGGCAAATTCCCGCTGTGGCTCGCGCCGGTTCAGGCGGTGGTGGCGACCATCGTGTCGGACGCGGACGACTATGCCCACCAGCTTGTCGAGAGGCTGCGGGCCGCTGGCATTCGGGCGGAAATCGACGTGCGCAACGAGAAGATCAATTACAAGGTGCGCGAACATAGCCTTGGCAAAGTGCCGAATCTGCTGGTCGTGGGCCGTCGCGAGGCGGACGAAGGGACGGTGGCGCTGCGCGAACTTGGCAAGGAAGGGCAGAGCATCCTATCAGTCGAGGACATCATCGAACGTCTTGCAAAAGAAGCTCTCGCCCCCGATATGCGGTGAGGCAGTGATGCCACATGGGGTCGGCGAAACCGCAGATGCGGGCTTGCCGCCCCTTTCGGCTTTGCGCTAAAGGGCCGCCAGAGCCATTTTTGTAATTACCATAGGAGAAGCCGCTATACGTCCCCCAATGATGCGCCGCCCAATGGCGCCGCCGCCTAAGTCCGGTCCCCGTTACAATGAGTTCATCACGGTGCCCAAGGTACGCGTGATCGACGACGAAGGCGAAAATCTGGGCGTGATGTATACGCAGGAAGCCATCGAGCGCGCCTATGAGATCGGGCTGGACCTGGTCGAAGTGTCGCCGACCGCCGACCCGCCGGTCTGCAAGTTCCTGGACATCGGCAAATATAAGTACGAGGCGCAGAAAAAAGCGAACCTCGCGCGCAAGACCCAGAGGACGCAGGAGATCAAGGAGATCAAGATGCGTCCAAACATCGACGATCATGACTATGATACGAAGATGAAGAAGGTCCACGACTTCATCGGCGAAGGCGATAAGGTCAAGATCACGCTGCGCTTCCGCGGCCGCGAATTGTCGCACCAGCAGCTCGGCATGCAGCTGCTGCAGCGCGTCGCGGAAAATGTCGGCGAGATCGCCAAGGTCGAAGCCTATCCGCGCATGGAAGGCCGTCAGATGCTGATGGTGCTGGCGCCCAAATAAGCTTTAGCCCTTGAGCTATTCAATCGGGCGGGGTCTGGCGACAGACCCCGCCCGTTGTGTTTTGGCGTCCTTTACCCAGCAGCGGCTTTGGTTCATCATGCAGGGGTTCGCGCGACTGGCGAGACAAGGTGGAGCACCACCGGGGAGCGCGGACATGATGCGCCGTTCGCCTGGGCACCTTTCCAACGCGGAGCAGTGCCATGGCTGATAAGAACGAACCCACCGATATCATCATGTGGCGGCGGATTGATGATCGGCTGACCACCTCTGGCCAGCCGAATGAAGAGCAGCTGGTCGCGCTCGCTGGCCTGAACGTCACGCACGTCATCAACCTTGGCCTCCACAGCCATGAGAAGGCGCTGCCCGACGAAGCAGCAAGCGTGCGCAGGTTGGGCATGAACTACATCCACATTCCTGTCGCATTCGACGATCCCGCCGAGAGTGACTTCGAGCAGTTCCGGAAATGGATGGCGACGCTGACGGACGAGACAGTCCACATCCACTGCATTGCCAATTTGCGGGTTTCAGCCTTCCTCTACCGCTATAGACGAGAGATACTCGGCTGGGAGGAGGCTGATGCGCGCGCAGAGATGGAGCGGATTTGGCGGCCGGGCGGCGTCTGGGCTCAATTCATTGGCGATCTTTCGGAAGCAACCTTCCCACACCGCTTCGCCGGGCGAGACTATTGATCCCAAAGGGCCTTCGCTCAGTTCGGTACGATCAGATATTTCTCGCCGGTACGCCGAGCATTGTAGGTGAGCGCAGCGTCGCGGGTGAGTGCATCACGCAGCGAGATGCGGGCCTTGTAGTGGCTGGCGAACGTGGTGGTGAGGTTGTCGAAGACGCGCTGACGCATGCGCTGGGCGACGTCGGGCCCTGCGCTCTGGAGGAATGGGAAAAGCAGCCAGCCGGCGACATTCCAGCTGAAGCCGAAGCTGCGCGTGAGGATGGTCGGCGAGGTGTCAAGCATCCCGTAAATATACGCCTGCTTATGACTGTCCGATCCGTAGCGGCTATATGGGGCGTCCTTGGCTACGGCCATTTCCATCGCCTGGAGGATACGACTGACCAGTGTGCCGCCGCCAATCGCGTCGAAAGCAATCGTCGCTCCGGTGGCGGCGATTGCGGCCTGGAGTTGGGCTGAAAAATCATCCTTTGAACTGTCGAGCACGATTTCCGCACCGAGGTCCTTGAGGACCGCGACCTGCGCATCATTGCGGACGATGTTCACCAAGGGGATGCCGTCCTCCTGACAGATGCGCACCAGCATCTGGCCGAGATTGGAGGCGGCGGCGGTGTGGACGATGGCTTTATGCCCTTCCCTCCGCATGGTTTCGACAAAGCCAAGCGCGGTAAGCGGGTTCACGAAAGCCGCCGCGCCCTGCTCCGCGGTTACATCATCCGGCAAGACCATGCAGGCGTCCGCGCGGACAAGACGATATTGGGCGAACATGCCGCCCGCGATGAGAGCCACCCGCTTGCCGAGCAAGGCCTGCGCGCCCGGCGCTTCACCGGCCGCGATGACGGTGCCCGCGCCTTCATTGCCGACCTCCATCGCTTGTTCCAGGCGGCCTGACATGGCGCGAACAGCGGCGTCGGGCATTCGGGCGACGATATGGCTGTCGCCATACTCGGCATTTTCGAGATCGGCGGCTGCGAAGAGCAGACCGAGATCGGACGGATTGATCGGAGCGGCTTCCACCCGGACGAGTACTTCATCGCCCTTGGGCGCCGGGAGCGTTTCTTCGACAAGTTCCACGATCAGGCGGCCGTCACCGTGAAGGGTGGAAAGAAGCTTCAGACCCTGCGTCTCGCTCATATTCGGCTCCCTTGTCAGGCGGAGGGGCGATTGCTGTAAAGCTTCGGGAACATCGCCTTGAATGCCTCCAGCTTAGGCATGTCCCAGCGCTGAATATAGGGGTGGCGGGGGTTTCGGGTCAGGAAATTCTGGTGATAGGCGTCAGCGGCCTGAAAACCGGTGAAGCGTTCGACGCGAGTGACGATGGGATCGCGCCAGAGACCCGCCTTTCCGAGTTGGACCAGATAGGCGCGCGCGACCTTGCCCTGGCCGGGCGAAAGGGGGAAGAGCGCGCTGCGATATTGGGTGCCGCGATCGGGACCCTGATAGTTCAACGTGGTGGGATCGGCGATCACCGAGAAGAAGACGCGCAGCAGCGTCGCGTAGCTGACTTGCCGGGGATCGTAGGTGACGCGCACCGCTTCGGCGAAACCGGTATCGCCCTGACTGACGCGGTCATAATCGACCTTGAGGTTGCGCGGACCGCCGGCAAAGCCGGAGGTGACGAGGCGAACACCCTTCACATGGGAGAAGACGCCTTCGACACCCCAGAAGCAGCCGCCAGCGAACACAGCGGTTTCAAGCTTGCGCGTGGGTGCGGTATCGACGGCGGGTGCCGGCGCCAGGACGGGGCGTTCGGCGCGCAGGGGAGAGGCGACGGCTAGCGCCGCCAGAAATGCAAGAAGGAAACCGTCAGAGCGACGCATTTTCCGCGGCCTGTGGGGCGGCGCTGGCAGAGGCGGCCATGGCAGGGGTCGTCAGGGCCGGAGGTGCGCTGGGCTGGAGAGCGAAGACGCCGACCGTGCCCAGGGCGAAGCCGCCCAGAAAGCGCAGGAACAGGTCGGATTTCAGGAATGCCAGCATGGCGCTCTTCCTTTTTATCTTGGCTCGGCAGCGGGGTTAGCAATGGGAGCCTTAGCCGAGCGTTAACAGGTGAATGTCAGTTTTTGATTGAAACGGGATATAGGCCGCCATGCCCCATCTGCAAGACGGCGTGCGGGAAAATAACCGTTTCCAATTTCGCGGTGAAGGAGATTTTCCCCTTCACCATTTGCGCTGCAACTGGTCCCCCTCCCCACCTTCCGATGGGGAGGATTTTAGGACTTACTTCAGCGCGGCGCAGGCTTCCTGGATGCGCTTGCACGCCTTTGCCAGCACCTCTTCCGAGGTCGCATAGCTGATGCGGAAGGCCGGCGAGAGGCCAAAGGCGGCGCCGTGAACGGCAGCGACGCGCGCTTCGTCGAGGAAGTAGCCGATGAGCTTTTCGTCGCTGTCGATAAGCTGGCCCTTGGGCGTGGTCTTGCCCATCACGCCGCTGGCGTCGGGATAGACATAGAAGGCGCCTTCGGGCGTCGGGCAATCGAGACCCGGCGCATCGTTCAGCATCGACACGACCATGTCGCGGCGCTTCTTGAAGGCGGCGTTGCGCTCTTCCAGGAAGTCCTGATCACCAGTCAGCGCTGCAACGGCAGCGGCCTGGCTGATCGAGCAGGGGTTGGAGGTCGACTGCGACTGGAGCTTGCCCATCGCCTTGATGATCCATTCGGGACCACCAGCGAAACCGATGCGCCAGCCGGTCATGGAGAAAGCCTTGGAGCAACCGTTGACCGTCAGCGTACGATCGTAAAGGTCCGGGCAGACCTGCGCGATGGTGGCGAAGGGCGTCGGCGCGTACCAGACATGCTCATACATGTCGTCGGTCATGATGAGGACGTGCGGGTGGCGGCGCAGAACTTCGCCCAGGTCCTTCAGCTCGCTGGCCGAATAGGCCGCGCCCGAGGGGTTGGACGGCGAGTTCAGGATCAGCCACTTGGTGCGCGGCGTGATCGCGGCGTCGAGCTGCGCGGCGGTGATCTTGTAGCCCTGGCTCGCGGGTCCTTCGACGAAGACGGGGGTGCCGCCCGCGAAGTTCACGATGTCGGGATAGCTGACCCAATAGGGCGCGGGGATGATGACTTCATCGCCCACATCAACGGTCGCCACCAGCGCGTTGAACAGGGTGTGCTTGCCGCCCGAGTTCACGCTGATCTGGCTGCGCTTATAGGTGAGGCCGTTGTCACGGCTGAACTTGAAGGCGACCGCATCCTTGAGGTCGGCGGTGCCGTCGACGTCGGTGTAGCGCGTCAGGTTCTTGCGGATCGCGGCGATGCCCGCTTCCTTGACGAAGTCGGGCGTGTCGAAATCGGGCTCGCCAGCCGAGAGACCAATAACATCGACGCCTTCGGCTTTGAGGGCATTCACGCGCGCGCTCATCGCCAGGGTGGCGGAGGGCTGGATGCGGCCGAGGGCAGCGGAAGTCTGGCTCATCGTGACACTCTTTCTGAAGGATTGCCTTGAGTCCGCATCGCGCGGACGGGGGCTCCTTAGAGTGGTATGACTTTGGGGGCAACCGCCAGTTGGAGCGCGGTGGCTTGCACCATCTCTCCTTCGCCATTCCGGTGGAAGCTGGAAGCTGGAGAGCGCGGCACGGCTGTGCATGAGATCCCAGCGCGCGCTGGGATGACGGAGTTATTTGACCAGCGAGGCGGCCACCATGCCACGGGCGGCGTTGCCGATGAAGAAGCCGTTTTCCAGGTCACGCGGCTTCAGGTCCGCCTCGACCGCTTCGCCCATTTCGAGAAGGTTGCGACGCAGGACGCCGGGGAGCAGGCCGCGGGACAGCGGCGGTGTCACCAGCTTGTCGCCGCGCTCCACGAAGATGGAGGAGAAACAGCCTTCGGTAAGGAAGCCTTCCTCATCCGTCATCAGCACTTCATAGGTGCCGCCACGCTTCAGCGCGTCGCGGTAGATGGCACGGTCGGTGGTCTTGTGCGCCAGCCGAAAGTCGTCTTTCGAGGCGTTGCGGGGCACAATGGCCACCTGCATGATCGCCTGCGGCCAGGTGCGATGTTCGCGCACCTCGATCGCGACGGAACCTCGGCGAGAGACGAGCAGGCGCAGGCGGCTGCGTTCGCGGAGGCGGAAGGTCGCAGCCTGAAGTTCATTGCGGGCGTCATGCCGGTCGAACGAGAAATCGAGCGCGGTCGCGCTCAGCTTCAGCCGTTCAAGATGCAGTTCCAGCAGCCTGATGCCCTCGACCGGATCGAAGGACATGGTTTCGAGCAGGTCAAACCGTCCGTCAGCCAATGACATCGAAACTATTCAAGCCCCCTTCGCCCAACTGTCCTGCGGCGGTAAGGAAGCGCCCCTTCGCCAGACATTCCGCCCACTCGGATGCCGCATCCGAGTCCGCAACAATGCCCGAACCCAATCCAAGGCGCCCCTCCCTGCTGCCTTCTTCAACCCAAATGGTGCGAATGGCAACATTGAAGGCAGCATCGCCATTGGGATCGATCCAGCCCATCGCGCCGGTGTAGACATCGCGCGGGAAGGCTTCGACCGCGTCGATAATCTCCATCGCCCGCACCTTGGGCGCGCCGGTGATCGATCCGCAGGGGAACAGCACGCGCAATATGTCGATGGGACCAAGCCCCGGCAGCAGGCGCGCGCGGACGGTGGAAACCATCTGGTGCACGGTGGGATAAGTTTCGACATGAAAGAGGTCGGGAACCGTCACCGTACCTGCGCGGGCAACGCGGGAAAGATCATTGCGCAGCAGATCGACGATCATGAGATTTTCGGCGCGCTGCTTGGCGTCGGCTTCAAGCTGCTCGGCAAGCGCCGCATCCTGCGCCGGATCGATGGCGCGGCGGGCGGTCCCTTTCATCGGGCGGGCCGTCAGCTGTCCCCGAACATTGGTGAAGAACAGTTCCGGCGAGAAAGAGAGGATATTGTGCGCGCCGGTGCGGATGATGCCGCCATAGCCCGCGCGCTGGCGGGGGCGAATGGCGGCGTACAGCGCCATGAGATCGCCAATGAAACGGGCGGCGCAGGGGAAGGTGAGGTTCACCTGATAGATGTCGCCGGCGCGGATATATTCCTGCACTCTGTCGAAGGCCACGCGATAGGCTTGTTCGTCCACGAGCGGTTGCGGCGGCTCGATTCTGGCGGTGGCGGGATCAGGCAGAAGATCGGGCATCAAATCGGGATCGATCAGGCGATGCCCTTCGAACAGGCCGAACCACAGCAGCGGCATCGCGCGCGCACGGCCCTTTTGCCCTGACGCAAGCGGGAGCAGACGGTCCTCCAGCGCCAGTCCCGCCTCATAGCTGATATAGCCAGCGGCATGCAGGCCCATTTCTCCTGCCTCGGCGATACGGTCCAGGGCGGGCTGCACCTCCTCCAGGCGATGGGCGGCGATGATCTCAACCGGGTCGCGATAGAGGCGCGCGGGGGCGGCATTACGCTCTCGCGCATCGTCGAACAGCACAAAGGCTTCGGAAGGACCCGGCAGTCGCATCGCGCCGTCTTAACAGCCTTTTGCACGGGCGAAAGGGCCGCGGCCGGTTTATGCGCGGTTGCACGCCCGCGCGCTTGGCCATAGGGACGGCGCATGAGCAACCCTCCCGCCGCAGACCCTGCCGAACGGCCGCTTCGCCCTGCCCTGACGCTGGGGCTTCGGGGGCGTTGCGCGGCGTGCGGCGAAGGCCCGATGTTTGACCGCTTCCTGAAGCCCAGCCCAGCATGCCGGGCGTGCGGGCAGCCATGGGACTTGTCGCGGGCGGATGACTTCCCCGCCTACATCGTCATCCTGCTGCTGGGGCACGTATTGGTGCCGCTGATGATAGAGGTCAACAGTGCGCTGGCGATCCCGCTGGGGATGCAGGCAGTGCTGTGGCCGGGGCTGGCAGTAGTGTTGGCGGGGGTCATGATCCAGCCGGTGAAGGGCGCGGTGATCGCGTTTCAGTGGGCGCGGCGGATGGACGGGTTTGGGGTGAAGGCTTAGGGACTGGAAGAGCCAGATTGCTCGCGCAGAGGTGCGGAGCGCGCAAAGGGTAAATCTTTCCGGGCTCTGTGGGCTCTCCGCAAAATATCACCTTTCGGCCCAGCGGGTGTAATGGGCAGCCCAGGCTGATCAGTCCGTGGTGAGCCGGGAAGGCAGCCTGTTTGGCCAGGGCGCAGCTTGGCCCCGCGATACCCAGCTTGCGCCGGGCGGCGGCGGTCAGGCGGGCTGGCGCAGGAAGTTGCGTTCCATGGCTTCGCGCAGGCTGGCGTCGATGACGCGGCGGCCTTCCGAACCATGGGTGACGACCGTGGTGTCGCAGGTTGCGACGCAGACGCCCTTCTGAAAGGCCGCGGAGCTGACTGTCCAGCTGGTGCGGCCGATATGGCCGATGCCGCAGTGCACTTCGAACGGATAGGGGAAGTGCGATTCCTCGACGAAGTTCAGCGACACGGCGGCGACCAGCCAGCGCACGCCCTGCTCCTGCGGATGGCGGCCGAGATGATGGTGGAAGCGGATGCGGGCCGTTTCGAAGATGCCGGAGATAGCCACATTGTTGATGTGGCCCATCGTGTCGATATCCTGGAAGCGCGTGTCCATGGTCGTGATGAAGCTGTAGGCTTCGGGGCTCAAGCGCCAGGATTCGGGTTTTGCCATGTCCTGCTTTCCAACCTGTGATCCAAAAGCTCTTAGCTAGTGCGGGCGGGGATGCAATCGCTGCGGGAAAATTGGCCAAACTGCGACCTTTTTGACACAGGCTAGGTTAGCTGCAGCGCAAAAAAGGAACGCTGCGTTTCCGCCGGGAGCATGGACATTGAAGCGGCCGCTGCATAGCGTGAGCCGACCTACCCCCTCCCGATCGAGGAACTATGCGCCGTTATAGCCTGATCGCCATCTTCCTTCATTGGACGATCGCCGCCCTGCTTGCTTTCCAGATCAGCGTCGGATGGGCGCTGGAGGATTTGGGGGCGCGGGGCTTTGCCCTTTTCCAGCTGCACAAGTCGATCGGCATCACGATCCTGGCGCTGACGATCGCGCGGGTGGTGGTTCGCTATGCAAGGCCGCGACCCGCGCCGGTGGAGGGCGGCTGGCAAGGGGCATTGGCGAAGGCGGTGCATGGCGGGCTGTACCTGTTCATGCTGGGCGCGCCGCTGACCGGCTGGGCGCTGGTTTCGACGGCCAAGGTGAAAGTGCCCACGCTGATCTTCGGGATCATTCCGCTGCCCCATCTGCCCTTGCCAGCGGCAGCCAATGATGCCGCGCTCGCCGCGCATGCGGTGCTGGCCTGGGTTGGCATCGCCTTGTTCGCGCTGCATGTCGCAGGCGCGTTGCGGCACCATATCCTGCTGCGCGACGGGCTGATCTGGCGGATGATGCCTGCGCGCTCGCCGCTGCTGCTGGTGGCGCTGCCGGGCCTGATCGCGGCGGGATTCCTGCTGGGCCGTCTCATCCTCCCCGCCCCTGTGCCAAAGGTAGCCGCCGCGCAGCCGAAGGTAGCGGCGGTTCAAGAGCACGCGCCGGCAGAGGAAGTGGTAGCGGGCAATGTGACGAACGCAGCAGCGCCGGACGAAGCAGAGAATGCAACGGTTGCCGAGCCGGTGGGGCCGCCGCCCGTCTGGGCGGTGCAGCCGGGCGGGACGATCGGCTTTTCGGTCGGGAATGGCGGCGACACGGTCCGGGGAAGCTTCGCCAAATGGACGGCGAAGATCGTGATGGACCCCGACCATCCTGAAACTGCCGACCTTCGCGTAGAAATTGATCTGGCGAGCGCCAGCGTAGGCGACGCCTATCAGGACGGGATGCTGGCGGGGGACGAGTTTTTCGGCGTGGCCGCGCATCCCAAGGCCGTCTTCACCGCAAAGGGCGCGGAGAAGACCGGGGCGAACAGCTATCGCGCAGCGGGAACGCTGACCTTGAAGGGGGTCAGCAAGCCGCAAGCCATCCGTTTTTCCCTGTCCGGGAGCGGCAGCAAGCGGAAGGTAACGGGATCGGCCAGCATCGCGCGCGCCGCCTTCGGCGTCGGCAATGGCGGCAGCAGCACGGGGCTAGAGCCGAAGGTCGCGGTCAATTTCCGTTTCGATGCGAAGGCGCAATAAGCGGGCATGGATTTGCCGCCGCGCTTATGCCAAAGCGCGAGCATGACCGACCAGCCGCAGAATGTCCGTATCGAGGATGGAGTCTTTCTAGGCTTCGTGCTGCTGGTATCGGTCGCCTTCGCACTGGTGATCGAGCCGTTTTTCGCGGCGATCCTGTGGGGCGTGATCGCCGCAATCCTGTTCGGGCCGGTGAACCAGAATCTGCTGCGGCAGATGCCGGGGCGGCGCAACAGCGCGGCCGGGCTGACGCTGTTGCTGATCATCGCGGTCGTCATCCTGCCTGCCATCGTGCTGGGCGTGGCGCTGGTGCAGGAAGCGACGCTTTTCTACGGCAAGGTGCAGTCCGGTCAGATCAACATCCCCGCGATGTTCAACCAATTCCAGGCGAGCTTGCCCGATTGGGCATCCGCCATGCTGGCGCGGGTGGGGATCACCAGTTTCGCGACGGTGCGCGAGGCGCTGAGCCAGGGGATCGCCAGCAGCTTCCGCTCGGTCGCCGGGCAGGTCCTCCAGATCGGACAGAGCGCTTTCAGCTTTTTCGTGGCGCTGAGCGTGACGCTCTACCTCACCTTTTTCCTGCTGCGTGACGGGTCTGAGCTGGCCGCGCGGCTAGACCGCGCCGCTCCGCTGCGCTCCACCCACCGGCGCGCACTGATGCAGCAGTTCGTCGTCGTCACCCGCGCCACGATCAAGGGCAGCGTTGTCGTCGCTATCGTCCAGGGGATGATCGGCGGCGTGGTGTTCTGGGCGCTGGGCATACAGGGACCGCTGCTGTGGGGCGTGCTGATGGGCTGTTTCTCGCTGATTCCGGCGGTGGGCACCGGCCTTGTCTGGCTTCCGGTCGCGCTGTACCTGCTGGCGACCGGCGCGGTGGCGAAGGGCATTATCCTGATCATTTGCGGCTTTTTCGTCATCGGCATGATCGACAATCTGCTGCGTCCGATTCTGGTCGGGCGGGATACGCGTATTCCCGACTATGTGGTGCTGATCACGACGCTGGGCGGCATCGACATGTTCGGGTTCAACGGGATCGTCATCGGCCCGGTGATCGCGGCTCTGTTCATCGCCACATGGAACATCGTGACGCGGATGCGTACGGGGGCGGGCATCGAAGGACCGCTTACCCAGGAAGAGCCGCTACCCGCCAAAGCTGCTCCATGATAAATTGGGCTTCCGAGTCCAAAGGAGAGGATCATGGCACTCTCGATCGGCAGCAAGGCCCCCGACTTCACGGCGCAAACTACCCAAGGGGAGATACGCTTCCACGAATGGCTGGGTGACAGCTGGGGCATCATCTTTTCCCATCCCAAGGATTTCACGCCGGTCTGCACGACCGAGCTTGGCTATCTGGCGAGGCTGACGCCGGAATTCGAAAAGCGCAACTGCAAGGTGATCGGCCTGTCGGTCGATCCGGTCGGCAATCATGAGCGCTGGCTGGGGGACATAAGGTCTGCAACGGGTGGCGACGTCACCTATCCGATCATCGGCGACAACGACCTTAAAGTCGCGAAGCTGTACGAGATGCTGCCGGCGGACGCTGGCGAAAGTTCGGACGGACGGACGGCGGCGGACAATCAGACGGTGCGGACGGTCTATCTGATCGGCCCCGACAAGCTGATCAAGGCGATGCTGAGCTATCCGATGAGCAGCGGGCGCAATTTCGATGAAGTGCTGCGCCTGCTCGACAGCTGCCAGCTGACCGCCAGGCACAAGGTGGCGACGCCGGTGAACTGGAAATGGGGCGAGGATGTGATCATCGTGCCATCCGTTTCCGACGAGGAGGCGAAGGAGCGCTTCCCGAACGGCTGGAACAGCGTCACGCCCTATTTGCGGTTCGTGCCACAGCCGCAGGGATAGCCCCCATGTTCTTCGCGGCGTTCAAGGATGGCGAAGGGTGCAAATCCTACATCATCGCCAACGAACAGTGCTGCGCCGCCGCCATCATCGACCCGGCACTGGACCAGGTGGACCGCTATCTGGGTGAGGTGAACAAGCAGGGCTTGCGCGTCCGCTACATCATCGACACCCACACCCATGCCGATCATTTTTCCGGCGCGCGAGCTTTGCGCGAGGCACTGGATGCGCCGATCGTGATGCACAGATTTTCGCCCGCGCCTTATGTCGATCTGCATGTCGAGGACGGCCATTCCCTACCGCTTGGCGACATGCGCATGCACATCCTCCACACGCCCGGTCATACGCGCGATTCGATGGCCGTCCATGTCGAGGACCGGGTTTTTACAGGAGATACGCTGCTGATCGGCGGCACCGGACGCAGCGACTTGCCCAGCGGCGATCCGGAACAATTATATGACAGCCTTTTTCGCAAGCTGCTGGCGCTGCCGGGCGACACTTTGGTCTATCCGGCGCATGACTATAAGGGGCG
The DNA here is from genome assembly GCF_055395525.1 of Sphingobium sp. TomTYG65. Taxonomy (NCBI): domain Bacteria; kingdom Pseudomonadati; phylum Pseudomonadota; class Alphaproteobacteria; order Sphingomonadales; family Sphingobiaceae; genus Sphingobium; species Sphingobium sp. TomTYG65. Next base: position 2,784,323 of record NZ_AP027330.1, on the reverse strand, counting down.
CGAAGGTTCGACGATCGCAGAGGAGCGCGCGAACAATCCCCGGCTCGCCAAGGTGGACCGCGCCGAGTTCGTCGCGATGATGAACAGCCTCAACCTGTCCGCGCCCACCCATCTGACCGAAGCGCTGCGCACCAACATGTCGGGAGGCAAGACGGTGCGCCAATTGCTGCAGGAAGCCGCGGCCAAGGTGCCGTTCATGGCGATGGCCGAATTGCGGCAGCGGCTGACGCAGCGGGCGAACGACTTCGTGATCCTGGACGTGCGCGAAAAAGAAGCGTTCGCCAATGGGCATGTGCCGGGCGCGACCCATGTGCCCCGCGGCCAATTGGAATTGCGGGTGAATGAGGTGCTGCCCGATCCGCATGTCGAGATATTGACCGTTTGCGAGCTGGGTAAGATCTCCACCCTCGCCGCCGCCACCTTGCGGGAGCTGGGTTTCCCGCGCGCGACGGCGCTCGACGGGGGAATGGCGGCCTGGCGGGAGCAAGGCAATCCGGTGGAGAGCGGTCTGACCGCCTAGCGGGACTCCCACCAGAACAGGAGCACAAACTGTTTTCCCCGCAAACTCAACGCGCATGACCAAAATTTCATGATCGGCACATCCTCCGCCAAGGCGCGAAGGCTTAGAGGCTCATTGGTTTAGAGCAACACGGCCTGATCAGCATCACTACCCCCCATCCGCCCTGAGCTTGTCGATAGGCTGTTCTCTCTTCGGATGCCGAAAGCGGGCTTCGACAGGCTCAGCCCGAACGGGGATGTGGGTAGCAATGTCCGGCTTGCTCTCGACTTAGCATGTTCCTGTGACGGGGCTTCAAGGCAAGCAGATGACGAGACCGATCTTCTTCGATCCCACCGGGCGGCGCGGGCTGTGGGCGCGGCGGTCGCTTGCGGCGGGCTTGATCCTGATCCTGGTGACCGCGCTCGCCTTTGCCACGACCCTGATCGAAGTGCCTGCGGGCAGTGCGCTGGCGCTGCCCTTCCCCCATCTGCATGCGGCGCGGCTGACCGGCCTGTCTGACGGACGGCACTCTCTGCGTTCCTGGCTGCCCCATTGGCTGGGCGGCCGTCGCGGGCAGGTAAAGCGGAAGCTGTCCATCGGCTTCTATGTGCCTGATGATGAAAATAGCCTGTCTTCGCTGGGGCGTCACGCGGGGCAGTTGGATTGGGCCGTGCCTGCGCTGGTGAGCGTGACGGGACGAAACCATGCGCTGCATATTGCCGAAGACCCCCGCTTCGACCGGCTGATGGCGAGCGAAGCGCGTCCGCCCAAGATATTGCCGATGGTGCAGAATATCGGTGGCGGTACGTGGGAAGGCGGGAACATGGCGCGCCTGCTCGCCAATCGCGCCGCGAGCCGCCATGTCGCAGGACAACTTTCGGCTTTTGTCGCGCAACGGCATGCGGCGGGGCTGGTCATGGATTTCGAAGCGCTGCCCGAAAGCGCGACCAGCGACTATCTGCGTTTCCTGCATGAGCTACGGATCGCTCTTCCGGCGGGCGCGCATCTGGCGGTGACGGTGCCTGCGGAGGAGCAAGCCTGGCGCTTACGCCAATTCGCACAGGTGGCGGATCGGGTGATCTTCATGGCTTACGACCAGCATTGGCAGGGCGGCACGCCCGGACCCATTGCCGCCCAGGCGTGGTTCGCGGGTCACGTACAGGATGCGCTGCGCGCGATCGGACCGGAGAAGATCGTCGTGGCGCTCGGCAGCTATGGCTATGACTGGCATGACGGCGGGACGGACGCACTGTCGCTCGACGAGGCGTGGCTGGCGGCGCATGACAGCAGCGCCACGGTGAGTTTCGATACGACGAGCGGCAATGCTGGCTTTGCCTATGATGAAGGGGCGAAGCATCACCAGATCTGGATGCTGGATGCGGCGACCAGTTGGAACGAGATGCAGGTGCTCAAGCGGCTGGGCATCGAAGGGGTGGCCCTATGGCGGCTGGGCAGTGAAGATCCGGGTTTCTGGACCGATCTCACCGCCTTCCGATCGGGCGGACTGCCGGACCTGCGCCACCTTTCAAGCATGTTGAACACCGACGTCGAGGGGACGGGCGAGATTTTGCGGATCACCGCGACGCCAAACGAGGGCGCACGCGACATAAGGTTCGATACGGATGGCCTGATCGCGCAGGAACGCTATCGCCGACTACCCACGCCCTATCAGGTGCAGCGGACCGGCGCGCAGCCGCATATGGTGGCGCTGACCTTCGATGACGGGCCTGATCCGAAATGGACGCCCAGGATCCTGTCGATCCTGGAGCGGGCGCATGTGCCAGCGACCTTCTTCGTCGTGGGCGAAAATGCGCTGGAACATCCGGGGCTGCTCCGCCGCATCGTCGCGGATGGCGACGAGATCGGCAATCATACCTATTCCCACCCCAATCTGGCCACTGCTTCGCCCCAGCAGACGGAGTTGGAACTGAACGCCACCCAGCGGCTGGTGCAGGCCTATACCGGGCGCAGCATGCGGCTGTTCCGCGCGCCCTATTTCGGGGACGCAGAGCCGACGACCGCCGACGAACTGCAACCCGCGCTGGCGGCGCAGCGGGCAGGCTATACGGTGGTGGGCCTGCATGTCGATCCCAATGACTGGCAGCGTCCGCGCGCGGACAAGATCGTGCGCGAGGTCGATCAGCAAGTCCGGGATGTGACGCCCGATCGGTCGGCGAACGTCATCCTGCTGCATGATGGTGGCGGGGAACGGTCGCAAACCGTGGCCGCCCTCCCCCGCATCATCGCGACCCTGCAGGCGCGGGGTTATCGCTTCGCCCTGGTGTCGCAGCTTGCGGGGCTGAGCCAAGCCGACGCCATGCCGCCGGTAAAGGCGAGCGACCTGACCGCCGTGCGGATTGACGTCGCGATCTTCATCGCTCTGGCGGCCGGGTCCGCGCTGCTCGGCTGGCTGTTTTATCTTGCCATATCGCTGGGCATCGGACGCGCCGTGCTGATGGCGTCCCTGGCATGGCTCCAGTCGCGCCGCGATCGGTCAACGCCGCCTCTGTATCAGCCGAGCGTCTCGGTGATCATACCCGCCTATAATGAAGAGCGGGTGATCGAGGCGTCGGTGCGGCGGGTATTGTCGAGCGCCTATCCGGGATTGCAGGTGATCGTCGCCGACGACGGGTCGAAGGACGCGACGAGCGCGATCGTCCGCAAGGCTTTCGGCGACGATCCCCGGGTGCGGCTGCTGACGCTGGGCAATGGCGGCAAGGCGGCGGCGCTCAACCGCGCGCTGCTGCATGCCGAGGGCGAGGTCATCATTGCGCTCGATGCAGACACGCAGTTCGAACCCGAAACGATCGGCCGCCTGGCGCGCTGGTTCGCCAATCCGGAAATCGGCGCGGTGGCAGGCGACGCGCGCGTGGGGAACAGGGTCAATCTCGTGACCCGCTGGCAGGCGCTGGAATATATCACCGCGCAAAATCTGGAGCGGCGCGCCCTTGCCGGATTCGACGCCATGACGGTGGTGCCGGGCGCAGTGGGCGCCTGGCGACGGGCTGCGCTGGACGTCGTCGGCGGTTATCCCGAAGATACGCTCGCGGAGGATCAGGACCTGACCATCGCGATTCAGCGGGCGGGATGGCGCGTCACCTATGATCCCGATGCGGTCGCATGGACCGAAGCGCCCGAAAGCTTCAAGGCGCTCGCCAAGCAGCGCTATCGCTGGGCGTTCGGGACGCTGCAATGCCTGTGGAAGCATGGCTCGATCCTTCGCGAACGCCGGCCCGCCGGACTGGCGCTCGTCGGGCTGCCGCAAGCCTGGCTGTTCCAGATCGCGTTCGCCGCCATATCGCCGGTGATCGACCTGGCGCTGCTGCTGTCGGTCGTCAGCACCGTATTGCGGGTGCAGCAACATGGATGGGCGCAGACCAGTGGCGATGTCGCCGCCATGGCGCTCTATTGGCTGATCTTCACCGGCATCGACATAATGTGCGGTTGGGTAGCATATCGCCTGGACGGACGCAGCCCGCGCTATCCGGCGCTGCTGTTGGTGGCGCAGCGCTTCGTCTATCGGCAAATCATGTATTGGGTAGTGATCCGCGCCATCGCTTCGGCAATCGGCGGCTGGGTCGTCGGCTGGGGCAAGCTGGAGCGGTCCGGCAGGGTGGCCGTGCAGCAGCCGGCGAGCGCATGACCTTTGCGTGAACAAAGCTTAACGTGACCGGCCCTGACTTTCCCGCCATGGTCCAGCGCAGGCGGAACGGAGACCATGCCCCCTGTACCCTCCTCCGTTCCGCCGAACCGGTGAAGGAGAGCTACTGGATGAGGCGTGGCTTGGGCGATCCTGCTGTAACGGGCGGTTTGCTCGCGGCGCTTGCCCTATGCACCCTGCTGATCAGCCTTGTCTTTTTCCTGCACTGGCGCCGCGATCCGATGAGCGAGGCGGTACGCGGGCGAATGTTGCCCGGCCTTACTATCGGCGCGGCTGGACCGGCGCTGACCGTCACCAGCATCCGTTCGGGCGGCGAAGCGGCGCGGCATGGCGTGGAGGTGGGCGATGTAATCGTCGCAATCGACGGGAAACCCTTTCGCTCGCTGGATCAGGCGGAGGCTTATCTGGTAAGCCAACCCAGCGACGATGTCGTGCTGGAGCTGCGGGGTAGCGGTGGGCGGCATGTCGTGGCGCTGGACCGGGGGTTGCGATGAGCCACAAATTGTTGGTGGTGGAAGATGACGAGGCGACCGCCGCCTATATCGTCAAGGGGCTGACCGAAGCGGGTTTTACCGTCGATCACGCGCCGGACGGCCGCGAAGGCTTTTTCCTGGCGAGTGACGGAAGCTATGGCGCGATCATCCTGGATCGGATGATGCCCGCCATGGACGGCATGTCGGTGCTGAAGGCGCTGCGCGCGGCGGGGATCGAAACCCCAGTCATCATCCTGTCAGCGCTCGGCACGCCGGAGGATCGCGTCGAGGGGCTGACCGGCGGATCGGACGATTATCTCGTGAAACCATTCAGCTTTGCCGAACTGCTGGCGCGGGTCCAGTTGCTGCTGCGGCGAGCGGGCGCAGGCAATGCCGTCGTCACCGTGCTGCGGCATGATGATCTGGAGATGGACCTGATGGCGCGGCGGGTGAAGCGCGGCGGCAAGACGGTCGATCTGCAGCCGCGCGAATTCCGGCTGCTGGAATTTTTCCTGCGCCATGCGGGACAAGTGGTGACGCGCACCATGCTGCTGGAAGGCGTGTGGGATTATCATTTCGACCCCGGTACGAACGTGATCGATGTGCATGTCAGCCGCCTGCGCCGCAAGCTGGACGACGGGTCCGAACGGCCGCTGCTGCATACGGTGCGAGGCGCGGGCTACCGCCTTGGCCTTGGCGCATAAGGGCTGGCGGCGGTGGCCGCCGATCCTGCGATCATCGATAGCCCGCTTCATCGGCCTGGCCTTTCTGGGTCAGTTTCTGGTCACGGGCGGCGTGCTGCTCTATGTGCAGCAGGCGAGCCAGCGCACGGTCATCGCGGCCGAACGCGAGGCGGCGAACGAACTGCGCGACGATCTGATGGCGGTGTATCGCGCCGGCGGATCGGCTGCGGTAAGCCGCAATATCGCCGAGCGTTTCAGGACCAGCCGGGACGAGAATATCGCAATCCTGCTGGCCGATCGCCACGGCGAGGCGCTGGCCGGAAATTTGAGCGCCTGGCCCGCGACGGTTCCCGGAGAGACAAGCTGGCGCAGCATCAATCTCTATCGCGTGGGGAGGGTCGAGCCGGAGCCAATCGGCGTGGTGGCGCAGCCGCTGAGCGACGGCAACCGTCTGCTGACTGGAGTGGTGGTGGCGAACAGCCTTCGGCTTGCCGCGATTCATGAAGAAGCGCTGAGCATCGCCTTCGCCGTCAGCCTGGTCCTGACGCTGGCGATGGCGATCATCCTCGGCCGCATCCTGGCGCGCCAGGTGTGGGGGATCGCCGCCACGGCGCAGGAAGTCTCGGTCGGAGCGCTGCACCATCGGGTGGAGACGGACGGCAGCGGTGACGCGTTCGATCGGCTCGGCCAATCGATCAACGCGATGCTGGAGAGGATCGACAGCCTGGTCAGCCAGTTGCGGATGATGACCGATGGACTGGCGCATGATCTGAAATCGCCCGTCACGCGGCTGATGGCGGTGATCGAGCAGGCGAGCATGCGCACGCAGGACGAGAGCGCGCTCGATGCACTGGAAGATGTGCGGCGCGAGGCCGAGACTTTGCAGTCGATGCTATCCACCGCGCTGCTGATCAGCCGGACGGAAGCGGGGTTCGGCGCCGACATGCTGCGAGAGACGGACCTTGGCAAGCTGCTCGCCGATATTGCCGAAATTTACGGGCCGCTGGCTGAAGAAAGCGGCTTTACGCTGGCAGTCGATGCGCCGGACCAACCGCTGCTGTTTCCCGTTCATCGGGAATTATTGAGTCAGGCGGTCGCAAACCTCATCGAAAATGCCCTGAAATATGCGGATGCGGGCGACCAGATCCTGCTCGCGGCGGGACAAGAGGGCGCGACTGCGCGCATAAGCGTCAGCGACAATGGACCGGGCATCGCGGCCGATCAGCATGAGGAGGCGCTGCAGCGCTTTGGCCGTCTGGACCCAGCGCGCGGCAAGCCGGGGTCGGGCCTCGGCCTGTCGCTGGTCCGTGCAGTTGCCCGGCTTCACCATGGCGCCGTCACGCTAGAGGACGCAGGTCCGGGACTGCGTGTGACGCTGGAACTGCGCCGGACCGACTGAAGCTGCGTCAGGGCGCCCCGGCCCCCGTGCTGAACTTCTTGTCCAGTGCGGCTACCTGCTCGCGATGATGGGCGACGATCTTCGCGGTCGATTGCGCCAAAGCTTTGAGCGCGGGATAGTCGCCCCGGCTGGCATAGCTTTTCTGCAGATTGAGCGCCTCTTGGTGAGCAGCGGCCTGCTGCCCGATATATTCCGCATCGAAGCCGACGTCGCTCGCACTTTTAAGGTTGGAGAGCATGGCCTGCCGCCGCGCATCCATGTTGTTGGGAATGGCGATGTTGACGGGATTGTCGGCGACGAACTGCTTGAGCGCCGCGCTGCTTTTCTTGTGATCCTCCACCATCATGCGAGCGAACGCCTTGACCTCGGGAGCCTTCGCGCGGACGAGCGCCAGCTGGCCAGCCTCGATCTCATACATGTCGCTGATCGCGGATTGCGGAATGTAAAAGGTCGTGGTGACGGCGTCGTTGGGGCTGGACACGCCTTCCGGCTTTGGCCCTTCATAATGTTTGGCGATCGTGGCGCTACCGTTCGCGACGGGGCTGTCCCCTTCGACGCCGCTCGTCTGATTGCAGGCGCTGAGCAACAGCATGGCCGCGCCGCCAAGGAAGAGGTGGCGGGGCGCGCTCATGGCTGTGTCCCCTGTCCGCCAGTTCCTGGTGCGCCGATGCCCGGCATCGTGTTGGACGCGCCCGTGTCATTGGCGGCGTTGATCGCGCTCTGCTGATCGGTGCCGCCGGGGACGCGGCCGTCTTCATGCTTGGCTGCAGGACTGCATGCGGACAAGAGGAGGCCGCCGCAAATGGTCAGGGACAAGGGCAAATGATCGTGACGAAACGACATGCTGCTCTCCAAAAGATGGGAGAGCAAGAACGTCCGCTGGCGAAGGCAGGTCGCAGGGCCTGCGCCAACCTATATTAGCGCGCGGCTGCTTTTGGGAATGACATCGCCGCGCTGTTAGGATGAGACATTGTCTGCGATGTCCTCGGCGAGACGGTCCAGTTCGGCAGGCCGTTTCTTCTTGCTAATCAAGGCATAGGCCAGATCCCCCTCCTGCCAGTAGGCGACGGTCTTGCCGTTCCGGGTCAGCACCGCAGGCTTGGCAGGCGCGACATGATCGTCGCGTACCGCGAAAAGGGAAATGGGCCTGCTGATATCGTTCGTGATGGTCATCTGAAGGCTGGGACCGCTGTCGGAGGGGAAAAGCTGGACATCGGTAATGCGCCATCCGGCCGGCAGGACGGGAAGCGCGATGCGGGCGAATGAACCGACTTCACCGACGTTGAACACGGCAGGCGGAGAGCGGCGAAGCACTGCCCGCATTTCGGCCACATGATGCGACTGCAAGGCTTCCCGAATGAAATATTCCTCCGCCTGGCCGCGATCGACGGGGGCGCCTTTCCCGACGAAGAACCATCCACCCGCCAACACCAAGATGGCCGCGGCAACACGCGAGAGGTAAGCCACGCCCGAATGGCGGCGTGGATAAGCAGGAACGGTGCGGGCAGGTCGACGCCGGCGGGGAACAACACGCGGCAGAGGGGGGGTGATGGTGGCAGCTTCGCGATGGAACACCGCATCGAAATGCTGCCCGCTTTCGCCCGGATTGGCGCGCACAAAGCCATGACGCTCCAGCAGGTCGAAGACCGCTGCTGCATCGGCCCCGTACCGCGCGAGATTGCGGTCGTCGACCTCTACCACCGCCGCGCGGGTCTGTGGGAGGGCGAGGATGGGCTGCAATCCTTGCAGCACGGCATATTCAAATCCCTCTACATCGATTTTCACGGTGATGGATCGGTCGCCGATCAACTTAAGGAGCCCCGGAAAGTCGCTGATCGACAATGTCATGACGCGCTCGCCTGCCTCGACAGGATCATTGGCGATAGCGAAACGGCCGGAATGACCGGCCGCGCTATTGTCGAGCAGTTCGGGCCGGGTCAGCGCCGAAAGCGCCATGTTGAAGGGCAGGACATTGTCAAACGCGTTAAGGCCGATGTTCCGGACGAGCTTGGCGAAAGTGGAAAAGCAAGGTTCGAAGGCGACAACCAAACCGTCGGGTCCGACCCGATCCGCGGCCAGGAGCGTGAACACGCCACAATTAGCGCCGACATCTATGAAGCAATCGCCCGAGCGAAGGCTTTCGACCTCGTTGGAAACCCGCTCGCCATATTTGCCGGTCAGCCCGAGAAGATGAGTCCGGTCACGGACATCGAAGCTGAGGCGCACATCGCCATAGCCGGATCGGACCGGCGTGCCGTCCAGCATCTGCGCAAAGGGAGCAAGCAACCGCCATTTGCCACGAAAGCGGGGCAGGTGATGAATATAGAGGTTCAACAGCCAAGATCGAACCATCCTGGAATCAGGCATCAGCGCACCTCGCTTTAATCCCCAGCATGTCTAAAACAGGCTACAAGCCAGCGGTGAACTTTTCCGGGTTACTCCCATTGCCGTTCACCTGAAGAACTTCAGTCCACCATCCGGACCCTCTACTCCGCCGCCATGGCCTCGATAACCTTCGGGGCAGGGACGCCGGTGAGCCAGTGGCTGAGATCCTGTTGCAACAGGTCCTGCAGGATCAGAATGTCCTCGCGATAATATTCACGGAGCATCTGCTGCAGTTCCTCGGTCAGAGGCGGGTAGCGCACCGGCGCAGCCAGCGATGCCCGAAGCTTCGCCATGAGCGGGTGAGCGCGGAGCGGGTCGAGGATCGGACGCATCGGTTGAAGGATGCGGCGCAGCGGCAGCGGTAGCATCGGGCTCGCGCTGTCATTCTTGCGGCTGGCGACTTCATCGGGTGCGATATGTACCGGCACCCCGATATGCGTGCACACGTCGGCTATAGCCTTTTCGGGCGCCTGGCGCAGGGATTCATACAAGATTACGTGAATCTGGCTGCGCGGATAGTGCAGCAGGAAGCGGCCGAGGTGCGCACCGTAAAGCCCGCCGGTCAGAAAGCGCGCCCCTTCCGGCTTCGTACCTTGAAGATATCCGCGCAGATCGTCGCTCACCCAGCCGCGGCGGAACAGCATGCAATAATCGGAATAGGCGCGCCGGACGGGGTCCCGCAGTTGGACGATCAGCCGGGCGTCGGGCAGCGCGCTCGCCATGCGGGCAGGCGCGAGGGGATGGGCAAGATAATCCGCGGACTTTTCGCCCACGATCCTGTCTGCGGGAGCCGGATCGAAAAGGGAGGCATACCAGGCCGGTCCCCTTTCATATTCGGAACTGAAATAATGAGGTTCGGCGTCAGGAAGCCACAATTGGGGATGATTGCGGAGCTGATGGGCGATCCAGGTGGTCGCACCCTTCACAGCGCCGATGACGATGAAGGCTGGCTGGCGATCAATCATGGCAGTTCGATTTGCCTTTCCAGTCGTGAACAGAGCAGTGCGTTTTCCGGCGGCAGAAGGACGCCGATAGCGCGAGCATGAGCCAAAGGCTTGCCCGCTCCTGCATGTCCCAATTCATCTGCCTTCCCCGTCACGAGGATTTCCAGAATTACCGCAAGGTTAGGCGAAGGACAGCCTGAGGGCAGTTGTGCATCGGTACGAGCCGATGAGGGTTAGGTCCCTCATCCTTATGGATAGTCGACGGGCCAAGAAACGGAACGCCTATCCGAATGGATGCACCAACCGCGCGGGCGCTGTTCATCGGTATAGGTCGCGAAATGGTGCCGCCAATTTCAATAGCTTCACCCTAAGATGAGCCAAGCCGCCGACTGGGAATGCGGTCAGCGGTCGATAAGCCAAGGCATCAGAAAGGACGCTGCCCGTGCAGCAGGAAATGGCATGAAAATCATCGTCGTCGCCAGCCTTGCCTATTCGCTGATCAACTTTCGCGGACGCCTGATCGCGGCGATGATCGAAAACGGGCATGAGGTACTGTTGTGCGCGCCGGATCACGATCCGGAAATCGAAGCCAGGCTGAAGGCGATGGGCGCGACCTATCTGCAGATGCCGATGGCCCGCGCCGGCATGAACCCGTTCATCGACATATGGACGCTGGCATGGCTGGTCCGCTGCTTCTGGCGTGAACGCCCGCAAGCGGTCCTCGCCTATACGCAAAAGCCGATCATCTATGGCGGCATCGCAAGCCGATTGTTCCGCAATATCGGCTTCTACGCGATGGTGAGCGGCCTCGGCCATGTATTCAGCGACGGCGGGTCGCGCCTGCTCGCCTGCGTTCGGGCAATCGTGTCCGTCCTCTACCGGCTGGCGATCGGCAAGGCCAAGGCGGTATTCGTTTTCAACAGCGACGATCGCGGCGAAATGTTGCGGCACCGCATCATCAAGCCCGACAGCCGGGTCATACAGGTGCCGGGATCGGGCGTCGACCTGTCGCATTATGCGCAGGCTCCCCTGCCGGACGGGCCACCGGCGTTCCTGATGATCGCGCGGCTGCTGCGGAACAAGGGCCTGATCGAATATGTCGAGGCAGCGAAGATCGTGAAGACGCGCTTTCCCGACGCACGCTTCCTCCTGCTGGGGCCGCTCGATGAAAACCCGGCGGCTGTTTCCCGCCAGGAAATCGCGCAGTGGCATGAGAGCGGGATCATCGAATATCTGGGCGAGACGCGGGACGTGCGCCCCTATCTGGCCAAATCGAGCGTTTTCGTGCTGCCGAGCTGGTATCGGGAGGGGTTGCCCCGCACCATATTGGAAGCAATGTCGGTCGGCCGTGGCGTCATCACCACCGACATGCCGGGTTGCCGCGAGCCGATCGTGCAGGGGATCAACGGCTTTGTGGTGGAGCCGCGCAGCGCCCGCTCGCTTGCCGATGCCATGTTCACCGTCTGTGCCCAGCCCGGTCTGCCCGCGCGCCTCTCCCATGCCGCGCGAAGGACGGCAGAGGAGCATTATTCGGTCGAGAGAGTGAACGCCATGCTGCTTTCGGCCATGGAGATGAAACGCGTCGCCGTGGATCGCGGCGCAAGACCGGTCCTGAACGCGCAATTGGCGGCCGGAGAATCCTGATGCGGACAAGGCGGCTGGTCGATGTCCTGTTAGCTTCCACCGGGCTCGTCCTGTTCGCGCCGCTGATGGCGGTCATCGGCGGCTCCATCCGCCTGATGGACGGGGCCCCGGTGCTGTTCCGGCAGACTCGCGTGTCGATGGGCGGCCGCCTGTTCGAGGTGCTCAAATTTCGGACGATGAATGACAAGCGCGATGCGGAGGGACGATTGCTGCCCGACAACATGCGTACCACGGCGCTTGGGGGCTTCCTCCGACGCTTCCGTCTGGATGAATTGCCGCAGCTGTGGAACATCCTGACCGGCGCCATGACACTGATCGGGCCGCGTCCGCTGCTGCCGCCGACTATCGCTGAAGCCGGTGAACGGGGACGATTGCGATGTACCGTGCGGCCGGGCCTTACGGGTTGGGCGCAGGTCAACGGCAACACGCTGCTGAACGATCAGGACAAGATCGCGCTGGACCTCTGGTATATCGCGAACCGGTCCCTGCGGCTCGACCTCATCATCCTGGCGCGTACCGTAAAGGTCGCCCTGGGCGGCGAGCGTTTCAACCTGCTGTCGATAAGGAGGGCACATGAAGGCCATAGTCGTGGGCGCGGTTGAAAGTACAAAGATCGCCGTCAAATGCGTTGCCGCCTCGCCCAAATGGGATCTGGCCGCCGTCTTCACGCTTCCGCCCGATCTTTCGGGGAGGCATTCCGACTTCGTCGATCTTGCGCCGGACGCCGAACGGGCGGGCACGCGGATCGTGCGAACCGCCAATATCAATTCCGACGCCGCCCTGCAGGCGATCCGCGAAATGGAGCCGGATTATATTTTCGTCATCGGCTGGTCGCAGATTTGCGGCGAGCAGTTCAGGGCGACCGCGACCAAAGGCGTCGTTGGCTATCACCCCGCTCCCCTGCCCCGGCTGCGCGGGCGCGCGGTCATTCCCTGGACCATCCTGCTGGATGAGCCCATCTCTGCCTCCTCGCTATTCCTGATCGATGAAGGGGTGGATAGCGGCCCCTTGCTAGGGCAACGATATTTCCACCTCGCGCCGGATGAGACGGCGGCTACTCTCTACGCCAAGCATATGGCGAAGCTGGAAGAGATGCTGCCGCAGGTGCTCGAGGATATCGCCAGCGGCTCGCCGACCCTCCTGGTTCAGGATGAGCGCTGCGCCACCTATGCCGCGCGCAGGCGCCCCGAAGACGGCTTGATCGACTGGGGGCAGCCTGCGTCGGCAGTCTGGCGCTGCGTCCGGGCCTGCGGCGATCCCTACCCGGGAGCCTGGACCAACTTTGGCGAGGACAAGATCGTCATAGAAGCCGCCACTCCCATACCGCTCCCCCATCATGCCGCAGCGTTGACGGGTCAGATTGTGGAGCGAAGCGAAGCAGGCTTTACGGTCAAGTGCGGCGACGATCAGGGGCTGCTGGTATCGCGATGGCGGACGGCGCGGGAGAAGCCATTGCCGAACCACGCGATATTGGGTCGGCCCAAGGCGGCGGCATGACAATGATCGACACTATCCAGCGCGCCATGGTGGTCGCGCCCCATCCGGACGACGAAGTGCTGGGATGCGGCGGGACGATCGCACGCCTCGTTTCGATGGGACGCCATGTCGAGGTGGTCGTCGCTACGCGCGGCAGTGCGCCCATGTTCGATGCGGAGCAGGTCGAGAGGGTACAGGCAGAGGCGCGGCGAGCCCATGCCATGCTTGGCATTGCGCGCACGCATTTTCTGGATTTTCCCGCAGCCAGACTCGATTCTTTGCCGCGTGCCGAGCTGAACCAGGGCATCGGCACGCTTGTGGCGCAATGCCGTCCCGACGCCCTGTTCATCCCCTTCGTCGGCGATCTGCATTTTGATCATGGGCTGATCTTCGAAGCGGCGATGGTCGCGGCAAGGCCGGTGGGGGCGCATTATCCTGCCCGGATACTCGCCTATGAAACGGTCTCGGAGACGAACTGGGCCGCGCCCTATCTCGCCCCTTCCTTTCAGCCCAACCTGTTTGTCGATATAAGCGGCCATCTGGACCGCAAGATCGAGGCGTTTGGCTGTTTTGCGTCACAGGTGCGCCCCTTCCCCAATGAACGCTCCGTCGAGACCTTGCGGGCGCTGGCTCAAGTCCGGGGCAGTTGTGTCAACAGGGAAGCGGCCGAAGCATTCGTCCTGATCCGGGAGGTGTCCTGACATGGATCTGGCCACGACAAGCCATAGAGAAGGCTCCGCACTATTGGGCACGGAGTTGGAGCAAGGGATGCCGGGCGGGCGGGCGCTGCACATGTTGCTGAGTTCGGCAGGCCGCCGGGTCAGCCTCATGCGCAGCTTTCGTGAGGCGGGGGGCATTCTGGGCGCGGACCTGACGATGGTCACATGCGACATGACGCCCGAATGGAGCCCCGCCTGCATAGAGGCGGACAAAGCCTTTGCAGCGCCTCCAGCGGAAAGCGCCGAGTTCATCCCGGCGATGCTCGACATCTGCAAAGCCGAGCAGATCGGACTGCTCGTGCCCACCATCGACACCGAATTGCTGGCCTATAGCGAGGCACGCGATCAGTTCAGCGCGATCGGTTGCCATGTCGCGGTGAGCGATGAGCCGATCGTGCAGATGGCGCGCGACAAGCTGGCGACAGCGAACTTCCTGGCTCAGGCGGGGCTCCCCTCTCCCCGCACCATTTCGCTGGAGGAGTTTGTGGGCGGCGGCGCGGAACTGGCGCTGCCACTGCTCGCCAAGCCGCGGCATGGCAGTTCCAGCCGCGGCATCATGATGGTGCATGATCGGGAACAGTTGCACGACCTCCAAAGGAGCGAACCCTATATTTTGCAGGAATATCTGCAGGGTCGTGAATTCACCATCAGCCTCTATTTCGATGGGGAGGGCACGTTGAAATGCGCCGTCCCTCATGAGCGGCTGCGGGTGCGTTCAGGTGAGGTGGAAAAGGGCGTAACGGTTCGCGATCCGGCGCTGCTGGATATCGCCTGGCAGCTCGGCCGCAGCCTCAAGGGCGCGCGGGGCGCTATGTGTTTCCAGGTGCGCATGGATGCGGGCGGCCAGCCCTCCATATTCGAGATCAATGCCCGTTTCGGCGGGGGCTATCCGCTGGCGCATCGGGCCGGGGCGAAGTTCGCGCGATGGATGCTGGAGGAACGGCTTGGGCTGCCAAGCACGGCGAGTGACGACTGGCAGGAAGGCGTGCTGATGCTGCGGTTCGACGATGCGGTCTTTGTCTGAGGCAGCAAGCCGGTTCGAGCGCGTGATCGTCTTCGACCTGGACGACACGCTCTATCTGGAACGCGACTATGTGTTGAGCGGCCTCAAGGCGGTAGGCCAATGGGCAGCGGCGGCGATGGGCATATACGGGCTCGGGCAGGTCATGCGCGACCGTTTCGATGCGGGTCGTCGCACGACGATATTCGACGACAGTCTGAAAGATGTCGGGATCGATGCGCAGCCCGCAGTGATAGCGCGCATGCTGGCCGTTTATCGGCAGCATCGCCCGGACATCCGCCTGGCCCCGGACGCGGAGCAGTTTCTGGGCAGGCGCGACGCTGCCACTGGGTTCGCGGTCATAACCGACGGGTTCCTCGATGCGCAAAGGCGCAAGATCAGGGCGCTGGACCTCTATGGCCACGGCATCCATATCGGGATTTGCACCGACAAGTGGGGCCGGGACTGCTGGAAACCCAATCCGCGCGCATTCGAGTATGTTGAGAAACTTTTTGGCCGATCGGGCGCGGCGCTGACCTATATCGCGGACAATCCGTCCAAGGACTTCACCGCCCCGCGCGCGCTTGGATGGAATACGGTACAGATCGTCCGGCCGGGACGGATACACGACTATGTGCACCGGCAGACAGTGCCAGCCGACAGGATGATCGAGACGCTGGAGCAGCTCTGAAAGTCTGAGCCGTTCAGGCGGCGGCGGCTTTCAGTGGGACGGTCCAAGCCTGAGCCGGCGCGAGCGCGTCGGTGGCCACATCCTCCCACTGACCCAATATGCTGTCTATGCTGAAACGCTTCGACGCGATCCGGGCGGCGTGGGACAATTGCGCACGGCGGTCGGGATCATCACAAAGCGACGCGATTGCCTCACCTAGCGCGGCGACGTCTCCATCCGGAACGAGGATGCCGCTGACATTATCGACGATCATTTCGCCGGGGCCCCAGTGACAATCAAAGGAAATGGTGGGCACGCCTGCCGCCATGGCTTCGCCAATGACGATCCCCCACCCTTCGAAGCGGGAGGACAGAATGAATATGTCCGCATCGCGCAGCCAGCCGCCATGTTCCTGCGTCACGCCTGGCATCACGACCCGCTCGCGCAGCCCCAATGCGTCGCGCTGCGCCTCCAGCGCGGCTCTTTCGGGCCCCTCGCCCCAAATCACGAGTGACCATTGAGGTACACGGTCGGCAACGCGTGCGAACGCGTTCAGCAGCAGGTCGAAGCCCTTTTGCGGCACCAGACGGCCCACAGCGACGATGTTGCGGCCGGGCGCACGATCGGGGTCCAGTTCGACCGGGGCGTAAGTCGGGTTGGGAATCACCCATTGGCGGCGACGCATTGACGGCGGAAACTGGTTCATCGCGCCCTGCGTCATCGTCACCAGGCCATGGGCCCGCGCATAGGCGTAGCGACGCAAGGCAGACCAGATGAGACCGGGCCGCTGCAGCACGGGATTGTTGCGTTCGGACACGATGACGGGAATGCCAAGCGGCCTTGCGGCCAGCACGCTGATGACATTCGTGCGCGTCAGGAAGCTGACAACCAGATCGGGCCTGGCGCCACGCAGAGCCGCGCGCAAAGCTGCGATTCTTTGAAACATGGCGGTGGCCGATTGCAGAAGGGGCATACGCCCCGGCGGGAAGCCGATCTGCGAAATGCGGACGGCGGGGTCGTGCGGATAATAGGGCTCGGTGCCCGGCTCTTCAAAGGCGAAGAGGCTGACTGTCCAGCCCTGGCGGCTGAAATGATTGCATAGCAGGCTGACAATATGTTCCGACCCGCCCGCACGCAGGCCGGCGAGGACGAAGGCGATATGCGGCTTGCCCGAGGGAGCGCTCGTCCGGACGAATGTCTTCATCCGGGCAGAATGCGGCGGGCAAATCCATGAATCCATGGCCATTCAGGATGATATCGGATGAACGGCCCGGTTGAACCAAGCGGCTTAGCCAGCATTGGGCCGCATCTCGCATTCGGGCTAATCCCTAATGGCCTGAGGCATAGCCAAGCGCCCAACTTCCTGATGTGCCAACAAATTGTAATTTCAGGTCTATGACCATCGCAGCTTCCCAATTCTTCTCGCGTGCGGCCGACACCCTGCCACAGCAGGTGGAGGATGCTTTTTTCAGTTCGATCAAGAATCCGAACAACACCTTCAAATGCACATGGGGCGGCCGGTTCGACGAGATCGACCACCGTCTGGTGCAGGCGATCAAGCAACGGCGCGCCGAGCTGAACGAACTGCTGGACATCGGCGTGTCGTCCGGAGCGACCACGCTGGACCTGTGCGACACGCTGCGCCGGGAAGGCTTTCGTCCACGCATCACCGGGACCGACTATACGATTCATGCCTGGATCGTGCCGCTGGGACGCAACTGTTCCGCCCTGCTGAACGAGGAAGGACAGTTGTTGCAGGCCGACCTGTTCGGCTGGTCGATGCGGCCCTGGCGGCGGCGCATGGATTATCTTACCGGCATGTGGCTGATGCGTCCGCTCCTGACCCGGATTCTCGGCAGAAGGGCGACGCGCAAGCTGCGCGAAGGGATCGGCGTCAGAAAAGTCGAACTGGTAAGTCCCAGGCTGCGTGATCATGACAGCATCACCGTGGTTCAGGACAATGTGCTGGTCGCGCGCGACACGTTCGCCAGGCGGTTCGATCTGATTCGGGCGGCGAACGTCCTCAACGAAAACTACTTTCCGAAAGGCGAACTGAAGCAGGCGGTCCAAAATCTCTGCACCTATTTGCGGGGACCGGGATCGATGCTCTTCATCATCCGGACGCTCCCTTCGGGCGAGCATCATGGGACGCTGTTCGCCTTGCGCGAAGAAGGCGCGCTGGAGGTAGTGGAAAGGATCGGCGCCGGGTCGGAGATCGAGGAACTGCTGGCGACCGCCTGACACCGCAATCGCCGAGTTTCAGGAGCGACTATGAAGATTGCCCATGTCATCACGGCCCTGAATGTCGGCGGCGCGGAAACGATGCTTGCTAAGCTGGTAGAGCATGAGCGTAGCCGGGGCGACATCAAGCCCTGCGTGATTTCGCTGATGACGCCGGGAGTTGGAGGCGACCGGATCCGCGCGAGCGGCCTGCCGCTTCATGGTTGCGGACTGGACGGTGCGCTGGCTCTGCCGGCCGCGCTGGCGCGGCTGCGCGCGATCATCGGGCGGGAACGGCCGGACATGGTCATGGCCTGGATGTATCATGCGCATCTGGCGGCAGTGTTGGGCACATCGCTGCAAGGGCGGTCCATTCCCCTGATCTGGAACGTGCGCCACAGCATCGCGGATCTGTCCCAGGAGAAACCCGCAACCCGCGCGATGGTGAGACTGGAAGCCCTCCTGTCCCGCGTGCCACGCCACATCATCTACAATTCGCATGCGGCCGCGCAACAGCATGAGCGTCTGGGCTTTTGCGCGGCGCGAACGACGGTCATCCCCAATGGGTTCGACTGCGCGCAGTTCCGGCCGGAAGCTGGAAGCCGCGAACGGCTGGTGCAGCAGCTGGGGATCGATCCGAACAGCTTGATCGTGGGCATGGCCGCCCGAAATCATCCCATGAAAGACCCCGCGACCCTGGTTGAAGCTGTCAGGATGGCGAGGGACGCGGGAACCGATATCCACCTGCTTTTGAGCGGCGAGGGCATGGACAAGCCCACTGGCGCTCTGGCGGCAGCGCTGCAGACCATCCCCGCCGATCGGGTCACACTCCGCGGCCATGACAAGGCGTTGGCGGAATGGGTGCCGGGCCTCGATCTACTGGTCCTGCCATCGGCCTGGGGCGAAGGGTTTCCCAACATATTGGGCGAAGCCATGTCCTGCGGCGTCCCCTGCGTCGCGACCGATGTCGGAGACAGCCGTTTCGTTATCGGCGACACGGGCCTCATCGTGCCGCCCCGCGATCCTGCAGGAATGGCGAAGGCCATCCTGGCGCTGGCTGAACTTGGCCCGGATGGCCGGCAAAGCCTTGGACAGGCCGCGCGGGAGCGCGTGCGGGAAGAATTTGCGATGGATAAGATCGGAGCGCTGTACACGGCGCTTTATGACAGCGTGGACGGAGCCGCCGCGCAGCAGCAAGGCCGATCCCAACCCGCGATCCGCCAGGCACAGGTGATGTGATGTTGCAGCATTTTCCCGCTACCGACGCTATGGCGCAACTGCCGCATCCGGTGAGCAGCGCTGCGCGAACGGCGGCTCCTGCGCGGATCTGCTTCCCCTTCGGGGGCGGCGCGGTGGGCGGGAGCCATATTTCGGCGATAAAGCTGATCCAGGGGCTCGACCGCACGCGCTTTACCCCCCTCATCGTGCTGCATTATGCCGACGGGCAGCTGGGGCAGCTGCTTCGTGCCGAAGGGCTGGATTACATCATCTTGCCGGAGCGGCGGTTCTTCGGCCAGTCGCGGGGCGTGCCCCAGACCGGAGGAGCAGCGTCCTTTCTGAGCGCCTGTGTCGATCAATGGCGTCTTGCCCGCTTTCTCAAGGGGCACGGCGTCAAGATCGTGCACAGCAATGAGGGCGCGATGCATATTTCATGGGCGCTTCCCGCCCGGCTGGCGGGGGCGAGGCTGCTCTGGCACCATCGCGGCATGCCAGACGCGCGTGGCGTGCGCTTCCTGGCTCCTGTCATTGCCGACAGGATCGTGGGCGTGTCGCAGTTCGCCTTGTCGGAAGTGCGCCGGGGACAGAGAGCTGCGCGCAAGACGGAGGTCGTTTACAGCCCGTTCGACACAGACGCCGATCCGATCGACAAGGCGGAGGCGCACCGCTCCCTCATCGCGGAATTGGGCGTCGATCCGCAAACCAGGCTGGTCGGCTTCTTCGGCAATCTCGTCGAGCGCAAGCGGCCTATGCTGTTCGTGGAGACTGTCGCCCGCATGGCGGAGAAGCGGCCGACGCTCCCCTTCATGGGATTGATGTTTGGTTCCGCGCTAGAGCCAGGGGTGGAGGACCAGTTGATGGAGCGGGCACATGCGCTAGGCGTCAGCGACCGGCTGCGCCTCATGGGGTTTCGCTATAATTCCGCCGAGTTGATGGCGGCATGCGACATTCATGCCGTGCCCGCGATCGACGAACCCTTTGGCCGGTCATTGATCGAAGCGATGCTGCTCGGCACGCCGGTGGTTGCGGCGGCATCCGGAGGCAATCTGGAAGCCATCGAACAGGGGGTCACCGGCCTGCTGTCCGTCGCTGACGATCCCGCCGCGATGGCCGACGCGATCTTGCAATTGCTCGACGCGCCGGATCAAGCCGCGGCAATTGCCACGGCGGCGTTGAATGATGCCACCCAGCGCTATGGGGCCGATCGCCATGTTGCGCAGATCAGCGCGATCTATCACTCGCTCCTTGGCTCAGCCACCATGGCCGATCAGCCATGGTAAACCATAACACCACCACGCTCCTCTGCGCCGGGATTGCCGCGCTTCTGGTGACTCCCTTTATCGCGACGGCGGATTGGGGAGGGAGCCAAAGCGAAGATCGCGGCTCGGCAGATTTCAGCGGGTCATCCGTGCTTCCGGATGTTCCCGGCGTAGATGCCTTCCCCGGTGCAGAAGGCTTCGGCCGCCGCGCCCGTGGGGGACGGGGGGGCGCCATCATCCCGGTCACCACATTGGCCGATAATGGCCGCGGCTCGCTGCGCGCCTGCATAGAGGCCAAAGGACCGCGAACTTGCATCTTTCGCGTGAGCGGCGTGATCCGCTTCACTTCCAGACGGCCGCTTATCCGTAATCCCTATATCACCATCGCTGGGCAGACAGCTCCTGGCGGCGGCATCCTCATCACGCATGCTGGCGGGCCGGAAGGCTATACGCCGATCGTGGCCGAGGGCACCCACGACGTCATCATAAGGGATATCCGCGTTCGCACCGACCTGAACGGCGCCCATCGGGGAAGCAATGGGTCCTTCCTCTACAAGAACAGCCGCAACATCATTTTCGATCATGTCAGCGGCGCCTGGGCGCTCGACCAGATCATGAGCGGCTATGCCGACAACGACAATATCACCATCTCCAATTCGATCTTCACCCAGGGCGTGCCACGGCATGACAAATGCGCACTGCTCGCCTCAGACCCGAAAAATGCGCAGAAGCTCAGCTTCATCGGCAATTTGTGCGCGCATAATGGAGATCGCAATCCAGACGTGAACTTCCCGCCACATTCCTGCGTGGAGATAATCAACAACGTCTTCTACAACGGCTCATCACAATTTACCGAAGTGCATGAAACCTTTGGTGGGACGCCCGTGAACATCATCGGGAACTATTATAAGAAAGGCCCCAACAGCAAGGCCGTCATTCCCGCTATCGACCGCGTCCTGGTAGCCAGTACGGGAGAATCGAAGATCTTCGCTGCCGACAACAAGCTGGACCATGTCAAAGTCATGGCGACCAGTCCGGCGCAGGCCGCCATGGCGGCGCAACCGGTATGTCCATTGAGCACAAGGGTCATGTCGGCCGAAAAGGCCTATGCCAAAGTGCTGAGCCAGGCGGGCGCCTTTCCGCGCGACTCCCTGGACCTGCGCACAGTGGCGGAGGTAAGGGAACGCACCGGGGCGATCCTGCGCGACCCCGCCGACCTCAGCGGTCCGCGCTCCTTGCCAACCATCGCACCCGGCACGCCCTATGTCGATCTGGACGAGGACGGCATGGCCGACAGCTGGGAACGCGCCCATGGCATGAACCCGATGCGGAACGATGCGTGGCAGGACGTCGACCATAATGGCTGGTCGAACCTCGACGAGTTCCTGGACTTCGCGCATCGGGAACGGGTCGCAGGACGCGAGGTGCGCTGACCCTGCGGCAGTCAGGTCAATATCGGAACCGGATCTCCGCTCCCAAAATACTGCGGTCGAAATCGTCCAGGGCAACCGTGCTGTTGCGATTGGCGATGCGGCCAGTGATCGCGAAAGCAAGATTGCGGTTCATCAGATATTCCAGCTCAAGCAGCCCGGCGATCGTGCGCTCATGCTGAGAGCTGCCGATGAAGCTGCTGCGCCGATAGATCACCGCGCCTTGCCAGCGAAGATTATGATAGATTTCGTTCTGGAAACCGAGCCGAAGCCGCGTATCGGTACGCGCCTGCGCGCCCGACCTGACTGTCGCCACGTCGCCACGGAAACCATCGAGCGTTATGACCCAGCGCGGCGAGGGCGTGTATGTCAGCGACGCTGAGACGGACAGGCCCGTTCTGGAATCCTGCGTCGCGGCGTCCGGTTCGAAGCGGAAAACGCCGACCGCCGCTTCGCCGCTGATCAGTCCGCCCGGCTCGAACGAAACGCCTCCGCGCGCGCCATAGGTCTTTGAATCGCGATCTATTCCCGAAGCGTCCACCGGCAGCCTGAAGTCACGGGCCGTGATGAAGATTTCACCAAAGGTCGTGACGATGCCGCTGACACGATAGCCGACGCGCGCGGAACCGGAATATTGATCATAGTCGCGCTCAGCATCGACCGATCGCAGCGCGTTATTGTGAAGCACGCCGCCTTTGAGGCCAAGGGTGATGCGAGCGCCTTCATGCGTGTAGCCAAGCTCGCCACGGAACTGATCATATCGGCGCGGACCGATATTGGTGTTGTTCAATCCTTCAGGTTCGCCCCGTTCCTCTACCAGCCTCACCCAGCCGGCCTGGCCGCTGATGCTGTCGCTGCCCGATAGCTTGAACACGCCGTTAAGCCCAATGGAGCCGGATTCCGAATTCTCCGTTTGTTTATCGAAATAACGGCGCACTACCGCGCGGGCCTGCAAGCCCAGGTCCAAACTATCATCCTTCATCTGCAGGTTCACCCAGGGTGAAGCGGTGAACCGCATATCGTCTATTTCGTTGGACGGCAGTGCGTAGATGTTGGAGTCATATTCCAGCCGCGCATCCGCCCCGATGAAGGCCGCAATCCGCCCGAGCTGAATAGGCACGGGATCATATTCGGATGGCGCCTCCAACAAGGGAGTCGCCCGGTCGAGTTCTTGCGCCGACGCTGGAGAGACCAAGGCGGCAGTGGCTACCGCTCCGCACGAAAGAAAAGAAACCAGACGAGCAGAGATCAGAACCATTTTTCCACCACCTTGATAGTATCGCCAGGTTGAACGGGAGTGCTTTCAAAAGCTTTGGCCGTCGTCGCCTGGCCATTGACTTGGCGAATAATCGCCACGGTGCCGCGATTGGCGCGGAAGGTGAAGCCACCCGCAACCGAAACGGCGGTCACCACTGTCATGCCGGGGCGGTAAGGATATTCGCCCGGGCTGCGCACCTCGCCAAGAACATAGATAGGCCGGAGCTTCACAGGCTGTACGCTGACCGCTGGGGACACCATCAACCTTTTTTCCACGAGCTGGGCGGCGATGCGCTGCTCAAGTTCCGGAATGGTCGATCCGCTCGCCGGGATGCCGCCCACAAGCGGAACTGTAAGCTCGCCTCGGTCATTGACCACGAAAGCCATGCCGTTTTCGACTTCGGTCAGACCCGGGATGATGATGCGCAGTTCGTCGCCCGGCGCGAGCCTATATTGATTGGCGTTGGCGGTTGACACCGCCGGAAGGCCCGACACGGAACCAGTGCAAGCGGTCATCAGGCTGAAAAGCAGCGAAAGACCGATGATAGGAAGAAAGCGCATGATCATCTCCCCTTCCTCTGCAGCAATGCTCTAAGGCATTTCTGCTGTTTCAGAACAGCAACGAAATAAAGTCAATCGGAATTGCTTGGCCTCCCTGATTTCATGGCCCGCAGCCTGCTCGGTTCAAAGCTTTCAGCAATATGTCAGCCATGAAATTCATCGCCCCCTCTCCTAATAAATGATCGACCGGAAGCATGAGGCTGCGTTCGCCCACTTCGGCTGCAACCGGAAGAAGACGGGTGTTGGGATGAGCGCTGTTGCGCACAGCCAGTTCCCGCGACATGTCGGGGCAAGAGCCGCTGCCCGCAGCTATGCCGTTGGAGACGAGTTCTGCGATGATTTCAGACCTGTCCTCCCCTGGCGCGAACCCTTCCAGGTTCAGCATCAGGTAGAATTTATAATAGGCATGCTCCACGCCCTCGGGAACTTTGGGCAGGTGGATCAGGGGATGCCCGCCGAGCCGCCGCCGCAACAATGCGGCGTTGCTGCGCCGCTGCCTGAGCCACGCCGGCAGCTTGCGCAGCTGCACGCGCCCGATCGCCGCCTGCATCTCGGTGAGCCGCCAGTTGGTGCCGTAGCTTTCATGAACATAGCGGAACGCGTGTCCCGACGATGGTGCGGAGAGAAGCGAGACATTCTTGCCATGATCTTTATAGGCCCATGCCCGCCGCCAGTGCGCGGCGTCCCGGAGCAGCAGCATGCCCCCTTCCCCGCCCGTGGACATGATCTTGTCGGTGCAGAAGGAAAAGGCAGCCGCATCACCGAATGAGCCCACCTTCCTGCCTCCGATCGTCGCCCCATGAGCCTGCGCACAATCTTCGACCAGGGCCAGTCCGTGCGCGTCTGCGATGGTACAGAGCGCATCCATGTCGCACGGCCATCCCGCAAGATGCACGCAAAGGATGGCCCTGGTGCGTTCGGTGATCAGTGACTTGACGGCAGCCGGGTCGATTGTGTGGCTTTCCGCGTCGATGTCGGCGAACACCGGCACCGCTCCCGCCGCGACCACAGCCGACGCGCTGGCGAAAAAGCTGCGAGCCGGGACGATGACCTCGTCTCCCTCGCCGATGCCGAGAGCGCGGAAGGCGAGCTCCAACGCAAGCGTCCCGTTGGCGAGCGAAATGGCGTGGGGCATGCCGCAATAGTCCGCAAATTCCCGTTCGAAGGCGCGGCACTCGTCACCATGCACGAGCGAGTTCACCCGGCCGCTCGCCAGCACGCGAACCACAGCATCAATCTCGTCCTGCTCATATTGCGGCCAGCGCAGATCAATTGCTGGCGCATACTGGGCTTGTGGCAAAGCGACAGCCAGTTGTGGCTCGATCATTTGTTTCATGTCATTCCCCAGGGTCATTCATTCGCCGCCTTGCCGACAACATCGATCTCGCGCGTCATTTCGCGCAGCGTCCTGGCCCAGGTGGATTGCGCGGGCGCCCGCAACAGCTCCTTCATCAAGTCGCGCACGCCTTCCTCATCACAGGCGGCGATGAGGTGCGACAATTCCGAGAAGGCCTGGACCAGCTTTTCCAGCGGAACCGGGCATGGCGTGGCTTCGATGACGCCGGGGATCGATGAACGGGCGCGCTCCTCAGTGGCGTCGAACAGTTCCTCGTAAAGCTTTTCGCCCGGCCGCAAGCCGACAAACTGAATGGGAACATCGATATCGGGACGCAGCCCGGCGAGGCGGATCATCCGCCGGGCGATGTCCACGATCTTGATCGGTTCACCCATGTCCAGGACGAAGATCGTGCCACGATCGATCTTCGCTTCCATGGCGCGCGCGCTGCTTTGCAAGATCAGCTGTACCGCCTCTCCAACGGTCATGAAGTAACGCTCGATCTCGGGATGCGTGACGGTCAACGGCTTGCCGGCGGCCATCTGCTGCTGCAACAGCGGGACCAGCGATCCGCTGGACCCCAGCACATTGCCGAAACGCACGGTCATGAAGCGGGGGCTGTCGGGATCACACTGACCGATCAGGTCCAGCGCCTGGCAGTAAAGTTCACCCAGCCGCTTCGTCGCGCCCATGACGCCGACGGGATTGACGGCCTTGTCCGTCGAAACCTGGATCATGGCGAGCGCGCCATGCGCACAGACGGCGTCGGCGACATTGCGCGTGCCAAGCACGTTCGTGTGGGCTCCTGCGCACGGATTGCCCTCGACAATCGGCACATGCTTGAGCGCTGCGGCATGGAAGACGATTTCCGGCTGATGACGCGCGAACACATCTTCAACCGCCGATCGCTCGCGGATCGAGCAGAGTTCGGGGCGGCAGACGATGTCCGGGAACAGGTCCCTGACCTGCATCTCGATCGTGTAGAGATTGAACTCGCTATGATCGAGAAGGACGATCTCGGCAGGCTTGAAAGTCGCGATCTGCCGGACAAGTTCCCCGCCGATCGTTCCTCCCGCTCCCGTCACCAGGACGCGGCGGGAACGGATCAGCCGGTCAACGATATTGCGTTCGAGCGAGACTTCCGGCCTGCCCAGCAGATCCGCCAGCTCGAAACGCTTGATCTCGATGCGGGGCTCACCGCCTTCGCTCCGTTGCAGATCATTGGCGCTTGCGACGATCAGATCACATTGGTCCGCCAGCTTTGCCAGATGAGAAAAGGCGCGCCGCGGCATGGATTTGTCGCCGCGAATGACAAGACTTTCTGGCTTGAGGCGTTTGAGGGCGAGCGTTTCGACAATCTCCGGCAGCTTGTCGGGGGAGCCGAGCACGGGAACGCCCGCCACCTGCAACCGCGTCTCGCGGCCGTCGAAGGTCAGCGCACCCACCACATTGTAACGGCTTTCCCGCTCCGCTCTCAGCATCTCCACCGATGAGCGGATCCACTCCAGTTCACCGAGCAGCAGGATATTATGGCTGTTTTCGGGCGCCATCATGCGGCCGCGCGCAAATTCACGCAGGCCCCGCCGCAGCGTGCGAACGCTGATCATCGTGACCAGCAACAGCGCGGTATGAAGAAGAGCAAAGCCCAAAGCGTCGAGCGGGGCGGATCTGATCCTGACCGAGAGGATCAAGCAAATCGACCACCCCGCTGCCATCCCGCCCAAGACGGCTGTCGAAATCGCTATGCCGTCGCCGAAGGACAGAAAGCGCCAGCTGCGCCAGTAAAGGCCAGTTAGGCAAATGGTGAACACCGCCGTCAGGCTGAAGAACAGCATGAGGCTGGGCCTGTGGTAAAAGGCGTCGGAAACGGCGCCAGGAATCGCCAGCACGACAAGAAGCAGCGTCAGGAGAACGAGCGCCCCATCGATGAGCATCAGGGCGGCGAAACGTGCCGGGGCTGGAAAGCCGGTGGGCCGCGTCAGCAAGTCATGCAGCAAAATGGCCCATAGCGGACCGCCATCGGCAAGCTTCTTCCGTCTTTCCACAAGCTCATCGAAATAAGGTTCGGATGCTGCCGGCGAAGTGCTCACTGCCATGATAACCCCTTGCGCGGTCGAAAACGTCTGGTTTGACCGGCGCGCGGCTGGATGAAGCGAACAAATATTCGTCGCGCATACAGTAGCGTCATGGTCAGTTGGCTTGCGTGAAAGCCTAGCGACTTGGTCAGGGGCCGCAATGAACCAGACAGCTATCATCCCTTGTCGCAAAGTTCCGTGGCAAGATAGCTGAATGGGATCATTCAGGCCGTCCCCAGCGCTCCTGCGGACGTTCCATATGGGGAAGAACTACATCTTCAGGGTAATTGACAGGCGCACGCCGGATTTAAGGGCGATGGACCAATGCCGGACGCGCCGTTCGCCGACTCGGAAGAAAAGCGGCTGTGAAAACTGCTGCGCCTGACCAATCGGGAAACAAAGGTGCGGAAACGGGTATAAGCCGGTCTCGATGTAACTCAAAGAGTTAGGTCGGGATCATATCATCAGAGATCAATGTAGATCAATTTTTCAATCAGATGAGACACTTGTTGAAGTTCCGATATATGCTACTGTTCCCCGACACAAAAAATTTGGTCGCAATATTCCAGTAACTTCATGTTTCGACGCATTACGGCTCGCCGTGATACTGAACGGAGTGACGGGTATGACGACGACCTCCGATGTTGCGCTTGTCGGGTGCAACTCCATAGCCAGCGAAAGCCTTAAGCGTCTTCTTTCCGAAGCGCACCGCCGGATCATCTATGCCGGACCTTCCATAGAGGAACTTCGCGGCGAAGATTCCGATTGCGCGGCATTCCTGCTGATCCTGATGGAGGACCAGCAATTAAAATGGGACGACGCCGCTTTGGCCGCCGCGCACCATCGGCATCCGATGGCGAAGATCGTCATTCTGGCGACCGAGTTCGACTATGACGCCATGCTGGGCGCGTTCCGGGCCGGGGTTCAGGGATATCTGACCAACGATCTGCCTTGGGAAAGGCTGGCCGGCTATCTCGACCTGATCGCCTTTGGGGAAAAAATCTTCCCGTCTCAGCTCGCGGACCGGCTGATTGGCGAGAATATCGATGGCGTCGCTGGGTGCAACGCGGCAACAATCGACTCCGCCAATTTGTCTGCGCGCGAAATGGAAATACTCCAGCGGCTCATCAGCGGCCTGCCCAACAAGATCATCTCGCGGCAACTCACCATCAGCGAAGCGACGGTGAAGGTCCACGTCAAGGCCGTGCTGCGGAAGCTGGGGGTGGCCAACCGCACCCAGGCGGCGATCTGGGCGGCGGCGCAGGGCTTGCAGCCGCTGGGTCCGGCCAGCGCAGGCGCAACGTCCGAAAGGACGGCCGCCGCCGCGCGCGGCTATCGTGCCGTGATCGATGACGGGGCTTTCCAGCCAGCAGCAAGCGCCGTGTTAGGAAAGGGTAATGTGAATGGACATGCTGCTCGCGCATGACAGCGCACAGGATTTCAGTTCCAACGGCCATTTGACGTCCGACGAGAGTTCAAACACGGCCGAAACAAAGCCGATAAAGATAATCTACATCTGCGGCTATGGGCGCAGCGGCTCAACATTGCTCGATATATTGCTCGGACAACAGCGGTCCATGTTCGGCGCGGGCGAGATTATCGGCCTCAGCCAACATGTCTATCTGAACGATGAATATTGCGCCTGTGGCGAGCGGGTAAGCAGCTGTTCCTTCTGGCGGCCCGTCGTCGAACAATGGCAGGCTGATCAGCCGCCTGGCTTTATCGAAGAATTCCGGCGCTCCCAGTGGAAGGTGGGTACCGTGTTCAGCCCCCGAAGGTGGTTCGGCGGCCGCGATCTCGACGCATTTTCCGATCATACCGCACGGCTGATGCGGCTCATGGCTGACCGGTCCGGAAAGGCCGCGATCGTCGATTCATCGAAGTGGCCGGGGCGCGGCATGGCCTTGGCCAAGATCAAAGGCGTCGATCTTCATGTCGTCCACCTCGTCCGCGATGTTCGGGGCGTGGCATGGTCCCTTTCCAAAGCTTATGAAGCGGACGCGGCAAAGGGATTGCAACGGGTTATCGTGCCAAAGCCGCTCCTCTACAGCGCGGCGCGCTGGGCCTATGTCAATCTCGCCGCGGAATGGCTGTGCCGCAGGGTCGGGCCCGCCAAATATCTGCGTATCCGCTATGAGGATGTCGCGGCCGATCCGGTTGGCAGCCTTAGGCGCATCGCGTCGCTCGCTGGCCTGGCGTTGGATACGCGCGATTTCGAAACTGGCGCGTTCAACCCCGCTCATCAGGTGGCGGGAAACCGGCTGCGGATGCAGAGGGAAATCCGCGTAAAGAGCGATGATTCATGGCAAAAGGAGATGCCCGAGCGGAAGCGGAAGCTGCTGACCCGGACATGTGGTTTCCTGCTGAAGCGCTATGGATACCCAATGGGCGTATAGCGCTGCTCCTTATGAATAAAGTGCTGAAATTATGTGCAATGGACTAAGCTGAACCAGCTTTGCATGCTGCTGACGAACCATTGCCAATGGCCGGCCGGAGCGCGGACGTGCAGACAGACTATCATCAGGCAGCGAGGTTCGCTGCGACCGCCAGCGGCCCCGTCAATGACATGCGCGGCCTGACACAGAATCGGACGGACGAGCTGCACCGGTGGGAGTTCACCCTGCTGCAAGCCGGAGTGTTCTTCGCCCCCTATGTCGCCTTGCACCCGCCTAGCCTTTATTTCACCCTGGCTGACGGTTTCTTTCTGGGCGCCTTTCTGTTGCGCCTCTCCACAGGCCGTCTGGCGCGTCCCTTCGCCGAGCTTACATGGATGTGGCTATTCGGCCTGCTGCTGCTAACGGGTGGCCTGTTCCTGGGCAGCATCTTCAAGGGCGACATGGCGCGCTGCCTGACGCTCCTTTCCCAATATTTCTTCGCCTATCTCATCGTCCCCCTGGTTCTGCTTCGCCGGTCTGAGAAGGAAGTGATCAGGCTGATCAAATGCGGGGTTTGGGGAATGGCGATCATGTGCGCGATCGGCATCGTCATCTACATGTCCGGCTATACCAGTCTGGCGAAGGGCCAAATGCAGCTGGTGACCGGCGGCAGGCGCCTGTCGGGTTTCGTCGACAATCCCAATGCCATGGCGGTGCTGACCGTCATGTCCATGCCCCTGCTCTGGTTCCTGCTGCTGTCGCGTCAGATGAAGCCGATTGTCGCGCTGCCCTGCATGGGGCTGCTGGTCGTAGGCGTCATCCTGACAAGTTCCAACACCGGGCTTTACAGCATGATCGCCGCGACGCTGATCTTCTTCGCCGGTCGCCGCAACTTCAAGACGCTGATAACGGTGGCTCTGCTTGGCGGCTCTGTGTTGATGTTTGGCCAGGATTATTTGCCCAAGACTTTCCAGGCGCGCGTCCTTTCCGCGCTGGATTCCGGAGACATATCTGCGGCCGGGACCTTCGAGCATCGGCAGGAGCTGAATATGGAGGCTCTGGGCATGGCCGATAACAACCTCATCATCGGACTGGGCGCGGATCAGTATCGCTACACCAGCCAGTACGGCCTGCCGGTTCACAACACTTATCTGCTGCTTTTGAACGAAGGAGGCGCGCTTTCCCTGCTGGGCTACCTTGTCATTCTGGCGGTGCCGATCGTCGCGGGAGTAGCTGCCCGCCGATTGCCTTATGGCAAGCTCATATTGTTGACGACGGTGACTGCGGTGGTCGTCTTCGCCAATGCCACCATGGGCGTCGCGCATGTCTATGGCCGGGCCTGGTTCCTGTTCATCTATCTCGCGGTCAGCCCGGCCCTGATCTGGAATAGCGCCAGAAACCATCCGATCGGAGGCCGAAGACCCCCTGGCGCCGCCTTCCCACCCTTGAAAGCCTGAGGAATTTTATTGCATGCGGATCATCACATCCGTGCTGAACGGGCCGATGGGCCGCCGGTTGATCAACATCGGCCACATGCTGACCGGCAATTTCGTCAATCTGGGCGTTATGCTGATCAGCGTCGCCATCGCCGCGCGAGGGCTGGGTCCGGAAAAATGGGGATCAATGGTGATCGTGCTCGCGCTGGCCAGCACGATCGAACGGCTGATCCGTTTTGAATCCTGGCAACCGCTGATCAAATTTGCGGCCGAGGAGGAGAATGAGGCCGATCCCGTGCGCATGGCGCGCCTATATGGATATGGCCTACTGCTCGACATCACCACCGCTACGCTCTCTGCCTTCTTGCTCATCTGCATCGCAGCGGCCATCGCACCTGCCCTTGGCATCAAGGGAGTACCCTTGGATGTGGCGGCGATCTACGCGGTCGCGATGCTGTTCAGGGTGGTTGGCGCGCCCGGTGCCGCGTTGCGGCTGGACGGACGATTCCGGGAAGTCGCCTACTCGCAGATCCTGTCGAACATCCTGCGAGCCATATTGGCGGTATTTTGCCTTTTGGTGGGGGCAGGGGTGATCGGGTTCATCCTGGCGTGGACGGTTGCCGAAGTGTTCAACAGCCTGCTTTTCCTCTGGCTCGGCTACAAAGCATTGAAGCGTCAAAATATACCCTCTCCGCTGTCAGTCTCCCTGCGCGGCCTTCGGAAGGATTTTCCGACTTTCCTATCATTCGCCTGGACGGTCAATCTATCCACAACCCTCCGAACGCTCACCCATGAAGCAGACGAACTGCTCGTGGGAGCTCTTGCGGGTCACGGCGCTGTGGGCATGTACAATCTCGCAAAGCGCGTCGCAAAACTGGGGCAGCAGATCGGAGCGCAGATCCAGACGGTGCTTTACCCCGAACTTGCCCGCATGTGGCAGAGCGGCAATTACGGCACCTTCCGTTCCACCATCTTCAACACCCAGCTGTTGTTGAGCGGAACAGGGGTTGTCATCGCATTTATCACCTGGTTCTTCGGAGAATGGCTGCTCCGGCTCGGGCCGGGCGAGGAATATGTCGCCGCCTTCCCGTTGCTGATGAGCCAGGTCATCGCTGTCCTGTTCATCATGCACTCGATCCCGGCAAAGAGCGCATTGCTCTCCATGGGCCAGCCCAAGCGGGTTCTTCAGATATTCGCGCTTAGCACAGTCCTCTTCTATGCGATCGCGGTGCCCGGCGTCAGCTATTTCGGGCCGGCCGGCGCCAGCGCCGCGCACATCGCCCTGGCCGTTGTGACGGCGATCCTGCTGGACATCGCCTGGATCACGCATAGCAAAGTTCGGCCGAACGCCGACCCACGGACGGTCGAGCAGATGCCCGCGGAATAAGACCGGGCTGGATCGACGGTTTCCCTTCAGCGCCGCCTGAACCCCTTCCACCATGTGTTATCCGTCAGGGCTTTGGCGCCCCTGTTCTGATGGCGACCGCTACAACGGAGCGCATCGCCATCACGCGGCAAGACGTGCCCTACCTTTGAGGGTGGCGCGATGGACGCAGCTGGTTCGGGATCAGGCTGATCGATCCGCTACCCGGCAGGTGTCGCGATCATCAGGCGCGGTATTCCCCTTCTGACCTCCCCCCTGGACGCCGGCGCAAAGAAGAACCGGGCTCCTGCCTCAAGCAGGAACCCGGTTCATGAGGACCAAAGCTTGGTGACGGGCGTCAGGCCACGCCGTCGGCCGTTCTGCGCCAGGGGAAGCCGCCGAAGCGCTGATACCAGCGGCGGGGGCGCGGCAGATCGCCATCGAAATATTCCGCCGAGTCCATGTAGAACTGCACAGCGTCCCCATAGCCGCGGCGCGCGTGCTCGGCATAATCGACGCGGTTGATCACCACCCCATCGACCGGCCGCTGCAGCACCTGTAGCGAGGCGCGCACCTGTTCGATGGTCGTGCGGCCCCAACGCACCACCAGCAGCGTGTGATCGGCTGCGTCCATCAGCATGCGCGAATCCCGCGTGGCGAGCGTGGGAGGTGCATTGATGATCATCAGGTCATATTGCTCCCGCAACTCGTCGAGCAGATGATTGACCCGGCCGATGCGCATCAGCGCGACAGGATTGCGTGCCGGTTCCCGCGCGCTGATCACCACCGGGTCATAGGTGACGACGTCGCGCACCCCTCCGTCACCCAGAGTCGCGGTCGGGGGAGCAGGCAGTACGTGCCGCGCATCGGCCGCACCCGTCAGATAATCGATCAGGTCCGGCCTTCCGTCCGAAGCCTCAGCCGGAGCCATCCCGCTGTCTCCCGCACGGCGCAGGTCCAGGTCGATGACGATCGCACGCCGACCCATCGCCACGGCGGCCGCCAGCAGGGACAAGGTCACGGTGGATTTTCCATCGCCGGTGATGGGGGAGGTAATCAGCACCGTTTGCGACCGTCCAGGCGTCGCCAGATCGGCAACCTCGCTGCCCAGCCCCCGCGCGACCTCGGCAAACAAGGACTGCGGATCCTGGAGGACGGGATTGGCCTTTGCCGATGTCAGAGCGTCGCCTGTGAGTTCAGGCAGCATCGCGAAGGTGCGCAGGCCGAACTGATTATAGATCTGCTCGGCGCTCCACAGCCTGTTGTCGGTCAGTTCGATGCCGAACACGATCACCAGACCGATGATCAGCGACCCGACGAAGGCGGCGAATGTCGCCGTCTTGGGCCGCGGAGCGATGGGGCTCTCAGGCACCGCCGCAGGTGACATGAGGCGCGAGTGGATACCCGAAGCGGCGAGGCTGGCTTTGACCTCCTGTGCGCGCGTGCTCATGGCGGCGAACGCGCTGCGCGCCGCCTCTGCATTGCGCTCCAGAGCGTTGAGTTCGACCGAGGCGGCGGTGTTGGCGAACGCCTTGCCCGTTATGGCGCGCAGCGTGCCCTCCAACTGTCCGGCCCTGGAGGAGGAAGCTGCTGCCTCGCTCCGCGCCATGCCGGACTGACGGGCTGCTTCCGCCTGCGCCTGCTGCGTCGCCGCGGTGACGACCCGCTCCTGCTCCCGCTGCATGTTAGCGCCCGTTTCCGCGATCTGCGCTTCCAGCCCGCGCATGCGCGGATGGTCGGGGCCTAGCACCTGAGACATTTCGCTGCGCGTCCGCATCAAATCATCCAGCTGCCGCTTCTGCTGGTCGAGCAGAGGCGACGTCGCGCCGGCGGTGCTGATATTGTTGACCGCGCTGGTCACTACAGCAGCCCGCGAATTTTGCGCAGCGCGCATGGCGGCGGCCGAAGCTGCTTCCACGGCGATACGGTTGATCTGCTGATAGTCCTCCGCTCCGCCAGCGCCTGTCAGCATCTGGTGCTGACGGCGAAAATCGGCGACTGCCTGTTCCGCCTTGTGGGCCTCGACGGCCAGCCGGTCGCGTTCACCATCCAGTTGAGCGACGATCTTGCCCTGGCGATCGTCACGCATTTCAGAACGATATGCGGCCAGGCTGACCGGATATTGATTGGCGATTTCCGACGCGAGTTCGGGCGAATCAGACCGCACGGTTATATCGACGAAATCCGAATCCCGCAGGTTGGATACCGATGTCATCGACATCAGCCTCCCCGCGAGGCGCGTAAGCCGTTGAGTATCGAGGAGCGCATTGGGCGGCAGCGGCGCGGACGCGAAGCGCGGGTCGTGCGCCAGCTTCAGGTCCTGCACCACACGTTCGGCAAGGGAGCGAGACCGATAGATGTTCGCTTCGTTCGAGACGCGCTGCTGGTTGCGGGCGGCCATGTCGGGCGATCCGCTATCGTCGTTCAGTTCGACCTGAACGGTGGCCGTCGCTTCATAGATCGGCGTCGCCGTCAGCTGGACCGCCAGGACCACCGCCACCACCACGAAAACAATGATGCCAAGGAGCAATTCATGCCGCCTTATGATCTTGAAAATCTGGCGTGCAGAGAGGCTCGAAGGCGCACTGCCCCCCTCTACAGGCTGATCGAGCCTCGCTTCGAGAAGTGGGGTGTTGATCGTTCCCGATTGCGTCAACATGAGCATGCTCTCCAGATGAGCTAGTCCGGCCAGAGCTTGCGACCCTCCTGCTTTTAGCCCCTCCGATCAAACAATCTTCGGGCGCGAATGGCAGGCATAGTGATTAACCCGTTTGAGTATGTGCGAAGTGCCCATCGGTAGGCCCGAAGTCGCACCTGGCCTGATCCAAGGGTAGACGAAAGCGGAAGACTTTCACCTCCGCCGCTTTTTCTATAAGCTGCCGCTTACGGTTATTTCCGAGGGCGACTCGAAAGAAGCCGAAACAGACGGCAACGAGGCGCCCACATTAAAACGGGAGAGGGCCTGTGCCGATTGCGGTCGCCATCGCCATGCTGGTGTTGGGTTCGGTCGCATTTCATCTGTTCAGCCCCTGGTGGCGCACGCCGCTCGCATCCAATTGGGGCTCCATCGACTCCGCGCTCGACGTGACGCTGTGGATCTGCGCGGCGGCCTTCATCCTGCTCAACCTGTTCATGGCGTGGACGCTGGTGCGTTACCGGCACCGTGCAGGGCATCGCGCACATTATGAGCCGGAGAACAGCTCCCTGGAAAAGCGGCTGACGCTCTGGACCGCGGTCGGCATCGCCGGGATGCTGGCGCCGGGGCTGGCCGCCTGGGGCCGCTATGTGTCCGTGCCGCAGGACGCCGCGATCATCGAGGCGGTGGGCCAGCAGTGGCAATGGTCCTTCCGCTATCCCGGGCCTGACGGCGTGCTTGGGGCGGCCGGGGTCAAATATATTACACCGGACAATCCGCTGGGGCTCGATCCGCTCGACCCGTTCGGGCGCGACGATCTGCTCGTGGAGGCGGGTGACCTGCACCTACCGGTGGGCAAGCCGGTTAAGGTCGTGCTGCGGTCCAAGGACGTGCTGCACGATTTCTATGTGCCCGAGTTCCGCGCGAAGATGGATCTGGTGCCGGGGATCGTCACCTATTTCTGGATGACGCCGACAAAGACGGGCACCTACGACATTCTCTGCGCAGAGCTTTGCGGCACCGGCCATCACGAAATGCGCGGCAAGGTGGTGGTGGAAGCGCCCAAAGCCTTCGCAGCGTGGCAAGCGCAACAGTCCAGCTTCGGCCAGATACTGGCGGAAGCGCCGCCCGCCGCAATGTCGATCCTGTTGATCAAGGCCAATGCCTGTATCGTTCCCGCCACCTGGAGCATTCGTTGATGGCTACTACCCTGGCTGACGACCTGCGACCGCTGCATCATCCGCACAGTTGGGTCACCAAATATGTATGGAGCCAGGATCATAAGGTCATCGCGATCCAATATGGCGTGACCGCGATCTCGATCGGGCTGGTGGCGCTGGTGCTGTCGGCGCTGATGCGGCTGCAACTCGGCTTTCCTGGCGCTTTCCCGCGATACAGCCCGATAATTACCTGCAGTTCGTGTCGATGCACGGCATGATCATGGTGGTCTATCTGCTGACGGCCCTGCTGCTCGGCGGATTCGGCAATTATCTGATCCCGCTGATGATCGGCGCGCGGGACATGGTGTTCCCGTTCGTAAACATGCTCAGCTACTGGCTCTATCTGCTGTCTGTGATCGTGCTGGTGGCGGGCTTCTTCGTACCCGGCGGGCCTACCGGCGCGGGGTGGACGCTCTATCCGCCTCAGGCCATCAGCGAGGGAACGCCCGGCCATCAATGGGGCATCGCCACCATGCTGGTCAGCCTCGCCATCTTCGTCGCGGCGTTCACCATGGGGGGCCTCAACTATGTGACGACGGTGCTGCAGGCGCGGACAAAGGGCATGACGCTGATGCGGATGCCGCTGTCGGTGTGGGGGATCTTCACCGCCTCGGTCATGGGCCTGCTCGCCTTTCCGGCGCTGTTCGTCGCGGCGATCATGATGCTGTTCGATCATTTCGCAGGCACCAGCTTCTTCATGCCCACCATGCAGTCGATGGGTGCGGTTACAAGCACCCAAGGGGGCAGCCCGCTCCTCTTCCAACATCTCTTCTGGTTCTTCGGCCATCCCGAAGTCTATATCGTCGCCCTGCCCGCCTTCGGCATCGTGTCGGACCTGATCAGCGTTCACGCCCGGCGCAACATCTTCGGCTATCGCATGATGGTGTGGGCGATCGTCATCATCGGCGCGCTCAGTTTCATTGTCTGGGCGCATCATATGTATGTGAGCGGCATGAACCCCTATTTCGGGTTCTTCTTCGCGACCTCGACGCTGATCATCGCCATCCCGACCGCGATCAAGGTCTATAACTGGCTGCTGACCCTCTGGCGCGGCGACATTCATCTGCGCGTGCCGATGCTGTTCGCCATCGCCTTCATCTTCACCTTCATCCATGGCGGACTGTCGGGACTGTTCCTGGGCAATGTCAGTGTCGATGTGCCGCTGTCCGACACATTCTTCGTCGTCGCGCACTTCCACATGGTCATGGGCGTGTCGCCGGTCCTGGTGATCTTCGGCGCCATCTATCATTGGTATCCCAAGATCACCGGACGAATGTGGAACGATAGGCTCGGCAAGCTCCACTTCTGGATCACCTTCCTCGGCGTTTATGCGATTTTCCTGCCCATGCATTATCTCGGCATATTGGGTGTGCCGCGCCGCTATTATGCGTTGGGAGAGACTGCCTTCATCCCACAGTCTGTCCATCTGGCCAATGAATGGATCAGCATCGCCGCGCTGATCGTCTTTGCGGCGCAAAGCCTGTTTTTCATCAACATGATCTGGAGCCTGTTCCGCGGCCCCAAAGCCGATCCCAACCCCTGGGGCGCGGCGAGCCTGGAATGGCAGACGCCGCAGACGCCGCCCGCCCATGGCAATTGGGGACCTAAGCTGCCGGTCGTCTATCGCTGGGCCTATGATTATAGCGTGCCCGGAGCCGAGCGCGACTTCATCCCGCAGACCGAGCCGCGCGCATGACCATCCTTGCGCGCCTCGCCGAAAAAAGCTGGGAACCGGCCAGCGACCGCGACCCGCAGGAGCCCGGCAGCCGTCCTTCTGCGGGCAGCGTCGGGTTGACCGTCTATTTCGCCGTCGCGATGGTCATGTTCTCGCTGCTGGGCGCGGCCTATTTCATGCGCATGGGTCTGCATGCCGCCATGGGCCATGCGGATGATTGGGTATCCATGCCTGATCCGCCGCTGCTCTGGGTCAACAGCGCAACCTTGATGGCGAGCAGTCTCGCCTGGGAGACCGCACGTCGCGCGGGCACGGAAGGACGAGCTGCGCGTGCGTCACTTGTCGGGGCTGCGCTTGGTCTTTGTTTCCTCATCGGGCAGTGGCTGCTGTGGCGGCATTATCAGGCAGCGGGCTATTATCTGTCGTCCAACCCCGCCAACGCCTTCTTCTATCTGTTGACCGCCCTGCATGGCGTCCACATTCTGGGCGGGCTGATCGCCGCCGCCTGGGTGCTGGCGGAGCGCAACCCCGCTCATCTGCGCCTTTGCGCCATCTACTGGCATTTCCTGCTGTTCATCTGGATTTTGATCGCCGCCCTGCTCCTATCGACATGAGGTCATATCGCCATGTCCAATGCCATGACGGACAGAAGAGACCGGGAGGTTCTTACCCCCTCTCTGCGTGAGATCGCCGCCGACTGGTCAGCGGATCAGGAAGTCTTTCGCCATACCCATTGGGGCAAGGCGATGATGTGGATCTTCCTGCTTTCGGACACCTTCATCTTCTCCTGCTTCCTGACCGGCTACATGACGATGCGGGCGTCGGCTGTGCTGCCCTGGCCCAATACGGCGGAGGTGTTCGCGCTTAACATCGGCGGGCACGAAATCCCGCTGGTTCTGATCGCGATCATGACCTTCGCGCTGATCAGTTCAAGCGGCACGATGGCGATGGCGGTCAACTTCGGCTATCGCCGCGACCGGCGAAAGAC
Organism: Sphingobium sp. TomTYG65; assembly: GCF_055395525.1. NCBI lineage: Bacteria > Pseudomonadati > Pseudomonadota > Alphaproteobacteria > Sphingomonadales > Sphingobiaceae > Sphingobium > Sphingobium sp. TomTYG65. The sequence goes on along the minus strand of NZ_AP027330.1, from coordinate 2,745,722 downwards.
AGCTGGCCTCATGCTGCTGACGGCGCTGTTCGGCCTGACCTTCCTCTCCATGCAGGCTTTTGAATGGAGCAAGCTGATCTTCGAGGAAGGCGTGCGACCTTGGAGCAATCCGATGGGCGCCCCGCAATTCGGCGCCTCCTTCTTCATGATCACCGGCTTTCATGGGCTGCATGTGACCTGCGGCGTCATTCTGCTGCTGATCATCGCGTCCAAGGTCGCTCGCGGCCATTATGACCGGACGGGCGACTATAGCCCTGTCGAGATTGCCGGGCTCTACTGGCATTTCGTCGATCTCGTCTGGGTCTTCATCTTCGCCTTCTTCTACCTGTGGTGACCGCGATGAAGCATGAGATCCCCAGCACCGACACCTCTGCAGTCCATGAAGCGCAGCATCATCCGATCAGCCTGTACCTCAAGGTCTGGGGCTATCTCTTCGTGCTCAGCACCCTCTCCTATCTGGTCGATTACATGCATGTGCAGGGGATCGTCCGCTGGACGCTGATCGTCCTGTTCATGCTGTTGAAGGCTGGGCTGATCCTGTCGATCTTCATGCATCTGGCGTGGGAAAGGCTGTCGCTGATTTACGCTATCCTTATGCCCCCGCTGGTGCTGCTGGTGCTGGTGCGGATCATGACGATCGAGGCGGATTATGCCTATTGGACGCGGGCGATCTTCATGGGCGGGGGAGGCTGAGCCATGAACCGGATGCACTGGCTGGTGACAGGGCTGTGCGTCGCTGGAGCGGCGGGCACGCTATGGAGCTTCAGCTGGTTTGCAGAGCAGCTTTACCCGGACGCCAATGCGGGGGCGCTTGCCTACAAGCCTGCCGACGACATGCCGCCGCGTGTCGATATGGCGTCGGTTCAGCGCGACTGGCCCGCCAGCCTTGGCGATCCAGGCGAAGGCAATCGGCTGATCGCCTATCATCGGGAAATGCGCGGGAAAGCGCCCATGCCTTCGGCCTCACCAGCGGTTACTCCCGCAGCCGCGCCTGTAGCCCTCGGCACCTTGCTTGCCAGTGCGGACGCCAATGCGGGCAAGGCGAAGACCCAGCTCTGCGCCAGTTGCCATGACTTCACTCAGGGAGGTCCAAACCGCATTGGCCCCAATTTGTGGGGGGTCGTTGGGCGGCCGGTGGGAAGCCATGCGGGCTTCGCCTATTCGCCCGCGATGAAGGCGCATGGCGGCAGCTGGACCTATGACCAGCTGTTCGAATTTCTGGCGTCACCCGCGCGCGATGTGCCTGGGACCAAGATGAGCTTCGCCGGACTTCGGCGCCCGGAAGATCGTGCGGCGGTGATCAGATATCTCGCGACGTTAGGGAATGGCGCGCCGCCTCTGCCCAAATAAAACCCCTTCTCCCGTTCCTTTCGAGCTTGGCCGAGAAACGGAGGCGTAGCGCTCTCCCGCTTCTCGACTTCGCTCGAAGCGACCGGGTCAGTCCAAGTTCACCGAACCACTGCGCGGGTGTAGAGATGCCAGGTGGCATAGCCCAGCAATGGCAACACCACGGCGAGCCCGACCAACCCCGGCAATGCGCCGAGGATCAGCAGGGTGACGACGATCAGTCCCCATGCCGCCACGGTCACCGGATTTTTCCAAGCGAGCCGGACCGAGGTCCGCAGGGCGACGCCCCAATTGACATTCTTGTCGATGATCATCGGGAAGGACACGACGCTGATAGCCAGCGCAACGATGGCGAAGCACAGGCCCACCAGATTGCCGATGATGATCATGCTCCAGCCTTCGGACGTGCCGAACACAGAGCTGAGGAAAGCCCCGACCGAAGACACCGCCTGCGGCCCTAGAGTGCCCACCGTCGAATTATAGACAAACCATGCCGCGGCGATCCACGCCAGGAACAGCATGGCCGTGACGCTGGTCAGGTCGAAGAGCGAGGGTGCGGACGGTCCACGCACAACATCCAGAAAATGCCGCCAGCGGGAATCCAGCCCCTGTTCGCGGCGGCGAGCCAGTTCGTAAAAGCCGCTCGCCAGCGGCGGACTGAAGAGGACCGAGCCCGCCAGGAGCGGGAAGAGCAGCGGCAGGATCGATACGCGGCTGGCGATCAATATGGCGAACAGCACCACCAACGGATAGATGAAGCCGATGAAGACAAGGTCGCCGCGCTTCGCCTGAAAATCCTCCCAGCCTTGCCGAAGCGCGATGCGAAGGTCTTCAAAGCCGATCTCGCGGACTTTATAATCATCCCGGCGGGGCGCCAGATCAGCTGGATGCGTAATTGCCATGGTCGCTCTCCCTTAGAAGCCGCCATGACGACGCTTGGACTTCCTTAACCCCTCAGTCGGGACAGGTGCCGGGGGCGGCCTTTTGACCTGCGCAGCGCATCGTCTCGGCATGAGGGACGCCTCATGGCCAACGAATGCACGTTACACCAAAGGGTAACGGAGCGGAACCAAAAAGCCGCTTTGGATTTTTGCGGGCAACACAGGGGGGCAGCCGTCTTCTGATCGTTTTTCTCGATCATAATTAGCAATGTTAATCGCTTCACTGCTCTGCCCAGCGGGCCTAGCCTACCCATCCGCAATCAAGAGGAGAGCCATGCCATGGACGCAAAAACTGGTGGAAGCCCGCTGAGCTGCCCCGTCAAGGAACCGGCCGCGCTCCGGTCACTGCTCGGCCGCACCAACCGCGACTGGTGGCCGAACCAATTATCTCTGGAGATCCTTCATCAAAATGGCGCTCATGCCAATCCGATGGGTGAGTCCTTCGATTATGCGAAGGAGTTCCAGTCGCTCGATCTCGAAGCGGTCAAGCAGGACCTGCGCGCGCTGATGACCGACAGCCAGCCCTGGTGGCCGGCCGACTATGGGCATTACGGCCCCTTCTTCATCCGCATGGCTTGGCACAGCGCTGGCACCTATCGCACCGGCGATGGCCGCGGCGGCGCATCGTCGGGCGGGCAGCGTTTCGCGCCGCTCAACAGCTGGCCGGACAATGCCAATCTGGACAAGGCCCGCCGCCTGCTCTGGCCGATCAAACAGAAATATGGCCGCAAGCTGAGCTGGGCGGACCTGATGATCCTGACCGGCAACGTCGCGATCGAGTCCATGGGGGGGCCGGTGTTCGGCTTCGGCGGCGGACGCGAGGACGTGTGGGAGCCCGAAAAGGATATTTACTGGGGCACGGAAGAACAGTGGGTCGGCCATCCCGAAAACCAGACCCGTATCCAGCCCGACAAGGAAATGGCGCTGGAGGAACCGCTCGCCGCGATCCAGATGGGCCTCATCTATGTCAATCCGGAAGGACCGGGCAGCAACCCCGATCCGCTTCAGTCTGCGCGCGACATCCGGGAAACCTTTGCCCGCATGGGCATGAATGATGAAGAGACGCTGGCGCTGACGGCTGGTGGCCACACCTTCGGCAAGGCGCATGGCGCTGGCGACGCGTCCAAGATCGGTGCGGAGCCCGAAGGTGCGGACATCGCGCAGCAGGGCCTCGGCTGGCAGAGCGGGCATGAGAGTGGCATTGGCGATCACACGATCACCAGCGGCATCGAAGGCGCTTGGACGCCGACGCCGATCACATGGGACATGAGCTTCTTCCACATGCTGCTCGACTATGATTACGAGCTGGTGAAGAGCCCCGCCGGCGCCCATCAATGGCAGCCTGTGAACCAGAAGCCGGAGGATATGGCTCCCGGTGCGCACAGCCCCGACAAGCGACTGCCTACCATGATGACCACGGCGGACATGGCGTTCCGGGAAGACCCGGAATATCGCAAGATCGCCGAGCGCTTCCGCAATGACCCGGACGCATTCGCCGATGCCTTTGCCCGCGCCTGGTTCAAGCTGACGCACCGCGACATGGGCCCTAAGAGCCGCTACCTGGGCTCGGACGTACCTGCCGAAGACCTGATCTGGCAGGATCCGTTGCCGGCCGCGGACTATGCGCAGGCTGATGAGGCTGACATTGCTGCGCTGAAGCAGAAGATTTCGACGTCGGAACTGACGGTAAGCGAGCTGGTGCAGACGGCCTGGGCGTCGGCTTCCACCTTCCGCGGATCGGACAAGCGGGGCGGGGCCAATGGCGCACGTATCCGCCTGGCTCCGCAGAAGGACTGGGAGGTCAACCAGCCCCGGCAGCTCGCCCATGTGCTCGGCGTGCTGGAGCGGATCAAGGCGGAGTTCGATGGCAGCGCAGCGGGTGGTAAGAAGGTCAGCATCGCCGACCTCATCGTGCTGGGCGGTTCGGTCGGGATCGAGAAGGCGGCAAAGGAGGCGGGCTATGACATCGTCGTGCCCTTCACGCCGGGCCGAACCGACGCGTCGCAGGAGCAAACTGATGTGGAAGGCTTCGCCGTGCTGGAGCCAAAGGTGGATGGTTTCCGCAACTATCTGCCGGTCAGCTACCGCGTGCCTGTCGAAGAACTGCTGATCGACCGCGCCAATCTTTTGCGCTTGAGCGCGCCGCAGATGACTGTGCTGATCGGCGGCCTGCGCGTGCTGGGCGTCAATCATGGCGGATCACGGCACGGCATGTTCACTGACCGGCCGGGGCAGCTGACCAACGACTTCTTCGTCAATCTGCTGGACATGGGCACAGCCTGGAAGGCGGAAAGCGACAAGGGCGATCTGTTCATCGGCACCTGCCGCAAGACGGATCAGCAGAAATGGACGGCGACGCGGGTCGATCTGGTCTTCGGGTCCAACTCGCAACTGCGCGCACTGTCGGAAGTCTATGCCGCGGCTGATGCAGGCAGGAAGTTCGTGGATGATTTCGTCACGGCTTGGGTGAAGGTGATGGATGCCGATCGCTTCGACCTCCGACGCTCGGGCTTGACCGCCACGGCCTGAACATGACCGCCGCCGCGAAGGAAGTTCTTCGCGGCGGCGGTTTTCGTTCAGTTCTTACACAACCGTTCGGGCTTAGGGCGAACGGCGAGAGGGTGTCGATCTATTCGGTCTGCCACCTAGTGCAGGTCGCGCCTGCCATAATCGGTGTCGCCAAAGCGGCTGGGCCGCGGCATGTGCGAAGCGCCATTGGGCTCACCGGGCTCATGGACTAGTTCTTCAAACAGCGCACGATAATGGATCATCGCCTGGCGCAGATCCTCGGTATCGGCTTCGCCCCGGGCATGGCGGATCGCTATGTCGTGGGCCGATCGATAATTCTGGACGACTTCGGGATGATCGACCGACAGGTCGGCCGACCGGCGATCGAAATCGACGATCGGATAGCCGCGCGCCTCCATTACCTCGGTCAGCAGAACATCGGCGCGAGATACAGCGCCCTGGGGGTCATCGACAAACTGGGCCTGCACCTTCATCCAGCCGTCAGTGAACATGTCCACCTGCTGCGGCGAAAGGCGACGGAGCTGGAAGCTCGCCACGCGCTTTTCCCTCTCCTGCAATTCGGCTTCCGCCTTGCGCGAACTGCCGACCTCTTCGACCGTGCGGCTATATTCCGGGCCAAACTTGGAACGCAGATTGGCGCGCTGCCGGTTACGCATGATAAGAAAGGCGATGCCGGCCAATAGGACAAGGACGACCAGTCCCAGGCCGATTTCCAGGGGAGTAAGCGTCACCATGACATCCTCCGTGGCCTGTTGAGGCCGATGATGGCGCCCACCGCTACAGCCGTTCAACCCCATTCGGCGGAGCTTTGTTCCGCGACGCGCAAGCCCCCTTGAGGCGCCGATGGAACGATGCGCGCCTCCGCCGGTTGCGGTCACTTCAAAGAAGAAGGAGTGGCTCGATGCATATCCAAACCCCCGAAGGTCATGCCATTCATGTGAAGGACATGGGATCTGGCCACCCCGTAATCTTTATCCATGGCTGGCCGCTGTCCGGCGACATGTGGGAATATCAGACCGTCGCGCTGTTGGAGGCGGGCTACCGCGTCATCACCTATGACCGGCGCGGGTTCGGCCAATCGGGCCATCCGGCGAATGGCTATAATTACGATGTCTTTGCGGACGATCTCGCTGCCGTGATCGACCAGGTAGGCGCGCCGAAGGTCTCGCTGATCGGCTTTTCCATGGGCGGGGGCGAGATCGCCCGCTATCTATCGCGCCATGGATCGGCGAAGGTGGACCGGGTCGCGCTGGTGTCATCCGTCGTGCCCTATATTCTGAAGGACGACAGCAATCCCGATGGCGTGGACGAGTCCGTGCTGGACCAGATGCAGGCGCAGGTGCGGGAAGACCGCTTCGCCTTCCTCCAGACATTCGCCAAGAGCTTCTACGGGATCGGCCTCGTTTCCAAGCCGGTCAGCAGCGCCCTGCTGGACTGGACCTTCGCGCTGGCGATCATGGCCAGTCCGAAGGCCACGATCGATTGCATCAGCGCCTTTGGCCGCACCGATTTCCGTCCGGACCTGCCCGCCTTCAACGTGCCGACCTTGGTCATCCATGGGACGAGCGACAAGACGGTTCCGATCGATCCCACCGGCAGGGCGGCAGCGGCGGCCATAGCTGGCGCGCAGTTCATCGAATATGATGGCGAGCCGCATGGCCTTTTCGCGACGGCGCCGGACCGGCTGAACGCCGATCTACTAAGCTTCCTCAGGCAATAAAAGCGCGTCGCCCCTGTACGAGGGAACCCGGACGGGGGCGAGCCTTTCTATCATCATGCAGAAGTTCAATCCCTTCGGTCTCGCCTTTGAAAGCTGGCAACTGGGCATGGAAGCATGGACGGTAATCGGCCTGCGCATACCCAAGCTGCTCGCCGGCAATCCGGCGGCCGCGCTGGAAGCCCATCGCATGGTGGCCGAGAAGATCGAGGCGGTGGGCCTGCTTCAGTGGAAGGCACTGACCGGCACGTTGGGGGCAACGCCGGACGCGGCGATGCGGGCCTCCGTCGCGCATTATCGCAAGGCCGTCGGCCGCAACCGGCGTCGCCTTTCCCGCCGCAGGAAATGACGCAGGCCAACCTCTTCGACACGCCGCTAATCCCCGGCCTTGCTTATGAAGAGGAGTTTGTCGCTCCCGACGAGGAAGCGATGCTGATCAAGGAGATGGATGCTCTGCCCCTGTCGCCCTTCCGCTTTCAAGGGTGGACGGGCAAGCGGCTGACCCTGTCGCTCGGCTGGACATATGACTTCGACAATGGCCGCTTTGGACCAAGCGATCCTATTCCGTCCTGGCTTGCTCCGATCAAGACGCGCGCCTCGCGCTTCGCCGGGGTCGCCGATGCAGACCTGGTTCAGGCGCTATTGATCCGGTACGATCCAGGTGCGGGCATCGGGTGGCACAGGGACCGGCCCGTGTTCGATCATGTCGTGGGCATTTCCCTGGGAACGGCCGCCGCGTTGCGCTTCCGCAGGCGCACGGCCAAAGGCTTCGACCGTGTTACCCTCACAGCATCGCCGCGGTCCGTCTATCATCTTTCAGGCGAGGCGCGGCATGAATGGGAACATGGCATCGCCGCAATGGAAACACGCCGTTGGTCCATCACCTTCCGCTCACTCTCCGCAAAGGGAATGGCATTGGCTGAAGAGCTGCAAGTCTAACCCCTTGTCGTGCCGGAACGGCCACCCATATTCCGATCATCGTCAACAACGGAAAGGAGGTGGTCTGATGTCTCATTGTCGAATGCCGGTAACGGCAACAACGAAGAGCCTGACCTCCGCCGCGGGGGTCCGCCTCTTCTGAGCGCGTCAAATCGGCTGACAATGGAAAGGCCGTCCGGATTTTTCCGGGCGGCCTTTTGATTTAGAAGCCCTCGACACCCTTGTGATCGCCGAAGCCGTGGGAGCGCAGCTCCTCCTGATCTTTCTGCCCCCGCCGCCGGGCGTCGGCGATCTGCTGCTTTTCCTTCTCGGTGGGTGGCTGGGGTTTGGGAGAGGCTTGCTCGATCACCTTGGGTTCGTTGCCGGGCCGCCCCGTTCGATCATGCTGCATATCCTTCACTCCTGATGCCGCCTCAAAGAAACAGGAACGGGCCTGCACCAGCGGCGTTCCGTCTCAGGCCATGAAGATCGCGACATACAATGTGAACGGCATCAACGGACGGCTCCCGGTGCTGTTGCGATGGCTGGACCTGGCCGCACCAGACATTGTCTGCCTGCAGGAACTGAAGGCGCCGCAGGAAAATTTCCCCGAGCAGGCGATCAGGGATGCCGGCTATCAGGCCGTCTGGCATGGCCAAAGCCGGTGGAACGGCGTCGCCATATTGAGCCGGGTCGGAGAGCTTCACGAAACCCGACGCGGCCTACCCGGCGATCCGGAGGATATGCAGAGCCGCTATATCGAGGCGGCGGTGAACGGCGTGCTGGTCGCTGGTCTCTATCTTCCCAACGGCAATCCGCGCCCGGGCCCCAAATTCGATTTCAAACTGCGCTGGTTTGAACGGCTGCGAAAGCACCTAGCCACGCTGATCGGCCTGGATGCACCCGTGATCGTCGCGGGCGACTATAATGTCATGCCCACCGACCGTGATGTCTATGCGCCTGAACGCTGGCGCGACGATGCCCTTTTTGCGCCGGAGGTCCGCGCGGCTTACCAAGGGCTGCTGGACCAGGGCTGGAGTGATGCGATCCGGCAGTTGCATCCCGATGAGACCATTTACAGCTTCTGGAAATATTGGCGCGGGTCCTTCGAGCGGAATGCGGGGCTGCGCATCGACCATCTTCTGCTGAACCCGGTGGCGGCACGGATGCTGAAGGCGGCGGAAGTCGACACGGTGCCGCGCGGCTGGGAGAAAACCAGCGACCATGCCCCGGTCGTCATCACGCTGGAACAGACGCCATGACCTCAGGCGAGCCCCTCTCCCTGCCCTTGCCGATGGAGGCCCGGTCCGTCGCCGAACTGCCCCCGCCGCCGGGCTGGCAATATGAACCCAAATGGGACGGCTTTCGTGCCGTGTTGGGCCGGGACGGAGATAGCGCAGACATCCGTTCCAAATCCGGCAAGTCGCTCGCCCGCTTCTTTCCCGAGATTGTCGAGGCTCTGCTGGCGACCAAGGCGCGTCGCTATGTGCTGGATGGCGAGTTGATCCTGCCGCTGGGCGGAGCGCTGTCCTTCGACGCGCTGCAGCAGCGGCTGCATCCCGCGGCAAGCAGGATCCTGCGCCTGTCACGGGAGACGCCGGCGCAACTGATGCTCTTCGATTGCCTGGCGCTCGGCAACAAGGATCTCACCGCCGCGCCGCTACGGGATCGCCGCGCCGCATTGGAGCGCTTTCATAAGGACGAAGGCACCCTGGCGCTGCTCCTGTCCCCCGCGACGGAACGGGCGGAGGAAGCTGCCGCCTGGCTGGAGCGGAGCGGCGGCGCGCTGGACGGGATCATCGCCAAGCAGATCGACCTGCCCTACCGCTCAGGCGAACGGGCCATGATGAAGGTCAAAAACTACCGAAGCGCAGACTGCGTCGTCGGCGGTTTCCGCCGCACCGAAGATGGAACAGGCGCGGCCTCGATGCTGCTTGGCCTTTATGACGAGGGAGGCGCACTGAACCATGTCGGCTTCACATCCAGTTTCAAGGCTGATGAGCGGCCGCTTCTGCTGCAAAAGTTGGAGCCGCTTGCGGGAGCACCAGGCTTTACCGGCAAGGCGCCCGGCGGCCCCAGCCGCTGGAACCGGGGTGAGGAAAGCGCCTGGGAGCCGTTGCGGCCCGAACTGGTGGTGGAAGTCGTCTATGACCAGGTGACGGCCGGCCGCTTTCGCCATGGCACACGCTTCCTGCGATGGCGGCCGGACAAGGACCCGCAGCAATGCACATGCGATCAGCTACAGATGGAACTTCGCCCTGCCGAACTGGATCAGCTGCTGAAAGCCTGATCCACCCGCCGCCGTGCCCGCTGCTCCGAACCCCCATCGAGCGCCCAGCGCAGAAAGGCCGCCATCGTGGCAAGCTGCGCACGAGTGAGGTGACGGCGCGGGCCGGGATGAAAGCCGTGCATGCGCGCGGCCCAAGGCGGCAGAAGGTCGATGGCGGCGTCGATCGCAACCTTGCTGAACGGCGCATTCAGCAGCCCCGTTTGCGGTTGCAGGAGAATGGCGGAGACCTCCCGAGTGCGCGCATCGGAGAGGAGACGCGGCCGCATCGCGAAGAGATAATCCTGCACCTCGGCAGCGGTGCGGGGCACCCGGGTTGCGCCAAGCCGCTCGGCGAGGCGCGCCATCTCGCCATAATAGCGATCCTGCTCACCCATGCTCAGAAGCGGGGCCCGGTAGCGGCGATAGGCGGACAGGAAGGAATAGACCTCCGCGACATGGACCCAGCGCAGCAAATCCGGATCACTCGCCCGATAATGGCTGCCGTCCGGCAACTGCCCCTCTACCTTGTCATGAACAGCACGCACGCGCGCGATCAGCCGTTCGGCCTCCGCAGTCCCGCCATAGGTGGTGCCAGCGATGAACTGCGCAGTGCGGCGCAGACGGCCGCTGCGATCTTCGCGGAAATGGGAATGATCCCAGATACCGGCGAGGGCTGCAGGATGCAGCATCTGCAGCAGCAGCGCCGCGATGCCGCCGGTCATCATGGTGGTGAAATCCGCATGCACTTGCCAGGCCATAGAACGGGGGCCGAACAGCCCTTGATCGCCGATCGGCGTGTCCAAATTGATGCGCTCCCCGCCTGATCCGAAGATGCTGGCGACGCTATGTTGGATCACGCGCTGGACTTTTCGATGGGGCAGTGCAGGCATCCCTTTCTCCTGTCTTCACCAACGCACGACCAGCTTCTGCGATGCGCTTCACTGACATGAAACAGCGCACGGCTGATCCTGATTAAGCAGTTTAACGGGAACGGGACGCTCTCCCCCGAATTGAACAGGGGTACAATCAGGAGAGAATTTTTCGTGGCTACACGTTTCGTCGCACCCAGTTGCGAGTCGCAATTTCTTCAACAAAGCTTTCAGGAACGGCTAAGCCATTGGAATCGCCAACGGCTGGCCCCCGCTTATCCCGATGATTGGGAAGAACGTTTCCGGCAGGATCAAGTAATGCTGCGTCTGGAGCATGGCTTCATAGAAGAACTGCGCGCGCAGATTCGCGATCGCGCGGAACAGGCGCCAACCGATCCCGACGGGTTCATTCAATGGTTCGAGGATCTGGAACAGTCAGGCCCCGGTCAGCACGACGCCTTGTTCCCCTGGTTGGCGGAAGAAGCCCAGCGTGACGAGATACGCTGGTTCCTGACGCAGGAAGCCGCGGGAGAGGCCGGGTTCGACGACCTTGTCGCCATGACCCAGATAAAGCTGCCCGACCTGCCCAAGCTGGAACTCGCCCGCAATTATTGGGACGAGATGGGGCGCGGCAATGAAAAGGGCATGCACGGCCCCATGCTCGGGCAACTGGTCACCACGCTAGACCTTTCGCCATCGATCGAGGGCACCGTCTGGGAAAGCCTGGCGCTCGCCAATGCGATGACCGCGATGGCGACGCAGCGTTGCTATGCCTGGCACAGCGTCGGCGCGCTGGGCGTGATCGAACTGACGGCGCCCGGCCGCTCGGCGCATACCGCACGCGCACTGCGGCGGATCGGACTCAGTCAGTCGGAACGGCGCTATTTCGACCTGCATGCCGTGCTGGACGTCAAGCATAGCCGCGACTGGAACGAACTGGCGATCAAGCCCGCGGTGGCGGAGGACCCGCGCCGCGCCACGGCGATCGCGGAAGGCGCGCTGATCCGCCTGACCTGCGGCGAGCGCTGTTTCAACCGCTATCGCAGCCATTTCGGGCTGGAGCGACGATGATGGCTGGCAATCACGGGCGCATCCTGCTGGTGGAAGATGATCCGGCGCTCGCCGGGCTGATGGTCGATCTGCTGCTGGCGGAGGATTATGAAGTCGATGGCCCCTATGCCAGCGTCAGCGACGGCATGGCGGCGCTCGCCAGCCACTTCCCTGACGGCGCGGTGGTGGACCTGCATCGACCGAGCCCCGGCGCGAGCCTTCTGAAGGACGACCTTGAAGCCTATGCCATTCCCTTCCTGGACGGGGAGGAGAATGGCCGCGGAGCGTTGGAACGGCGGCTGCTTCCCTGGCTGCGGCATATGCGGCATTGAGCGCGAGGCCCTGCCGCCTCTTGCCCGCCGCTCTAGGGTGGCTATGACCCTGCATCGTGATAATTGCAGGAGACGGCATGGGCCGCATCATCGGGAAAATCTTGCGCGGGATAGGCGTTACGCTGCTGTTTCTCGTTATCGCGCTCTGCCTCGCGATCACGATCGTCCCGCCCTTTCTCGACCGCATCTATTATGATGGGCCGGTCAGCCGCCATTATGACGGGGAACGCTTTTTCAATCCGGATGGCGAAATCCAATTTTCCGCTCCGCCCGGCAGCAACAGGCGCGGCTTCATCGCGCGCTGGCTGTTGGGCCAGGACGACCGCCCCGAATGGCCCGACGCCGTCGCCGTAAAGCCAACCCGTCCACCAGCCTTTGCCGCGCCGCGCGGCATGGTGGCGACATGGGTCGGCCATGCGACGGTGCTCGTCCAGGCCGCAGGGATCAACATACTGACCGATCCGATCTGGTCGGACTATGCCAGCCCCTTTCCGCCGCTAGGGCCCAAGCGCGTGGCGCAGCCGGGGGTCCGGTTCGAGGATCTGCCAAAGATCGACCTGATAATCATCAGCCACAATCATTACGACCATATGGACATCCCCACGCTGAAGAAGCTGTGGGAGCGCGACCGGCCCAAGATCATCACCAGCCTGGGCAATGACAGCATCCTCAAGGACAATGGCATTCCTTCAACGGCGATCGATTGGGGACAGTCGGTCAGCGGCGCGGCGCTGAACGGCTTGGGCACAGACACGGTCATCCAGTGCGAAAATTACGAGCATTGCCCCGATTATCGGGTCCATGTCCTGCGCAACCATCATTGGAGCAGCCGCTGGGGCACCGACCGCAGCCGCGCCTTGTGGTCCAGTTTCTTCATCGAAACGCGGGCAGGAAACATCTTCTTTGCAGGGGATACGGGGGCAGGAGACATGGCCTGGCCAGAGGAAGCGGCACGGCTGGGGCCGATCCGGTTGGCGATGATCCCGATCGGCGCCTTCCGCTTCTGGCCGGGACAGATGGAATCGGATTCGCACATCGGCCCCGGACGGGCGGTCAACGTCTTTGAAAAGCTGAAGGCTTCAACGGCGATCCCGATCCATTGGGGGACGTTCCGCCTGTCCTATGAGCAATGGAGCACCCCGCCGCGCATGCTGGAGCTTTACCTGCGCTGCGAGGGCATCGCGCGAAACCGGTTCGCTCCGCTGCGGATCGGGCAGGAGATACAGGTGCCGGCCTACTCCGCTGTGGCGCGCGGCCCGAAGCGATGTGATGAGCGGGCGATCCGGGCGCTGCGATAAACCGCGATTGCCGCAGGCGCGCGCCCGCTCCCCGATCAAGCCGGAGCAGGCGACGCAAACATGGCGCGGTAATTGGTGCCCGCCATGGCCGCGAGATATTCAGCCTGCATTTCGGTGGTCAGCATTTCCATCATCTGACGGCCTTCGATCCACAATTCGATCACGCCAAAGGCTCCGCCGCGCTTGCGATATTTGGCGGGCCAACCTTCGCGCGCAGCGATGGCCATTATCTCTTCCTGGGTCAGCGGCGTGGCCAGCGCCGCGTGGGTGGCGGTAAATCCTGTTTCGCCGGTACGGTCGCCAAAGGAGTCCGCGTCGCCTTCCTCTTCGCGCAGGACCGTGTCGATCGGATAGACTTCGATGGCGGTGCCACGCTCGTCACCTGCCATCGCGATCCAGCTGCCGGGCGTGACCGGCGGAAAATAATGGGCTTCGCCGCGCCACATTTCCGCAATGACCTCTGCGACATGCCTCGGATCATGGGCGGCGATCGAAAGATGAAACAGCATGGTACGACTCTCCCCTCGCTTGGGATGCCGGGCGGCAGGATGGCACAGAAAGGCCGCGCCTGCATCGGCGATTTCGGGCGGGGTCGCCAAGGCAAGCATTGGACTTTCACCCACAGCCGTTCGCTTGGAGCGAAGTCGAGAAGCTGATGCCAGCGTGCCTCGACTTCGCTCGACACGAACGGGCGATCGTTCAGGCTTCGCTACACTCGCCCGCGCGCTTGCCGCTGAGGTCATGGGTGGTGCGCAGCACAGGGCTGCCGTTCACGGTCTTAGTCATGGTGCTGCCCAGCGTCAGCGTATCAGCGGTGTAATTGCCCTCCAGCACAATCTCCGACGTGCCCGCTCCGGACTTGCAGGACAGGGTGGCGATCAGCCGCCCCTTGCGCAGCAGCTTGTCCTTGTAGCTGCAATCCTTGCCTTCCTCCCCGGCGAGCGCATTGGCGTCCGGCACACCCGCCGCATCCACCGCGATGCAGAGCTTGTCCTCATCCGTCTGCTTGAGCGCCGCCTGATACTCGGCCGGCGTAACTGTGGGCGTGTTGTAGCCGGTGGTCTTGCGGATGATCGTCCATTCCCCCGCCTTCATCAGGATCGGCGCTTCCACGGCCTCGGGCTTGGGCGCCTCATTGCCGCATCCGGTCAGGCCAAGCGTCATCGCCAGCGGCAGCGCCGCCAGTATCGTCTTTCGCATATCCTCTCCCCTGTTCACTTACGGAACGGCGGGAGGCTCGCTCTGCGGAAGCGAAAGCGCAAGAAAAATATGCGAGCCGCTGAAATCATCGCTTCTTGTGCGTGGGCGCGTGGAAATCCGGCGGTTTGGCGGCGACCCAGTGGAGGAAATGAGCGATCCCCGGATGCGCGCGCAGTTCGGCGGGGTCGCCGCGGGTGCGCGCCAGTTCGGCATTGCTCAGCTGCGCATGGATGGCGCGGTGGCAGATGGGATGAACGGGGACGGTTTCGCGCCCGCCCCGGCTCTTTGGAATGGGATGGTGCCACTCAATCTGCTTGCCCAGCGGGCGGGCGCAAAGCCAGCACGCCGGGTCATCACTCATTTTTCGGTGCAGTTGGCCGCAACCCATTTGCCGGTGGTCTTCGCCTTCATGCTCATATCCATGCCATTGGGCGCCCCCGTCATCTTCATGTCCATGTGCATTTCATAGCTTTCGGGCGCGTAGCTGCCGGACATGACCGCGTTCATCGCGCCATGTTCGGACTTGCAGGCGATCTCGCCCTTCACCGATCCGCCGCTGGCGTCGAAACCCTTGTAGGTACAGTCCTTATTCTCTTGCCCTGAAAACATCTTGCCGCTGGGGTTGGCGGCTTCTTCGGGTGAGACGCAATATTTGATCGAAGTGCGGCTCATCATCTTCTTCATCTGCTCTTTCATCTGATCGCCGCCACCGGGCATGTTCGGCATGTCGATGTCTTCGAGCGTGTAGGCCCCTTCCCATTGGCCCGGCTTCAGCTGGACCTTCTGCACCTCCTTGGCGACCTCCTCCCTCGTCTGCGGCTCGCCCGACGGCTTGTCGCCGCAAGCGGCCAGCAACGCAGTCATTCCGGCAACGGCCAGTAGCGGCTTACGCATCGATATCCTCCCTGTTGCACCCCTCAAGGTGCGAGACCATATCAAGGGGCGATGACAATTCAAATCCGCACCACGCTGGACGAGCCTGAGACCGGCGAAGGCTTCGTCCCCCACCGCCCCGCGCGCCCGGAAAAGAGCGAGGGCGGGCGGCCGTTCAAGCTGGTTTCCGACTATGAGCCGTCGGGCGACCAGCCGACCGCCATCGCCGAACTGGTGGAAACCGCTCTTCAGGGCGAGAAGGACCAGGTGCTGCTGGGCGTCACGGGGTCGGGCAAGACCTTCACCATGGCGAAAGTGATCGAGGCGTTGCAGCGCCCCGCCCTGGTGCTGGCGCCCAACAAGATTCTCGCCGCACAGCTTTACGGGGAGTTCAAGAGCTTCTTCCCCGAAAATGCCGTCGAATATTTCGTCAGCTATTACGACTATTACCAGCCCGAAGCCTATGTGCCGCGCTCCGACACCTATATCGAAAAGGAGTCGAGCGTGAACGAGGCGATCGACCGGATGCGCCACTCGGCCACGCGCGCGCTGCTGGAACGGGACGATGTGCTGATCGTCGCGTCTGTGTCCTGCCTCTATGGCATCGGCTCGGTCGAAACCTATTCGGCCATGACCTTCTCCATGAAGAAGGGTCAGGTCGAGGATCAGCGGGAGATCATCCGCAAGCTGGTCGCGCTCCAATATAAGCGCAACGACGCGGCCTTCGCGCGCGGCAATTTCCGGGTGAAGGGCGACAATCTGGAGATTTTCCCGTCGCACTATGAGGATACGGCCTGGCGGGTCAGCTTCTTCGGCAATGAGATTGAGGATATCGTCGAGTTCGATCCGCTGACGGGAAAGAAGATCGCATCGCTGGACTATGTGAAGGTCTTCCCCAACAGCCACCATGTCACCCCCGGCCCGACGCTCAAACAGGCGATGGAGGCGATCCGCTTCGAACTGGCGGAGCGGCTGAAGGAGCTTACCGCGGAGGGCAAGCTGCTGGAGGCGCAGCGGCTGGAGCAGCGGACGAACTTCGATCTGGAAATGATCGCGGCGACGGGATCGTGCGCGGGGATCGAGAATTACTCCCGCTTCCTGACCGGCCGCCTGCCCGGCGAGCCGCCGCCGACGCTGTTCGAATATCTGCCCGAAAACGCGCTGCTGTTCGTGGACGAAAGCCACCAGACCGTGCCGCAGATCGGCGCGATGGCGCGGGGCGACCACCGGCGCAAGATCACGCTAGCCGAATATGGATTCCGCCTGCCGAGCTGCATCGACAACCGGCCGCTGCGCTTCAACGAGTGGGACGCGATGCGGCCGCAGACCGTCTCCGTCTCCGCGACGCCGGGCCCGTGGGAAATGGAGCAGACCGGCGGCACATTTTCCGAACAGGTGATCCGCCCCACCGGCCTCATTGATCCGCCAGTGGAGATCAAGCCGGTCGAGGATCAGGTGGACGACCTGATCCATGAGGCCAAGCTCACCGCGCAGAAGGGCTACCGCACGCTGGTGACGACGCTCACCAAGCGGATGGCCGAGGACCTGACCGAGTTCATGCATGAGGCGGGGATCAAGGTCCGCTACATGCACAGCGACGTCGAGACGCTGGAGCGCATCGAACTGATCCGCGACCTGCGGCTGGGCGTCTATGATGTGCTGGTCGGCATCAACCTGCTCCGCGAGGGTCTCGACATCCCTGAGTGCGGACTCGTGGCCATCCTCGACGCGGACAAGGAGGGCTTTTTGCGATCCGAAACTTCGCTGATCCAGACGATCGGACGCGCGGCGCGTAATGTCGAGGGGCGCGTCATCCTATACGCCGACCGCATCACCGGATCGATGGAGCGGGCGCTCAACGAAACATCGCGGCGGCGCGAGAAGCAGATGGAATATAATGCCGAGCATGGCATCACGCCGACCACGATCAAGCGCAATATCGGCGACATCATCGCCCATGTCGCGTCGAAGGATCAGGTAACGGTGGATACCGGCCTCGAAGATCGGCCCCACCTCGTCGGGCATAATCTGCGCGCCTATATCGAGGATCTGGAAAAGAAGATGCGCGCCGCGGCGGCGGACCTGGAGTTCGAGGAAGCAGGGCGCATCCGCGACGAAATCCGCAAGCTGGAAGCGGAGGAGCTGGGCCTGCCTGCCGACGAACAGGTCGCGGCTCCACGCGGCCGCGCGACCGAGGGGAAGCCCGGTACGCGCAAGCTGCGTTATGGCAAGACCCAGCGGAAGTTCGGACGCTGACGCAAGTTCAGCATGACGAAAGGCGCGGGGCGGTTTAAGCGGGCATTATGAAGAGCCTGCCCCTCGCCCGCCTCCTTGCCTTGGCCGTGCCGCTGCTGTTGCTGGGTGGCGCCTATGCCTCCCAATATATTGGCGGGCTGCATCCTTGCGAGATGTGCTGGTGGCAGCGTTATCCCCACTTCGCCGCCATTCCGCTGGCGCTGATCGCCTATGGCATGAAGGAACGGCCGTGCGTCAGCGCGCTGTTCGTGGGCCTTGCGGGGCTGGCGATCGGCATCAGCGGGGCGATTGGCCTGTTCCATGCGGGTGTCGAATATGGCTGGTGGCAGGGGCTGACCGCCTGCTCCACCACGCCCGCCGCCGGCAATCCCGCCGACATATTGAACCAGATCATGGCGACGCCTATCACGCGATGCGACGTCGCGCCCTGGACGCTGATGGGCATTTCGCTTGCTGGCTTCAACGGGCTCTTGTCGGGGGCGAGCGCCCTCGCCATCTTGGGGCTGCTGATCAAGGCGAGGAAAGAGGCATGAGCGCGCCGAAGGATTTCCCCCGTCCCGGCCGGAAGGTAACGGACGCCGATCGCGCCGCCATGCTGCGCGTCGATCAGGCTGGCGAGTTCGGAGCGACGCGTATCTATGCCGGGCAGCTTGCCGTTCTGGGTGATCGCCATCCGCATGCGCGAGTGATTGCCGGCATGGCGGCGCAGGAAGAACGTCACCGCAAGATATTCGATGCGATGATCGCCCGGCGCGGGGTGCGGCCGACCGCCTTGCAGCCGATCTGGGATGTGGCGGGCTTTGCCCTTGGCGCGGTCACGGCTACGATCGGGCCGAATGCCGCCATGGCCTGCACCGCCGCTATCGAAACGGAAATCGATCGCCATTATGCCGAACAGTTGGAGGCTTTGGCTGGGGACGATCCGGAACTTGCCACCACCATCACGGATTTTCAGGCGGAGGAGGTGGAGCATCGCGACACCGCCATCGCCCATGGCGCGGAACAAGCGCCCGCCTACCCCTTGCTTTCGGGCGTCATTCGCCTGGGGTGCCGCGCCGCAATCGCGCTGTCGAAGCGGATCTGAGGAGACGAAGACAATGTTGAAGACCGCGATGACCGCCGCGCTGCTGATGGCCGCAAGCGCCCTCCCTGCCCTTGCGCAGCAGCAGACCGGGCCGGTACAGGAACAGGCGCCGACTGCGGCGGCCGGTACGACCGGGTCCGAACGCGTCAATCTGGTCATCGTCTATGGCGAGGACCCCTGCCCGCAAAGCGCAGGTAGCGACATTGTCGTGTGCGCACGCAAGGGTGAGGAAGAACGCTACCGCATCCCCGAACCGCTGCGTGGCGATCCGAACAAGCCGAGCAACCAGGCGTGGGGCGAGCGGGTGAGGTCGATGGAATATGTCGGCCGCACGGGCACGGAAAGCTGCTCCGCCACCGGCCCCGGCGGCTTCACCGGCTGCTTCAACCAGCTTGCCCGGCTTGCCAAGGCGGAACGGCAGGCGGCGGACAATGCGAGCTGGAAGGATCTGGTCGCGGCCGAACGCGCCCGGCGGCTGTCCACCATCGATGCTGACAGCAAGGCGATCGAAGCGCGCGCGGTTGCGGAAGAGAAGGCGCAGGCGGGGCAGCAGCAACAGGCCGCGCCTCAGCAAGGAACGACGAAGCCCTGACGGCTTCCCTCAAGGCGCGGCGTTTAGGGGAATGACTGGCGGAATTGGGCACTCCGCCGCAGCACAGGGGCAAGTAAGGACGATCACTGATGCGTTTCCCTGTTCATTCCTCCCTTGTGGCCGCGGCGCTTCTGCCGCTTGCTCTGGCAGCGCCAGCCAAGGCTGAACCGCCGCAGCGTGTGTTCAACCTGATCGTCTATGGCGATGACCCCTGCCCCAAGGGACAGGGTGACGAAATCATCGTTTGCGCGCGCAAGCCTGAATCCGAACGCTATCGCATCCCCAAGAAGCTGCGCGAAAAACCCGCGCCTTCGGGTGGCCCAGGCTGGGGGAGCCAGGTCGCCACGATGGAGCAGGTGCAGCGGCAGAATTTGCCAGGCAGCTGTTCGGCGATCGGGAGCAACGGTTTTACCGGCTGCACCGCCAAGATGCTGGAGCAATGGTTCGCCGAGCGGCGGATGCAGGAATCCAAGGGCGAACCTTGATCGGCTAATCCGTGTTCGGTCGGCCTAACAGACATTATTTGAACATGCTGCGGCAATCGCGCGTCCATAAAAATCAGACGATGGTAATGAATATGCCATGATGGGTGCCGCCGAAATGCCTGCCTGTCGAGGGAAAAGCTCATGAGAGGTAATTCGGCTTAGGAACATCCAACGATATATGGCGATGCTAAATATGATCTCCCGATTCTGTCGGTGAATGGAGATCAATTATGTCCAACCTTGGAAAATCAATATTCGCATCCATAGCAATCCTGCCTCTACTGGCCGCCACGCCAGCGACCTTTGCTCAGGACAAGCCGAAGGGCGATCATCCCGAACGGCGGTGCCAGCCCGAGCGGCAGAATTGCAATGTAACGAAGACGAACCAGGACACGGGCAGCTTGAATCAGGACACCGGCCCCAGCCCCTATGACAATCCTTGGGGCGATCATCCGGAACGCAAATGCCAGCCTGAACGCGAATATTGCCCGGAAGATTGAAAGGGGCAGAAGCTCGCACACTGAATGAGCGGCATGAGTCCATTCCGAGCCCTTGGCGCACCTGCCGAGCGGCTCGGATGGGCGAGGCGCTGATCTTCCGCCTCCCCGCCGCCCGTTGTCATGGGGGGCCTGCCGAAAGCTCCTCCATCCAATACATTTTGCGACAATTTGGCCTTGGCGTCGGCAAAGTTTTGAGACAACTCGCCCCTATCGATTGAAGAATAAGGTTCTGCTTTTCCAAAGGGGTATTTCGTGCGCCGATCGGCTTCGCTGATGCTGTTTCTGATGATGGGCGCTTCGCCCGCCGCGCTGATGGCGCAGACCGATGTAGCGCAGGACGAGGGCGAGGAGATCATCGTCACCGGCCAGCCGCAGCGCGGTTCGGTGGTCGGCAACGTTAAGCCCGAGCAGCAGCTGTCCGCAGCCGATGTCAGGGCATTGGGCGTCACATCCATATCGGAAATGGTCAGCGAGCTTTCGGCCCAGACCAACGGCACCCCCGTCGTGCTGCTCAACGGCAAGCGCATCTCCAGCTTTTCCGAGATTCAGGACATTCCGTCCGAAGCCGTGGCACGCGTCGATATTCTGCCCGAGCAGGTGGCCCTTTCCTACGGCTATGCGCCCACGCAAAAGGTGGTGAACATCGTTCTTCGCCAGCGCTTCCGCGCCGAACTGGCAGACCTGCGCGCGGGAACGACGACCGATGGCGGGCGGGAAAGTGGCTCTGCCGAAGCGGGCCTGCTGCGTATCCAGGGCGACAATCGCTTCACGCTGAACCTCAAATATAGCAATGCAGCCTCGCTGCTGGAGAGCGAGCGGAATATCGACCGACCGGTGAGCGGCCCGGCCTTCATCGATCTCACCCGTTTTCGCACGCTGAGCCCCGCGACCGAAAGCGTGTCGGCCAATGCCACCTACGCCCGTGCGCTTGGCGGTGTGTCGATGACCGTCAATGGCCGCGTGGAATTGTCGGACAATGATTCGCTGCAGGGGCTGTCGGCCGCCGCCCTGGCGGCGCCGGTGGGAGACGGGCCGCTCTATCGCGATTTCCTGCGAGAGAGTGCGCTTGACCAGCAAATCCGCGGTACGACGGGCCATATCGGCCTGACCTTCAACGGCTTGCTCGGCAAGGGATGGCAATGGTCCTTCACCGGCAATGGCGATGTGTCGGACACACGCACCCGTACCGAAAGATCCACTTCAACCGACCGGGCAAGCGCTCGCTCGCAAGCCATCACCGGGGACCTGCTGCTGTCGGGGCCAGTGTTTGATCTGCCCGCCGGCACGGTGACCAGCTCGGTCCGGGTCGGCGCGTCCGCCAGTGGCTTTGAAGGGCGATCGATCCGCAACGGCGTTGAACTGCCCATTGATTATGACCGGCAGATCGCCAGCGGCCAGGTCAGCCTGGACGTCCCAATCACCAGCAAGGCACGAGGCGTGCTCGGCGCAGTCGGCGACATTGGGGTCAATGTGAACGCGGCAGCGCAGGAGCTTTCCGATTTCGGCACGCTGTCCACGCTCGGCTATGGGCTGCGCTGGCGGCCCATTCCGGCGGTTCAATTGCTTGTTTCTGCCAACCAGGACCGCGCTGCGCCGACGGGTAATCAGATCTCCGATCCAGTAGTGCGCACCGACAATGTTCCCGTGTTCGACTATAAGACCGGCCAGACCGTTTTCGTCACGCGGGTCACAGGCGGCAATGCGCTGCTGAAGGAAAGCGTGCGTGACCAGTTCCGCCTGAGCGCGACGGTAAAGCCGTTCGACAAGCCCAATCTCACGCTGACCGCAACCTATCTCAACAGCCGCACAAGAAATCCGATCGCAGCTTTCCCGGAACCCACCCCGGCGATCGAAAGCGCCTTCGGCGACCGCTTCCTGCGCGACGCCGATCAGCGGCTGACCGAGATAAGGGCTTTTCCCGTCAACTATCTCCGCTCGCAAAGCGAACAGCTGCGCTGGGGTTTCGACCTGTCCTTCCCGCTGAAGTCGCGCATTCAAAAGCTGGTCGAGGCGTGGCGTGCGGCAGGCGCGAAGCCGGAGGACCGGCCCAAGGAATTGCAGGATCTGCGCGGACTGTTCGGCAATCGCGGCGGACGAGGCGGCGGCCGGGGGCAGGACCAGAATCCGGGTCAGGCACAAGGCGGTCAGGATGGCGCGCCTCCAGCGGGGCAGGTCAATGGCGACCGCCCGCGCGGCGAGGGAGGCTTTGGCGGACCGGGCGGCGGTGGCCGGCCCGGCGGCGGCTTCGGTGGACCCGGTGGCTTTGGCGGCGGACGCGGCGGTGGTGGCGGCCGGCTGAGCTTCAGCCTCTATCACACATGGCATTTCACCGAGAGCATCCTGATCGCGCCGGGCCTGCCCGAACTCGACCTGCTGAACGGCGACGCCACGGGATCGTCCGGTGGCCAACCGCGGCACGAGATCGAGGCACGCGTCGGCTATAGCAATAATGGCCTGGGCGCACGGCTTAGCGTCGATTGGGAAAGTGGGACGCATGTCGATGGCGCGCTTGACGGCACGTCGCGGCTCAACTTCGGCAGTTTGGCGACCGCGAACCTGCGCCTCTTCGCCAATCTGGGGCAGATGCCCTCGCTGGTTAAAAACCATCCCTTCCTTCGCGGAACGCGCGTGTCGATAGGCATCGACAATATCTTCAACACCCGCCGCGATGTGACCGTCGCGACCGGCGCGACGCCCTTGCGCTACCAGCCGGGCTATCTCGATCCGCTCGGCCGGACGATCAGCATTTCCTTCCGGAAACTGTTCTTCTGATCCGGCTAAATGTCTCCAATTTCGATCCGTTATGCTTTTTAGAAAAGGGTCGGAGGAATGGATGGCAAAGCGGATACGGATCGTGGTGGTCGATGATTCGCTCACCATTCGCGCGATGATCGAAACGCTGTTGGAGCGGGACTGCCGCTTCGAGGTGGCGGGCATCGCCCGAAATGGCGAGGAAGCGATCGACCTCATCAACCTGGAAAGACCCGATGTGGTGACGCTCGACGTCGCCATGCCGGGCAAGGATGGCATGACCATCCTGGATGAGATCATGGATATCGCCCCCTGCCCCGTCATCATGCTGTCCAGCCTGATGCGCGACGGCGCACCGATCATGGCGGAGGCGCTCGAACGGGGTGCGGCGGCTTGCTTCAACAAGGCGATGATCGCGCGGGATGCAGCACGCTTCATCGCGCTGGTGAAGGATGTCGCGCGCGGCGCGGTGCAGCCAGAGCGAATGGCGATCGCCGCCTGATCCATGTGATACGGTAAGGAAGAAGGGGGCCACGCATTGCGGCCCTTTTTTTGTGCCCGGGCGCGCCGTTCGCTCAGCGCCTGTTCTGTTCAGGTCGAACGCTGTTCCTGCAAAGGCAGGAGCCCAGGCCCCGCGTCCGGACTGGGCTCCTCCCTGCGCAGTAGCGCGTCGAGCTTCCTACCAATCAGGACAAAATCTAGGAGGCGAGCGAACGGGGCATCGCGCAGGCGGCGGCAATGTCGATGCTGCTGGTGAATTCCACACCCATGCGATCCTCCCGGGACCAGCGCGCCACGGCGTTGACGCTCAGGCTCTCATTGAATTCGATAGCCATCAGCGTGCCTTCGGGGACATGCCACAAGCCTTCGACCAGCGCGCCCGTCGAGGAGATATTGCGGATACGGCCAGTGTAAACATGACCTTCATGATGCACGGCTACCGTGCGGAGCATGGTCTTGCGCTCGGGGCGGCTGGATTGAAAGCCCTCTATCAGGGCGATGGTGCCGTGATCGCTGTGCCGCTGCAGCACATCGGCGGCTCCCAAGGGGCGGCCATAGACATAGCCCTGAATGTGGCTGCAGCCGAGTTGACGGATCAGCGCCAGTTCGTCCTGCGTCTCCGCCCCTTCGGCCGTAGTGTCCATACCCAGCGCTTCGGCAAGGCTGACGATCGCCTTGATGATCGCGCTGTTGCGGCTGCCGTTCATCACCGCACCGCGTACGAAGCTCTGGTCGATCTTGATCTTGTCGAACGGCGCTTTCTTCAAATAGCCCAGCGAGGAATAGCCGGTGCCGAAATCGTCGAGCGCCAGCCGCACGCCGATGCCCTTCAACCGGGAGAACATCGAATCCGTCCCGTCATCATCGTTCAGGAACACGCTTTCGGTGATTTCCAGTTCCAGCCGTTCGGGTGCAAGTTGGGAAGCCGCAAGTGCGCTCATGACCGTGGCGGGAAGCCCCGGATTGGCGAACTGGATCGGCGACACGTTGACCGCCACACGAATGTCGTCAGACCATAAAGCCGCCTCCCTACAGGCGGTGCGGAGCACCCAGTCGCCGATCGGGCCGATCAGCCCCGTATCTTCCGCGATGGGCACGAAGACCGCAGGCGAAATGGCGCCGCGTACCGGGTGGTTCCACCGCAGCAGGGCTTCATAGCCGGTGATCCGTTCGGTCCGCGAAGACACGACGGGCTGATAGACGAGATGCAGTCCGTCGGAGGCAAGCGCGTGACGCAAATCCTCCTCCAGCTTCCGGCGGTCTTCCGCATCGGCATGCATTTCCGAAGAATAGAAGCGGTGGACGCCGCGGCCGTCGCCCTTCGCGGCATAGAGCGCGAGGTCTGCGTTGCGGATCAGCGCATCGGCCGTATCGCCGTCATGCGGGCAGGCGGAAATACCGATGGACACGCCGATGACAACCGCGGTGCCTTCGACCGTATAGGGTTGCGATAGTGAATTGATGATCGTCTGCGCCAGCTGGGTCAGAACCGCCCGGTCATGACGGCCGGGAAGCAATATCTTGAATTCGTCGCCTCCCTGTCGTCCGACGAGCCCACGATCGCCCACCACCCGCTCCAACCGTTGGCTCACCTGCCGCAGGAGGGCGTCTCCAGCAGGATGCCCAAGCGTATCGTTGACCGTCTTGAACCGATCGAGGTCCAGCATCAGCAGGGCGCAGTCGCCCGGCCGCCCGGGCGGTCCCGCAACCGCATCCTCCAGTGACCGCAACATCTGCACACGGTTGGCGAGGCCCGTCAGTGAATCGAACTGGGCAAGCCGCTTCGCCTCGGCCTGGCTTCGGCGCATTTCGGTAAGGTCCATGCCGCTGCCACGGAAGCCGTGAAACTGCCCATATTCGTTGAAGATGGGCTGGCCGGAGATGGACCACCAGCGCTCATCACGCGTCGCAGCCGCACGGACATGTATGTCGGAAAAGCCGGTCCGCGCCGACAGGTGAAAACCCAGCGTGCGTTCGCCCGCGCCATGCTGATGATCGCCAGCGCATACGATTTCCGTGATCGGCCGGCCCGCCAGTTCCTCTTCGGGAATATCCAGCGTCTGCGACAACGTGTTGGAGATATAGGTGAGACAGCCGTGACGGTCGGTTTCCCAGAACCAGCCCTGACCCGACTGTTCATATTCCTGCAGCAGCCGGTCGGAGCGCTGCGCGCGCAGATCCTGGTGATGCTGGGCCGTTGCGCGTTCCAGGTCGGCCACCGCCTGACGCACTGCTGCCAGCAGCATGACGGCTATACAGCTGAGCAGCAGCCCCACCTGCGCGAAGCCTGCTCCCTGAATGATTGAAACCAGCAGCGTGCCGAGAAAATAGCTGACGCCCAGCAGGCGGCGATCACCAAAAATCGAAACGGCGAGCAGCGCGACTGCAACCTCCGCAGCCAGCGACACCGACAAAGGGCCGGCGAATTCACCGGAGCTTAGGAGGAGGCTGAACGACATGCCCGACAGCAGCACCACTGGCAGCATCAGCCATTTTTGCACATGGGGACGCTGGCTTTGAAACCATTGGCCGCGCGGGCCGAGGATCAACAGCCCGTCCACCAGCAGCATGAAGGCCAGGATAAGCGCCTGGGAAAGGGCGCCGGACTGGAACAGCGGAACGTGCAGCAGCGCGATGGTGGACAGCTTGCCGAGCAGAATTAGCGGCCAAAGCCGGGAGATGTGGTTGAAAGCGCCAGAGATCCAAAAGGCCGACACATCCGTCCCGCCTTCCGTCAAGCCCAGGGCAATGGCGAGATCGCCCGGCCGGGACAATGTATCGTTCAACCTGATGCGCGGCGGGGCCATGCCCGATGCGTAACGCGCAGATATTGAAAGAAACTTACTTGATCCAGGTCAAGCTTTTTGGGCGGGGGCTACAAAATCCTCCGTCATGCTGAACTTGGTTCAGCATGACGGCATGTTTCGGCTCCGCCTAGACCCGCATCGGCATCAGCACGTAGAGCGCAGGGCTGCGGTCATTTTCGCGGATCAGCGTCGGCGCAGCAGCGTCGGCGAGATGCAGTTCCACCGTCTCGCTGTCGATCTGGCCGAGGATGTCGAGCAGATAGCGGGCGTTGAAGCCGATATCGAAGCCTTCGCCCTGGAACGCGCCAGGAACTTCTTCGGCCGCGGTGCCATTTTCCGGGCTGGTGACCGACAGGGTGATCTTGTCCCGATCGAGCGTCATCTTGACCGCGCGGGTCTTTTCTGTGGCGATGGTGGCGACGCGATCGACGCCTTCCTCGAAGCTGCGCGGGTCGATCTTGAGCAGCTTGTCGTTCGCCGTCGGGATGACGCGGCTATAGTCGGGGAAGGTCCCGTCGATCAGCTTGCTCGTCAGGATCGCGCTCCCCAGGCCGAAGCGGATCTTGCTGGCGGACAGGGTGATCTGAACCGATCCTTCGACCTCGTCGAGCAGCTTGCGTAGCTCGCCAATGCACTTACGCGGTATTATGATACCCGGCATGCCGTCCGCGCCATCGGGACGCGGCACCGTAACCCGGGCAAGGCGGTGGCCGTCGGTCGCCGCGGCCTTCAGCACCGGCTGCCCTTCGTCCGACACATGGAAATAGATGCCGTTCAGATAATAACGCGTCTCTTCCGTCGAAATCGCAAAACGCGTTTTATCGATGATTTGCTTCATGGTTTCGGCCGGCAGCTCGAAGCTGGTCGGCAAATCGCCTTCCGCAATCACCGGGAAATCATCACGCGGCAACGTCGAAAGATTGAAGCGCGCCCGCCCCGCCTGGATCAGCATCTTGCCCTCGGCCGCCTGAAGCGAAACCTGGCTGCCTTCGGGCAGCTTGCGGGCGATATCGAACAGGGTGTGAGCGGAAATGGTGGTCGCGCCAGGCTGTTCGACTTGGGCCGAAACGCTTTCCACGATCTGGAGGTCAAGATCGGTCGCCATCAGCTTGATCGCGCCATCGGCTGACGCTTCGATCAGCACGTTGGACAGGATCGGTATGGTATTGCGCCGCTCGACCACCGACTGGACGTGGCTCAGGCTCTTGAGGAGCGTTGCGCGTTCGATGGTGGCCTTCATGTCCCTGTTTGTCCGTTTCTTTTCTGCGCAAAGCCCGAAGACGGTCGAATCCGGGCGACAATGATGGATGATCCTTCATAGCTACTGTGGCGGCGGCGGCAAGCGCCTGCTGATCGTTTCGACAGGCGAAGGGTTGCAAAAAAGGACAGCATGCGCTTTGCCGAGCCGGATGAAACGCGCTTTGGCCCTGTTGCTGCTGATCGCTACGCCTGCGTCCGCGCGGGATTCACTGGGCATGTTCGAGGCATGGGGCGCCTTTCGCGATCCGGCTACTCCACGCTGCTACGCCATTTCAGAACCGGTCAGCCGTGGCGGCGACGGCTTTGCGGCAGTCGGCAGTTGGCCTCGACAACGCGTCCGGGGACAGGTGCATTTCCGCCTGAGCCGCGTTCGGCGAGACGACGCGCCGGTGATACTAAGCGTGGGCGAACGCCGCTTCACGCTGGTGGCCGGGAAGGCAGACGCCTGGGCCGCAGACCCGCGAGCGGACGCCGCCATAATCGCCGCCATGCGATCGGCCAGCAGCATGAGCGTGCAGACGTCAGGAGCGAACGGGCGAGCATTCGCAGACACCTATGCGCTACGGGGAGCGGCGACGGCCATCGACGCGGCAGCATTGGGCTGCGCGCGGCTGCGGTAAAGGAACCGCCTCCCTACGAAGGCAGGAGTACGGTACGCCTTGGAATCCGGACGCTAGATAATTTCCGCAAAATCGGCTATGGGCGCGCCATGCAATCATCCGCTACGCCTCTCATGCCGATTCCCGGCGCTATCGATCCTGTGCCTGTGCCGCGTGCGGTCACGCCGCGTGAAGACGGGCGTGTCGATCTGATGGGCCTGTCCCGCCCGCAGATCAAGGGCGCGCTCGAGGAGGCGGGCCTTGACGGCAAGCAGGCGAAGCTGCGGTCGAAGCAGTTGTTTCATTGGCTCTATCATAGGGGCGAAACCAACTTCGCCGCCATGACCGATCTGGCCAAGCCGATGCGTGGCTGGATGGCGGAGCGTTTCGTCGTCGGACGGCCGCAGGTGGTGGAGGCGCAGGTATCGAGCGACGGCACCCGCAAATGGCTGCTCCGCTCGGACGACGGCCAGGATTATGAGATGGTTTTCATACCGGACGCGGATCGAGGGACGCTTTGCGTGTCAAGCCAGGTCGGTTGCACGCTCAACTGCCGCTTCTGCCATACCGGCACTATGCGGCTTGTTCGCAATCTGACGCCCGGCGAGATCGTCGGGCAGGTCATGCTCGCCCGAGATGCGCTGGGCGAATGGCCCAAGGGCAGCATGGCGTCAGCCAATGACGATGAAACCGACGACACTCCGCAATATACGACCGATGGCCGGATGCTCACCAACATCGTGATGATGGGCATGGGCGAGCCGCTCTATAATTTCGACCATGTACGTGACGCGCTGAAGGTCGTGATGGACGGCGATGGCCTTGCCCTGTCTAAGCGGCGCATCACTCTGTCCACGTCCGGCGTGGTCCCGATGATGGCGCGCGCCGGGCAGGAGATTGGCGTCAACCTCGCCGTATCGCTGCACGCGGTGACCAAGGATGTGCGCGACGAGTTGGTCCCGCTGAACAAGAAATATGGCATCGAAGATCTGCTGCAGG
Source organism: Sphingobium sp. TomTYG65 (assembly GCF_055395525.1). Classification (NCBI taxonomy): domain Bacteria; kingdom Pseudomonadati; phylum Pseudomonadota; class Alphaproteobacteria; order Sphingomonadales; family Sphingobiaceae; genus Sphingobium; species Sphingobium sp. TomTYG65. Next base: position 2,716,545 of record NZ_AP027330.1, on the reverse strand, counting down.
CCTGCGCCGACTATCCCGGCGCTAACAATGCGCGACGCATCACCTTTGAATATGTGATGATCAAGGACAAGAACGACAGCGACGAGGACGCGCACGAACTTGTACGACTGCTCCGGCAGTTCAAGCTGCCCGCCAAGGTCAACCTGATCCCGTTCAATCCTTGGCCCGGCACCGACTATGAATGTTCGACGCCAGAAAGGATCAAACGCTTTTCCGACATCGTCTTCGAAGGCGGCATTTCCGCGCCGGTTCGCACCCCGCGCGGGCGGGACATCATGGCGGCTTGTGGTCAACTCAAATCCGCGAGCGAGAAAAAGAGCCGGGCGGAACTGGACCGACTGGCCGCGGAAAAGCAGGCTGCGCTGGGTTAAGCAAACTCAGCGCGGAGAACCGGGCTTACTGATCTTCTCTTCTTCACCGCGTTCATTTTCTTCCGGCTTCAGCGGTGCCATGACCCAGAAGGTCAGCAGCGTGAAGGCGGTAAGGACGATCGCCACATCATAGCTTCCAAGACCTGCTGCAAGCCCGATTGCGCCAGTGATCCACAGGCTGGCGGCTGTTGCTGTACCCTTTACCGAATGTTTCTGTTGCAGGATCGCGCCGCCGCCCAGAAAGCCGATGCCTGCAATTACCCCCTCGAGCACGCGGGCTAGCGCCGACGCGTCTTGTCCCACTGTGGACTCAACAGCCTGAACAAAGCCGCAACTTGCCACCGCTACAAGCGGAAAGGTGCGTAGGCCCGCACTACGCTCCGCCTGCTCGCGGTTCCAGCCGATGGGGAGTGCCAGACAATAGGCAATGACGATCGGGACCAAGTGCGGAAGGATAGAAAAACTGTCGCTCATGACCATGAAACGCGCAAAGATGAATTCGGATGCGGAACGACTGCTATCGGCGGCCGGGCTCCTCCAGCAGCCTGGGGATTAGCGGCAGAAGCTCGCGGGCAAGAAAGCCGATCGGTCCCATCGTGCGGGCGAGTTCGCGGCCCGCCCGGCCGTGCAGCCAGCTTCCCCATGCCGCTGCCCTTAAAGGTTCGGCTCCACGCGCGGCGAGGCCACCGATGATCCCTGCCAACACATCGCCGGAGCCGCCGGTTGCAAGACCGACGCAACCACCCTCATGCAGAAGGCAGGCGCCGTCTGGCCCTGCGATCACGCTGCGATCCCCCTTTAGAACAACGATGGCCTGGAAATCACCTGCCACGCGGCGCGCGATCGCAGCTGGATTGGCGGCAATGGACTGTGCGCTTTGGCCAGTCAGAATCGCCATTTCCCCATGATGAGGCGTCAGGATGATGTGACCTTCATGTCGTGCGATCAGCGATTGGAGTTCGCGAGCGGATGTCAGGGCCGCGGCATCAAGAATGGTGGTGACATGCGCCTTGGTCCCGGCGAGGACCGCAGCGACCAGATCATCGGTTTGCGCGCTCACATTCATGCCGGGCCCCAGGACAAGCGCATCACAGCGCGCAAGCTGTGGCGCCAATCGATCGGCAGCCCCAGCGGCGATTTCGCCATCCTCCTGCGCGGGCAGCGCAATCATTGCCGCTTCTGGCACTAGCACGCCAAGGGACATGGCCGCAGACCTGACGGTCGCCATCTGCAGCTTGCCGGCCCCTGCTCGCAGCGCAGCCTCTCCTGTCAGGCGCAGCGCGCCGGGGACGAATTCCGCGCCGCCAACCACCAGCACGCGGCCGCGGCTGTTCTTGTCCGAATCGCTTTCCAATATCGGGAGCGGATGGGCGCGCAACCATTCGGCGTCGAGCGGATCGGCGGGGGTCATCCGCGGGCCCCTGCGATCGCGTCGGGTTCGCGGGTGACAGGCGTCGCTTCTTCTTCCATTGGCGCCGTGACATTATAGCGCCGTAGCACAAGCCCTCCGCTACGGCCGTGCAATGGATCATAGACATAGTCGGTAATCGCGCAGTTGGCGACGTCGCCAGCCCGGTCGATCGCCAATATCTCCGCCTCATTCAGCCCCTCTATGATGTAGCGCATGCACAGCACTACGACCTGATGGGTGAAGATCATCACCCGGCGACCAGCATAGTGCAGAGATATGGTGTCCATGACCGACCGGAGCCGCAGGATGACATCGCACCAACTCTCTCCGCCCGGCGGGCGATGGTAGAATTTGCCGAGCATGCGGCGAAATTCGAACTGTTCGGCTTCCAGATTGCGAATGCCGGACGTGGTGAGGCCATCTAATATACCAAACTCCTTCTCGCGCAGCCGTTCGTCGAAACAGATCGGTTCGTCAGCGCGCGTGCCTCCGGCCTCGCGGAAGACCTGAGCCGTCTGGAAAGCGCGAAGATAGGGCGAGGAGAGCAGGATTTCAGGGCGATTATCCTCCGCAGCGCTTGCAAACCAGTGGCCGAGAGCCCGCGCCTGTTCGCGTCCAAGGGTGCTCAAGGGCACATCAGCGTCGCGTACCGACAGAGCAATCCTGTCCGCCTGCGCCTCCGTCGCGGCATCACGTGCGACGTTCCCGGCGCTTTGTCCATGACGGACGATGATGAGCTGGCTTGGCCAATGGAGGGACGCCACGCGATCTTATGCCTTTCATACCGAACCGCCGAGGCATGAAGAACGGTCGCGATGCTGCTTTGATCCCAGCGGCCAACACCTCGCACTGCGAAGATGGCCGATATAATAGTGACCCGCCGGAACGAGCCCGTTGCGATAAAGCTTTAAGATATCAGCGCCTTCGTTGCCGCCAATCGGCTCTTGGTAATGTTTCGCACCACCTCTAGGGAAGCTTCCGTCCCTGCTCTAGGATCACGAGAAATTTTTAGGAACCTCGGCTGGCTTTGGCCTAAGGAACTTTAGTACCGAGGCTGCGCGCGATCCAGCTGATGCTGCGTGCGTTGAGCGTCATCGGTGGTTTCTGGCGGCCCATCGGTAGCGCGCCAACTTCGGCGGTTCAGTCTTTCGATGCGCGAAGCTGGAACCTGCCATCTGTTCAGCCAGCCGCAGCCGATGACGCGAAAGGCGAATGTGGGGAGGTGGACCACCCCGCTTGGCCACATCGATCGCGAGTGGCAAAAATGCGGAAGAATACCCTCTCCCGCCGATCGGCGAACCACGTGCTAGCCTTTGACGCGGTTGCCTCCTGCTTCTGACGCAGATACGAGATTGGCGCGCGCCAGTTCCAAAACGTCTGTCGTGATCTCGCGATGGCCGACTACGATGCCGGCCGACGCCGTCACCACACCTATCCATTCTCCGGTACCGCGTAGTCTCAACCGCCGTTGTGACATAGCCAGCAAGGCCTCCTCAGCCATCACACGCGCATGCATGAGCGGGGTTTCTCTCAAAACGACTATGAACTGATTGCCCGCCCAACGGATCAACTCTTGCTCTTGGAAGAAATCTCGTAGTGTAGATGCGAGTGCGCTAAGTATATTGTCGCCAACGGACCGGTCATGCTTTGCGTTAAGATCCGCCAAATTATCTAGCCCGAACATAATGATTATGTAGCTTCGACCATCACTGGTCAGCTTTCGCAATAGGTCGTGCGCTCCATCTCTGTTGAGCGCTTGGGTCAAGGTGTCCCGACCTTCGTCCCACCCACCATCTGCCTTGTTATCGATTCGCTCCTGGAGCTTTGCAACATTGCTTCGCAACTCGGCGAGTTCGCGTTCGGCATCAGCTAGACGGCTCAAAAATTCACTGGTTGCCGCTGGCCATCCGGCAGCTTCGCTGACTGTGTTTGCTACATCACGCTCTACGCCGCTGGTCACCTGCTGGACCTCTGACGTCAGGTCTCCCAGCTGCCTCGTTTGCTGCGCCACTTCTTTCTCTCGCTTGTCGAGCGCCGCCCTGTTTTTTCCGAGGAAGTCCTGAACAATTGTATCAGCTTCACTGCCAGCCAAGCGGATACCGCCATCCGTCCGTGTCTCGATGTCTTTGACTAAATCCGGGATTGCTCCCGTAATATATGCCAATGCCATTTCATAATATACGACCGTTGGTTCGATTTGATGATGCTCAAGAAAGGCAAGAGATTTGCGCGCCTGTTCAAACGTTATTGTCATTGTATCGACCAAAATTATAACTATGAACCATAATCATTACGAAACATATGCACTGTCTGAGACAATGTTTCGAATTTCTGACTGCTTGTAGTTAGAGTCCTTAGCGTGGTGAGCATCTCACTCTAAACCTCACACCCTCCAAACGCCTCTAACTGCGGCGGTCGGTTTGCACAGAGAAGCTGCGGCACCTCATCGGCTTGCGACGGACGGCCGAAATAATAGCCTTGGCCGTAGCCGCAGCCCACCTCTTGAAGGTAGCGAGCCTGTTCAGAGCATTCGATGCCTTCCGCCACTACATCGATCCCCAAATTCGCCGCCAGATCGGCAATCGCGTGGACGATCGCGGCAGTCTGCGGATCGGTGTTGACCCTCGCGACGAAAGAGCGATCGATCTTGACCACTTTCACCGGGAAATCGCGCAGGTGCGACAGTGACGAATATCCCGTGCCGAAATCATCCAGGGCTATACGCACCCCAGCCTCGTTCAGCACTTTCAGGGCACGGCTAACGTACTCCGCACCGCGATCGAGGAGCACATGCTCCGTAACCTCGATCTCGATCAGCTCGGGCGACAGGTCCTGTTCCTTCAGCCGACCGATTAGCCGCTCGGCATAGTCGTCGCGCAGAAACTCGGCTGGCGCGGCGTTGATGGAGACACGGCCAATGCCCAGCGAGCGCGCGTTCCACGACGCGATGTCACGCAACACTTCGTTCTGCATCAGCTCGCCAATGGCAGAGGCCAGCTCATAGTCCTTGAACGCCTCTGCCAGCGTATCGGGTAGCTGAAGGCCGCGTGTGGGGTGGCGCCAACGCATGAGCGCCTCAAAGCCGACGGTTCTGCCCGTCTTCATCTCAATTTTGGGTTGATAGACAGGTACGAGCGACCGAGTTGAAATCGCCCTCCGGGCCAAGCTCAATTGTGTAGCCGCCATCTGCAGCTGCTCACGCATATTGCCGTGAAACATTTTGGTGCCACCGCGCCCCGACGCCTTGAGCGCGTAGAGAGCGGTGTCGGCATGTTTGAGCAGGTCATTGGCGCAACTGGCGTCACGGGGAAACATGGCGCCGCCGATGCTGGCTCCGCTTCCTATCACACGGCCCTCGAAGACGATCGGTTCCTGCAGCCGAGAAAGGATAGTTTGACCCGCCGCCAGCATCTCCGCTTCTCCTTCGATGCCCGGCAGGATGACGGCGAATTCATCGCCCCCAAGACGAGCGACGTAATCTTGGATCCGCAGCGTTTCCTTCAGCCGCCTCCCGAACGTCTTCAGCAGGAGGTCGCCGGCGCCGTGCCCCAAGGTGTCGTTCACATGCTTGAAGTGATCGAGGTCGATCAGCAACAGTCCAATTCGTGCGTTCACATCCATGGCTCGGATCGTCATCGCCCGGAGATGAGCTTCAAAGGCTCGGCGATTAGGCAGCTTGGTGAGATCATCGTGCTCACTAGCCCAACGTAGCTCGTCCGCCGCAACCCGCGCCGCAGTCACGTCGCGCGAGATTGCCAGGAGCCGCAAGACGGTGCCATCTTCGGCGTGCATTGGACTGACCACGACATCCCACCAGCGCGGCGAGCCGAGCGCGGTTGCACAAAAGCCCGTGAACCGCGCCGTCAATCCGCTGCGGGCCCGAACGACAGCGGCGCGAACTTGGGACTGCATGGCTTCAGGCCAAACGAGGCTCCACTCGCGTCCGACGATCTGGTCGGCCGAGACCAGCTCCATCGCGCAGAGACCGGGAGCGTTCATCAACTGAATCGTCCCGTCACACGAAAGTATTTTGATGCAATCGGCGCTCGATTCAAGGATGCTGCGGCTCAGAGCCTCACTGTCGTGGAGCGCCGCCTTCAGCGATCGCGCCCTTGTTCGGCGCGGGCCGCGGTCAGCCCGGCTCACCTTTGTGATCGAGCCCATAAATTGTGAATCGGCGGTCAAGTATCCCATGCCAAGCCCCTCCGCTAGCTCGGACCGGTCTACACACCTAGCCCGGGCCAAAGGCCTTCACCAAGGCATTGTAGAAACCCGACTGTAGTCGCCCTGTAGGCAGCTAGAATTGAAAAATTGAGGAGGATTAACTATGTCCATCCTGGGATCACCGAGTGCTCGTAACGCTTGCTTGACCGCGTTGACACCGAATCCAGCTAGCACTCCAACAGTCAGCCGCTGATGCGCGGCGCGTCGCATTTACCGAGATCCGCCATTCCATTCGTGATTCACATTGTCGAGGACAACGCCAAAGTTCGAGCCGCTTTAAGCTATCTGCTTGCCGGCCGAGGGTACAAGACGGAGATCTACGTTAGCGCGGAGGAGCTACTGGCGCAGCGGCGACTGCGCGACGGGTGCGTGTTGTTCAACTGGGAAATGCACGGTCGCGGCGCACCCGACCTTCTAGCCAAGCTAGAAGCTCGGGGCTGCTCCACCCCAGTTATCATGATCGGTGAAAACACTTCTGTCTCTGCCGCGGTTGAATCGTTGCGGCGTGGAGCGTTTGATTTCCTTCAGAAGCCATATGAGGAATTCGAGCTTATTGCCGCCATCGAGCGCGCACTGGACCGATCGCGCGACTCCGCGGATCAGCGCCGGCGCAAATCCTCGGCGCGTACGCGGATCGGGCGCTTGTCTCCCCGTAAGCGTCAAGTCCTCCAGGGCCTGCTCGCCGGGATGAGCAACAAAGTGATCGCGCAGCGTCTTGCTCTCAGTCCCCGAACGGTCGAACTCTACCGGGCCACCACAATGGAAGAGCTAGATGTCGGCAGTCTCGCCGAGGCCTTGCGCATGGCAATCGATGCCGAGTTGACTCCACTGAGCGAAGCCCATGCCTCGGATCCGCCACTGGACGAACAAGACGACACCTCCGCAATTAGCAGCGAGCAGACGGCGCCCGCGGCCGGCAACGGCGCGATCCCCCCACTTCCCCACCCAACTGACATCCTTGAGGGCACGACCGACTGCGTGTTCCTGGTCGATCACGAATGGCGCTTTACCTATATCAACGCCAACGCCCGCCAATTGATAGCCTGTGGTCAGGATCTTATTGGCGTTGAGCTATGGGAGCGGTTTCCGCTCGCCGCCAGCACCCGTGCCTGGGACGAGCTGCACAGGGCTGCGGCGGACCGCCGGCCGACGCGCTTCGAGTTCTACGAGCCCGACCTACGTTCCTGGCTCGACGCAAGCGTACGACCATATTCTGCGGGCTTGCAAATCTGCTTCCGCAACATCAGCCACGAAAGATATTCAAGCGCGCAGTTGCGATTAAGCGAGGAGAACCTACTCCAAGCACTAGAAGCGGCAGGCGACGGAGCGTGGGACTGGGATATGCAGACCGGCGAAGTGGCGATGTCGCCGGCCTTTCTAGCACGGCTCGGCTATGGCCCTGGTGCATTCTCCCCGACTTTCGATAATTTTGTCCATCTCGTCCATCCCGAGGACCTGCCGACGCTTACCCGGAGTCTGAATGACCATCTTGAGGGCTGTTCCGAAAGCTTTCGGTGTGAGTACCGCCTGCGCCGATCAGATGGTGGCTGGCTGTGGAACCTCGACCGCGGCCGCATCGTGGCTCGTCATCCGGTCACCGCGCTGCCGCTTCGCATGGTTGGCAGCGCGAGCGACATCACCCACATCAAAGCAGCTCAGCAGACCGCTGAGGAGGCATTGAAACGGCTGGAACTGGCTCAGGGAAACGCAGGGGTGGGCCTGTGGGACCTCGATCTGGCCTCTGGAGTAGTACGCTTTTGCGAACGCAGCCGGGCCATGCACGGGCTGAGCGCGGAAGGCCCGCTCGAACTTACCGGAGAGGTCTGGTCAAGCACTGTTCATGACGACGACCGCGAGCAAGTGGTGGCAAAGCTAAAGGAATACATCGCTTCGGGTGAGACCTATCGCATCTGCTACCGCACGGTCAGCGCCGACCACACTGTCCGCTGGGTGCTAGGGATGGGCAGGGCTGTGTCCGGCCACAATGGCAATCCTGAGCGATTCGTGGGGCTCAACGTCGAGATCACCGCCCTGACAGCGCTAATAGACGATGCCGACGACGATGAGGTCCTGGTAGATTCCCGCAGCGACATTCTGCCGCGGGGCAATGACGCCATAGATGGGAATGACGGTACTGCTCCCTGAAAGGGAGACCGCCACGGTCAAGAGGGCCGCGATTTCTTCCTTCGTGTGCGGGTCGTCGGGCAAGGCGCGCTTCAGCGTATGACGGAAAAGGTAGAAGACGAACTCCGAACGTTGCCGGTTCAGCTTCTGCGACAGGCAGTGTAGCGAGCCTGGAACCGCTTCGGCTGGAGGACGACCGATCTCGCGCTGTAACGTGACGAGGATCGGAACAGAAGAGGGGAGCTCGTCTTCGGTGATTTCAGAGATGCCGAAATAGCGTTCAGCGCACTGGCATGTTCTACGCCCCAGGATGTCTTCCCGACTTCGGCGCGATGGCGTGATGCCCCTCCATCCGGAACGATTCAACCGGGACTTCGCGTCACAATGGGACTGCGTCAGCGGCGCCTTGTTTCGTACACCGGGCAGTGAATGAAGCGTTGATCTATGGCCTGTTCCGCACAACTCCGCCAATTCCGGCGTGAGTGGTGACCCCTACGGGAATCGAACCCGTGTTTCAGCCGTGAAAGGGCCGCGTCCTAACCGCTAGACGAAGGGGCCACATGCAGAGCCGCTTAGGCAGCGCTGCGAAGCGAGGGCGGCTTTAGGGGGGGAGCCTGCGGCGGTCAACCCCCTTGCGACAGGAAAAACGACCTTGCCTCTCAATCCGCCCAGGCAGCGTCTTCCAAATGCAACTCGGCGGCAGGACGGCTGCCCCAATCGTCGATCTTGGCGCGGCCTGCGACCCACAGCCTTCGGTCACGTGGCGCGCCAAGGATCGCTTGGCCAAGGTCAGTCTCGGCCTGACGAAAGGCGATCGTCTTGATCGAGCGGCCATCTTCGCCCGCCATGATGGCGCGCAAATGGCCGTTTCCGACAACATCGGCCTTGATCACGCGCATGGGTCCGGCGGCGACAAGGGGCGCAGGCCAGCCCGCGCCATAAGGTCCACCCGCCTCTATTGCAGCAACGAAGTCCGGATTGACGCCGGCGGGAGCCAGCACGGCGTCGATCAGCAGCGCGCGGTCATCGCGCGCGCGCGCCACGGAGGGGGCGAGACGTTCGTCAAGAAAATCCGCCAAGGCATTTAGCTTGTCGGCCGCCACCGTTAGCCCGGCCGCCATGGCATGGCCGCCGCCCGCGACGAGCAAACCGCTGTCCTTCGCGGCCAGCACCGCTGCGCCAAGATCGACGCCGGAGATGGACCGGCCCGAACCCTTACCCGTCCCATCCTCATCAATGGCGATGACGATCGCGGGGCGCCCCGCCTTCTCCTTGATACGCCCAGCAACGATCCCGATCACGCCGGGGTGCCAACCAGGACCAGCGATCACGGCGACGGCGCGGTTGCCCTGCGCAGCAAGCAACTCCTCCGCCTCAGCTTGCACACCCGCTTCAATGGCGCGGCGCTCCTCATTGAACTGGTCGAGCTCAGCAGCAATGCGCGCAGCCTCCAGCGAGTCTTCGGTGGTGAGCAGGCGCACCCCAAGATCCGCCTTGCCGACGCGGCCGCCCGCATTGATACGAGGACCAAGCGCAAAACCCAGGTCATGGCATAACGGCGCGCGACTGAGACGGCTGGCGTCGATCAAGGCGGAGATGCCGATATTGCGGCGCTTCGCCATGATCTTTAGCCCCTGAGCAACGAAGGCGCGGTTGAGGCCCCTCAATTGCGCGACATCTGCCACGGTGCCGAGCGCTACGATGTCGAGAAGTTCCATCAGCGCGGGTTCAGCGCGCTCATTGAACCATCCTCTCTTACGCAAGACACGGATCAGTGCGGCGCCCAGCAGGAAGGCGACGCCAACCGCCGCCAGATGGCCATGAGCGGCTGCTTCCTCCGCTTCGTCGAGGCGGTTGGGATTGACGAGAGCGAAAGCCTCGGGGAGCGCAGCGGCGCATTTATGGTGATCGACGACAACGACATCGACGCCGACCGCCTTCGCCATTGCGAGCGCTTCAAAGGCTTGAGCGCCGCAATCGACGGTAACGATCAGGGTCGCACCCTCCCCCGCCAACCGCACCAGCGCTTCACCCGAGGGGCCATAGCCTTCCATCAGCCGGTCCGGGATATAGGGCTTCGCGGCGAGGCCAAGGTCACGCAGCAAGCGGATCAGCAGGGCAGCGCTCGTTGCGCCATCAACGTCATAGTCGCCGAAGATGCGGACCTGCTCGCATTTTTGAACCGCATCGGCCAGACGTTCGGCCGCACTGTCCATGTCCCGGAACAGGCTGGGATCCGGCATGAAGTGGCGGATTGTCGGGTTGCGGTGCGCCTCGACCGCGTCTCTGGGGCAGCCGCGTGCCAGCAGCAACTGCGTCACCAAGTCATCGGGTAGATAGCCGGGTTGCCGCGCATCCGCGCCCGCGCCACGCCAACGCCAGGGTTGTCCAAGGATCGAGCGGGAAACGTTGAGCGCGATTGTCATGACCGATCCCTAGACCCGTCGGACGGCTGATGGAAGCGGCTCGCCGACATGAGGGGAACCGAAGCGAGGCATTGAGCGTATCCCCCCTCCGCGCGCGTGCACGGCGGACTGAAAAAGGGGCGGCGAAGTTTAAATGAGTCCAAGGCAGGCGAAACGCGTCCGGCATGCCTTGGGCGTCCTGATGATCGCTGCATCTCCAACGGCGCTCTATGCGCAAACTCCGGCCAGTTCCGCCATGGCGGAGCCAGAGCCGCCAATTCTACCCGACGACGAATTTGAATCGCGCCTTCCCAAAGCGGGCGAGGCGGGCCCCGCGAACCCTTCCGCGCCCCTGCCGTCGATTGAGAGCTGGATCGATCAGCAGATGCCGCAGGCAAGCGCGCCTGCAGAACTGCCCCCCGCCACAGAGCCGGCCGCTGAAGCTGAACTGGCGCAGCCGCTGCCGCCTCTGGAAAGCGTCACTGTTCCGGCGCAAGTTGAAACTGGCGATCCGAACAAGAAAACGCCGGAGGTACGCTATGCCGTCCAGATAGACGGGTTCGGCAATACCGGCTTGGAAGACGAGTTCCGCGACGAGTCTGCCTTGGTCGATGGGGACGGGCGCGCAGAGACCGCCGCCATGGTACAGGCGCGCGCGCATGAGGATGAAGCGCTGGCCGTACGGTTATTCTATTCACAGGGCTATTATGATGCTGCGGCGCTCGCTTCGCTGGATCAGACCGGCGATGGCGGGTTGAAGGCCATTCTGTCCGTGACGCCTGGTAAGCGGTACAAGATCGGCGCGATCGTCATGAATGCTGGGCCGACCGTCCCTCCCAATCTGGTCCGCGACAGCCTGCCACTGAATACCGGCGATTACATCATCGCAGCGAACGTCGAGAGCGCGGAAGCCAACGTCGGCGTGAAATTGCCGGAAAATGGCTATCCCTTCGCCAAGGTCGGAGAGCGTGACATATTGCTCGACCCCGCAACGGTGACGGGCGATTATACGTTGCCGGTTGATGTGGGGCCGCGCGGTTCGTTTCGCGGGATCACCACTTCAGGCAGTAAGCTGGCATTTGACGCGGACCATGTGAAGGTGATCAGCCGCTTCAAGCCTGGCGAGCTATATGACAGCCGCAAGGTGGACGATCTGCGTCGCGCGCTGGTGGCGACCGGCCTCTTTTCTAGCGTAGCCGTGGATCCGGTACGGACGAACGAGCCTGGACCGGACAGCACCCAATATGTCGATCTGCACGTCGAGCAGGAGGCCGGTCCGCCGCGCACGCTGGCCGGCGAAATCGGTTACGGCACAGGCCAAGGCTTTCGGGCTGAGGCTACATGGACGCACCGCAATCTCTTCCCGCCAGAAGGCGCGCTGATCGCCAGGGTAATCGCCGGCACGCAGGAGCAGGGCGTTTCCGGCACCTTCCGCCGCTCAAATGCGGGCAAACGAGACAGAACGTTTCAGGCGGGCGCGCTGCTCAACCATCAGAAATATGATGCCTATGAAGCCTTCACTGCTGGCCTCAACATCAGCTGGGCGCGGCAATCAACTCCGATATTCCAGAAGCGCTGGACCTATACCTATGGCGCGGAAGCCCTGCTTTCGAACGAAAAGACCACGATCGATCCAGCCACGGCGGAAACGAAGCGGCTGACTTATTTCATTGGCTCGCTGCCCATGCAGCTGGGCTACGACCGGTCGAACGATCTGCTCAATCCCACCAAGGGTTTTCGTGCCAATCTTCGCGTTTCGCCAGAAGCATCGCTGCAAGGCAATGTGTCGCCCTATGTCCGGGGGACCTTTGACCTTAGCGGCTATTATCCTCTGTCCGATGCCTTGGTGGTCGCGGCCCGGACCCGGATTGGCACGATCAGCGGCGTGGCGCGTGACCAGATTGCGCCGTCTCGCCGAGTCTATGCAGGCGGTGGCGGATCGGTGCGCGGCTTTGGCTATCAGGAATTGGGGCCGAAAGACGTTAATGACGATCCCATCGGGGGCCGGTCGGTCAATGAATTTGCTGTGGAAGGACGCTACCGCTTTGGCAATTATGGCGTGGTCGCGTTCGTCGATGCAGGCCAGGTTTACGAAAGTTGGATCCCGAAATTTTCCAATATCCGCTATGGCGTGGGCGTGGGCGGGCGCTTCTACACCGATTTCGGGCCATTCCGCGCTGACATAGCCATGCCGATCAATCGGCAGCCGGGCGAGTCCAAATTTACTCTCTATATCGGCATCGGGCAGGCATTCTGATGGCAGAAGAGACGCCCTTTCACAGTGGCGAAGCCGAAACGATCGTGATCCGGCGTGGCTGGCCGCTGTGGCAGAAGATCATGCTGGGCGGCTTGGGTCTGATCGCCGCATTCGTCGTACTCGCGGCGGGATTGCTGCTGTTCCTTAACACGCAGCCGGGAAAGAAATTCCTGATCCAGCAGATTGCCGCGCTGAAATTGGAATCGGGCATGGCGATAGAGGTCGGCCGCATCGAAGGTTCTGTTTACAGCGACATGATCATCCATGATCTGGTGCTGCGGGACCCCAAGGGGCCTTTCGCAGTCAGCCCCCGCGTCCATGTCGTGTGGAGTCCGTTCCGCTACATCAACAATCATATCAGCGTGCGTCTCCTGGAAAGTCCTCTCGTGGTGCTGGCCCGCAGTCCGCAGTTCAACGTTACGAAGACCGATCCGAATGCGCCGATCCTTCCCGATCTAGATATCGACGTCGATCGACTGAAGATTGCCAAGTTCGTGCTTGCGAGACCCGTAATTGGCCAGAAGCGCGACATTACGATCGACGGTGTCACCCATATCGCCGATGGACGTGCGCAGCTCAGCGCAAATGCGGTGGTGGACAGTGGCGACCGTTTGCAAGCTTGGCTGGATGCGGTGCCGGAACAGAATCGGCTCGCGATGAAAGGCACGCTGACTGCCCCGAAGGGCGGAGTGATCGCCAAGATGAGTGGCTTGACCGACGGAATGACCGCGACTCTGGACGGCCGTGGCACATGGCAAGCCTGGAATGGGCGGATCGTCGCAAGCTCGCCAAAGGGGCAGCTTGCCGATATCGCGCTGGCGGCACGTGATGGCAACTTCACGGCAAAGGGTCCGGTGCGGCCAGGACTGGTCTTTGCCGGGACCGTAGACCGGCTGACGGCTCCAGCGCTGGACGTCGATATCTTCGCCGGTTTGAACGAACGGCGGGTCAATCTTAAAGGGTCGCTCCGTTCTACCGCGCTGGCGGCAACCGCGCAGGGGCTGGTTGATCTGGGCCGAAGCCGCTTCAGCGGGCTTAAGATCGACGCAGCCCTCCTCGCCCCCGGCGCGATCATCGAGAAGGTGCGCGGCAAGGATGTTCGCGCTTCGATCACCCTGGACGGGCCGATGGCGACGCCGTTCATCGATTATGATCTTAGCGCCGCTCTGCTAGCCTTTGATCAAACGGGTATCGAAGGACTGAAGGCCAGCGGCCGCGCCGTCATCGACACCGACCGGATTCGTATCCCTATAAACGCAACGGCGCGGAAGGTGACGGGGCTCAATGCCGCAGCGGGCGGGTTGCTGCAGAACCTGCGGGTTAAGGGTGACTTCGCCTATGCTGCAGGCAAGCTCATCAGCGACAATCTGAAAATCAACAGCGACCGAGTGGACGCGACTGCAATTGTCCTCGCTGACCTCGACAACGCAGTTTATCGCGGTGCCCTCAAAGGTCGCGTGAACGACTACAAGATCGACGGGGTGGGCATCGTCAACTTGACCACGGACGTTGAATTGGTGCCGGGACCGAAAGGCGGCTGGGGCCTTTCGGGCAAATTCGGCGTGCGGACGGCACGATGGGAGAATGCGTCGGTTCGCGATTTCCTGGGCGGAAATGCGGTCATGTCGGGCCGCATCGGCATGACGCCAGAGGGCAAGTTCACGCTGGCGGGCCTCAAGGGCTCGGCGCCCAATTTCCGCGTTCATTCGGGTTCCGGCAGCTATGATACGGACGGCGCGGTGACCTTCGACGCCGCCGCAACCTCCCGTCGATATGGGCCGTTGGCGTTGAGCGTGCGCGGCACGATGGAGCGTCCGCAGGCGGTGCTGCGCGCACCCCGGCCCAATGTGGGCGGGCAATTGTCCAACGTCGTTGCAAAGCTGAATGGCGAGGCGGCGGGTTACCGGCTGGAGGCAACGGGCGGCTCCGCCTATGGTCCCTTCTTCGCCAATGTGCTGATCCGCACAGCGAAGGGGCCGCTGACCATAGATATCGCACGCGCGCGCTTTGCGGGTGTCGACATGAATGGCCGACTGCAACAGACCGCTGCTGGTCCATTCGCCGGTCAGCTCGCCATGAACGGGTCCGGCATCAGCGGGACCACTCGCCTCTCAGCAGTAGGCAAGGCGCAAGGCGTCGCCGTAAACGCGACCGCGAGCAACGCCAAATTGCCCGGCGAGGCGGACGTCGTTATCGGCCGCGCCATCCTGACTGCGAACATGGTACTGGCTGATCAGCCGCGCATCGTCGCCGATGTGCAGATGGCGAACGCGGCCTACGGCGACTATGTGGTGCGCAAGGCCCGGGGACGGATCTACTATCAGGGTGGGAGGGGCCGAGCGCAACTGGTGGCGGACGGATCTACCGGTGTGCCTTTCTCCGTGGCCATGAACGCGGCCCTGCGGCCCACCCTCTATGCTGTCGCGATCGAGGGTAAGGCGAGCAACATCCCCTTCCGCTTCGCGCAGCCTGCGATCATCCGCATCGAGCGGCAAGGTTACAGGCTGGAACCTGCGACGCTTGTGCTGCCGCAGGGCCGGGTTGATCTCGCCGGGCGTTTCGGCAATCAACCCGCATT
Organism: Sphingobium sp. TomTYG65; assembly: GCF_055395525.1. Lineage (NCBI taxonomy): Bacteria > Pseudomonadati > Pseudomonadota > Alphaproteobacteria > Sphingomonadales > Sphingobiaceae > Sphingobium > Sphingobium sp. TomTYG65. The sequence goes on along the minus strand of NZ_AP027330.1, from coordinate 2,701,175 downwards.
GCAGGCGCGGTTCAAAGATTTCGACCTTGCCATCATAAACCTGATGAGCCCCGGCCTTGGCATTAGCGGCAAGGCGACAGGCGCGCTTGACTTCGCCCAGAATGGGAATGCCTTCCCTACAGCGACCACACGCCTTTCGATCAGCGATTTCCGCCGGTCGAGCCTTACTGCCGTGTCGAACCCTGTATCCATGGCCATGGAAGGCCAGCTTTCCAGCCGCGGCGGCGACCTGCGCGGCCTCATCCGCAGAGGAGGTGCGCCTCTCGGACGCTTTATCGCGACACTTACCCCGCCGGGACCGGGAGCAAGCTGGACGCAGCAGCTTCAGTCAGCGCCGCTGGGAGGAGGCATTCGCTATGCAGGGCCTGCCGATGTTCTCTTCTCCTTCGCCGGGCTCGCCGACCAGCGTTTGAGCGGTCCCATCGCTGTCGCGGCGGATTTCAATGGCCGCCTGACGGCACCGCGCCTCAACGGCATCGTCCGCGCCAATGCGCTGACCTATGAAAATGAAACATTCGGAACACGGTTAACAGAGATGCGGCTGGACGGGCGCTTCACTAATGACCGGCTGGAGATACGCGATTTCTCTGGCCGGGCCGGCGATGGCACGGTGCAGGCGAGCGGTTCGGTCGGGTTGGCGGCAGACAGCGGTTTTCCCATGAATATCGCGGTGAAGCTGGACCGCGCGCGCATTGCCCGCAGCGAGGCGATCACCAGCGTGGTCAGCGGGACCGTCAACGTCACCAACAGTGCGACCAATGGCGGGTTGATCAAGGGGGACTTGTGGCTGCCTGAAACGCGCTATCGCATTGCCTGGCAGGGCGGCGCTGAGATCCGGCAGTTGCAGGGCGTACGGCGGAAGGGTGAGGGTATAGACCTGCTGGATCAGCGTCTCGCCTCACGCCAGACGGCAGCTGCGCCAGCCGATTGGAAACTCGACATACGCGTGCGTGCTGACAACGAGATCTACCTGACCGGGATGGGTCTTGATTCCGAATGGAAGACCAATATGCGCGTGACCGGCACCACCAAAGCTCCGCGCGTCGTGGGGAAAATCGAAGTAATCCGGGGTCGTTACAGCTTTTCGGGTCATCAGTTCGATCTTGAACAGGGTATTATCACCTTCAACGGGCCAATGATGAACCCGGTACTGGCGATCCGCGCAGAAACGCGCATCAATACGGTGACGGCAGGTATCGCGGTTGGCGGCACGGCACAGCGCCCGGACATCAGCTTTATTTCGACGCCCAGCCTGCCACAGGATGAAATCCTGGCCCGCATCCTGTTCGGCGACAATGTCGCGAACCTTTCCGCGACGCAGGCGATTCAGTTGGCCGCCGCGCTCAACGGCCTGCGCGGCGGGGGTGGCGGGCTCAATCCCATGGGTAAATTGCAGAATGCTTCGGGTGTCGATCGTATCGGCATCGTGAGCGGAGACGAGGCGACAGGGCGCGGCACATCATTGGCGGTGGGACAGCATATCTCGAACAATATCTATGTGGAGGTGATCACCGATCCCAAGGGCTTCACCGCTACGCAGCTGGAAATCTCGCTATCCAAGACACTGAGCCTGCTGTCGAAGACGGGCACCAATGCGGGATCGTCAGCGAATCTGCGCTATTCGAAGGATTATTGAGAGCCTTTTTGGATCGAAGCGCCTCAATGAAAGTCGCGCGATTTTGGCAATACTCGCACATTTCGCGGATGGCTGGACGTGCGGGGGTGCTGAGGGTGGATGAATTCGTCCGCACGCGAAAGTGCGATGTTGGGGCGATGCACATCCGACAGGCGTGACAGTTCGGCGCTACGGTCATGCACGCGGCTTGCCATCAGGTGGACGACCCCTTCCTTGCTGCGCTGCACTTCTCCTTCGACCAGCATCAGTCGGGACGCCATGACGGGGCGACGTTGCATTTCAAACAGCCGCGCCCAGAGCAGGATATTGGTGATCCCCGTTTCATCCTCAATCGTGATGAAAACGGCATTGCCCTTGCCTGGCCTCTGCCGGACCAGCACCACTCCAGCGGTGCGCACCAACGCGCCATTTTTCGCCGCGCTGGTCTGTGCACAGCTCAGCACGCCTTCAGCATCAAAGACCGGCCGCAGAAACTGCATCGGATGGCCTTTGAGGGAGAGTCGCGTCATCTGATAATCGGCGGCGACCTGTTCGGCGAGTGGCATGGCAGGCAGCTTCGCATCCGGCTCCGGCGCCAGTTCGCGCACTTGCTGGTCATGCGCGCGGGCGGCGGCAAAGAGCGGCAGTTCGTCCGAAGGAGTGCGACGCGCTTCCCACAATGCTGTCCGCCGGTCTTGTCCCAGGGATCGACAAGCATCGGCATCCGCCAGCAGGCGCAGCGCCCGAGCAGGCAAGCCCGCCCGCCGCGCCAGATCCTCAAGGCTGGTGAACAGCCCCTGCCCCCGCGCATGCACCAGCCGCTTGGCCCATTCTTCCCGAAAGCTGTCAATCTGCCGAAAACCGAGCCGCAACGCGAGAGCGCGTCCGACCCCTTCCCCCTTCCCGCTATCGCGCGAGCGCAACAAGGGTTCGAGGCTGTTGTCCCATCCGCTCATGTTCACATCAACATCATGAACGGCAACGCCATGCTCGCGCGCATCGCGGACGATCTGAGCCGGTGCATAGAAACCCATAGGCTGGGAGTTCAGCAACGCGCAGGCGAAGACCGCAGGTTGATGGCATTTTATCCAGGCCGACACATAGACCAGTCGCGCGAAGGATAGGGCGTGGCTTTCGGGGAAGCCATAGCTGCCGAAGCCCTCAATCTGCTTGTAGCAGCGCTCAGCAAAGTCCTGCTTGTAGCCGCGCCGGACCATGCCGCGGATCATCTTGTCCCGGAACTTGTCCATCCCTCCGATCTGGCGGAAAGTTGCCATCGACCGGCGGAGTTGGTTCGCTTCGGACGGCGTGAACTCGGCGGCAGTGATGGCGAGCTTCATCGCCTGTTCCTGGAAGAGGGGAACGCCGTAGGTTTCCCTCAGCAGATCTCTTAGCTCGTTAGGATCGTGCGGGGGGCCAGGTGAAGGAAATTCAGCTTTTTCAATTCCTTCCCGGCGCCGCAGATAGGGATGCACCATGTCGCCTTCGATGGGCCCTGGCCGAACGATCGCGACCTGAACTGTAAGGTCATAGAGATTAGCAGGCTTCAATCGCGGCAGCATGTTGATCTGCGCACGGCTTTCCACCTGAAACACGCCAATACTGTCGCCCTTCTGCAGCATGGCGTAAACTGCGGGGTCTTCCGATGCGAGATCAACCGTCAGATCATGATCGCCAAGGCCATGATGCCGCATCAGATCATAAGCCTTGCGAATACAGCTTAGCATTCCGAGCGCCAGCACATCGACCTTCATTAGGCCAAGGGCATCAATGTCGTCCTTGTCCCATTCAATGAAGCTGCGATCGGGCATTGCGGCATTATGAATGGGCACCGTCTCGTCCAGCCGGTTTTGGGTGAGAACGAAACCGCCAACATGTTGGGACAGGTGGCGAGCGAAAGGCGCGCGGATCAGTTGTTCCACCAGCGAGCGCAACCGGACAATCTCCGCATTGTCGAGCGAAAAGCCCGCATCGGTAAAACGCGCATCGCCTAGGTCGCCCGAATAGCTGCCCCATATAGTGCTGGACAGCCGGGTCGCGATATCTTCGCTGAGGCCCAGCACCTTGGCAACTTCCCGCAAGGCACTGCGGGAGCGGTAGTGGATTACGGTCGCGGCAATACCGGCACGTTCGCGGCCGTAGCGGCGATAGACATATTGCATCACCTCTTCCCGCCGCTCATGTTCGAAATCGACGTCGATGTCCGGCGGCTCGTTACGTTCCTCCGACACGAAACGGGAAAAAAGCAGATTGTGCGTGACCGGATCGACAGACGTTACGCCCAACAGGAAACAGACTATCGAATTGGCGGCCGACCCTCTTCCTTGGCAGAGAATTGGAGGCTCCTGTGCCCGCGCGAAACGTACAAGGTCATGAACCGTCAGGAAGTAATAAGCATAATTCTGCTTGCGAATGAGGCGCAGTTCCTCATCGATCATGCTTTTGACTTTAGGGGGCAAAGGACGTCCGTAACGGCCAGCCGCGGCCTGACGCGTCAGATGTTCTAGCCAATCGTCGGGAGACCAGCCGGGCGGGACTGGCTCATGGGGATATTCATATTTGAGGTCAGTAAGCGCAAAGTCGATCTGTTCGACAAAGCGGATCGTCTCAGCAAGGACTTCTGGACAGGCGGCATAGAGCCGCGCCATCTCAGTGGGGGACTTTAAATGACGTTCGGCATTGGCTTCCAGCCGCCGGCCTGATTGCTTGAGCGACACGCCATCCCGGATACAGCTGAGAACATCCTGCAAGGGCCTTGCTGACTCTTCTGCATAAAGCACATCATTGGTCGCAATGAGGGGGACGCCGATTTCTCGCGCAATATCCTGCATGATCGCGACATGACGGCTGCCCCGGCCATTGTAACGGATAGAAAGGCCCAGCCATATGCGGCCCGGAGCACTGCCCTTAAGCTTACGCAGCGCCTCCTGCCATGTTGGCGGTGAAGCGGGCGGGACGAGCCTAAGGTGGGAGGCAGGTCGCCCCTTATCCTCGAAAGGATAGCCAGGAGGGGCCTTGTGCGCTTGTTGCGGCCGAGCGGTGGAGAGCGGCAGAACGATCAGCAGGAGATCTTCAAGATGCCCCAGCAGATCACCGAAACTCAGGATGCAATCGCCTTTGACGGCCTCCATATTGCCTTTAGTCAATAAACGGGTCAGCCGTCCCCAACCCAAGCGGCTTTTGGGATATGCCAGAATATCCGGCGTACCATCGACAAAGACCAAGCGGGCGCCCACGACCAGCCGGAGATCGGTTTGGCACAACGCTTCTTCTTTCGCCGTCAAAATTGGCGGTTCACAACGCTGCTTCTTGGCTTCCATTAAAGCGGCGCGCGCCCTTTCCGGAGCATCGCGCAACGCGACATAGGCCCGCACCACTCCAGCCACGCTATTCCTGTCGGCAATCCCGATGGCGCGAAGTCCAAGATGGTTTGCCTGTCCCACTAGGTCAGAGGGATGAGAAGCTCCATGCAGAAAGCTGTAGTTGGACATAACGCCCAATTCCGCAAAAGCAGGCGCTTCCCTGCCCGGTCGCGGAGGCTGGGGCCGTTGCAACTTCTCCTTCTCCCTAGCCGCCTCGATCGCATTCAATTCCCGCCTATCGATCGACTTGGGTTGGGAAGGGTTAGGCCCTTTGCCGCGTTTCATGCGAACAGCCCGTGGATATACCAGCGCGGATGGCGGGCTTCTGCGCCGTACAGGCCGTGGCGAAAAATCCAATAGCGCCGCCCGCGTGCGTCCTCGATCCGGTAATAATCCCGGGTGAGGCCGGTGCTTTCGCCCTCCACAGCGCCATCCTTCGCTTTCCACCATTCAGGCGAAATCCGCTCGGGTCCTTCATAGCGGGTCACTTCATGAGCCGCGCGGCGCCAGCGGAAATGATGCGGCGGGCCGTCGGGCACCTCTGCGATTACCTCGATAGGCTGGGGCGGATCGAACAAATGGATGGGGCGCATCGGCGGATCACCTGGCTCGGACTGGCGCGGCCAGCTGGACGGGGTGCGGCTTTCAACGGCAGGCAAGGCCAACTGCGCCTGTTCGGGAATATGGCTGTCGCGCGGTTCCAAGCGTTGGATGCGCGCCCGGCCCACCCGGACGGAAAGGCGATCGATGAGCGCGGCAATCTCTTCCTCGCGGCGCGCTTCTCCCCCCTCCAACGCTAATTGGGTGGCAGCCATCGCTTCGGCCTGGGATATGGTAAGGCGCAGCATGTCGAAACCGAAGCCGGGATCGAGCGGGTCGGACAGGCTGTCGATCCGCTCCTGCACCAGTCGCATGATGGAAGGCGCGTCGCGCACGGGCAGACTGGTTTCGATCCGCAGAGGAAAGGCGAGGCCATCGGTGCGAAAAAATAAAATCTCGAACCGGCGTCCACCCTGCCCACGTTCGCCAAGACGTTCGCCCGCTTCCACAGCCATCTCTTCCAAGGTTCGAAGCGCATAGGCGGTGCTGCCCACCGGTTCGGCAAAGCGGCGTTCAACGCGTACTGCGGGATGCGGACGACGTGGGGCAAGGGGACGGTGGCCGAGGCCCAGCAAGCGGTGAAGGGCGTCAACCGCCTCTTCACCAAAGCGTGCAGCGAGAGTCGGCGCGGGACGAGCGGCGAGGTCTCCCACCGTGCGCAGCCCCGCGCGACGCAGCGCGAGCGTGCTTTCTTCTTCGAGTCCAAGCGCTTCGATCGGCAGGCGGCGTAAAGCGCCCTCCTCATCGGCGGCGGGAACTGAGGCGAAGCGGGCCAGCGCATGGGCGCCCTCCGGCGTGCCCGCCAGCGCATGGCGCACCCGCATGCCGTGCCGTTCCAGCCGTTCGACCGCCGCACGCGCCAAAGCTTCCTCACCATTCCAGAGATGCGCGCAGCCGCTGATGTCGAGCATCAATCCCTGGGGTGGGCCAAGCGCTGCACTCGGCGTATAGCGAGCGCACCCGTCGCAAAGCCGCTCCAGCCAATCCTGATCGGCATGGGGATCGGCTTCGAACACACGCAGATCAGGTTGGCGCGCTTGTGCATCGGCCAGCGTCATGCCCGCGCTGAGGCCAATTGCCAGCGCATCAGCGTCCAGTGCCATGAGCCGCATCGCCCCGCGCACCGTTTCGACAATGACGGCGGGGGCATCCTGCCCTCGGGCCGTCCAGAGATCCTGCCGCGCGATGCGCAGCCGGTCGAGCGGGAGGAAGGGGAACCACAGCGCCAGATAGCGGCGTGTCCGCGCTGTCGCTTCTCCGGTCATGGCGTTCATCACATTCTTCTCCAAAGACGCCTCGGTCGCTGTCCCACACAAGGCGCCATGTCATGCCGTCGGGTCCTGACCGGCGGCGCAGCAGGCTAAGATCAAAGGCGCTCATTCCCGGTGCATTGCCCGGCAGCGGCACGGAAGGCGCTGCCCTCACCCTCCAGCGCGTGTCGGCTGCGCTTGGCGTCGGATCAGCGCCGATACGCAGCAGAAAAGCGGTAACACCTGATGCTTCCGCCGCGAGCGCCAAGCGACGGCTAGCGGTCAGGTCCATGAGTGGCGCGCGCCCGCGCAGTTCGATCACGAGCGCGCCAAGTGCGGGGCAACGCAAGGCATCGACTGCCGCGCGCAACAGCAACGCTTCATCCTTCATGACGCCGATCAGCAAGTGAGCGGGATCTATTCCGAGTGCGGCGAGACCCGGACCATAAGGCTGCCCGGCCGTTCCATTGGCGGGGCGGAGCCAGAACAGAGGAGAGCTTCCCGCTGCAAGATGGGCGAAGATCAGGGAAAGACCCGCTACAGCGCCTTCATCATCATCATTTCCGAGCAGTTCATGCACCCGGCCCTTAGCCAGGCCGCCGTGCAACGTCTGGTCAAAATCTAAACGCCCCGTTGCGATCCGCGCACTGGTGGGGGCGGCTGGAATTCCTTCCAACGATGCGATGTGCCGCCTGAGGGCTGCAAGCGTGTTCACCGACTCGACCATATAAATGTTCTCTATATGTTCTTTTCGGCGATGGCCTGCTTCCTGTCAATGAGGTGCGCCACAGTTTGAAAAAGGAGATGTCCGTTTCACCTCCGTTACACAATTTGGCCATCATCCAGAAAAGTTCCCCACGCCCGTGATGTGCGGAGCTAATCTATATTTATGGACACGCCCCTGATCGCCTCGCTTACCCAGGCCCCTTCCCTCCTGGCACGCCGCATTTCTTCAGCCCGTAGCCTGCGATTGGTATCCAGCGCTGCGACTGCCCTTCTAGCCTCCTATCCAAAATCAGGCCGGACATGGCTGAGATTTATTCTGGCGCAGTATTTCCTCGCATCGCGAGAATATTCGCCGATCACGACGCAGAGCATGTTCACCTTTGCGCCAAATTTCGATTTGGATCCGGTGCGCGGCATACCGGCTTTCGTGCGCAGATCGGAGGACGCGTCCTTTCCTTTGGTCCCTTCAACCCATCTTCGCTTTAAACCAACTTTGCCCAGTCGGCTTCCCGTCATATTCCTGATCCGTGATCCGCGGGCGGTACTCATTTCTGATTATCACCATGTCACGCGGCACAAGATGTCCTTCCGCGGTAGCATTGATGATTTCCTTGCCGATGAAGACAGAGGTCTTCCGCACTACATCAAATATATGAACAGCTGGGCGGCCGGGCTCGCACGACATGATCACCACATCATATATTATGAGGATCTGCTAGATAATACAGAGTCTGAGGTAGAAAAAATGCTCGGCTTCCTCGGCGAACCGGTCAATTATCAAGCGTTACGATATGCTGTGGAAAATTCATCCTTTGAAAAATTGAAAGCATTGGAACTGGCGCAGGGCATTCCTGGCCATGACTACGACAGGTCTGACGCGGATGCCTTACGGATAAGAAAAGGACAATCCGATAGTTTCCGTGAAGAACTGACAATTGAGCAGCAAAAGTTCATAGAAGACAGCTGCAAATCCCAGCTGAACAGGCGCATGCTGCCGAAGCTGGAGCGGTACGGCTTTCTCGACACGCACTCACCCGCCGCTGCCAGTCAGCTCGGAATCATGAAACCCGAGATACTGAAGGAACCAGGGCATGATTTTACAATCAAGCGCCGCCTCGCGAATCTCGGAGTCCAGTTGCTGAGCGAAGCGATGGTCATCATCGGCCTTGCCGCTATGCTCATCGCGCCTCCCATCTTGGCGATCGAGGCAGGCGAATGGCTGTTCCGGCGCGAATGGGACGGCCATTCGCTAGAGGATGGCCTAGCCCTGTTCGGGATCGATCGGGTCGGCCCAGTAGAAACGCCGACTGAGCAAGTCCTGGACGTTCTTTTAGCGCTCCCACTGACGATTACCCTGTTCCTCTACGGCCTGCTCATGCTTCTGGCCGGAGTGCATTTTGGAGATTGGGGACTGCAAGGTGTAAGGCTCAAGAAGAGGCTTGCGGTCCAGCAGGGGCGCATACCTCGTAAAAAGGTGCACAAGAAGCAACCGTCCGACCTTGAGCACGCATGATTTAAGCGCGCCCCAATCCGATCGGTCACACAGCCAAGGCGAAGGTAAAAGGCCCGCCCCGCAGTGAAGCGCAGGCGGGCCTTTTCAGTGCGTGAAACGAGAGGCGAGCAAAGCCGCGCAACTGTCCTGCGGCTGATCCGGCCGCAGGCGCTTGCCGCGCTTATTCGCCATCATCCTCCGCTTCGGGTCCGGTCATCATCCCTTCTGCGACCTCTTCGGTCTTGCCGCGGATCGCCCGTTCCAGACGGTCCGCCATTTCGGGATTCTCCTTAAGGAAGGTCTTGGCGTTCTCGCGACCCTGGCCAATGCGGACTGAGTCATAGGAGAACCAGGCGCCCGACTTCTCGACGACGCCAGCTTTGACGCCAAGGTCGAGAATCTCGCCGATCTTCGAAATGCCCTCACCATACATGATGTCGAATTCGACCTGCTTGAACGGCGGAGCGACCTTGTTCTTCACAACCTTCACGCGGGTTGCGTTACCAACGATATCGTCCCGATCCTTAATCTGACCGGTGCGACGAATATCGAGACGGACAGAGGCGTAGAATTTGAGCGCATTGCCGCCAGTCGTCGTTTCCGGATTTCCGTACATGACGCCGATTTTCATGCGGACCTGATTGATGAAGATGACCAGGCACTTCGAACGCGAGATCGAGCCGGTCAGCTTCCGCAATGCCTGGCTCATCAAGCGGGCCTGCAGGCCGACATGGCTGTCGCCCATCTCGCCTTCAATTTCCGCGCGAGGCACAAGCGCCGCCACCGAGTCCACCACCAGAACGTCGATGGCGTTGGAACGAACAAGGGTATCGACGATCTCCAACGCCTGTTCGCCGGTATCGGGCTGAGACACGATCAATTCGTCGATATCGACGCCCAGCTTCTTGGCATAGGCAGGATCGAGGGCATGCTCGGCATCGACAAAGGCAGCAATGCCGCCAGTTTTCTGCGCTTCAGCGATGGCATGCAGCGCCAGCGTCGTCTTGCCCGAGCTTTCCGGCCCGTAAATTTCGATGATGCGTCCCCGCGGCAGGCCGCCGATGCCAAGTGCGATATCTAGGCCCAGCGATCCGGTCGAGACTGCTTCGATCTCGATCTTCTCGCGGCTGCCCAGCTTCATCGCCGAGCCTTTACCAAAGGCACGGTCGATCTGGGAAAGAGCCGCTTCCAATGCTTTCTGTCTGTCCATTGTCCCTGTCTTTTTGGAATCGATGAGTGAGAGCATTGCGGTCATCGGCCTATCCCCTGTCAAGCGGAAGCGCCGATTAAGTGGCGCCTTGGCCACTACGTATCCTGTTTGTTCTATAAGAACAAGAGGGGAACGGAAATTTCCTATTGGGGGGAAAGAACCTTCGTCAGAGCGCGCTCGACGGCCCCAATCGTGTAGGGTTTCGCCAATGTTGGCCGATCCGAATGACTGGACGGCACGTCATCGGCCATTCCCCCGGTCGCAAAGATGAACGGGATACCGCTCTCTGCGAGAATATCGGCAACAGGCCAGCTTTTTTCACCTTGAAGATTGCAATCGACCAATGCGGCGTCAAAGCCACCCCTGCGCGCTTGATCGCAAGCTTCTTCCACCGAGACGGCGATGGCGTGAAGGCGATAGCCGAGGGTATCGAGATAATCTTCCAGCATCATGCCGATCATCGCCTCATCTTCGACCACCAGAATGGTCTTGCTGTCCGACATGTGCGATCCCCTATTTTCGTTACGCTCGCCATCTTATCATCGACGCGCCGACGAGCATAAACGCTTGATCGTTCAAGAAGTTCAATCCGCCGCTGACCGCATCGCCAATGCGTCGCGTGCGGCTTCGGCGAGCTGGCTGACGGAAAAAGGCTTCGGCAGAAAAGCGACGTTGGCAATGTCGATCGACTTGCGCAACTGCTCCTCGGCATAGCCGGACATGAACAGCACCGGAAGGTCCGGATGGCTGTTGCGGGCGCGGGCGACCATCGATGGGCCATCCATATTGGGCATGACCACATCGGATATCAGCAGGTCGATCTTCTCGCCGCCGGCGAGCACCTCCAGCCCCTGCTCACCATCGTTGGCGGTCAGTACCTTATATCCTTGCCGTGCGAGCGCACGCTCCGCAACAGCGCGTACCATATCCTCATCCTCGACCAGCAGAACCGTGCCCGTTCCCCACGTTTCGCTGCGCTTGACCGGAGCCTTGGACGGTGGAGCCTGTTCCATGTCGGCACCCTGGTAGACCGGCAGATAAATCACGAAGCTTGCCCCGCGCCCCAACTCGGATTCGGCGAAGATATAGCCACCAGATTGCTTGACGATGCCGTAAACGGTTGAAAGTCCAAGGCCGGTGCCCTTGCCCAGCTCCTTGGTAGTGAAGAAGGGTTCGAAGATTTTGGACAATATGTCGGGGGGAATACCCAGACCCGTGTCAGACACCCGCAGAGCGGTATAATCCGCGGCAGGCAGTATCTCCTGCCGCATTTCCCGAACCTTCGCGGCCGGTACGGAATAGGTCTGTATGTTGAGAATGCCGCCTTCGGGCATGGCGTCGCGAGCATTGACGGCGAGGTTAACGATCACCTGTTCAAGCTGCCCCGGATCTGCGCGCACGGCTCCCAGATTGCGGCCGTGGCTGACCTCCAGCTTCACGCTTTCGCCCAACAAGCGCTTTAAAAGATTGGAGACATCCGCCACAATGTCCGGCAATTGCAGCACCTGCGGACGCAACGTTTGCTGACGCGAAAAGGCGAGCAACTGACGCGTCAGGCCCGCCGCGCGATTGCTGTTCGACTTGATCTGCTGAATATCGTCATAATCGCTGTCGCCCGGCGTATGGCGCATCAGCATCAGGTCGCAATGGCCGATGATGGCGGTCAGGATATTGTTGAAATCGTGCGCGACGCCGCCAGCAAGCTGTCCGATCGCCTGCATCTTAGTCGCTTGGGCGACCTGCCGCTTGAGCTTGCTCTCCTCGCTGTTGTCCTTGAGGCTGAGCAGCACCGCCGCCTCGCCCAGACCACGCACACCTGCAAGGCTGAGCGCCGTCGGTTCTTCCGGTTCGTTGCGGAGTCTGATCGCGATGTCGCCGGACATTTGCGGTCCAACCGCGAAACGGCGCACCGCGTCCGCGACCGCCGCCTGATCCTCTCGAACGACGAGATCGCCCGGATAGCTGGGCCGTTCAGAGCGCTTGAGGCCAGCCGCGCGCGAGAAGGCGCTGTTCAGGAACAGCACCCGGCCGTCACGATCCGCCATCGCCAAGCCGAAGGGCAGCAGGGAAAGCAGTGTTTCTATATAGGATAGCGCCGACGTACCGCCCGAACTGCCCGCTGGTTCATCGATCAGCAGCAGGAGCATCGGCCCATCCTGGCCACCGCTCTGGTTGCCAGCCGGCTGCGTCGCACGGCGCAAAGGCACCTGGAGGAGCCGTAGCGGCAAGCCCCCGGTCTCCTCGCGCGCCAAGAACAGTCGCCCCTTGTCATCCACTCGCATATGGGCAGCGAAGTCACGACCCGTGATATTCGCATCGATCCGCCCGGCCGCGCGCAGCAGGAAAGCCCCGTTGGCCGCGCGGATTCGTCCTTCACCACCGATCATGACCGCCATGATCCCGGCTTCGCCCATCTGCCGTCCCGCGTCGCCAGTCAGCAGCCGGTGCACATCGTCGAGGGCATTGGGCTGCCGCACAGGCGTGAAGCGCCAGAGCAGATAATCTTCCGATCGTCCGGTGCGGCATATATCGACATCGAGCCGCAGAGCGCCCTGCGCCATGCCCTCCACCCGCGCCTCACCATCCCGCCAGGCAGCACGAGCGGCTGTGCCCAGGCTTTCCGACAGGCCGGGCTCCGCCGTGATATTCGGAGGCGTAGGGAAACCGGGAAACCATTCGCCGAACAGGTCGCTGGCGCAAACCAGGCGTCCAGCCCTGTCGGTCACCGCTATCGCCATATTCGACGCATCTGCCGCTGCGCGTGCGACCGTCCAGTCAGGCATTGCTTCACGATCGGCTGCTTCTTCAGGGAAGACGCGGCGATACCAGCTGAGCAGCGCCGCCGCCGCAAGCACCATGGCCGCAAAGCCCGCCGCCAGCGCCCTATCTCCGACAGCATAAATGACACAGGCCGCCGATAGCAGCGCGGCCAGGATCAGCAGCGGCAGGGACAGGCGCGATGGGCTTTCACCCGTCCACGCTTCCTCATCCCTTTTGACGCGCGAGGCCATGGCCCGGCCTTCCCCCTTGAAAACGCATGGACAGTGTCACCCGCCGTCAGACGGGGGCGACTTCTTCCAATGCGCTGCTTTCGGGTGCCTTGCCAATCCTCAATTTACGGGCATGCCATTTCCGGCCCATGCGATGACGCCAGATCCAGTCCGCGATGAAGTAGCCAACAACCGCCATCGCGATGGAGATGAGCGTAAGGCCGAACAGCATGGCAGGCGCCGCTTCGGAAAACAGCCATGCGACCCATTGCCGGATCGTCGCATGATCGTTGACCAGCGCCATGAAACCCGATGCGTCAGCGGTTCGCCCCAACATCCAGTTACCGATATAGACCGACGCCCAAAGAATGAGCGGCGTCGTCGCAGGATTGGATAGAAAGGTCATCGCCGCCGCGATCGGGATATTGGCACGAAAGGGCAGCGCCAGCAGCGCAGCACCTGCGATCTGTATGCCGGGGATCAACAGGAAGATGCCTACCAGCAGGCCGAGCGCTACGCCGCGCGGCACCGAACGACGGGTGAACCGCCAAAGCGAGGGCTCCAGCACGCGGTGAGCCACAGGAGCGAGGAAACGATTATCTTCGAGCGATTCGCGCGTAGGCGCATGGGCATGCCACCAGCGGCTGAGCCTGTTGTCCATCAGCGATGCGCCTTCATGATGCGCTGCTGATCGCGCTTCCAGTCGCGTTCCTTGATGGTGTCACGCTTGTCGTGCGTCTTCTTGCCCTTCGCCAACGCCAGTTCGACCTTCGCTTTGCCCCGGCTGTTAAAATAGATGCTCAAGGGGACCAGCGTCATACCCTTGCGCTCCACCGCGCCGTGCATCCGCGCGATTTCCCGCTCATGCAACAACAGCTTGCGGGGGCGCTTGGGCTCGTGGTTGAAGCGGTTGCCGTGGCTGAATTCAGGAATGTTGCTGTTGACCAGCCACACCTGATTGCCTTTCACCTCGGCATAGCTTTCGGCGATGTTGCCCTCTCCGAAGCGAAGCGACTTCACTTCCGTGCCCTGCAAAGCGATACCGGCCTCGAACACATCCTCCAGGAAATATTCGAAGCGGGCGCGCCGGTTTTCGGCGACGATCTTCTTCTTGTCGAACAGTTCGGGACGGGGGCGGGCCATGAACTCTTAACTAACTCACTTCACCAAATAAGGCCGCAGCCTTTTTAGACGAGACCCGCAATTTCCAGCGCCCGATCGACGGCCGCGCGGCTCGATTCCGAAGGCCAAGTGATCGGGAGGCGCAGGTCGCCGGGCATGTCCGACCGTACGCGCGTGAGGGCATATTTAACTGGGCCGGGTGAAGAATCGCTGAACAGGGCATCATGTAGGGGATAGAGACGATCCTGAAGCGCAAGCGCGCCATTCCAGTCACCTGACGCGCAGGCCGCCTGGAACTGCGCGCACAGTCGCGGCGCGACGTTCGCTGTGACGGAGATGCAGCCCTTGCCCCCCATTGCATTAAATCCCAGAGCGGTTTCGTCATTGCCCGACAGCTGACAGAAATCGGCCCGGCAAGCGAGGCGTTGCGCGGTGACCCGCCCCAGATTTCCGGTGGCGTCCTTGATGCCGACGATCGTCTGATATTCTTCGGACAGGCGATGGATTACGGGCACACCGATGTCGGTGATGGTGCGGCTGGGTACATTATAGAGGACGATCGGCAGGTTGCAGCGTTCGGCCAGATAAGCGAAATGCTGATAGACGCCGTCCTGGTTCGGCTTGTTATAATAGGGCGCGACGACCAGAGCGGCGTCTGCGCCAGCTGCCTGCGCGGCGAACATATGCTCCAGCGCGATTCGGGTGTCGTTGGAACCGCAGCCCGCGATCACCGGCACGCGGCCGGCGGCCTGATCGACGCAGATGGCAACGACGCGATTATGCTCTTCCACCGTCATGGTGGCGCTTTCCCCGGTGGTACCGCAGGGCACGAGCGCGCTGCTCCCCTCCTCGATCTGCCAGTCCACCAGAGCGCGAAATGCTGCCTCGTCCACTGTCCCATCGCGAAACGGGGTGACCAGCGCCGGAATGGACCCGGAAAACATCAACAAACTCCTTCAATTCACCGGCATTCCGGGGCACACTGTCGAGTGAGGGCGACGTGGCGCTATAGCGCGTCATTCATGGCCTGATAAGGATGGAATTGCGATGATGTCCAGTAGGCTGTCACCTCGCCGCCCTGAAACAGCAATGGTCCGCATGCCTTTGATCGCTCTTCTTCTTTTGACCGCCGGCGCAAGCGCGCAGACCGAAGCACCGGTTTATCCCTCAACATCGCCTTACCCGCGGGGCGCAGTGGTGCAGCAGGTTCCCGCATCGACTCAGCCGAGACCCTGGAATCAGGTGAGCGGGCGAATCGGCGTCGCGTCCGATCCAGCCATCTCCGCCACGATCAGCCAGTGGCGTTCGCTGCAGCAGAGCGATGGCCTGGGCTTTTCCACCTATGCCAGCTTCATCATGGCCAATCCGGGCTGGCCGGGGGAAGACCGGATGCGGCGGCTGGCGGAAACCAGCATCAATCCCAACAGCTATGATCCGCGCCAGGTCACGGCCTTTTTCGCTCGCTTCCCGGCGCGCACGGCGACTGGCCATGCGCGCAACGCGCTGGCGCTGATGCAGATGGGCCGCATGCCCGAAGCGCGCATCGCCGCGCGCAGTGCGTGGGTTGGCGGCTCGCTTTCGCCTGACGATGAAGCGCGATTGCTGTCGCTTTTTGGATCGAGCTGGACGAGCGCAGACCATGATCAGCGCGCCGACATGCTGCTGTGGGGCAATGATATCGCAGGTGCGCAGCGGATGCTCGCCTATCTGACCCCTGCCCGCCGACCAGTCTATGACGCGCGCATCGCCTTCCGCCAGAAGCTGCCGGACGCTGCAGCCCGGATGCAGATCGCGGAAAGCGTGGGCGTGTCCGATGCGGGCTATGTCGCCGACAAGGCGACCTGGATGATCAATACCGGCAACTGGATCGCCGCCCGGCAATATCTCGCCAATCGACCCGCATTGACCTTCCGCCCCGGCAATGCCGAAAAATGGTATGAGACGCTGCTGGGCCAGGCCCGCGCCGCCGCCAATGACAGCCAGTGGAGCTTCGCTTACGGCATCGCCAGCAAGATTGACGACGCTTATGCCCCTGGCGTCGATGTCTCCAGCCGTCCGATCGGGGAGCGCGACGATTATACGAGCCTAGCCTGGCTGGCGGGATCGACGGCTTTTTACAATCTGAACCGCCCGGCGGATGCCGCGGCCATGTTCCGCCGCTATGCAACGGCGGCCAAGTCTCCGCAGACCCAGTCAAAAGGCTATTACTGGGCCGGCCGCGCGGCGATGGCTGCGGGAGACACAGCGACTGCCAACAGCTATTTCGCGCAGGCGGCGGTATTCCCGGACCAATTTTATGGCCAGCTTTCGCTCGAGCGGATCGGCAAGCCCGTCCCTGCCCCGGCGTTGGTCGAGCGGCCGGTCGAGATTTCGGCCGCTGAGCGAATGGCGTTCAGCAATCGATCCGTCGTCCGCGCCGTCAAGGCGCTGGGGCAGATGGGCTATTGGGAAGACCAGAGCAAATTTGCCCGGGCTATCGCGAACAACGCCGACAGCGACAGCGACCATTATCTCGCCGCCGAACTGGCCAAGAGCATCGGGCGGCCGGACATGGGCGTCATGGTCGGCCGCCGCGCGGTATCGAGCGGCCTTACCGGCTATGGCGAAAGCGCCTTCCCGCGCGTGCCGGTGCCGCCCACTGCGCAATCCAACTGGACGATGGTTCACGCCATCGCGCGGCAGGAAAGCCAGTTCGACCGGCAGATCGTCAGCCATGCGGGCGCGCGCGGCCTGATGCAGCTGATGCCGGGCACCGCGCGGGAGCAGGCGGGCAAGCTGGGTCTGGGTTATGACCCTGGATCACTCAACGATCCCAGCTACAACATCATGCTGGGCTCCTCCTATTTCCAGCGGATGCTGGATTATTATGGTGGCAGCTACCCGCTGGCGGTGGCCGCCTATAATGCGGGGCCCGGCAATGTGAACCGGTGGATCGCCGCCAATGGCGACCCCCGCCTGCCGGGCGCGGACATGCTGCGCTGGATTGAACAGATCCCGATCTTCGAGACGCGCAACTATGTGCAGCGCGTGCTGGAAAATGCCGTGGTCTATGAAGCGATGAACCCCGAGCGGGCGCGCTTCCGGGGCTCCAATACGCCACTGTCGAAATATTTGGGCAAGCAGACGCCGGGTTAAGCTCTGCCATTCAATCGGGCGGGTCGAGAAACTTTAAGCAACCGCATCTCGACTCCGCTCGATACGCAGGGCTAGGCTATGCTGCCATGACCGCTCATCCCAACTACATCACCCCTGAAGGTTTTTCGAAGCTGCGCGCAGAATATGACCAGCTTCTGGGCTTCGAGCGTCCGCGCATCGTCGAGATTGTCAGCTGGGCGGCGGGCAATGGCGATCGCAGCGAGAATGGCGACTATCTCTACGGCCGCAAACGCATGCGGGAGATTGACGGCCAGCTGCGCCGTTTGTCGAAGAAGATGAAGGACGCCAAGGTCGTCGATCCGCGCCAGCAGCCGGACAAGGGCAAGGTCTTCTTCGGCGCGACGGTCACGATTGCAGACGAGGATGACAATCACCGCACCGTCACCATTGTCGGCAATGACGAAGCGGACGCCAGCGCCGGGCGGATCGGCTGGGGCTCCCCCATCGCAAGGGCTTTGCGCGGCGCCGCGATAGGCGACCTGCGCCGCGTCCTCCTCCCCGCCGGGGAGAAGGAATATGAGGTGATGGCGATCAGCTATCCGGCCTAGAAAACCGCCATTTTCCGCCGAAGTTCACACCATATGCGCGCGCGTGCGCGGGCGCGCGTAGGCGTCGTGGAAAGCAGTTCGACATTTCAAAGACGGGTGCGGGATAGGCAAGTCGGAGGGATGTAGGACAGGCCAAATCGGCGTCCGTTAGAGAAATAGGATGGTTTTCGGGGAACCTGTGGCCGTTGGGTCACGCACGGGAGTTGGAACCGGCCTGGCCAAGACATTGCCCCTCCGCCAGGCGTTCGAACGAGGCGAGGGACCCGTTTGAAGATCAGGCGTGGGTGCGAGCGAAGCGAGCTTTTGAATTTGCTCCGCAAGGAAGGCTGAGGTTGCGTCAGCCCACCCCCTAGCCCCCTCCCGCTTGCGGGAGGGGGAACAGATCGGCGAACTTGCAAGTCCGACGACCGGCGGGTTTCAGCGCGCGGACTTGCGTACCGCGGGCTGCGCCTGCGCGACGACGGCGCCGGGCTTTGCCGCGAGCCGTCCGATGGTCTTCAGCGCATAATCGAGCTGGAAGTCCTCGATGCCCTTCTTCTTCAGTTCCTCGGCCGTCATGGCGAAGCGAGGATCATCCTTGGTATCCTCTTCGAGCGCGGCGTTGTCCGTCTTGATCTCGTTGATCAGATGGCGACGCAGGTCGCTCTCGCGGAATTTCGGGCGGTTCTTGTAATCGGGATCGGACAGCTGCGGCACGCGGACGTCGGGTTCGATCCCGCCTTCCTGTACCGACCGGCCCGACGGCGTATAATAGCGCGCCGTGGTCAGCTTGAGGGCGGTCGTGTTGGACAGCGGCAGCATTGTCTGCACGCTGCCCTTGCCGAAGCTGCGTTCGCCCATCACCAGCGCGCGATGCTGGTCCTGCAGCGCGCCCGCGACGATTTCGGATGCGGATGCCGAACCCGCATCGACCAGCACGATCACCGGCAAGCCCTTCGCATCATCGCCGGGCTTGGCGTAATAGCGCTCGACATCGCCCTTGTTGCGGCCCCGCTGCGACACGATTTCGCCGCGTTCCAGGAAGCTGTCGCTGACCGAAACCGCCTCGTCCAGCAGCCCGCCGGGATTGGAGCGCAGGTCGAGAATATAGCCGGTCGGCTTGTGACCGAGGCTCTTGTCGATGCTGCGGATCGCCTGGCGCAGGTCGGCCCCGGTGTTGGCGGAGAAGCTGACGATGTTGATGACGCCGACGCCGTTCTTCACTTCCCACTTTACGGGTTTTAGCTGAATGATCTCGCGAGTTAACGTCAGTTCGATCGGCTTGTCGCGGCCGGGCCGGACGATGGTGAGCTTGATCGCCGTGCCAGGGGCGCCGCGCATCTTGTCGACCGCCTCGTCCAGCGTGCCGCCGTAGATCAGCTGTCCGTCGAGATGGGTGATATAGTCGCCCGCCTTGATCCCCGCGCGCCAGGCCGGGGTATCCTGCGTCGGCGCGATGACCTTCACCGCGCCGTCCTCCTGCGTGACCGAGAGGCCGAGGCCGCCATAGCTGCCTTCGGTCTGGGTGCGCAGATTCTGGAAATCGCGGGCATCGAGGAAGCTGGAATGCGGGTCGAGGCTGGCGAGCATGCCGTCGATCGCGCCCTTGATCAGCTTTTCGTCATCGACCTTCTCGACATAATCGCTGCGAACCTTCTGGAATACATCCATGAACTCGTCGAGCGCCTTGTAGCTGCTGGCTTCCCCATCGGCGAGCGCGGCGGTCGTGGCGGGGATGAGCGCGAGCGCGCCAAGGGCGAGGGCGCCCCGGAAGAAATTGGGAGTCATTGCTGTCCTGAGTCCTGGCATCAAGCAGCCAATATAGGCGGGTTGTCAGCCAGACGCAAAGCATGGCTGGTGCCGGAGTTCGGGCCGAGCGCCTTTCTGCACGAAGAAGAGTTGCCGCCGTCCTATTCGTGAGGGCGTAGCGCCTGGTTCAAGCTGTCCATCACCTGGGCGATCGGTTCCGACACCGTCACGCTGCGGCCTTCGCCAAAGCGGATGCGGGTGCCGTCGGTGACCGATGAAACGAAGGTGACCTGCGCGGCATTGATGGCGGTTTCGGTCCGGTCGGCGCCCACGAACATCACGAGCATGGCTTTCCTCTCCTTCTTATTGGAAGGCGAGGGTAACCGCATTTCCGCAGCATGCCAGCCGTTTTCTCACCGGCTGGCTTCAATCGAAGCTGATTGCCTGAATGAACAAGCTGGCGCGCGCATCCAGACGGTACGCTTCCTGTGCCAATTGGCTGGCGGCGTGCCGGATGTTGCTCGCGCCTTCAACCGCGGACCCGGCATTGTCGCTGATCTGGCTGGCGCTGGCCCGGATATGCTCGCTGGAGACGCCCGCTTCCGCCACGCTGCTCGCGATCGTGCGGCTGAACGCGCCGTGCCGCGCCACCGCCTCGAATACGGAGGCTGAAAGCCGGTCCGCCGTGGCGATCGCCGAGTCCATGAGGGCATGCCCCTGCGCCACATGGCCGACGGTGGCGCGAATATGTTCGATCCGGCTTGCGATCTCCGCCGCTGCTTCACGAGTCTGGCCAGCGAGCAGCTTCACCTCGCGCGCGACCACGGCGAAGCCCTGCCCCGCCTCGCCCGCACGCGCTGCTTCGATCCCGGCGTTGAGCGCCAGCGTGGCCGTAGCGCGGGCAATCGCGTCGATAAGCGCCGTCACCTCCCCAATGCCGTCGGCCTGCACCGATAATTGCTGGGTCTGGGCGGAGCCGAGGCGGGTCTGATCGACAGCGCAGCGGATCGCCGCGCCTGCATCGCGCACCTCTTCCTCGATCGTCTGGAACAGCTGGCCAAGATCATTGGCCGACGCGGCGATGCCGGAAAGATTGTCGGCGGTCTGGGCAGCAGCCACCGCCATGCCTGCCGAAGCCTGGCCATTATGCGCCGCCCGCTCCGCCGCCTCGCTCGCCAGACGCGACAGCATGTCGGCCATGGCGACAAGGTCGGTGATCAGCGCTTCTATGTCGTTGCGGAAGCTGCCGCTCTCCCGCGTCACCCGCTCCAGCCGCTGCGCCCGCGTGATCGCGACGCGCGCGTCGCGTTCCGCGGCGAGCTTCAGCAAAAGTTGGCCTCCGACCACACCGGCATAGCGCCCGCCGTCAACTACGATAAGCCCCTCGCACGCCTGCCCCTGCGCCGCGTAGAGGTCGATCAACGCCTCGATCGGGGCGCTTTCCTCGACACAGGCGCAGGGACGGACATGATCGTCCAGCCGCCCGCCGAAGCTGGGATTGCGCAGCAGCGCGTGGCCGTAGGGATTGAAGAGGATGCGCCGCATGTCGCGTTCATAGATTGCTCCGACCGGCCGTCCCTCGCTGTCGAGGACCGGCAGCAGGCGAAGCGCGGGATCAAGCTGGAAATGATCCACCGCCTCGCTCAAAGGCCGCCCGAGCCGGATCAGCGGACTGACAGTCACAAATGGCAAGCCGTGCGCGCGAGGCGGAGGGGGAACGGGATCGAGGATCAGTGGCGAAAGCATGAGCCCTGATTAACGGCGCAATGGTAAATGCGTGGTTAGGTTTTGATGACAGTTTTGTTACAAGCCGTTGTTTTCTGTGGTTTTATTCAGATTTGCTTATAGCCGAACGCCTTGGCTGCGAGCTTGACCACTTCGGGGTCGGGATCGGGAAAATTCATCGGCACAAGCTTCTCCAGCGTCTCGGCGACATAGGTGAGCGCGGCGATCCGCCCGGCCTTGCGATGGTTATTGTCGATCACCCGCCAGGGCGCGCGTTTTTTGTCGGTCTTGTCGAACATGTCGCGAATGGCGACGAGATAATCGTCCCGCCGCGCGCGGTTGCGATAATCATCGACGCCCGTCTTCCACCGCTTCCACGGCGTATCAAGCCGCTGGGCGAGCTGCTCGTCCTGTGTTTCCTGCGTGATGTGGACGAACAGCTTGACGATGTTGGTTCCCGCGTCGACCTGCTGCTTTTCGAAGGCGTTGATTTCGTCATAGGCACGCTTCCATTCGGCCTTCGAACAATAGCCTTCCACCCGTTCGACAAGTACGCGCCCGTACCAGCTACGGTCGAAGATCGCGATATGCTTGCCAGCGGGCAGGCGCGTCCAGAAGCGCCAGAGGAAATGATGGTCGCGCTCCTCCGGGCTGGGCGCTGCGATGGGCCACACGCGGTAATAGCGCGGGTCCCAATCCGACGTCATGCGCTTGATGATGCCGCCCTTGCCCGCGGCGTCCCACCCTTCCAACAGAATGACGCTGCGCCTGTCATGGATGACATGAGCTACCTGAATCTTCGCCAGCCGCTCCTGCAGACTAGCCAGTTCAGCCTCATAGTCGCCCTTGAGCTTTTCGCCCTTTTCGTAATCGGCGAGGTCGATGGCCATGCGCGCTTCTCCTTCTCCGTTGCGATCAAGCAACGCTTCGGAGAAGGAAAAGTCAAATCACCGTCAGTCGGGGGCGAAGAAGATCCCAGCTTCGCCGGGCTGATGGCGAGGGTCAGGCTTTGGCCTGCGGCTCCACGACGCGGATGTGCAATTCGCGCAGCTGCTTGAACTCGGCCGGCGAAGGCGCGCCCATCAGCAGGTCTTCGGCGCGCTGGTTCATCGGGAACAGCGTGACCTCACGCAGATTCTGCGCGCCGCAGAGCAGCATGACGATTCGATCGACGCCAGCCGCCATGCCGCCATGGGGCGGCGCGCCATATTGGAAGGCGCGGTAGAGGCCGCCGAAACGCTCCTCGACATCGGCCTGGCTAAGGCCGACCTTTTCAAACGCCTTGACCATCAGTTCGGGCGACTGGTTACGGATCGACCCGGAGGCGATCTCATAGCCGTTGCAGACCATGTCATATTGATAGGCCTTGATGGTCAGCGGGTCTTGATGCTCCAGCGCGTCCAACCCGCCCTGCGGCATCGAGAAAGGGTTATGCGCGAAGTCGATGGACTTCGTTTCCTCATCATATTCGTAGAAGGGGAAATCGACGATCCAGCACAGTTCAAACCGGTCCTTGTCGATGAGGTCCAGCTGTTCGCCCACGCGGATGCGTGCGAGGCCGGCGAGCTTGGCGGCCTGGCTTTCCTTGCCAGCCGCGAAGAACACGCCGTCATTGGGGCCAAGGCC
Source organism: Sphingobium sp. TomTYG65 (assembly GCF_055395525.1). Lineage (NCBI taxonomy): Bacteria > Pseudomonadati > Pseudomonadota > Alphaproteobacteria > Sphingomonadales > Sphingobiaceae > Sphingobium > Sphingobium sp. TomTYG65. The sequence goes on along the minus strand of NZ_AP027330.1, from coordinate 2,678,025 downwards.
CAGCGCCTCGATCAGCTTGGCGGTCCGTTCCTCGCCATGATTTTTGGCGATCGGGCCGCCGGGGACGCCGTCCTTGATGTTGATATAGCCGAGGCCCGAATAGCCTTCGGACCGGGCCCAGTTGTTCATGTCGTCGAAGAATTTCCGGCTGCCCGCGCCAGCACCCGGCGCAGGGATAGCGCGGATCACGCTGCCGCTTTCGACCAGCGAGGCGAAGATGCCGAAGCCCGAGCCGTGGAAATGCTCGGTCACGTCCTGGATGATGATCGGGTTGCGCAGGTCGGGCTTGTCCGAGCCATATTTCAGGATGGCTTCGTCATAGGGGATGCGCGGGAAGCTGCCCGAGGGGGTGACCAGCTTGCCATCGGCGAACTGTTCGAACACCTGGGCGATCACCGGCTCCATCGTGTTCCACACATCTTCCTGCGTGACGAAGCTCATTTCGAGGTCGAGCTGGTAGAATTCGCCCGGCAGGCGGTCGGCGCGCGGGTCTTCGTCCCGGAAGCAGGGCGCGATCTGGAAATAACGATCGAAGCCAGCGACCATCAGCAACTGCTTATATTGCTGAGGCGCCTGCGGCAGGGCGTAGAACTTCCCGGCATGAATGCGGCTGGGCACCAGAAAGTCGCGCGCGCCTTCAGGGCTGCTGGCGGTCAGGATCGGCGTCGAATATTCGGTGAAGCCGATGCCTTCCATGCGGCGGCGCATGTCGGAGATGATCCTGGTGCGCTTGACGATGTTCGCGTGCAGCGTCTCACGGCGCAGATCGAGGAAGCGGTAACGCAGGCGGATATCCTCGGGATATTCCTGCTCACCCGCCACCGGCAGCGGCAGGTCGGCGGCGGCGGACAGCAGCACGGCATCTTCGGCGCGAATCTCGATCTCGCCAGTGGGAAGGTTCGGGTTCACCGCTTCCTTGGCGCGGGCAACGACCTTGCCCGTCACCGTCACGACGCTTTCGGCGCGCAGCGATTCGATTACCTTGAAGACCGGACCATCCACCTCGGTGACGATCTGCACCATGCCATAATGGTCGCGCAGGTCGATGAAGACCAGGTCGCCATGGTCGCGCTTGCGATGGACCCAGCCCGACACGCGCACCTCATTACCAACTTCGGCCGATGTCAGGGCGCCGCAGGTATGAGTGCGATAGGCGTGCATGGCGTTTTGGTCTTTCGCTTGCGTTTTACGGAAATGACAAATTGTTGCAGCCCCGCTATGGGCGGTCTTGTCGAACATCGACGAGCCCGCCGGGGAGCGGGCCAGCCCATAATAAGATCGAAGACCATATGCAAATCCATCCGCTGATTACCGACAGCAAGACTCTCGCTTCATTTTGCGCCCGGATCGCCCAATCGCCCTATATCGCGGTTGATACCGAGTTCATGCGTGAAAACAGCTATTGGCCCGACCTTTGCCTGGTGCAGGTCGCTGACGAAAATGAAGCTGCCGCCATCGATCCCAAGGCGCCGGGCCTGGACCTTACCCCCCTGCTCGACCTGCTGGTCGATAATGAGGATGTGCTGAAGGTCTTTCACGCTGGTGGGCAGGATCTGGAGATCATCTACAACCTGACCGGCAAGACCCCCCATCCTCTGTTCGACACGCAGATCGCAGCGATGGCTTTGGGCCTTGGCGAGCAGATCGGCTATGGCAATCTGGTCGACGCCTGGCTGGGCGTGCAGCTCGACAAGGGCGCACGCTTCACGGATTGGGCGCGCCGTCCGCTCGACAAGCGGCAGATCGACTATGCGATCGGCGACGTCACCTACCTTATCCAGATATTCCCGATGATGCTGGAGGAGCTGCGCAAGACCGGGCGCGGCGGCTGGCTGGACCAGGAGATGGAGCGCGTCTGCGATCCGGAAAATTATCAGAACGACCCGCAAGAAGCGTGGAAGCGCGTCCGCATCGCCAGCCGCAAGGCCGATGTGCTGGGCCGCCTCAAGGCTCTCGCCGCTTGGCGGGAACTGGAGGCGCAGGACAAGAACCTCCCGCGCGGGCGCATCGTCAAGGATGAGACGCTGGCCGACATCGCCAGTCACCCGCCGCGCGCTCAGGAGGATCTGGGCAAGGTGCGCGGCCTGTCCGCCACGTGGAAGACCAATGACATCGGTTCGCGGTTGATGCAGGCGCTCGCCGCCCACCAGCCGCTCAGCAAAGAGGAAATGCCCGAGCGCGATCCCAAGCGGCCTGGCCTGGGCAAGGACGGCGCGTTGGTGGCCGACCTGCTCAAGCTGCTTTTGAAAATCCGGTCGCGCGACATCAATGTGGCGGCGCGGCTGATCGCTCGCTCAGACGATATCGACGCCCTTGCCGCAGGGGTCCGCGAAGACCTCTCCATCCTCGAAGGCTGGCGTTACGAACAATTTGGCCGTGACGCCGTTGACCTGGTGGAAGGTCGCCTCGCCTTCGCGGTCAAGGGTGGCCGCCTGAAGATGACCCGCACCGAATAGGAGCCGACACTATGCGGACCACCGCCTTTCTTCCCCTCGTCCTGCTGGCCGCCTGCGCAGGCGCGGGCGGTCAGGGACCTGCCGCTCCGCAGCCAGTAGAGGGAGCGTGCCGGAATGAGGGGCTCGACCGCTTTGTCGGACAGACGGCAAGCGCGGAGCTGGGCGCGCAGCTCCTTGCCGCCTCGGGAGCCCGCACGATACGCTGGGGCGCCCCGGGCATGGCGATGACGATGGACTTTCGCGCGGACAGGCTGACGGCCAGCTATGATGAAAGGATGACGATCACTTCGGCGCGGTGCGGCTGATCATGGCTGATGGAGCCACGGCGTCGGAACTGATCGACGGGCGGATTCGCGAACTGCCGGATTGGCGCGGCGACATGCTGCGCCATGTCCGCACTCTGATCCATGAGGCGGTGCCCGACGTCGTCGAAGAATGGAAATGGCGCGGCGTGCCTGTCTGGTCCCATGCCGGGATCATTTGCACTGGTGAGACCTACAAGGACAAGGTGAAGCTGACCTTCATGAAGGGTGCCTCGCTTGCCGATCCATCAGCTTTGTTCAACGCCAGTCTGGAGGGCAATGCCAGGCGCGCGATCGACATCCATGAAGGCGAGACAGTGGATGCCGAAGCGCTGAAGGCCCTGACTCGCGCCGCGGCGCAGTTGAACGCGGCCAAAGGCAAGACGAGCAAGACGGCCTGAAATCAGCACTCCAGCCCGATGAGCGTGCCGCTGCCGACGCGGCCGACATGACGCTTTCCATCTATTTCCAGCCAGTCGGGCGTGACTTCCAGCCGCCGCCCCCTGATCGTGGTGCGCAGATGTTCGACGGCGATCCGGTTCCGCGCGACGATGCGGAGCACCGCCATGCCATCCCCACGCGCCGCCATGATGCTGTAGCGGTCGCCACGCAGCAAAAAGTGCCAGCTGCCGTCCGTCGGCAGCCATTCATTGCCGTCGATCACCTGCACCGGCGCGCCGTCCGCCGCACCCATGCGCAAGCTGATCCGGGTTGCGCCATTGCTGCGCCGGGGCGGCGCGAAGATCAGGATCGGCTCGCCATCAAGCGTCAGGGGAATGGGCGTGTCGCGCAACTGACGCGATCCGCCCAAGATCAAGGTGGGCAGTTCAGGCGAAAAGGGCAGACGATCCCGGGCGAAATGGCGCTGCCGCACCACGGGATTGGTATGGAAACTGTGGACCTGCGTGGATGTCAGCCGCCCCTCCTCCACCAAACCGTGGCATGTGGGGCAGAGCAGCGTCGCGCCGTTGCTTTCGGGCAATCTTAGATAGCGGTAGATGGTGACGCCGCAGCGGACGCAGGCGAAGCCGCACGCCTGCCGGATATCATCTCGCTGCTGGCTCGAAAGCAACGGCAACGGCGGCATCATGGGCAAGCTCATGGACGGTTATCCCCTTGCAGCGCCGTCCCGCGCCATTGCGGATCGGCGTTACCTCGGAGGCGTCCTTCCCATGTCGGGCTCTCACAGGCCCTTCATCTGTACATCGTTAAAATAAATGACGCGAAGTCAAGTAGGATCGCGCATCAGCGCTGCGGCAGCAAGTCCAGATTGCGCGACGCCGCGATGTTCCGGATGCGTCCCGGACGCGGCATGGACTTGATCGCGATTTCCGCGATGTCACCGGCGCTGAAAAGCTCCACATTGCCGACGTCGAAGATGCGTTGGCCGAAAGTCTGAGTGATGCGGACGCTCCGGATGCTCGACAGCGCGATTTCCGTCCGCTGCTTCGACAGCAGACCGCGCTCCATCAGCACCTCACGATCGGACAACGCCAACCGCTCGCCCTTAGCGCGCAGCCACCAGACGCCGATCGCTATCAAGCCGACGACGGAAATCAGCAACAGGGTGAAAAGGAACGGATGCGCGCGGAACATCGCGGGATGTTCGTCATACAGCCACGCTTCACTCATCAGTCGCCCCGTCCAAAGATGCAGCCGGACATGATCATGGATGGCCGGTCCGCGTCAATCCTTGGCTAACGCATCCTTCTTATGCGCGGCGCGCTTGCCATCGCCGGTTTCGACGATGAACTGGGGGTTGTCCTTGGAAGCGGCGACCTTGTGCCCTTTGATCTGCGTGGGACTGGTCTGCTTCTTCACCACCTTGCCATGCGCTTCGCCGCCGTGGCTTTTCCAGCTGACCTTGTCTCCGGACTTGGGTTCCTGCTTCATGCTGCGTCCTCCTTAAGAAGCAGAACCCGGCAGCATGAGGCAGGTTGCGCGAGGTCCTAGCTTTCGTCGCCCATGCGGAGCGCGGCGATGAAGGCTTCCTGCGGAATCTGCACCGACCCATATTCGCGCATACGCTTCTTGCCCTCTTTCTGCTTTTCGAGGAGCTTCTTCTTACGCGTGATGTCGCCGCCATAGCATTTCGCGGTCACGTCCTTGCGCATCGCGGCGATCGTTTCACGCGCGATCACCTTGCCGCCGATCGCCGCCTGAATCGGGATCTTGAACAGGTGGCGGGGGATCAGGTCCTTCAGCCGCTCGCACATATGCCGCCCGCGCGCTTCGGCCGCGCTGCGGTGGACGATCATCGACAGCGCATCGACGGGCTCATTGTTGACGAGGATGCTCATCTTGACGAGATCGCCCTCGCGTGTGCCGATCTGGTGATAGTCGAAGCTGGCATAGCCCCGGCTGATCGACTTCAGCCGGTCGTAGAAGTCGAACACCACTTCGTTGAGCGGCAGTTCATAAGTCACCTGCGCGCGGCCGCCGACATAAGTCAGGTTCTTCTGAATGCCGCGCCGGTCCTGGCACAGCTTCAGGATGGAGCCGAGATATTCGTCCGGGCAGTAGATCACCGCCTCGATCCACGGTTCCTCGATCATCTCGATATGGTTGGGATCGGGCATGTCGGCCGGGTTGTGAAGATGCTTCACCTCCCCATCCTTCATGTGCATTTCGTAAACCACCGATGGCGCGGTGGTGATGAGGTCGAGATCATATTCGCGGGTCAGCCGCTCCTGAATGATCTCCAGGTGGAGCAGCCCAAGGAAACCGCAGCGGAAGCCGAAGCCCAATGCCGCCGACGTTTCCATCTCGAAGGAGAAGGACGCGTCGTTCAGCCGCAGCTTGCTGATCGAATCGCGGAGCTTTTCGAAGTCATTGGCATCGACCGGGAAGAGGCCGCAGAAAACCACCGGCTGCACTTCCTTGAAGCCTGGGAGCGGCGCCTTGGCCGGGTTCTTCACCGTGGTGATGGTGTCACCGACGCGCGTCTGGCTGATGTCCTTGATCTGCGCCGTGATGAAGCCGATCTCGCCGGGGCCGAGCTCTGGCAGCGCCTCGATCTTGGGACGCATGCAGCCCACCCGATCGATCAGATGCTCGGTGCCGCCGATCATGAACTTGATGTTCTGGCCCTTCTTGATGACGCCGTTGACGACGCGCACCAGGATGACGACGCCCAGATAAGGGTCGTACCAGCTATCGACCAGCATGGCTTCGAGCGGGGCGTCGCGGTCGCCCTTGGGCGGCGGGATCTTGGCGACGATCGCCTCCAGCACCTCATCGATACCGATGCCGGACTTGGCGCTCGCCAGCACGGCTTCCGATGCATCGAGGCCGATCACTTCCTCGATCTCAGCACGCACCTTTTCAGGCTCTGCGGCGGGCAGATCGATCTTGTTCAGCACCGGCACGATCTCATGATCATGCTCGATCGACTGATAGACGTTGGCCAGCGTCTGCGCCTCCACGCCCTGCGCCGCGTCCACGACCAGCAGGGCGCCCTCGCACGCGGCGAGCGACCGGCTGACCTCATAGGCGAAATCGACATGGCCCGGCGTGTCCATGAGGTTCAGTTCATAGGTTTCGCCATTCTTCGCGACATAATCGAGACGCACTGTCTGCGCCTTGATGGTGATGCCGCGCTCCTTCTCGATATCCATATTGTCGAGCACCTGCGCCGACATTTCCCGGTCGGTCAGCCCTCCGGTGCGCTGGATCAGGCGGTCGGCCAGGGTCGATTTGCCGTGGTCGATGTGGGCGATGATCGAAAAATTGCGGATGTGGGAAAGGTCGGTCATGGACCGCGCCGATAGCAGCCATTTCACGGCCTGTCAGTAGAGTCGCGCATGAGCGCATGCGGAGACGGCAATGACGGACGATGCCCCTTTGCATCGCTTGAACCGCGGCACGGTTGTGCTAGAGCAGGCGCAACTAAGGGTGGCCAAAAACTAACGTACATCAGCAACTTCAGGGGGTGCATGTCGATGCGCACGTTCACGACCATCATTGCCGCAGCGGCCGTTCTCGCCGCCTCGGCGTCTCCGGCGATCGCGGCTGACAAGGGCTCGTCCGCCCGTCAGCAGCAGGCCAAGAAAACCGCCGAAATTCCGCATTGCACCCGTCGCCTCGGCACGGTCGCGATCGTCGATCCCGACAATCAGTGGTGGCGCGAGCTGAACCTCGGCAGCCCCGAGGCGATCCTCAAGGTCTTCATTCAGCAGTCCGGTTGCTTCGGCATCGTCAATCGCGGCCGCGCGATGGTCAGCCGTAACATGGAACGCGCCATGGCTGATTCCGGCGAACTGCAGGCCGGATCGAACCTTGGCAAGGGCCAGGTGAAGGCGGCGGACTATTATCTGCAGCCTGACATTGTTTCGTCGAACAAGAATTCAGGCGGCAACGCGCTGGGCGGCATGCTCGGCGGCTTCCTGGGCGGCCGCACCCTGGGCGCTCTGGCTGGCGGCATTTCGATCAAGAAGAGCGAGGCGAACGTCACCCTGTCGATCGTCAACGCCCGCACGACCGAGGAAGAGGCGCTGACCGAAGGCTATGCCCGCAAGTCGGACCTGAGCTTTGGCGGTGGCGGCGGCGCTGGCTGGTGGGGCGGCTTCGCTGCGGCTGGCGGCGGCGGCTACCAGAATACCGAGATCGGCCAGGTCATCGTACTCGCCTATCTCGACGCTTATACCAAGCTGGTGACGCAGCTCGGCGGGCTTCCCGCCAATGCAGCTGCGGCGGCTCCGCGCGCGCAGTAAGATCGGCGATCAGGAAAGGGGCGCTGCCGGCACCGGCGGCGCCCTTTTTTTTGCGCGCGAGCTGCAGGAGCGCAAGGACCCGTCTGGCGGTCAGCTGGGCTCGGATGCTATCTCGCCCGTCGTTCGCACTCGATCACGCCGCCTGCGCCACCAGGCCAGAATAGCCTCGCCCGCAGGCCGTTCGACCAGGCGATTGATCGCGGTTCCGAGTGTCAGGGCTGTTAAGAAGGCGGTCAGGAACGCGATCCACGGGCTGTAGCCCTGTTCCGCCATCTTCAGCATCACGACGAAACCGACATGCTGGTGGATCAGATAGAAGGAATAGCTGATGCCGCCGATCCAGAGCAGGGGCCGCGCTGCGATCCAGCGCATGCGCCCGGCGATCAGCGCTGCGAAGCTTGCGAGCAGCAGACAGGCGACTAAGGTCACGTCCCAGCTATCCATCGCAGCCACCGACAAGAGCGCGAGCGCTGCATAAGGTAATTGCTGGCGCCAGCGCCGCTGCCCCGCCCAGACGCGGTAGGACAGCATGCCGATAATGAAGAAGGGCACATAGCGCAGCACGAAGAGCATCACGATGCGTTCGGGCATGTCAGGCCAGAGCCCGTAAATCCCGCGCAACGCCAGCCAGAGGGCGAGCATCGGCTCCAGCCACTTCATCCCAACCCACTTCCACATAGCGATCATGCAGAAGTAAAAGGCGATCTCCACCGTCAGCGTCCAATAGGCCCCATCCACCTCCGGCAGGAAGGCAAAGCCCTGGAGCATCGTGACATTCGCCAGGATCGCGGCTGGACCGATCAGCAATTGGGAAGCCTTGGCGAGATATTCGATCGAAAGCGTCAGCATCATCGCGACGAGATAGGCGGGATAAAGGCGTGCGATGCGGTTGACCACGAAATCGGCCACGCTGCCAATCCGGTCGAGCGTGAAGAAGATGGCGAAACCGGAAATGGTGAAGAACAGCAAGACCCGGTAATTGCCTCCGGGGAAGCTGAACGGCACATGCGCGGCCTGCGGGAACAACTCATGGAAGCGTGCCGAGTAGTGAAAAACCAGCACACATAGCGCGCCGATGCCGCGCAAGGCGTCCAGTTCCGACAGGCGGCTCCGATGAGGCGATCCACTCACCGGCTGGGCATAGCAATGAAACAGCAATCAATCGGTTAAGATGATCGCTGATTGGAAATAGGACAGGATTTCAGCCTGCGGTAGGCTGACGCGGCTGAGTGCGCTGCCGCGCACGTCCCTCCGCCACCCGTTTGAGTTCCTCAAGCTGCTCCCGCAGCACCTTGTCCACCAACGGCGCGATCGGCTTCATGCCTGCGCGCACATAGCCGCCGACGACATAGCCCATCGTGACCCGAACGCCCGTTTTGGCGGGGCTGATGACGATATCGAGCGTGCCCGCCACCGCTTCAGCCTGTAACGGCCCCAAGGCTCCTGAAAGACGCAGTTGCTTGTTGGGGGCAACGAAGATGACCCGCGCATGTTCGACGCCACCCATAGCGCCAGCGGGGCCGGGAAGCCTTTCACAGAAACAGCCACCCGCGCGCGGCTCCAGGCTGAGATTGGCCGCATTGCCGCTATAGGTGTGAGCGGCGCTCCACCAGCGATCCGGCGTAGCGAGCAGTGCGTAAACGCTTTGCGCGTCCGCAGCGATTTCGATGCTATTCTCTATCGCGAAGCCGCCATCCCCCGCCGACGTCACCGCTCCATGAGCAGGCGCTGTGCCAAGCAGAGCCAAAGCGCCGATTGCGAATAAAATTCGTCGCATGACTGTCCCCTCGCCCGAGCATTTCTGGCGAGGGGAAGGTAGCTCAGGGCTGGCGGCGATCCAATATCGATGCGATCGCAACCGTCACATCGTCCATATCAGCCATGCCATCGACCCGCGACACGATGCCGCGCGCCTCGTAGATGGGCAGGATCGGCGCAGTCTTGGCGCGATATTCAGCCATGCGGGTGCGTACGGTTTCTTCATTGTCGTCAGGACGCCGCTTGAACTCGTGCCCGTGGCACTTGTCGCACTCGCCCTCGACCTTCGGTTGCTTGAAGCTGTCATGATAGCCTTCACCACAGCTGGCACAGGTGAAGCGGCCCGTAATGCGTTCGACGAGCGCATCCTCATCGACTTCCAGTTCAACGACATGGTCCAGCGTCCGGCCGCGATCGGCGAGTATGGCATCAAGCGAATGCGCCTGGGCTTCGGTGCGGGGATAACCATCGAAAATCACGCCGGTCCCCGCGGGAAGACCATCCAGCGCCTCGCCGATAATGCCCGATACGATCTCGTCGGAAACCAGTTCGCCCGCTTCCATCACCGCCTTGGCCTTGAGGCCGATCGGCGTCTGCGCCTTGACGGCGGCACGCAGCATGTCGCCGGTGGATAGCTGCACCATGCCGCGGCTCTCAACCAGACGGCTGGCCTGCGTGCCCTTGCCCGCTCCCGGAGGGCCCAGCAGAATGATATTCATGCGCGCATACTCCCCTGTTCTTGCGCCTTGACGTTGTGCGCCCTTAGCGCATGCGACCCTTGAGCTTCGCCTTCTTGATCAGATCGCCATATTGATGAGCCAACAGATGGCTTTGAATCTGCGTCACGGTATCGACCGTCACATTGACGACGATCAGCAGGCTGGTGCCGCCGAGATAAAAGGGAATGCCCGCCCGCGCGATGGCGAATTCCGGCACCAGGCAGATTATCGTCAGATAAGCGGCCCCGATCACGGTGATGCGGGTGAGCACATAATCCAGATAATTTTCCGTGTTCTTGCCAGGCCGGATGCCCGGAATGAAGCCGCCATTGCGCTTCAGATTGTCGGCCGTTTCTTCCGGGTTGAACACGACGGCCGTGTAGAAAAAGCAGAAGAATATGATGCCGAGGCCGTAGAGCGCCATATAGACCGGGCTACCGTGCGACAGATACTGGTTCAGCGTCAGCACGAAATCGCCAAGCTTGCTCTCGCCTGCCACCGTACGGCCGGCAAATTGCGAGATGGTGAGCGGCATCAGCAGCAGCGAGCTGGCGAAGATCGGCGGGATCACACCGGCGGTGTTGACCTTCAGCGGCAGATGGCTGCGATCGGCCTGCATCAAGCCCTGACGCGTCTGGCGCTTGGGATATTGGATCAGCACCCGGCGCTGCGCGCGCTCCATGAAGCAGATCAGCAGGATGAGACCCACGGCCATCGCGATCACCAGCACGATCAGCAGGCCGGAAATCGACCCCTCGCTGCCTGACTTGAACAGGTTGCTGAGCGTAACCGGCAGCTGGGCCACGATGCCCGCCATGATGATGAGGCTGACGCCGTTGCCGATGCCGCGCGAGGTGATCTGCTCACCCAACCACATCAGGAACATCGTACCGCCAATCAGCGAGATGACCGCCGCGATGCGGAACAGGAAGCCAGGATCCACCACCGCCTGCACGCCCGACTGCGCGCCAAAGCTTTCAAGGCCGACGGCGATGAAATAGCCCTGCACCGCCGTCAGGCCGACCGTGCCGTAGCGCGTATATTGGTTGAGCTTCTTGCGCCCGCTCTCGCCTTCCTTCTTGATCGCCGCGAGCTGCGGCGAGAGGGAGGCGGCGAGCTGCACGACGATCGACGCGGTGATGTACGGCATGACGCCGAGCGCGATCAGGCTCATGCGCGAGAGCGAACCGCCCGAGAAGGTGTTGAAGATGTCGAGGATGCCGCCGTTCGTCTGCTTGTAAAGCTGCGACAGGGCGGTCGGATCGACACCCGGCAGCGGCACGAAGCTCAGGAAGCGGAAGACGATCAGCGCCCCCAGCGTAAACCACAGGCGCTTCTTGAGGTCGGTCGCCTGGCTGAACTTCGCCAGGCTGAGATTGGATGCGAGCTGGTCGGCTCTCGATGCCATCTTGGCTGCCCTTCAAAACATCTTGGCGGAGTCACGCTCCGGCCTGAATCGCTAACCCCTTAGCGGCGTGTTCGCGCGCTGTCGAACTCCGAAATTCACACCGTTCATTCTGAGCAGTCATCGAGCGTATCGAAGCCGCCGCTCAGAGTGGGTGATGAGGGTTCTCCCGGGCCCGAAATACAAAGCCCCGCTCACCCATATTGGGCAGCGGGACCTTGCTTGCAAGCTTGGTGAAGCGCCTTAGGCCTTCTTGGCGGCCTTGGCGCTGCCCTTCTTGGCGGCAGCCTTTTCCGCGGCCGGGACGACGGCGATCACTTCGACCTTGCCGCCAGCCTTCTCAACCGCCTCAACGGCGCCCTGGGACGCGCCAGCAACGAGCAGGTTGACCTTGGCGGTCAGTTCACCCTTGCCGAGGAGACGCACGCCGTCCTTGCCGCCACGGGCCAGGGCAGCTGCCTTGAGCGCTGCATGATCGATGGTCGCGTTGGCGTCCAGCTTGCCGGCGTCGATCGCCTTCTGCACCGCGCCCAGGTTCACGATCGCGTAATCCTTGGCGAAGATGTTGTTGAAGCCGCGCTTCGGCAGACGCATGTGGAGCGGCATCTGGCCACCCTCGAAGCCGTTGATGCTGACGCCCGAACGTGCCTTCGCACCCTTCTGGCCGCGACCGGCGGTCTTGCCCTTTCCCGAGCCGATACCACGGCCGACGCGCATCCGGCCCTTGCGGGCACCGGCATTGTCATTGAGTTCATTAAGCTTCGTCATATCGTGCACTCGCTTTCGCTATGTTCGCGCGGAGGTCCGATCCTCACGGATCGAACCGGAGCCCCAGCGAAAGCCGGGGCCGGGTTGATCTGGACGCTTCCTCGCGGAAGTCATCCCGGCCGGGGGTCTCCTCATCGAGGACGCGCCATCCGGCCTGAGATCCCAGCTTTCGCGGGGATTTCCAGAAGCGCGCCTGTAGCGCGCCTCTGGAAAAAACGAAAGAGGGGTTGCCCCCTCTCCCGCTTCATTCCTCTGTAGTCGGAAGGCTCAGCCTTCGACCACTGCCACCATATGGGGCAGCTTGGCGATGGCACCGCGGACTTCCGCCGTGTCTTCCAGCTCCACCACGCGGTGCATCTTGCCAAGGCCCAGACCGATCAGAATCTTCTTCTGGGCTTCGGGGCGACGGATCGGCGAGCCGATCTGCTTGATCTTGATCTTCGCCATGTCGTGTTACTCCGCAATCGCTTCGGCATCAGCCTGCGCGACTTCGGCCGAGGCGCCGCCGCGACGCAGAAGGTCAGCGACCTTCTTGCCACGACGCTGCGCCACCGACTTCGGGCTGGTCTGCTCGCCCAGCGCCGCGAAGGTCGCACGGATCATGTTATAAGGGTTGGACGTGCCGTTCGACTTGGTCACGACGTCAGCGACGCCGAGGCTTTCGAACACGGCGCGCATCGGACCACCGGCGATGATGCCCGTACCGGCCGGAGCCGAACGAACCGTCACCTTGCCTGCGCCAAAGTGGCCGAGGCCGTCATGGTGCAGGGTGCGGCCTTCCTTCAGCGGAACGCGAACCATCGCCTTCTTAGCCGAAGCGGTCGCCTTGCTGATGGCTTCAGGCACTTCGCGCGCCTTCCCATGACCGAAGCCCGCGCGACCCTTGCCGTCACCGACGACGACCAGAGCGGCGAAGCCGAAGCGCTTACCGCCCTTGACGGTCTTCGAGACGCGGTTGATGTGAACCAGCTTCTCGATCAGCTCCTCGCCCTGCTCCTCGTCCCGATTGCCGCGACGGTCGTCGCGACGGCCACGGCCACCACGCTCGCCACGGTTGCGGTCGCCGCCACGGCCACGGCCACGGCCAGGACCGCGACCTTCGGTCTGCTCGCCGCCTTCAACGGCTGCGGGTGCGCCCGGCTGGGCCTGGATATCGTTTTCGTCAGCCATGATCAGAACTCCAGCCCGCCTTCACGGGCGGCATCGGCCAGCGCCTTGACGCGGCCATGGAACAGGAAGCCACCACGGTCGAACACGACCTGGGTGACGCCGGCGGCCGTCGCCGCAGCGGCAACGCGCTTGCCGACTTCGGCAGCAGCTTCGGAAGTAGCGCCGGTCTTGTCGCGCACGTCCTTGTCCAGGGTCGATGCAGCGGCCAGGGTCTTGCCCTGCGCATCATCGATGATCTGAGCGTAGATGTGACGGCCCGAACGGTGCACGCTGAGGCGCGGACGGGTGCCCGACACAGCCTTGAGCGCGGTGCGAACGCGGCGACGACGCCGCGCGAAGAGGGAAAGCTTTGCCATCTTACTTCTTCTTCCCTTCCTTGCGGAAGATGAACTCGCCAGCGTACTTGATACCCTTGCCCTTATAGGGTTCGGGCTTGCGCCAGCGGCGGATCTCGGCGGCAACCTGACCCACCTTCTGCTTGTCAATGCCGGTGATCTCGACCGTGGTGTTATCCGGGGTCTTGATCTCGATGCCTTCGGGCACCGCGAAATCGACGTCATGCGAATAGCCGAGCTGCAGCTTCAGGGTCTTGCCCTGGGCATTAGCGCGGTAGCCGACACCGGTGATCAGCAGCTTCTTGGAGAAGCCCTCGGTCACGCCGGTGATCAGGTTCTGGATCAGCGTGCGCTGCATGCCCCAGAAAGCGCGGGCGCGCTTGCTGTCGTTGGCAGGCTTCACGGCGATCGAACCGTCTTCGATGCTGTAGGTCACTTCGTCGGCCAGCGGCAGCGACAGGGTGCCCTTGGGCCCCTTCACCGACAGCTGACCGCCTTCGATGGCGGCGGTCACGCCCGCGGGGACAGCGACCGGCTTCTTACCAGTACGGCTCATCAGAACACCTCCGCCAGCACTTCGCCGCCGACATTCTGCTCGCGCGCTTCGGCGTCGGACAGAACGCCACGAGGCGTCGAGACAATGGTGATACCCAGACCGTTGCGGATCACCGGCAGTTCCTTGGAACCCGAGTAAACGCGGCGGCCGGGCTTCGACACGCGGGCGACATGCTTGATCGCCGGCTGGCCCTCGAAATATTTGAGCTCAATGCGCAGGCCGGCGTGCTTGCCGAGCAGTTCCTCGGAATAGCCACGAATGTAACCTTCGCGCTGCAGCACGTCGAGCACGCGGGCACGGAGCTTCGACGCGGGGGACACAACGCTGTCCTTCTTCGCCTGCTGCCCGTTGCGGATGCGGGTGAGCATATCACCCAGGGGATCGGTCAATGCCATCTCAAATGATCCTTACCAGCTCGACTTGGTGACGCCGGGGATCAGGCCCTTGTTGGCCAGATCACGCAGCTGCACGCGGCAGAGACGGAATTTGCGGTAGTAGGCCCGGGGACGGCCCGTCAGCTCGCAGCGGTTACGCACGCGGGTCGGGTTGCCGTTGCGGGGGATCTCCGCCATCTTCAGACGCGCAATCAGACGATCGCTGTCATCAGCGGTCGTATCATTCGCGATCGCCTTGAGCTTCGCATAGCGGCCGGCATATTTCTTCACCAGCTTCTTGCGGCGCTCGTTCTTGTTGATCGAACTCAGTTTCGCCATGACTTAAGTTCTCTTTCTTAGCCTAACGGTTGGAAAGAGAAGCGGGACCTTTTCAGGCCGCCTGCTTCTCTTCAATCGGGAAGGGGAAGCCGAAGAGACGCAGCAATTCGCGCGCTTCCTCGTCCGTCTTCGCCGTGGTGGTCACGATGATGTCCATGCCGCGCACCTTGTCGATGCGGTCATAGTTGATCTCGGGGAAGATGATCTGCTCCTTGATGCCGAAGGCATAGTTGCCACGGCCGTCGAAGCTCTTCGGATTGAGACCACGGAAGTCGCGCACGCGGGGCAGAGCGATGTTGATCAGGCGATCAAGGAACTCGTACATGCGCTCGCGGCGCAGCGTGACCTTGGCGCCGATCGGCATGCCCTCACGCAGCTTGAACTGCGCGATCGACTTGCGGGCCTTGGTGATGACCGGCTTCTGGCCAGCGATCAGTTCCATTTCCTCGGCGGCCGAGGTGACCTTCTTCTTGTCCTGGGTCGCTTCGCCGACGCCCATGTTGAGCGTGATCTTCTCGATCTTCGGCACTTCCATGACGTTCTTGTAACCGAACTTTTCGGTCATCGCCTTGGCGATTTCGGCGTCATAGAGCGACTTGGAGCGCGGAATATACTTGTCGCTCATTACAGCACCTCACCGGACTTGACGGCGACGCGGACCTTCTTGCCGTCGCGATCCTCGAAACGGACGCGGGTCGGCTTGCCATCCTTGTCGGCGACAGCGACGTTCGAAATGTGAAGCGGCGCGGGCTTGCGCTCGATGCCACCCTGCGGGTTCGCCTGGTCGGGCTTGCGATGACGCGCATGCACGTTGATGCCTTCAACGAGGACACGGTCCTCCTTGGGCAGAACCTGCAGGACGGCGCCGGTGCGGCCCTTGTCCTTGCCGGCCAGGATGACGACCTTGTCGCCCTTCTTGATACGAGCAGCGCTCATTACAGCACCTCGGGAGCGAGCGAGATGATCTTCATGTGCTTCTTGGCGCGCAGTTCGCGAACGACGGGGCCAAAGATACGGGTGCCGATCGGCTCCTCGTTCTTGTTGATGAGCACAGCGGCATTGCCGTCGAAGCGAATCACGCTGCCGTCAGCGCGACGCACGTCCTTGGCGGTGCGCACGATGACGGCGCGATGCACGTCACCCTTCTTCACCTTGCCACGAGGCGCAGCTTCCTTGATCGAGACGACGATGATGTCGCCCACGCTCGCGAAGCGACGCTTCGAGCCGCCCAGCACCTTGATGCACTGGACGCGCTTGGCGCCGCTGTTGTCAGCGACGTCAAGATTGGATTGCATCTGGATCATGGATCCGGTTCCTTCTTGTCTGGCCTACCGAGACTGTCCCGGCGGTTCCGAATTCGAGTTTCGACCGGAAGATTCGAAACACGAAGCGCGGGCCTGTAACCTCTTCTTGACGAAAAGGCCAGCCCCGCGTCCGAAATTTCGACCTTACGGCCGGTGACTAACCTCAGGCCGCCGTTTCGGGCGACTTGTGGGTGTCCACGCGCTCGATGACCTTCCAGGTCTTGAGCTTGGAAATCGGTGCGGTCTCCTCGATGCGGACCGTTTCGCCTTCCTTGTAGACGTTGCCCTCGTCATGGGCATGATACTTCTTCGAACGGCGGATGATCTTGCCGTAGAGCGCATGCTTAACCTTGCGCTCTACGCGAACCACCACCGTCTTGTCGGTCTTGTCGGAAACCACCGTTCCCGTCAGCACGCGCTTGGGCATCGTGTGTTTCCTTCTTACTTCGCAGCCGAGCGCGAACGCTCGGACTGAAGGGTCTTGATCTGCGCGATCGACCGGCGGACTTCACGCACGCGGCTGGGCTTTTCCAGCTGGTTGGTGGCCGCCTGGAAACGCAGGTTGAACTGCTCGCGCTTCAGGTTGTTGAGTTCGGTCGACAGCTCGTCGTCCGACTTGGTCTTGAGGTCAGCTACATTCGCCACGGATTAACCCTCCAGGTGGGAGGTGTCGCCGAGGCGAGCGACAACCTTCGTCTTGATCGGCAGCTTCATCGCGGCGCGCGAGAAAGCCTCTGCTGCGAGCGGGCCTGGAACGCCGTCCAGTTCGAACAGGATGCGGCCCGGCTTGACGCGAGCTGCCCAATATTCGACCGAACCCTTACCCTTACCCTGACGGACTTCGGCGGGCTTCTTGGAAACTGGCACGTCGGGGAACACGCGGATCCACAGACGGCCCTGACGGCGAAGGTGGCGCTGGATCGCGCGGCGAGCCGCTTCGATCTGGCGTGCGGTGACGCGCTCGGGTTCCAGGGCCTTCAGACCATAGGCGCCGAAGTTCAGAGCCGAACCGCCCTTGGCGTCGCCCTTGATCCGGCCCTTGAAGGTCTTGCGGAACTTCATTTTTTTCGGTTGCAGCATGACGCTATACCTACCTTATTCTCAGCGCGCCGGGCGTACGCCGGAGGTCTGAGCCTCCAGCATCAGCCGGTCGGTAGCCATCGGATCGTGCCCAAGGATTTCGCCCTTGAAGATCCAGACCTTGATGCCGCAGACGCCATAAGCGGTGTGCGCCGTGGCTTCGGCATAATCGACGTTCGCGCGCAGCGTGTGCAGCGGAACGCGGCCTTCACGATACCATTCCACGCGGGCGATCTCCGCGCCACCCAGACGGCCGCCGCAGGTGATCTTGATGCCTTCAGCGCCCAAACGCAGCGCCGACTGCACCGCGCGCTTCATGGCGCGACGGAATGCCACGCGGCGCTCCAGCTGGTCGGCGATGCCCTGCGCAACGAGCTTGGAATCGATTTCCGGCTTGCGGATTTCGACGATGTTCAGGCTGACGTCCGAAGAGGTCAGGCTGCCCAGCTTCTTGCGCAGCTTCTCGATGTCCGCGCCCTTCTTGCCGATGATGACACCGGGACGGGCAGCGTAGATCGATACGCGGCACAGCTTGGCGGGACGCTCGATCACGACCTTGGAGATCGCTGCCTGCGGCAGGTTCTTCATGATATACTGGCGGATCTTCAGATCCTCCAGCAGCAGGCGGCCATAATCGGCGCCTTCCGCGAACCAGCGGCTGTCCCAGGTACGGTTGATCTGCAGGCGCAGACCGATCGGATTGCTCTTGTGACCCATAGTCTTACGCCTCCGCTTCTTCAGCAGCTTCACGCACGACGATGCGCACGCGGCTGAAGGGCTTCAGGATCCGGGTCGACTTGCCGCGGCCGCGAGCGTGGAAGCGCTTCATGGTGAAGCTCTTGCCCACCGATGCTTCCGCGACGACCAGCGAGTCGACGTCCAGATTGTGGTTGTTTTCCGCATTGGCGATAGCCGAAGCCAGCACCTTGCGCACGTCGACCGCCATCGCCTTCTTCGAGAAGGCGAGGATGTTCAGCGCCTCTTCGACCTTGCGGCCGCGGATGAGCGTGGCGACCAGGTTCAGCTTCTGGGCCGAACCACGGATCTGCGTGCCGACTGCGAGCGCCTCATTGTCGGCGACGCGGCGGGGAGCCTTTTCCTTGCTCATTAGCGCTTGCCCTTCTTGTCGGCGGCGTGGCCGGGGAAGTAGCGGGTCGGGGCGAATTCACCCAGCTTGTGACCCACCATGTCCTCGTTCACCGAAACCGGCACATGCTTGCGGCCGTTGTAGACGTTGAACGTCAGACCAACGAACTGCGGCAGGATGGTGGAGCGGCGCGACCAGGTCTTGATCGGACCAGCACGGCCACCGGCATCCTGAGCGACTTCCGCCTTCTTCAGAAGGCTGAGGTCCACGAACGGACCTTTCCAGACGGAACGAGCCATCTCGCTTACCTCTTCTTCTTCGCGTGGCGGCTACGGATGATGAACTTGTCCGTCGCCTTGTTGTGGCGGGTGCGCGCACCCTTGGTCGGCTTGCCCCAGGGGGTGACCGGATGACGGCCGCCCGAGGTCCGGCCTTCACCACCGCCATGCGGGTGATCGACCGGGTTCTTCGCCACACCGCGCGTCAGCGGACGCTTGCCGAGCCAGCGGTTACGGCCGGCCTTGGCGAGGTTGGTGTTGGCATTGTCCGGGTTCGACACGGCACCGACGGTGCCCATGCAGTCCGAACGGATGTAGCGCTGCTCGCCCGACGACAGGCGGACCATCACCATCCCACGATCGCGACCAACCAGCTGGGCATAGGTGCCCGCCGAACGGCAGAGCTGACCGCCCTTGCCGGGCTTCATCTCGATATTGTGGATGATGGTGCCGACCGGCATCTGGCCGAGTTCCATCGCGTTGCCCGGCTTCACGTCGGTCTTCTTGCCCGCGATGACCTTGTCACCGGGAGCCAGACGCTGCGGCGCCAGGATATAGGCCTGGGTGCCGTCGGGATAGTTCACCAGCGCGATGAAGGCGGTGCGGTTGGGGTCATATTCCAGACGCTCGACCGTGCCTTCCACGTCCCACAGGCGACGCTTGAAGTCGATGATGCGGTAGCGCTGCTTGTGACCGCCGGCGATACCGCGCGAGGTCACATGGCCCTTGTTGTTGCGGCCGCCGGTCTTGCGCTTGCCTTCGGTCAGCGCCTTGACGGGCTTACCCTTGTGCAGGCCGCTGCGATCGACGAGGATCAGGCCGCGCTGGGCCGGGCTCGTCGGGTTGTAGCTCTTAAGCGCCATGGTCAGCGCACTCCTTCGGTGATGTCGATCGACTGGCCGTCAGCCAGACGAACGATCGCCTTCTTCACGTCAGACCGCGTGTAGGGCTTGCCCTTCCACTTCTTGGTCTTGCCCTTGGCGACCAGCGTGTTCACGCTCTTGACGGTCACGCCCCAGAGCGCTTCGACGGCCGCCTTGATCTCCGGCTTGGTCGCGTCATTGGCGACCTTGAAGACCACGGCGTTGTTTTCGGAGAGAAGCGTCGACTTCTCGGTGATGACCGGGGCGACAACGACGTCATAATGACGGTTGTCCACAGTCGCGGCTTGCTTCTTAGCCATTGAAACGCGCCTCCAGCTTTTCGACCGCGGCGCGCGTCAGCACCAGCGAATCCGCTTTAAGGATGTCGTAAACGTTGGCGCCGACAGCCGGCAGCAGGTTCACGCCGACGATGTTCGCCGAAGCCTTCGCGAAGCTGACATTCACCGCGTCGCCGTCGATGAACAGCGCCTTGTTGAGGTTCAGCTTGGCGAGGTGCGCGACCAAAGCCTTGGTCTTGCCTTCCGCCACGTCGAGATTGTCGAGAACGATCAGCGAGCCATCCTTCGCCTTCGACGACAGGGCCATCTTGAGACCCAGCGCACGAACCTTCTTGTTAAGGTCGTGGCCGAACTCACGGACACGGGCGCCGTGCGCCTTACCACCGCCGATGAACACGGGCGCCTTGCGATCGCCGTGACGGGCGGTGCCGCCACCCTTCTGGCGGCCGAACTTCTTGCCGGTGCGGGCAACGTCCGAACGCTCGCGGGTCGCGCGGGCCGGAGCACGACGCTTTTCGAGCTGCCAGGTGACGACGCGGTGCAGAATGTCGGTGCGGGGCTCGACGCCGAACACGGCATCGTTCAGCTCCACTTCACCGGCGGCTGCGGCATCGAGGGTCTGTACCTTGACCTTCATGATTAGCCCTCCTGGCCTTCGGTCGCTTCGGGAGCGGCCGCTTCTTCAGCGGGCGTTTCGGCCGGAGCGTTGTTGCTGTTGGCAGCCTGCTTCAGGCTGGCCGGATAGGGTACGTCAGCCGGACGCTTGACCTTGACGGCGTCGCAGACGGTCAGCCAGGTGCCCTTGGCGCCCGGGACGCTACCCTTGACGAACAGCAGGCCACGCTCGACGTCCGTGCGGACGATTTCGAGATTCTGCTGGGTCCGCTCGCGGTCACCCATGTGGCCCGCCATCTTCTTGTTCTTGAAGACGCGGCCCGGATCCTGACGGTTACCCGTCGAACCATGGGCACGGTGGCTGATGGACACGCCGTGGGTGGCGCGCATACCGCCGAAGCCCCAGCGCTTCATGGCACCGGCGAAACCCTTACCCTGGGTATGACCGGCGACATCGACCAGCTGGCCGGCGATGAAGTGATCGGCCGCGATCTCGGCGCCGACATCGAGGAGCGCGTCCTCGGCAACACGGAATTCGACCAGACGCGCCTTGGGCTCCACTTTCGCCTTGGCGAAGTGGCCGCGCTGCGGCTTGGCGACATTCTTGACCTTCGCGACGCCCGCTCCCAGCTGAACCGCGACATAACCGTCACGATCAACTTCCTTGCGAGCCACGACCTGATTGCCCTCAAGGGCCAGAACCGTAACCGGAATATGACGTCCGTCCTCCTGGAACAGACGGGTCATCCCGACTTTCTTAGCGATCACGCCTGTGCGCATCACTGATTACTCCCATAGAGGCCCGCCTTAGCAGCGGGCGTATCCAACGAAAAAGCCGCTCAGGATCACTCCTTCGCGGCCCAACCCAAATATGTAGATCACCCCGTCCGGGTTGGATGCCGACCCCTCACCGGGACCAGCGACGGGGGACCAGGACCACGAGCCTTTCCGGTTCACCGGAGGGGCCGTGCGGTATCCCTTGTGTCTTGTGAGCTTCCGGTCGCCCGGAATGCCCGATACCCTGCCCTCCTTCCGGAAAGCAGGGACTTGTCAGCTTACGCCAACTTGATTTCGACGTTCACGCCGGCAGCGAGGTCCAGCTTCATCAGCGCATCGACCGTCTGCGGCGTCGGCTGCACAATGTCAAGCATACGCTTGTAGGTGCGGACTTCGAACTGCTCGCGCGACTTCTTGTCGATGTGCGGGCCACGGTTGACCGTGAACTTTTCGATGCGCGTCGGAAGGGGAATCGGACCGCGGATAAGAGCGCCGGTGCGGCGGGCAGTGTCGGCGATGTCGCCGGTCGCCTGATCAAGCACGCGATGATCGAACGCCTTGAGGCGAATGCGGATGTTGCTGTCCATTGTTCCTGTACCGATGCGAAAGAGCCAAAAACAAACCGCCTCAGCTTTGCCCTTCTAGCTTCTTCGAGCCGGAGAAAGGCGATCCGAGGCGGTTAAAATCCTCAGCGGCGCGAATCAGGCGATTCGCGCCGCTGCGGTCCTATATTACTTCGAGATCGTGCCGACAACCCCGGCGCCGACGGTGCGGCCGCCTTCACGGATGGCGAAGCGGAGACCCGCGTCCATCGCGATCGGAGCGATCAGCTTCACGCCGAGCTTCACATTGTCGCCAGGCATGACCATTTCCGTGCCCTCGGGGAGGATCACTTCGCCGGTCACGTCGGTGGTGCGGAAGTAGAACTGCGGACGATAGTTCGCGAAGAACGGGGTGTGACGGCCGCCTTCTTCCTTCGACAGGACGTACACTTCCGCGTCGAACTCGGTGTGCGGCGTGACCGAGCCGGGCTTGGCCAGAACCTGGCCACGCTCCACGTCTTCACGGCCGACGCCACGAACCAGCGCGCCGATGTTGTCACCAGCTTCGCCCTGATCGAGCAGCTTGCGGAACATTTCAACGCCGGTGACGGTGGTCTTGCGGGTGTCGCGGATGCCGACGATTTCGACTTCCTCGCCAACCTTGACGATGCCGGTTTCAACGCGGCCGGTCACGACGGTGCCACGGCCCGAGATCGAGAACACGTCTTCGATCGGCATCAGGAACGGCTTGTCGACCGGACGCTCCGGCTGCGGGATGAACGAGTCGACCGCAGCCATCAGCTTCAGAACAGCGTTCTTGCCGATTTCGTCGTTCGAACCGTCAAGGGCCTTCACAGCCGAGCCGGGGATGATCGGAATATTGTCGCCGTCGAAATCATAGGACGACAGCAGTTCGCGGATTTCCAGCTCGACGAGCTCGAGGATTTCCGGATCGTCGACCAGGTCGACCTTGTTCATGAAAACGACCAGCTGGGGAACGCCGACCTGCTTGGCGAGCAGGATGTGCTCGCGGGTCTGCGGCATCGGGCCGTCGGTGGCCGAAACGACGAGGATCGCGCCGTCCATCTGGGCCGCACCGGTGATCATGTTCTTGACGTAGTCAGCGTGACCCGGGCAGTCGACGTGCGCATAGTGACGCGCTTCGGTTTCATATTCGACGTGGGCGGTCGAGATGGTGATGCCGCGCTCGCGCTCTTCGGGCGCCTTGTCGATGTTGGCGTAGTCAACGAAGGTCGCACCGCCGGTTTCGGCGAGAACCTTGGTGATCGCCGCGGTCAGCGAGGTCTTGCCATGGTCAACGTGACCGATGGTGCCGATGTTGCAGTGCGGCTTGTTCCGCTCAAACTTAGCCTTAGCCATTTTTTCCTACCTTCTAATCAAATCAGCTTGGTCAGACCGCTCGGCCGCGCCTCGCGAAGGCGCGTCCATAGCAGCAAATTCACAGATTACCAGCCCCTAACCGAGCCGTTTGCACGGCCCGGCCAAGGAAAATCATCAGGCCATCTTCGCCTTGACTTCATCCGCCACATTCTGCGGCACTTCGTCATAGTGGGAGAAGATCATCGAGTAGTTCGCACGCCCCTGGGTGAAGGAACGCAGCGAGTTCACATAGCCGAACATGTTGGCCAGCGGGACCATCGCCTCGACCACCTGCGCGTTGCCGCGGCTGTCGGTGCCCTGGATCTGGCCGCGGCGGCTGTTCATGTCACCGATGACGTCGCCCAGATATTCCTCCGGAGTGACGACTTCGACCTTCATGACCGGCTCGAGCAGCGTGATGCCCGACTTCTGCGCCGCTTCGCGCATGGCGGCGCGGCCGGTGATTTCGAACGCCAGCGCCGACGAGTCGACGTCATGGTAGGCGCCGTCATAGAGCAGGATTTCGAAGTCGATGATCGGGAAGCCGATGAGCGAGCCGGTGGCCGCCGTTTCGCGCATGCCCTTTTCAATGGCGGGGATATATTCCTTCGGAATGTTACCGCCCTTGATCTCGTCCTTGAAGATGATGCCCGCGCCACGCTCGCCCGGCGTCAGCTTCACCTTGATACGGCCGAACTGGCCGGTGCCGCCCGACTGCTTCTTGTGGGTGTAGTCGATGTCGACCGGCTTCTTCAGATACTCGCGATAGGCGACCTGCGGAGCGCCGACATTCGCCTCGACCTTGAACTCGCGCTTCATGCGGTCGACGAGAATTTCGAGGTGAAGTTCGCCCATGCCCTTGATGATGGTCTGGCCCGATTCGTGATCGGTCGAGACGCGGAAGGACGGATCTTCGGCAGCCAGGCGATTGAGCGCGACGCCCATCTTTTCCTGGTCAGCCTTGGTCTTGGGTTCGACCGACAGCTCGATCACGGGCTCGGGGAATTCCATCCGCTCCAGGATGATCGGCTGGCGCTCGGCGCACAGCGTATCACCGGTGGTGGTTTCCTTCATGCCGGCCAGCGCGACGATATCGCCGGCGTAAGCCGTCTCGATATCTTCACGGCTGTTGGCATGCATCAGCAGCATACGGCCAACCTTTTCCTTCTTGTCCTTGACGGAGTTCAGATAGGTGCCCTTGGTCAGCGTGCCCGAATAGACGCGCAGGAAGGTGAGCGAGCCCACGAAGGGATCGTTCATGATCTTGAACGCCAGACCCGAGAAAGGCGCATCATCCGCCGTGGGGCGGCTGTCGGGTTCTTCGGTGTTCGGGTTGATGCCCTGGACGTCGGGAATGTCCAGCGGCGAAGGCAGATAGTCGACGACCGCGTCGAGCAGGGGCTGAACGCCCTTGTTCTTGAATGCCGAGCCGCACAGAACCGGCACGAACGCCTGGTTCAGCGTGCCCTTGCGGATCAGCTTCTTGAGCGTGGCGACGTCGGGGATGTTGCCTTCGAGATAGGCTTCCATCGCCTCGTCATCCTGCTCCACGGCAAGTTCGATCAGCTTTTCGCGATATTCAGCGGCCTTGTCAGCCAGATCGTCCGGAATCGCCTCATAAGTGAACTCGGCGCCGAGATTCTCGTCCTTCCAGATGATCGCGCGATCATTGACCAGATCGACCAGACCCTTGAAGTCCGATTCCGCACCGATGGGCAGATAGAGAACCGCCGGCGTCGCGCCCAGGCGATCGATGATCGTCTGCACGCAATAATAGAAGTTGGCGCCGGTGCGATCGAGCTTGTTGATGAAGCACATGCGCGGCACGCGATACTTGTCAGCCTGGCGCCACACCGTTTCCGACTGCGGCTCAACGCCGGCAACGCCGTCGAACGCAGCGACTGCGCCATCGAGCACGCGCAGCGAACGTTCGACTTCGATGGTGAAATCGACGTGGCCGGGGGTGTCGATGATGTTCAGCCGATGCTCGGGGCCCTTGCCCTCTTCGGCCTTCCACACGCAGGTCGTCGCAGCCGAGGTGATGGTGATACCACGCTCCTGCTCCTGCTCCATCCAGTCCATGGTGGCGGCGCCGTCATGGACTTCGCCGATCTTGTAGGACTTGCCGGTGTAGTAAAGAATACGCTCGGTCGTGGTGGTCTTGCCGGCGTCGATATGCGCCATGATACCGAAATTGCGATAGCGTTCGAGCGGATGGCTGCGGGCCATGATGCTTCTCCGTTGCCGGCACGCCGGCGGTGAGTGAATGAGTCTTGCGGCTGGCCCCTAAACCAATCCGTCCGCCATGGGTAGCCCCACGGCGAACGGACCGATATTCAAAACCAGAATGGAAAAGCGGGCGCGTAAGCGCCCGCCCCTCTTTACCAGCGGTAGTGCGAGAAGGCGCGGTTCGCTTCCGCCATGCGGTGCGTATCTTCGCGCTTCTTGACGGCATTGCCGCGGTTGTTGGCGGCGTCCAGCAGTTCACCCGACAGACGGGCGGCCATGGTGGTTTCGCTGCGGTTGCGCGAAGCCGTGATCAGCCAGCGGATCGCCAGCGCCTGGGCGCGCTCGGGGCGCACCTCGACGGGGACCTGGTAGGTCGCACCGCCAACGCGGCGGCTGCGGACTTCGATGCCGGGCTTCACATTGTTGAGCGCGTCATGGAACATGCCGATCGGGTCCTTCTTGGACTTCGCTTCGACAGTTTCGAGCGCACCGTAAACGATGGACTCGGCGACGGCTTTCTTGCCGTCCTGCATGATGCTGTTCATGAACTTCGACAGCACGACATCACCGAACTTGGGATCGGGCAGGATGACGCGCTTTTCGGGGCGACGACGACGTGACATAGTTTCAGTCTCCCTTACTTCGGACGCTTCGCGCCGTACTTCGAACGGCTCTGCTTACGGTCCTTGACGCCCTGGGTATCCAGAACGCCGCGCAGCACGTGGTAACGCACACCGGGAAGGTCGCGTACGCGGCCGCCACGGATCAGCACAACGCTGTGCTCCTGAAGGTTGTGGCCTTCACCCGGGATGTAGGTGATGACTTCGCGCTGGTTGACCAGACGCACCTTCGCCACCTTACGGAGAGCCGAGTTCGGCTTCTTCGGGGTCGTCGTGTAAACACGGGTGCAAACGCCGCGCTTCTGCGGGTTCGCTTCCATTGCAGGGACCTTCGACTTGGTCTTCTGCAGCTCGCGGCCCTTACGGACCAGCTGGTTGATCGTTGGCATGAAGCCCTTCACCTTTTCAGTTACTTTACCGGAACCATCCCCGCGTTGCTTGCCATAGAAAGGCGCGATGCCTTAAAACAGCAAAGGTCCCGGCGGGCGAACGCCCCCTGGAACCGCAAGAGCAGCCGGCAATGTTCAGCTCTGCCCCCTACCATCGGCCTGAAGACGAATCTGTCAGGATTTCCGGCAGCTGGGCAGGCGCGCCTATAGCCATGGTCCCTTTCAGGGTCAAGCGGCGTGCCGCGGCACTTCGTTTCATGGCCGATCCGATATGGTGAATGGCCGATTAGGAAATTGATAAGAGTGGGCAAGCTATTGTTTCACAGACGGGCGCCACTCACGAGCGCCCCTGTGGACAGGTCGTGACTCAACTTTCTCCTTTCACCGGCGAGTTTTGCAACCCCGCCCGGGAAGCTGCATTCCAGGCTGAGCGGCTGCCTGAGTCGTGCCGCCATACGCGCACCCTGTTCATCCTGTCCGCGATCCTGAACGCGCTTTTTCTGATAAGCGACTGGCGTTTCGCCGGCACGGCCCATTTCTGGGTGGCTGTTCCTGCCCGGCTGACCGTCGTGCTGTGGTCGCTGATCTGCCTGTCATTCAGCCGCCGAATGACCGATTTCAAGGCGGTCGAGCGGCTCTGCTTCATCTGGCAAATCGTCACCGCGATCGGCGTCGCCTTCCTCGTCAGTTCACGCAGCGATATCGCGATCTTCGTTCTGGTGATGCTGCCGCTGGTCTTTTACCTGGTCGTACCTACGAGCTTTCGCGGCAATTTCGGCGGCGGGCTCGGCTGCGGCATCCTTCTGTTGATAGGCTATATCGCCCCGGCGCCCCTTTCCGCCACCGCTCCCGGAATGGTCATGGCGGTATTGACGCTGCATTGCGGCATGTGGATCGCCATCAGCCGCACGAACCGGCTCCAGCGGCAGGAATGGGTCGCCAGCCAAGCGGCGCGGGATGCGCGCGCGGCATTGGCAAGCAACAGCGAAACGCTTGAGCGCATGTTCATGAGCGTGCCGATCCCTCTCCTGGTGACGCGGCCGGACGGAGCGGTCGTTCGCTTCAACGACGCCGCCGCCCGGACTTTCGGCGCCGATGGCGACATTTCGGGGGTCCATCTGCTGAGCGAAGGAATGGCGGCCCGGGCCAGCCTTCGCGACCGTATCGCGACCGGGGAAGCCGTCGATAATCAGGAATGCCGGATCGAGGGCAAGGATGCCGTGGTCCATGATGTGCTGCTCGCCTCGCGCCCCATTCTGATCCGTGGAGAGGAGTGCGTGCTTTCGAGCATCGTGGATATCACCGACCGCAAGCAAGCGGAACGGCACTTGGCCCATCTCGCCATGACCGACGCGCTCACCGGCCTGGCCAACCGGTCCCACTTCATGGCGACGCTGGCGCAAGCAGCCAGTGCGACGGGCCGGGCCGGCGGACAGATGGCGGTGGTGCTAATCGACGTCGACGAGTTCAAGCGGATCAATGATAGCGCCGGGCATGACGTCGGCGACGCGTTGCTCTGCGCTGTGGGCGAGCGGCTGCGCGCGGCGGTGCGGCCGGGTGATCTTGTCGCCCGCATGGGCGGAGACGAATTTGCCGTGCTGCTGACGCGCTTACGGGACGCGTCCGACCTGGACGCGATCCTAGCGCGGATGACGGCGCAACTGCATCAATCGCTGACCCACGGCGCTCGGGATGTGGACTGCCGGGTCAGCATGGGCGTCGCGCTCTTCCCCGAACATGCCGGCGACATCGCCGACCTGATGAAATTCGCCGACATAGCTCTGTATGAAGCGAAGAATGGCGGCCGGGGTCGGGCTTGCCTGTTCGAACCCTGGCTGCTGGAGCGGTGGCAGCGCGAAGCGCGCATGCTGGAGCGCGCGCGCCACGCGCTCGTCCACGCGCCGCCCGCCCCCTGGTATCAACCTAAGGTCGATCTCGCGACCGGAGCCATTATCGGCTTCGAAGCGCTGCTCCGCTGCGTCCGTGCCGATGGAACGATCATCATGCCGGGCGAAATCGCCGCGGCCTTCGAACATTCGGAACTGGGGCGCACGATCACTGACCGGATGGTGGAACAGGTGCTTGCCGATTGCCGCCGATGGCAAGAAGTTGGGCTCGATATCGGCCATGTCGCGATCAATGTGCCGGGCGTGGAACTGCACGACAGCAGCTTTCCCGATCGCCTGCTCGCGCAACTGCAAAGCATGGATGTGCCGCCTTCCAAGATCGAACTGGAGGTGACCGAATCGGTCTTCCTTGGCCGCAATGCCGAAGTCGTGGAACGGAGCCTGCACCGGTTGAGCGACGCTGGCATATCCATCGCGCTCGATGATTTCGGCACCGGCTATGCCTCACTGTCCCACCTCAAGCAGTTCCCGATCGACATCATCAAGATCGACCAGCGCTTCGTCCGCGATCTGGAGACCGATCCGGATGATGCAGCCATCGTGCGCACACTGCTAAATCTCGCCTACAGCCTCAACATCCGGACGGTGGCCGAAGGCGTCGAGAATGTGCACCAGCTCGACTATCTGCGTGCGGGCGGATGCCATTATGCACAGGGCTTCCACTTCGGCGCTGCCGTGCCTTCGAACGAAGTGCCAACTTTGTTGGGGTGGCGTCCCGAGGGGAGCTCCCAAATCGGCTGAAAATTTTTTCAGCGGGTCGGGAACCCGACTGCCAATAACACGTTTCACCCCACCTTAATTTCGGCTCGTCACGAGTCCGCGCCAGCGGATTCGCGCGCCCCCCGTTCCTTTGCTACCGGCCCGATTCTCGAATAATCGGACGCGGGGTCGCAATTGTTGTATCGGAGTAAGAAGGGGGTTACCGCCCTCTGGGCCAGGATCATTGCCCTGTGTCCAGACCGGGAAATCTTCCTGCGATCTGGCGGACAGGTGAAGTTCATCCGCATCTCCACTCGCGTTCAGCTGGTGGCCGCGGCACTTCTGTCCTCACTCATGATGGGGTGGATTGCGCTTACACTGTCGATGGCGTTCGGCCGCTCGTCCGTCGATCGCGAGCGCGCCGTGCTTGATGCCCAGGGCCGTGCCGTCGCGAAGGCGGCTGGCAAAGTGGAAGGCTATCGCCGGTCTGTGGAAAACCTGGCTCGCGATCTCGAAGCGCGGCAGGACTTCATGGACGATCTGTACCGCACTCATTTCGGCAAGGAAGAAAGCGGAACGGCCGAAGGACTGGTCGGCCAGCCGGACAAGGCCACCGCCAAGGATGGCGCGCATGCCCTCAAGGTCCGCATCAGCACCGCCCCTGAAGCCGAACCCCTGCTGACTATCGATGCCCGCCAGCGCCGTTTCGCCATGCTGCTGACCCATGCTGTGGAGCGGCGGGCAGACAAGACGGCCGCCGCGATCCGCAGCTTTGGCCTCAATCCCGATGCGCTGGCGCGGACCGCCGCCCGGGCGCAAGGCGGCCCGTTTGTCCCCTGGCGCGGCCAGCGCGATACGATGCCGAAGGAATTTGAACGACTGGCAAGCGCGCTGTCCCGCATGGAGTTTCTGGAAAGCAGCCTGATGACCATTCCGTCAGGCCGCCCGACCCTCGCGCCGATGCAGTCCAGTTCTTACGGTTACCGACGCGACCCGTTCAACGGACATGCTGCCTTTCACGCAGGGATCGACTTTCCTGGTAGCCATGGCCAACCGATCCTGGCGGCCGCCGCGGGCAAGGTGAGCTTTGTCGGCCAGCGCAGCGGCTATGGCAATGTAGTGGAAGTGAGCCACGGCAACGGCCTCATGACCCGCTACGCCCATCTGTCGGGCTTTGCCGCCCGGGTAGGCCAGCAAGTCGATCGCGGCGTCATGATCGCCCGCATGGGTTCGACCGGCCGCTCGACGGGCGACCATCTGCATTTCGAGGTGCGGCTGAACGGTCAGCCGATCAACCCCCGCCGTTTTCTAGAGGCACGCAAAGATGTTCTCCAAGTCCAGCAAATCGCCACGGCCCGCCTCGCCGATGTCGGCCACCGTGGCTAAGGGGTCGTCCTTCTCGCTGATTGCGGGCGGCGTTTCGATCAGTGGCGACATCAGCGCCTCGGTCGATCTGCATATCGATGGGCAAGTGACCGGTGACGTAAGTTGCGTCGCCCTCGTTCAGGGTCCGGCTAGCCAGGTCACCGGCCATATCAGCGCGCAAAGCGCCCGGCTCGCCGGGCTGGTGGACGGGTCCATCACAGCCGACGATCTGGTCATCGAAAGCAGCGCCCGGATCACCGGCGACATCGTCTATGAGCGCATCTCGATCGCGCCCGGCAGCCGCATCGATGGACGCTTCACCCACAAGGATAATGGGCCGGCAGGCGGTGGCGAGCTGAAGCTGATCACCGCCGAGAACGCGGCCTGACCCTCGTCAGTTAACCGGAGCGCGCCGCCGGTAGCTGAGCGCTTCGGCCACATGCACGCGACCGACCTTGTCCGCTCCGCCGAGATCCGCAATGGTGCGCGCCACCCGCAACACCCGCGTATAGCCGCGCGCCGAAAGCTTCATCGCGGCCGCCGCCTGCGCCAGAAGTTCGCGCCCTGCAGCGTCAGGGCCAGCCACATCCTCCAACCGTTCACCGTCTACCTCAGCATTGGTGCGCACCTTGCTGCCCGCATAGCGCTGCGTCTGCACCTGCCTTGCCGCAGCGACGCGCGCCGCGACCTCGACCGAACCTTCCGAGGGCGGCGGCAGAACAAGATCGGCGGCGGTGACCGCCTGCACCTCAACATGCAGGTCGATGCGATCGAGCAGCGGGCCCGACACCTTTGCCTGATAGTCCGAGGCGCAGCGCGGAGCGCGGGAGCAGGCCAAGGCAGGATCGCCGAGATGGCCGCAGCGGCAGGGGTTCATGGCGGCCACGAGTTGCACCCGCGCCGGGAAGGTCACATGCGCATTGGCGCGCGCGACCGTGACTTCGCCGGTCTCCAGCGGCTGGCGCAGTGAATCGAGGACAGTGCGCTGAAACTCCGGCAGTTCGTCGAGGAATAGGACGCCCAGATGCGCCAAGCTGACCTCGCCAGGGCGAGCCTTGTGACCGCCGCCCACCAGCGCCGCCATGGACGCGCTATGGTGAGGATTGCGGAAGGGCCGCGCGCGGCTGATCCGTCCACCCTCGAGCGATCCGGCGACGCTGGCGACCATGGACGTTTCCAACGCTTCGGCCGGGGTCAGTTCGGGCAATATGCCGGGCAGGCAGCTCGCCATCAATGACTTGCCCGCGCCTGGCGGGCCTATCATCAGCAGATTGTGGCCTCCGGCCGCAGCGATCTCCAGCGCGCGCTTTGCGGTTTCCTGCCCCTTGACCTGCTTGAGATCAGAAGTGCGCAGTGGTGGCTCGACCGCCCCCGGTTGCGGCGGCGACAGTGCCGCGCTGCCCTTGAAGTGATTAAGCAGGCTGAGCAGGTCGGGAGCGGCTATTACCTCGACCTGGCCCGCCCATGCCGCCTCTGATCCCTGCGCGACCGGGCATACGAGGCCGAGTTCACGCTCACCTGCGTGGAGCGCGGCCAGCAGAACGCCCGGCGTGGACGCGATGCGTCCGTCGAGCCCCAATTCCCCCACCACCACATAACCGGCCAGCGTCTCCGCATCGATCACGCCCATCGCGCCGAGAAGCGCGAGGGCTATGGGTAGGTCGAAATGAGAACCTTCCTTTGGCAGGTCGGCAGGCGAGAGGTTGACGGTGATGCGCTTGGGCGGAAGGGACAGGCCGATCGCCGCAATGGCGTTGCGCACCCGTTCGCGGCTTTCCGCCACCGCCTTATCGGGCAATCCCACGACGATGAAGTTCGGCAAGCCGGGGACCAGCTGGCACTGCACCTCCACGCTGCGCGCGTCCAGCCCGAGATAGGCGACCGTCGATACCGTCGAAACCAATGTGCCCCCATTTTCTTGTAAAAAGCCGCTGCGCGCCGCGGCGTCAGCCCTGCTCTTCGGGTCGCCCCTTGAAGCCTTGTGCCACGACATACCATTCGACGCTGCCCTTCCGGCTGGCGGGCGGCTTGGCATGTTTGACCGTCATGAAATGCTTCTTCAACAGGCTAAGCAGTTCCGTATCGGTTCCGCCTGCAAACACCTTCGCAACAAAGGTGCCGCCCTTGCGCAGATTCTCCACCGCGAACCAGGCCGCCGCCTCTACCAGCGCCATGGTCCGCAGATGGTCGGTCTGCGCATGGCCCACCGTGTTCGCGGCCATGTCGGAAATGACGAGGTCGGGCGCATCCCCCAGCGTCTCGGTCAGCAGAGCAGGCGCCTTGTCGTCCATGAAGTCCATCTGGAACAGGGTGACGCCATGGATAGGATCGGTGGGCAACAAGTCGATGCCCACAACCTTCGCTTTGGGCGACAGCTTTCTGACCACCTGCGCCCACCCGCCGGGTGCGACGCCCAGATCGACGACGGCGCGCGATCCCTTTACGAAGTGGAACTTCTCGTCGAGTTCGATCAGCTTGAAGGCGGCACGGCTGCGCCAACCTTCCGCCTTGGCGCGGCGGACATAAGGGTCGTTCAGCTGCCGTTCGAGCCACCGCGTCGATTGCGCCGTCCGACCTTTTGCCGACTTGACCCGGACCTTGCCCGCACCTGCACCCCTCACATCATTGCTCCGTCACGGTCCATGAGGCCGCGCAAAATGCCTTCACGAATACCCCGGTCGGCGACGCCCAGCCTTTCGGCGGGCCAGATGTCGAGGATGGATTCCAGGATCGCGCATCCCGCGACCACCAGGTCGGCTCGCTCCGACCCGATACATGGCAGCTTCTGCCGTTCCGCCAAACCCATGGCTGACAGCCTGCCGGAAATCGCCCGCATCGAGGCGGATGGTACGATAAGACCGTCAATGGCCTGCCGGTCGTAGCGCGGCAGATTGAGGTGAACGCTGGCCAGCGTCGTCACCGTGCCTGATGTGCCGAGCAGCCGGATTGCGGGCGCTTCACGCGGCAGGCGGCGAGCGAGTGGCGAAAAGGCATCGGCAACGCGCGACCGCATGCGCGAATAGGCAGCCAGCCGCTCACCGGCGTCAGAATGGTCGAACAATTCGCTTTCGGTGAGCGAGACCACGCCCCAGGGTGCGCTGACCCAATCGACGATGTGCGGCGCGCCGGAGCAATTGGCATCGACCAGGACCAGTTCGGTGGACCCGCCGCCGATATCGAAGATCAGCGCTGGGCCGTCGCCCGGCTCCAGCAGCGCGTGGCAGCCCATGACCGCCAGCCGCGCTTCTTCCTGCGCGCTGATGATGTCGAGCGCTATCCCGGTTTCGCGATAGACGCGCTGAATGAATTCAGCGCCGTTGGAAGCGCGGCGGCAGGCTTCGGTCGCCACGGAGCGGGCGAGCGTCACATGCCGGCGGCGTAGCTTGTCAGCGCAGATCGACAGGGCGGCGATTGCCCGATCGATCGCAGCATCGCTGATCCGCCCGGTCGCCGCCAAACCTTCGCCCAACCTGACAATGCGGGAAAAGGCGTCGACGACGATGAAACCATCGGCCGAGGGCTTGGCGATCAGCAAGCGGCAATTGTTGGTGCCGAGGTCGATCGCGGCATAGGAGCGCCTACCACGCGGCGAATGAGGCAAGGGGCCCCGCTGTTTCGTCGGGGGAGATATGGCCGCAGCCTTGCTCCCATTACCCTGGCCGGAACGGGCGCCCTTGCCCGAAGCACCCCCGGCGGGACCGGAACTCTGCGGCAATGGGCGGCTTTGCTGCACCATGGCCGTAACTCTTTTCTTCTTCGCCGACACCGACAGGCGACGGAACTTGGCTTCAGACTATGCGGATGCGGGGCAAAGCGCAAGACGCCGCCAGAAAAGCCAACGACATAGCGCCAAGAGTCAGAGAGGGAGCAGGGCCGCCACGATCCAGCGCTCTTCCGCGCGAAGCACGCCCCATGCGCGCGCGGCGGCGCGGCTGTCCATTGCTTCCAGACCGACGCCTCTTGCTTCCAGTTCGCGGACAAAGGCGCGCGGCGGCTGGCGCAAGCCCGTACCGGTGCCGAGCAGCAGGAATTCCGGCAAGGGGTCGATGTCCAGAAGGTCGCCCAAGGCGGCGATCGTCAGTTCACCAGGTGCGGGCGCGTCGTCCCATGCCAGTGCCCGAATGGGAGTGAGAAGCAGGCCGCCCGGAAACACATCGTCCCGGACCCGGAAACCGCGCCCCGCGAAGCCGGTGACAATCGGCCCCTGCCCCGCGTCATCACGGCGCAGTTCGATGCCGGTGCGCTTGTCGGTCAGGGCCGCGCCCCATCGTCACGCGGCCCGAGGCGTTCGGCGCGGTCGGCGATGTTGGTCTTGCTCGCCTTGCGCTCAGCGAGCTGCGGCGAAAGGCCGAGCGTGATCAGCAGCGATGAGGACACATAGACAGACGAATAGGTACCCACGACAATGCCCAGCATCATGGCAGCTGTGAAACCGCGCAGCACATGGCCGCCGAAGAGCAGCAACGCGCCGAGCGCCAGCATCACGGTGACGGACGTCATGACCGTACGCGGCAGGGTTTCATTGACGGACAGGTCGATCAGCGCCTTCATGTCCATCTTGCGATATTTGCGCATATTTTCGCGTATGCGGTCGTCGATCACCATCTTGTCGTTGATCGAATAGCCCACGATCGTCAGCACCGCCGCGACGATATTGAGGTCGAACTCCAGCTGGGTGATGGCGAAGAAGCCGAGCGTCATCAGCACGTCGTGCATGATCGCGACGAAGGTCGAGATGCCGAACTGCCATTCGTAGCGGAACCAGGAGAAGATCGCGATGCCGATGACGGCGAGCATGACGGCCAGCACGCCATTCTGGATCAGTTCGCCGGAGACTTTGCCCGAAACGGTATCATAACGGGAGAAGGTCACGCCCGGGAATTGGGCGGTCATCGCGTTACGGGTCTTTTCGACGATCGCGTTGGCGGCACCCGCTCCGCCTTGCTCCGGCAGGGGAAGGCGGATCTGCACGGTATTGGGATCGCCAAACTGCTGGAGCGAACTTTCGCCCACGTCGAGGGCTGCAATCGTACTGCGAACACGATCGGTTTCTACCGCCTGCGGAAAACGCGCCTCGATCATCAGGCCGCCGACGAAATCGACGCCAAGGTTGAGGCCGCGATAGGCAGTCGCACCGACGGCAAGGACGGTAAGCAGCGCCGTAAGGGCGAAGGCCCAATGGCGCAGCTTCACAAAGCCGATGTTGGTGTTGTCGGGGACGAGCTTTAGAAGTTTCATGGGTATTCTCCCGGCCCCTTAAATGTGGATCTCGGTCGGCCGCTTGGCACGGAGCCAGCGCGACGCGAGCAGGCGGGTGAAGGTCACGGCGGTGAACACGCTGGTCGCGATGCCGATCAGCAGCACGATGGCGAAGCCCTTCACCGGACCGGAACCCAAGGCGAGCATGATGCCACCAGCAATAGCGTGGGTCACGTTCGCTTCGAAGATGGTGCGGCTGGCTTCCTTATAGCCGAACTCGATCGCCTGCACCACGCCGCGCCCGCGCCGCCGCTCTTCGCGGATGCGTTCATAAATGAGGACGTTGGCGTCCACCGCGGTGCCGATGGTCAGAACGAAACCGGCAATGCCCGGCAGCGTCAGCGTGGCGCCCAGCATGCCCATGACGCCCAGGATCACCAGCACGTTTATGGCGACGGCGAGGTTCGCATACATGCCGAAACGACCGTAGCTGACGAACATGAAGGCCGCGACGGCGGTAACGGCGATGACCGAGGCCAGCAGACCTGCGCGGATCGAGTCAGCCCCGAGCTGGGGTCCAACGGTGCGTTCTTCCACGACAGTCAGCGCCACCGGCAGCTTGCCCGAGCGCAGCGCGATCGCCAGCTGGTTGGCGCTTTCGACGGTGAAGCTGCCGCTGATCTGCGCGGAACCGCCAAGGATCGGCTCATTGATGTTCGGGGCCGACAGCACCTTGCCGTCCAGGATGATGGCGAAGGGCCGGTTGACATTCTGCGACGTCACCTGGCCGAACTTGCGTCCGCCCGAACCATTGAAGCGGATGTTGACGATCGCCTGATTATTCTGGTCATAGCCTTGCGTGGCGTCCGTCAGGTCCTCACCCGACACCATGACCTGGCGCTTCACGGCGATCGCCGGGATGCCGGAGGGGTTGCCGGGATAAGGCAGCACTTCACTGCCGACGGGCGCGCGCCCCTGGGCGACTTCAGCAGGATTGGCGCTGGTGTCGACCAGCTTGAATTCCAGCTTGGCTGTTTGGCCGAGCAGATCCTTCAGCGCTTTGGGATTTTGAAGGCCCGGCACCTGCACGACGATGCGGTTGCCGCCCTGCTGCTGGATCGTGGGCTCGCGGGTGCCCATTTCGTCGATACGCTTGCGGATCACCTCGGTCGCGACTTCCATCGCGCTCTTGACCGCATTGTCGATCCCCGCCTCGGTCGGCGTGATGACGATGGTCGAGCTGTTCACTACCTCGACGTTGAAGTCGCGCTGGCCGGTAAGACCCGCGCCCTGGGTCAGCGGACGGATGCGCTCCACCGCTGCATCGACCTGCGAGGGGTCGCGCACCATGAAGCTGAGCTTGCCGTCGCGGCTGGAGATGTCGCCGATCGCGATGCGCGGGGTGCCGCGGCGCAGTTCCGTGCGGACCTGCTCCTCCATATTGGCGAGGCGCTGCTTGGCGACGTCCTGCGTCGAGGCTTCAAGCAGCAAATGGCTGCCGCCCGAAAGGTCGAGGCCGAGATTGACGCGCGTCTGCATGAAATGCGGCAGCCGTTCGACAGTCGTATCGGGCAGGAAGCTCGGCACCGCGCACAGGATGCCGATGACGAGAGGCAGCAGGATCGCCGCGACGGCCCAGCGCGAGAAGTTCAGCATCGAGGGCTCAGTCGTTCGCGGGCTTGGCGGTCGCCGGATCGACGACGTCGGTCAGCGTGGACTTGACGGCCTTCACCTTCATGCCCGGCGCGAGCTCGACATCGACATAATGTTCGTCGACGCGCGCGACCTTCCCCACCAGGCCACCGCCAGTCACCACCTGATCGCCCTTTTTCACGGCGTCGATCTTCGCCTTATGCTCCTTCATCCGCTTTTGCTGCGGGCGGATCAGCAAGAAGTAGAAGACGACGAAGATGAGGACGAGCGGCGCCATCTGCACCAGCATGGAAGCGCCTGACGATTGCTCGCCCGCGGTCTGGGCAAAGGCTGGGGTAATGAGCATGTGTGGGACTTTCGCCTTATTGTCTTGTCGTGCCGCCGGCCGTTCAATCAGCTGCGGATCAAGGGCGCGCGGCTAACACAGATGGGGATGGCGAGGCAATATGATTAGGGATTGTGAAATGAGGCAAAAAGGCTGCGCCGAAACGCTTGCAAGTTCTCAAACATGCTTCTATGTGCCGCCGCTCCGGTCGGGACGTAGCGCAGCCTGGTAGCGCATCACACTGGGGGTGTGGGGGTCGGAGGTTCGAATCCTCTCGTCCCGACCAAAATCATGAAGGAAGTAGCGAATTGAACGCGATTTCGCGGGCGCGCTTCCATCCCCCGATCAGAATCCAACTTTTCCTATTTCTGCGTGGGCAGAGCGATTTCTGCTGTCCTACAGTGAACCAGATGGGATAAATGCTGCGCCTCATCCGAAACGAGGAGGCGGTTTATGGATATTGCGGCGCTGATCGACGAGGTGATTGCGCGGGAGGGCGGCTATAGCAACCATCCGGCGGATCGGGGCGGTCCCACCAATTTCGGCATCACGCAGGCTGTGGCGCGCGCCAATGGCTATGCAGGCGACATGCGCCAGTTGCCCCGGACAGTCGCGGAAGCGATCTACCGGCGGCTTTATTGGGAGCGGCCGGGCTATGGCTTCGTCGCGGAGATTGCGCCCAATGTCGCAGCCGAGCTGTTCGACAGCGCCGTGAACATGGGCCCCGCGACGGCGACGGGATTCCTGCAGCGGGCGCTCAACGCACTCAATCGCAACCAGAAGGATTATCCGGATCTTAAAACCGATCGCCTGATCGGGGCGAAGACGCTCGCGGCGCTTGGGGCCTTCATGCGGCTGCGCGGCAAGGCTGGGGAGAAGGTGCTACTGAAGGCCATCGAGGCACTGCAAGGGGAACGCTATGTCGCGCTGGCAGAGAGCCGGCCAGCCAATGAAGCGTTCCTCTATGGCTGGCTGGCGAACCGGATCGGTTACTGATGAGCGGCACGAGGCGCAGGCGGACGCGCGCCGACCAATGGACGCTGCGGGCGCGGCCGGCCTTTCTCTATGTCATGTACGGGCTGCTGCTCTGGTCGGTGCCGCTGGGGCTGATCGGCGGGGTGGAGCCCGAGATGGCGGCGGCGATCGTGCGGGCTATGCGCGCCTATTTCGAGGCGTTGCCTGAGCCGCTCTATGCGCTGTTTGGGACGGGCTATCTGGGGTACACGGCCGCCCGCGCCTGGGGGAAGGTTCGGGGGGTTGAGCGGTAGCGGAGGAAATCGCTTTTCGCAGGCCGCATGAGCGGAATATCGCCGACAGCACAAATGAGAGGGGCCGCTGGGGAGATAAGTCCCAGCGGCCCATCATTGACATGGTCACAGCGGCCGGAAGTGCCGCCCAAGGGAAACGTGGATCGCGCTATTTACGCAGATGCGCGGGCCTCTGTCGCGTAATCGCGGCGGAGGAACCTTCGTATCTGACGAAAACCGACGCTGACGGCGTCGCTCAGCGGCGCGTTTCCCGAATGGACTTGACCGACCTCACTGCTGAACCATGAGACATCGGATCACCTCCTTTCGACTGTTGAAGCCCCGCGCGGCCCGCCTGGGAAACCTTCCTCATGCCTGACCACGAAATGGACTGTGAATCAGACGGAAGACATGATCAAGACTTGTAAAATTCTTTTTTCGAATCATAATTGCGCGTCCGTCCGAAAAGCCGATCTGGTGCTTCGATCGGCGATCCGCCCACAATATGTGCGAAAATCCGCGCTTTACCGGCGGCAATCCTCGATCACCCGGCCGACCTCTGCCCACGCGGGCAGGATGAGCGTTTCGAGCCCCTGCACTTCCACAGCGAAACGGCCCCGGCTGTAGGCGATCTGATCGAGCGCCGCGTCGCTGGCGGCGCGGGTGGCGAGCGTACCCGACGGCGTGGCGGTGGCGGGCCAGCCAGTCGCGCCATAGCTGGTGCGCACAGTCATTGCGCCCTGCCCCACGCCCGACCGGAGCAGGCTGATCCTGCCCACCGCAGGATCGCAGCGCAGTGTCAGCAGCGACCCGGCAACCGGGCCGGCGAACAGCGCGGTAGAGCCCGCCCCTTCCTGATGATAGGTCCAGTTGCCGGGCGTTGCGGAACGATATTGCCAATCGAGCGGCTGCGGTGCTGGCGCGGGCGCTGGAGCAGGGCGCGCGGCGATGGGCTGAGGAGCCGGGCGCTGCGCCTGTTCGGGCGCGCCGACGCAGGAGGGGAGCAGGAGCAGCAAGGGCGCGAGCGCGGCGGAGATCGGATGAAGACGCATCGCGCTTTCATGCCGGGGCCAGGGGCGGGCTTCAACCCGAAAAGGGCGGGATGGGGCGCGGAGGCGCCGGCCGGGCGAAAAGCCCGCAAAACAGCCCCGCACGATTGACAGTTTCCCGCCGAATCGCTAGGGGCTGGCCCATCCCGGACACGCTGGTGAGCGGCAGTGCATGGCACTGGCCGTCTTTTTTGCGTCTCGGGGGCTATCGAATCGGTCGAAGTCCTTCTAGGGCTCCGGCCCGGACGCTTTGAGATGGGATGGCGCCAACCGTCCCGTGGAGCAGGAGAAAAGATTACCATGGCACGTATTGCGGGTGTCAACATCCCGACCAACAAGCGCGTTATCATCGCGCTCACCTACATTCACGGCATCGGCCGTCACACCGCTGTCGCGATCGCCGACAA
Organism: Sphingobium sp. TomTYG65; assembly: GCF_055395525.1. Lineage (NCBI taxonomy): Bacteria > Pseudomonadati > Pseudomonadota > Alphaproteobacteria > Sphingomonadales > Sphingobiaceae > Sphingobium > Sphingobium sp. TomTYG65. The sequence goes on along the minus strand of NZ_AP027330.1, from coordinate 2,637,817 downwards.
GCTGGGCATCGACCACAGCCGCCGCGTTCAGGACCTGTCGGACGCCGAAGTCCTGCAGATCCGCGAGGCCATCGACGCCGATCACACGGTGGAAGGCGACCTGCGCCGCGAAACCGCGATGAACATCAAGCGCCTGATGGACCTGGCCTGCTATCGCGGCCTGCGTCACCGCAAGGGTCTGCCGGTTCGCGGCCAGCGCACGCACACCAATGCGCGCACCCGCAAGGGCAAGGCGAAGCCGATCGCCGGCAAGAAGAAGTAATCGTCGAGGGTCGGCCATTCGGCCTGGCCCTCCGGTCACTTCCGCTTTCAACGATTTCAGTAGGATTTGAGCAACATGGCACGCGAACCCCAGCGCATTAAGCGGCGCGAGCGCAAGAACATCTCGGCCGGCGTCGCGCACGTCAACGCCAGCTTCAACAACACGATGGTCACCATCACCGACGCCCAGGGCAACGCCATCAGCTGGTCCTCGGCCGGCATGATGGGCTTCAAGGGCAGCCGCAAGTCGACCCCGTATGCCGCGCAGGTTTGCGCCGAAGACGCGGGCCGCAAGGCCGCCGAACATGGCGTGCGCACCCTGGAAGTCGAAGTGAAGGGCCCCGGTTCGGGCCGTGAATCGGCTCTGCGCGCTCTGCAGGCCGTCGGCTTCCACATCACATCGATCCGCGACGTGACGCCGATCCCGCACAATGGCGTGCGTCCGTCCAAGCGCCGCCGCGTCTAAACCGGCCGCCTATGACGTGCGGGCGGCGGACGCGTCGCCCGCTCTCCCATCTGCATCGGCCGGAACGTCCTGTTGGGAACGGGAAATTAAGCGTTTCGGCCTCATCCCCAGGGGAAATACATGACTGTCAACATGAAGAACTGGCAGGAATTGAAGAAGCCCAACAGCCTTGAAATCAAGGCCGCGGGCGACGGCAAGCGCAAGGCGACCTTCGTTGCCGAACCGCTGGAGCGCGGCTTTGGCCTGACGCTTGGCAACGCGCTCCGCCGGGTTCTTCTCTCCTCGCTCCAGGGCGCGGCGGTCACCTCGATCAAGATCGAGAACGTCCTGCATGAATTCTCGTCGCTCGCCGGCGTACGTGAGGACGTCACGGACATCGTCCTCAACATCAAGCAGGTCGCGCTGAAGATGGAAGGCGACGGTCCCCGCCGCCTGCAGCTGTCCGCGACCGGCCCCGCCGAAGTGCGCGCGGGCGACATCACCACCGTGGGCGACATCGAAGTGATGAACCCCGACCTGGTGATCTGTCACCTGGACCAGGGCGCCACGCTGAACATGGAACTGACCGCTGACGTCGGCAAGGGCTATGTCCCCGCCGTCGCCAACCGTCCGGCCGATGCGCCGATCGGCCTGATCCCGATCGACGCGCTCTATTCGCCCGTCCGTCAGGTCGCTTACAAGGTTGAGCCAACCCGCGTCGGCCAGGAACTGGACTATGACAAGCTGTCGCTGACCGTCGAAACCGACGGCACGGTCACGCCGGAAGACGCGGTCGCCTATGCCGCGCGCATCCTGCAGGACCAGCTCCAGCTGTTCGTCCACTTCGAAGACGCGCTGCCCGTCGCCGCTCCGGCTGCCGGCACCGCGACTTCGGCTGCTTCGGAAGGCGAGAGCGACACCAACCAGATCAACCGCTACCTGCTCAAGAAGGTGGACGAGCTGGAACTGTCGGTCCGTTCGGCAAACTGCCTCAAGAACGACAACATCATCTATATCGGCGACCTGGTCCAGAAGACCGAAGCCGAGATGCTGCGCACCCCCAATTTCGGCCGCAAGTCGCTGAACGAAATCAAGGAAGTGCTGTCGTCCATGGGCCTGCGCCTGGGCATGGACATCCCCGGCTGGCCGCCGGAAAATATCGAGGAAATGGCCAAGAAGCTCGAACAGGAGCTGCTGGGCTAAATCCGACCCGTCGCTCCAGCGCAGGCTGGGGCCTCAGGCCGCTACGGGCGACCTTGGGGCACGAGATCCCAGCTTGCGCTGGAATGACGGATTTGAAGGTGAAAGGGCGACGACCTCTAACGGTTGCCTGGTCTGGGGTACCTCAAACGGCCCCTTAACGAACGAAGGAAGAAGACATGCGTCACAAGGTTGGTCATCGTAAGCTGCAGCGCAGCGCCGGGCATCGTAACTCGCTGCTCCGTAACCTCGCCGCCTCGCTCATCAAGCATGAGCAGATCCTGACGACCACGCCCAAGGCGAAGGAACTGCGTCCCTACGTCGAAAAGCTGATCACCCTCGCCAAGAAGGGTGGCCTGTCGAACCGCCGTCTGGCCCATGCCCGCCTGCAGGACGACGCGCAGCTGACCAAGCTGTTCGAGGTCCTGGCCGAGCGCTACAAGGACCGCAACGGCGGTTACACCCGCGTGATCAAGGCCGGCATCCGCGCTTCGGACGCAGCACCGATCGCGATCATCGAACTGGTCGATCGCGACGTCGATGCGAAGGGCCAGGATTCGGGTCCGGTCCAGAACGCTGACGCCGACGAGCTGGAAGCGGCCTGACAAGGCACATCCGCTTTACCAAAGGCGGATCAATGGAATAGAGAAAGGCTGCGGCTCGAATGAGCCGTGGCCTTTTTCTTTTTGGCGTGAACGGGAGAGGATGCGCGCTTTTCGGCTGCTATTGGCGTCGCTGCTCCTGATCGTAGCGCCCTCCCCCGCTCAAACCGAACCCGATGCGGGCCTCGTTCGCGGCGGCGCGGCGACGGCGCTGCGCTATCCCGAGGCCAAGCGGCTGGACCTCGTCGAGGAGCAATTCGGCGTCGCCGTCGCCGACCCCTATCGCTGGCTGGAAAATGACGTGCGCACGGATATGGCGGTGCGCGACTGGGTGGCTCGGGAAAACGCCCTCACTCGCAGGACGCTCGACGCGCTGCCGGGCCGCGCGATCCTGCGCAAACGGATGGAGGCGCTGTTTTCCCATGGCCGCTTCACCCTGCCGCGCAAGGCCGGCAATCGCTATTTTTACGGCTATAATAGCGGGCTGGAACGGCAGACCCCACTTTATGTGCGCGAGGGGTTGGACGGGAAGCAGCGGCTGCTGATCGACCCCAACAGCTGGGCGGAGGATGGCGGGGTGGCGCTGGCGGAATGGACGCCCTCTCCTGACGGCCGCCGCCTGCTTTACGCGGTGCAGGAGGCGGGCAGCGACTGGCGAACGCTCAGGATTCTGGACGTCGATAGCGGCAAGATTCTCGACGACCGGATCGAATGGGTGAAATTCTCGCAACTGGCATGGGACGGGCGGAGCGAGGGTTTCTTTTACGCCCGTTTCAGCGCGCCGCAGGAAGCCTATCGGTCGGAAAATCTGGGTCAGCAGATCTTCTATCATCGGCTGGGACAGGATCAGGCGCAGGATGTGCTGGTCTATGCGACGCCCGACCGGCCCAAGCTTGGCCATATGGCGCAGGTGACGAGCGACGGGCGCTGGCTGCTGGTAAGTTCATTCGAGGGCACCGATCCCCGGCGCGAAGTGCGCGTCGCGGAGCTGACCGGCGGGCGGCTGAAGCTGCGAACGCTGGTGCGGGGGATCGACAATGACTGGCGGCTGATCGGCAGCCGGGGATCGACGCTCTATTTCATCACGGACCTGGATGCGCCGCGCCTGCGCGTGGTGGCGGTCGATGTCCGCAAGCGATGGCATGGGCTGCAAGAGGTGGTGCCGCAGCGGCCGGACAGCCTGGCGGGCGGGGCGCTGGTCGGCAACCGGCTGATCCTGGCCTATGCGACCAATGCGCAGACGGTGGCGGAGCTGGTCGAGCTGGACGGGCGGCGGGTGAGCGATGTGCCGCTGCCTGGCGTGGGCACGGCGGCGGGCTTTGCCGGGCGGGACGGCGATCCAGAGACTTTCTTCAGCTTTTCCGGCTTCGTGAGCCCGGCCAGCATCTACCGCTTCGACACGGCGACGATGCGCTATGAACTGTTCGCGCGGCCCGAACTGCCCTTCGACCCCGATCAGTTCGGGATCGAGCAGGTGAGCTATCCGTCGAAAGACGGGACGATGATCCCGATGACGATCATCCGCAAAAAGGCGCTGGCCCTGTCGAAAACGCCCGCGCCGACGATCCTTTATGGCTATGGCGGGTTCAACATATCACTGACGCCCGGCTATTCGGCGACGCGGCTCGCCTGGTTGGAGCAGGGCGGCGTCTATGCGGTCGCGAACCTGCGGGGCGGCGGTGAATATGGTCGCGCCTGGTATGATGCCGGGCGGGCGGCGAACAAACAGAATGTGTTCGACGATTTCATCGCGGCTGGCGAATGGCTGAAGGCGCAGGGCTATACGACGAAGAATGGACTGGCGATCGAGGGCCGCTCCAATGGCGGACTGCTGGTGGGCGCGGTGGTGAACCAGCGGCCGGACCTGTTCGCCGCCGCGCTGCCTGCAGTCGGGGTGATGGACATGCTGCGCTTCGACCGCTTCACGGCCGGGCGCTACTGGATCGAGGATTATGGATCGCCGGAACGGGAGGCGGACTTCCGGCTGCTGCGCGCCTATTCACCCTATCATAATATACGGGAGGGGCGGGATTATCCGGCGATATTGGTGAGCACCGCCGATACCGACGACCGCGTGGTGCCCGCGCACAGCTTCAAATATGCCGCCGCGCTGCAGGCAGCGGATCTAGGCCCCAAGCCCCGCTTGCTGCGGGTCGACACGCGGGCGGGGCATGGGTCGGGCAAGCCGGTGGACAAGCTGATCGACGAATATGCCGACAGCTATGCCTTCGCGGCCTATTATACGGGCCTCAAGATCCGCGCCGAACCGTAGGCCGCGTTCAGCCGGGCGACAGCCGGCCAGGTGTAGGAGCCCCCCTGAATGAAGAGGAGCCACCGGGATGACGGGCAAAGCGGGTTGGATCAAGGGATCGGTGCTGGCGGCAGCGCTGCTGGCGAGCGGCGTGGCGGTAGCGCAAGGCTATCAGCCGCGGCAAAGCGACCCGCAGCAACAGGATGACTGGCCGGAAGACAGCCAGCCTTCGATGCCCGATGACTCCGAGAACCAGCCGTCCCAGCCCCGCGCCGACGATGATTTCTCGGATGTCCTGGCGAACGACTCCAATCAGTCGCAACCCACCCCCAGCGATGACAGAATTCGCCGCCCGGACGCCGGGCCGCAAGCCGAGCCGGACGAAAACGAGGAAGCGATCACCAGCTGCGCCCTCGCCGCCCGGCAGGAGGCGGAACGCGACGGCGGCTACGCCGAGGTTCGCCAGGTGCAGGAACCGCGCGAAACCCGGAACGGATATGATGTGGAAGGCGATGTCGATGTCCGTTCCGGCTGGCGTGCGCAGGACGGCCGGACGCGGCACTTCACCTGCTCGATCCAGAACGGCCGGGTCGCCGATGTCTATTTCCGGCGGGAGCGCGCCGGGCGTTAACCGGCTGCGGCCTTCCAGAAGGCATTTCGTTTCCTGAGCGACTTCATCGCGCGGTGGAGGCTGACGCGCTTCTTTCCCTGTTCGCCTGATGTTTACGCGTTGCGCAGGCCGCCGGCGGAGGCTAGCTGCCGCGGCAGAAAATAGGGCGGCAGGGAAAAGCTATCATGTTGCGTGGAATATTTCGTCTTGGAGTGGCGGGTTGCGTTGCATCCTGCGCGAGCGTGGCTGCAGCCGCTCCTGCGGCCGGGGCTATCGACAAGGCGGACACGCTGTTGCTGATCGTTGGCGCTGCGCTTGTTCTGTTCATGACATTGCCGGGCCTAGCGCTGTTTTACGGTGGGCTCGTGCGGGCGAAGAATTTCCTGTCGGTGCTGATGCACTGTTTCGGGCTGGCGGCGCTGGCCTCGATATTGTGGTTCCTCTTTGTCTATAGTCTCGCGTTCCGGGGCGATAATCCGTTCATCGGCGACCTGTCGGCCATCGGGCTCAATGGGCTGAGCGCCATCCGCGAGGGGCTGACCGTACCCGAGAATGTCTTCGCGCTTTATCAGATGACGTTCGCCATCATCACGCCCGCGCTGATCGTCGGCGCGTTTCCGGAGCGGGTACGGTTCGGCTGGCTGATGCTGTTTTCCGCACTGTGGCTCGTGCTGGTCTATGCCCCGGCGGCGCATTGGCTTTGGGATAATGGCTGGTTGGCGCAGTGGGGCGCGCGGGACTTTGCCGGCGGGATCGTGGTGCACACCACCGCGGGCATCGCGGCGCTGGTGATGGCGATCATGATCGGGCCGCGAAAGGGCTTTCCCAATTCGATGATACCCCCGCACAGCCCGGCGATGACCATGATCGGCGCAGGCATGCTGTGGGTCGGCTGGTTCGGGTTCAACGGCGGATCGGCTCTCGTTGCGGACGGGGCCGCTGGCTCCGCCATCATCGCGACGCATCTGGCGGCGTCGTCTGCTGCGCTCACCTGGGCAGCGGCCGAGCATCTGAAGATCGGCAAGCCGACGTCGATCGGCGTCGTGACCGGCGCGGTGGCGGGGCTGGCGACGATCACGCCTGCCGCCGGATATGTTTCAGCCACGGGCGCGGTGATCATCGGTATTCTTGGGTCGCTCGTCTGCTTCGCTGCGGTGCTGGGGGTGAAGCATCGCTGGAAGGTGGACGACAGCCTAGACGTGTTCGCCGTGCATGGCGTGGGCGGGATGCTGGGCTCGATCCTGCTCGCGGTCTTCGCCAGCGAAACGCTGGGCGGCACCGGATTGGGCACCGGCCTCAGCGTTGGAAGCCAGCTGCTGGTGCAGGCCGAAGCGGTGCTGATCGTGGCGCTTTGGTCAGCGGTCGTGACGCTGATCGTGGCACGGGCCGCAGCCCTGCTTCTGCCGATGCGCGTCAATGCCGAGCAGGAACATGACGGCCTTGACCTCAGCCTTCATGGCGAAAGGGCTTATGAGTTCGACTGAGAGCACATAAGCCGAGCGGGTATCGGCGGGCGCTGAAGGAGTCCTTGGCATCCGCCGTCCATGGCTATAGCGCAGCCTCATGCCCCCTCGCCCTTCCCCTCCGCGCGCCGCGATCGCGTTCATCCTGGTGACCGCGCTGCTCGACGTCATGTCGATGGGGATCATCATCCCGGTGCTGCCGCAACTGATCGAGCAGCTGTCCGGTTCGACCAGCGCGGCGGGGCTATGGAACGGGCTGTTCGTGGCCTTGTGGGCGGCGATGCAATTTCTCTGTTCGCCGGTGATCGGTTCGCTGTCCGACCGGTTCGGGCGGCGGCCGGTGATCCTGATTTCGGTGGCCGGTTTGGCGCTCGACTTCCTGCTGATGGCGGTTGCGCCCAATCTGTGGTGGCTGGCGCTGGGCCGCATTCTGGCGGGGGTGACCTCGTCCAGTTTTACATCGACCTTTGCCTATATGGCCGACATCACGCCGCCTGAACAAAGGGCGCGCGGCTATGGATTGATCGGTGCGGCGTTCAGCGGCGGATTTGTCGCCGGACCGCTGCTGGGCGGGGTACTGGGCGAGATTTCGCTGCGCGCGCCTTTCTGGGCGGCGGCGGGGCTGTCCGCCCTCGCCTTTTTCTACGGCCTGTTCATATTGCCGGAGTCGCTGGGGCGCGACAAGCGCATGGCCTTTTCCTGGAAAAGGGCCAATCCGTTCGGCGCGCTCAAGCTGCTGCGGTCGCATCCGGAGCTGTCGAGCCTCTCCATCGTCAATTTCCTGCTCTATTTCGCCCATCACCTCTTTTCGGCGGTGTTCGTGCTCTATGCGGGCGACCGCTATGGCTGGGGCGCGTGGCAGGTGGGAACGCTGCTGGCGCTGGTGGGCCTGATGGACATGGGCGTGCAGGGCCTGCTGGTCGGGCCGGTGGTGAAGCGGCTGGGCGACCGGGCGACGATGGTCTTTGGCCTCAGCTTCGGCGCGGTCGGCATAGCGGCGATGGGGCTGGCCCCGACGGGCTGGCTGTTCGTGGCGGCGATGTTGCCGAACGCGCTCTGGGGCCTTGCCATGCCGACGATCCAATCGCTGATGACGCAGCGCGTGTCGGAATCGGAGCAGGGCCAGTTGCAGGGCGCGAACAACAGCGTCGGATCGATCGCGGGCATATTGTCGCCGCTCTTCTTCGGCGCGATCTATTCGCTGTCGGTGGGATCGGGCGCGGTGCTGCCCTTCATCGGCAGCGCCTTCCTGATTGCGGCGGCGGTGCTGGCGGGCGCGGCGCTGCTGGGATGGGCGGCGGGGCGCGAGGGGAAGGCGGAGGCGAAAGCTCTGTCATAGGGTTTCTCGACTACGCTCGAACGAACGGGGTGGCAGAAACTGGACATATGGGAGCGATCGGACTAACCGCGCGGCATCCCATTCTCTCCGGCTCGTAAAGGCGATTCGATGACGCTGCCCCTTCAGGATTCCATCCTTATCGTGGACTTCGGCAGCCAGGTGACGCAGCTGATCGCCAGGCGCGTGCGCGAAGCGGGCGTTTATTCGGAAATCGCGCCGTTCAACAGCGCGGCCGAAGCGTTCAAGCGGCTGAAACCCAAGGGCATCATCCTGTCGGGCGGCCCGTCGTCCGTCATGTGGGAAGACAGCCCGCGCGCGCCGCAAGCTTTCTTTGACGCGGGCATCCCGATCCTGGGCATCTGCTATGGCCAGCAGACGATGATGCAGCAGATGGGCGGCCAGGTGGAAGGCGGCGAGAGCGGCGAGTTCGGCCGCGCCTTCATCGAGGTGAAGAAGCGCTGCGCCCTGTTCGACGGCCTGTGGGCAGAGGGCGAACGCCATCAGGTGTGGATGAGCCACGGCGACAAGGTGACCAAGCTCGCCCCCGGTTTCGAGGTAGTGGCGGTAAGCGAAGGCGCGCCCTTCGCCATGACCGCGAATGAGGAAAAGCGCTTCTACGCTACGCAATTCCACCCTGAAGTGGTGCACACGCCCGACGGGGCCAAGCTGCTGGCGAATTTCGTGCGCCATGTCTGCGGCCTGAAGGGCGACTGGACCATGGCGGAATTCCGCGCGACCAAGATCGCCGAGATCCGCGAGCAGGTGGGCGACGGCAAGGTGATCTGCGGCCTGTCCGGCGGCGTAGATAGCGCGGTGGCCGCGGTGCTGATCCATGAGGCGATCGGCGACCAGCTGACCTGCGTGTTCGTGGATCACGGCCTGATGCGCAGCGGCGAGGCGGAGCAGGTCGTTTCGCTGTTCCGGGGCAGCTACAATATCCCGCTCGTCCATGTGAACGCCGAAACGCTGTTCATGAAGGGACTGGAGGGCGTCACCGATCCCGAAGCCAAGCGCAAGTTCATCGGCAAGACCTTCATCGACGTGTTCGAGGATGAGGCGAAGAAGATCGGGGGCGCGGCTTTCCTGGCGCAGGGCACGCTCTATCCCGACGTCATCGAGAGCGTGAGCTTCACCGGCGGGCCGAGCGTGACGATCAAGAGCCACCATAATGTGGGCGGCCTGCCCGAACGCATGAACATGAAGCTGGTCGAGCCGCTGCGCGAACTGTTCAAGGACGAGGTCCGCGCGCTGGGCCGCGAGTTGGGGCTGCCGGAGATTTTCGTCGGCCGCCACCCCTTCCCCGGCCCCGGCCTCGCCATCCGCATTCCGGGCGAGGTCAGCAAGGAACGGTGCGACATCCTGCGCAAGGCGGATGCCATCTATCTGGAGGAAATCCGGAACGCGGGCCTGTATGACGCGATCTGGCAGGCTTTCGCCGTGCTGCTGCCGGTGCGAACCGTGGGTGTGATGGGCGACCACCGCACCTATGACAACGTTTGCGCGCTGCGGGCGGTGACTTCGACCGACGGCATGACGGCGGACATCTATCCGTTCGACGCCTCCTTCCTGAGCCGCGTGGCTACGCGGATCATAAACGAGGTCAAGGGCATCAACCGGGTATGCTATGACTTCACGTCAAAGCCGCCGGGGACGATCGAGTGGGAATGACGCGGAAATAGCAGGCATCCGGGGGATGCCTGCCCGCGTCATTCGCCTCCGCAAGGAGCCGCGGCGTCACCCGCTGATAGGGCTGCGGGCTTCGACAGGCTCAGCCCGAACGGCGATAGATGTTAGCGACGCTATACTCCGGGGCGGAGAGGCATTAGCTCTTCTCTCATGACCAGCGCCCCTCTCGGCCATCCCGTCTATCGGGACATGCCCGCCACCATTTTCGAGAAAATGTCGGCGCGGGCGCGGGAGACGGGCGCGATCAATCTGGGTCAGGGCTTTCCCGATGCGCAGGGCCCAGAGGAGATATTGCGCGCCGCTGCCGATGCGCTTCTGACCAGATCGAACCAATATCCGCCCAGCGGCGGCCTTCCCGAACTGCGGCAGGCGGTGGCGACGCATTATGCGCGGCATCAGGGGCTGGACCTGCGCGCGGAGGAGGTGATCGTCACCTCCGGCGCGACGGAGGCGATCGCGGCGAGCCTGCTTGCGCTGGTGCAACCGGGTGATGAGGTGCTGCTGCTCGCGCCCTTATATGACGCCTATCTGCCGCTGGTGGAGCGCGCCGGCGGGGTGGCGCGTGTCGTGCGCCTGATGCCGCCGGAGTGGCGGATCAGGCGGGAGGCTCTGGAGGCGGCGGTGAACCCGCGCACACGCCTGCTGATCCTCAACAATCCTCTCAACCCCAGCGGCAGCATGGCGACGCAGGAGGAGTTGGCGATGCTGGCCTCCTTCTGCGTGGATCATGACCTGATCGCGATCTGCGACGAGGTGTGGGAGCATGTGACCTTTGATGGCGTCCCGCATCAGCCCTTGATGGCCTTTCCCGGCATGCGCGAGCGGACGGTGAAGATCGGCTCGGCGGGCAAGATATTCTCGCTGACGGGGTGGAAGATCGGGTGGATGTGCGCGGCCGGGCCGGTCGCGAGGCTGCTGGGCCGGGCGCACCAGTTCCTGACCTTCACCAGCGCGCCGAACCTGCAATGGGCGGTGGCCGAGGGACTGGGCAAACCGGCTGCGCGGTTCGCAGCGATGCGGACGGGCTATCAGGCGTCACGCGACCGGCTGGTGCAGGGGCTGCGCGGCGTGGGCTATGTCGTGCAGGAAAGCGCGGCGACATGGTTCGTGACGCTGGATCTGGAGGCGTCGGGCGTCGGACTGGACGACGTCAGCTTTTGCGAGCGGATCATTGACGAGGCAGGCGTGGCGGCGATCCCGATTTCCGCCTTCTACCCCGATGCTGCGGTGACGCATCTGGTGCGCCTGTGCTTTTCCAAGAGCGACGCGGTGATCGATGAGGCGGTGGCGCGGCTGGGCCGGTTCCGCGCATCGCTCGGCTGACCGCATGAAGGCTTGCGGCGATCGGCCGGGGCCGCTAGGTTCACCTTTCGTTCCATAAGGGGGATATAATGGACAGTCTGGCCGTCATCTTAAGTCTCGCCGCGTTGATCGCGGGGCTGGGGCTCGGCTGGCTGTTGCGCGGCAAGGCGGTAGGGCCGCTGGCTGCGGAGAAGATGGAGCTTGCGGGCAGGCTGACGCAGGCGGAGGCTCAGCGCAACGGCGCGCTGCAGGAACTGGTGGTGGCGCAGGACCGTGCGGCGCAGGCGGCCGACATTGCGCAGCGGCTGGACGATGAGCGGGCGGCGCGCGGCCTTGTCGAGCGGGAATTGGCGGCGCTGCGATCCGAGGCGCAGGCGCGCGCGGAGGCGTTCGAAGCGCAGATCGTGGCGCTGAAGGATGCGAAGGAGCAGCTGTCGGCGCAGTTCAGCGAGATAGGCGGCAAGCTGCTGCATCAGGCGCAGAGCCACTTCCTGGAGCGCGCCGACCAACGCCTGGCGCAGGCGCATGAGAAGAGCGAGGCGCAGCTCAAGCAACTGCTGCATCCGGTCAACGAGACGATCCAGCGCTACGATCAGAAGATCAGCCAGATCGAGCAGCAGCGCACCGAGGCGTACGGCATCCTGCGCGGCGAGATTGAATCGATGAAATCAGGCCAGGAAGCGGTGCGCGCCGAGGCGCAACGGCTGGTGGATTCGCTGCGCCATGCGCCCAAGGCGCGGGGCCGCTGGGGCGAGCAGCAGTTGCGCAACGTGCTGGAGACATGCGGCCTTTCCGAGCATGTCGATTTTCACACCGAAGTGAGCGTCGAGGGCGAGGACGGACGGTTGCGGCCGGACGCAATCCTGCGCGTGCCGGGCGGGCGGGCGCTGGTGATCGACGCGAAGGTATCGCTGAACAGCTATCAGGACGCCTATGGCGCGGAGGGTGAAGATGAGCGCAAGCGCCTGCTGTCGGCCCATGCCGCGGCGATGCGGGCGCATGTCGATACGCTGGGGCGGAAAAGCTATGCCGACCAGTTCGACGAAGCGCCGGACTATGTCATCATGTTCGTGCCGGGCGAGCATTTCCTGTCCGCGGCGCTGGAGCATGACCCGCAGCTGTGGGACCATGCCTTTGGCAAGCGCGTGCTGCTGGCGACGCCGACCAACCTTATCGCGATAGCCCGCACGGTGGCGGCGGTGTGGCGGCAGGAAAAGATGGCGGACGAGGCCAAGCGCATCGGCGCGCTCGGCAAGGAACTTTATGAGCGGCTCGCCGCGGCTGCGGGATCGCTCAAGAAGCTGGGCAACCGGCTGACCGGGGCAGTGAGCGATTATAACAGCTTCGTCGGCAGCTTCGAAAGCCGGGTGCTGGTGACCGGACGCAAGCTGCGCGACCTCAATATCGAGACGGGCGGGCGAGAGCTTGAGGCGCTGGAGCCAGTCGAAGCGCTAGTGCGTGAACCGGCTTCTCCCGAAGCCGTGCGCGCCTTGCCCGAGGCGGTGGCGGACGCGGCGGAGTGATGGCGGCGACAGTCGGTTGCTCTCCGGCTGGCGGTGGGTGTTCCGCGTTCCTGGGCTGACCGCAAAAGGCGGAGTTGCCCCTCCGTCCCCATAAGCGATGGGCGCATAGGCTGTGCCGGGGTCCAGTGACAACTGTTATCTATGGTGATTTTAAATCGTGAATTGCGAGGCGGGGCGGTCCATCCAGTAAATTGCTGCCCTCAGGGATTGTCGACCGACCGGCGATCACTGGGAGAGCTTAAACCTGGTGAAACCAAACCGGCTCCGGAATGACTATGTTAAGTCGTGAGGGGGTCCGTAGCGCTCACCTGCCGCCGGGTTCGAGTTTGAGAGCTTTTGCGTGGACATATGCTGTAGCGCCTCGTCCTAAGTTGGCCGTTCGCCCCCGCCTGCTGGCTAGCCGACTTGGAGCGCTAAGCTAGGTCCTCGGCGACGAAACCATGATCTTCACGGCGACGGGCATCGAGCGGCGCGCCGGTTCTGGCCGTGCTGAATTGGCCAATGGTGATCTGCTGCTGATGCGCCGCTTATGCTTTGCTTTTGGGGGTATGTCCGGTGTCGATGTGTCGCCAATTGGTCGTGCATCAGGCGGCGAACGAAACTGGCGATGCCGGCGTAGCAAAATCGCGCCCGATCGCCTGCGCCTGAACAGCATTAGCGGCGCATCGCGGCTGTCTCACTAAGGGGTTGGTCGGTGGAATGGAGCCCCGGTCACGATGCGGCCGCCTGCGCCCTGCGTCTACATCCGAAATAAAGGAAGCCCCGGACGCCGTCACATAGGAAGCGACCATTGAAACCGCATCGACAATCCGGTCGCCTTAGAAAGATCGCATGCAGCGCTGGTGGTCACTGCCCGCGCGAGCCGCACTACCGCATTGTGGCGCACTAATGCGCCGCTCGGCGGGCCATTTCTTCCAGGACAGCCTGCTCGAGCGAGCGGGAGGACCTTATGATCTGTTGTAATTCGTGGATCGCGCCATCTTCCCTGCCGCGGGCGTAATCCGGCCGGTCGGTTCGGTGGTCGGGAGCTTTTCTGGGAGGGATGAAGAAGCATATATTGCCTTGGCTGCTTCTCAAGATTTCGACCCCATATTTGTCCAGTCTGTCGATCAGGAGACTGGCCAGAGCCTGTTCCAATTGCTTGGCTTCCTCAACGTCAGTCACCAGTGCGAATCTCCATGAAAAAAGGCGCGCCGAAATCCGGCGCGCCCCAGACTGCTGACAAACCCCTGGCGTGAGCTGGGGGTTTGTGATTCTGTAGGCTATGCTGAGAGAGCCTGGACCTGAGCAGACTGCGCTCGAGATAGTGACACTCGAGGAGTTGGTTCCTGCGGATCACCTGCTGCGCAAGATCGACGCGGTGATTGATTTTTCGTTCATCCACGAGCTGACGGCGTCGCTTTACTGTTCTGACAATGGGCGGCCTGCGCTGGATCCGACACTGATGTTCAAGGCGCTGTTCCTTGGCTATTTGTTTGGGGTTCGCTCGGAACGGCAACTTGTCCGCGAGATCCAGGTCAACGTTGCCTATCGCTGGTTCCTGCGGCTGCGGCTGACCGATGCGGTCTTCGATGCCTCGACGCTGTCGCAGAACCGGCGGCGCCGCTATGGCGACACGAGTGTGGCGCAGGAGATATTCGACCGGATTGTCGAGCAGGCGATCGGCCATGGCCTGGTGGATGGTACCGTGCTGTACACCGACAGCACCCACCTTAAGGCCAACGCCAACAAGAACAAATATGACAAGGCAGTCGTCGCTAAATCGTGCTCGGATTATTGGGAGGCGCTCGACGCCGCGATTACCCAGGAGCGACGGGAACGCGGCCTCAAGCCGCTTAAGCCTAAGGAGCGCAGGGCCGTTGAGGCCGAGACCAAGCTGTCGCGCAGCGATCCGGAGAGCGGCTATATGGTCCGGGACGGCAAGCCCAAGGGCTTTTTCTATCTCGACCACCGCACCGTGGACGGGCGGCTAGGGATCATCACCGATACTTTTGCCACGCCTGCCAATGTGCATGATTCGATCGTCTATCTCGGACGCCTCGACCGGCAGCGCGAGCGCTTCGGCTTTCCTGTCGCGGCGGTGGGGCTCGATGCCGGATACGCCACTGCGGGCATTGCTCAAGGGCTAGAGGAGCGCGGCATTCTTGGTGTCACCGGCTATCGCAACCCGACCCCGCCTAAGCCTGGCATGATGCGCAAGAGCCGCTTCCATTGGGAACCGGACCAGGACAGCTATCGCTGTCCCGAAGGCCAGCTGCTGCCCTATGCCACGACCGATCGCCATGGCTATCGCCACTACAAGTCTGATCCTGCGATCTGCCGGCAATGCCCGCTGCTCGCCTCCTGCACCAGCGCCGCCAAGCCCCAACGCGTCATCACCCGCCATGTCTGGCAGGACGCCAGGGACCGATGCGAGGGCCATCGTCTCACCCCCTGGGGTAAGGCCGTCTACAAGCGCCGCAAGGAAACCGTCGAGCGCTCCTTCGCCGACGCCAAGCAGCTACATGGTCACCGTTATGCGCGCTTCCGAGGCCGAATAAGGGTCGCTTGCCAGTGCCTCCTCGCCGCAGCCGCCCAGAACATCAAGAAGATCGCCCTCGCCCTGACCCGCCAGCCAAACCCCCGCCCGGCTTGAACAAGATCGCCCACCGCCATTCTCACAAAACCAGCACCGCAAAATCTTCAAAAGAAAACCCCGCCGCAATAACGACGGGGTTTGTCAGCAGTCTGAGGCGCGCCGAAATCCGGCGCGCCCCTTCCTTTTCCTAACTTGTCAGAAACCGAAGCTGATGCCGCCGCGGATCTGGGCCAGGCTGTTGTGACCGCCAAAGCCGTAGCCGCCGGACAGGAACAGGTTGACGCGCTTGTTGACCGAGGCGTCCACACCCAGTTCGATCAGGCCGCTGCCATCCGGATCGACGCCCTTCAGACGGAAGGCGTTGCCGCCACCGACATATTGCACCGTCCGATCGCTGCCGATGTTGCCCTGGAAGCTATACTGCACCTTGGCATAGGGGCGGTAAGCGATCCCTTCGACATCGCCCAGCAGAGCGCCGGCCTTCACGCCGATGATCGGCGAGAAGACAGTCTTGGACGCGTCATCGACGTGCAGACCAATGCCAGCACCACCTTCTTCCGTGAAGCCGTTCATCGACCAGCGGCGCAGCGCCAGCTTGCCGTAAGGCGTGACCACAAGGCCGCTGCCCGAGGCGATGTCATAGCCCAGTTCAAGGCTGGCATCCCACTGCGAACCCTTGAAGTCGCCTTCAATGGTGCGGGCGAGCAGGGTCAGGTCGCGTTCGACTTCGAACTTCGAGAAGCCATAGGCGAACTGGAAGCTGCCATAGAAGGGACCAAAGCCCTGGGTCGCGTAGGCGCCGATGGTGTAGGTGCGAACCTGCGCCTCTTCCGGCGAGCCCTTGGCAGTGACGTCATGCTGGCCATAGCCGAAGCCGATGCCGAAGGCGCCATTTTCCTGATAAGCGACGTCGATACCGAAGGCGCCACCATAGCTGTTGGTCTTGATCTTCGACGCGCCCGATCCAGTGCCACCCGTCTTGGCGAAGTTCGCGGAGGGGTTGAACCAGAGTTGGGTGCCCAGCGCCTCACCATAGCCGCGACGAGCAGCCAGGCGAGTGACAGTGGTGTTGAAGACCGCGTTCTGATCCACCGCAGCAAGCGAGCCGTAGATCTCCGCCGAGGAAAGCTCGTTGAAGACCTGCGCCGCCTGTGCGCTGTTCAGACGCCAGTCCAGACCCGCAGCGATGTTGGCGATGTCCTGCGCATTGGCGATTTCCGTCACCGAAGCGAAGCCGTTGCCGCCAGCGGCGTCCGTCTTCACCCGCGCAATGACGTCAGCCAGTGCGCTGTCCAAGCCCACCGCAGCTGCTGCCGCGTTGGCGTTGGTCGCGCCGGTGGCATAGCTGTTGCGGGTCGCCCGGATCGACACGGTCTTGGCAGTAGTGTCATGGGTGAGGCCGAAGGAGACGAACTGCGAACTCAGAGAAGGAGTGGCGGTCGCCGTGACATTGCCGGTGCCGGTATAAGTGAACAGCGTGTAGCCGTCGCCCGTCGAATAGAGGCTGTCCTTCGACACCGTCACCGCGACCTTGCCGGCCAGGTTCAGATTGCCGTTCACCGTGACAGATGACGGGGTCGAGAAGACACCGGCATTGGTCGGAGTAGTGAAATAGGGGACGTTCACGCCGCCGGTGATCGGACCCAGTACTTCAGGCGAAGAACCGGCGTTGCCGACCGAGAGATTGCCGAAGCGGACCAGCGAGGGGTTGACGCCCACAACCGTCGTGCCGGTGGCGCTCTGGTTATAGTCGCCCTGCTGATAGAGTTCGATGCCCCTGATCGCTTCCGGCCCCGGCGTGACGATGCTGTTGCCGACCGACTGGATAAAGGTCGGAGCGCGGCGGCCCAGGACAAGGGTGGCATCATTGTTGATGTTGCCCTTGATGCCGAAGACAGGTTCGTCGGAGCCGACGACGTCGAGCTGAACTTCGCCAGCCTTCACGTTGAAGTTGCCGACGTCCAGCGTCCAGGAAGCGGGCGTCGCGCCTTCCGCCGGGACATATTCCGAACCGGTGATGACGAAGGTGCCCGCGCCGGTCTTGTTGAGCGCCGTTGCGCCAAGCACGCGTACGCCGGTCGTGCCGAACAGCCCTTCGGCGTCTTCCGGCAGCTGGGCGACGGGGCTGTAGCTGGCATGGGCAGTCGGCGAAGCGGGCTTGAACTCGCTGGCGCCCAGGAAGCCGCTGCCGTTCAGGTTGACCGTGGTGTTGGTCAGATAGGCGCCGCTATCGTCGCGCTGAGCGTCGATATCGCCCAACGTGATCGACCCGTTGTTCAGGTTGATCGTGGCGTTGATGTCAGCCGTCTTCACCGCCTGCTCGCCATTGACGCTCAGGTTGAAGGCCGCCGGATCGACATTGCCGGCGTTCAGAGCGACGCCGTAAGGCGCGAGCGCCGATGCCAGTTCCGACGTCACCTCATCCTGCGTAACGACAGCGCCGGTCACGGTGACGCCGCGAGACACGCCATTCTGATCGACCGTATAGGTCTGAGCAGCCAGGACAGGGGTTACGGTGACGCTGGTGGTCGTCACATCGGCATCCACCGTAGCCGTCCCGCTGAACTGCGAAGCGCCGATCACGGTCGTGCCGGTCAAGATGCCGTTATTGGTGACGGCACCGGTGACGCCTTCCAGTTGGACGTCGCCGAATGCGATGCCATTGTTGGTGAAGCTTGCAGCGCCGCCAACAGGCGTCACGCTCAGGTCCGCCGCGACGGTGCGGGTTCCCGCATCGGTCGGGTTGGTGTCGGTGATCGTGATGCTGCCGCCAGTATCCAGCGCCGAGACGCTGAACTCATTGCCGTTGAACGGCGATCCGAGCTGACCATTGTTCACGATCGAAGCCGAGGTCAGTCCTTCGACCTCAACGTCGCCGATCGCGGTGCCATTGTTTATGACCGATGCGGCCCCGCCAACGGGCGTGCCGGTGAAGGTCGTCACTTGGGTGACCGGAGTGAAGCCGTCCGGCGCATAGGTGGTGACGAACTCTTCCAGGCTGTCGAAACCTGAGCTGATAGCGGTGAGGTTGCCGCCGGAGCCGAAATTCTCGTCTCCGATAACGCTGCCCGCGCCGATCGTGATCGATGCGCCGCCCAGGCCCGATGCGAAGACGTCACCCGCCACGCTCGGAACACCCTGCTGCGACGGCGCGTCCACAACGACGGAAGCCAAGCCTCCTGCGGAGGTGGAGCTGTCACGGTTGGTGACGCTGGTCAGCGTGTCGATACCGCCAGCAACGGTATATTCAGCGATGCTCTCGCTGGTGCCGATGTCACTTCCGGTGAAGGCGCTCACGGAGCCGCCGACGGAGCCGGTGATGGTCGCGGTGGCATTGCCGAAGCTGGCTTGAGCCGTTGCATCACCTTCAATACGGCCGGCATTGGCGAGGGTCGCATTGCCTGCGGCCACAGGAGCCGTGGAGCTGATCGAGATCGTCTGAACGGCCGTGCCGTCGCCCGCAGCGGTTTCCGTACGGACGGATGAAGCTGCGAAAGTGAAAGCTGGCGAGAGGGCGCTGCTCACATCCACATCGCCGCCAACGGTCGAGGCGGAGCCAATGTTAGCCGATGCAGAACCGCCAAAGACATTTACCGAACCATCGACATTGCTCGCGCCCTGCAGCGACACGGAGGCCGCGCCGCCGATCTGTTCCTGGCTGAATTCGAAATTCTCCGAACGGGTGAAGCCCTGGAACACGCCAGCTTCATAATTGTCCGTCTGAACGAAGTTAGGCGCGAAGAAGCTGCCTTCCTGGCTGATCGCAAAGCCCTGGCTCGTCGAGGACACATTGCCCGACACTTGGCCGCCGTTGAGGTTCACCGCGCTGCCGGTGAGACCGGCAGAAGTGACCGAGCCGCTAAGGCCGGAGTCACCGGGAGCCACAGTGCCGCTGATGTTCACCGTGCTGGTGCCGCCGGTCGTGGCGAACTGGTTCGTGGAAGTGCTGCTGGATAGGACAGAGCCGGTGCCCGCGCCATCGCGCGAATCCGTCACGACATCAATGTTCTCGCTGTTCGACGCGCTGCCCTGCGCCACGGAGGAGACATCGCCATAGACGGTGCCCGTAACCGTCGCGGTGCTGTTCCCGGCGGTGAACTGGCTGACGCTGCCGTCGTTGCCGGCGTTGAAGTTGAGCGACCCGTTGATCCCGGCATAGGTGCCGTTGATGTCGCCGCCGGCCGTCTCCGTCGAGCTGCTCGACTGGATCGTGGTGGTGGTGCCCGAAACGGTGACGGTCGGACCCGTGCTGGTGAAATTGCTGTCCTGGCTGATCAGGTCGGTGCGGCCCAGCACTTCGCCATTGTTGGCGACGGTGATCGCGCCTGTGTCCGATTCCGCCGACACATCGCCGCTGATGCGCGCGGATGCGCCGTTGCTGATCGAGATCGCGCCGGTGGTGGTGAAGGCCAGGGCGTCGCCGTCGATGTCGCCATTATTGGCGATGCCGACCCTGCCGGTGGTGGCAGAGCCGATCACATCGCCAGCGACCGTGCCGTCATTGTTGATCTGGACGTTAGACGCGTCGAGCGCAGAAGCGATGAGGCTGCCATCCACCGCGCCGGTGAGGCCTTTCGCCAGCGTGACATCGCCGAAAGCAGAGCCGACGATGTTGCCGCCGACTGCGCCGTTATTGGTGATTGAGGCCGCACCGCCGAAGTTCGTGGCGCTGACGCTGCCCGTGACGTCGCCGTTGTTGACGCCGGTGAAGCTGTTGGCTGCGCTGGCAGCGCCCACGCCGCCGAAGCTGATCCCCGCGACCTGACCATCATTGGTCAGCGCAACCGCGCCGTCGCCTTCGCCCGCTGCATAGCCGCCGGCCACGAAATCATAGCCGATGCTCGCGCCGCTGATGTCGGCCCCGCTGGCAATCGTGACCGTCAAGTCGGGGTTTGCAGGCGTCGTGATGGCCGTATTGATATCGGCATTGACCGCCGCACCGGTGCCTGCGCCTGCGGGAACATTCACCGCCGCAGGAGCGGCCGATGCCGCACCGGCATGGACCAGAAGGGCCGCTGCCGGGAAGGATGCTGACAGCAGCAGCATCCGGTTGAATTTTGACCTGTTTCTCATTCCAATTCCCCTAGTCATCGTGCCAAGCCACGAGGCGGATCGTGCAGGGGAATAGCCCGACCGGCGCGACGCCAATCCGGTCAGCAGGGCTGATCTATCTTTCTGGTGAAATGCCCCTTCACCCCCTGCCGTCACCCAGCCGCATAGATATGCGTCTGCGCAACTTGCGCAAATGGTCCTATGCGCAAACCCCTCATCGCGCAAACTGTTTTTGCGGATGTATGCGCAAACGCAAATGTTGCCGGCATATAGCGGTCGATAAATTCATATTATCGGGACTTTCGTGTAAATCGAATGACAAGACTGTGCGCAAATTATATGATTGTTCAAGAAGCGTTATTAGCAGTTTGCGGTGGCTTGCGGGGGCGGCAAATAATCGCGCGATCGAGGCGTTCGCGCGGTTCTGTGCGTGCGTTTTTCCGACAAACGGCCGCACAGCTAGGTGCCGGGGATAGGCGCATAAAATGGCAGTTGATTATGAATGGGACCAGCAACGCGCGCGGGGGCTGATCAACTGCCTGGTGGAGGAGACTGGCCTGTCCGCTACGGAGATCGCGCGGCGATCAGGATTGGCGCCATCGACATTGACGCGCATCTACCCCACCCCTTCCGTCGGCTATTCCCTGTCCGCACGCAGCATCGGGAAGCTGAAAGAAGCATTTCCTGAACCTTTCGCCATGTGCGAAGCCATCGGAACTGCACCCTCCTCCACGGCGGCGGCTCCGGTCATGCTGAAGGAACGGCCACTTTCCTTTTCCATGCCGAACCAGCGGCAGATCCCCATCTATGCGGCGTCACTGTTGTTCCCGGAGGAGGAGAGCCTGTCACTGGCAGGCGAACTCGAAATCTGGGAAGGCGATCTGGCGCGCCCCGCGGCCTATATGTCGCCACCCTTCGCCCTGGGAGACGCCAACCGCTACTTCGCGATCTATATCCCCAGCGAAGCCATGGAGCCGCGCTTCAAAGCCGGTGAACGCATCATCCTTGACCGGATAAAGCCAGCCTCGATCGGCGCCGACGTGCTGGTGCAATTGCAGGATGAGGGCGCCCTGTCGCTCTGGACCATAGGCAGGCTGAACGCGCGCGACCGCAATCTCATCAGCCTGACGCAGCATCGTGACAAAGTCACCGCGTCCATCCACCGCAGCAGGATCAAGCATATCTTCCCGGTGATCGGAATGATCGATGACGATGTCTGATTTGATCGAGCGATAAAGTTTTGGTGCTGCCCGGACTATTGTGGGGCACCTATACCATTGGATATCATCCTTGTTTGCAGTCTCCTCCTAGCCCGCTCGGGTGCTAGCGTTCGGCATTGCCGCGACGCAGGAGTTTGCCATGACCGAGGATGATGCGCCCCTTAATATGAAAGAAGATCGCCGCCGTTTCCTTCAGACGTGCGGGCGCTTCGCGGTGACCGTGCCGCCGGCAATGACGATCATGCTATCCACCTCGCTGACGTCGGCAGCAATCGCCGCGTCGAGTGGCGGCGGCGGAGGCGGCAGCAGCGATGGCGGCAAGGATGGCAAGGGTCATGATGGCGTCGATTCCCTGCAGACCCGCATCAATCCGCCCGACTCCCCAAGTTCTGCTCATCCAGAAAGGCATTGAACCAGGACGCCGGGCTGGCGGGGGACATTTCCTCGGCACTCGCTAGAACCCGGCGAGGAATTGCCGGTATGGATGATTAAGTCCGGGCCGCCCGGTGCGGAGCGGCCCGACCTATGCCGATGGTAAATGTCAGGCGAACAGAAAGTCGCTTGAGGAGAAATTCTGCGCCGACAGCGTCGCCGTAGGATCGGCGATGTCGATGCTGAACTTCACCCCGGCTGATGTGACAACGTCCAGCAGCACATTGCCGGACGCGCCGTTCCGGGCAAAGACAGTGCCGGGCGCGCCGCCCGATGCATATTTGGTGACGCCCAACTTCTCCAGCACGATGCGATCCACGCCATCCTCGAAATCCTGGATCTGATCGCCGCCGTCCAATGCCCCAGCGCCCTTGAAGACGAACCAGTCAGCGCCCGCGCCGCCCCACAGCTTGTCCGCGCCAAGATCGCCGGTCAGCTTGTCGAACCCGGCATCGCCATGCAGTTCGTCCGCGCCGTCGCCACCGAGCAGCAGGTCGTCGCCATCGCCGCCATAGAGAATATCCGCGCCAGCTTCGCCGTTCATCGAATCCGCGTCGGCTCCACCGTCGAGAAAGTCATTGCCTGCACCCGCTTCCATCGTATCGCGGCCGGTGCCGCCATAAAGGCGGTCGATGCCGGTTTCGGAATCGAGGATGTCGTCGCCCGCGTCACCGTAGAGGAAATTATTGCCGTCGCCGCCATCGACGCGATCGTTGCCATTGCCGCCGAAGACATGGTCGTCGCCTGACTGGCCCTTCAACTTGTCGTTGCCATCCTCGCCATAGATCCAGTCATTACCGGCGCCGCCAGCGACGGCCTGCGACGTCATCAGGCCCGTTGCCGGGTTGATCTCGTTCAGGAAGCCGTCGTCACCCGCGCCGGCATAGATGATGTCGTCGCCCGCGCCGCCATCGATATAATCGCGGCCTCCCCCGGCATAGATGGTGTCATTGCCGTCATCGCCGAGAATCTGGTCATGGCCGTCGCCAGCCTCGATCCAGTCATTGCCCGCGCCGCCCGACAAGATGTTGTTGCCAGTACCGCCGTAAAGCCGGTCGTTGCCGTCCCCGCCGTCAAGCTTGTCGTTGCCGTCCTCGCCCCAGATCTGATCATCGCCCAGGCCGCCCTTGATATAATCGTTGCCGGCCTGGCCGTGGAGAATGTCGAGGCCGTCATTACCCTCGATATAGTCGTCGCCCAGATCACCCCAGATTTCGTCGTCGCCTGCGCCGCCATAGATGCTGTCGGCCAAGGTCGTGCCCTTGAGCAGATCACTCAAGACCGTTCCGCTTATGCGCCCCATTCCCGCTTCTCCCGAATTTTCGCGCAGCCCTCCCCGAGCCGCACCGGACGAATGACCACAGATTTATGAACGCCATATTTACAGCTGGAGTCGAATCAGGGTTAAACGATGTGAAGGGAAAGAGGAGAGGAGATCGTTACGAAGTCGATTCCAAAAAATTGTCTTTTATTATCAATGCCGATTACTATTTTTTCTGTCTATATTTTCGTTTCGTCTGATAACAACGACTGATTATCTCATCATCCAAGAATGACATGGAAAAGGTGCAGCACATCTTACCTAAATGAGCAGATACTTGGCGAAGGGATCTTCTAAGAAATGTTAGTTGCTTGATTTCCCCAAGAAATTCGGAAAGTTGCGGCACTTTAAGCCTTATCATCAAAGATTAGACACGCTTCTCTCTTACGCAGTTCATCGTAAATTTATGGTCTTCTGTCATTCCATCCGATCCATCAACTTGACGATGGATGGAGCAGGAATGAGAGCGCTATTTGACCGATCGGAAACGCACGGCTGCGTCAGTTATGCTAGCGGCATGCTGAGCGCTTACCGCTCGGTCCTCGGGGTGGGAAATTTCCGAAGATATATATACGGCTCGGGTCTGCATGCCCCATGCGGCGAGCCAAAACCGGCGGTCGGCGCGCGCGGAAGCAGCATCCTTGCGCCTCGGTACGCTGTGGAGCTGAACGACGGACGATGAACGCACAAGCCGCTGATCGACAAGGCAAGCGCGTGGCGCCTGCGGAGAGCGGGCCAGCCGCTCTGGCCGCCTTGCTTGGCATGCACGGCATATCCGCCGACGCTCAGCTGTTGCGGCATGAGCTGGGCCATGCCGATCCGCTGGATACTCGCGACATGCTTCGCCTGGCCAAGCGCCATGAAGGCGTGCGCGCACGTGCTATAGCGCCCGGCGGCGACCGACTGAAGCGAACGGCGCTGCCTGCCTTGGCGCGCGGAGCAGGCGAGTGGTTCATCATGGGCCGCGTCACGGACGATGGCGTCATGATCCATCGTCCGGGCGAAGGCGTGCAAAAGCTGACGCATGAGGCGCTCGGCGATATCTGGTCAGGTGAACTGGTGCTGATCGCCACCCGCGCCGGTATCGCCGGAGCAAAGCCGCGCTTCGACCTTCGCTGGTTCATTCCCCAGATCGTGCGCTATCGCCGCCTTATCGGTGAAGTGCTGCTCATCACCTTGTGCCTCAATCTGCTGGGTCTGGCGGCGCCGCTCTTCTTTCAAAATGTGATCGACAAGGTGCTGGTCTATAACAGCATGGCGACCTTGCAGGTCCTCATGCTCGGCTTTGTCATCGTATCCTGCTGGGAAGTGGCCTTCGGCTGGCTGCGGACGCGCATTTATTCCGAGACGAGCCAGAAGATCGACGTCGAACTTGGCTCCCGCCTGTTCCGCCATCTGATGCGGTTACCGCTCGCCTATTTCGAGGGGCGGCGCGTGGGCGACACGGTGACGCGGGCGAGGCAGTTGGAATCCATCCGGGAATTTCTGACCAACGCCTCCCTGTCGGTCCTGGTCGATCCCCCCTTCACCATCGTCTTCCTGATCGCGATGTGGCTCTATTCCCCGCTGCTCGCCTGCATCGCCATGCTGACGCTGCCGACCTATGTCGCCATATCCTTCATGGTGACCGGGCCGCTGCGCCAGCGGTTGAACGAAAAGTTCGAGCGGAGCGCGGCCACCAACGCCCTGCTGATCGAAAGCGTGTCGGGCATGCAGACGATCAAGGCGGCCGCCGTGGAGCCGCAATGGCAGCATCGCTGGGAAATGCAGCTGGCCTCCTACAGCGCTGCCAGCCAGCGGGCGATCAATCTGGGCAACAGCAGCAGCCAGATGGTGCAGCTGGTTTCGAAGCTCAGCCTTGCCGCCATTCTCTATTTCGGTGCGAAGGAAGTCATTGCCGGAACCCTGTCGGTGGGTGGATTGGTGGCGTTCAACATGTTCGCGCAGCGCGTATCCGGCCCCGTGGTCCGCATGGCCCAGCTGTGGCAGGACTTCCAGCAGGTGCGGCTCTCCGTCGACCGGCTGGGCGAGGTGTTGAACGCACAGCCGGAGCCAAGCTCGACCTCCCGCCTCGCCCTACCCTCCATGAAGGGCGAAGTTCGTTTCGAAGGCATCCGCTTCCGTTATTCCGACGAAGGTCCCTGGATCCTGCGCGACATCAATCTTGCCATTCCCGCTGGTGGATCGGTCGGCATTGTCGGCTCATCGGGGTCGGGAAAGTCGACCCTCGCCAAGCTGCTGCAGCGCATGTACCTGCCCGCGGGCGGCCGCATCCTCATCGACGATATCGATCTGGCGCAGGTGGATCCCGCATGGCTGCGGCGGCAGATCGGTGTGGTCCTTCAGGAAAATCTGCTCTTCAACCGCAGCCTGCGGGAAAATATCGCCTTGGCCAATCCGGCGGCGCCCCTGCCGCAGGTGATCGCGGCCGCGAAATTGGCGGGCGCGCATGATTTCATCATGGCGCTGCCGCACGGCTATGACACGATGATCGAGGAACGAGGGGTCAACCTGTCGGGTGGGCAACGGCAACGGATCGCGATCGCTCGTGCGCTCATCACAAAGCCCCGCATCCTGGTCTTCGACGAAGCCACTTCGGCCCTTGATGCGGAGAGCGAGGCGATCATCCAGAATAATCTCCAGGCGATCGCGAGAAGCCGGACCGTCCTGATCATCGCCCACCGCCTGTCTGCTGTCAGAAGCTGCCAGACGATCATCGCGATGGAAAAAGGACGGATAGTCGAGCGGGGAACCCATGACGAGCTGATGGCGCTCAATGGCCGCTACGCGATGCTGTTTCGGCTGCAAAATGGGCTGACGGAAGAATGACGAGCCTTGCAAACCACTGGGCGATGGCGCGCCGGTTGATAGAGGAGGAGAAAGCGCGCGGCCGAGCGATGACGCAGGTCGATGACGTCGATTTCCTGCCCGCCGCCCTGGAGATCATCGAGCGCCCGGTATCTCCGACCGCCCGTTATACCGCGATGATGCTTGCAGCGGGGGTGGCGATCGCCATCCTATGGTTGATCCTTGGTCAGCTGGACATCGTCGTGTCGGCGCCGGGCCGCCTTGCCCCGACCGACGCGGTGAAGGTTATCCAGGCCGCAGACGGGGGCGTCGTGCGGGCGATATTGGTGCGCGAGAGCCAGCCGGTGAGGAAGGGGCAGGTTCTGGTGGAACTGGACCCCACATTGTCTTCCGCTGATGCGGCTCAGGCGCAAAAGGCGCTCGAGACAGCCGAACTGGAGGCGGCGCGCAGCAGGGCGGTCCTCTCCTCGCTCGACGGGAAGGGCCTGGTCTTTCTGCCTCCGCCGGGCACGCCGCAGTCCGTCATCGATGTTCAGACGGCGCTCGCACGGGCGGAGCTGGAAAATATCCAGGGCAGTTCATCGATGCACGACGCCGAGCGGCAGGCCGCAAGTTCGGCCTATTCAGAGGCGATGCTGCAGGCCGCGAAGATCAGTGAAACGCTGCCGCTTGTGGAGCAGCAAATCGAGGCCAACCAGAAGCTGCTCGCCAAGGGCTATGTTTCCAAGCTGCGCCTGATCGAGATGAACCGGCAGCGCCTCGGCCTTATCAAGGATAGAGAGATTGCGCAGCAGACGGCGCGAAAGGCGCGCGCCGAAATGGCGTCGGTCAGCGGAAACAGCCGCCAGTCGGACGGGGCGGCGCGGGCGAAGCTGCTGCAGAACCTGGCCCAAGCCGATGCGGAGGTGCGCTTGCGCCGGGAAGAGCTGGTCAAGGCGAGCCGAAGGTCGGCCTTCCAGCGGCTGGTGAGTCCGGTCGATGGCACTGTGGCGCAGCTTTCCCTGCATACCGTTGGCGGCACAGTGGATGTGGGCAAGCCGTTGATGGTGATCGTTCCCGACAAGGGGCAGCTAGTTGCCGAGGTCAAGATGCTCAACAAGGATGTCGGCTTCGTCCGGGCAGGGCAGGACGTAGCGGTTAAGGTCGCCGCCTTCCCCTTCACGCGCTTCGGCGTGGTGGTGGGTAGAGTCGAAAGCATTAGCACCGATGCTATTCCGGATGAGAAGCTGGGCCTCGTCTATACGGCCAGGATCGCTCTGGACCGGACCTGGCGCACGCGTGACGGCAACGCGATCTCCCTGATCCCCGGCATGGAGGTAACTGCCGACATCCGCACGGGAAGGCGGAGCATTGCAAGCTATCTGATCAGCCCGCTGCAAGCGACCGCGGCGGAAGCTGGGCGGGAGCGCTGATCGGCTGCCGAGTACCTTATACCTTCTGATATACCCCGCCA
The DNA here is from genome assembly GCF_055395525.1 of Sphingobium sp. TomTYG65. Taxonomy (NCBI): domain Bacteria; kingdom Pseudomonadati; phylum Pseudomonadota; class Alphaproteobacteria; order Sphingomonadales; family Sphingobiaceae; genus Sphingobium; species Sphingobium sp. TomTYG65. The sequence continues at coordinate 2,610,271 of NZ_AP027330.1, read as the reverse complement.
TAGCACTGCGCTTTGGGGCGGGGCGGGTGGTAGCTTCAGCCAACCCTGCAAAGAGGAGGCTACCCTTGGCTGAGGAACCCACCATCCTGTCTTCGGTCGAAGACCGTCGCCGTTTTCTCATGAACTGCGGCCGTTTTGCCGCGACGGTCCCACCGGCGATGACGATCATGTTGTCGACCTCGCTTTCCTCTGCAGCGATCGCGAAGTCGAGCGGCGGCGGGGGAGGTGGCCACGGCCATGGACCCAAGGGCAATAATGGTGTCGGCAACGGCCCCGACCCGCAGCCTCCGGGCAACCCGCCGATCAATGACGGGCCAGGCACCGGCCCCGGCAACCCCGGAAACAAGGGCGGCGCGCATAAGCCGTGATGTTTGAACGTCAGTGGCAAAATGACAGATGGGCGTAGCGCCCGTGATGGGGCTGAATTGATGCTGCGCCTTACACCCGGGACCTCGATGGCCTTCATCGACGACCAACCGATCATCGTTTCGCGGTCCCGACGCGCCCTGTTCGAGCTGAACCAGATCGCTGGCTATATCGGCTGCCGCCTGGAAGATGGCGTCAGCCTGCCGCAGCTTGCGCAGGAGGTTGTCGAGCGCGGGTTCACGCCCGCCTCGTCGATGCTCAAGTCGGTGCTTGCGGATTGGTCGCAGTCCGGGCTTGTTCATGCGACCAACCGGCCCCCCGCTTCTTCCCCGGTCCTGCTCCAGACGATAGCGCTTGGCGGGCGGCGGATGGTGCTGCGCTATCATGACGAGGCGCTGGTCCGGCTTGTCGCGCCGCTCTTCGCCCATCTGCAGACGGAGACAGCGGACGATCCGGTCGATGCGGTCTATCACCTTTGGTCCGCACATGATTTGTGCCTGTTCAGCCGCGATGACGGTCATGCCTCGGTGCTGCAGCTCAACCAGGCTGCGACTATCGTGAAGGCGCAACTCATCCAGGACATCATCAGCGATCCTCGATGGAGCCTGGCGCTTCATGCTGGCTGCGTGAGCCGCAAGGGGCAGGCGCTGCTGCTGACCGGCCATCCGGGCGCGGGAAAGACCACGCTCATCTCGTGGCTGCTCAAGTGCGATTTCGCTTATCATGGCGACGACATCGCGATGCTGAACCCCGATGGCCGGGTCCAGGGCCTGCCCTTCCTGCCGACGATCAAATCGGGTGCCTGGCCGATGATGGCCGCGCGCTATCCGGGACAGCTTCAGCCTTTGATCCACTGGCGGCCCGATGGCCGGCGCGTCCGCTACCTTGCTGCGCCCGCCATGGCGGAGCAAAGCCCGCTACCGGTCGGCTGGATCGTCAAGCTGCGCCGGGTGAAGGGCGCGCGCGCGCAATTGGCGCCGCAGCATCCCGCCACGCTCATCAAGCATCTTCTGTCCGAAGCCGCTTCGGCCAGCGGCGAAGCCGATCCGGCCGCCCTCGACACGCTGATCCGGGCGGTGAGCGTTGCCCGGACTTGTGAACTTCATTATGACGATCTGGATGAGGCGGCGGCGCTACTTGGCACATTTTGTGGGCCGGCTTGATCCTCTTCGCGGGCTGCTTGCTTGCCTGCGCGGAGAGTTGCCCGCTCGGGCCGATTGGACCGCTATCATCGCCCTTGCCAACAAGACGCTGTGCAGCCCCACCGTTGCGGTGCGGCTGAGCGACGCGGACCGCCTCGATGACCTCCCCGCCGACGTCCGCCTGTTCCTGGACGAAATGGAAAGGCGCAATGCGGAGCGCAACGGTCGTCTGCTTGTCCAACTCGACGAAGCGGCTGCGGTGATGAACGCGCAGGGAGTTCGCCCCATATTGCTGAAAGGCACCGCCTGGCTTGCCCAAAGCCCGCCGCAGCAGCGGTCGGCGCGGATGTTGGCGGACGTCGATCTGATGGTGGAGGCCGACCGCTTCGGCGCCGCGATCGAGCAACTGCGCAGCATCGGTTACCGGCTGGAGACGCCGGACCTCCCTCCCGGAGTGCCCGCCGTCCTCTCCCGCCCGCAGGACGCCGCCACGATCGACCTTCACAGCGAATATGGCAGCCCCAGCACGCTCTTCTATCGCTATGCCGACCTTGCGAATGCGGCGAGAGAAGTGAGGCTCTCCGGCAGCACGGTGCTGCTCCCCTCCCCTGTCGCCTGCACGGCAATCCTGCTGCTGCACGACCAGCTCAAGGGCCGGGACTATCTGCGTGGCCGCATCGACTTGCGCCATCTTCTCGACATGCAATCCTATGCCGCGCAATTTGATGAACGGGACTGGGCGGAATTGGATAGGCTGTTCAGTTCGGCCTATGCCCGCAACGCCATGCGGACGCAGTTGCTCACCGCGCGCAAATTGCTGGGCATGGGCGCGCCCCGCGCCGTCACGCGCGGCATACGCGCGCGGCTGCAATATGGGCGGCGGCTCATCCAGCTTCGATGGCCCGGCACAGCGCCGCTGCTGACGCTGCTGTCGCTGCTCGACCCCTGCTATCTCGCGGCGCGGCGCGCTTCGCGGCGAATGGGTAGAGACGGCGCAACAGACGGGGCGGGACTTCCGCGGCGCGACAGCCTGGAGCGGCTTTTCATTCGTAACGAATTGGGGAAAATCTAGAAAGCGACGCTGCCCTGGTGCGGGCCACGGGCTATCGTTTCGCCTGCGCATAGCTGGCGAATTTGTTTTCCCGTCGCGTGCCCACCATTCCGCATTCCAGCAGGGCACAGAGTGCGGCATAGGCGCTGCCAACGTGAAAGGCATGGCGGCCGCTTCGCCGCTCTCCCCGGTCATCCATGGAAGGTCAGCAAAGCGGATGCCGACCGCGCGAAGCCTAGCCGCACACTTAGGTCCAACCGAGCTCCAATCGTAAGCAGACCTAGTCACATTGATCCGATCACTGTCTTCCCATCGGGACCGGCCCTTGACGTCGCCACCACGCGTTGGGATTACAGCACGGGAAGCCGCGGCGGCGGTGGGCCGAGCGGGAAAGCCGCGTCAACCCGCTCGATCTCGGCTTCGGTCAGCCGCAACGCGGCGGCGCCCGCATTCTCGGCTACATGCTCCGGGCTGGACGCCTTGGGGATGGTGAACAAGGACGGCCGTCGCAGCAGGAAGCGAAGCGCCACCTGGCGCGGGGTCGCACCGTGGTTTGCGGCAATTTCCCCCAATATGCGGCCGCCCGGCGAGCGCGGGCTGGGGAAGTTGTCATGACCGAACGGGCTATAGGCGACCGTGGCGACGCCGTGCTTTTCACACCAGGGCAGCACGGCATGCTCGATCGCGCGCTCCTCCAGATTGTAGAGAAGCTGATTGCACGCAATCCGGCCCTTGCCGCCGGCCCTCCAGGCCGCTTCGAGATCGGGTACATCGAAGTTGCTCACGCCCCAGGACAGGATTTTGCCTTGTTCGCGAAGCTGCTCAAAGCCAGCAAAGGTATCCTCAAGCGAGTGCGGACCGGGCCAGTGCAGGAGATAACAGTCCAGCCGGTCGGTGCGCAGGCGCGCGAGCGAACGCTCGCAGGCCGCCACCGTTCCGGCACGGGAGGCGTTGCTCGGCAAGACCTTGGAGACGAGGAAGACTTCATCGCGCCGACCGGTGATCGCCTCGCCAACCACATCCTCGGCGTCCCCGTACATCTCAGCGGTGTCGATATGAGTCATGCCTAAGTCCAGACCGAGACGCAGGGCGCCGACTGCGGTCGGCCGGTGCGCGTCGTCGATATACCAGGTTCCTTGGCCAATCACCGCGACCTCTCGCAGGACGGAACCGAACGGACGGCGTTCAATGCTGTCCGACCTGGGCAAAGAAGGCTGGTGCTGTGGAGTGCCGACTGCGGCGCTCACTCGGCCGCTGCCTGCCGCGATTGCGCGCGTGCCCGGGCGAACAGGTTGATCGCCTCCCGATTGAAAGCCGGGATGTCGTCGGGCTTGCGGCTCGTGACCAGGCCCTGATCGACGACGACCTCTTGATCCACCCACTCCGCACCGGCGTTCTGGAGGTCGGTCTTCAGAGATGGCCAGGAAGTCAGGCGCCGCCCCCGAGCAGCGCCCGCCTCGATGACAGTCCAGGGTCCGTGGCATATCGAAGCCACCGGCTTGCCGGCGTCGAAGAACGCCTTCGCGAACGCGACTGCGTCGGGCAGCATCCGAAGCTGGTCGGGGTTGATGACGCCGCCCGGCAGCAGGAGGGCGTCGAACTCCTCGGGCCGGGCGTTTTCGAGGGGCACGTCCACCGGGAAGGTGTCGCCCCAATCCGTGAAGTTCCAAGCCTTCACCTGCGCCTCTTTGGGCGAGACGAGCCTTGTATCGGCGCCTGCATCGTCGAGCGCCTTGCGCGGCTCCGTCATCTCGACCTGCTCGAAGCCGTCCGTCACCAGGATCGCGACCTTGAGGCCGTTGAGGGTTTCAGTTTCAGAAGCCATGTCGGTTCTCCATTCAACAAAGATTGGGTGTGACTGCCCTCACCGCACGCGCCGATGCACCGGCCCGCTGGACGAGAAGATGCGACCGCCATTCGAGGAGATTGCGCCCGGGGTAGGCGACCTGCGCACGCAACAGCCGCAGCCGGCGGGGTGAACGGCTTTCGTGACATGTTGGCTGCTCTCATCAGGCTCATGCGAGGGGAGGCCGCTGCGCCGGATTGAATTCATGCCGGTGATGGCGGGTGCTCCCATAATCGTCCGCGCTGCCGCAGCTCCGCAGGCGGGGCAGGCGCAGGGGTCGCGGAACTCGGCCATTGGACGCATTGCCGTGAACGGCCCGCATGCTGGGCAACTATAGTCGTAGTTCGGCATGGCGTTCCTCGATGCAAGTGGTGACGGAGAGCGTGGGTGGCGGAGCGGCCGGAGTAGCGACCGCCTGCCCGGATCGGCCGTCATGCGGCGGTCTTGAGCACCACCTTGGTCCAACCATCATCTCGCGCGTCGAAATGCCGGTACGCATTCGGCGCCTCATCCAGCGGCAGTTCGTGCGACACGATGAACGACGGCTTCGCGCGCCCGGTCGAGATCAGGTCGCGCAGCTGCCGGTTATAGGCCTTCACGTTGCACTGCCCTGTTCCGATCGTCTGCCCCTTGAACCAGAACAGGCCGTAGTCGAAGACGATCTCGCCCTGCTTGTAGAGCGGGTCCTGAGGGGCCGGATCCTGAGGCACATAGACGCCGACCACGCCGATCCCGCCGGTAAATTTCACCGATTTGACCAAGTCGTTCATGGTCATGTTGGGGTGCTCGTGCCCCTGCGGGTCGTGGGCCTGGTAGCCGACGCACTCGCAGCCCCTGTCGGCGCCGATCCCGTTCGTGAGTTCCATCACCTGATCGACCGGAGAGCCCTTAGAATCGTCGATGGCAAGGGCGCCGACGGATTCTGCCAGCCGCAGCCGGTCGGGATGGCGATCGACCACCATGACCATACAGGCGCCCTTGATCATGGCAGCGTGGGCAGCCATGAGGCCGACCGGTCCGGCTCCATAGATGACGATCGACTCGCCGGGACGCAGTCCCGCGAGTTCGGTAACATGCCAGCCGGTCGGGAAAATGTCGGCCAGCATCACATAATCATTTTGCTGCTCCTCCGCGGCCGGGGGTAGCTTCAGGCAGTTGTAGTCGCCATACGGGACGCGAAGAAGGTCGGCCTGGCCGCCCCGATAAGGTCCCATGTCGGCGAAGCCGTACGCCGCCCCGGCCATGTTCGGAACGACGCTTCGATCAGCCGTCGTCAGGCAGAAGGCGCTCAGGCCCCGCTCGCAATTCTTGCAAAATCCGCAGCCGATGTTGAAGGGGATGGCGACCCAGTCCCCGACCTTTACTCGATCGACCGCCTCCCCCACTTCAGCCACCTGACCGAGATTCTCGTGTCCGAACACGCCGCCACGCGGGAAGTCGGTGCGGCCCTCGAACATGTGAAGGTCGGAGCCACAGATGTTGGTGCTGGTGATCCGTATCAGAACGTCGGTCGGCCTCTCGATCCGCGCGTCCGGCACATCCTGCACCGCCACGTCTCGGGGGCCATTGTAGACAACTGCCCTCATGACATTCTCCTATAAGTGAACTGATGAAAGGTCATCGACCAGCGCCGGCAAGCATCACTCGCTCACCTGACCGCTCTCCCCCGGCAGTTTGTAAGCCAGGACCTGCGCATCCTCGATCTTGGGCGCACCCTCGAATAGCTCGGGGGTGCGGGCGATAAGGGCGCGTCCGACTTTGCCCGCGAGATGAGCAAGGCGCCCTGTGTTGCTCGGGAAGGTATCGAAGATCGCAAAGTCGTGCTGGCCGAAGCGCACAGCATACCAGGTGGTCGTGTCGTGTTCCTCCATCACTGCTCCGAGGCCGTCACGCAGGAAGGCCTCGACCTCATCGCCCTTGCCCTCCTTGGCGCTCAGGCGGACAAACAGCGCCTTCACCACCGGTGCAGATGCTTCAAGCGTCGTTTCAGGTGCAGCGGCATCCATGCGAATCTCCTTTCGATGCTGGGATGGCTATGCACTCGCCGCCAGGCCATGAGCATTCGCACGTTTCCTAAGGAACCCTACGAGGGCCAGAAGCATTGCCGCTACGCCGGCAAGTTGCCTGAAAAGATCGGTGAGGATCTCGGACACGCCATGATCGGCATCGGTCGGCTTTGTCGTGGATGTTGACGTCCTAAGCGGCGGGGGATCGATCTAGCCCGTGAGCGCCGGCTAACGACCGACCAGGGTCGAGCCCGGCCTGCTCAGATGCCAGGCGGACCAGCGTGGATCGTCCAACCATCGGCCGAACCACAGTGAGGCCGGGTTATTCTCGATGGAAAGTGCCGCCGTTCCTATGCCGCCAATCGAGCGCGGAGCCGCGTCCCTGGCTTCAGGCAGAAAATACGCTGCGCAATGCCGCGCAGCCGCGCCGCATTTACGCGGGACGCCCCCGAGGGGTGAATTTGGTTTGCTTTCAGAATTGAATGGTGCGGTCGAGAAGACTCGAACTTCCACGGCCTTTCGGCCACAACGACCTCAACGTTGCGCGTCTACCAGTTCCGCCACGACCGCACATTTCAAGGGGAACCGGCGGGGCCGGCACCTGGCAGGAGCCGGCCCTTAGCAAAGGCTTTGTCCCCATGCAACAACCGATCTTCATGCGCGTTTCTTTTGCCGAAGTTGATGATGGATAGGGCGCGGGCGTAAAAGGAGAAGGTCGCATGTCTGCCCGTTTCTGGTTGTTCAGCATGGCAAGTGCAGGGGTTGCGTTGGCAAGCGGGCTGGGGCTCGGCCTCTACGCTACAACTCCTCCGCGCGTGGCGTTCGACGATGTGGAATCTTCCTATTCCGCTCCGCAAGAGAGTGTCGCGCAGCCGGATACGACAGGCTTGAACGGACCCACTGAAATAACGTGCCGGGGCTGCGGCCCTACATTGGCGGACAGGCAGATGGCCGCGATGATGAGCGGCGGATGGACCGGCTATGACGATCCTGTCGTGCGAGATTATATGGCGCAGGATTATCAGCCGGATGAGGATCAGCCGTTGCAGCCGGAATATGTCCAGGCCACGCCAATCCGTCAGCTGCCAGCGAATATCGAGCGATTTGCCGCGGGTGAGAGCGACGCGCCCCAGCCTGTCCAGATCGCGCAAGGCAGCATCGCCGCACCTGCTCCGCCTGTGACCGCCGCTTCCTATTAAGACAAAAAAAGGGGAGCGAGACTTGCACCTCGCTCCCCCTGATCTTCCTTATTCCGCCGCGACGACCTCTGCAGGCGTATCGCTCAGCGGATGGGTCAGCCGGTGGACCATTTCCTTCGGGCAAACCTGCCAGAAATAGCGCCTCCAGCGATCCCAATCGTCCAGGATGGTGTTCGACCACTTGCTGTCGGTCGTCACCGCATGCTCGGCGATCAGGGCCTTGAGCTGCGCTTCCCAATGGGCGCTTTCCAGCCGCTGCCACACGATGCTTTCCGGGTTGGCGCGCTGTTCGAAGCTGCCATCCTCATCGAGGATGAAGGCCATGCCGCCGGTCATGCCCGCGCCGAAGTTCGCGCCGGTCTTGCCCAGAATGACCGCCGTGCCGCCGGTCATATATTCGCAGCCATTGGCGCCGCAGCCTTCTACGACCACCTGCGCGCCCGAGTTGCGGACGGCGAAGCGTTCACCGGCCTGACCCGCCGCGAACAGCTTGCCCGCGGTCGCGCCGTACAGCACGGTGTTGCCGATGATCGTGTTGTCCTTGCTCGACAGCGGCGAGGAGACGGTCGTGCGCACGACGATCGTGCCGCCCGACAAGCCCTTGCCCACATAGTCGTTGGCGTCGCCAAAGACTTCAAGCGTGATGCCCTTGCACAGGAATGCGCCCAGCGACTGGCCCGCGCTCCCCCGCAGGCGCACGGTCAGATGCCCGTCCGCCAGCGTGGACATGCCGAACCGCTCGGTCACGGCAGCCGACAGGCGCGTGCCGACTGCGCGATGCGTGTTGCGGACCGTATAGGTCAACTGCATCTTCTCGCCACGCTCGAACACGGCCTTGGCGTCGCGCATCATCTGCGCGTCCAGGCTGTCGGGCACTTCGTTGCGCCATTCGGTCAGCGAGAAGCGGCGCTGTTCGTCGGGCGCATCCACCTTCGCCAGAATGGGGTTGAGGTCCAGGTCGTCCAGATGTTCAGCACCACGGTTGACCTGCTTCAGCAATTCGGTGCGTCCGATCACTTCGTCCAGGCTGCGATAGCCCAAACGCGCCAGGATTTCGCGCACTTCCTCGGCGATGAAGGTCATGAGGTTGATGACCTTCTCCGGCGTGCCGGTGAACTTCTGGCGCAGCTTCTCATCCTGCACGCAGACGCCGACCGGGCAGGTGTTGCTGTGGCATTGGCGCACCATGATGCAGCCCATCGCTACCAGCGACAGCGTGCCGATGCCATATTCCTCCGCCCCCAGGATCGCGGCGATCACGATGTCGCGGCCGGTCTTGAGTCCGCCATCGGTGCGCAGCTTGACGCGATGGCGCAGGCCGTTGAGCGTCAGCACCTGATTGGCTTCCGACAGGCCCATTTCCCATGGCGTACCGGCATATTTGATCGACGTCTGGGGCGACGCACCCGTGCCGCCGACATGGCCCGCGATCAGGATGACGTCGGCATGCGCCTTCGCCACGCCGGCCGCGACCGTGCCGATGCCTGCCTGGCTGACCAGCTTCACGCAGACGCGGGCACGCGGGTTGATCATCTTGCAGTCGTAGATGAGCTGCGCGAGATCCTCGATCGAATAGATGTCATGGTGCGGCGGCGGCGAGATGAGCGTCACGCCGGGCGTCGAATGGCGCAGCTTGGCGATGAACTCGGTCACCTTGAAGCCGGGCAGCTGACCGCCTTCGCCGGGCTTGGCGCCCTGCGCGACCTTGATCTCGATCTCTTCGGCCGAGCCCAGATATTCGGCATGGACGCCAAAGCGGCCCGACGCGATCTGCTTGATCACGCTGTTCGCATTGTCGCCATTCTCATAGGGCTTGAAGCGGTTCGCATCCTCGCCACCTTCGCCCGACACGGCCTTCGCGCCGATGCGGTTCATGGCGATCGCCAGCGTCTCATGCGCCTCCGGAGAGAGAGCGCCCAGCGACATGCCCGGCGTCACGAAACGCTTGCGGATCTCGGTCGTCGCCTCGACCTCGTCAATCGGCACCGCTTCGCGCGCGAAGTTGAACTCCAGCAGATCGCGGAGATAGACCGGCGGCAGGTCGCGCACACCGCGCGCGAACTGCAGATAGGTCGAATAGCTGTCCGTCGACACCGCCGTCTGGAGCAGGTGCATCAGCTGCGCGGAATAGGCGTGGCTTTCACCGCCATTGCGCTGGCGGTAGAAGCCGCCGACCGGCAAGCGCACGGCCGCGCTGTCATAGGCCGCCTCATGGCGCAGCTTCGCGCTATAGTGGAGCGACGCATAGCCCTCGCCCGAAATCTTCGCAGGCATGCCGGGGAAGAGATCGTTGACGAGCGCGCGGGACAGGCCCACCGCCTCGAAATTATAACCGCCGCGATAGCTGCTGATGACCGCGATGCCCATCTTGGACATGATCTTCAGCAAGCCCTCGTTGATGGCGATCCGGAACCGTTCGAAACACTGGTCGAGCGCCAGGTCGCCGAACAGGCCGCGCGCGTGGCGGTCGGCGATGCTCGCCTCGGCCAGATAGGCGTTCACCGTGGTCGCGCCGACGCCGATCAGCACCGCGAAATAATGGGTGTCGAGCGCTTCGGCGCAGCGCACGTTGATCGACGCATAGCTCCGCAGCCCCTTGCGAACGAGGTGCGTGTGCACCGCCGCCGCCGCCAGCACGCCAGCGATGGCGACCCGTTCCGCATTGACATGCTCGTCGGTCAGGAAGATTTCGGTGCGGCCTTCGCGCACGGCCTGCTCCGCTTCCTCGCGGATGCGGCCGATCGCCGCGCGCAGCTGCTCCTGCCCGCCCTCGGCCGGGAAGGTGCAGTCGATTTCCGCCACCGCCGGGCCAAAATGCGCCTTCAGCCGCGCCCATTCGGACGAGGTCAGAACCGGCGAATCCAGTACCAGCACATGGCTGTTCTGCGCATCCTGCTCCAGGATGTTGTGCAGGTTGGAGAAGCGCGTCTTCAGGCTCATCACATGCCGTTCGCGCAAGCTGTCGATCGGCGGGTTGGTGACCTGGCTGAAATTCTGGCGGAAGAAATGGCTGACGGTGCGCGGCTTGTCGGAGATGACCGCCAGCGGCGTGTCGTCGCCCATCGAGCCCACGGCTTCCTTGGCATCCTCGACCATCGGGGCGAGGATCAACTCCATATCCTCCAGCGTCATGTTCGCCGCGACCTGGCGGCGCGTCAATTCCGCCTTGTCCCATGTGGGCAGAGCGGTGCCGGCGTCGGGCAGATCGCCGACGGTCATGAAGTCCTTGATCAGCTCCGCATAGGGCCGTTCGCTCGCGATCTGGTCCTTGATCGCGCGGTCGTCGTAGATCTCGCCTTCCTGCAGATCGACGGCGATCATCTGCCCGGGGCCCATGCGGCCCTTTCTAACGATGGTGGTTTCGGGAACGACGACCATGCCGGTTTCCGAACCCACGATCAGCAGATTGTCGCCCGTCAGCGTATAGCGCAGCGGACGCAGCGCGTTACGATCGACGCCCGCCACGACCCAGCGGCCATCGGTCATCGCGAGCGCAGCGGGACCATCCCACGGCTCCATCACGGACGCGAGATATTCATACATGTCCACATGGGCCTGCGGCGTTTCGCCTGCCGCAGCCTGCCATGCCTCGGGCACCAGCATCAGCTTGGCCGTCGGCGCGTCACGGCCGGAACGGCAGATCGCCTCGAACACGGCATCGAGCGCGGCGGTATCCGACGCACCGGCCGGGATCACAGGCTTGATGTCTTCGGAATGATCCCCGAAGGCCAACGAAGCCATCTTGATCTCGTGGCTCTTCATCCAGTTCTTGTTGCCGCGGATCGTGTTAATCTCGCCATTATGCGCCAGCGTGCGGAATGGCTGGGCCAGCCACCATTGCGGGAAGGTGTTGGTCGAATAGCGCTGGTGGAAGATCGCGACACGGCTTTCGAACCGCTCGTCCTGCAGGTCGGGATAGAAGACCGACAGCGATTCGGCGAGGAACAGGCCCTTGTAGATGATCGACCGGCACGACAGCGAGCAGATGTAGAAATCCTGGATCTGCGCGGCGATCACCTTCTTCTCGATCCGGCGGCGGATGAGGTAGAGGTCCTTTTCGAACTCGGCAATGTCACGCTCTTCGGGCATGGGCCCGGCGATCATGATCTGCTCGATCTCCGGGCGCGTACGCTGCGCCTTTTCACCGATGACCGACACGTCCACGGGGACCTGGCGCCAGCCATAGATGGTGTAGCCCGCATCGATGATTTCGGATTCAACGATCGTGCGGCAGGTCTCCTGCGCAGAGAGGTCGGTGCGCGGCAGGAAGATCATGCCAACGGCGAGGCGGTTGGGCAGCGGCTTATGCCCAGAATCCGCAATGGCATCGTCAAAGAAGCGCACCGGAAGATCGACATGGATGCCCGCGCCGTCGCCGGTCTTGCCGTCCGCATCGACCGCGCCGCGGTGCCACACAGCCTTCAGCGCATCGATCGCCGAAGCAACGACACGGCGGCTCGGACGGCCATCCGTCGCGGCGACCAGGCCAACGCCGCAGGCGTCGCCTTCCATCTCCGGGTGATACATGCCCTCGGCGGCAAGGCGCGCGCGCTCTTCGGGGCTCGCCATATAGGGGGTGTTGGCCATGAATGCCTCCTCGTCGTTCCGTTCGGTTCGAGCTTGTCGAGAATTTCTACGCCCCGTTCTCGACAAGCTCGAACTGAACGGGTGAAATGGATTGAAGCCGGTTAGGCTGCTTGCCTCTCGCCAGCCGTCGCCTTGGCCTTCGCCTTCAGGTAACGGTGCATATGCTCGGTCACGTCGCGACCGTCGCGGATCGCCCAGACGACCAGCGAAGCGCCGCGTACGATGTCGCCAGCGGCGAACACGCCATCCATCGACGTCATCATCGTCTTGTGATCGACGCGCAGCGTGCCCCAGCGGGTGACCGACAGATCCTCCGCACCGAACAGCTTGGGCAGTTCTTCCGGATCATAGCCCAGCGCCTTGATGACGAGGTCAGCGTCCATCGAATATTCGCTGCCCGGATCGGGCTCGGGCGCGCGACGGCCGGAGGCGTCGGGCTGGCCCAGGCGCATCTTGGTCACCTTGACGCCGGTCACATGATCGGTGCCCTCAAACGCGATCGGCGCAGAAAGCCAGACAAACTCGACGCCTTCTTCCTCGGCATTCTGCACTTCGCGCTGCGATCCCGGCATATTGTCGCGGTCACGGCGGTAGAGGCACTTCACCGAGGTCGCACCCTGGCGGATCGCGGTGCGAACGCAGTCCATCGCCGTGTCGCCGCCGCCGATGACGACAACCTTCTTACCATTGGCGTGCAGCGTGCCGTCCTCATGTTCGGGCACCGCATCGCCAAAGCCAGCGCGGTTGGAGGCGGTCAGGAAGTCGAGCGCCTTGACCACGCCCGCCGCGCCGACGCCGGGCGCCTTGATGTCGCGCGGCTTGTAAACGCCGGTTGCAATCAGGATCGCATCGTGGCGGCTGCGCAACTCTTCGAGAGACGCGTCGCGGCCGACTTCGAAGCCTTCATGGAAGATGATGCCGCCATCCTTCAGCCGCTGGACGCGGCGCATGACGACATCCTTTTCCAGCTTGAAGCCGGGGATGCCGTAGGTCAGCAAGCCGCCCGCGCGGTCATGCCGGTCATAGACATGCACCTCATAACCGGCGACGCGCAGATATTCCGCCGTGGTCAGGCCCGCCGGGCCAGAACCGATGACGCCCACCGATTGGCCCAGCGGCTTGCCGGGGACCAGCGGCTCGACCCAGCCTTCCTTCCAGGCGGTGTCGGTGATGAATTTTTCAACGCTGCCGATGGTGACGGAGCCATGGCCGGAAAATTCAATGACGCAATTGCCTTCGCACAGACGGTCCTGCGGGCAGATGCGGCCGCAGATTTCCGGCATGGTGCTGGTCAGGTTGGACAGTTCATAGGCTTCGCGTAGCCGTCCCTCGGCAGTCAGGCGCAGCCAGTCGGGGATATGGTTGTGCAGCGGGCAATGAGTCGAGCAGTAAGGCACACCGCACTGCGAGCAGCGCGATGCCTGCTCTTCCGCCCTTTCCAGCAGGAAGCTGCGGCTAATTTCCAGGAAGTCGTCGGCGCGATCATCGGCCGAACGCTTCTCGGGATAGGCCTGGCCCGTTCCCACGAATTTCAGCATCGGATTGTCAGCCATGAGGAGTCCCTAAAATGAAGTCAGGGCGCACATAGCAGAAAAACCCGCAGAGTCACGCGGATTCTGAGAATTAAGGCAGCTTTGATGACCTAAATTTGGACGATTTTTCGGTCGTTTCGGCGGCGACTGTAAAATTGACGCAATATTTGGTTCCGATACGGACCTACCTCACTACCAGCCAGATCAAGGCGCCGACTCCAGCAACGATGCGATACCAGGCGAAAGGAGCGAATCCGTGGCGGGAGACCAATCCCACGAACCAACGGATCACCAGCAGCGCAACGATGAAGGAGACGATGAACCCCAGCGCGATACTGTCCCACCCCACCGTGGCGGATGTGATCTGATCCCCCTTTTTCAACAGTTCCAGAGTGGTGGCGCCCAGCATCGTGGGAATGGCGAGGAAGAAACTGAACTCCGCCGCCGTACGCCGCTCCACGCCCAGCGCCAGCGCGCCCATAATCGTCGCGCCTGACCGGCTTACGCCTGGAACCATCGAAATACATTGGATCAAACCGATTCCAAGCACCCGAACGAGCGGAATATCGGCGATGCCATGAAAGCGCCCGGCCTGGATCATCCGTTCGATCAGCAGGATCGCCACGCCGCCGATGATCAGCGCCCAAGCCACCACCTGGGGTGCGCCCAGCAGCATCTCGATATAATCATGCAGAGCGAGGCCAATGATCGCAGACGGAATGAAGGCGATCACCAGATTGCGCAGGAACCGCCAACTCGCCGGCTCGCGCCGGAGCAGACCCATGCCGACCGCCCAGAAGGTACGCCAGTAAAGCACCACCACCGCTAGGATCGCGCCCAACTGGATAACGACGTTGAACATCGCCCAGACCGAAGCATCATAACCCAGCAGCTCGCTCGCAAGGATCAGGTGCCCGGTCGAGGACACCGGCAGAAACTCGGTGAGCCCTTCGACGATGCCAAGCAAGATGACCGTCAGATAGTGCAGGTCCATGGGCGGCTCTGATCCTTGAATTGAAAGGGGAGATCCGCCCCGGACGGGACGGACGCAAGATAGGCGGGCCTATTGTGCAGAAGCACAGGGCGCGCGCAATGGCCGCGCAGGCTCATCGACCGCGCCATCCCATCGTTCCGCCGACCGGCACGCCGCCTGACTCAGGCTTTTGCGCGTCCCGCAAAGCGCCCGTGGCGGCGATAGCGTACCAGCCAATTTTCGGCGACCGCTTCCATGGGTGTCGGGGAAACGCCCAGTTCGGCCAGGCCAAGCGCGCCCGGCGCAACGACATTGTCGCTCTGCAACATCGCATATTGATCGCGCGTGATCGGCGCGCCCGGCAACCAGCCAAGGCTGGCGATCGTCGATGCGATGGAAGGGGGTACGGCGAACAGGGTGCGATCACGGCCGATCGCCTTGGCGATCCAGCGGTTGAGTTCGATCATGCTGATCTGCCGCGGCCCGCCCAGTTCGAAGGTCTTGCCGCCGTGACGGCCCGGATCGGCCGCGGCGTTGGCGATCGCCTCCGCAACGTCGGCGACATAGACCGGCTGGAACTTCGTTTCCGCGCCAATCACAGGCACAACCGGAAGGCGGCTGATCAGGTCAGCGAAGCGATTGAGGAACTGATCCTCCGGGCCGAAAATGATCGAGGGGCGGATGATCGTCGCCTGCGGGAAAGCGGCTTTCACGGCAGCTTCCCCCGCAGCCTTCGAACGGCCGTAAGCGGACGGGCTCTGCGGATCGGCGCCGATGGCCGATACATGGACCAGGGCCTGCACGCCTGCTTCCGCAGCCGCCTTCGCGACATTGGCCGCGCCGTCATGATGCGATCCTTCCAGATCGCCGCTCAACACGCCCACCAGGTTGATGACGATGTCGCTACCCGCGATTGCGCGCGCGACGCTTTGCGGCTTGCGAATGTCTGCTGCGACGAGCTGCTTCTGGCCGAGGGCACCCAATGGCTGCACGCGCATCGCCCCCGCCAAGTCCCGCTGCGCCACGCGCACGCGCGCGCCGCGTTCCATCAGCGCCTGAGCAACCTGACGGCCGAGGAAGCCGCCGCCGCCGAACACCGTAACCAGACTGTCCTTCATCACGCGTTCCATGCCTGTCCTGCTTGGGGAATGAGTGCAAGGGCTCCCCTTGCAACAGCCGCCGCCCGCTGACAACAGGCGGGCGGCTACCGAGGTTGATTTTTAACCGATCCAGCCCTGAAGATCAGCAATCATCCACAGGCCAAGGCCCAGGAACAGCAAGGCCGCGCCGACCTGGAGCGCGCGCATCGGCACCTTCTTCGCCAGCGCCTCGCCAAACAGCACCGCAGGGACATTGGCGATCATCATGCCGAGCGTCGTACCCGCCGTCACCGCAAAGACATTCTCGAACCGCGCACCGAGCGCCACCGTGGCGACCTGCGTCTTGTCCCCCATTTCGACCAGGAAAAAGGCGATCAAGGTGGTGAGGAACACACCTGCCTTGGACGGGGCCTTCAGCGGCTCATCCTCATCGATCTTGTCGGGGATCAGCGTCCAGGCCGCCATGGCGATGAAGCTCGCCGCAACGGCATAGCGGAACCAGCCCTGCGTCAAAACGCCTGCTATCGAATGGCCGACCAGCGCTGCCAGGAAATGGTTGGCGAGCGTCGCGAACAATATGCCCATGATGATCGGCACCGGTTTGCGAAAGCGGGTGGCGAGCAGCATGGCCAGCAATTGTGTCTTGTCGCCCATCTCGGCGAGCGCGACCAAGGCGGTGGAGGTGAAGAGAGCTTCCATCAGGTTCAATCCGGGCCGGGCGAAGGGTTAAAAGACACAATGCCACCGCCTCTTCCCGCCCGGCCGGACTGGGAAAAGCCGATGCCATTGGTCTCGCCCGATACGGTCCGCCCGAGCCTGCGCCCGTCCAATCGCATCCCGCATGCCACGGCCTCTCGGCCAAATATGTTGACATGCGGCCCGTTCGATAAAGCCGAACGGCTGGCTACTCCCCAGATGACCGGACGCGCTTACGGGAGATTGATGGCGGAAACAAGCTGGTTCTCGGCCAGAGGCGAAATGAGGGAACGCTCATCAACAGGACACAGAAGCCCCAGCCACAATCTGGCGAACCACGTAGGATAAGTGAGTTAGTGGTGCCGGGGACGGAGTCGAAAAACGAATAGAAAACGGCGGTTTAAGGCGAGTTTTCGCGTGCAGTTCTTAACTGTGGCCCCCTAGGTGGCCCCCAAAAGATTTTGCTGGCCCGGTTGGGGAGGTCTCAGCAGCGCGAATCATGCCCCGCTCCATACAGCCCTAAGGGATTGGCAAGCCACCAGGTAAGTGGCTAAACAGCCCGCCCTAACGGGGGCGTTCCTTGAAGTATCCGGTAAAGCCAAAAACTATCTTGCTGTGCGACTATAGCGCGGGAGGCTTTCGGCCTCCTGAGATGGTCAAAAAGCGCCCGGCCATCGTGTTGGTTGGCGCTTTACCTGGTCGCAACAATCTTCACACGGTTGTTCCGATGAGCGGAACTGAATCTGAGGAAAGCAAGCGATATCACTGCCGGGTCGAACTAGATGAGGCGCTGCCCCCTCCGTTTGACGAGCGGGTCTGGTGGATCAAGGCGGATATGGTCTGCACCGTAGGCCTGGATCGGCTGGACCTTTTCCAGACTACGCGAGATCAGTATGGAAAGCGTAAATATCTTAGTAACTTACGTGTGAGCGACCAGAATTTTGAACTGGTAAAAGAAACAGTTAGGTACGCGCTCGGCCTCGGTGGTTGACATTGGCCACCTGCCGAATCATATAGGCCAAGATTGCTCAGGAGCATGCTCGCTGAGCCTCAAGACCTCTTCGGAGGCAGCTACGCTGCCGGGCGATAACAAGCCATAGCGTAGCCCAGATCTAACCCCCAAGTCGCAAGGCTTGGGGGTTCTCTGTTTCCAGTCCCTATCGACTCAACGCATCCTGGAACGCGCGCCGGTTACGGGTAACGAGATTCAACATCGCCTTTTCGCCGCTGCGGGTATTCAGAATCGCCTGCGCAGCCTCGTCAGGATCGAAGCTGTTGACGATCTTGATCAACTGCTCATGGCCACCCAAGCCACCATTTGCCCGATGGCGCGGGTCTGAGGCCGTCAGCACCTCTTCACCCTTTTGCAGGATGGCTGGCACCTCGTCAGGCCGGAGTCCGGCGACGCCGCCGGTGTGGTAGCGCGTGGCGTTCGCAATCCAGGCCGGAGCAATGGGCCGGCTTGGCGCGGCCGTGAGACCGACAACGCCGCCGGTGTGGAATATCTGCCCCGCATCCAGCGAACCTTGCGAGAAACCCGTGCCTCGGAACCCGCCGCCGCCGCCCACGGCGCGCAACACGGTACTAATCAGATTCAGGGCGATCTGCTGCTGAATCATCTTCGCGATCTGCTGTAGGAAGTCGGCCGCGAATTCCAGGAAGGCGTTTTTCAGGGCAGTGAACGCGTTCTTCCCTGCGGCGAGGGACTGCGCAAAGCGATCGAAGGCATTGACGGCCGTGTTTTTGAATACCTCAGCAATCTGCTGCCCGGATACGCCAAGAACGTGTAGCCAACTCGCCGTCGCCGCCTGCGCAGTCTCCAGCCCAGAAATGATCGTGTCGATCTTCGTCTGGGTATCCAGCAGCGGGTCATCGCCAGGCTTCAGCGCCTTATAAAAGTCGATAGCGTTCCCGATCGCATCCCGCAGCTTCGAATTGACGGTATCAAGCTGAGGAAGGAGCGCGTCGGCCGCCCCGCTGTTGCCTTGCTCCCGCTGGAACGTGATCTGACTCTGCAGCGCGTCCCGTTGCGCCGTCAGGTCACTAACCGGCTTGTCGACAGCATCACGGGCAGCCTTGGCACGCGCCTCGATGCCCTTCGTTGCTTCATATTCCAGTTCAACCTGCTGCCGGATGGCGGCCGCCTGCGCCTCATTAAATCGCAGCCCATCCTTGCCAGCTTTCGCCCGTGCATCGGCGATAGCCTTCTGCACCTCAGCTTCGCGTTGGGCATCAATTAGCGCCTCACCACTGAGACCGCGTTGGGCATTGGCAGCATCAATATTCCGCTGCCTAGATGCAGCCTCCTCGCGCAGTGACCGATTGAACGCATCCTGCTTCGCCTGCAGATCGGCTGCCACCTGCGCCGCGCCTTGGTCGACTGCCAGGTTAGGCGAACCCAGCATATCGGCTTCGAGGTTGCGGCGTCGCGCGTTGGCCCCTTTGTTGTCGCCGGCGAGACCGCGAACAGCAGCGGCGATTTGTTCATTACTGCCGGCCTTCACCGCGCCGATGATGCGATCTGGCAAGCTGCCGTAGTTGTAAGCGATCGATGTTAGCGCCGCCTGCTGAGATGGCGAGAACTGCGCAAAGCGTTCGCCGCCGATCTGCTGCTTAACGACGTTCGTGAATTCCTGGATTCGGCGTTCCAGGTCGCGCGCGGCACCTTCACGTGTCACCGTGTCGCCCGCGGCCACCTTGCGGAATGAACCGTCTGGATTCGTGATCGTGCTGGACCCAAAGCCGAGACGCAGGGCGTTGCGATCCCATTTCGCGGTTGATTGGAAGCCTTCGAACTGCTTCAGCAGTGACATCGCCTGCGCGGGAAACGCCATGGCTGCCTTTTGGGCGCGTTCGGCGGCGTCGGCCTGCTGCTTCTTATACTGGGTGAGCTGCTCCTCCAGCCGCAGCCGCTCCTGGGTCACGCCCGCATTCACGAAATCGGCGCGGTCGCCAGCGGTCGCGCGCGGGAAGCGTTCCGCGGCTTCCAACTCCAGCTCCCGGCGCTTCGCAGCGAGCTTATTCTGGATAACGGCTTCGCTGGTGACCTTTCCAGCGGCAACCGCCTGACGCTCAATCGCATCAGCAATATCCTGCGCGGCCTTCTTCTGCGCTTCCGTCATGACAGGCGACGCGCTGCCGCTGGACTGCCTGAACGTGGCGGGATCGATATTCGTCGCGCGCCCACGCGTCAGACTGTTCGGAAACGCCGGAGCGCCGTTGCCGCCGCTAATGGCGTCGCCTATCCGGTTGCCGATCGCCGTTCCGATCAGCGACGGGTTAACGGCGAAGGTCAGCAGATCGAAAACATCTTTCGCGCTGAGGTTTTCCAGCGAGCCGGCCAGGCCGTCCACTTTCTCGGCGAGCGTATCGAACAACTCGCCCAGTGCCTGCACCGGCTGGCTGTTCGACAGCACCGCAAGGGCCTTATCCCAAGCTGACTCGAGATTTCGCGCAGCCCGAGTCCACGGCCCATTCGCCTTGTCTGCTACCTCGTCCAGCTTTCGCGTTGCGATGTCACGCGCCACCGATCGCGCCTCTTCCGCGCGGCCGGCTTCATATAGCGCCTGGATTTGTTCGCGCTGAGACGCGGTATAGACGTTGGTTGCATCGTCAAGCTTCTTGACGGCATCCCATCCCCCGGAGAAGGCGTCCCCAACCTGCTTGGCTGCGTCGGCTACATCGATGCCGAGGATGTCAGCAAGGTCCTGCGCGGCTTTGCCCAGCTCGACAATCCGAGTTTCATCAAACCCGTCCTTTATCAGGACGCGAACAACCTTCAGCGCATTTTCAGCAGACAACCCATATTGGTCGAGCGCCTCAGCGGCAGCGTTTAGTCCGGCTGCCGTGTTGAGGCCGCCGTCAGCATCAAGGGCGAGCAAGCCGCCAAGCTGCCGGATGCGCTCGGCACGGTCATAGGCATCCTTCAGCGTGACGACGATGCCAGCCAGGATAGCACCAAAGGCGATTGCAGGACCTGACGCCAAGGCGCCAAAAACCGCTGCTCCGACGCGGGGGAATAGCTGCAGGATCTGCCCGCCTTGCTGGCCCAAGGTCTGAGCGAGCGACGTGCCACTGGCGAGCTGCGTCACAACGTCATTCACCTGATAGCTCAGATTCGTTAGTTCGTGCGGTTGGAGGCCAAACAGCGCGGGCCTGCTGCCGGATTGCCCGAATGCCTTCAGTGCGCGCTTGGCGTCGCCGTCCAGCAGCTTCAGGCCGGCGCTAAGTTCCTCGGCAGAGATTTTCCCCTGCTTGAAGAGGTTGTTCAGTTTCGCCTGTTCGGCCGATAGCCGTGCTTCGATCGCGGCGACCGGATCAAGCTGCGCCCGCAATCGAGCGGCCGCATCAGCCATAGCGCGCTCTTCCGCAGCAGCATCCGCCATGGCAGCGGCGCCCTGCTTCACGCGGGCTTCAAAGATCTGGTGCGCAACCGCAGCTTCCCTCAGTGCCGCAGCCTCTTCACGTGCTGCCAGCGCCTGGAACGATGCGCCGTTATCGGTCGCACGCCCATTGCCGATGCCAGTTGCGCGGCGCACCGATTCCGCCACCGCAGCGGCCGCGTCTCGGGCTGCGGCTGCGCGAAGTTCCTGAAGCTGGATCTCGCGACGGGCAAGCGCTTCGAAGCCGGCGCCATTGTCGGTTGCGGCGGGGCGGCCCGTGCCGGTGACGCGCTGAACATTCGCAGCGGTCTGCGCGACCGCTGCCTGGTCGCGTAGCGCCTTTGTCTGCAATTCGATTTCGCGGCGCGCTGCGGATACCGCGGCCTCCACGGCGTTCGCCGTGCTGCTGACTTTCTGCAGTGATGATGCGCTGCTGTTCAGCCCGGCTTCCTGCGTCGCGATTGACCGGGCGAGTTTATCGATCTGCCCGTTCAATCGATCATATTCGGCAGCAACGAGCTTGATCTGCGACAGGCGGCCGGATTGGTCGCGCCCGGCGGATACAATGGCATCAGCCCCATTAAGGCGCTGCATAGCCGCTTCTGCTGCGCTGGCCTGAGCCTGTAGCGCCTGCAGTTCCTGCCGTTGTCCAGCGATTGCGACTTTCTGCTTAGTGAAGGCGGTTTCCGCCCGTTCGGCCCCACCGGCAAGCGCGGAATAAGCCTTATCCAGCGTGTTGAGTACCGTTGCGAGCTGGCTGATATTCTCGCCAGTGTCTTCCGCAGAACCGGAGACCTTATTCTGGATACCGTATAGCTTATTCAGGGCACCCGCTACGGCATCGATGGTTTTCTGCGCCTCATCACGGGCGCGGATGACGAGTTGAACGTCTTTAGACCGGCTGCTCATTGATCGTTGCTCCCCACCAGCGTCAGATGAGCCTTGGCAGCAGCGGGAGTAGCGGGGGTCAGGCGGCCGGCTGCGATCTGCACCAGTTCGAGAATATGAGGGCTGCGGCTGGTGGCTTCGATGCATCCGAGTGCCGCGATCATATTCATCATACCGCCGGGCTGAACCTCATCGACAGAGACGCCTCGCCCAATTGATGCAAGGTGTCGCACCAGCTCGGAATTCTCAAAGATGATGCGGGTGATCGTCTCGATAAGCGGCCCATTGGCAGACTGATCGCTGGAGGCAATCTGCTGCGCGGCATCGGGGAAGCTATCCAGCAATCGTACGAGTTGCTGCGGGGTAACGGGATAAGCCATTTGTCGTCGCTCCATGTCTCCCCCTTCCTGCCGAATACCAAAATCAACACGAAAAGTAAAACACCGTCAAAGTAACGCTTCAGTTGACTAAAGAGTCACGTCTTTATTGACTCAGTTACCGTATGGTGCGGATGGTACGATTTAGGCTAGACTCCAATGAAGTGGCATGAGACAACATGAGCACGACCTAGCGAGTCGTTATACTTCATTCGGGGGAATTCATTATGTATGACGTTACTGCAGAAACCGAGCTGGATATGTCGGATCTGAAGGCGGTTTATTGGGAACCGGTTCGCACTGGCGACTATACGAGAGACTGCGAGGCCGGGGCAATCGCCGCTAAGGCGCTACTGGAGCGGATGCGTGAGGAGGATAACCCGATGCCTTTTCTCGCCGCATTCCGTGAGGCCTGCGAGGGCGGCGTCGTCGGTGGATTTGAGATCGGGTTTGCTACAGCAATCGGGATCGCGACGTTGTGAGGCAAGCAAGGTCGGGATGCGGCAAACATATCCCCGTCCCGACCTTTCAGTCTTCGCCGATCAGGGACTGTTGCCAGGCTTTGATCTCGGTCGAGAGCCAGAAAACCCGGGTGCAGCCCTCGCCATAGCGACGGGAAGCTGGAAACCGACCGTCAGCAATCCGCCGGTAAATTTCAGCCCTGCTGAGGCCGACCATCTCTGTCACCTTTGAAAGCCGCCAAAATTGAACTTCTTCACTCATTCCCAACCCCCCACAAGAACATGATAGTGATTTGCGCATGTGGGGCTGTTGGTCAATGCATTTTTGTAATGATTACAAGATCAATAAAAAAGTGATTACACAACTTATACTCACGCTTTTCGTGATTTTAGGCAGGATCATCAAAACAGGTTCACTGATCCATTGATTGGCACTATGATGATGTTTTGCAGAGTGGGCCGTCATGGTTGAAGATCTCGAATTCTGGCCGCTGAAGGTCGTGGTCAAGAAGGTTGGTCTCAGTAAGACTGAAATTTACCGCAGGATTGCTGAAGGGCGTTTCCCTCAGTCGAGATCGTATCGCGATGGAGGCATGCGGAAATTCTGGCTCTCGACCGAAGTTAGAGAATGGCAGCAGGCGTTAATCGCTCCGACCGAGGAGCATAGACGATGACTGATGATCTTGAATTTTGGCCGCTGAAGCAGGTTCTGAAACGAGTGGGGCTCAGTAAAACCGAGATTTACCGACGCATGGCTGACGGCCGTTTTCCAGATGGTCACCTTTACGGTGGTGAAGGGTCGAAAAAGTTTTGGCTCGCGAGCGAAATCAGAGCCTGGCATGCAAAACTTCTAGGTGAAGAATGATGCCCGCCACGCTCAGTTGCCCATCGGCTATAGATCTTGAATTCTGGCCCATGAAGCTCGTGGCGAAGAAAGTCGGCCTGAGTCAGACGGAGATTTACCGCAGAATTGCTGAAGGACGATTTCCTCAGGGCCTTCATTACGGAGACGGTGGCAAGCGGAAATTTTGGCTCTCGACCGAGATCATTGAGTGGCAACAGGCTGTTCTCGCTAAGAATGGCCGCG
Source organism: Sphingobium sp. TomTYG65 (assembly GCF_055395525.1). Taxonomy (NCBI): domain Bacteria; kingdom Pseudomonadati; phylum Pseudomonadota; class Alphaproteobacteria; order Sphingomonadales; family Sphingobiaceae; genus Sphingobium; species Sphingobium sp. TomTYG65. The sequence continues at coordinate 2,586,578 of NZ_AP027330.1, read as the reverse complement.
AGTTCGAATGATCGGGGACTGCAAAAAGCCCCACCTCAACGAGGCAGGGCCAGTTTGGGTCGCAATGCAGGAAACCTGCGGGCGGTCTAACCGGCGACCAAACTTACTGGTTCCGCGGTAAAATTAACGCCCCTGCCCCATTATGGGACAAGGGCACTACATTGCGACCGTCTGGCTTAGGCTAATGCCGGTTTCCAGAATACGCGCGGCCATACGCTCAGGTTCCGCCGTGCTCCAGCGTGGGCGCCCCAGACAGTTGGATCAGAACTGTACCGCCTCGTGACCAACCGCTGCAGCGATCTACGCTGCCATTGGCAGGATGATCGGATAAACCGCTTCTCGTTCCCAAATCACTCGGGCCTTTAAAGCTTCAACTAAAGGCCGATATGCCGCCCTGAACCCGGCTGGATCTTTCCAGACGCGTTCACCCTTCTCTATGCGTTCCGTCATAGCGTTGAAGGCGCGGAGAGCAGGCGCAGTCTCTGAGATCACGCTTCATCATCCCCCTGATCCGTGTCCTCCTCAACATGAACGGTGATTCCCCACGGGCGTAGAAAACCCTCGGGGATATCGCCGCGATATGTCACAAGCTGACCTAAATTATGCCCGATTCCAGACACCATGTTTTCGCGTTGGCGAACCCGTACCCTGCTCCCGCCTAAGACGATGTAGAAACGATCAGGAACCTTCATCACTCTCCCGCCGCTTCGCAAGCGCCAGCGCTCCGATCATGAAGGGGCCATCATCGCGCCGCCCTTCTCTGATCTGCTCATAGAAGGGGGGATCGCCTATTCCGCGCGCCTCCAATTCGGAAGCGACCGCGTCACGAACCTCTTCAAGCTTCAGCATCTGCGAACGCCGGAAATACATTGAAGTCTTCAGGGGTGAGCGGCCGGATTGCGAGCGCTGCCCATACATCAGGCGCGGCTTCCTTCAGATCAACGCCGCAATCCTGTGCTTCAGCCCAGATCTCGTACCGGGCGCGCAGCGCGGCAGTCACGGTGGCAGGATCTTGCCCCGTGAAACCGCTGACGAAAAGTGGCAGTTCCTCAGGGTGCTTCCGCTCCCGCATAATGGCGACAAAGCCTGTTTCCATCTGATCGGCGTTGCTGAACTTCACCGTGTTGAGGTGATCACAGAAGCTCTGCCAGACGGCATAGGGTGCATCCCACTCGGGGCGCTCAACGGACATGATCGGCTCCTTTCGATTCGCGTCCGCAGTGTAGAACAAAAGTGGAACACAGAGGAGTCCGTTCAGCCGGGTTTAGCTTCACCTACACTCACCCGCTGCCCGCTCACCAGCCGCTGCCCAAATTCACGAAGCCCAGCATGGCGAGAACGACGATCGTCAGAATAGCGGAGATGAGCAGCGAACCAAGGCAGCCCAGCCGATTGGAGAAAAAGAAGAACATCGCGGTCTCCTAATAGGGACTGAAGATAGGCCCCGGCCGCTCCGATTGTTCCCTGCGCTCTGCACGCAGCTAGCCGGTTGACTCCACCCTCCTCGTTTTCCACCTTACCCGCATGTGCAACCGGGCTGAACGCGGCGACACGCAGAAGGTGCTGAACCTGTTCGGCGCGAAGAAGAGCGCGCGGTTCAACGAAGGGCCGCTCCAGATCCACCCAGCCCAGCCTGGGACGGTCATCCGGCTTGAAAACGGCGAACGCGTACTGGAGCAGATGACCTGGGGCTTCCCGCTCTCGCAGAAGAGCAAGAAGACGGGGAAACCTTTGAAGCCCAAGCCGGTCAACAATGCCCGGTTCGACAAGCTGCACAACTTTTTTTGGAAATGGGCTGCTTCGAAGCCCGAGCATCGCTGCCTGATCCCGACCGCGCGCTACTGCGAAGCCTGCGGCGAGCCGGGCTGCATGACCGAGACCTGGCTGTCGGTGAGGGATCAGCCGATCTTCGCCTGGGCGGGCCTGTGGGCAAACAGCGATGAATGGGGCTCGGTGTTCACGGGGGTGATGACGGACAATGCGCCTGAGCTTCACCATGTTCACGACCGATCGCCGGTCATCATCGATCCAGCAGATTGGGACTTCTGGCTCACAGCACCGCTGGAGGAGCTTTACCGGTTCGACCGACCGTATCCCGCTGAGCGGCTAGCGGTCGAGCATACCACTACACCTTGGTTCCAGCGGAAGGCGGCACCAGCCCTTGGAGGCGAGGGCCGGACATTGCTTTAATCCTTCTTGCGCAACCGCTCCGTGCTCTCTTCCACCACCGCCCGCACCCGTTCGATCTCTTCCTCGCTCCGGTTCTCCAGCCCGATCAGTGCATTTCGGGCGTCATGGTTGACCTTAATGAGTTCATCAATTTTGGCTTGAAGCGCTGCCCCGTCGCGGTTCTGCGTTGCTTGCAAGATCGGTAGGAGAAGCAAGGTGAGGATGCTGATCGCGAGATTGGCGCCGCCAAGAAAATGATCATCACCGGAGGCATAAGCGAGGATGCCGGCCGCTGAGATACCCAAACACGCTGCCAACATTCCGGGCTGACCCGAGAAGCGAGCGCAGCCTGTAGCTACCCGATGGAACCACTCCTTCATGTCAGCATCTCGCTTGGCGTTCCGGGTTCATCACTTCCGCCACAGCGTCATAGCTCTCTTGAAGCTCCAGCTTCCGACCGTCAGCGAACACCACCAACGTGCCATCATCGCAGGGCTGGAAATAGTCGATCTGATCCATGTTGATGGTGACGGGGTTGCCGTCGCAGAGGGTAAATTCGGCGAGCACGACTTCCTCCTTCTCCAGTGATCAACGTGTCGCGGACCTTTCCGTTGCGGCGGCCGTTGGAATGGCTCAATCAGAAGGAGAACCCGATGAGCACTGACAGCACAATCTCGACGCTTAACAGTCTAATCAAGACGACGCTCGACAGTATGAAGGGCTTCAGGGATGCAGCGGAGGATGCAGAGAGCACACAGTTCTCGTCCCTCTTTGCCGACTTCGCGCGAGAGCGCAGCGAGGTCGCCACGGCTCTTCAGGCCGAAGTGAGGCGGCTTGGCGGCAATCCGGAAGATGACAGCAGCTTCCTGGCCGCAGCTCACCGGACGTTCATGGATTTGAAGCAGGCCTTTACCGGCAAGGATGACAAGGCGATCATCCAAGAGGTTGAGCGTGGCGAGGATTACATCAAAGGCAAGTTCGAGGCAGCCCTGGCAGAAACCGATCTTGATCCCTCGTCCCAGTCAGTCGTGGACCGTGCGTACCAGTCCGTGAAAGCCGGTCATGATCGCGCCAGCGCACTGAAGCACAGCTTGGCCTGACGTTCTGGGGCTGCCCTGCTGAGGCGGCCCCATCTCACTAAAATAGCTGCTCGTGGTCCCCTTCCTCTCAGCGATGGGCTTTTGCCGATCGATAACATAGGCAATCTCGTCGCTCGATCGCAGTGAACCGGATGCAATCCTCTGCTTTCAAACAAAATGCCGCACTATCGTTTTCAAATTGACAATGGGGTCAGCCACGATCCCGGCACCATTTTAAGCCTGCCCGACCTCGCCCAAGCGAGGTTGGAAGCCGCTCGCCTTCTGGGCGACGTCGTAAAAGAGGAGGCCCGGCGCCTTTTGGAGACCCGGCAGCTGAGGGTCATCGTCACCGATGGCTGCGATCTCATCCTGTTCGAATTGATCGTTGCTGCAGTGGACTCGCCTGGCGCTGCGCCTCTCCTCACAAGTGGCTAAAAGCGTCGACGAAAGTGCGACTTACCAGGCTCACTTTACGCCTCACGCACCCAGAATGGAGAGGCGTTACGGCACCATCTCATCTCATGTTATCAGATACCTTGTTGAAAGTATTTCCGTGCTTTCCGATCAAACGGGCCACCGCGCCGATCCGGTGACCGCGATCAATGCGGCAATCAACATTCATTGCACCGGCAATGATTCATGCCCCGGCTCTTCATGATGCAGCACATCGCCGAGCCTGCGCATATCGACCGCCTGACCGCAAGATGGACATAGGTAGAAATGCTCCACCTCATCCTGCACCTGCGGATATTCGCAGCGGAGCGCGTTCAACTCCTCGCGCGACAAGTCTTCGATCATAGCAGCTCCATCACGGTTGCATGTCGCAGCTTCTCCTCGCCGCGAAGATGCCGCACCTTCGCTCGAATAACCGGTTCGACCCATTCCGCTGCCTTGCGTTTATCAATGCGCAACGCCGGTCCTGGCCGACGCAAGCCTTTGATCACCCCCCAGAAGCGCTCCCGCTCGTTCGCCGTCAGCGTGAGCATCGCTCCACCCGCATATTCCAGCCCGTGAGGCGTCTCGCGGGCGCAGAGCGCTGTAGTGGGCCCGAACCCCTGCTCAGTCCCGACAATCACGAACTCTTCTACCGTAAACGCCTTGGTCTTGACCCAGGAGGTGACGTAGCCACTCCGGTAACGGCTGTTGGCCTGCTTCGAGACGATGCCCTCCAAGCCGAGCGATTCGGCGCGATGGAAGAACTCTGGGCCGTGCCCGACGATATGGTCGCTAAACTGGATGCGGAAAGCAGGGTCGTGCTCGCCGATCATATCCCGCAGCCGTGCGCGCCGACCAACGCAGGGTTCGCGCCGGATATCACGGCCGTCTGTCATCAGCAGGTCGAAGGCATAGAAGACGAGCCGGTGCGGGGCCGATGCGATCGCGCTGCGCACAGCATGGAAGTCGGAGGTGCCTGATTCGCTTTGCACAATGATTTCGCCATCGAGGAGCGCGGGCGCGCCGGGTAGCTGGCGTGCGGCGCCGAGGATCAGCCGATATTTCTCGGTCCAGTCACGGCCGTTGCGGGTGAAGGCGCGGCTATCGGGGCCATTCAGCAGCAGCTCTGTCCGATAGCCGTCATATTTGATCTCGTGAATCCAGTCGTCGCCCTCGGGCGCAGAGTCGATGAGCGTCGGCTGCATGGTGGGCACGAAGCCCAAGTGAGGAAGCGACTTTGCCAGCATGAGTCCGCGACTCCCGCCGATCGAGTCGGGTTCCCGTCTCGGCGATAGCCCTGGATGAGCTAGTGTTCACCTAAGTTCCATTCTGGAACCGCAGTACGCGACGGGCTGTTCCGGAACCCCCACAACACAAGGATGCGCCACAATGAAGCGAGTTTCTATCTCGGCTGCGGCAGCTGTCCTTTTTCTGCTCAGTCAAATCCCGCTGGCAGCGCAACCCGCCGGCATAACCTCCGACCCCGCTGCGACGCGGGATGCAGGAGACGACGATGACTTTCCCATCGGGCTTCTAGGCCTACTCGGTCTTGCTGGATTGCTCGGGCTCAAGCGGCGGGATACTGGTATTGGAACAACTGCGCGCCATTGAACCGCACCTACAGTCGGCCCGGCAGAATTCCAAATCATCATCCGTGGTATGCTGAGGCCGGCACATGATAACGCCTCCTCCTTCTCGGTGGCGCCCCGCCTTTCCACCGCCTAACTCAGGCGGCCGAGTTCAATCCAGCCCTTGTCTTGGCTGTTGTTGCCGTGGTCGCGCGGGTTGGACCAGTTGCGCAGGTCGGACCTTATCGCAGCTTCACGGCCAGAGGGCAGGCGGCGCACTGGCTGGATCGTTCTCAGCACGACAGCCAAGGAAACAAGCCCATCATTCTCTGCAACTGCCTGCAGCTGCTCCCATCTGACCCTGGCATGATCGCTGTCCGGCTCTCCGCACAAGCGGATGTGCGTGATGACTTTCCAGTTCACTGGGACGCGCGGCATCTGTGCAACCCGTTCGAACGGCATGGTAGACCCTCCCGAAAGCGCCAACCTATCACGGCATTGAGGCCGGGGGAAATCTGCGGGTCCTACCTGGGGATTCCGAAAACCTAAGCGGTGAGGCGCCCCGAAAAACGCCCGAAAGTGCCAAAAACTTTTGGGTAAGTCAGCGGTTGGGGCTGAAAACTAGAGAGGCTGGCACTTTCCTCGCCAAAATTGCTCTAAGTTAAAGAAGCGCTTAGCGGATGGCGTATGATCGTTTCATTGGCGTCATGGACTCCCTCGAGTCGTCGACTGCCGGAACTTGTTTGGTCTGCCGCTAGGTGGGGGTACGACATGAGTTCATCCGACCCGATGATGTTCGCTGCCCTTGCTTGTCGCATGAGCGATGGTGAGTTGGCGTGCTCCATTCGACGCATGAAAGGCCACACCAGTCTCTCCGATTATCAGCTGGCCTTACTTGATGAGGCCCGGCTGCGTGGGATCGTCGACGCCTCCGCAAGGTGCAGCAGCGAGCGAAAATCCGTTCCCGAAGTGACGACAGCCGCATCTCACCTGTAAATCGGCACGCACCGTGATGCGGGTCATGGCGCTGTCATCGATTGCGTCCTATCTGCGGACACATGAATATCGGTTCATACTTCCGCCTGGAGGGCGTCCTCGTCGCTGGGGCTGTCAGCCTGTTCGTCCAAGCGCGCGACGGCGTGTTCTGGGACATTGGATGGTTGAAGGATGCGGCGCACCTCCTCCAGACCCACGTTGTCGTAGAGGGCATTCGCACCGGAGCTGAAGCGATAGCAGTCAATTGGATCGAAGCATGCGAACCGATAAGAAGGAAGCTCGGTAGCGCGGGCATGTAGGAGTCCGTCTTCCGCCAGCTGCGAAGGTACTGTGTGATGCTGATGTCCTGGCGGACATTCACACTTCAGCGGCCATCTGACAGCTAAGCTAGGCAGCGATGTCGCCTTTCCTCCAGCGTTTGAGCTGCCCATACCGCGCAACAGCCTCGTGCAGCTGCTGCGCTTTGGCGAAATCATCCGCATCCATGATGGCATGAAGGTTCGCAATCGTTGCCGCGGTGCCCTGCATGTTTATCGTGGCAGAATTGTTGCCTGTAGTTCCATAGTCGATGTCGACGCCAATGATGCAGTTGGCGTTCAGAGCCATTGCCTTATCGACAAGGATCGAGCGCGCTGCGGCCTCCCCCTTATTCACTTTGTAGCTCATTCCAGAGTTGACGTTCACGGCGCCAACGAAATCTGAAAAGCCCTGACTGAATTCGCTGAAGAAACCGGTGCCCACCGTGACATTCGCCGTGATCAGGTTCTTCAGCTTCACGTCAGCATAAGGCGGCAAATAGGAGCCGGTGAACATCGGGAAATGAACGATCCGCTCTTGGATGTCTTTGATTTGCGCATCTATTTGATTGTTGATGGCCGATCTGGCTTCGCCAACAGGTTTTTCGGCGCACTTACCGCACAATTCGGAAGAGGCGGTATTGTTGACGAAGTTGACGAATGCGACTGTTTCCGCTGGCCTGCGCAAGTTTGGCATCTTGAAAGCGGAACCTTCGGTGAGCTTCGCACCACAGTTTCCGCATTCCTCCGACATATGTACCCCCCAATATATTCCATTCACATGGGTATCGGGTTCGGCCCGTCAATTCTAGGGGATTGAACGTCATCAGCTGCAGGTTAATCCTGGACTGCAGCTAAACGGGCTACGTACGTTGCCAAATTGCGACGCCGCACGTGCAGCCGGCGCCGCTCCGATCATGGCGGGTCAGCCTGGTTATGGCACTCACCTGGACCGAGATGGAGATGGGATCGCCTGCGAACCATATCGCGGCAGGTGACAAATTTTGCCGGGTGACAGAGCGGCCGAATATGACAATATCAGCGAGATGGGGGATGATTTCGACTTCCGCACGATGATGCGTGACCGGCCGCGGCGGCCGCGGCGGCGGCGCAACAACGTTGTGCAGTTTCGGCGTCCAACTCAACAGCGCCGCCGGAAAGGTCGGCAGATCAGCTTGGTTCCACTGATCGTGTCCGGCTTGATCATCGGCAGCGGCATAGGATGGGCGGCCCTCCAGTATAGCGACAAGCTGCCGGGCTGGCCGGCTGCGGCCTCAGAGACCACGGGCTTAGGTGTCGGCTGCGTCAGCCCCACAGTGGTCGATGGTGATACCCTTCGCTGCGGCTCTACCCGTATCCGGCTTTCGTCGATCGATGCGCCAGAGATGCCCGGCCACTGCCGTCCCGGACGCGAATGCACACCGGGCGACCCGTATGCCAGCACCGGAAATCTGCGATCGCTGGTTAGCGGCCAGGCGGTGGAATGCCGGCAGGTTGATACGGACCATTATGGCCGTGCCGTCGCCCGTTGCTCTGTGGAGGGGCGGGATCTGTCGTGTGCTCAGGTTGAGGGCGGGTTTGCGGTAAAGCGGTATGGGTTTTTGGTTTGTTAGCGGCAGTCAGCAGACTAGACATTTCTCTCCGACTGAGACCGACCATTAGCGGACCGTCAGTCTTCATGCGGCAAACATAGGTAAGGCTCTATGATCTGCCTTCTGAAAGCCACCAGTGTTAAGAAGACGGATCGCCGGAAATTCTTAGGGCTCCGACGGCTGAGAGTGCGTTTGCTCCCCCTTTCGAAAACCGGAGCGTTTTATGGCGCGCTACTATCTCCATCTGCGTGATGCGACTGACGAAATCCTTGATTTAGAAGGCATAGATTTCGCGAATTTTGAAGCGCTTCACGCCGGAACGCTGGCGTGCGCTCGCGACACTATGAGCGATGATATCAAAAATCGGGGTGTCATGGACCAGCGCTATAGAATCGATGCGGAGGACCTGACGGGAGCGATTATTCACACGCTCTCTTTCAAGGACGCCGTGACGATCATGTACGGATGAACTCAACTCGCCGTCGCCACCTTCTGCCATGCCTTTTTAAAACGCGCATATACAAAGGGAGGGACGTCATTCGCTAACCTTTCATCTGGAGCTTGACCAAACTGCCATAGATGCGGAAGGTTTAAAGTTGCTCTAGATCGGAAAGCGAGATGACAGCAACAGCCTCCCATCATGCGCTTGAACCGTTGATCCGCAAACTTGGCTACTGGTCCGCCTTAGATGAAGCGGACAAACAAGCGCTCCGCGATCTCCCTCACAGAATTAAAAAGTTGGAGCAGCACGGCTACATTGTGAGTGAAGGCGAGAAGACGACACAGTCCTGTCTACTGGTGTCGGGGTTTGCGATCAGACATAAAATCGTAGCTGGGGGAGCTCGGCAGATTGTCGCAGTGCACATGAGGGGCGAGTTGGTCGACCTCCAGAACTCGTTCTTGGGCGTGGCCGATCACAGCGTCCAGGTGCTGGTGGAGAGTGAGGTCGCCTTCATCCCTCGCGATGCAATAAAGCAGGTGGCGTTCGAACGCCCTCAGGTTGGGATGGCATTGTGGCTGGACACGCTTGTTGATGCTTCGATATTCAGAGAATGGATTGCGAACGTCGGGCGCCGCAATTCTCGGACCCGTTTGGCCCACTTGCTCTGCGAATTCTCATTACGGCTGAAAGTCGCGGGCATGGGGGAGGAGACGGCATATGAATTGCCGATGACGCAGGAGCAGATTGCCGACGCCACCGGGCTTACGTCCGTCCATGTCAATCGCACACTGAAGGCGCTCGAAGCGGAGGGCCTTATAGAACGTCGTACCCGCCGTTCAGTAGTCATTGGAGACTGGAAGAAACTCGCCAAGGTGGGTGATTTTGACAGCGCTTACCTGCACCTTCACCACGACGAGCGGGCACTCATCTGAACGTCTGTTATCCACCCAACCCGGTCATGCGCCCAAAAAACACCTAGCGGTATTATAATACCGTCAGCCTCTGGTGGCTCATTTGCAAAAACCGCGTCAGCCCCTTGGCATGGTTTCGCTACAGTCTACTTCCGCGGCTCAGCGTTTCGCGCGAGAACGATTTTTCGGCGGATGGGACCCAAGTCGATTTGATGGCTCGGTCCAATACGGACCAATGACCAGTCCAATCAAGTGAAAGCGTAAGCTGCTGAATTTACTAGGATGTCCAAAGCGTCCCATCAGTCCACATTGATAATCTTTTATTACGTTTTGACTCCACCATGCTGCTGGTGACTGCCCAGGTGAGGATCGACGCCTCTGCTGTCCACGTAAGGTTTTCTCTTTGGACTCTTTGGACTGATTGGACTGGGGATCAAAAGAGTAGGTTTTCTGCGGGTTTCAGCAGTCCAATGAACGGTCCAATGAAGCAGGCAAGTCCAAAGACTGGCGACCAACATGCGCTTTTAGTCGCTCTGGGAATTCACGCGCTTTCCGATTATCTCCAAACTTATGAAAATCGATCCGGATTTCGGCGACTTGCCGATCAGCACGCCAACTCAGGACATCTTCGGCGTGGACCCCTTCGTGCAATCCCTAGCGCGAAGCATTCGAGGCATGCGCTCGCCTCAGGGCGTCGTAGTGGCCCTGAATGGCCCGTGGGGCTCAGGAAAGAGCAGTGCCATCAATTTGCTGAAGCATCATCTTTCCGGCCCAGCAATAGCGGAAGAGCTTCAGACCATCGACTTCAACCCATGGTGGTTCCGCGGAGAAGAGGCCCTCGTGCTCGCCTTCTTTCGTGAGTTGCATGCCGCCGTTAACCCAACGCTTACAGGCGCCGCCAGGAAGATACTGCCGAAACTCGGCGCAAGGCTGCTCAAAGCCGGTGGCGTCGTCGCACCCGTGGCTGACCTTGCCGGCGCATCGGGAACCGGCGCGGTGGCATCTGGAATTATGGGCTGGCTGAGCGGCATGATTGAGGATGGGGAGAGCGTTGAAAAGCTACACTGCGAACTTTCTGCCGCTCTGTCCGCCCAATCGAAGCGCTTCGTCATCCTGATTGATGACATCGATCGTCTTGCACCTGATGAAGCGCTAGCAATGTTTCGCCTGGTGAAGTCGGTCGGGCGGCTACCGAATTTGATCTATATCCTCGCATTCGACCGCCTATTGGCGGAGCGCGTGGTGGCTGATCGCTTTCCCTCGGAAGGACCACATTATCTCGAAAAAATCGTACAAGCATCATTCGAGTTGCCAACGCCTTTAGAAACAGATCTGCACCGACACGTTGTTGCGAACATCCATGCGATCGTTGGGGGAATAGAAGACAAGCAGCTAGTTCACACAATGAATATGTTTCATGCGATCGTGGCGCCTGAACTGAGAACACCTCGGGACGCGACCCGCTACGTAAATGCGCTAACGATCACCTGGCCGGCCGTCGAGGGTGATGTAAATCTCGGCGACTTTTTGGCTGTCGAGGCATATCGGCTTTTCCGCCCAAGCCTCTATCGATCTTTGCGGGGATGCCAGACCACCTTGTGCGGTAAGGCTAATTGGGATCGGGACCGTACTAATGGTGCCGAGCGATTGGATGCGCTCCTGCTATCCGATGTGCCGGAGAAGGAGAGATATCGCAGTGGGCTTATTCGCCTGTTTCCGCGGCTAGACGCTGTTTGGGGTAACACCATTCACGGCACGCGCGGGTTCGACAGGGATCGGCGGATATGTTCGAATGAGCACTTCCAGACTTACTTCCGCCTATCGCTGGACCCAGACGTAATATCGAGAAAGGAGCTGGATGCCTTCCTGGATGTCGCAGGCAATCCGAAAGCGGTTAGGCAGGCTCTGATCGATGCAACAGGTGTAGTTCAGCGTGACGGCACAACACGAGTGAAGGCGCTGCTGAGTGCCCTGATTAGCGAAGCGGGAGCGATCCCTCTTGCGACGGTCAGACCGCTTTTGCGCGGCATCTTTTGCGCTGTAGATGAAATTAATGTGGAGGCAGACCGCGCCCGTGGGTTTGATGTGGGCGACAACGCGTTGCGCGTGCACTGGCTTCTACGCGCGCTCATAATGGATCGAACCTCCCTTGAGGAGCGGTCGCCGATCTTCCTTGAAGCCCTTTCGGATGCTTCCCTCGGTTGGCTGGGAGATTTCGCTCATTCTGCATGGGCGGACTTCCACCCCCGCGAAGGCGAACCTGAGCCGGAGAATCAATGCCTTCTGCTGGAAGCGGACACGGAAGCAGTTGCCGAATTGTTCAGGAAACGGATCACATCCGCCGCTGAAGATGGAAGCTTGATTCACGCCCCGAATCTTCTCCGCCTTCTATTCCTGTGGCTCCATTTCGATGCCAACGGAGCACGCGTCCGAAATTGGATTGACGACCGCATTGAGGATGACGCTTCTCTAGTTAAACTCGCCGCTGCATGCACCTCCCATGCGTGGACTCAAAGTTCTGAAGACCTCGTTGCCAAAAGGGTTGATCGTGCGTCCATAAACGGTCTTAGCGAAATCATGGACCTGGATCGGTTCCGCGCGAATTTGCTTTCTCTCCAGGTAAAGCTGGATCCTACATCGACAGAAGCAGCGATAGTGTCCCGTTTTCTCGCCGCTTGGAAAAGGCGCGATGAATCTGACGGGTGGGACTAGGCTCATTATCGAAAGGGCTACCCATTGATTTTGCAAAACTAACTGGCGAAACAGTCGAATGGCTAATGATCAATATATATCCCCGAAGGCGTTCATCTCATATTCCTGGTCTTCGGATACGCATGAGGCGTGGGTGATCGATTTAGCAACTCGTCTTATGCAGGACGGGGTGCAGGTGATCTTGGATAAATGGGATCTGAAAGTAGGTCATGATGCGAACGCCTTCATGGAGTCGATGGTCACCGACCCAACCGTCACCAAAGTTCTGCTAATCTGCGACAACGTGTACGCCGAGAAAGCTAACGGCCGAATGGGGGGTGTTGGTAAGGAGGCGCAGATCCTCACCCGAGAAATATACGAGAAAGTAGATCAAGATAAGTATGCCGCGCTAATCACCGAACGAGATGCGGACGGGAAAGCCATTACACCTGCGTACTATGGTGGTAGGCAGTTCATCGATTTTTCTAAGCCTGAATTGGCTGAAACAAGCTACGAGGACTTGCAACGCTGGATTTGGAATAAGCCTCGCCACGTGAAGCCAAAGCTTGGGAAAGCACCGGCTTTTATCACTGACCCAGACGCGGTTGTAACCGGCACCACCTCGAAGTTTAAGCGGGCTGAACATGCGATAATTTCGGGGTCGCCGGCTGCAGGCGGTCTCATTACCGAGTTTGGAGAGGCCTTGATCGCAGAGTTTGAGGAATCGAACCTCGATAAGGAGGCAGTGCCGTTTGACGATGAAGTGATTCGACACGCCGCCTCGATGCGTCCTGCACTTCGGCATCTAATTGAAGTAGCTCTGGCAGAAGCCAGGTACGCTGGCACCAACATCAGTCGCATCCTCCGCATATTCGAAGGCATGGGACGCCTGATGTACAAGGCGGACAACGTCAACGCTTGGCGCGAGGACGATTTCGATTCCTTCAGGATGATGTGTTACGAAGGATTTCTGGCCTTAACCGCCGTTTTGATATTGGAGGAACGCTTCGATGTATTGGGTGCCGTGCTGCGGCATCCGTTCGTCGTTCGCGGACGAAACTACACGGAGGGGCAATCAACGACAACTTTTCGCATTTTTTGTCAGCAGCCAAGCAGCTTTGCTCGGCGCAACCAGCGCTTAGGGTTAAATCGTCTAGACCTCTACGCTGACTTGATCTTGGACACCTACTCCGCCAGTTTTCCTTCTATGGACAGTATGATCGAAGCTGACATCGTCCTATATCTCCGTGGAATGATCGTTAAAGATGGAACTGATTATCAAAATTGGTGGCCATCGACAATAATTCACGCGAATTACTATCGAGTTCCGGACCTATTTGCTCGCTCAGAGTCCGCTTTGTTTTTCGAACAATGGGCTCCCCATGTGTTTGGTCCGATCAGCGCCGATGTGTTTCGTGAGAAGGTTGCCGCTTTGTCCAATGAGTTCCGTGGCGGTCATTACGGTTATCCCGGCACGAGTCTCGCTAGACTCACAAACGCGGCCCACATCGGGATTCGTTCATAGGCATAACGCCATCGCGTCGGTATATCACCCCTCCACCGGCTCCCAATCCACCGGCTGCCCCATCCACTGGTCAAAGGCAGCCCGGCAATCGGCAAGCACCGGAACCTCATACTGCCGGATGCGGGTGAAACCGGGTTTGGCAGAAGGTCTCCGGTCCTTCAGTTCCGGCAGCATGTCACGCATCCGCCTTCCGAAATGGCGCTCTTCGACTGCCTCACCGTCGTACCGGCGGCCCTTCATCCAATCGAGATATTGGCTGCGCAGGACCTCTCGCCCGACATATTGCGCTGATGCGGCCCAGCCTTCACCATCGTCATATTCAGTCAGCGCGCCGCGGTTCAGCATCTCGAACCACCACAGGTTCACGTTGCGGAGGCTGGCCAGTTTCTGGTCGCGCAGCCCCTCCGTTTCCGGCGCCTTGCGGACGTTGAAGCCGGTCAGGTCATAGTTCTGCAGATAGTGCAGCAGCGCCGCAGGACCGGTACCCTCCATCTCCGCACGCAGAGCGTTGAAGTAGGCGTCGTCGCCGCGGCGCTTATTGGAAACCTCGAACACGGCCCAGCGGCGTTCATCAGCGCTAGCGGGCACCACCCAATCGGCGTTGGCCGATATGAACATGCGCAGCACGCTCGGCAGATTGATGGAGTCGATGCCCTTCCGCTCGATTTCGATGCGATCACTGGTGACGAGGTATTTCAGCACGCCTTCTGCCTTGCGATCGCCTGCCCAACTGCCTTCCTGGACGTGCAGCATCAGCGCATTTTCCAAGCGGGCGTTGAATTTCCCAACGATGTGATCCGACTCAGCCACCGTAGGGGCGTGTCGGCGACCGATCATTCGGGCGACATAATCCGCAACGGTGTCTTTGCCCGCGCCTTTGGCACCCCGCAGCACGAGAGCGACGCCGGGCTTCTGTTCCGGCCGCTGCACCATGTGAGCCAGCCATCCGATCACATACGCGGCGTGATCCTGGTTGCCATTGCAAACCACTCGATGCACGTGGTCGAGGAAACGCTGGCACGATGCATTCGCGTCTGGTTGAACGGCCCAGCCTCGCCAGAGGTTTAACACCGTTCGCGGGCAGCCTCCGGGCGCGAATGTCACACCACCGGGAAAGGTTTCGCGGTCTGGATCGCGCATCCAACGCTTCGAAGCAGCCTCTGTTTTGCCCTCGCCGATGGAGACACGGTCATTCTCGTAAAATGCATGCAGATCCCGCACCGTGCCGAAATCGACGCTTCCATCGGAGCGCTCTGTCGTCACGAGCGTCCGGCCCCGAACGACCACGATAGCATGGCGATGATTCAGGCGAGCCGTGACCGGATCACGCGCCTCCAGCTCGTCATAATCAGCTCCGTCGTCTTCGTCAGCACTCCGCGAGGCATCGGCGACCTCCTTTGCATTGTTCCAGCTTCTGTTGATCGAAGACTCGTCCTTACGGTTGAGCCATTCAGCTGCCCTGCCAGCATCATCAAGGGAAGCGGCGTCAGGCTCTACGGATCGCATGATCTGCAGCGCCGCTTCGCGGTCGAGGCCCTCCGCAGCCAGCCTGATCATTTCCCTGTACGCGCATCCCGAGCCGGATTCGTCCTGCTTCTTGACTGCAGAGCCTCCACCCACGGTTTCCGCCAGGAAGGCAGGACCTGCATCCCGGATCAGCCATAGGAGATCAGATAAGGCGACCGTTCGGACTGTACGGGGCGATCCTGGGCAGAGCTGGCCGGTTACCGTGTAATACCGGTGCGAAACATCTAAGCCGATTTCATGGTGCGTCCCTGCGCTCCAAGGCAGCCGATGTCGTTCCTTACCGGTCTCCGGGTTCCGCATAGCGTCCGCGAGAGCGGCAGTGTCCGAAGCAGAATAAGCGAAGAAAATCTTTACGCCGGTGCCGCTGGGTGACACTTCAGCATAGCTGGCAAATCGGGTGATGATTTCGTTCGCCCAAGTTGTCAGCTGCCCAGTTTCGGGATTCAAGCAAGAGTCGAGATCGACACCCCCGAGCAGCAACTGGCGGCCGTCTACGATCTTGCCCAGTTCAATCCCGATACCGCGAATACCCTCACCCTCGAGTGGGGGAAGTTGGTCAGCTGCCCACTGCGCCTGCCGCCGGGTACCCCAGGTGCGGGGATCGTTCGACCGCGCCTTGTATTCGGGGTTATGCGGGTTCCATGGTAGCTTCTGCAATTGGCCTTTGCGATTGGGCTCCTCACGCCAGGCAACCCACTGCGGCAGATCGGCCAGGCTATCTAATGTGAGCTGGGGCTGGCTCAGCAGGTCACCAAAATCATCGGAAATTAGGAGGGCGTCAAAATCATCGTGATCGATAAGGGTCATCTTCATCAGCCTTGGCAACCGGCCGCCGATGTGGTATCTGAATACCTGTCGTGTTCCACATCAATGCCGGGCGTCGATCGGAAATCCCCTTCCGGTCGGCGTTTGGTTTTTTTGAAATCTCCCGTTTAGTTGTTCGCCTCAGACGGCGTCGAGCGGCAGCAGCAGGCCCGGAACGTGTTCCAGCTTCCGCCTGGTTGCTCGGTCGATCTTGTCGCGCAGCAAAAAGCCGAATTCGAGGCTGTGATCGTCACCGACTTCGCAAGGCAGAAATCGGAATGCGAGCGCTGCGGGCTTGCCCAGGATCTTGGCGATCCTGGCCCTGACGCGCGCCTCGTGAAGCGCAAGACGGGAGCATGTGGACAAATCCAGCACCGATGCCGCGCGGAGCTCGCGACGCCTGCGGCGCCACCACTGTTTCCAGCCTTTGAGGTTTACGTGCTCCATCAGGGTAGCAGCCTCCTGACCAGTCGCGCCCCCACGATCGCTGAATTATCGAGTGCTTCCTCCCGTTGGCGCATGACAGTGACGAGGGAAGTCCTTTCGCCGCTTGGCCGCTGGGGCTGGGGATGGGTCATATGCCGCAACCTGGCAGCCATGCGCGAAGGCGACATCCATGAGTTTGTGGCGCAGTTCCAACTCATTTGTCTGCCTCCTCGTCGCCGATGATGCCAAGGGCCTTCAGAGAAGCGATAACTTCGCGTTCTGACCCCGCCTTTTGCTTCGCGGTTTCCTGTTCGAAGCCTTTGAGGCGCACGCGGCCGGCGAGTTCCTTCAGGCGACCGGCCCGACTCGTCTCCGGCTGTTCGGCGCTGATTGCCCCCATGGATTTCAGGGAGGCGATTACATCCTGGTCATCAGCTTTGGCGGTGGGATTTTTAGCATTGCCTACGGTCATGCTCAGCCCTCCGCCTGGTCTTGTTCGAACAGCGCCAACTCTGTGGCGTCGGGGTAACGGATGGCACCAAGTCCGATTAAGCGCTGGATCTCAGCCGCGCCGCCTTCAAGCAGGCTGGCGGAAAACAGGGTGCCAGCGTCAATGGTCTTGACTGCTTTCTTCATGACGGGGCTGCCGTCCGGATTCCATTCGCCGGTGGTGACCATTTCAACATTGGGGTCGCTGACACCCAGACGATGTATTGCAAACAACATGTCAGTCATTCTTTGTTCCTTTCACCTTCGAAATGATTGGCGCAGAAATCGCGCGTGCCGCTGTCGCCAAGTTTTCCGCTTTCAGCGCGTCAGGCATCAGCGCGTCAGGAATGGCCTTGATCAGCCTTTCCACAAGCAGTGAACCTTTGATGGGTAGAGGTGCGCCAGGCGGAACGGGGAATCCGCTCGTGCCGACGGTGCCCGCCATGACGTGATCAGCAGCGATCAGCCGCGCGAGAGCTGGTGCTAGTTGCTCGATGCCCGTTCGGGTCTCATTAAGGGCGTCACCCTGCACTTCCGCGATAAGGCGAAGCGACGCCGCAGCTAGGGGAACTTGGAGCGGCGGGATTGCAGCTTCGGCCTTCGCGATGACGCCTTGCTGGAGCTTGATCGCAGCGGCCAACGGGGCGGCGTTTTCATCTAGTTCTCTGAGGCGTTCGGAATTGCGTTTCGCGCCCCGGCGTAGTCGGGAAGCGGCCATCATTCGCCTCCTCCCATTTCATCGCCATCAATAATGCGGCGAGCGGCTTCTGACTCGATTTCTTCGCGCAGCCGAGCGCGCTCCTCATCCTCATCGATCTTCCGGCGCTGAAGTGCTGAAAGCTTCTCGCGTTCTGCCGCAACCTTCGCGCTGGCCGCATCTATCGCGGCGAACGCGTTGCGCGCTTCCTCTATGGTGCTCATCATGCCGCAGCCGCCGCAATTACTGCCTGCAGCCACGCAAGAGGGATGCCGGCGGCCCTGCCGCCCACATGGATGGGCGAGGGAACGCGCCCCTGCTCAGCGAGTCGATAATAGTGGCTGCGGCTTTTGAAGCCGAGAAATTCGGCAGCCTGCGCCGGCCGTAACAGCGGCCCAGTTGCAGGCACATCCGCCCAGGGTTTCGTAATCATTTGACCTCCTTCTGCTTCTGCTTCGGAGGTATTTTTCGGCGATTCGCGGTTAGGCTAAAACATCAGATCAGAGCGATATTCCCTAACCGGGCAGTTCATAGAAGTCTGATAGAAGCTGCTTGTATCGATCCGCTACGACAGTCGGCACCGTCGAGAGCCACATGCGATGCGTCTTCCAACAACATACATAGTTTGGCGGCCGAAATTGAAACCAAGGTCGCGGCTCAGTGCAGTGGTTTTGCTCCTTCCATATTTCTGCCGCGGCCCAGGATGCGAAGGCCGGGTATTCCGGCACTAGGTCACGCTCCATTCCCAAACAGCTAGCCACGGCCTCAATCCGTCTCAGATGCTCAGTCACATCAAGCCGAACCTGAGTCGAGGGGGGATAAGGTGGGTCTCGCCCTGCATCATCGATGTTCAAATGTCTCCAAGAGACCTCGATTGTAGATGCTTCCGGAATATCGCCGGTCCATTCGCCACGCTCCGCAGCGTCTCTCATCAACTCGACAGCAGTTTCTGCAATAGCAGTTTGCTGGATTCTGGTGCTGGACGATCCTGCCTCCAGCATAAGTTTCCGCCGGGCCATCTTTGCGAAATGTGCATATGTCCACAGCCTACCGGATTGCGGACGCCCTCTGGCCCTTTTAGGCAGAGGGAAAAGGAGGTTCGGCTCTTTGAAATCTGCCTCGTGTGACCACATCGCTTGACATATTGCCAAGCGGCGCCAATCGTCTCCCGCCGGTCGCCAGTATCGATAGCTGAACGGATCGGCTCGTAGCCGTTTTATTTCTTCCTCAGCTTCCGCCGTCAGGCGGCGTGCCTCAACCTGAAATTCGCTATGCTTCAGCGCTCCATCCGCGCCTTGTGGTAAGGCGCTTCGAGCTGTCAAATCGGCTAACTGACGCAGGTAGGTAATAGACCTGACCGAGCATTCGCGCGGCGTGGGAGGAATGCCAAATCGGATGAACTGGCGCAACAATGCCGCCTCTATCCCGTTCAGCGTGGGCCTACCTTTACGCTCATCGCAGCAAGGGAACTGCATACCTGCCCGAGCTGTCATGCCACCTGCCCGCTGCCAGGGAACGGCACGATGTCACCACCCTTGCGGAGCAGATCAAGGTGATCGCTCCACCATTGGGCCATCTCAACGCGCTCCTTCCAATGCGCGCCACGATGATAGGCCGCCCGAACATTATCGCTGTCCTGGTGCGCCAAGGCGCGCTCTATCGCGTCAGGGTGCCACTTGCCGCTTTCGTTAAGCAGCGTCGACGCCATCGCGCGAAAGCCATGGGCGGTCATCTCGTCGCCGGTGTAGCCCATTCGGCGCAGCGCAGCATTCAACGTGTTTTCCGACATGGCCCGCGCCGTTGAACGGATCGACGGGAATACATAGCCCGGTCGATTGCCTGCCAGTTCCCGCAACTCTCTAAACAACTCCACCGCCTGCCGAGAGAGGGGAACGTGATGCGGTTTGCGCATCTTCATGCGGGCGCTTGGAATCGCCCATACCGCTCCATCAAGGTCGATCTCAGCCCATTCCGCGAATCGGAGTTCGCCCGGTCGCACAAAGAGGTGTGGTGCCAGCTTCAGCGCGTACAAGGTGACGTAGTGGCCGCTATAGCCATCGATCGCGCGCAGCAGCTCGCCCACCTTCACGGATTCGATGATGGCGCCGTGATGCTTCGGCTTGGGCGCAATCAGAGCGCCGCGAAGGTCGCGCGTCGGGTCCGACGCAAGGCGAGTTGTCGCGACGGCATACCGGAAAACTTGGCTGGAGAATTGCAGCAGCCGGCGAGCGGTCTCTAAATTCCCTTTTGCCTCGGCGCGTTTGAATATGGGCAGCAGATCAGCGGGTGCGATCTCCGAAACAGGCATTTTGCCAATCACCGGATTTAGGTAGCTGAGGAAAAAGTCGGCCTTCCCTTGGGTCGAAGCCGCCCACCCCTCCTTTGTGCGCTTGTTGATAAACTCAGCAGCGACCATCGAAAAACTGTTGCCAGCGGCCATGCGGCTTTGAACTTTCCGCCGCACCTTCTCCACGCCAGGATCTTTCCCGGCGGCCAACTCGCCCTTTGCGGCGTCGCGGCGCTTGCGGGCGTCAGCAAGACTCACATCAGGGTAGGTGCCGAGACCCAGCTTCTTCTCTTTACCGTCGATTCTGTATTTCAGGCGCCAGAGTTTTCCGCCGGTCGGCTGCACCAACAAAAACAGGCCGCCCGAGTCTCCGAGCTTGTAGGGCTTGTCTTTCGCTTTCGCGGCCTTGATTGCGGTATCCGTTAGCGCCACTGGGGGCCATCCTTGCTGCGGCAGGGGGCCAAGCGATTTTAGCCCCCAATCTGGCCCCCATCAGTTGCATGTTGCAGGCATGCGCCAAGCAACAGCAACAAACAGGGGACGCCTGATTTACCGCAGAAAACCGTGCTTAGTAAAGACGGAGGGCAACATCATCATACAGGAAAATGGTGCCCGGGGACGGAGTCGAACCGCCGACACTGCGATTTTCAGTCGCATGCTCTACCAACTGAGCTACCCGGGCACGGGTGCCGGCGAGGACCACCGGCAGCGTCGAGAGGCGTGCCTATAGGCATCAATCCGGGGGGCTGTCCACCC
This sequence comes from Sphingobium sp. TomTYG65, assembly GCF_055395525.1. NCBI lineage: Bacteria > Pseudomonadati > Pseudomonadota > Alphaproteobacteria > Sphingomonadales > Sphingobiaceae > Sphingobium > Sphingobium sp. TomTYG65. The sequence goes on along the minus strand of NZ_AP027330.1, from coordinate 2,565,888 downwards.
CATAATCGTCGCTTTTTTTCATCTCTTCGGCGACGGGTGCGCCGGGGACGCGATATCCTTCGCCAAGCCATTGCAGCAGGTCGCGATCGCGGCATGCCTTTCCGCAGAAGGGACGGGTTTCGGCCGCCGAGGGCTGACCGCAGGCGGGGCAGGAGGAGGCTTTAGGCGACATGGCCGCTCGATATGGCGAGGCTGGGGTCAGCCTTCAAGCTTATCTCACCGCCGCGACGGCGGGCGAGTTGTTCGATCCAGTCGGTTGCCTTGCGCAGACGATCGATGACTGCCGGATTTGCAACGATCTCCGCCGGGCCGCCATTGCCGTGGCGTTCGGCCCGGCGGAGCAGCGCCAGCGCGGCGGTCTCCACGGGGTCGGCGCGGAGCAACTCCATCAGGTTCATGCGCTCGCGGCGCCGGATGATCTGGACGAAGCCGAACCCGTTGACCGCCGTGCGCTCGAAAGGAAGCGGCAGATATTTGTCGATCTGCGCCGAGGCGACGGCGCGCTCGTCCTTGTTGTTCATCGTCGGCAGGTCGACGCCGATCGAACCGGTGAGACCCAAGCGGCGAATAGCCTGTGCGGCAAGCTTCGCGCCCTTGGGTCCAAGCTTTGCGGGTGGGAGCGAGCCGTCCACATCGATCAGGATCATCGCGGGCGTGGGGAAGATGCGCAGGGCAGCTTCCTCGGTGCCGATCTCGCCCGAGATCGCCTCTTCCATCAGTTCGCTCCAGCCATGGGCTTCGAAGCGATCTTCCTCATGCGCAGGACATGGGACGACGGGCAGGCCGGTGGCGCGCAGGCGCTGGAGCAGGCTGGGGGCGGGATGCGCCTTGGAGCCGGGCTGCGCTATGCGGGCCTTGGCAAGTTTGGCGCGCCCTTCCTCAGGGATCGCCTCTCGCAGGATTTCGAGGAGAACCGTCGCCCCCTCCGCGATCTTCGGGGGAATGGGCTCGACGAGCACTTCTTCGCCCGAGATGAGACGGGCGATGCCGCGCTTCTTGGGGATTACTGTGCGAACGAGCTTGCCCTGCATGACCGATCCGGCGCGGGCGGCATCAGTTGTCCGCTCTATCTGCGCTTCGACCAGGCGGCCCTTTTCGATCAGCGCGGCGCGGGCCTCGCCAATCCCTTCTTCATAGAGCCATTCGGCCATGTCGATCAGTCCTGTTGGTCGTGATTTCCGAACCGGGAAATGTGCCATTTCCCTCGAAATCACTCTAGTCCAGTGGATAGCCCGCTGCCTTGAGCAGCGCGCGGGTTTCGTAAATGGGCAGGCCCATGATCGCGCTGTGGCTCCCCTGGATTGCGCGGATGAGGCCCGCGGCGCGGCCCTGTATTGCGTAGCCGCCTGCTTTGCCGTGCCATTCTTCCGACGCGATATAGGCGTCGATCTCGGCGCGATCGAGGCGTTTGAAAGTGACGATATTGGTCGAGAGGCGGTGGCGCGCCCTCCCCTCCCCATCGACCAGCGTTATGGCGCTCAACACGCGGTGGCGGCGGCCGGAGAGAAGTTCGAGGCACTGGCGCGCTTCGGCTTCGCTCTCGGCCTTGGGCAGGATACGACGGCCTGCCGCGACTACCGTGTCGCCCGAGAGCACCAGCGCACCGGGATGCCGCCGTGCCACCAGTGCGGCCTTTTCGGCGGCGACACGGGCTGCATAAGCGGCGGGAAGTTCGGCTTTGAGCGGAGTTTCATCAAGGTCCGCCGGGTCCACCGCATCGGGAGACACGCCGATCTGACCCAGAAGTTCACACCGTCTAGGAGAAGCTGAAGCGAGAATGAGCCGCATGCGTGAAGCGGCTTATTTGAAGCGGTAGGTGATCCGACCCTTCGTCAGGTCGTAGGGGGTGAGTTCGACCAGCACTTCGTCGCCCACCAGAACACGGATGCGATTCTTGCGCATCTTGCCAGCGGTATGGCCGAGGATCTCGTGATCATTTTCAAGCCGGACGCGGAACATGGCGTTGGGGAGAAGCTCCACAACCTGTCCGCGCATTTCAAGCAGTTCTTCTTTTGCCATAATATCCTGGGAAGTCGAAAAATCGCGCCGCCATAGCGCCAAAATGCGGAAAATGAAAGTCAGGCCGAAAGCCCGAAAATATCACCGGCTTTTGAGAGGGCCGCGAAGATGTGATCCAGCTGATCCGCATCAAGGCAATAAGGCGGCATCAGATAGATGGTGTTGCCAAGCGGCCGCAGCAAGATGCCCTTTTCCAGGAAGAAGGCACGCAGGCGCGGGGCGAGATCGGACAGATAGCCCGCGTCCGCCGCGATCAAATCGATCGCGGCAATGGCGCCAAGCTGGCGCGGATTGACGAAGGCCGGGTGCCGGCCAAGTTTTTCGAGTCGCTGCGCCATCCCGTCCGACAGGGTGGCGATGCGACCCAGCACATCTTCCTCCCGCCAGATGGCGAGATTGGCGGCCGCCGCGGCGCAGGCGATGGCGTTCGCGGTATAGCTGCTGGAATGATAGAAAAGACGCGATCGGTCCGTGGAGCGGTGCGCATCGAAGATGCGCGCAGTAGCCAGAGTCGCAGCCAGCGGGATCGCCCCGCCCGTGATCCCCTTAGCCACGGCCATGATATCTGGGACGATGCCGGCCTGCTCACAGGCGAACAGAGTCCCGGTGCGGCCCCAGCCGGTCATCACCTCATCAACGATGAAGAGGACGTCGTGCCGGGCGCAGATCGCGGCCATTTCCCGCAGGACGGCTGGCGAATAGACCAGCATCCCTCCTGCCCCCAGGATCAGCGGTTCGACGATGAAGGCGGCGGGACGCTGCGCGCAGGCTGCCTCAAGAGCATTGAGCGTTGTTTGCTCTTGGTCCTGATAGGGAAAGGGTATCGTGCCGACGTCGAACAACAGCGGCGTCCAGGCGGCATTATAGACGCCACGCTCGCCCACGGACATCGTCCCGATCGTGTCCCCGTGATAGCTGTGCTGCAGGACGAGGATGCGGTGACGCGGCTCCGCCAATCCATCGAGGGCGCGATTGTGCCAATAGCCAAGCGCCATCTTGAGCGCGACTTCGACGGCGGTGGAGCCGCTGTCAGAGAAGAAGACATGGGCGAGCGGATCCCGGTCCGTAGCACGGGGCGCCAGATCGACCAGGCCGCGCGCCACCGCTTCAGCCGGTTCATGGGTGTAGCCCGCGAAAATGAGCTGATCGAGCTGCCCCGCCTGCTTTGCGATGGCGGCGGCGATGGGGGGATGGCAATGGCCGTGGGTCGTCACCCACCAGCTGGAGATGCCATCGATCAGCGTTCCGCCATCGACGAGATGGAGCAAAGCACCCTCCGCTCGCGTCACGAGCGGAATGGCTTCTTCAAGACCGTGCTGAAAAAAGGGATGCCAGACAGGGGAGGTCATGACGTGACGCTTAGAAGAGCGAGGGCGTCACGCCAAGCTCCTCCCCCGTGTCAGCCCGCTTATTTCGGAGCGGCGGGGGTCGCCGGAGTTGCAGGCGCAGCCGGAGTGGCGGGGGCTGCCGCCTGAATGCGCTGCTGCAGCGCCGGATCTGCGGCGGCCGCCTGACCGATCTCATTGAACTTTTCCGGCGCAATGCCCGAGGCCTGAAGCGCGGCCAGCATCTTGGGCTGCTTTTCAGCGTCGGCAATGGAAGCGTCCGACTGAATCTTGGTCACTTCCACCGCAGCGGCAGCGAACTGCTTGATATCGGCTTCGCTATATTTGGACGCGCCCGCCGAAGGCGTTGCCGGAGCGGCGGGGGTAGCCGGGGCAGCAGGAGCTGCCGCGCCCTGCGCCAGAAGCGGCGCTGCGGCAAACAGGGTGGCCGACGCCAGGCCAGCTTTCAGAAAGATCGAAGAACGAAAACCCGTCAACATGCTTCTCCTCACAAATTAATGAATGAAAGCTGTGGAAGAGCAGCGTCAGATTAAAGGGTGATCCGGCGAAGCGTGAGATTTGAGGGATGACGGTTGAGCAGCGTCACAGCTTGTCCCCATGATCGCTCGCCCCGCCGCAGAGCCGAATCGTTCCGGCGGGGCAATGGATCACCAGATCTTCACCCGGTCTTGTGGTGCGAGGTAGAGTTTGCCGCCCGGCGCGGGTTTGAACGCGGCGTACCATTGATCAAAATTGCGCACGGTATCAGCGCGATACTGAGACGGCGAATGGGGATCAGTGACCAGCCGCTGCCGCAGATTCGGCTCACGATAGTTGCGCCGCCACACCTGCGCCCAACCGAGGAAGAAGCGCTGGTCGCCGCTGGTGCCGTCGATCACCGGGGCGGGCCTGCCACCAAGTGAGGCATGATAGGCGTCGAGCGCGACGGCGAGGCCGGCCAGGTCGCCGATATTCTCGCCCAGGGTGAAGGCGCCCTTCACATGCGCGCCGGGGAAAGGTTCATAGGCGTCATATTGCTTCACCAGCTTGTCGGTCAGCCCCTTGAAAGCGGCGACATCAGCGTCGCTCCACCACTGGTTGAGCTTGCCGGTTTCATCATATTTCGCGCCCTGATCGTCGAAATGATGGCTGAGTTCATGGCCGATCACAGCACCGATGCCGCCATAGTTGACGGCGGGATCGGCATGGGGATCGAAAAAGGGCGGCTGAAGGATCGCGGCCGGGAAGACAATCTCCACCATGGAGAAGTCCGCATAGGCGTTGATCTCCATCGGCGTCATCTGCCATTCCCAACGGTAGATGGGCTTGCCGAGCTTCCCCATCTGATAGTCGAATTCATAATGGTTCGACCGCAGCGCATTGCCGAACAGGTCGGCTGGTTTGACGGTCAGCCCGCGATAGTCGCGCCATTTTTCGGGATAACCGATCTTTGGCGTGAAGGCGGCGAGCTTCTTGTGGGCGCGAGCCTTGGCAGCGTCGCTCATCCAGGGGAGGCCATCGATGCGGCGGCCCATGGCGGCGATGACATTCCTTACCAGCTGATCCATGGCTGCCTTGGTTTCGGGTGGGAAATATTTCGCGACGTAGATCTTGCCGACTTCCTCGCCCATGGACTCCTTCACGAAATCCACGGCGCGCTTCCACCGCTCCTCGCGCTGCGGCGTGCCCGACAAACTGGTGCCGTAAAAGGCGAAGTCGGCATCGGCGATCCGGTCAGGCAGATATGTGGCGTAGGCGTGGAGGCTGCGCAGCAGAAGCGCGTCCTTCAACTGCTCCAGCGGCGTCCTGGCGATCAGCGCCGCCTCCCCGGTGATGGCGCTGGGCTGAGCGACGATCAGGGCAGCGGGTTTCAACTCATTGGCGGCGAAATAGTCGGCGAAGGGGAAGGCTGGCGCGGCTTTCTGAAGGTCGGCCAGGGTCATCCTGTTGTAGGTCTTGTCGGCGTCACGGCTATCGACCTGAGTCCAGTGCAGCTTCGCCACTTCGGTTTCGAACGCCATGAGCGCAGCGGCGCGGCGCTTTGCATCGGACTGGCCCGCGAGCGTCAGCATCTGCTCAAGATGCGCGACATAGGCGGTGCGGATCGCCGCCATCTTTTCGTCAGGCTGAAGATAGAAGTCGCGGTCGGGGAGGCCGAGGCCGCCCTGCCGCAGGTTCAGGATGTAATGGTCGGGGTCCTTGTCATCCTGTCCCACATAGAAGGCGAAAGGTCCGGCAATGCCTGCACGGGCGGCTTCGGCTGCGATACAGGCATAGCCGCGCTTGTCCCTGATCGCCTGTATTTTCGTGAGCCAGGGCCGGATGGGGGATAGCCCCTTGGCCTCGACCGGAGCAGCGTCGAGATAGCTTGCATAGGCGATGCCGATCTTGCTCGCGGGGTCGGTCCGGGCGGCCTCCAAAATAGCTTTGGTCCGTTCGCGCGACAGGTCGTCGAGGACATTGAACGCACCATAGTTGGACTTGTCGGCCGGGACCGGCGTGGAGCGTGCCCAGCCGCCATTGGCGTGGAGGTAAAAGTCGTCGCCCGGCGCGACCGCCGGGTCCATGCCTTTCGTGTCGAAGCCGTAGCTACCATAGGTCGGCTTTGCGGCGGGGGCCTGATCGGCCTGCGCAACCGAAGCGGCGAGGACCAGCGCCGAGGCGGCGGCGCCGAGGAGGAGAAATTTCATCGAAGCATCCTTGCTTGACCGGGTTGCAAGGAGTTGAGCCGGGACAGTGCGTCAGGGCAAGCGGATATTCGCGGCGAAGGCAGCCTTAAGGCTCTGCGCGTTCAGCGGATCAAGGCGCGGCAGGCGGCCGAGGCTAGGGACCTTGCCAAGAGCAGGGATGATCCGCTCATTTTCCGCATGAGCATCGCCAATGAAGGCGATGCCGGCGAGGGGCACGCCGCGGCTGCGCAGCGCTTCGATGCTGAGCAGGCTGTGGTTGATGGTGCCAAGCGCGGTGCGGGCGCAGAGGATGACCGGCAGGCCCCAATGGGCGAAGATGTCGGCCATCAACAGGGTCTGGCTGACCGGCACAAGGACGCCGCCCGCACCCTCGACCACCAGCGGGCCATCGATGGGGGGCAAGTCGAGCTTGTCGAGGCTGATCTCAACCCCGTCGAGGCGTGCGGCCAGATGGGGCGAGGCAGGGGTCTTTAGGCGATAAGCTTCGGGCAGAATATGGTCGGCTGGCAGATTCGCGAGGCGGGCCACCGCTTCCTTGTCCCCCTCCGGATCGATCCCGGCCTGGACGGGCTTCCAATAGCGCGCGCCGAGTGCGCCCGCCAGACCGGCGGCGAAGACCGTCTTGCCAATGTCCGTGTCGGTGCCGGTGACAACGAAGCGGGTCATGCCAGCACCCGCTGCAATTCCTTGCCGAGCGCAGCGACATCCGCGCGGCCGACGTTGAGCGTCAGCGAGATGCGCAGGCGGCTGGTGCCCGGCGGCACGGTGGGCGGGCGGATGCCGCGTATGTCGAACCCCGCCTCCTGCAGGGCGGCGGCGGCGGCCATGGCGCGGCGGTCCTCACCCAGCAGGACAGGAACGATCTGGCTGCGCGGCTGCGGCAGGCCGAGCGGCGCACAGATGGATTCGGCCGCATCGACGCGCAGGGTCTTAAGCCGGGCGCGGAGGTCGTCGGCCTGCTCGATCCGATCGATCGCCGCCGAAACGGCGACGGCCATCAGCGGCGAGGGCGCGGTCGAGAAGATGAAGGCGCGCGCACGGTTGATGAGATAGTCGATGATGATCTGCGGCCCGCAGATGAGCGCGCCTTCCACCCCCATCGCCTTGCCGCAGGTGTGGAGCGTGACGACATTGTGAAGGCCGTCCAGCCCAGCCGAAAGGCCGCGCCCGCCCGGACCGAAAACGCCGGTGCCATGCGCCTCATCCAGGATCAGCATCGCCTCATGCCGAGCAGCGAGCGTGGCGAGGTCCGAAAGCGGCGCTATATCGCCGTCCATCGAATAAAGGGTTTCGACGGCGATCCAGATGCGCCCCTTGCCGCCCTCCGCGCGCCAGGCGGTAATGAGATCGGCAAAGCTCTGCATATCATTGTGGCGGGCGAAGACGGTCGCCGCCTTGGAGAGGCGAATGCCGTCATGCACGCTGGCATGGATCAGTTCATCGGCGACGATCAGGTCGCCTCGCTGCGGCAGGGTGGAAAAGATCGCGCAATTGGCGGCGAAGCCGTTGGCGAGGAACAGCGCCCCCTGCGTGCGGAAGAAGGCGGCGGCTTTCGCCTCCAGCCCCTCATGCTCGGGCGCGTTGCCGCGCAGCAGGCGCGATCCGCCAGAGCCCACCGGGACCCCGCGCGCGACCGCATCGGCGACGGCCTGCCCGATCAGGGGATCGGAGGCGAGGCCGAGATAATCGTTGGAAGCAAAATCACGCCCGGCGCGCGGCACCAGGCGGCGCAGACGCCCCCGTTTGTCGAGGGCCGCCAGCTGCGAGCGGAAGGGTTCGCTGGTCATGGGGGCGCCTATAGGCCCCTATGTGGCAGGGGGGCAAGGTGTGGGTGCCTCGCCTATCTCGTCTTTTCAAAAACCGCCCAACGCCCGCTGTTATTGGACCACCCCGTTCGCCCTGAGCTTGTCGAAGGGCCTTCTCTCTTCCCGGAGAAGGGCTTCGACAGGCTCAGCCCGAACGGGTTGAGGGGCCGGAGGGAGGGAAGCCTAGAAAGAGAAGCTCAGCGCGAAAGACGCGACACTGTCGTTCGGATCATCGGCGTGGGGCCGGAAGCCATGCTGGTGCAGATAACCGATTTCGGCATTCACATTCTTGGCCAGCGGCGTGGTGATGGCGATCAGGTTGCGCATCCGTTCCTCACCCTCGACGCGCTGGAAATTGGTGGTGTTGAGGTCGATGAAGCTTTCATGGCTCAGCACCAGCGCAGTCTTGCCGCCTTCCTTGAAGGGCAGGACATATTTGACATAGGGCCGCAAACGCCAGGCAGTGCCATCGACGCCTTCGCGCCAGCGTTCCTCAAGGCGCAGGCGGGCGCTGAGCTGGCCCGGGCCGATCTTCACTATATTGTCGAACGTCACCTGCTGGCGGCCGCGATGCTCCATAACGGTGAAGTCGCCGCTGACATAATTCGGATCGTGGGTGTAGCCCGCCCAGATCGTGACCTTCTTGCTGATCTTGTAACCGATCAGCGAGTTCATCTCGACTTCGTACAGGCCGTTGCGGTCGTTGCTGAAACGTCCGATCACTTCCTGCGAGAAGCGCCATTTGTCACTGAGCTTCACATTGGCGGTGACGCCGGTCCAGAGCTGCTCATCCTCGCTGGCGTGCGCGGCCGCCGGAAGGGCGAGCGCGGCGAGCGCGGACAGAAAAAGCTTGAAGGTCGGTCGCATTGAATCTTTCTCCCTCGCCCCGTGGCGTGGGCGGCCGACTATGACTTCTATGTTACCGCATCATTTCTATTATATTTCACTTTCATGACATGCGCATGGCCATAGGCTCGCCGCAGACGGTGCGGCAGCCTATGTCCGATGGTGCACGGATGGCGTGGCTAAGCCGGATTATGCTCCTTGAGGAAAGCATCGAGCCGCTGAAGAAAATCGAGCCGGTCGGCTTGGCGCGAGAAGAAATGGTCGGCAAGCGGCTGTTCGACGTAGATGAAGTCTTTGCCCGGCGCTTTTCCCGCCGCCTTCAGCTTTTCCGCCATCTCGCGCGATTGTGTGACCTGCACGCGCCGGTCCTTCTTCCCATGCATCAGCAGGATGGGCGTGGAAAACTGGCTGGCGAAATTGATGGGAGAAACGGCTGCGAAATTGGGGGCCTGTTGCCGCATCCAGTCCGAACGGCCGCCGTGATTGAGAAAGCGGCGATCGTACCGCATCATCGCCGAAAGGTCCGACACCCCCGCATAAGATACCGCGCACCGATATTTCGCCCCGTCGCGCTGCGCCGCCCGCATCGCGGCATAACCGCCATAGGACGCGCCGGCGATGCAGACGCGCTTTGCGTCGGCAATGCCTTCCTTCACCGCCCAATCGACGGCGTCGTTCAGGTCGTCCTGCATGGCGAGGCCCCATTGCCCCTCCCCCTTTTCCGCGAAAGCCGTGCCATAGCCTGACGAACCGCGATAATTGGGCTGCAGCACCGCGTAACCGCGATGCGCGAGAAACTGTACCCACCAGTCCCAATCTTCACTGTCGCGTGCGAACGGGCCCCCATGCGGCAGCAGGATCATCGGCAGATTTCTGGGACTCCTGTTCGCAGGAAGCGTCAGCACGGCGGCGATTTCCAGGCCGTCGCGCGCCTTGTACCGGATGGTCTTGACCGGCGAGAGATGCGCGCTGCCAAAGCTGCTGCTGACATTGGAAAGAAGCCTCATCACGCCATAGTCGGTGTCGTAATAGTAATAAGCGCCAGGTTGATCGGCGCTGCCGACATGCACGATCATCTTCTTGTGATCGCGACTGGTGGAAACGATCTTTGCCCGGCGATTGCCGACCGCCTTGTCGAGATCCGCCTGGATCTGCACGAGCGAGGCGTCGAACCAATGCACTGCGGGCGCATCGGCGGTGTAATAAACGCCGGAAAGGCTCGTCTGACTGTCGTCGGTCACGACGTTGCCGATGTCGAAGCCAGGCGCGGCGAAGATCTTCTGCCCCAATTGCAGCGTGTTCAGGTCGAGCTCGTAGAGCGCCTCGGTTCCGTCACGATCGTCGCTGGCGATAGCCTTGCCAGGGTCAGCCGTGAACAGCAGCGGCGTCACCATGGATTCATTACGGCGCTTGTCGGCGCGGTCGACTACGCGGAAACTGGACTTGCCGTCCGGACGGTACAGCAGCTTTGAGGTGCGCGTCGCATCGACATAGCCTACCCCCATCCGAACGGCTCCAGACGCGTCGGCACGCCAGGACATGACGTTCGCACGCGGCGGGATGACATTGCGCATCCGGCCGGTGGTCACATCGACTTCATCAACCTGGGGCCAGAAGCCCGGCTCATTGATGTATATCGATGTCTGATAGGACAGGAGGATGCGCGGCGTGCCATCCCGCGCCATCCAGACGACATCGTCGGCATTCTGCGCCGCCGTATTCTTGGCGAGCAGATTGAGCTTGGACCCGTCGCGTTTGATGCTGGCGACGCGGCTGAGACGGAAGGGCATGCCTTCGACGAAGCTTTCCGCGCCCAGACCCGCGATCAGCCAATCATCGTTGACCCATGACCACCAATTGAGGTCGTTTTCGCCCAACCCCATCGCGTGGAAAGCCTTAGCGTCGAATATGTCGGCTATGACGAGCATTAACCGACCCTGATATCCCACCCGCGCGGCGACACGCCTGCCGTCGGGCGACAATTCCGGCTGCTCCATGAGCGGCAGTTCAGCGAAGGCCTCTATCGGCCATTCCTTGGGCTGAACGGACTTCGACGCTTCGGCTTGTGCGAACGCGACGGACGAAAGCTGCGCGAACAGGATGCTCGCGGCAACTGCAATCTTCTTCAAGCTATGTACCCCCCGAACAATAACCCCGCCCTAATCATAGGGCGGGGCCATTCTACTGTCTTGAATTTTTTGACAGTTTGTTCTCGGTCGCTACGCCCCATGCGCCAATGCGGCGAGCAGGAGCAGGGCGACGATGTTGGTGATCTTGATCATCGGATTGACGGCGGGGCCCGCCGTGTCCTTGTAGGGGTCACCCACGGTGTCGCCGGTCACGGCCGCCTTGTGCGCTTCCGATCCCTTGCCGCCGTGATTGCCGTCCTCGATGAACTTCTTCGCATTGTCCCAGGCTCCCCCGCCCGAGGTCATAGACAGCGCGACGAAGAGGCCCGAGACGATGACGCCGAGCAGCAAAGCGCCCAGCGCGGCGAAGCCGTTGGGCGTGCCCGCGACGGCCGAGATCGCGAAATAGACGACGATCGGCGCCAGCACCGGAAGCAGGCTGGGGATGATCATCTCCTTGATCGCGGCGCGGGTGACGAGGTCCACCGTGCGGGCATAATCAGGGCGCGACGTCCCTTCCATGATGCCGCTGTTGGTGGCGAACTGGTCGCGCACGTCCTTGACCACATCGCCCGCTGCGCGGCCCACCGCCGTCATGCCCATTGCGCCGAAGAGATAGGGCAGCAGCGCGCCCAGCAGCAGGCCGACGATGACATATGGGTTGGAGAGGCTGAAATCGACCGGCTCGGTAAGACCAAGGGCCGAGTTGTAGAATTTCAGGTCCTCCGTGTAAGCGCCGAACAGGACGAGCGCAGCGAGGCCCGCCGAACCGATCGCATAGCCCTTTGTCACCGCCTTGGTCGTGTTGCCCACGGCGTCCAGTGCGTCGGTCTTGCCACGCACGCTGTCATCAAGATGCGACATTTCCGCGATGCCGCCTGCATTGTCCGTGACCGGACCATAGGCGTCGAGCGCGACGACCATGCCCGCCAGCGCCAGCATGGCGGTGGCCGCGAAGGCGATGCCGATGAGGCCCGCCAACTGATGCGCGACGATGATGCCCGCGACGATCACCAGCGTGGGAAGCGCGGTCGCTTCCAGGCTGACGGCGAGGCCCTGGATCACGTTGGTGCCATGGCCGGTTTCCGACGCCCGCGCGATGCTGCGCACCGGGCGATAGTTGGTGCCGGTATAATATTCGGTGATCCAGACGATAAGGCCGGTCACGGCGAGGCCCACCATCATCGACCAGAAGAGCGCCATGCCGGTATAACCGCCATTGCCGTCAAGATCGGTGCCGAAGCGGGCATTGAGATCGCCCAGCGTGAAGTGCGCCGCGAAATAGAGCGCGGGGATGGACAGGATAGCGGTGGTCCAGAAGCCCTTGTAGAGCGCGCCCATGATCGATTGGCTGGCGCCCAGGCGCACCATGTAGGTGCCGATGATCGACGTGATGATGCACACGCCGCCGACGATCAGCGGCAACGACATGAGCTGTTGCAGGAAGGCGTTGTCCACGCCCTTCACCAGCAGCGCGGTCAGCACCATCGTCGCGCCGACGGTCACGACATAGGTTTCGAAGAGGTCAGCGGCCATGCCGGCGCAGTCGCCGACATTATCGCCCACATTGTCGGCGATGACGGCGGGGTTGCGCGGATCATCCTCCGGAATGCCCGCCTCGACCTTGCCCACCAGGTCCGCGCCGACATCGGCCGCCTTGGTGAAGATGCCGCCGCCCAGACGCGCGAAGATGGAGATGAGGCTGGCGCCGAAGGCCAGAGCCACCAGGGAGTCGATCACCAGACGATCGTCAGGCGCGTGACCGGCAGGTCCGGTCAGATACCAGAAAAAGACGCTGATCGCGAGCAAGGCGAGGCCCGCCACGAGCATGCCGGTGATGGCCCCTGCCCGAAAGGCGACGGTAAGGCCGCTCTGCAGCGTGGTGCGCGCGGCTTCCGCGGTGCGGACATTGGCGCGCACCGAGATGTTCATGCCGATGAACCCCGCCGCCCCCGACAGGATCGCGCCGATCAGGAAGCCGATCGCGGAGGTTGCGCCAAGAAAGAAGAAGACCAGCGCCGCGACCACGACGCCGACCATGCCGATGGTCGTATATTGGCGGCCAAGATAGGCTCTTGCCCCTTCCTGAATGGCCCCCGCAATCTGTTGCATGGTTTCATTGCCGGCGGAGGCCGCCAGCACCTGTCGACTGGTGAACAGGCCGTAGAGCACGGCCAGCAGGCCGCACCCTATGGCGATATAGACAATCTGCATGGATGTTCCTCTCCCCCTGTTTTTCCTATCATCGGCCGCTCCGCAGGGAATGACGGGCGAACGAAAGGCGTAAGGGCGGGCGGCCGGAATTCACGCATCCGGCATCAGGCACCGCGTCAATCAGCATCAGGGTCACGCACATCATGAGCGTCCAACCGGGCTGAAGAAAGGATGCGGGGAAGCTACAGGCAGGACGGGCCGCGTCAAGCGGTTACGGAATTCACCTGAATCAGCGACTTGGCGGAGTGTGGGTCAGCCATGTTCCCAGCCGAGGCGGGCGGGCAGAGGCATCTCAGCCCCGTCGATGACGAGGCAGAGCCCCGATCCGGCGGAGAAATGTCCTACGGGAATGGCCCTGACCGGCGGCTTTTCTGAAGACGGAAGGGCGAAGAGCAGTTCGTAATCATCACCGGCTTGCGCCGCGGCGATCTGTGCGGCGGTGCTGGCGCCGCGCACCGCCTCCAGCGCGGGAGAGAGGGGTATGTGGTCGATGGTGACGGCAAGCCCACTCGCCTGCGCCATGCGCGCCGCATCGATGAGAAGACCGTCCGACACATCCATCATGGCGTGAGCATGGGGCGCGAGCAGCGCGCCTTCGGCGAGGCGGGGCTTGGGACGGCGATAGGCTTCGACCAACGGCCCGGATGCTCTGGGGTCGGAGCGGAGCAGGTCGAGGCCCACGCCGGCGTCGCCGACCGGGCCGGTGATATAGAGACGATCCCCCGCCTGAGCGCCTGTCCTCAGCGGCACCGGTCCGCGCGCCTCACCGATGGCGGTGAGGCTGTAGCTGCGGGCGCTGCGTCCGGGCATTTGCACGGTGTCACCGCCGAGCAGCGGCATGGCGTGACGGCTGAGCGCCTCACCCAGTCCTTCGAGGAAGGCGGCGTCCCAGCTATCTTCGCCGGACAAGGCGTAGTTGAGGAGGCATGCCACCGGCCTCGCGCCCTTGGCGGCGAGGTCGGAGAGGTTCACGGTGGCGAGTTTCCAGCCGATATCGGCGGGAGGGTCGGTGGGGAGATAATGCACGCCCTCGACCATGGTGTCGCTGGTGAGGATCAGGCGGGTTTCGCCAACGTCCAGGACGGCCACATCGTCTTGCAGGCCCTGGGCGGCGGGATCGCTTGCCAGCAGGCGGAGTAAGGTGAGGAAGCGGGATTCAGCGGACATGGCCTACCGTGCTCCTGCGAAGGCAAGTGCCCAGTTCAGAGCCCAGGGCTGAGCTCCTGCCTTCGCAGGAGCACGGCCCGCCATCCGAACAGCCCTACTTCCGCACATCCTTCGCCACACCATCCAGCAAGCCGTTGACGAACCCTGCCTCCCGCTTGTCGTAGAAGGCATGGGCGACATCGACATATTCGCTGATCACGGTGCCGGTCGAAACATCCTTGCGGGCCAGCAGTTCGTAAGCGCCCGCGCGGAGGATCTGGCGCATCGGCTTGTCGAGGCGTTCCAGGCTCCAGCCCTTGGACAGGCGCGCGGCGATGACGCCGTCGATTTCGTCCCGGCGCTTGTCCACGCCGCTTACGATGTCGTCAAAGAAGCTTTCTTCCGCCTGGGCATAGGTGACGTCTTCGATCGTCGCGCCGAGGCGATGCTGGTGGAACTCATGCAGCAGGGCGGCGAGCGGCGTGCCTTCCATTTCCAGCTGGTACAACGCCTGGACCGCGGCGAGGCGGGCGGCGGAGCGGGATTTGGCGCGATCGTTCATAAGGATTCCATGTAGCCGTTCGCCCTGAGCTTGTCGAAGGGCAGTGTTTCTTGAAAAGAGCGGGCTTAGGTCAGCCGCACCGCCACCGAGGCAGCGTGAGCAGGAAGCCCCTCCGCCTCCGCGAGGGCGACCGCTGCCGGGCCGATGGCTCCGATCGCGGCCTTGTCCAGGCTGAGGAAACTGGTGCGCTTCATGAAATCGAGCACCGAGAGTCCCGAGGAAAAGCGCGCGCGGCGGCCGGTCGGCAGGACATGGTTGGGACCCGCAACATAATCGCCGACGGCTTCGGGCGTCATGCGGCCGAGGAAGACCGATCCGGCATGCCGCACCTGTGCGAACAGCGCGTCGGGATCGTCCACGGCAAGTTCCAGATGCTCCGCGGCGAGGCGGTTTACCAGCGGCATCGCCTCCTGCCAGTCCCGCACCAGGATGATCGCACCATTGGCGGCCCAGCTGGTCGCCGCCACCGCCTGCGTCGACAGCAGCGGCAGGCGCTTTTCGACCGCCGCCGCAACGGCATCGGCAAAGGCGGCATCGTCGGTGAAGAGGATCGACTGGCTGGTCGGGTCATGTTCGGACTGGCTGAGCAGATCGGCGGCGATCCAGTCGGGATCATTGTGCGCGTCGGCGACGACGACGATCTCGGACGGGCCCGCAACCATGTCGATGCCGACGACGCCGTAAAGCTGCCGCTTGGCCTCCGCGACCCAGGCGTTGCCGGGGCCGGTGATGACGTCCACGGGCCTGATCCGATCCGTGCCATAGGCGAGCGCGGCCACGGCCTGCGCCCCGCCGATGCGCCAGATCTCCTCGATCCCGGCGATGCTGGCTGCGGCGAGGACCAGCGGGTTGATCTCCCCATTGGGCGTGGGCGTCACCATCGCGATGCGCGAGACGCCCGCGACCTTGGCGGGGATGACGTTCATCAGCAGAGAGCTGGGATAGGCCGCGCGGCCGCCGGGCACATAAAGGCCCGCCGCATCGACCGGAGTCCAGCGCGCACCCAGGCGCACGCCTGCCGCATCGACGCTGTCGCTGCCTTCAGGCTTCTGCTTTTCATGATAGGCGGTGATACGCGCCGCCGCGAGTTCGAGCGCCTCGCGCAGCTGCGGCGAGATACTCTCCAGCGCCGCGCGGCATTCGGCCGGGCTGACCGCCCAGCCGCTCGCTTCCAGATCGTGCCGGTCGAAGCGGCTGGTATAATCGGCGATCGCCGTGTCGCCCTCCGCGCGCACGCGCTTCAGGATGGCGGTGACGTCGCGCGACACATCCTCATCCGCCTCGCGCCGGGCATCCACCAGAGCGGTGAAGGCGGCGACGAAATCCGCGCTGCGGCTATCGAGCCTAAGCGGCATCCTTCACCCCCACGGCCTTGCGGAAGGCTTCGACCAGCGGCGTGAGCTCAGCTGAGCGCATCTTGTAGGCGGCGCGATTGACCACCAGCCGCGCCGACACCTGCATGATGACATGAGTTTCGACGAGGCCGTTCGCCTTGAGCGTCGCGCCCGACGACACCAGATCGACGATCCGGCGCGAGAGACCGAGCGAGGGCGCGAGTTCCATCGCGCCGTTCAGCTTCACACATTCGGCCTGAATGCCGCGCGCTTCATAATAGCGGCGCGTTAGATAGGGATATTTGGTGGCGACGCGGACATGGCTCATCGCCGCCTCATCTTCGTCGGCGAGATCGACGGGTTCCGCGACCGACAGGCGGCAATGGCCGATGTCCAAGTCCACCGGCGCATAGAGTTCAGAATAGTCGAATTCCTCGACCACGTCGGAACCGACGATGCCGATCTGCGCGGCCCCATGAGCGACGAAGGTGGCGACGTCGAAAGCGCGCACGCGGATGATCGATATGTCGGGACGATTGGTGGCAAAGCGGAGCGCCCGGCTCTTCTTGTCATAGAATTCCGCCTCCGGCTCTATGCCGACGCGTGCGAGCATCGGCAGCGCTTCATCAAGGATGCGGCCCTTGGGGATGGCGAGTGTGAGCGGACGAGTCATGACCGGCGGGCCTTACTTGGCGGGCGGAGAAAGGGCAAGGTTTTGGGGGTGGCCGTTTCCTCCCTGCGCGCAGCATGAAGAGGGGGACCGGCTGCAGGCTGGTGGAGGATAGTTGCGCGACCTTCCCATTCTTCCCCTCCACCATCTTGGGATAGGGTGGATGTCAGGCCGCTTCCAGCACAGCTCCTTCCGTCGCGGCGATCCAGCCGCCGCCCAGCACGCGGTCGCCCGCATAGAGTACGGCGGCCTGGCCGGGCGCGACGCCATATTCGGGCGCGTCAAAGATCAGCCTTTCGGCCTCCAGTCGGGCAGGCACGGGCTTTGCCATGGACCGCACCTTGGCGCTCAGCGGGCCGGTGAAGTCACGACCGAGCCAATTGATGTCGGACAGCCGCGCCGCAGACACGGCAAGCGCGGCCTTGGGCCCGACGATCACCCGCCGTCCTTCGGCGTCGAGGCGTACGACATAGAGCGGTTCGGCCTGACCGCCGATCTCCAGCCCTTTGCGCTGTCCCACCGTATAGTGGATCAGCCCCTTGTGTGCGCCCAGCACCCGGCCATCGACATGCACGATCTCGCCGCCCTGGTCCGCGTCGGGGCGCAGCTTGCGCACGATCTTGGCGTAATCGCCGTCGGGCACGAAGCAAATGTCCTGGCTGTCAGGCTTCATCGCCACGGACAGGCCGAGTTCGGCGGCAATTTCGCGCACCTGCGGCTTTGGCAAACCCCCCAGGGGGAAACGCAGATAATCCAGCTGCGCCTGAGTCGTGGCAAAGAGGAAATAGCTCTGGTCGCGGGCTGGATCGGCAGCGCGGTGCAGTTCGGCGCCCTGCGGGCCCTCCACCCGGCGGACATAATGCCCGGTGGCGAGGCAGTCCGCGCCGAGGTCGCGCGCGATCTGGAAAAGGTCGGTGAACTTCACCCCCATATTGCACTTCACGCAGGGAATGGGCGTGCGTCCCGCCATATATTCATCGGCGAAGTCTGCGATCACCGAGTCTCGGAAACGGCTTTCATAATCAAAGACATAATGCGCGATGCCGATGCGGTCTGCGACGGCGCGAGCGTCGCGGATGTCCTGCCCGGCGCAGCAGCTTCCGGTGCGGCCAACCGCAGCGCCATGATCATAGAGTTGAAGCGTCACGCCGATGGTTTCCGCGCCCGTGCGGGCGGCCAACGCAGCGACGACGCTGGAATCCACGCCCCCGGACATGGCGACGACGATTCGCCGCTGCTTGAGCGGCTCGGGCAACTGAAACTGGGGCTGCATGGGCGCGCATATAGTCGCGCGCGCGCCTGCATTCCAGCGGGATTCAGCCACCGCGCCCGCGATGCGTCATTCCCGTGACGGAGTTTACCGGACCTTATCCTTTATTCGCTATCCCCTCGCCTCATGGATTTCAGTTTCCTTCGGGCGGGTGGGCTTCGGCCTGCCAATGCCAGACCCGTCAGCCGGCCGCACGCGCCGGTCTGGCCGATGCTGCGGGCCGCTTCGGCGGCGGCGCAGGCGGCCAGCCCGACCGCGCAGGCGGTTGCCGGGGTCCTGCGGGGGCAGGACGAGCCGAGCGACTGGATCCAGGACCTGGCCGGAATCTTCGCGCCTCGTCCAAGCGGCGTGATCGAAGCCGCGCGTCCAACGGGCAGCTTCAACCCGTTGATCGCACAGCATTTAAGAGTGGGGCAAGGATGATGAAGGGGGCGTTTACCGTGGCGCTTTAGTCGATCTTCAGGGCTGACGCGCATACCGGTTGCCGCTGCTGAATTCGGCAACGCCAGTGCCGCTTTTTGAGGGTGAGAATGATAGAAAATCAGAAAATTCGGCCTGCTCAGGTCGTCGGGCCGCTCGGGGAACCCCTGACTCTGGAGAGCCTTCCCCCGGTGAATACAACCCGGTGGGTCGTGCGCCGCAAGGCCGAGGTGGTGGCCGCCGTCAATGGCGGGCTGCTGACCGTCGATGAAGCGTGCGCGCGCTATTCGCTGACGCTGGAAGAATTTGCGGGCTGGCAGCGCGCGGTCGATCGGTCGGGCATGCACGGGCTGCGCGTCACGCGCATTCAATATTACAAGTCGCTCTACGAACGGCAGCAGAAATACTGATCATCCCGCCACGCGCGGGTTGCGCGGGGCAGATATTCAAGGGCCGCTGGATCCGTTTCCGGCGGCCCTTTCCTTTTGGGCGCGGCCCCGATTCTTCTCCCATTGTCAACCCAGAAACATTTTTGACGGAACGCGAAGCCGACTTCTCCGTTGAATAGATCAGCCAACCCGCTGGGGGCGCTGGTCCAAGGAGAGTGTGAAATGGGTATCATTTTGTGGCTTGTTGTCGGCGGTATCATCGGCTGGCTTGCCAGCATGGTCATGCGCACCGATGCGCAGCAGGGCATCCTTTTGAACATCGTCGTGGGTATCGTGGGCGCCTTCATCGGCGGCCTGATCTTCAGCGGCGGTTCGATCAACGAAGGCCTGACGCTCTATAGCTTCCTCGTTTCCCTGGTGGGCGCGATCGTGCTGCTCGCCATCGTCAACCTGGTCCGTCGCGGATCGGTCCGCTAAAACCGACCCCAAAAGCTTAGCTGGCGGGTATGAAGGGCTGCGTTTCGGCGCAGCCCTTTTTTGCGTCTACCGGCGTCTGGCGAACCAGCGATAGATGGCGAGTACGCCGATCGAGCCCAGTACGGCAGCCAGGAAACTCGCCTGCTCCCCCGGCTCATAGACGCCGAGCAGACGCCCGACATATCCCGCCAGCAACGCGCCAGCGATACCAAGCAGCACCGTCAGCACACAGCCGCCCGGATCGCGGCCCGGCATCACCAGTCGCGCAATCGCGCCTGCGAACAGGCCGACGATTATCCATCCGAACAATTCCATCCTAGCCTCCCGCAGTTAACTTAGGTCATAGCGCCATAGCCGCGCCGGTTTGGCAAGGGAGGCGCTCACCCCGCCAGCGTTGCCCCGCTGATGCGCAAAGTGTATGGAGGGTTGAGACAGGTGCGTTATTCATATAACACAGCGCTTGCACGGCCAAGCCGCCGAACGATGGAACCAGGATGAACTACGAAACTCAAGTCGCCGGGGACGCCCCGGTGCGCATCTTCGCCGACGAACCGCAGCCTGCGCGGCGGCGGATGCTGGTTATCGGGGCGATCATCGCCATCATCCTGATCGCCATCGCCGCTTGGGTCACGATGCATGGCAAGGGCGCGGAGGCGCCCGCAGCGGAACAGGCTCCCGCAGTTACCGTGATCGTCCCCGGCCAATCGGTGGTCCCGCGCACGATCAGCGGCACCGGATCGCTCGCCGCCCGCGTGGAAATGCCGGTGGGCGTCGTGGGCGAAGGTGGCGAAGTGCGGCAGGTACTGGTGCAGCCAGGCGATTGGGTCCGGGCTGGACAGGTACTGGCGGTGATCGAACGGTCCGTACAAGCAGAACAGATTCGATCCCTGGCGGCGCAGCTGGAGGTGCAGCGCGCCGATGCGAAGCTGGCGCAGGCTCAGCTTGACCGGGCGCGCGCATTGGTGAAGCGCGGCTTCATCAGCCAGGCGGACATCGACCAGCGCACCGCTACCCGCGATGCCGCAAACGCCCGCGTGGCTGTGGCGGCGGCGCAGCTTGCCGAGCAGCGGGCCCGCACGGGGCGTCTCGACATTCGCGCACCGGCGGCGGGCCTGGTGCTGACGCGCGACGTTGAGCCGGGACAGATTGTCGGATCAGCCAGCGGCGTGCTGTTCCGCATGGCCAAGGGCGGCGAAATGGAATTGCTGGCGCAGCTGAGCGAGGGCGACCTCAGCACGCTGCGGCCCGGAAACAGCGCGACTGTGACTCCGGTTGGTAGCCAATCGCGATTCAGCGGACGCGTATGGCAGGTTTCGCCTGTCGTCGATCCGCAGACCCGCCAAGGTATCGCACGCATCGCCATCCCTTATAATGCCGCGATCCGTCCGGGCGGTTTTGCGTCCGCGACGATCGTCAGCGGGACCGCGACCGCGCCGATGCTGCCGGAGTCCGCCGTGCAGACGGACGACAAGGGGCATTATGTCTATGTCATCAATGCGCGTGACGAGACTGAGCGGCGCGATGTTGAGGTAGGCCAGGTATCCGACAAGGGCGTTGCGGTAACCAGCGGCCTGAATGGCAATGAACGTATCGTGGCGTCGGCGGGCGCCTTCCTGCGGCCGGGGCAGAAGGTCCGGCCGCAACTGCAAAAGGCCGGGTAACACCGCGCCTGCGAGGAAGCCGTCATGAGTTTTCGCAATATTTCCGCCTGGGCCATTCGAAATCCGGTGTCGCCACTGGTGCTGTTCGTCGCGCTGCTGATCGCCGGGGTCGTCAGCTTCGGCCGGATGGACATCAACCAGCAGCCCGATATCAGCTTCCCCATAGCGCAGGTGCTGGTGCTGCAACCGGGCGCAGCGCCGCCGGAACTCGAAACCCAGGTGACGCAGCGGATTGAGGCCGCGGTTCGCGGCATCAGCGGCGTCGATGAGATCACATCGACCGTGTCCGAAGGTCAGTCGATGACGATCGTGCAGTTCCAGATCGGAACGCCGATCGACCGCGGAGTCAATGACGTCAAGAATGCGGTGGATCAGATCCGCAGCGACCTGCCCGAAGGCATATTGGAGCCGCAGGTCACGCGTCTGGATGCGGATGGACCGATCGCCTATTTCAGCGCCGAAGCGACCGACATGACGCTGGAGCAATTGTCCTGGTATGTGGACAATACGGTCGCCAAGCGGCTTCTGGCGGTGCCGGGCATGGCTGCGGTGAAGCGCGGCGGCGGCGTTACGCGTGAGATCCGCGTCATATTGGACCCGGTCAAGCTGCAGTCGCACGGGATCACCGCCGCGCAGGTCAATCAGCAGCTGCAGCAGGTGAACCTGAACGCGGCAGGCGGCCGTACTGAAATCGCGGGCGCAGAACAGGCCATTCGCGTGCTGGGCAACGCGCAGGATGCCTATGCCCTGGGACAGACGCAGATCGCTATCCCCGGCGGACGCACGGTAAAGCTCGCCGACCTCGCCGATGTGCGCGACATGTATGCGGAGCAGCGGTCGCTGTCGCTGATGAACGGCACGCAGGTGACGAGCTTCAGCATGGAAAAGGCGAAGGGATCATCGGACGTCACCGTCTTCGACAATGCGCTCAAGGTGCTGGAGCAATTGAAGAAGGAAAATCCGAAGGTCCGCTACAAGCAGCTGTTCACCAGCGTCGAATATACCAGAAGCCAATATCACTCGGCGATGCAGTCGATGATCGAAGGCGCGGTGCTGGCGGTCGTTATCGTGTTCCTGTTCCTGCGTGACTGGCGCGCGACGATCATCGCTGCGCTGGCCATTCCGCTGTCCGCCATTCCAACCTTCTGGTTCATGGACATGATGGGTTTCACGCTCAACATGACGTCGCTCCTGGCGCTCAGCCTCGTGGCGGGCGTGCTGGTGGACGACGCGATCGTGGAGATCGAGAATATCGTCCGCCACATGCGCATGGGCAAAACAGCCTATCAGGCAGCGATCGATGCCGCCGATGAGATCGGCCTTGCCGTACTGGCGACAACGATGGCGATCGTCGCGGTGTTCCTGCCGGTCGCGCTGATGCCGGGGATTTCCGGGCAGTTTTTCATCCAGTTCGGCATGACCGTCGTCGTGGCCGTGCTGCTGAGCCTGGCGGTTGCGCGCCTCATCACGCCCATGGTCGCGGCCTATTTCCTGAAGGCCCATGGCCAGGAAAGCCATGGCGAGGGCTGGTTGATGGACGTCTATATGCGCGTCCTGCACTGGTCGCTCGACGAACGGGCGGCGCACGCCTACCGCGCACGCGGCGGGCGGCCGCGCTTTGCCGCCTGGCTGCGGGATCATCGCCTGTGGACCGTGGGCATAGGCGGGCTCGCCTTTGCCGCGACCCTGCTGGCCTTCGCGACATTGCCGATGGCGTTCCAGCCGTCGATGGACACGGATTTCAGTCAGGTGAAGATTGAAACCGTGCCGGGCAGCACTTTGGAGCAGACGGCTGGGGTCGCCCGGCGGGTGGCGGACATATTGGCGGCGGACAAGGATTATGTCGATGCGGCCTTTGCCGATATCGAACCGACCAGCGCCAACATCTACCTGACCTTGCGCAAGGACCGGCCCGGATCATCGGTGGATTGGGAACGCAGCGTCGCGCCGAAATTCCAGCAGATCGCCGATGCGCGGGTCAATTTCCAGTCGCAGGCGGGCGGCGGCTTCGGCCGTGACGTCACGGTCATGCTGGGCAGCGACAATGCCGATCTGCTGGAGCAGACGGCGAACAAGCTGGTGTCCGAGATGTCCGCCGTGCGGGAGGTCCGCGCGCCACGCGTCCAGGGCGACATGAACCGGCCGGAAATCATCATCAAGCCACGCTTTGACCTGGCGGCCAGCCTGGGCGTGACCACCGCCGCGCTCAGCCAGACGATCCGGGTGGCGACCATCGGTGAGATCGATCAGAACAGCGCCAAATTCTCGCTGTCGGACCGCCAGATTCCGATCCGCGTGGCAGTGGCCGAAAACAGCCGGCGCGACATCGCCACGGTCGAGAATATGCCGGTTCCCACGGTCAGCGGAGGCTCCGTTCCGCTGAAGGTCGTTGCCGATGTCGAATTTGGGGCAGGCCCGACGCAGATCCGCCGCTACAACCAAATCCGCCGGATCGTCGTCGATGCGGACTTCGCACCGGGCATCGTCAGCAGCCAGGCGATGAAGAAGATCAACGCCCTGCCGACGATGAAGGCGGTGGAGGAAGGACGCATCCCCGGCATCCAGAAAATCAACACCGGCGAGTCCAAGTGGCAGGCCGAGATGGTGATGAACTTCGTCGTCGCGGTGATTTCCGGCGTGATGCTGGTGCTGGCGGTGCTGACGCTGCTCTACAAGCGGTTGATGCCGCCCTTCGTCAATCTGGGCTCGCTGCTGCTCGCGCCGCTGGGCGGCGCGATCGCGCTGCACCTGACCGGCAATCCGATTTCCATGCCGGTGCTGATCGGCCTCTTGATGCTGCTCGGCATTGTCGCCAAGAACTCGATCCTGGTGATCGATTTCGCGCTGGAGGAAGTGCAGAAAGGCGTGCCGCGCTTTGACGCGATCGTGGACGCGGGGCACAAGCGTGCGCAGCCGATCGTCATGACAACCGTAGCCATGGTCGCGGGCATGGTGCCGACCGCTCTGTCTCTGGGCGGCGACAGCGCCTGGCGCGCGCCGATGGGTATTACGGTGATCGGCGGACTGCTGCTATCCACTCTGCTGACGCTGGTGATCGTGCCTGCGACGTTCAGCCTGGCCTTGGAGATAGAGGAGTGGGCCGGCCCCCGCCTCAGCCGCCGCTTGCTCACCTACAAGCCCGGGGACGATTCGCCACATGACGGCACCGCACAACCGGCGGAATGAGGCGAAGGACAGACGGCGCGGTGAAAGAAGCGCTTGTCTGAACGAAACGGCGGCGTAACCGTTGGTCGGACGATGAAGTTGCTTCCCGTTTCCCTTCCCGCCGCCGATGTGCCGGTCCGATCCTCACGCGACATGCGGCTGGTGGCAACCGGCATGTTGCTGGCCATGGCGCTGCTGTTCCTGGTCGCGCGGGCCACAGCCCATGTTCACCCCGCCATAGGTTTCGTCCAGGCCTTCGCCGAGGCGGCGATGGTGGGTGGACTTGCCGACTGGTTCGCCGTCACCGCGCTGTTCCGCCATCCGCTTGGCCTGCCCATTCCGCACACGGCAATCATTCCACGCAACAAGGACCGCATCGGCGACACGCTGGCGCTGTTCCTGCGCGATAACTTCCTGACCCCCGCCGTCGTCGCCCGCCGCATGCAGAGGCTGGACGTGGCGGGCGCGGCCGGACGCTTTCTCGCCAGCCCCTCTGGCGGCGACGGCCGCCTGCGCGAGGGCGCTTCCCGGCTGGCGGCAGACATGCTCGAAGCGTTGGATCAGGAACGGCTGGGCGGAATGGTGAAGGGCGCCATTGCGCAGCGGCTGCGCGGCATGAACCTGTCGCCTTTGATCGGGCAGGCGATCGAGGCTGCGATGCGGGACGGCCGCCATGCGCCTGTGATGGACGGGATTATCCATTGGGCAGATCGCACGCTGGAGGCCAATGACCATTTGATCCGCCAAATGGTGCACGACCGGGCGGGGAAGATATTGCGCTGGACCGGCCTGGATGAGAATCTGTCCAACGCCATCATCGACGGGCTGCGGCGGCTGCTGGCGGAGATGGCGGCCGATCCCGGCCATAGCCTGCGCCTGAAGGCGGAAGAAGGCATGGCGAAGCTGGCGCAAGACCTGCAATTCGATGCCGCCATGCAGGAGCGCGTGTCCCGCATCCGCGACGAGATCGTCGATAATCCGGCGATGCAGCGATGGATCGACGGCCTGTGGGAGCAGGCGCGGTCCGGGCTGCTGCGCGCAGTGCGCGATCCGAGCAAGGCAATGGCGGGACGTTTGGGCGAAGCTCTGCAGCAGCTGGGTGCGACGTTACAGGAGGATGCCCGGCTGCGCCTGCTGATCAACCGTTTCGTTCGCCGGGCGGCAGTGGGTGCGACGGCGGCTTATGGCGATTCGATCGTGACGCTGGTAAGCGAAACAGTGCGGGGGTGGGACGCGGGGACCGTCACCAGCCGCCTTGAGGGCGCGGTGGGCCGCGACCTGCAATATATCCGGATCAACGGAACGCTGGTCGGCGGGCTCGTCGGACTGGCGATCCATGCCGTCGATACATTCTTCTGATCTTCGCTGCCTGCCCTCTTGAAAGAGGCTTCGGCCATACTTAGTTGGCGTCGGCAAGCATTTTGCGTTGCAATTTGCAACTTTGATTAGGGGAAGTTATGACCAGCCTGTTCGATCCCGTGAAGCTAGGGGCTGTTACCGCGCGCAACCGCATCCTCATGGCGCCACTGACCCGCGCCCGCGCCACCCGCAACCATGTGCCCACGCCCATCATGGCGGATTATTACCGGCAACGCGCCTCGGCCGGACTCATCATCAGCGAAGGCATCGGCGTGTCGCAGCAGGGGCTTGGTTGGCCCTATGCAGCGGGTATCTGGTCGGCGGAGCAGGTCGCGGCGTGGAAGCCGGTGACGCAAGCCGTGCATGATGCAGGCGGCCGCATCTTTGCACAACTCTGGCACATGGGCAGGTTGGTGCATTCGAGCGTCACGGGTGAGCAGCCGGTCTCGTCCAGCCCGATCACCGCGCCGGGTCACGCGCATAGCTATGAGGGCAACAAGCCCTACGAGCAGCCGCGCGCGCTGACTGCAGAGGAAATCCCGGCGCTGATCGCGACCTATGTCACGGCGGCACTCAACGCCCGCGAAGCAGGATTTGACGGCGTGCAGATTCACGCGGCGAACGGCTATCTGATCGACGAGTTTCTGCGCAACGGGGTCAATCAGCGGCAGGACGCTTATGGCGGCAGCCCGGAAAACCGCGCGCGCTTGCTGCGCGAGATTACGCAGGCGGTTGCGGACGCAATCGGCGCGGATCGCACGGCGGTTCGGCTGTCGCTGAACGGCCCGTCACAGGGAACCGACGACAGCGATCCCGCAAGCCTGTCCCCCGCTGTCGCGCAGGCGCTGGAGCCGATCGGCCTCGCATTCGTGGAAATGCGCGAGCTGCGGCCGGACGGTACGCGGGGCGCGAGCGACGTGCCGCGCCAGTCGCCGATCGTGCGCCGGTATTTCAGCGGCCCCTTGGTGCTGAACAGTGATTATGATGTGGCACGCGCGCAGGAAGATCTGGCCAGCGGATTGGCGCAGGCGATCAGCTTCGGGCGGCCCTTTATCTCCAACCCCGACTTGCCCGACCGCCTATCGGTGGGCGCACCGCTCAATGCGTTGAGCGAGGGTACGCTCTATACGCAGGGCGCGGAGGGCTATGTGGATTATCCGGTACTCGCCAAGGCTGGATAGTCGAGGCCGTGCTGGCACGTGTCTCGACTTCGCTCGACACGAACGAATGTAGTTGAGGAGGGCTGCCTGTTTGGGCAGCCCTTTTCTTCAAAGCCTCAGGCGCTGAACTTTTCGCGCAGCGCCAGCATGGCGATGGCGGCCTTTGCAGCCTCACCGCCCTTGTCCTTTTCGGTCGGGCGGGCGCGGGTCAGCGCCTGCGCCTCATTTTCGACGGTCAATATGCCGTTGCCGATCGGGATGCCATCCATGCTGAGCGCCATCAGGCCGCGCGCGCTTTCGTTTGAGACCACTTCGAAATGATAGGTCTCGCCCCGGATCACCACGCCAATGGCGACGAAGCCGTCATAGCGGCCAGTCTCCGCAGCCAGAGCCACCGCGCCCGGAATTTCGAGCGCACCCGGCACAGTCACGACTTCATATTTATGCCCTTCCGCGTCGAGCGCAGCGGCCGCGCCTTCGATCAGAAGGTCGTTGAGATGGTCGTAGAAGCGGGCTTCGACGATCAGGAATTTGGCCACGGCTGATGTCCTTCTTATAGCTCGACGGACCGCTGCCCAACCACGGCGAGGTCGTAGCCGTCAAGCGCGATCAGGCTGTGATGCGTGTTGCTGAGCAGGATCATGTCGTGGACGCCGAGTTCGGCGAGGATCTGCGCGCCGACGCCATAGTCGCGAAGCTCATCCATGCCGCTGCCGGGCTGCCCCGCATGATGGCGCAGGATGCGGCTGACAAAGTCCACCGGCGAGGTGCCGGTCAGCACGACGATGATGCCCGCACCTTCCTGCGCAATGATTTCCATCGACTTGGCGAGCAACCCACGACGAGGTCCGGTGGCACCATAGACGTCGTCCAGAAGGGAAAGCTGATGCACCCGAACAAGGGTGGGCTCATCGGGAGAGACATGGCCCTTTTGCAGCACCAGTTGCTCGCTGTTCGTCGCCTTGTTGTAGAAGCTGATCGCCTTCCAATCGCCGCCCCATTCGCTCTTGAACGTGGTTTCGGCCCGGCGTTCCACCATATGATCGTGGCGGCGGCGATAAGCGATGAGATCGCGGATCGTGCCGATCTTCATCTTGTGCTTCTGCGCGAAGGGGATAAGGTCGTCGAGGCGCGCCATCGTGCCGTCGTCCTTCATCACTTCGCAGATCACGCCGGACGGATTGAGCCCGGCGAGACGCGCTACATCGACAGCCGCTTCGGTATGGCCGGTGCGGACCAGCACACCGCCATCCTTGGCGACCAGCGGGAAGACGTGGCCGGGCGTGACGATATCGTCGCGGCCCTTCGATCCGTCGATCGCGACCGAAATGGTGCGGGCGCGGTCAGCGGCGCTGATGCCGGTTGTGACGCCCTCCCGCGCTTCTATCGAGACGGTGAAGGCGGTTTCGTGCCGCGTGCCATTGTTGCGGCTCATGAGGTCAAGCCCGAGTTCCTCAACCCGGCTCTTGGTCATCGCCAGGCAGATGAGGCCGCGGCCATGGGTCGCCATGAAGTTGATCGCGTCGGGCGTCGCCATCTGCGCAGGAATGACGAGGTCACCTTCATTCTCGCGGTCCTCGTCATCGACCAGAATGAACATGCGGCCGTTGCGAGCTTCGTTGATGATCTCTTCCGGGCTGGCGAGTGCAGTGCCACCTTCGCGGCGGAGGAGATAGCTTTCAAGCTTGCCCAGCGTGTCGGCGGTTGGATTCCAGTCGGGTTCGCCCAGCTTGCGCAGGCTGTTGGCGTGCAGACCGGCGGCGCGCGCCAGGCCGGAGCGGGACATGCCGCCTTCATTCACCAAGGTGCGGACGGTATCGATAAGCGCAGATGACATGACGCGACTCTCCTCTGGCCCGATGGCCTTGTGAGGAAGATATCACATCATAATGTGATTTTTTCAAGCAGGAATCACACTGCTCCACGCAGGCTCTGCATCCGGTCGAGATAGCGAGCCAGCACGTCGATCTCCAGATTGAAGGTCCGGCCTGCCGGCAACTGGTCAAGCGTGGTGGCTGCGGCAGTGTGCGGAATGATGTTGAGACCGAAATGCACCGAGCCGTCCGGGTGGTCCTCGACACTGTTGACGGTCAGGGAAATGCCGTCGAGCGTGATCGACCCCTTGGCCGCGAGCGCCGGAGCAAGCGCGGCGGGAGCGGCGATGACGAGGCGCGTTGAATCGCCTTCGGGAGTGGCGGAAACCAGGGAGCCGATCCCATCGACATGACCGGTGACGATATGACCGCCGAGTTCGTCGCCGACCTTGAGCGCGCGTTCAAGGTTCAGCCGCCCGCCCTGCACCCAAAGACCCGGCGCGGTGCGCGCGACCGTTTCGGCGGACAGATCGACCGCGAACCAGCCCTCGCCTTTTTCCACTACGGTGAGGCATGCGCCTGAGCAGGCGATCGAAGCGCCGATCGCGACGCTGTCCATGTCATAGGACGAATCGATGACGAGACGCAGGTCGCCGCGCTGCTCAGCGGAGCGGATGGTGCCGATGTCGGTGATGATGCCGGTGAACATGGGTGACTGGTCCATTTTCCCGTTCGGGCTTAGCCTGTCGAAGCCGCCTTCTTCCATGGAAGATGAAGGACTGCCCTTCGACAAGCTCAGGGCGAACGGATGTTTGCGTTTTCCTGCGCTCTAAGCGCTGCGCTGCCTTTCGTAAACCTCCAGCCGGTCCTCTCCCAGCCGGCGCTCGTCCGCGATCCGCCAGCGGCCATGCGTCTGGGCCAGATCGGAAAGGCCAATGTCGCCGATAGCGGGAAGGCCCGAGCCGATCAGGATAGGCGCGCGATACAGTAACAGCCGATCGACGAGATCGGGCTGGAGGAAGGCTGCTGCTGCAGCGGCTCCGCCTTCGATCAGCAGATGATCGACTTGAGCGAGCGTAGCGATGTCCTCGGGCTGGGCGATCGCTTCCCATCCCTTGGGGGCGGCACTGCGGCTCAGCAGCAGTCGGCGGGGCGAGCGGTTCTCCAGCCCCTTGAGCCGCACGTCCAGGCGGGGCTTGTCGGCGCGAAGCGTACCGCCGCCGACCAATATCGCATCATGCCGCGCACGTTCGAGATGGGCGTGGGCGCGCGCTGCTTCGCCGGTGATCCAGCGGCTCGATCCATCCTTGAGCGCGATGCGGCCGTCGAGCGACAGGCCGAGCTTCAAAGTGACGGCCGGGCGGCCCAACGTCTGTCGCAGCACGAAGCCGCGCATGGCCGACGCCGCTTCCTGCGCCATCAGCCCCATTTCGGCCTGGATGCCCCGTGCGCGCAAATGCTCCGCGCCCTGTCCATCGGTACGGGGGTCGGGATCGCGCAGCGCGATCACGACGCGCTTCACCCCTGCGCGCGCCATCAGATCGGCACAGCGGGGGCCGCGCGCGGAAAGATGGAAACAGGGCTCCAGCGTCACATAGGCGGTCGCGCCGCGTGCCTGGTCCAGCGCCTGATCCAGCGCCTGAGCCTCCGCATGAGGACGGCCGCCCTTCTGCGTCCAGCCGCGACCGACGATCACGCCATCGCGGACGATGAGGCAGCCGACATTGGGATTGGGGGTGGAAAGTCCGCGACCACGTTCAGACAGGGCGATGGCCGCTGCCATGAAACGGCGGTCGTCGGCGGGATTGGCCATGGCGGACGCGATCAAGGCTGGCGCGTTTGGGGCGCGGCCTTTTCCGCCGCCTCCGCCTTGGCCAGTCGCGAGTCGAGCTGTGCGTTTATTTCCTTCAGCGCTTCCTTGCGGCGCGCGCTGTTGCGCGCTTCCTCGGTACGCCAGTCAATGCCGAAGGCGTCGGCCCAGCCCTGCATCTGCTTCTGCCGCTTTTGCAGCGCCGCCTCGCTCTTCGCCAGGTCGATCTTCTGCTGCAGGATGATCGCGGCGTCCGAGCGATTGGCGTCCCAGCTCTGGATATAGATGATCTTGTTCCGGGTCGGCATGGTGTTGGTGTTCGCATCGACCACGAAGACCCAGACGATCACATAGGTGATGGCAACCGATAGCCCGAGGAGCGGCCATTTGTGCGGCCGATTCTCGCGAAAATAGCTCCACAGGTCGCTAAGCGCGCTCTTGGGAGAAACCGGACGGGGGAAGATCGCCATCGCGGATATATAGGGGATGGCGCGGCCGGATGCAAAGCCGCCCCTTGCACCCGGCGCAAGCACGCTCACCTGTCGGTCAGCTTGAAGTGGACGGTCAGCACTTTGCTGCTGGCGATCGGAACGCCGTCGCGAGTCGCCGGACGAAACCGCCATTTGCGCAAGGCGTGGCGCTGAGTGGCGAGCCAGAAGGCTTCGTCGGTCGCGGAAACACGCTCTATGTCCGTCACTCGCCCGTCAGCGCCGATGGTCACGCGGACCGTGACGGTTCCTTCCACTCCCTGGCGGATCATCGATCCGGGATAGTCGGGCTGGAAGGCGGGGAGCGCCCTGGGATCGATTTTCGATTCGACCAGCACCGGCTCATGCGGAGGATCGATCGGCGGCAGGATGATCTCGCCTCCTCCAGTCCCCTCCCCGGCATCCCCGCCGGTGAACAGTTCGTTTGCGCCACTTTCGGGCAATTTCACCAACTCATTAGGCTTGCCCGGGAGTGGGTCGGTCTTGAGGCGCGCCGGCAGCTTGCTTTCGGGCTGCTGTGGCTGTGGTTCGGGTGGAGGCGGCGGATCGAGCGGGATCTGGTTGCCGATGAATATCTGCGGCACATAAGGCGCGATGACCTCCTTGGGCATCAGAATGAACGCCCCGGCCACCAACGCGTGAACCGCTATGGTTGCGCCGATCCCAACGGGTGATCCACCGCTCCCACTATAGCCTGACTGCCGCTGCCCACCGATTGCGCGCATCGCCATTAACGCCATCGCATCCTCCATCCTCTGCGCGATCTTATCGTCATCGCAAAGATGATGTTACATCATATCTCATGATATGTTGCAACATCATCTTTCGGCTGTTCAGCGCAACGCTTGTGCGGGGGGCTGGTCGACCTTAACATGAAGCCATGAGCCAGTTGCCCGAAGATCCGACCTTGGACGAAGTGCGCGCCCATCTGGCGCCGATCCTGCCACGCCATGCCGCTTTTGACGGCTGGCGAGCGGAGGCAGTGGCAATGGCGGCGGCGGAAGGGCGCGTGGATGTAGAGATTGCGCAGCTCGCCTTCTCCGCAGGCGCGATGGACATGATCGACGCATGGTTCGCCAGCGTCGACGCGCGCATGGTCGAGGCCCTGCCTCCTGAAAAGATCGGCACCATGTCGATTCGCCAGCGCATTACCGCGCTGGTTACCGCGCGGCTGAATCTGCTGGCGCGGGATCGTGAAGCGTTGCGACGCGCGCTGGCCGTCATGGCCATGCCGCAGAACAGTGCGCGCGCAGCGAAGCTCGGCTGGCGGGCGGCGGATGTAATGTGGCGCACGGCTGGGGACAGCGCGACAGACTTCAACCACTATAGCAAACGCCTGACGCTGGCAGCAGTCTATGCCGCAACGCTGCTGGTCTTCGTGGATGACGAGAGCGAGGATTGGGCGGACAGCCGTGCCTTCCTGGACCGGCGGATCGAAGGGGTGATGCGGTTCGAGCGCGCCAAAGCCAAGTGGAAGGGCATCGGCGGTGGCGAACGGCTGAGCCTTTCCCGCTTTATCGGAAGGCTGCGCTACCCGGCGGTATGATCTGCCGGGGCCACGCAGCGATTCAGACTGGCCTTTTCCTATCTATATTGATAGTCACTCGCAGCACATGTCTGCGAGTTTTCCTTCCTTGCGCCTGACCGACCTGCCGCTGCGCCAGCCCGCCTATGTGGACCTGATCGACTGGAGCGCCCTGTCCGCTTCGGACGGTCAACGCCTGCGCGAATTCGGCTTGTGCGAAGGGGCGAGCGTCGAGGCGCTGCACCATGGCGGGTTGCTGGGACGGGGACCGATCGCCTGCAAGGTCGGCCGCATGACCATCGCGATGCGGCGCAACCATGCCGCGGCGATCAGCGTGCGGACGGGCCCGCGAGACGACGAGGAATGAGCACGCTGCCCCTGGTCGCCCTCGTCGGCAATCCCAATGCGGGCAAGAGCGCACTGTTCAACGCGCTGACCGGCGCGCGGCAGAAGCTGGGCAACTATCCCGGCGTCACCGTGGAGCGCAAGGCGGGCCGCCTGTCGCTGTCGGATGGCCGACCGGTCGAACTGGTCGACCTGCCCGGCACTTACAGCCTCAATCCCACCAGCCCCGACGAGCAGGTGACGCGCGACGTCGTCCTGGGCAAGCAGCAGGGCGAGCGTTTGCCCGATGCGCTGGTCGTGGTGGTCGATGCCTCCAACCTCGACAATCATCTGCGGTTCGCGCTCGAACTGCTGTCGCTCGGTCTGCCCACGGTCATCGCACTTAACATGGTGGACCTCGCCACCCGCGACGGGCTGGAACTGGATGCGGCTGTCCTTTCGCGTGAACTGGGCGTGCCGGTTATTCCGACCGTCGCCGTGCGCAAGCGTGGGCTCGACCATCTGCGCACCGAACTCGACACGCTGTTCGACGGCAGCCCCCATCTGGTGCGCGCCTCCAGCGGCCCGCGCGATTTCGACGCGCTGCGCAGCGAAGCGCGGCGGATCGCTGGCACGGCAGTGGTCAGCGAAACTCCGTCGCGCCGCCTGACTGCGGCGGTCGATCGGATAGCTTTGCATCCCGTTGCGGGCCTCGTCCTGCTGCTGGGACTGCTCTTCATCATGTTTCAGGCGGTCTATGCCTGGTCTGAAGCGCCAATCGCGATGATCGAGGGGCTCGCGGAAGCCGCAAGCAACACCGTCAGCGACGCATTGCCTGACGGGCTCTTGCGATCGTTCCTGGTGGACGGCGTCATCAACGGCGTGGGTTCGGTGGTCGTGTTCCTGCCGCAGATCCTGATCCTGTTCTTCTTCATCCTGATGCTGGAAGCGACCGGCTATATGGTCCGCGCTGCCTTCCTGATGGACGGACTGATGGCGCGGGTCGGGCTGTCGGGACGGGCCTTCATCCCGCTCCTTTCCTCCTTCGCCTGCGCGGTGCCGGGCATCATGGCGACCCGCACCATTTCAGACCCAAAGGACCGGCTAACCACCATATTGATCGCGCCGCTTATGACCTGTTCGGCGCGGCTGCCGGTTTATGCGGTCATCATTGGAGCGTTCATTCCGGCGCGCAACGTTGGGCTGGGCATCGGATTGCAGGGGCTTGTCCTCTTCTGTCTCTATGTCGCCGGCATCATCGGCGCGATGCTGGTGGCGCTGGTGCTGCGGATGACCGTCACCAAGGGCGCAAGCGGCGGTTTCCTGATGGAGATGCCCAAATATCAGTGGCCGCGCCCGCAAGACGTGCTGCTGGGCCTTTGGCAGCGCGCGGTGATCTTCCTGAAGCGCGCGGGCACGATCATCTTCACATCCACGGTGATCCTCTGGGTGCTGCTGAGCTTTCCCAAGGCGCCAGAAAATAGCGGCGTGAGCCAAGTGAATTATTCGATCGCGGGACGCATCGCCAACGGCCTGAACGTCGTCCTGGAGCCGGTTGGCTTCAACCGCGACATATCACTGGCGCTTATTCCTGCCATGGCGGCGCGGGAGGTGGCGGTGTCGGCGCTCGCTACCGTCTATTCGCTCGACGCCGGCAATGACGAGGCGAAGCTGGAGCGGAGCCTGGGCGACCGGCTGAAGGACAATTGGCCGCTGCCGACCGCCCTCGCCTTCCTGGCCTGGTTCGTTTTCGCGCCACAGTGTATTTCGACGATCGCGGTGACCAAGCGGGAGACCAATGGCTGGAAATGGCCGCTGTTCATGGTCGGCTATCTGTTCGCGCTGGCCTATGCCGCCGCCGGGATCACCTACTGGACGGCAACCGCCATCGGTTTAGGGTAGCGTCGGCAGACCAGCCGACTATAAGAACCAGCCAAAGTATCGGAGGAAATATGGCGGGTTCGGTCAACAAGGTCATTCTGGTGGGCAATCTGGGCGCGGACCCGGAAGTCCGCAGCTTTCAGAATGGCGGCAAGGTGTGCAACATCCGCATCGCGACCTCTGAAACCTGGAAGGACCGCAATTCGGGCGAACGCAAGGAGCGCACCGAATGGCACAGCGTCGCGATCTTTTCCGAAGGTCTTGCCGGGGTAGCCGAGCGCTATCTGCGCAAGGGCAGCAAGGTCTATGTCGAGGGCAAGCTGCAGACCCGCAAGTGGCAGGATCAGTCTGGCAATGACCGCTACACGACCGAAGTCGTGCTGCAGGGGCCGAGCGCGGTGCTGACGATGCTGGACGGCGCAGGCGGCGGTGGCGGCCAAGGCGGCGGACGGTCGCAGGGCGGCGGCGATTGGGGTGGTAGCTCCGCTGGCGGCTTCGGCGGCGGCAGCGACTATGACGATTTCGGCGGTGGCGGCTTCAGCGGTGGCGGCAGCGGCGGCCGCTCGTCAGGCGGAGGCCGGGGTGGCGCTGGCGGCCCGAACTTCGACAATGATCTGGACGATGAAGTGCCGTTCTGATCGGGTTATCCTAGCAGAGTTTTATGAGGCGGCGCCGGGCAGGCGTCGCCTTTTTCATGGCGTGCCTCGGGCCAGGAATGGCGGTTTTCCGCCGAAGTTCACAGTGTATGCGCGCGCGTGCGCCGGCGCGCGTAGGCGTCGTGGGAAGCAGGTCGGACGTTTCAAAGACCGGTCTGCGATAGGTCGGCTGCAAGCATGTAGGACAGAGGAAAGTTGGGGTTGCAGCAGAAAATAGGATGCTTTTTACGTGAGCCGTGGCGGGGAGGTCACAGATGAGTGTTAGCGCCCGCTTGCAGCCACACTGGAAAGCTTTTGGTCTGTCACCCGACCCTGATCCGGGGCGCCGCTTTTCTTTTCGTCTGTGCTCAACGATCTGGCGGAACCCCGGCTCGGGTCCGGGGTGACGAAGGTGAGCATGACTTCAAACGACCAGTTTCTGCCTACGGTCCATGTGGCATCTCATCCTAAAAGCGGACGTTTCAACAGCAACGTGAGCGGCAGCATAAACGTACGGTTACGTTCTTTTACATTGTCATTCCCGCTGAAAACTCTAATGAGTGAATAGGCGAGAAGTAGGAGAGTTCGAGAATGTTGAGCCGACGCGACGCTGTTGGATTGCTTGGCGCATCCGCTATTGCCAGTGCAACACCGTCCCTTTCTCACTCTCGGTCGAACAGGAACCCGTTCCTTTGGGGAGCCGCTACCGCCGCCTATCAGGTCGAAGGTAATAACATCAACAGCGACATCTGGCTGCTTGAGGCGCTCCCGAACTCGCCTTTTGCGGAGCGCTCTGGCGATGCGTGTGATCATTATCACCGGTATGATCAAGATATCGCCCTTCTCGCCAAGCTTGGCTTGAACAGCTACCGCTTTGGCATCGAATGGGCTCGGGTCGAACCAGATGAAGGCATGTTTTCCAACGCGGCTCTTGAGCATTATGGACGCATGTTGGACAGCTGCCATCGTCATGGTGTGACGCCTGTGGTGACGCTCCACCATTTTAGCTCTCCCCGCTGGTTCGCAGCGAAAGGGGGGTTCGAAAATGGCGCCGCGCCGATGCTCTTTGCCCGATACGCCCGGCGTGTAGTTGAAGCGCTGGGAGATCGCATCGGTTGGCTTTGCACTATCAATGAGGCCAATCTTTCCTTTGGCCCCAATCCAAAGCTGCTGGCAGCGGCGGCAAAGGCCGCCGATACCTCGGCTTTTTCGACTTTTCTTTTTTCGAGCATCGGCAAGTCTAAGCCAATCGTGCGGGACTGCCACACTGCGGCACGCGCTGCTATTAAGGCTGTGCGGCCGACACTGCCTGTGGGATATACGCTTGCGATGGATGATGTCCAGGACGCGCAGGGCGTCGAAGGACGAGCAGCAAGGCTCCGCTCAGCAATGTATGATGTCTGGCTTGAGAGTGCCAAAGGCGACGATTTTATCGGAGTGCAAAACTACACGCGCATGGTGGTTGGAGATCGCGGTCCGATCCCGACGCCTGCGGAGGCTCCTAAAACACAGATAGGACAGGAATTCTATCCTGCTGCCCTTGGCGGAGCGGTCAGATACGCAGCTTTGACTGCGGGTGTTCCTGTCATGGTCACCGAGAGCGGCGTCGGCATCGAAGACGATGCGATGCGGGTCCGATACATCGATGAAGCACTCGCCAGCTTGGCGGCTGTGATGAGGGATGGTGTGGATGTGCGCGGCTACATCCATTGGTCTCTCCTCGATAATTTCGAGTGGCTTTTTGGATATCGACCAAAGTTTGGCCTTGTTGCGGTGGATCGAGATACCCAGAAACGAACCCCTAAGCCGAGCGCACGTCACCTCGGGAAATTAGCACAGAGGAAATTTCTTCCCTAACGATCACTTCTGGGTGCAGTGGTCAGTAAGCTGACGTTCCACATTCCACCCGTCCAAGACATTCCCCTCCCGCAGGCGCGATGGGGAATATCGGTATCGGCTAGCCACCCCCGTCATACCCGTCTGGTTCGTTCGGGGAGGTCGGTTCCGGGACGGAGATGCCAGCTTTCGCTGGCATGACGAAGGCGGCGATCGGCCATCGCAAGGTCATGGTCGGGGAATAAAAAAGCGGCCTGGGGATTACCTGGCCGCTTTCTTTGAAGGTGTAGATTACGCCGCAGCGGCGACGCGCGTGGCTTCCAGTTCAGCCAGGGCGAAGCGGCGGATATGGTCGCCCAAATCCTCACGCTCCAGCGCGAGGGCGAAGTTCGCTTCGATATAGCCGGCCTTCGACCCGCAGTCGAAGCGGCGGCCGTCGAAGGTGACGCCGTGGAAGGGCTGCTTACCGATCATCGACGCCATGGCGTCCGTCAGCTGGATCTCGCCGCCTGCGCCCTTTTCCTGCGTTTCGAGGATTTTCATGACCTCGGGCTGCAGGATATAGCGGCCGGGCAGGATGAGGTTGGAGGGCGCTGTGCCCGGAGCGGGCTTTTCAACGAGGCCCTTGACCTCGGTCAGCGCGCCGTCGCGCTTGCCGGGATCGATCACGCCGTAGCTGGGAGTTTCGGACATCGCCACTTCGAGCGCGCAGACCAGATTGCCGCCTACCTGATTATAGGCGTCCACCATCTGCTTAAGGCATCCCCGGCCAGGCGCGCCCTTCATGAATTCATCGGGCAGCAGGATGGCGAAGGGTTCGTCGCCCACGATTTCACGGGCGCACCATACGGCGTGACCAAGGCCCAGCGGCTCCTGCTGACGCAGGAAGACGGCGTTGCCGGGCGCCAATCTTGTGCCATCCAGGGCGGAGAGGTCCTTGCCGCGTTCGCGCTGCGTCGCTTCGGCCTCGAAAGCCATGTCGAAATAATCCTCGATCGCGCCCTTGCCGCGGCCGGTGATGAAGATCATCTGCTCGATGCCCGCCTCGCGCGCCTCATCGACGGCATATTGGATCAGCGGGCGATCGACGACCGGCAGCAATTCCTTGGGAACGGACTTGGTTGCGGGCAGAAAGCGCGTACCGAGACCTGCAACAGGGAAAACGGCTTTGCGTATCGGCTTGTAAGGCATGGGACTCCATTCTAGCTAGGCGCGCGGAAAGGCTTCGCGCTCCGCGCCCCAAAGGTCAAGCTTAGCGGGAGGATTACCTCGCCCGGTCAGACGGCGAGCAGGCGCTGCGCCACCGTTTCGAGCGAAGATATCTCCGCATCGAGGTGATCAAGCGAGACATGCGTATGATTGTTCCGCGCGTCGCGACAGGTGAAGCCGCCGGGCGCGGGCTGCTGAAAGCCGCCAATGATGAGCGATCGGAAGCGATCGATCCTCTGCATGTGTCGCTCGATATCCGAAATCTCCGTCAGCGCGCCGGCGTTGCGCTTGTCACGCATCGCCACCATCGTCCGAAGTTCCGTCATCAGTTTCGCCATGCCCGGGCGCGTCCGGGTGCCGACGGTTCGTACGTCACCCATGGCTTCCCGCATCATGGCGATCTTCGCCTCCAAACTCTGTTCCAGCATCGTCCAGGCACAGACCAGACGACCCACGGCACAGAGCAGCGCCGCATCCTCCGGCGCATAATCAGACACCGCCCTCACCTTTATCTCGGCTATATGATTCACGACCCACCCCGGCTTTGTTTTCGTCTTTTGCCCGGAGGAATCCTGCACGGAACAGGGAGGTAAAGGCTAGAGGCGGACGCCGCGCCGCTCGCAGCGGGGGCACAGGCCAGCGGAAGACGTGCAAAATCAGCGATGAACCGATCACCCTCCCGCCTGGCCCATTCAAAAATCGATAGCGATTCCCTTGCGTTCCCAGTCGCCGTAACGGACTGGGCTCAGTTCTTCATCGTGACGGGAAGGACTATCGATCGGGTCCGGTTGCGGCACCGGCGGGCTTTTGGAGAGATGCGCAGGCGGCTTCACATGCGCGGGGCGCTTGCCGTTGAATGTTCCCATCGTCGAAGCCTTTCAATTGCGATGCCGCGCAGGCCATCCCATATTCATGCGCGGCCCGCTATCTGGGCCGTGAAGGAGCGGAAGACAAGTGAGTGGCATGAGGACGGTGATGCTGCTGTCGGCGCTGACGGCGCTGTTCATGGCATTGGGCTATACGCTGGGCGGCAGCGGCGGCGCATTGATCGCGCTGCTGGTGGCGGCCGGGATGAACCTTTTCACCTTCTGGAACGCCGACAAGATCGTGCTGTCGATGCACCATGCGCGGGAAGTCGATGGCGA
The DNA here is from genome assembly GCF_055395525.1 of Sphingobium sp. TomTYG65. Taxonomy (NCBI): domain Bacteria; kingdom Pseudomonadati; phylum Pseudomonadota; class Alphaproteobacteria; order Sphingomonadales; family Sphingobiaceae; genus Sphingobium; species Sphingobium sp. TomTYG65. The sequence continues at coordinate 2,526,580 of NZ_AP027330.1, read as the reverse complement.
GAGCGCGCCCGAATTTTACGGCCTGGTTCGCGAACTTGCGCAGCGGGCGGGCCTTCCCATGCCGCGCGTCTATCTGATCGACGAGCCGCATCCCAACGCCTTTGCGACCGGCCGCGACCCCGAACATGCCGCCGTCGCCGCGACGACCGGCCTTTTGTCGATGCTGACACGCGATGAAATCGCAGGCGTCATGGCGCATGAGCTTGGCCATGTGAAAAATCGCGACACGCTGATCATGACCATGGTGGCGACGATCGCTGGCGCGATCTCGATGCTGGCCAATTTCGGCCTGTTCTTCCGGGGCGGTAATCAGGAAAATGGCCATGGCAATATGGCTGCGACATTGCTCGCAGTCATCGTCGCGCCCTTTGCTGCCATGATCGTGCAGATGGCGATCAGCCGCACGCGCGAATATGGCGCGGATGAAGCCGGGGCGCAGATCAGCGGCAATCCCCGTGCGCTCGCGTCGGCGCTGGCGAAGATTTCGGGCAAGGCGGAGATGATCCCCAACCCGGTCGCGGAGCGCAATCCGGCTGCGGCTCAGCTTTATATCGTGCCGGTGCATGTGAGCGAGCTTTTCTCCACCCACCCCGCGACCGAGAAGCGCATCGCTGCGCTGGAAGCGTTGGCGGGGGACATGGGGACGGCGGCTCCGCACGTTGCCCGGACCTCTGCGCTCAACCCTGCGGCCCCGCCGGTGCGCCGCAGGTCCAGCGCGCTCGATCCGTTGCGGCGGGACTAACGCACTCCGTGGTCCCGGCGAAAGCTGGGATCTGGAAGGGACCGACTGGCTGCAGGAGATCCCGCCTTCCGCTGGGGTGACGAATGTTGGCCGATGATGCGAACTGTCGTTACTTTTGCGCGCGATTGGCCTAGGCGCAGCTTATGCCGAAACCCTCGCGATCCGATGATATTCCTGGCCTTCCTGCGCGGCGGGCGGCGCTGCGCCTACTCGACGCCGTGTTGCGGCGCGGCGATCCGCTGGAGCTGGCGCTGCATGGGGCGGCGCAAGGGTTGGCTCCTGCAGACCGGGCGCTGGTTCACGCCATCGTCGCGGAAACACTGCGCCACCTGCCTGATCTGGATGCGCTGATCGACGGCGCGACGCGGCAGCCGCTTCCCCCGGATGCGAAGGCGCGGATGGTGCTGCGCATCGCACTGATCCAGGTGCTGGCGCTTGGCACGGCTCCGCATGCCGCCATTTCAACGGCGCTGCCGCTGGTCGATGGCGGACCGCGCAAGCTGGTCCACGGCGTCTTTGGAACGATCACGCGCGCTGCGCCCACTCTGGCTGAACCGCCTACTCTGCCCCCAGAGGTGGTCACGCGCTGGGCGGCAATGTGGGGCGAGGCCATGCCTGCGGCCGCCGCCCGCGCCTTCGCCATGCGACCGCCGGTCGATGTGAGCTTGCGTGATCCGACAGAGACAGCCGCATGGGCGGAGAAGCTTGGGGGGAAGAGCTTCGCACCGGGCCATGTGCGGCTGCCGAGCCATGCGTCTGTGACGGAACTGGCGGGCTTCGGCGAGGGCGCCTGGTGGGTGCAGGACCTTGCCGCATCCTGCCCGGCGCGGCTGCTGGGAGCGGGCGAGGGTCGCACTATATTCGACCTGTGCGCAGCGCCCGGTGGCAAGACGATGCAGCTGGCTGCAGCCGGATGGCAGGTGACGGCGGTCGATCAGTCGAAGAAACGGCTGGAGCGGCTTGGCGGCAATCTGACGCGCACCGGCCTTTCCGCGGCGATCGTACAAACCGACCTGCGGCAGTGGGAGCCCGCCGCGCCAGCCGACGCCATTCTGCTGGATGCGCCGTGTAGCGCCACCGGCATCTATCGCCGCCATCCCGATGTGCTGCATCGGATCGGGCCGCGCCAGATTAGCGAACTTGCCGAGTTGCAGGGTGAGCTTCTCAGACGCGCGGCACAATGGCTGAAGCCCGGCGGCTCGCTGGTCTATGCCACCTGTTCGCTTGAACAGGCAGAGGGGGAAGAACAGCTGCACGCCTTCCTGCAGGACCACCCTGACTTTACGCTGAAGCCCGCTCAGGACGCCGAATTGCCGCACGGCATTGTCCCCTGCGCGGAAGGATGGTTGCGCACATTGCCCGACACGCTCGCCGATGAAGGCGGCACTGACGGCTTTTTCATCGCGCGGCTTGTCCGCACACCCGGATAATCCTAAGCTCACGCCGTAGCCAGAAAGGTCCAGCGTGCGCCCGACCGAGCCCCTTCCCCTGCACCATAGCTGGCCGCTGAGCGATCTGCATCAGCATCTGGCGCCGGTGCCGCTCGACGACCGCGCGGCGCGGGATGACGAAGCGCTGGCGGAGCGCGGCCTTGGCCTGTGGCATTGCGACCTGAGCGACAATAGCCTGTCCTGGACCAGCGGCGTCTATGACCTGTTCGGGATCGAGCGGGACATGGAGGTGCCGCGCTCTCTGGCCGTCTCGCTCTATGCGCCGGATTCGCGGGAGGCGATGGAACGGCTGCGCGCCTATGCCATCCGGCATCGACGCGGCTTCACGCTGGACGTCGATATTCGGCCGCTTGATGGCGGCGACTGCACGATGCGCCTGATCGCCGCGCCGATCCTGAAGGGTGCGCAGGTAATTGCACTACATGGCGTGAAGCAGTTTCTGCCGCGCGGTTCCCTCGCGTCGCGCGGGTTGGACCCAACGCTTTTCACCCTGCCCTGAGGGTGCGGCGGCCTGCGCCGAAAATCCCTGTGGATAAGCTTGAAAAGGAGCGTTGCCCTGGGCCCTAGGCACGGCTAGAGCCGACTGTTGATGACCAGTCCGATCCTTATCTCGCCGTCCATCCTGTCCGCGGACTTCGCCCGTCTGGGCGAGGAGGTCCGCGCCATTGACGAGGCGGGATGCGACTGGATCCATATCGACGTTATGGACGGCCATTTCGTGCCCAACATCACGATCGGACCGGGCGTGGTTAAGGCGCTGCGCCCCCACAGCAAGAAGCCGTTCGACGTCCATCTGATGATCTCGCCGGTGGACCAGTATCTCGACGCGTTCGCACAGGCCGGCGCCGACATTCTGACGGTCCATCCGGAAGCGGGGCCGCATATCCACCGTTCGATCCAGCATATCAAGTCGTTGGGCGTGCAGGCAGGCGTCGTGCTGAACCCCGGCACGCCGGCCAAGATGCTCGATTATCTGATCGATGATGTCGATCTGATCCTGGTGATGAGCGTCAATCCCGGCTTCGGCGGCCAAAGCTTCATTGAAAACCAGCTGCGCAAGATCGAAGCCATCCGCAAGATGATCGACAAAAGCGGGCGGGACATCCGCCTGCAGGTCGATGGCGGCATCGACTTCACCACCGCGCCGCGCGCGATCGAGGCCGGGGCGGACGTGCTGGTAGCGGGCACGGCCACTTTCCGCGGCGGCCCGGCGGCCTATGCGGACAATATCCGGAAGCTCAAGGGCGGGTGAGCGACGCGAGGCGCATCCCCAGTCCTTCGACCGCCGATCAGGCCGGATCAGAGCCAGCCGACGACGGTATCGAACAGGGCAAGCGGCTCATCCGTGTCGCGGATGACAAGGGTCTGTCGCTCGCTCAACGGATCGCCAACCGTTTCTACCTGATGAGCTGGAAGACGCCGATCCACGGGCGGCGTCTCAAGGGAAAATATCCGCTCAAGCTGCTCGCCGTGCCGGATGACGAAATTCCCGGCGATCCGAAGGCGGGCCAAGCGATCCGCGCGGGCTATTTCCTATTTCGTGGCCTGAAGCAGCCGATCCACACGCTGGATTTCGAAAAGCTGGCGCTGATCCCCGCCTTTACCGATTATCTGCACAGCTTCGCCTGGCTGCGGGACCTGTCGTCGGCGGCGACACGCGAGCAGGCTGCGCCGGTCGCCGAAGCCGTGCTGCGCAAATGGCTGGATGTGCATGCCGATACGCCGAGCGAGCCAGCATGGCGTGCGGATAATGCAGGCTGGCGACTACTCTTCTGGTCGGCTCACGCACCGCTGATCCTGTCGTCGAGCGACCTTGTTTATCGCTCTTTGGTGCTCAACTGCATCGCGCGGACGGCACGGCATCTGGACCGGGGAGCGGACAAGGCTCCGCTGGGCCTGCCGCGCCTTGTAGCATGGGGCGGCATTGTGGCGGCGTCGATGCTGCTGCCCGGTGGCGCTGCCCGCAAGGTTTTTGGCGAAGCGGGTCTGAAGCGGGCGATCGAAAATGCGGTTCATGCCGATGGCGGCATCGTGTCGCGGTCACCGCTCGACCAGTTGGAAGCCATCATGCTGCTCGCCATGGTGCGCGCAGTCTATGACGTGCGCCGGGAGCAGGTGCCGCCTTTCATCACGGAAGCGCTCGGCCGAATGGTTCCGGCACTGCTCGGCCTTTGTCACGGCGATGGCGGCCTGGGCAACTGGCAGGGCGCAGGCGCCATTGATCCCGCAACCATCGAAGCCGTTGTCCGCGCCAGCCGGGTGCGTGCGCGGCCGCTTCGGCAGGCAAGCGATTGGGGATATCAACGGCTGGTAGCGGGTGCGACCATCGTCCAGATCGATGCCGCGCCGCCGCCGGTCGCCAGGCTGGCGGACGCGGGATGCGCCTCCACCACCGCGATCGAGATCAGCGACGGGCCGCAGCGGCTGGTCGTCAATTGCGGCGGTGCAGCGCTAAGCGGCGCGTGGATGCCCGATGGACTGGCGCAGGCGCTGCGCACGACTGCAGCGCACAGCACGGTTGTGCTCGACGACAGCAATTCGACCGCACTGTTGCCTGACGGCACGCTGGGCCGCGGCGTGACCGAGGTGGAACTGCATCGGCAGGAGCAGGAAAACGGCAGCCGCATCGAGATCAGTCATGACGGCTATGTCCGGCGGCTGGGCTATGTGCATCGCCGGTTGCTGCTGGTCAGCATCGACGGCAAGGAAATCCGCGGTGAGGATATGCTGACTCCTGCCGCCCGTCGCCGCAGGCCGGTGAAGCTGCCTGCGCAACTCCGCTTCCATCTGGCTCCGGGCGTCGAGCCGACCGCGACCGCCGACGGCATGGGGGCGCTGCTACGGATCGAACTGGGCGCGATATGGCAGTTCCGCGCCAATGCGGGCAAGCTGGCGATCGAGGAAAGCCTGTGGGTGGATGGTCAGGGCCGTCCCCACGAAAGCCGCCAGCTCGTCATCACGGCCGAAGCTCTGCCTGGCGGATCGACCATCGGATGGCTTTTCAAGCGGATGGGCTGACGAGCCCGTTCGGCCCAATCCTATCGCTTGCCGCATCCGCCCAGCAGGATTAGAGGGCGCGGCGAGCCATTGCAGCACACAGGACCTTCCATGACCGACGTCACCATCAAGCGCGCCCTTCTTTCCGTGTCGGACAAGTCCGGCCTTGTCGAACTGGGGCAGGCGCTGGGCAAACATGGCGTTGAGCTGGTATCCACGGGAGGCACCGCCAAGGCGCTGCGCGAGGCCGGGCTGGAGGTAAAGGATATTTCCGACCTGACCGGCTTTCCCGAGATGATGGACGGCCGCGTCAAGACATTGCACCCCAAGGTGCATGGCGGCCTGCTCGCGGTGCGCAACAATGCCGAGCATGTCGCATCGATGCAGGAACATGAAATTGGCGCGATCGACCTGGTCGTCGTCAACCTCTACCCCTTCGCCGCGACGGTCGCCAAGGGCGCCGAACGTGAGGAGATCATCGAAAATATCGACATTGGCGGTCCGTCGATGGTCCGGTCCGCCGCGAAGAACCATGAAAGCGTGGCGATCGTCACCGACCCGGCCGACTATGCGCGCCTGATCGCGGAGATGGAGGAAAAGAGCGGCGCGACCAGCTATGACTTCCGCCGTATGCTGGCGGCCAAAGCCTATGCCGCCACCGCTGCTTATGACTCGATGATCGCCAGCTGGTTCGCCTTTGCCGATCAGGGCGTCGATTTTCCCGAGACGCTGGCGGTGTCGAGCAAGCTTGGATCGACCCTGCGCTATGGCGAAAATCCGCACCAGTCGGCGGCGCTCTATCTGCCGGTCGGGCCTACCGCCAACGGCATTGCCCAGGCGCAGCAGATCCAGGGCAAGGAACTCAGCTACAATAATTACAACGACGCCGACGCCGCGCTGGAGCTGGTCAGCGAGTTCCGCGACGGCCCGCCGACCGTGGTGATCGTGAAGCATGCCAATCCCTGCGGCGTCGCGACCGGCGACACGCTGATCGAAGCCTATGAAGCGGCGCTGGCCTGTGACAGCGTTTCGGCCTTTGGCGGGATCATCGCGGTTAATCGGCCGCTCGATGGCCCCACGGCCGAAGCCATCAGCGGCATCTTCACCGAAGTCGTCGCCGCGCCTGATGCCGATGACGAAGCGAAGGCGATCTTCGCGAAGAAGAAGAACCTTCGCCTGCTGCTGACCGGCGAGCTGCCCGATCCGGCGCGCACCGGCCTTCAGCTGAAGAGCATCGCCGGTGGGCTGCTGGTGCAGAGCCGCGACAATGGCCGGGTCAGCCGCGACCAGTTGAAGGTCGTGACCAAGCGCGCGCCGACAAGCCAAGAACTTAATGATTGCCTGTTCGCCTGGACGGTCGCGAAGCATGTGAAGTCCAACGCCATCGTCTATGCCAAGGGCAACAGCACTGCCGGCATTGGCGCTGGCCAGATGAACCGCCTGGAATCCGCGCGCATTGCGGCATGGAAGGCCAAAGACGCCGCCGAAAAGGCTGGCTGGGCACAGCCACGCACCATCGGTTCGGCAGTCGCCTCCGATGCCTTCTTCCCCTTCGCCGACGGATTGCTGGCGGCAGTCGAGGCGGGCGCGACGGCGGTGATCCAGCCGGGCGGATCGATCCGCGACGAGGAAGTCATCGCTGCTGCCGACGAGGCGGGTCTGGCCATGGTCTTCACCGGCATGCGGCACTTCCGCCACTAAAGAAAAAATGATGCGGGTGCGAAGGCACCAATTTCCTTTCGCGCCCGCAAAAATCCCGCTTTTCTGCCACTTTCCACGAATTGGCCTCTTTTCATCACCCTGCACGGGACCTATTTTGCTCCCGACCCTCCACCCACGTCAGGCGTTGGGCAGACCTTCATAAAGTTCGCAGGAGACATAGGATGACCAGAAAGACGTTGGCGGCATTTGCCGCCGCGATGACCTTAGCCCTTCCCGCTTCGGCGCTCGCTCTCAGCAACGACATGGACGTGATCGTCGATGGCCGCATGGGAACGGAAACGCGCAGCATCGCGGTGTCGGTCGCCGACCTGAACCTCGCCAGCACCCACGACGCACGACTGGCCGATTCGCGCATCACGCGTGCGGCCAAGCAGGTGTGCGGCTGGATGAACGGCTCCATCCAGCAGCCGACCCGCGAATTCCGCACCTGCTATGGCGCCGCACTTGGCGAAGCGCGCAGCGACCTCGACAGCCTGGCCCAGGCGCAGCGTCAGGGCTGATCCCCGATCGTAAAAGGCGAGGCTGTCACCAGGCGGCCTCGCCTGCATCCTTACTCGGCTATTAACCATTCCTTAGATGATTTCCTTCACTCCCGATGGTAGAAGCAAGCCTACGGGGGGCATTGAATGCCGGGTATCGACCAGAATGTGGATGTCGCCATTATCGGCGCGGGTCCGGCAGGCCTTACCGCGGCCTATCTCCTCACCAAAAAGGGCTATTCGGTCACCGTCATCGAAAAGGACCCGGTTTATGTCGGCGGCATCAGTCGTACGGTGGAATTGAACGGCTTTCGGTTCGACATTGGCGGACACCGCTTCTTTTCCAAGTCGAAAGAGGTGGTCGATCTCTGGAATGAGATCCTGCCCAACGACTTCATCCAGCGTCCGCGGATGAGCCGCATCTATTATGAGGGCAAGTTCTACAGCTATCCGCTGCGGGCGTTCGAGGCGCTGTGGAATCTCGGCCTGTGGCGCTCCACCCTTTGCATGGCGAGCTTTGCGAAGGCCAAGCTGCTGCCCAACCGGAACGTCCGATCCTTTCAGGATTGGACCGTGAACGCCTTCGGTCACAAGCTCTTCTCCATTTTCTTCAAGACCTACACTGAGAAGGTCTGGGGCATGCCCTGCGACGAAATGTCCGCCGATTGGGCCGCCCAGCGGATCAAGGGATTGTCGCTCTGGGGCGCGGTGAAGGACGGGTTGAAGCGCTCGCTGGGGCTCAACAAGCGGCCCAATGACGGCATGGAGACCAAGACGCTGCTGGAAAGCTTCCGCTATCCGCGCCTTGGCCCCGGCATGATGTGGGAAGCGGCGCGCGATTCGGTGGTGGCTGGCGGTAATCAGGTGCTGATGGCCCATAGCCTCAAGCAGCTTGCCCGCGATGACGCGACGGGGCTGTGGCAGATGGTGGCGCAAGGCGTCGATGGCGATGTGCTGCTGAAGGCGAAGCATGTCGTCAGCTCCGCACCGATGCGCGAGCTGGCCGGACGCATCCATCCCCTGCCCGCCACGCTGGGCAACGCGATGGAACTTAAATATCGCGACTTCCTGACCGTGGCGCTGATGATCAAGTCGGACGATCTTTTCCCCGATAACTGGATCTACATTCACGATTCGAAGGTGCAGGTCGGCCGTATTCAGAATTTCCGCAGCTGGTCGCCGGAAATGGTGCCCGATCCATCGCTGGCCTGTGTGGGCCTGGAATATTTCTGCTTCGAAGGCGACGGCCTCTGGTCCGCGAGCGACGATGAACTGGTCGAACTCGCCAAGCGCGAGATGGCCATATTGGGTCTTTGCAACCCCAAGGATGTCGTCGGCGGCGCGGTGGTTCGCCAGGAAAAAGCCTATCCGGTTTATGATGACGATTATGCCGCCAATGTGCTGGCAATGCGGAGCGAGCTTGAGCAGCTGTATCCGAGCCTGCATCTGGTCGGCCGCAACGGCATGCATCGCTACAATAATCAGGATCATGCGATGATGACGGCGATGCTGACGGTGCGCAACATTGAAGCGGGCCAGCGACTCTTCGATACATGGGCCGTCAACGAAGACGCCGAATATCATGAGGCGGGCGAGGAAGGCGAGGATGCGGCCGGCCAGAAAGCCGCGCTCGGTAGCCTGCGGCTCGTACCCAGCCGCCTCAAAGCCGCGTGAAGGTGGCGACGGCGTCCATGAACATCGGCAGCATGGCAGCGGCGATTGCCGCTCGATTCACTTTCCTCCGCTATTTGCTCGCGAGCCTGTGCGCGCTTTCGGGTGACATGCTGCTGTTCCTGGCCCTGCTGCGGCTGGAGATGCCTGCCGCGGCGGCTGGGGCTATCGGCTATGTGGGCGGGCTCCTGCTCCACTGGCTGATCAGTGTGCGGTTCGTCTTCACCTCTGCCCGAAGGCCGACACATGGGCAGCGGCTGGGCTTCGCGATCAGCGCGGCGGTCGGCCTTGCCATCACGACGGGCGTGATCAGCGCACTTGGGGCTGCAGGATTGGCGCCTGCCCTAGCCAAGCTCTTCGCCATTCCGGTGAGCTTCCTGTCGGTTTACGCGATCCGGAAATATGGCGTCTTCGCCGCTAGCTAAGGTCCGATCAGGTCTGACACGCGACCTGGGTGTGACGATCACACCGCATCCACGCTGGCTCGTCCTGGCGTGGATAGCCTGCTGCATGGTCTTGCTGTGGCTGACGCGCGGCGAATTCAACGCGCTCGGTTTTCGCGACCCTGATGACGCCATGCGCCTCCAACAAGTGCGGGACTGGATCGGCGGGCAACCCTTTCTGGACGTCAGCCAGCATCGGGTGAATCCGCCTGCCGGCGGCCCGATGCACTGGTCGCGGATCGTCGATATGCCGATCGCGGCGATGATCCTGATGCTACGGCCGGTCGTGGGCGCGCATCTGGCCGAAGTGCTGGCCTGCGCGATGGTGCCGCTGCTGCTGTTGGGCGGCCTCGCCTGGGCGCTGCATGTCGCCACCCGTCGGATCGCGGACGAGGCGACAGCGATGCTCGCGCCTGTGCTGCTACTGCTGACGCCGACCATCCTGGTACAATTCGGGCCTTTGCGGATCGATCATCATGGATGGCAGATCCTGATGGCGACGATCGCGCTGGCGGGCGCGATGGATTCGCGTGGAGCGCGGGGCGGCGCTGTGGCTGGCATCGCAATGGCGGTGTGGCTGCAGATATCGAGCGAGGGACTGCCCTATGCCGCGTTGTTCGCCGCGATATTTGCACTTCACCAATGGCTGAACGGGAAAGAGACGGCTCGTTTCATCGCCTATGCCGCCACGCTCGGTAGCGCATCATTGCCTCTGCTCGCCTTGCTCCGGGGCACTGCACCTCTCCTCCAGGCGCAATGCGACGCGCTATCTTCGGCCTATGTCTGGCCTTTGCTCGCCTTCGGAGCCGCGACGCCGCTCGCCTTCCGGGTCATCGGTCCTATGTCTGCCAAAGGACGTTTTGTCGCGGCAGGCTTGGGCGGAGGGGCGGCCGCTGCGCTGTTCCTCATAACCGGGCGCCCTTGCCTGACGGGTGACCCTTTTCAGGCATTGGGGCCCGTCGCCTATAAACTCTGGTATTTGCAGGTGATGGAAGGGCGACCGATTTGGGAGCAGGGACGCTCGATGATCGGCCTGATCCTGCTGCCGCCGATTGCGGGCTTGGCAGGCTCCATCATGGCCGCGCGCAACGCCCGGACAAGGGAAGCGCGCGATCGCTGGCTGGTGGTGGCGCTGCTTCTAACGGGCGCGACGATGGTGGCCATGCTGGTGATGCGGGCTATGTCGGTAGCGCATGTCATTGCCCTGCCCGGAATTGCCTGGCTCATGCTGACGCTTTTCCGGCGTGCGCAGCAGCAACCCGCGACGCTGGTCCGCGTGTTCGCTTCATCGGCGGTGGCCTTGCTGACGCCCGCCGCTTTATGCGCCGCCTGGATCGGAGCCATGACGGTGACCCGCAAAAGCGAGGAGAAAGCGCCGACCACCGCCAGTGAATGCCGGACGGAGGCGGCGCTGGGGCCGCTTCGCCAATTGCCTCCATCGACGCTGTTCGCGCCATTGGACATGGGGCCGGATATCTTGATCCGCACGCGCCACGATGTGATCGGCACTGCGCATCACCGCAACGCTGCAGGCATTACCGCCGTGGTCGAAGGCTTTACCGCGCCACCCGCTCGCGCTCGCATGATCCTGAGCAGGCTGAATGGCGGGAAGGGGCCCGATTATCTGATCACTTGCCCTGGCCTCAACGAATTTGAACATTATGCCAAGGAGCATGAGGGCAGTTTGGCGGCGGTGCTGGCCAAGGGCAAGCCACCCGCATGGCTGACGCCCGCCACACCCGCGAGCGCAAAATCCCTGCGCGTCTATAAGGTCATGCTGCGGCGAAACTGAGCGCTACGCCGTTCATGCAATAGCGTTTGCCGGTCGGCGGCGGGCCGTCGTCGAACACATGGCCGAGATGACCGCCACAGCGCGCGCAATGCACCTCCACGCGCGGATAGACGAGGGCAAAGTCGCGCGACGTACCGGTTGCCCGCGGCAGCGGCGCCCAAAAGCTGGGCCAGCCCGTGCCGCTGTCAAACTTGGTCTTCGCATCGAACAGAGGTAGCGCACAGCCTGCGCAGCGGAAGACACCGGCCCGATGTTCCTTGTTGAGCGGGCTGGTGAAGGGATGCTCCGTCGCCTGCTTCCGCAAAACCTGATAGGCGAGCGGGCTGAGACGCTTGCGCCACTCTGCGTCGGACAGGGTGAAGGGGTAGGCGGCTTCAGCTTCTGAAAGTCCCAGCCTCCAGAAGGCCATGGCCGCAACGCTGCAAAGAGCGCCGTTCAGAAGATGCCGTCGGGTCATCATGCCGGATTATTTTACCACGGCTGAGCGCCGCCTGAACAGCCTGCCGCCGCTCGCTTGGCCGGACTTCAGCACATGACGGCGGAACAGCCATACGCCGAGGCGGATGATCACCGCCACCCAGCAAGCCTGCCAGACGATCGCCAGAAGGTGTGGCCAGATTGACGCATCCTGCGCGGCCCGGGCGATCATCGCGAAGGGCGAGGAGAAAGGGAAGATGATGGCGGCAATCTCCGGAGTGGAGCCCATATGATCGACCGCATAGGTGGCGAAGAAAAAGATGCCCATTTGCGCCATGGTCACCGGCATGTTCAGGGTCTGCACCTCCCGCACCGTGGCGGCTTGAGCGCCGATGCCCAGGAACAGCGAACCTAGCAGGGCGTAGGCCATGGTGAAATAGACGGCCCCCAGCAGCAGGAAGACGGGCCAACCGACAGCGGGCGTGGGCGGCGCGATGTCGGGACCGGCGAGCAGCTTGACGCCCGCGACTATCCCCGATCCCCAGAAACAGATGCCGACGAAGCTCATCGCCAGCATGGCGAGCAGCTTGCCAAGGAAAACGGCGTCGATCGGCACGGCGGCGGCCAAAATCTCAATCACCTTGTTGGTCTTTTCTTCCACCAGGTTGGAAAGGACCATGCCCGCCAGCAGCATCGTCAGCAGGAAGATCAGCACCTGCGCCGCCCTGCCGGTCAGCAGGCGTGACTGCGCTTCTGCACCCGCACTGGCCGCGACCAGTTGCTTGCCGACCTGCACATGGGGAAGCCGCTCGCCCGCCAGCGCGGCGCTGGCGAGCAGGCTGACATCGCCCTCCAGCATGGCGATATCGCCGCTCTTGCCAGTGAGTATTGGCCGCTCGACAGTGCCGGATACGATCGCAATAAAACGCGCATCCGGGCGGGCGAGGATCGTTCGAGGATCGCCCCTGGGCGCGCGCTGGAGCCGGGGCAGATTGTCCGCACCCATCCGGGCAGAAAGGATGCGATGCGCCCGCTCCATCCTTCCGCCATCCTCCGCCTTCATGGCGATCCCGATCGTGGGGCGCAGGCTTTCGGTCGTGATCTTTTCCCCAAGGCCGCCAAAAGCCATGCCGATGATCACGGGGAAGAGCGGCCCCAGCAGGAACAGGATGAAGGTTTTCGAGAAGATGACCGCCGAAAAATCCCGGCGGGCGATGACCAGAGCGGCACGCAGGACTTCACTCATGCCGCGCCCTCCCCTTCCACATCCTGCATCTGTCGTGCGGCAGCGGCTCCGGCGATCGAGACAAAGGCGTCGTGCAGGCCGGGACGTTCGATCGAAAGGCTTTCTATGCCAGCATGGCCATCAAGGAGGGCGCGCAGCAGCGGTTCGATGCCTTCGTCGGGTAGATCGAAATGCCAGGCTCCATCGGCCGCCAATGTCTCGGCAGGCAGCGCCCTGCGCCAGCCGCCATCACTGGCGCGTGTGCGCAAGCGGACCTTGGGGCGCAGCTGATCGCGCGCCTCGCTCACCGACCCTTCAAAACGGATGCGTCCGCCAGCGACAATGGCGATGCGTTCGCACAGCCGTTCGGCATGGGCGATAACATGGGTGGAAAAAAGGACGGTGACTCCGCGCTTCGCCTGCTCGCGGATCAACAGCTCCAGCTTGCCCTGATTGATCGCGTCCAGCCCCGAAAAGGGTTCGTCCAGCACGATCAGCCGGGGTTCGTGCACGATGGTGCCGAACAGCTGGACCGTCTGCGCCATGCCTTTCGACAATTGGCGGATCGGCTTGTCGACGGAATCGCCCATGCCATGTTCGATCAGCATGGCCCGCGCGCGTTCGCGGCCGACCTTCAGCGGCAAGCCGCGCAATGCGCCCATGAACGCGATAGCCTCATAGGCCTTCATCGATGGGTAAAGGCCGCGCTCCTCGGGAAGATAGCCTATGATGCGCGCCTGGCGCAGCGGAACATCATCACCCAGCAGGGTGCGGCGGCCTTCATCCGGATCGATGATGCCGAGCAGAGTGCGCAGCAGCGTCGTCTTGCCTGCTCCATTGGGGCCCAAAATGCCGTAGATCGACCCGGCGGGCACCGCGAGGTCGATGCCATCGACTGCCCGGAAAGTGCCGAATGTCTTGACAAGACCATGGCCTTCGACGGCATAGGTCGGGGAAGGAGCCGGAGCAGTACCGATCATCCGACCCTGATAGTCGCACACTATGCCAACGCAAACCGAAACCTTGGAACAGCGCCTGAAGGCAGAGGCGGAGCGGCTGGGCTTTGCCGCATGCGCCATTGCGCGCGCCGATGCTGCGCCCGAAGCGGGCCGAAGGCTGCGGCAATGGCTGGACGCGGGACATCATGGCGAGATGCTGTGGATGGAAGATCGGGCCGATCAGCGAGGTTCGCCGCGGGGGCTATGGCCCGATGTGCGCAGCGTCATCATGCTGGGAATGAGCTATGCGCCCGGCCGTGATCCGCTGGCGCTGGCGGAGGTGGGCGATCGGGGACGAATTTCCGTCTATGCGCAGGGGCGTGACTATCATGATGTGGTCAAGAAGGGGCTGAAAAGCCTCGCGCGCTGGCTGGTGGAACAACAGCAGAGCGCGCTCAAGGTGTTCGTCGATACCGCGCCGGTGATGGAAAAGCCCCTCGCCGAGGCGGCGGGGCTAGGCTGGCAGGGCAAGCACAGCAATCTCGTCAGCCGTACCCATGGCAGCTGGCTGTTCCTGGGCGCCATCTATAGCGAAATCGCGCTGGAACCCGATGCGGCGGAAGTCGATCATTGCGGCAGTTGCACTGCCTGCCAGACGGCCTGCCCAACAGATGCCTTCCCGTCCCCCTATGTGGTCGATGCGCGGCGGTGCATTTCCTACCTCACCATCGAGCATAAGGGGCCGATCCCCGAAGAATTCCGCGCCGGGATCGGCAACCGCATCTATGGCTGCGACGATTGCTTGGCGGTATGCCCGTGGAACAAGTTCGCCAATGCGGCGGCGGCGAACAAGGCTTTCATCGGGCGGGCGGAACTGGCGGCGCCGGAGCTGGGCGATCTCCTGGCGATGGATGATGCCGGTTTTCGCGAGATCTTCTCGGGCTCGCCGATCAAGCGGATCGGGCGCAACCGGATGGTGCGCAATGCTGCGATCGCCGCCGGGAATAGCGGCGAGAAGCGGTTGATCGAGCGATTGCAACCACTGCTGAACGATGAAGACCCGGTGGTGGCGGAAGCGGCCGACTGGGCGATCGGGCGATTGTCCGGCTAGAGGCTATCTCGCCTGGAGAGCGGAAGCGCAAGCGGCGGGATCGATATCCGTTCCCGCCGGGTTGCGGGCATCGACATGGGTGACGACCGGCTCCCGTCCCTGCGCAGGCGCATAGAGATAGGCGTCGAGTACGCAGCGGCCATTGGCGAACTGCAGCTTGCGCATCGTGCTTTCGCGAATGTCGAGGCGCGGCGTGCCGAACTGCTGGATGAGGTGGCGCGCATCCATGCCCATGAGCGGGCCGGAGCGCATGAAGGCGCTGGCGGGCGGACCCGCGGGCGGGCGGCTGACCGGCGCGGGCGGCACGATCGATCCGCCGCAGGCCGCGAGCGGCAGCGCGAGGGCAGCGCCGAGGATCAGGCGGACAAAGTTCATCGCGGCTTGCTTCCGGCACCGTGCAGCATGTGCACCGCCATAGCCGCGCTCCAGATCGGTGCAAGCAGGTTGATGAAGGGCAGCAGGAAGAGAAGCGTCGAGACGAGCCCCATGAGCCATCGGCGGATGCGGGGGATAGACGGCAGCGCGGGGTGGCGAGGCTCGACCATGTCGGCAAGGTCCCGGCCGAGCAGATAGGCGTTGAGGGCGAGGAACAATCCGATCGTTCCGACGCCGGTGACGAGCAGGACGAGATAGGCAGGCAAGGCCACCAGGTTCCAGCCGATCGTACGGGCTGCCGAAGCGAGGGCAAATCGGAGGCTGGGGCCGACGCCGAGGGAGCGCGCATTTGCGGCTGCGGCGGGATAGCTGTCGCGCTCTACTGCAATGATGATATCGTCCGCGAAGATGTTCATGACCGCCATGGCGATGGTGCGAAACAACAGCCAGGCCAGCGCGGCCACGCCAAGGGTGGTAGCGGCGGCTTCGGCCATGCCGCCCCCGCCCCAGCCGAAATAGACGCGTACTGCATGCACCGCCGTCCACAGGCCAAGCCCCGCCATGGCGAATATCAGTAGCGTCAAAGCCAGGCTTTTGCCGAACAGGCGCAGGGCAGCGGGATGGAAGATTACGGGTAAGGCGCGCAGGGCAGCGATGATCACCATGACCCCGCTATCCCGCGCCCGGCCCAAGCCGTCAATCAGCGGCGTTGCGCGCAGCCGTGCGGGTCGATAGACACGGCGCGATTTTCAAGACCTTTCCCCTCAATCGACAAGGATATCGCGTGACCGCTGCTGCCCCCTCGCTAGATGTTGTCGCGATCGGCAACGCCATCGTCGATGTGCTCGCCCCGAGTGACGACGCGTTCCTGGCCGAACATGCGCTGACCAAAGGCGGCATGCAGCTGATCGACGCAGCGACGGCGGAAAGCCTTTATGCCGACATGGGTGCGGGCAAGGAGGTCAGCGGCGGGTCAGCGGCTAATACACTCGCGGGGCTGGCGGCGCTGGGCAAGCGGTGCGGCTTCATCGGTCAGGTCTGCGACGACCAGTTGGGTGAGGTGTTCGCCCATGACGTGCGCGCGCTTGGCATCCGCTATGACACGCCGGCGGCCAAGGGTGACGTGCCCACTGCCCGCTGCCTGATCCTGGTCACCCCGGATGCGCAGCGGACGATGAACACCTTCCTTGGCGCATCGCAGTTCCTGCCGGAATCCGCGCTGGATCTGGATCTCATCCGGTCGGCGTCGATCCTCTATCTGGAGGGCTATCTGTGGGACCCGGAACAGCCCCGCGCGGCGATGCGGGCGGCGATTGATGCCGCACGCGGCGCTGACCGGAAGGTCGCCTTCACCCTGTCGGACGGCTTCGTGATCGAGCGGCACCGGGCGGACTTTGTCGATCTGATCGATCAGGGGCTGATCGACATCCTCTTTTCCAACGAACATGAGATCCAGGCGCTGGCCCAGATCGATGATTTCGACAAGGCGGTGGCATCCTTCGCCGGGCGGGTGCCGGTGCTGGTTTCGACACGGAGCGAAAAGGGCGCGATCGCCGTGGTGGATGGGCTCCGCTACGAAGTGCCCGCAGCGCCTGTGGCGCAGGTGATCGATACGACTGGCGCAGGCGATCTGTTCGCGTCCGGGTTCCTGGCCGGGCATATCGAGGGGCTTGATGTGCACCACTGCCTTGAACTCGGCGCGGCGGCGGCGGCGGAAGTGATTTCGCACTGGGGCGCGCGGCCGGAGGCGGATCTGCAGGCGATGCGGGCGAAACTGCTGGGTTGATGGAGCGAGTTCGTTCGGGCGAAGTCGGAACCTGCGTTTCTCGACTTCGCTCGAAACGAACGGGAGAGAGCGGGATGCTGGGGCGGCTGTCAGGCCGGCTTTTGCCGCCGGAAGAGGGCGCGGTCCTCTGACCCGAAGCCCCAGCGCCAGATGACGAAGCCATAGACGCCCAGGATCGTGGCGACGCCGAAGACCAGTTCGACCCACTCATATTCACGGGGCAGAGCGACAAAGGCCGCCCCCACGATGCAGGCCACACCGCAAGCGCTGAGCAGCGGCCATCGCCAGGCATTCACTTTCGCCCCCAGCAGATGCGACAGCAGCCGCGCCTTCACCAGCGCGCCGACGCCCAGCGCGATGCTGAGCGCCAGGGCAGGCGCAGCGGCAATAGCCATGGGCGACAGATTGAAGCGCTTCGCCAACAGAATAAGCCCGAAGCTGAGTGCCGCCTGCAGGCCGATCATGAACAGCGAGATCATGAGATTGCGGTGGCGGGCGATATAGACCAGCGCGGATTCACTGACGACCGCCGTGGCGGCGACGACCTCCGCCAGCAGGAGGAAGGCGAGCGCGCCGGTGCCGCCCACGAAATGCGGGCCGACAAGGCCCATCACGGCTTCGCCGGGAATGCCAAGTGCCAAAGCGATGCCAGCCTGTGCAGCGATAATCCAGAAGCCGACCTGGCTCACCTGCTTGGCGATGGCAGCGAGATTGCCTTCCGCCAGATTGCGGGTGATGACCGGCCCCAGGATGGGGTCGAAGCTGGTCTTGAGCTTTTGCGGCAGCGAGGCGACCTGCTGCGCGACATAATAGACGCCAACCACCGCCGGGCTGACGAACAGGCCGAGAATGGCGAGGTCCAAGCGGCGCGATCCCCATTCGACGCCATCAGCTGCAGCGAGCGGCAGGTTGCGGCGGGCCAGCCGCCAGAGCCTGCCGCCATCGGGCCGCCAGCCATAGGGTATGCCATAATGACGGGTCATCGGAATGATCGAGGCGACCAAAGCCGCGACCATGGACACGACATAGGAGAGGATCAGGCCGTCGCGGGTCGAATAGAAGGCGAAGGCGAAGGCGCCGATGCTGATCGCCCAAGGCTCTATGATCGAACGCGCCCGAACGGTGGCGCCGATATCGAAGCGATAGGCGCAGGCGGCTAGCGCCACGTCTGAGCCGGCCACCGCTATGACGATGAGGGCGAGCAGCCTGTCGAGCCCGTTGATGCCGCTGTTGGGGAACATCGCCTGGGGAAAGGCGACCAGCAGGCCGCTACCGATCAACGCTGCGATCAGCGTTACGAGCATCGCATCGGTGACGACATGGCTGTGCGGCCGCTCCGTCTGGGCGAGCGCCCCGGCGAGGCCGCGTTTCAGCCCGAGGGTAGCGAGTTGCGCAACGAACTCGACAACCAAGACGGCATAGGCGAAGCGGCCAAGGGCATCCGCGCCGTACCAACGCCCCGCGATGAACAGGAAGGGCAGACGCGCGGCCAGACGCAGCAGAAAGCCGAAGATGTTGGTGCGGCCGCCCTTGGCGAGCGCCGCAATATCATCCTGTTGCGAAGAGGAGGCTTGCTCAGCCGGCAAAGAATGTAGGTCCCCCTGTCGCGTCATATTTTGTGGTGCCGAATGGTAAACAATAAATCAGGGGAGAGCGATGGATTTATTCCGGCCGCAGCGGGCGGGCGAGCAGCGCGTCGATGACCTGGCCGAGTGGCGCGGCATCTTCGAGCAGAGCGCAGACGGCTTCGACCACCGGCATCTCGACCATGGCGGCACGCGCGGCATCGCGCAGGACAGGAGCGGTGAAGGCGCCTTCGGCAACGGTGCGGCGGTTGGCCAGCAGTTCGGACGCGGGCCTCCCCTCCCCAAGACCTTTGCCCAGTGAGAAATTGCGCGAATTGGTGGACGAGCAGGTGAGGACGAGGTCGCCGAGGCCCGAAAGGCCCGACAGCGTCTCCGCGCGCGCGCCCCGCGCAAGGCCGAAGCGCGTCATTTCAGCGAAGCCCCGGCTGATGAGCGAGGCACGGGCGTTGAGGCCAAGCCCCGCCCCTTCCGCGACGCCACAGGCGATGGCGAGGACATTCTTCACCGCGCCGCCAATCTCCGCGCCGACGACATCGTCGGACAGATAAGGGCGGAAGGCCGGGCGAGCGATACGCGCTGCAATGCGGCTTCCAAGATCCGCATCGGCGCAGGCCAGGGTGATGGCGGTGGGCAACCCCTTGGCCACCTCATGCGCGAAGGTAGGACCGGACAGCACTGCGATGGGAGAGCCAGGCTGCGCCTGTTGCGCGACCTCCGACATGAGAAGGCTGGTGCCCGCCTCAATCCCCTTGGAGCAGAGGATGAGCGGCAGGCCGGAGGGAAGCCCCGCAACCACGCCGCGTAGATGCTGCGCGGGGCTTACTATGAGCAGCAGATCGCGATCGGCCATTTCGGTCATGTCGCCGGTCGCGCGCACTGCGGAGTTCAAGGGGATGCCGGGCAGATAAAGCGGATTGAGGTGGTCGCGGTTCACCGCCTCCACTACTTCGGGCTCCAGCGCCCAGAGGCAGACATCCTCTCCCTGCGAAGAGAGGGTCTGCGCCAGCGCTGTCCCCCATGCGCCAGCCCCGATGACACCCGCCTTCATGCTTTCACTCCCGCTCCGCGTGCTTTTTCCGCGCCCGGATCAAGCGGCCACCGCGGACGGGCCGGGACAGTAAGATCATCGACCAGCCCGGCCGCATAACGCTCCGCCCCTGCCCAGGCAATCATCGCCGCATTGTCGGTGCAGAGCCAGAGCGGCGGTGCCACGAAAGGCAGGTCATATCGCGCAGCGAGCGCCTGAAGCGCGGCGCGAATGGACTGGTTGGCCGCAACGCCCCCTGCTACGACAAGCGCGGTCATCCCCCCATGGCTGGCTAGCTGTCTTTGAGTCCGATCGATCAGGCAGTCGATGACGGCCTGCTGAAAACTGGCGGCGATATCTTCGGTCGAATATTGGCCAGATTGCGCGGCGCGCATGACGGCGCTTTTGAGACCAGCGAAGGAGAAGTGCGGTTCGGCCGTGCCGACGAGCGGGCGCGGCAACGGGACGGCCTTCGGATTGCCCTTCGCCGCCGCCTGTTCCACGGCCGGTCCGCCAGGATAGCCGAGGCCGAGCAGCTTTGCCGTCTTGTCAAAGGCTTCCCCCGACGCATCGTCGATCGTGGTGGCGAGGCGGGCATAGTCGCCCGGTCCGCGAACATGAAGCAGCTGACAATGGCCGCCCGACACCAGCAGAAGCAGATAGGGAAATTGCAGCGACGGGTCCGCCAGGCGCGGCGACAGGGCATGGCCTTCGAGATGATTGACCGCCACCAAGGGCTTGTTCGCGGCATGGGCCAGCGCCTTGCCGGTGACGAGGCCGACCATCACGCCGCCGATCAGGCCGGGCCCGGCCGTCGCGGCGATGACATCGACCTGATCCAGCGTGAGATTGGCGTCGGCGAGCGCCGCTTCGATCAAGGGGCTCAGCGCCTCGACATGCGCGCGGGCGGCGATTTCTGGCACGACCCCGCCATAAGGCCGGTGCGCTTCCTCTTGCGTCGCAAGCCGGTGCGCGAGGATCTTGCCCTCCGCCGTCACCAGCGCGGCCGCAGTTTCGTCGCAGCTAGATTCCAGGCCGAGGATGATCGTCATATGCTGCTTCCATCTAATGCCCACGGCCATTAGAGCAAGCGGCATATGACAACGCCTTCTCCCTTGCCTGATCGTCCGCTCCGCCTTGGCACGCGAGGTTCCCCGCTCGCCCTTGCCCAAGCGCGCATGACGGCGGAGGCGCTGCGCGCCCGCCACGGCTGGGACGCGGATGCGATCGACACGGTGATCGTGCAGACCAGCGGCGACCGCATTCAGGACCGGGCGCTGGCGGAGATTGGCGGGAAGGCGCTGTGGACCAAGGAGCTGGACCGCGCATTGGTGGCTGGCGAAATCGATTTCGCCGTTCACAGCATGAAGGATGTGGAGACCATCCGGCCGTCGGAAATCGGGATCGCCGCGATGCTGCCACGCGCGGATGTTCGGGACCGGCTGGTCGGTGCGGACAGCTTTGCGGCTTTGCCCCCCAACCCGGTGGTGGGGTCCAGCTCGCCACGACGGGCGGCGCAGGTGAAGCGGCTGCGCCCCGATGCACAGGTGGTGCTGTTCAGGGGCAATGTGGCCACGCGGCTGGCCAAGCTGGCGGCGGGCGAGGTGCATGCGACCTTGCTGGCTGCGGCAGGGCTCGACCGGCTCGGCCAGCAAGATGTCGGGACGAATATCGCGCTCGACGTCATGCTGCCTGCGCCGTCGCAGGGCGCGGTGGGGATCGAAACGCTCAACAGCAACACGGCGATGATGGCATTGCTGGCGGGCATTAACGACGCCGACACGTTCGACTGCGTGATGGCCGAGCGAGCAGTGCTCAAGGGGCTGGGCGGCACCTGCCACTCGCCGATCGCTGCGTTGGGACGGCTCCAGGGAGAGGAAATTCGGCTCACAGCCGAGATATTGAGCCCAGATGGCCGAGAGTGCGTCGGCGACACCGTCGACATTGCGCGCGGCGATGTGGATGCCGCCGAGGCTTTGGGCCAATCATTGCTGGGCCGCGCCAGTGCGGAGCTGCGCGCGCTGTTCGAGGCGTGAGGCCCGTCATCATCCTGCGGCCCGAACCCGGCGCGAGCGAGAGCGCTGCGCGGGCGAAGCGGCTGGGCCTTGTGCCCCGGCTTTGCCCCCTGTTCGAGGCGCGGGCGATCGAGTGGGACGCGCCGCCAGCTGAGGAGTTCGACGCGTTGTTGATGACCAGCGCACAGGCGGCGCGGCTTGGCGGGCCGCAGCTCGCCAGTTACCGCGACCTTTCCGCTTATGCCGTGGGCAGCGCGACCGCGCGCGCCATGGCGGACGCAGGTTTTCAGAAGGTCGTGTCCGGCGATCAGGATGGTAGCGCCATCGCGACGCGCATCGCTGCCGATGGCCGCCGCAGGCTACTGCACCTTGGCGGCACGACCGTTGCGCCGATCGAAGCGGGGCCGCTCAGTATCCGGCGGGTGGCGGTTTACACTATCGGTGAGAAAGCGGACGCGGCTCTGGGACCGCTACTGGAGCGCGGAGCGGTGTTGCTGGTCCATTCTCCCCGCGCGGGGAACAGGCTTGCGGCGCTTGTCGGGCCGCAGCGGCGCAGCGAACTGCATGTCGTGGCGATCAGCGCTGCGGCGCTTGCCGCCTGCGAGACGGGTTGGGCCAGCGGCGAAGCGCCCGATCAGCCGGATGATGAGAGGATGCTGGCCCTCGCCGCCCGATTGTGCGAATGATCCCGCCAAGATGCAAGGAAGGTCCCCGATGAGCGAAGAAGGCGGCGCGGCAAACGTCACGGCAATTCCGCCTGCCGCGCCGCGGGGGCGCAGTCCTTGGCTGATGCTGATCCTGCTGCTCTTGGCCTTCGCGATTGGTGTGACGCTGACGATCCTGGCGATGCCCCATCTTCAGGGACGTTGGAGCAATAGCGTGCGACAACCGGTGGTGGCTACTGATCCCTATTTGCGGCCCGGCGTGGCGCTGCGCCCGCTAACTGGCGACGCGGCGCAGATGCTGGACGGCCGGGTGGTGCAGCTGGAGGAACGGCTGAACCGCATCACCGTGGAAGCGCAGGCCGCGTCAGGCAACGCCGCGCGGGCGGAAGGATTGCTGGTCGCCTTCGCCGCGCGCCGCGCGCTGGATAGCGGCATGCCGCTTGGTTATGTGGAAGGGCAGTTACGGCTGCGATTTGGTCAGGCGCAGCCACGTGCGGTCGCCACGATCATCAACGCCGCGCAAGAGCCGATAACGCTGACTGATCTGCGGGGCGGGCTTGCCAGTATCGCTGACCAGTTGACGACGCCGGGGCCACAGACAAGCTGGTGGGAGGCGTTCCAGCATGAGGCACGCGAACTGGTCACCATCCGCCGCGCCTCCACCCCCTCCCCCCAGCCGGAGGCTGCGATGGACCGCGCGCTGCGCTATATCGATGCGGGGCGCGTCAGCGCAGCGCTGACCGAAGTAGAGCGCATGCCAGGCCGAGCCGTCGCCGAACGCTGGATGCAGTACGCGCGCCGCTATCTGGAAGCGCGACGCGCACTCGACCTCATCGAAACGGCCGCCATTCTGGAACCGCGGCAGGTGCGCGCGGCCGATGGTGCGGCGGTAGCGCAAACCTCTCCACTAGCGCCCTAAGCTCTGTCACAATCGACGAATGGTCGGCGCAAATGCGCGAAACCATTGGACGCGTGGCGCATTTGTCATGAGAATGTCATCTTTCGCCCTTCGGGCTTTGGAGACCCTATTCTCGTGCCGCCTTATGCTGATTCGATTGCCAGCTTCTGGAAAGGGCGCCTAGCCACCGGGCCTCGCGCATCTCAGTTGCCGTCGGTTCAGCATTTGCTGGCCAATGCCTCGATGCCCTTCGACCTCGCACGCAGCCGCGCGCAGGCCGATTCGCTTGCCAAGGCGATCAGGGGTGATGGCCGACAGATATTGTTGATACCGGGGCTGCTGGCTTCGGAACAGCGGATGGGTGCGCTGCGCACCATATTGCGGGCGGCGGGTTTTGACGTGCATGACTGGGGAATGGGCCGCAATTTCGGGCCTCGTTCCGACACCCTTGAAAAAATCGATCGGCGCGTGGACGAAATCCGGCGCAGCAGTGGCGAGCCGGTGACGCTGGTGGGCTGGAGCCTGGGCGGGCTGTTCGCGCGGGAATATGCCAAATATGCGAGCGCAAAGGTTGGCGGCGTTGTCACCATGGGCACGCCTTTTTCGGGTGACGCCCGCGCCAATCACGCGTGGCGGCTCTATCAGCTGGTGTCCGGCCATGCGGTGGATTCCCCGCCTTTCGTCTGCAATCGGGAAGTAAAGCCGCCGGTACCCACGGTTGCGCTATGGTCGCGCCGGGACGGGGTGATCCTGCCTGAATGCGCCAAGGGCCAGGCTGGCGAGCGCGACCGGGCGATCGAAGTGGATTGCACCCATATGGGCTTTGCGGTGGCGCCGGAGGGGATTCTGGCTGTTGGCAAGGCGTTGGAGAGCATGCGGCACTGATCGGCCGCCGGGCGGCAGTGGACGGCATTTCCTGGGATTAGATCCAGCTTCCGCTGGGGTGACGGTCAGGAGAGGCGTTTTAGGGCTTCATCCCTGCCGATCAGGGGCAGCAACTGGCCCATGTCGGGGCCGTGATCCAGGCCAGTCAACATGCGGCGGAGGGGGAGGAATAGGACCTTGCCCTTGCGGCCCGTCTGCTCCTTCAACCTGTTGGTCAGGGCGCGCCAGATGTCGGCGTCAAATTCCGTCTCCAGCAGGATTTCGCGCGCTGTGGCAACGAAGGCGCGGTCCTCCTCTTCCAGTTCTGGAGCGTCGATCGGGCCGGTGACGATCCGCCACCAGTCGGCCGCTTGGGCAACAGTTTCCAAATTGGGCCGGATCGCCTCCCATCCCGCTTCGTCCACGCCATCGGGCAGACGTTCGGATACCGCCTGATAGGGCAGGAGATGGACGATCTTCTGATTGAGTGCGGCAAGCTCGGCTTCGTCGAACCGCGCGGGTGCGCGGCCGAAATGAGCGAAGTCGAAACTGTCGATCAACGGTTCTATGGCGCCGAAGGGCTCGATCGGCATTGATGTGCCGAGCCGTGCGAGCAGCGCAAGAATGGCGATCGGTTCGAGTCCATTTTCGCGGAAATGCGCGACACCGAGCGAGCCAAGACGCTTGGAGAGCTTGCCTTCGCTGCCCGTCAGCAGCGCTTCATGCGCGAACTGGGGCAAGGATGCACCGAGGGCGGTGAACATCTGAATCTGCGTCGCCGTGTTGGACACATGATCCTCGCCGCGCAGCACATGGGTGATGCCCATGTCGATATCGTCGATGACCGACGGGAGCATGTAAAGCCAGCTGCCGTCGGCGCGGCGGATCACCGGGTCTGACAGCAGCTTCGGGTCGAAGCGCTGCTCGCCACGGATAAGGTCGGTCCAGACGATCGGTTGGTCATGGTCAAGCTTGAAGCGCCAGTGTGGCGTGCGGCCCTCTGCTTCGAATGTCGCGATGTGATCCGCGGTCAGCGTAAGCGCCGCACGGTCATAGACAGGTGGCAAGCCACGGCCGAGCAGGACCTTTCGGCGCAGGTCGAGTTCCTGGCTTGTCTCATAGGCCGGATAGACATGGCCCGATGCCTTGAGCCTTTCGAACTGTTCTTCATACAGGGCGAAGCGGTCCGACTGCTTCTCCTCTCCGTCCCAGTGAAGGCCGAGCCAGCGCAGGTCTGCCTTTATCGCTTCGGCATATTCCGGGCGCGAGCGTTCCAGGTCCGTGTCGTCGAGGCGCAGAAGGAACCGGCCGCCACTCTTGCGCGCCCAAAGCCAGTTGTGGAGGGCGGCGCGGATATTGCCGACATGCAGATTGCCGGTCGGCGACGGGGCGAAGCGGGTGATGGTGGTCATTGTCTGTCCCTGTCCGTTCAGCTCGAGCTTGTCGAGAACCGTTGCGCTTCGCGCTTCTCGACTTCGCCCGAAGCAAACGGGCTTTAGAGAGTCCGGAAGGCGTTGGTGATCGGATAGCGGCGGTCGCGACCGAAATTGCGCATGCCAAGCTTCACGCCTGGAGGCGATTGGCGGCGCTTATATTCGGCAACATAAAGAAGGCGCTCGATACGGGCGACGACGTCCTTGTCGAAGCCGCGTGCGACCAGCTGCTCGACTGACAACTCTTCCTCAACCAGGCCGTAAAGGATCGGGTCGAGCACCTCATAGGGCGGCAGGCTGTCTTCGTCCTTCTGATCCTCGCGCAGTTCGGCGCTGGGCGGCTTGGTGATGACCCGATCCGGCATGACAGGGCCGGAGGGACCGGAACCAAGCGAGGGCACATTTTCGTTGCGCCAGCGGCTGAGGTCGAAAACGGTCGTTTTGTAGGCATCCTTCAGAACCGAATAGCCGCCCGCCATGTCGCCATAGATGGTGGCGTAGCCGACCGACATCTCGCTCTTGTTGCCGGTGGTGAGCAGCATATGGCCGAATTTGTTCGAGATGCCCATCAGCGTCACGCCGCGGATGCGGGACTGGAGATTTTCTTCGGTGAGGTCGCGCTGGCGGCCTTCGAACGCGGGCGCCAGCATCCTGTCGAAAGCTGCAACGGCAGGCTCGATCGGGATGGTATCGTATCGCACGCCGAGCAGCCGGGCGCATTCGACCGCGTCGTCCAGGCTGTCCTGGCTGGTGAAGCGTGAAGGCATCATCACGCACCATACGCGTTCCGGCCCGAGCGCATCGACGGCTACGGCAGCGGACAAGGCCGAATCGATACCGCCTGACAGGCCCAGCACCACGCCGGGGAAGCCATTGCGGTTCACATAGTCGCGCAGGCCGAGGACCATGGCGTTATAGATGTCGGCCGGACGCGCATCGAGTGGATGGCGCTCGCCGGGGATGCACACCCATTGGCCTTCCCACTTTTCCCATTGGGTGAGGACCAGCGCTTCCTCCCAATCGGGCAGTTGGTGGGCGATGCTTCGGTCCGCGCCCATGACGAAGGACGCGCCGTCGAACACCAGCTCATCCTGGCCGCCGACGCGATTCAGATAGACGAGCGGCAGGCCGGTTTCGCGCACGCGCGTGCCGGCAACCCCGTTGATACGGCGATCGTCCTTGTCGACCTCGAACGGGCTGCCATTGGGGCTGATGAGGATTTCGGCGCCCTCCGCCCGCAAATGCGCGGTCACGAAGGGGAACCAGATATCCTCGCAAATCGGAACGCCGATCTTGACGCCCTTGAAATCAATTGGTGCGGGCAGCGGACCGGGCGCGAACAGGCGCTTTTCATCGAACGTCCCATAATTGGGCAGCTCGCGCTTCTGGCGGATGGCGGTGACTGCGCCATTTTCCAGGAGCGCTACGACGTTGAAGAGGACGCCCTGAGACGCGACCACGGTGCCGACCAGCATCGCCGGGCCGCCGTCGGCAGTGGCCTGAGCCAAGCGATCCAACTCATGGTTGGCGCGATCGACCAATGCGGGCTTCAGCACCAGATCCTCCGGCGGATAGCCGATCAGCTGTAATTCGGGGAAGACGATGAGATCGGCGCCCGCCGCCCGGCTGCGCCATTCCAGCATCGCATCGGCATTGGCGGCAAGGTCGCCCACCGATTGCGTCATCTGGGCAAGGGCGATCACGAGTTTGTCGGTCATGGGCGAGCCCGTAGAGCATTTTACCGCAAGGCGCAAAAGCGCCTTTCCACGAACGACATGCGCCGCTAAAGGGGCCGCGTTTCACACAGCGTCATCAATTCGTCACGGGGGTTTGGCCATGAAACTCATGACCGGCAATTCCAACAAGCCGCTCGCGGCTGCAATTGCAGACTATATTGAAATCCCCCTGACCGACGCGAGCGTCCGCCGCTTCGCCGACGAGGAAGTTTTCGTGGAAATCCATGAGAATGTCCGCGGCGAAGATGTGTTCGTGATCCAGTCGACGGCGTATCCGACGAACGACAATCTGATGGAACTGCTGATCATGATCGATGCGCTCAAGCGCGCGTCGGCCAAGCGAATCACGGCAGTCGTCCCCTATTTTGGCTATGCGCGGCAGGACCGGAAGCCCGGCCCGCGCACGCCCATCTCCGCCAAGCTGGTGGCCAACCTCATCACCACGGCCGGCGCGAACCGCGTTCTGTCGGTCGATCTGCATGCCGGGCAGATTCAGGGCTTCTTCGACATTCCGACCGACAACCTCTTCGGCGCGCCGGTCATGTCGGCCGATATCCAGGCGCGTTTCGGCGACCGCAACCTGATGGTCGTGTCGCCTGACGTCGGCGGCGTGGTGCGCGCGCGTGCACTTGCCAAGCGGCTGGACAACGCCCCGCTCGCCATCGTCGACAAGCGGCGCGAGCGCGCGGGCGAATCGGAAGTCATGAACATCATCGGCGATGTGAAGGGCCGCTTCTGCGTCCTGATCGACGATATCGTCGATTCGGCGGGTACGCTGTGCAATGCAGCTGGCGCGCTGAAGGCTGCCGGTGCTGAAGATGTGGTCGCCTATGTCAGCCATGGCGTGCTGTCGGGCGGCGCGGTGGCGCGTGTCGAAGCATCGGAACTCAAGGAGCTGG
This sequence comes from Sphingobium sp. TomTYG65, assembly GCF_055395525.1. Lineage (NCBI taxonomy): Bacteria > Pseudomonadati > Pseudomonadota > Alphaproteobacteria > Sphingomonadales > Sphingobiaceae > Sphingobium > Sphingobium sp. TomTYG65. The sequence goes on along the minus strand of NZ_AP027330.1, from coordinate 2,498,308 downwards.
TGATCACCGACTCGATCCAGGGTACTGACGCGGTATGCAACGCCAAGAGCATCCGTCACCTGCCGATCGCACCGCTGCTGGGCGAAGCGATCAAGCGTATCGCGGATGAGAGTTCGGTCTCAAGCCTGTTCGACTGACCGGGAAGTTGCGCCGCGCGACTTTATGAAGCGCCCGGCAGCAGCACCAACGGCAGGCAGAAGAGCAGGATCAGCGCGCCGACGACACGCTGCGCGCGGGATATGCCTAGAGGCTTGTCCTGCCACAGCATCGGGCAGGCGAGCAGCGCCAGCAGGAAGAGCATGTTCGACAGGCTGAAAGAGCCGCCGACCGGCATGTCCTGCCGCAGCGCCAGAGCCCCCAGCAGGGCAGCAAAACTCAATATCCAGCCGATCAGCGCCACGCGACACTCCCTTGTCTGCGCACGAAGCTAACCCGCCGATATTGCGGAAGGCTTAAACGCTCGCCGCCCAGGGATTGTAGGTGCCAAAGCTCCAGATATTACCTTCCGGGTCCAGCGCCTCATAGCCGCGTCCGGGATAGCCCTGATTATCATGGGGCTCACTCACCACCACCGCGCCTTCATTGCGGGCATGAAGGCAATGCGTGTCCGCATCGGGCACGACGACATAGATGCAGGCGGTGACGCCGCCCAGATCGCGCGGCGTGGTCCAACTGTAAAGAGACTCCTCCTCTCCATCCTTCGCGCTGCCCAGCATAACCATGCCCTCCCCCAGCAGGAGTTCGGCATGGTGGATGATGTGCGGATCAGCCTCATCCTCGTAGGACGCGCGCAACTCGAAACCAAAGGCGTCGCAAAGGAAGCGGATGGCGGCAGGAGCATCGACGTAACGCAGGCCGGGGATCACGGGCGAACCGGGCATTTTTCCCTCCTTCACGGGCGAGGAATCGGAATGGTGCAGCCTAGCGCGCCCGGCGCTTTCCCGCTAGGCGGAGAGCCATGACCACCCGCGATGACCTGGCCCTTGCCCACCGCCTTGCCGATGCCGCCGCGACGGCGATCCGGCCCTTTTTCCGCGCGCGCTATGACATGGAGTTCAAGTCCGACAAGTCGCCGGTGACAGAGGCCGATCGCGCCGCCGAGGGGGCCATCCGGGCCATACTCGAAACGGAGCGGCCGCAGGACGGCATCATCGGCGAGGAATATGGCGCAACGCGCGAGGATGCGGAGCGGGTGTGGATACTCGATCCGATCGACGGGACGCGCAGCTTCATCGCCGGGCGTCCGATCTTCGGCACGCTGATCGCGCTCACCCAGGCAGGCTGGCCGACGATCGGCATTATCGACCAGCCGATCACGAACGAACGCTGGGCCGGAATGATGGGGCAGCCGACGACCTTCAACGGCTTGCCGGTGACGACGCGGGCCTGCCGGTCGCTTGAGGAAGCGATCGTCGCCAGCACCGGGCCACAATATTTCCCAGCCTGTACCGGCGAACATTTCTCCCGCCTCGCAGGCCAATGCCGCGATACCGTGTGGGGTGGTGACTGCTACAATTATGGGCTGGTCGCGTCAGGGCATGTGGACATCGTCATCGAAGCGGGCCTGAAGCTGCACGATATCGCCGCGCTGGTGCCGGTGGTTGAAGGCGCTGGCGGGCGCATGTGCGACTGGGCTGGCGATCCGATCACCGCGGAGAGCGACGGCCGGGTGATCGCGCTTGGCGACCCTGCCCGGCTGGATGACGTGCTGGAGGCTCTCGCCGAAGGGCATCACGACCATTGACGGTCAGGCTGCCTGTTCTTCCACGGCGCGGCTATAGATGTCAGCGCTGTCTTCATCGAAGCAGATGAAGAGAATGAGATCGAAGGCGTTGGGGAAGGCGGCAAGTTCCTCCCGAACCGCGCGGGCGGCGATCAGCGACGCCTGATCCTTGGGGAATCCATAGATGCCGGTGGAGATAGCCGGAAAGGCTATGCTGCGCAGCATATGATCCCTCGCGAGGCCAAGCGACGAGCGATAGCAGCTGGCGAGCAGGTCATGTTCGCCCATGCCTCCCCCTCTCCAGACGGGGCCGACGGTGTGGATGACATGAGCAGCGGGCAATTTGTAGCCGCGGGTGATCCGTGCTTGCCCGGTCGGGCATCCGCCAAGGGTGCGGCATTCCGCGAGCAGTTCAGGCCCGGCGGCATGATGGATTGCGCCATCCACCCCGCCCCCGCCGAGCAATGAATTGTTGGCGGCGTTGACGATCGCGTCTGTGGCGCAGCGGGTGATATCCGCGGTGAGGACGTCCCAGCGGGTCGTGCGGATGATCATGGAGTCTCGTCTATCAGGGATGAGGCTGGCGCAGGGTTAGAATATCCCGAGAAATTTCTTCTTCTGCTCTTTCTTCTCCCTGGAACTAGCCCTGCCGGATTCTTCCTTCGCCGTGGTGCCCCGGCCCACATCGTCGCGGGGCTTTCCGCTCTTGGTACGTTGAGCGGCGGCCGTGGCCCCGGCGAGTACGGGACCGCAGGCGGCGCTTTTCGCATCGCCCACATCGACGAAGGCGAGAACGGCGGCAAGCGGGCTTGCAGCGATGCCGAGCGCCGCCGCCGCGCCGCCCCTGGCGATCAGTTCGGGACTGATCACGTTGATGCCGGGCTTGGCGAAATAGCCGTTGATGCCGATCGGCGACTGGCCCGAGAAAAGGCTGAACTTCTTGCCATCGGCGCGGAAGGCGAGGTCGAGACTTTCATTCTTGAAGGAGAAGCCTCCCCGCCCCAGCATCACATTCTTCTTCGTATCGATGATGATGGGATCGGCGGCGGCAATGCCGTTGCGGACGGTGAAAGCTATGAGCCCGCAATTGATCTGGACCGGCTCTTTCAGCTTCTTTTCGAACATCTTGGTGATGAAGGTGCCGATGTCGAGTTCCGACAGCTGGACATTACGCGCCCACATGGTGCCTGCAGGCAGGATCACCGCAATGCGGCCATTGGAGGTGCTGAGCGAATCATGCACCGTGTCCCCAAGCCCGGTCATCTGCGCGCGCGCCTTGATGATGCCGGTCGTGCCGGATTCTTCCACCCCCCAGCGGCCGAGCAGCTTTCCCATCGGCGTGGGCGACAGCCGGACGTCATAGCTGGTCCGCACCGGCCGGCCGCGCGCGTTGATGTCTATGTCCGAACTCACATGGCCGCCCGACATGTCGAAGGTGAGCGGGGAGAGCGTCAGCAGGCTGCGTTCCAATGCCAGCGTCAGGCCAATATTGGAGATGGGCACGTTGGGGGCACGGACGCGGCGAACATCATAGCGGACATTCGCGTCGAAATTGCGCAGCGCTTCGACGCGCAGCGGGGCATCGGGCAGGATGCGGGGCGCACCGCCGACATTCTGGATGGCCCCATCAGCACCCTGCGCCTCCAGCCTCTGGGGGTTGTAACCGATGAAGGGGCCCACATCGATGATGTCGAGCGTCTGGGTGGTGAGGTCCGCCTTCAGCCGCAGACGATTTTTCGGCATGGACACCGTCATGCGGCCCGCAAGGTCGCTGTCGCCGAAGCGCCCTTTGAGATGCGTGAAGCGCCACTCGCCATCCTGTTTGGTAAGTGCCGAGGTAATCCGATAGGTGCGGGTTTCCGGGATGGCGACGCCCAGAAAGTCGAACAGCAGGGCAAGATTGGGCCCGCGCGTGAGAAGCCGCAGGTCCGCGCCCTCAATCTCGGTGGCTCCGGGCAGCGTGCCGCTGACCTCCATCACGGTGGCGCCTGATTGGGCGTGGAGCGCAAGACTGTTCTTGCCGCCCGTCACGGTTTCATTGGGAGAGAGAAGGCCGCCGCGCAGGGTGAAAGGACGGTCGCGCATCATACCGTCGCCGGAAAAGCGAACGTCGCTGGCGAAGCGGGTGTCCTGCGCCTTTACCGTTTCAAAACGGATATCCGTACGCAATTGCATGCGCGGATCGCGGTAGCGGAGCGTGGTGCCTGCCAGCAGCGCCCGCCGGACAAGAGGCAGATCGAGCGGCTCGCCCTTCTTGTTGGGATCACCGAAGGTCCATGTGTTGCTCTTCCCATCGCGCGACCATTCCAGGTCGGCCGCACCATTGCGCAGCTCCAGCCAGCGAACACGATATTTGTCTCCGAAGAGAAGACTCAAGGGAGCGATGCGCGTGTCGATGAGGTCGGCGTGGAAGAAATTGGGGCGGCTGGCCCAGGGCGTGTTGGCGATCGCCATGTTTTCCGCGCGGAACTTGATGGTGATCGGGTCAAAATAGAGCTGAAAATCGCCCCCTATCTTGACGGTCCGTTCAAGCCGGCTGGTAAGGAAACGTTCGAACGGATGCTTGAGGAAGCGCCCCTTGGTGATGAACAGGATGAGCCAGAGGAGAAAGATGAAGCCTATGATATAGGCAAGGATGCGGAGCGGCAGCGGGACCTTGTGCCAGCCTTCGCGCGTGCGCGCCCAATAATGGCCCAAACCCACCCCGACAGGGCGGGATGAGGGACCCGCGGTGGCCGGGGTGCCCGGCCGGAGGGGATCGGCGTCGGCCATGGCGCAACAACGCCGGTTCGCGCTTTTGGGTCCGAATCACCTTGCCTTGGACGACGCATCCGACTATGGGCCGCCCTTCGCGATATTCGGAAGGACCGCCCGGCTAACTAGGGCTGCCGTGGCTGTCCGTAATCGTCGCGCTGTAAAAGGAGACGAAAATGCCCAAGCTCAAGACCAAGAGCGGTGTGAAGAAGCGCTTCAAGTTCACCGCTTCCGGCAAGGTCAAGCACGGCGTCGCTGGCAAGCGTCACCGCCTGATCAGCCACAACGCAAAATATATCCGCCAGAACCGCGGCACGTCGGTCATGTCCGATGCCGACGTGGCACATGTGCGCCTCTGGGCGCCCTATGGCCTCAAGTAAGGAGTAGAGGCACATGGCACGCGTAAAACGTGGCACGACCACCAAGGCGAAGCATAAGAGGATTCTAGATCAGGCGAAGGGCTATTATGGCCGTCGCAAGAATACGATCCGTATCGCTCGCCAGGCCGTCGAAAAGGCCGGCCAGTACGCTTATCGCGACCGCAAGGTCAAGAAGCGGACCTTCCGTGGCCTGTGGATCCAGCGCATCAACGCCGGTGTCCGCGCCGAGGGCCTGACCTATTCGCAGTTCATGCACGGGCTGAAGCTGGCCGGCGTCGATCTGGACCGCAAGGTTCTGGCCGACATTGCGATGCACGAAGGCGAGGCGTTTAGCGCCATCATCGCTCAAGCGAAGGCTGCGCTGCCCGCAGCCTGATCCGGTTCGGTCGAAAGATCGTCCAAAGGGGCGCCGGGGCAGAAGCTTCCGGCGCCCCTTTTGTTTTTCAGTCCAATCTCCGTTCGCCCTGAGCCTGTCGAAGGGCGCGCGGCTTTGAAAGGCTCAGCCCAAACGAGGGTGAGCAAAGGAGGCTGATCCCATGTCGCTGCATGTCTGGTGGCTCTATATCACGGCGGTTTTCCTGATCTCGGCGACGCCGGGACCGAACATGCTGCATGTGATGACGCAGAGCATCGCCCATGGTCCGCGCAAGGCGATGGCCACCATGGCGGGGCTGATGAGCGCGGTGCTGCTGTGCCTCATCGCCTCCGCGCTGGGTCTGGGCGCGCTGCTGAAGGCATCCCCGCGCCTGTTCGATGTGCTGCGCTATGCGGGCGTGGCCTATCTGATCTGGTTGGGGATCAAGGCATGGCGCGCTCCGGCAACTGGCGGCGGCGATGCTGACGCGGGGCAGGCTCAGCGCACCAGCAAGCTTTATGGCACGGCGCTGCTGACCGGACTGTCCAATCCCAAGCTCATCATCTTTGCCGCCGCGCTGTTTCCGCAGTTCATCGACACCACCCGGCCTTTCGCGGTGCAGTTGGCGATACTGGTGGCAAGTTTCGTGGTGATCGAAAGCTTCTGGTACAGCGTCTATGCGCTCGGCGGCATGAAGCTGAAGCGCTGGCTGGAGCCGGCCAACCGGCAGCGGCTGTTCAATCGAGGAACGGGCCTGCTCTTCATTGGATTTGGCGGGGCGCTGCTGGGCGCGCGGGCCTGACCCTTTTCTTGGCGCTCGCGCCCGGCTAAGGCCCGCACAACTTTCGCCTTCGCGGGAATGACGAAGAATCATGAGTGAGATTTCCAATCTGAAAGCCGGCCTGATCGCCGACATCGCCGCCGCCGATACGCTCGATGCGCTGGAAGCGCTGCGCGTCGGCGCCATGGGCAAGAATGGGGTGGTGACGGGGCTGCTCAAGACCTTGGGACCGATGAGCCCGGAGGAGCGACTGGAGAAAGGCCCGCCGATCCAGGACCTGCGGGAGAGTGTGACGGCGGCGCTGGCCGAGAGGAAGGCGGCGCTGGAGCAGGCTGTGCTGGACGCGAAGCTTGCGGCCGAGAAGATCGACATGACCCTGCCCGCCGACATCGGCCCGCAGGGATCGGTGCATCCGGTCTCTCAGGTGATGGACGAACTGGCGGAGATTTTCGCCGACCTCGGCTTTTCCGTGGCGACTGGGCCGGAGATCGAGGACGACTGGCATAATTTCACGGCGCTCAACATTCCCGAGACGCATCCGGCGCGAGCGATGCATGACACCTTCTATTTCCCCGACGCTGAATCGGGCAAGAAGATGCTGCTGCGCACCCATACTTCGCCGGTGCAGATCCGCACGATGATGAACGGCGAGCCACCGATCCGCATCATCGCGCCGGGCCGGGTCTATCGGTCGGATAGCGACGCGACGCATACGCCGATGTTCCATCAGATCGAAGGGCTGGTGATCGACAAGGGCATCACCCTTGGGCACCTCAAATGGACGCTGGAGACCTTCCTCAAGGCCTTTTTCGAGCGGGACGATATCGTTCTGCGGCTGCGGCCGAGCTATTTCCCCTTCACCGAGCCTTCGGTGGAAGTGGATGTGGGTTACACGCTCACCAACGGTCAGCGGGTCATTGGCGGCGACGGTGATGCGCCGGGCGGCGGCTGGCTGGAAGTATTGGGCAGCGGCATGGTCAATCGCCGGGTGATCGAGGCGTGTGGACTGGACCCGGATGAGTGGCAGGGCTTTGCCTTCGGCACAGGCGTCGATCGGCTGGCGATGCTGAAATATGGGATGAACGACTTGCGCGCTTTCTTCGACGGCGATCTGCGCTGGCTGAAACATTATGGCTTTTCGGCGCTGGACGTTCCCACGCTGAGCGGAGGAGTCGGCGCATGAAGTTCACGCTGAGCTGGCTCAAGACGCATCTCAACACCGATGCCGATCTGCCGACGATCCTGAAGGGTCTGACGAACATCGGTCTGGAGGTCGAGGGGGTGGAGAATCCGGCCGAGAAGCTGGGCGCATTCCGCATCGCCAGGGTGCTGACGGCGGAACCGCATCCGCAGGCGGACAAGCTGCAGGTGCTGACGGTGGATGCGGGCGATGGCGCTTTGCAGGTCGTCTGTGGTGCGCCCAATGCGCGCGCGGGACTCGTCGGCGTGTTCGGGACCGAGGGCGCGGTAGTGCCGGTGAACGGCATGGTTCTGAAGAAGACCGCCATTCGCGGGGTCGAGTCCAACGGGATGATGTGTTCGTTCCGCGAACTGGAACTGGGCGAAGACCATGAAGGAATCATCGAATTAAACGCGGATTCTCCGGTGGGAGAGGTCTATGCCCGGTGGGCGGGGCTCGATGACCCGGTGATTGATGTGAGTATAACACCTAATCGCCAGGACTGCATGGGCGTGCGGGGGATTGCGCGCGATTTGGCGGCGGCGGGCTTGGGCACGCTCAATCCGATCATCGTTCCAGCGGTCGAGGGCGTGGGTCCGGGGCCGGAAGTCCGGGTCGAGGATGAAGATGGCTGCCCGGCCTTCTTCGCGCGCACGGTGCGGGGCGTCACCAACGGTCAGTCGCCCGAATGGATGGCGCGACGACTGAAAGCCATCGGGCAGAAGCCGATCAGCACGCTGGTCGATATCACCAATTATCTGATGATCGACCTTGGCCGTCCGCTGCATGTCTATGACATGGCGACGCTGAAGGGTCCGCTGACGGCGCGCAAAGGCAAGGCGGGCGAAGAGGTGCTGGCGCTCAACGGCAAGACCTACACGGTTGACGAGACGATGACCGTCATCGCCGACGATGAAGCGGTGCACGACATTGGCGGCATCATGGGCGGCGAGCATTCGGGCGCGACCGACGCCACGACAGACGTGCTGATCGAATGCGCTTACTTCACGCCGGAGCGGATTGCGGTGACCGGGCAGAAGCTGGGCCTGACCAGCGACGCACGCGGACGGTTCGAGCGCGGGGTCGATCCGGCCTTCCTGGATGATGGCCTGTCGATCGCGACCGACCTGGTGGTGAAGCTGTGCGGCGGCACGCCGAGCCAGGCGACGCGTGCCGGTGAGCCGCCGATCGCCAACAAGATCGTCCGCTACGAGCCGTCGCAATGCCTGGCGCTGGCAGGCGTCTATGTGAGCGATGACGAGCAGAAGCGCATCCTTGAAAGCCTGGGCTTTGGCGTGGAGGGGCGTGACGCCACCTTCGAATATGAAGACGGCATGCCGGTGACGACGCCCGCCCATTGGAGCGTTTCCGTGCCGAGCTGGCGGCGGGACGTCGATGGCTGGCCCGATCTGGTCGAGGAAGTGGTGCGGATCGTCGGGCTGGATCAGGTGCCCTCCACCCCCCTGCCCCGCGCACCCGGCGTGGCGCGGCCGACGGCGACGGCGGAGCAACTGGTCGAACGGCGGGTACGGCGCACGGCGGCGGCCCGCGGCCTGGCCGAGGCGATCAACTGGTCCTTCATTTCGGAGAAGGAAGCCGCGTCAGTCGGCGGCGGCCACTGGACGCTCGCCAATCCGATTTCGGAGGATCTGAAGGTCATGCGGCCGTCGCTGCTGCCCGGCCTGCTGTCGGCGACGCGGCGGAACATGGATCGCGGCGCGGCTTCGGTGCGGCTGTTCGAGGTGGGACGGCGCTATTTCGCCGAAAAGGAGCGGGCGACCATCGGCTTCGTGCTGGCGGGCGAGAAGACGCCGCGCGGCTGGCAGACGGGCAAGGCGCAGGCTTTCTCGGCCTTCGATGCCAAGGCGGAAGTATTGGCGCTGCTGGCGGCCGCTGGCGCGCCGGTGGCGAACCTGCAGAACTTCGGCGATGCTTCGGGCGCTTATCATCCGGGACAGTCGGGGACGCTGCGGCTGGGGCCGAAAGTGGTGCTGGCCGAATTCGGGGTGCTACATCCTTCGCTGGCTAAGCAATTTGGCCTGACCGGCACTGTGGTCGCGGGCGAGATCTTCCTGGATGCGATCCCGGCCAAGCGGAAGAGCGGCTTCATGCGTGCGCCCTATGCGCCGCCCGCGTTGCAGGCGGTGAAGCGCGACTTCGCCTTTGTCGTGGATGAGGCGGTCGAGGCGGACGCGCTGGTGCGCGCGGTCAAGGGCGCGGACAAGAAGGCGATCGTCGATGCGCGGTTGTTCGATGTGTTTGTCGGGCCGGGCGTCGATGAGGGGCGCAAGAGCCTAGCCATCGAGGTGACGTTGCAGCCGGGAGACAAGAGCTTCTCACAAGAGGAGTTGGACGCCATCAGTGCTGCAGTGGTGAAGGCTGCGGAGAAGTTGGGCGGAACGCTGCGGGGGTAATCCAGGCGGTTTGGTTCGATCTTGACTTCGCTCGAAACGAACGGGGGTAGGGAGGGGGCTGAACCTGCGGTAGTTTCCTTGCCCTCGTCCCGGGCTTGACCCGGGACCCCGCTTTTCTTCAGCCATGCGAACGAGGAAGCGGGACCCCGGATCAAGTCCGGGGTGACGATCTCGATTGACCCAGTGAACATCATACAGGGGGTGTGCGATGGACGAGTTGATTACGATCGCTTCGGACGGCCTCACCGCCTCCATCAACCCGCTGGGCGCGGAGCTTTGGTCGCTCACCGACGGGGACGGCCGCGAACTGATGACCGATGCCGATCCGCGTTGGTGGACGGGGCATGCGCCTTTGCTCTTTCCCTTCGTCGGGCGGTCGCGCGGGGATGTCTATCGGCTGGACGGGCATGAATTTCCGATGCCGCAGCATGGCTTTGCACGGCGCATGGCCTTTGCGCAGGTGGAGCATCTGCCCGAATCGGTGACCTTTCGGCTGGAGGCGGATGCGGAAACGCGGGCGGTCTATCCGTTCGATTTCCGGCTGGACATGCAGTTCGCGGTTGCAGGCGGCACGTTGATGATGACGGCTACCGTCATGAACCGGGGCGAGGCGGACATGCCTTTTTCCTTTGGCTATCATCCCGCCTTCGCCTGGCCGCTGCCTTATGGTGGAGCGGCAGAGGCGCACGTCGTGGAATTCGAGAAGGCGGAGCCCGCCCCGATCCGGAAGGTGGGGGATGAGCCGGGGCTGATCGCGCGGGAGAGCGTGCCGTCGCCGGTCGAGGGCAATATGCTGACGCCGAGCCATGCGATGTTTGAGGGCGATGCGCTGATCTGGGACGAGATGGCGAGCCATAGCTTGTATTGGGGCGTGCCGGGGCGGACGCGGCTGAAGATCGACTTTCCCGATACGCCTTGGCTGGGGCTGTGGCAGAAGCCGGGCGCGCATTATCTGTGCGTGGAGCCCTGGGCGGGCATGGCGGACCTGGTGGGGTTTGACGGCGATGTATGGGAGAAGCAGGGGATCATGCGGTTGCTGCCGGGGGATGAGCGGCGGTTCCGCATGGACGCGACGGTGGTGGAATAAGCTTCGTCTGAGTTGAAGTGACGTTCGCGGCGTTCGGACGCACGGCTGGCGAATCCTCCCACATTCGCTATATGGCGCGCCATGACCATTCCATCCCGCCGTACCTTCGCGATCATTTCCCACCCTGACGCCGGTAAGACCACGCTGACCGAAAAGCTGCTGCTGGAAGGTGGCGCGATTCACCTGGCGGGTGAGGTCAAGGCGCGCGGGGCGAACCGGCGGGCGCGGTCTGACTGGATGAAGATCGAGCAGCAGCGCGGCATTTCCGTCACCAGCTCGGTCATGACGTTCGAGCGGGACGGCATCACCTTCAACCTGCTCGACACACCGGGGCACGAGGATTTTTCCGAAGACACCTATCGCACGCTGACCGCTGTCGATTCCGCCGTCATGGTGATCGACGCGGCCAAGGGCATTGAGCCGCAGACGCGCAAGCTGTTCGAGGTCTGCCGCCTGCGCAACGTGCCGATCATCACTTTCGTGAACAAGGTGGACCGCGAGGGGCGTGACGCCTTTGCCCTGCTGGACGAGGTGGCGGACGCTCTGGCGCTGGACGTATGCCCGATGAGTTGGCCGGTCGGCATGGGCGGGACGTTCGAGGGAATTTACGACTTCGCCAAGAACCGGCTGCGCCAGCCCAGCGGTCCTTCCAAGGAGTTTGAAGGCAAGGAAGTATTCGTCGAGGGCATCGATGACGATGCGCTGGCGGAGCATATTTCCGCGCAAGGGCTGGAGAAGCTGCGCGAGGAGGCGGAGCTGGCGGTCGGCGGCTATGCCGATTTCGATCTGGCCGCCTATCGCCATGGTGATTTGACGCCGGTTTATTTCGGGTCGGCGCTGAAGCTGTTCGGCGTGACCGAACTGATCGATGCGCTTGCCGCCCATGCGCCGCCGCCGCGCGCGCAGCCGGCCGAGCCCGCGCCGGTGGAGCCGGAAGATAGCGAAGTGACCGGCTTCATCTTCAAGGTGCAGGCGAACATGGACCCGCAGCATCGCGACCGCATCGCCTTCATGCGGCTGTGTTCGGGCAAGTTCAAACGGAGCATGAAGCTGACGCCGAGCGGGTCGGGCAAACCGATCGCGGTGCATTCGCCCATCCTCTTCTTCGCGCAGGACCGTGAGATTGCGGACGAGGCTTTTCCGGGCGACATCATCGGTATTCCCAACCACGGAACGTTGCGGGTGGGCGACACGCTGTCGGAGAAAGCGGGCGTGCGCTTTACCGGCCTGCCGAACTTCGCGCCGGAAATCCTGCGGCGCGTGGCGCTGAAGGACCCGACCAAGACGAAGCAGTTGAGGAAGGCGCTGGACGACCTGTCCGAAGAGGGGGTGATCCAGGTTTTCTATCCGGAGATTGGATCGAACTGGATCGTCGGGGTGGTCGGGCAGTTGCAGCTGGATGTGCTGATTTCGCGGCTGGAGGCGGAGTATAAGGTGGCGGCGGGGCTGGAGCCTTCGCCCTTTGACACGGCGCGCTGGATTTCGGGGGATGATGCCGCGATCAAGGATCTGGTGTCGTTCAACGGGGCGAACATGGCCAAGGATCGCGACGGCAATCTGGTGTTCATGGCCAAGAGCGCGTGGGACATCGGCTATCAGCAGGAACGGCATCCCAAGGTGAAGTTCAGCGCAACGAAGGAGCGGTAAGTCCGCTATCGGCACATGCGACGCCGTCACTCCGGACTTGAGCCGGGGCCCCCGCTCATCGTCGCCGCCTGCGCCAAGGCACAAGAAGCGGGACCCCGGGTCAAGCCCGGGGTGACGAAAATGGCTGAGGGGTAATTAGCGCCGAAGGAGGAATACGGCGTGCTCAGCGAACAGGTTGGCGTTCGCGTGGGTGGTTTCCTTGTCGCCCTTCAGGAACCATTGGCCGTCGATTGTCCAGCCCCGCTCCTTTACGAGCGCGCGGAAGTCATCGACCGTGACATGGTGGATGTTGAGCGTGTCGTACCAGGTATCGGGCAGCAGGCGCGTCACCGGCATGCGGCCACCCCACATCAGCGACAGCCTGCCGCGCCAATGGGCGAAGTTGGGGAAGGATACGAACGCCTGGCGACCGATGCGGAGCAGTTCCTCCACGACCAGATCCGGGCGGCGGGTGGTCTGAAGCGTTTGGCTCAAGATCGCATAGTCGAAGCTGGCGTCGGGATAATAGCTAAGGTCGGTGTCGGCGTCGCCCTGCACCACTGACAGGCCGCGACCGACGGCGGCGGCGACATTATTGCCGTCTATTTCGAGGCCGCGGGCATCGACCTGCTTGGCATCGCGCAGAGCCGCCATCAGCGCGCCATCACCGCAGCCGACGTCCAGTACGCGGGCGCCTGGCGTCACGGTGCGGGCGATCAGGGCAAGGTCGGGGCGCAATCCCTCTTCGCTCATGCGCGGCCGCCCTTCAGGAAGCCGTCCACCACGCGATTGAGTTCGGGGCATTCGAGCAGGAAGGCGTCGTGACCAAAGGGGCTCGACAGTTCGACGAAGCTCGCTGGCGCGCCGCTGGCGTTGAGGGCGTGGACGATGGAGCGGGACTCCGCCGTCGGGTAGAGCCAGTCGGTGTCGAAGCTGACCAGGCAGAAACGCGCCTTGCTGGCGGTGAACGCCTTGGCGAGGCTGCCGCCATGATCCTCCGCAATGTCATAATAATCCATGGCGCGGGTGATGTAGAGATAGCTGTTGGCGTCGAACCGCTCGACGAAGCTCAACCCCTGGTGGCGCAGATAGCTTTCCACCTGGAAGTCGGCGTCGAAGCCGAAGGTCTTGGCATCCCGGCCCTGCAGGCGGCGGCCGAATTTTTCGGTGAGGCCCGCTTCGGAGAGATAGGTGATGTGCGCGGCCATGCGCGCGACAGCGAGGCCCGCGCTTGGCACCTGGCCATCGGCATAATAGTCGCCGCCGCGCCAGTTGGGATCCGCCATGATCGCCTGGCGGCCGACTTCGTGGAAGGCGATATTCTGCGCGCTGTGGCGGGCGGTCGAGGCGATGACGATGCAGCTTTCCACACGATCGGGGAAAATCGTCGGCCAGCTGAGCGCCTGCATGCCGCCCATGGAGCCGCCGATGACGGCGGAGAGGCGATCAACGCCCAGATGGTCGAGCAGCAGCGCCTGCGCGCGCACCATGTCGGCGATGGTGAGCACCGGGAAGCGCATGGCGTAGGGTGTATTGCTCGCCGGGTCGATGCTGGCAGGCCCGCTGGAGCCCATGCAGCTGCCGATCACATTGGCGCAGACGATGAAATGCCGGGCGGGGTCGACGGGCTTCCCCTCCCCCACCATGCGCCACCACCAGCCGGGCTTGCCGGTGACCGGATGGTCGGACGCGACATATTGGTCGCCGGTCAGCGCGTGGCAGATGAGGATGACGTTGGATTTGTCCTCATTCATCCGCCCATAGGTTTCATAGGCGATATCGACGGGCGCGAGCGCCGCGCCGCTGTCCAGCCGCAGGGGACCGGACAGGCGGACCTGACGGCGGAGGCCGAAACGGCTGTCATCGGAAAGCGGGGCGCTGGCCATGGGGATGCGGGCTAGGACTGCGGACGGAGGCTGTCAATCGGCAGGCTATGGGGTAGAGGAAGCGGATGAGCGCAAGACCCCCTGTTTCCCTCGTCGCCTATGGTCCGCTTTCACCCTATCTGGAGGAGCAGCTGCAGGCCCGCTTCACCGTGCATCATGTGCCGGTGGATGCCGATCCCGCCGGGCTGGAGGATGCGGTGCGCGAGGCGCGGGCGCTGGTGGCTTTCGGCGCGGTGGGGGCTTCGGCGGCGATCATGGATGCGCTGCCCAAGCTGGAGATGATCGGGCTGTTTTCGGTAGGCTATGACAAGGTCGATATCGACCATGCCCGCGCGAAGGGGATCAGGGTCAGCAATACGCCCGATGTGCTGACCGACGATGTGGCGGATCTGGCGGTCGGGCTGCTCTACGCCACGGTACGCAACATCGCGGCGAACGACCGGATGGTGCGGTCGGGCGCATGGGCGCGCGGGGACAGGCCGCAGCTGAGCGGCAGTGTGACCGGGCGGCGCATCGGGATATTGGGGCTGGGGCGGATCGGCCGCGCCATTGCCCGCCGGCTGGAGCCGGTGGCGAGCGAGATCATCTATCATAATCGGCGGCCGGTGACCGGCGTGGCATATCGTTATGTGGCCGACCTGCAGGACTTCGCGAGGGAGAGCGATGCGATCATCGTCGCGACTTCGGGCGGGCCGGAGGCGCACCGGCTGGTGAATGCGGCGGTGCTGGACGCGCTGGGGCCGCAGGGCGTGCTCATCAACATCAGCCGGGGCAGCGTGGTGGATGAGGATGCGTTGGTGGCGGCGCTGGCGGAGCGGCGGATCGGCGGCGCGGGGCTGGACGTGTTCGTGAACGAACCACATGTGCCCGAAGCGCTGTTCGCGATGGATCATGTCGTGCTGCAACCGCATCAGGGCAGCGCCACGCAAAGCACGCGCAAGGCGATGGCGGACCTGGTGCTGGCCAATCTGGACGCCTGGGCGGCCGGCGAGCCGCTGGTGACACCCGTCGTGTAGCAGCGCTTTGCCTTTGGCGCGGATGGCGCTAAAGCGCGGGCCATGACGAAACCTGCACCCAAGGAATGGATTCTGGGCATTTCGCCCTATGTACCCGGCAAGGCGGCTGCGGATGACGGCCGTCCGCTGATCAAGCTGTCGGCGAACGAAAATCCGCTGGGCACGGGGGAAGCGGCGCGGGCGGCGCTGGTCGCAGCGACGGCGGACCTCGCCACCTATCCCGATCCGGGCGCAGCGAAGATGCGTGAGGCGATCGCGGCGGTGCATGGGCTCGACCCCGCGCGGGTGATCTATGGCACCGGGTCGGACGAACTGCTGCACATCGCCGCCAGCGCCTATGCCGGGCCGGGCGATGAAGTGCTGTACGTCCATTACGGTTTTTCGGTCTATGACATCGCCGCGCGGCGCGTGGGCGCGACGCCGGTGATCGCGCCGGACAAGGATTATGCGACCGATGTGGACGCGCTGCTGGCCTGCGTGACGGAGAAGACCAAGGTCGTTTTCCTCGCCAATCCCAACAACCCGACCGGCACCATGACCCCGCGCGAGGAGATTGCGCGGCTGCATGCGGCGCTGCGTCCCGATATCCTGTTCGTGCTGGATCAGGCCTATGCCGAATATCTGGATGCAGACGAGGATGATGGCGGGATGGAGCTGGCGAAGACCGCCAGCAATGTCCTGGTCACCCGCACCTTTTCGAAGATTTACGGCCTGGCCGCCGAGCGGATCGGCTGGGGCTATGCCAGTGCGGAGATCATCGACGCGCTGCACCGCATCCGCGCGCCGTTCAACGTGACGACGGCGGGCCAGGCTGCGGCGATCGCGGCCGTGAAGGATCAGGCATGGGTGGAAGCCAGCCGGACGCATAACCGCGAGTGGCGGCAGTGGCTGGCCGACGAAGTGGCGTCGCTATCCAACCATGGGTTGCGGGCGGTGCCAAGCAAGGCGAATTTCCTGCTGATCCTGTTCAACGGCAAGCTGACGGCCGAGGCGGCGATGAAGGGGCTGTGGGACGAGGGTTTCGCGACCCGGTGGCTGCCCGGCCAAGGACTGCCCAACGGCCTGCGCATCACCATCGGCACCGAAGAACAGGTGCGCGCGGTCGCCGCGAAGCTGCGCGCGATGGCGGAGGCGGCCTGAACCATGCTGCCCTTTTCCCGCGTCACCATCATCGGCCTGGGGCTGATCGGGTCATCGCTGGCGCGGGCGATCCGCGAATATATGCCGACCGTGCGGGTGACCGGACATGATGCCGATCCCAACGTACGGCAGATCGCGCGGGCGATCGACCTGTGCGACGATGTGACCGACACAGCGGGCGCGAGCGTGACCGACGCCGATCTGGTGGTGCTGTGCGTGCCGGTGCGCGCGATGGGCGTGGCGGCGGCGGAGATTGCCGACGACCTGCCCGCCGAGGCGATCATCAGCGATGTGGGTTCGTGCAAGGCCGATGTGCTGGCGCAGCTGACGGCCGCGCTGCCGGGCCGGGCGATCATTCCTGCGCATCCGGTCGCGGGTACGGAAAATAGCGGGCCGGAGGCAGGCTTTGCCAGCCTGTTTCGGGGCCGCTGGTGCATCATCACCCCGCCTGCCGATGCCGATCCCGCCGCAGTGGCGCGGGTTTCCGAGCTGTGGCACCGGGTCGGCGCGGATGTGGAAACGATGGACCCGCAGCATCACGATCTGGTGCTGGCGGTGACGAGCCACCTGCCACACCTGATCGCCTATACGATCGTCGGCACGGCCAGCGACCTGGAGGATGTGACCCAGTCGGAAGTCATCAAATATTCAGCGGGCGGCTTCCGCGACTTCACCCGCATCGCGGCGTCGGACCCGACCATGTGGCGCGACGTGTTCCTGGCGAACAAGGACGCGGTGCTGGAGATGCTGCAACGCTTTTCGGAGGATCTGTCCGCCCTGCAGCGCGCGATCCGGTGGAATGACGGCGATGCGCTGTTCAATCTGTTCACGCGGACGCGGGCGATCCGGCGGTCGATCATCGAGCAAGGGCAGGATGATCCCAAGCCGGACTTTGGGCGGTCGCATTAGATTTCACGCGGCGGCGCAGAGATCGCAGAGAAATATCTTTGCGTACTCTGCGCCTCTGCTCGAACCAATTTTGAGAAAGCCCTTCGACAGGCTCAGGGCGAAGGGGGATGGGATGCGGCTGAGGAGGCTCCATTCAGCGCATTGATCGCTGCGTGGACGCGGGCTTCGGCTTCTCGGCGGTCGAGGCCGGGGGGGATGATCTCGCCCGGCTTGTAGGTGATGGTGCCCGCGCGCTTCATGAATTTGCCGCGCGGCGAGAGGCGGCCGCTGTCGATCGCGATGGGGACGACGGGAAGGCGAAGCAGCGAATAGAGGCCAGCGAAGCCTGCGCGGAGCGGGGGCCTCTCGCCATGGGGAACGCGGGTGCCCTCAGGAAAGAGGCAGACGGCGCG
Organism: Sphingobium sp. TomTYG65; assembly: GCF_055395525.1. Classification (NCBI taxonomy): domain Bacteria; kingdom Pseudomonadati; phylum Pseudomonadota; class Alphaproteobacteria; order Sphingomonadales; family Sphingobiaceae; genus Sphingobium; species Sphingobium sp. TomTYG65. The sequence goes on along the minus strand of NZ_AP027330.1, from coordinate 2,480,665 downwards.
GCCCTGATCCGTGGCGGCGCGGGCGGCGGCGCGCAAGGCGCGCAGGGCGCTGGCCCCCGCGCTGCGTTCGACCGGGATCAGGCCGTAAAGCCGGGCGATCCGGCCCCAGACCGGAATGTCGAGCAGTTCGCGCTTGGCCGCGATGACGGGGCGATCGAACAGGCAGAGCAGGTCGATCGTTTCGAACATCGATTCATGTTTCACGATATAGAGATAGCGCCCCTGCGGCAGATCGCCGTCGATCCGCACTTTCTGCCCCAGCAGCCAGCGCGTGCAGAAGCGGTGGAAGCGGCTCCACACCGTCGCAATGGCGGGCACGGCGGGGGGAAAGGGCCAGGCGGCGATCAGCGCGGCAAGGACCAGCAGCGCGGAACCGGTGTAGAATATCAGCATGAAAGCCAGCGAGCGCAGGGCGGTGATCATGGAAACGCCCTATCAGATCCCGACGAGCGCGGCGGCACGGCGGAGCAGATATTTATTATATTCGCGCAGCAACATGGTGAGGCTGGGACGGCTGGGCACCGCGTCATAGACGATGGTGAGCCGGCCCGGCACCGCTTGCTGCAGTTCGAGCGCGGCGCGGCGCATGTGCCAGTCGGTCGTGATGAGGCGGACGGTCTTGAAATGCCGCCGTTCGAGCCAATGCGAGGTTTCGATGGCGTTCGACCGGGTATCGATCGCTTCGCGGCCAAGGGTGATGCAGCAGGAGAAGAGGCGTTCCGGCGCGTCATATTGCGCGGCGAGTTCGGACGGGCGGACGGAACGATCGACGCCGGAGATCAGCATTCGCTTCGCCGCACCTTCCTGAAGCAGAGCGAGGCCGCGATCGATGCGGCCAGCGCCGCCGGTCAGCACCACGATCGCATCGGTGGGGCGGCCGTCGAGCGGCTGCGGCAGGAAGATGGCGAACCAGGCGAAGCCCAGCATCCAGGCGAGCAGCGTCACGGCGAAGAGACGGACGATCATAGCAGCCGTCCCAGCGAGCGGAGGACGGTCCAGCGTGCGGCGAGGGTGGCGAGCAGCACCCCGCCAACCGGCAGCGCGGCGAGGATGAGCCAGCTGCTCCACGGCAGGCTGATCGCGGCAAGCAGGTCCGACCCCGTTGCGGTGAGACGCGTGCCGAGCAGGATGATGACGAGCAGCGCTGTGACGAAGCCGAGCAGGCCGCCGAACAGCGCATCGAGGCCGATGCGGCGCTGGAACAGCCGGGCGATCTGCACATCGGTCGCACCCATGAGGTGGAGGACGTCGATCGTGCCGCGATGGCTGTCATGCGCCGCACGCGCGGCCAACACCACTATGGCGGCGGTGGCGAGCGCCATCAGCAGGACGATGCCAGCGGCAAGACCGCCGAGCGCAGTGAGCAGGCTGCCAAGCGGCTGGAGGAAGGCGGCGTGCGGTTCGACCCGGATGCGGGGCGAGAGGGTGGCGAGGATGCGCCCGAGCCGCTGCACCTGCGCCCGGGTCGCGCCCGGCTTCAGCTCGACATCGATCAGGGCCGGGATCGGCAGGTCGCCGCTGGCCGCGTCCTGGCCGAGCCACGGGCGGATCTGGTCGGCCAGCACGGCAGGATCGACGGGGTGGACGCCTTGCACATCGGGGGATTTGCGCAGCAGGCGCGACGCCTCTCCGCTCAGCGCCTCGCGCCGGTCGGGATTGGCTTCGACGATCTGCACCGTGGCGCGGCCGGCGAGATCAGCTCCCACCGACTGCACGGCGGCGGCGAGGCCGAGACCGGCGGCGGCGGCCAGCACGGTCAGGAACATCATGATCGCGATGACCCACGGCATCGGTCCCGCGACGCGGCCTTCGGGCAGCAGCCGGTGGCGCGCGGCGGAGGCGGCGCGGCGGTCGGCGCCGGTCATGACGCGGCGACCCCCTGAGGCCGTGGCGGGTAGCGCAGCGATCCGGTGGGATCGGACAGGCGCCCCTTGTCCAGCCGCATCATCTGCGCGCCTTCCACCTGGCCGATCAGCGGCAGGTCGTGGGTGGCGACGACGATGGTAGTGCCAAGGCGGTTGAGCGCTTCGAACAGGGTGAGCAGGCGGCGGGCCATGTCGGCATCGACGTTGCCGGTGGGTTCGTCGGCGACCAGGATTTCGGGCCGAGCGATGACGGCGCGGGCGATGGCGACGCGCTGCTGCTCCCCGCCCGAGAGCGTAGCGGGGCGCGCTTGGCCGCGATCGCCGAGACCGACCCAGTTGAGCATTTCGGAGACGGACGCGTCGATCTCGCTTTCGGCCATCCCCGCGACGCGCAGCGGCAGGGCGATATTGTCATAGGCCGACAGGTGCGGAACCAGCCGGAAATCCTGAAAGACGACGCCGATGCGGCGGCGGAAGCCGGGCAGGCGCTTGCGGGGCAGAGTCACCACATCTTCCCCAAACAGGCGGATGACGCCGCGGCTCGGCCGCTGCGCAAGGTAGAGAAGCTTCAGCAGCGAGGTCTTGCCCGCGCCCGATGCGCCGGTCAGGAAATAGAAGCCGCCGCCATGCAGGGAGAAGCTGACATCAGACAGCGTCTCGCTGTCCAGACCATAGCGCAGGCCGACATTTTCGAACTGGACGATCGCCGACATGCCTCAATGAATGCGCCTGCGCGCTCCCTTCTGCCCCGTGGCCACAGCCATGGCACAGCGGGCAGGCAGGCGTAAAGCCCAAGCGGCTTGAAACAGGCGAGTCGCGGCATCTTGGCGCTACCTCTTCAATGCCGCTTGCCCTCGAGTCAAAGCCGTGCCTATGAAGCGTCATGATCCTGGTGTGTCCCAATTGCGCCACGCGCTACATTGTGCCGGACAGCGCCGTCGGCCCCAATGGCCGCCAGGTTCGCTGCGCCTCCTGCAAACATAGCTGGTTCCAGGAAGGACCGGCGCTCGCCCCGCGCGAGGAAGCGCCGGCGATGGCGGATGCGCCTCCCGTAGCCGCTGCGCCTGCCGCGCCGCCTCCGCCGCCGCCACCCGCGCCGGTTGAGGCGGAACCCGCTCGGCCAACTGCTCCGGCAGCCGAGCCGGTGACGGCGGCTGCGCCTGAACCCGTTGCGGCGTCTGCCGCCGCCCCCGCTGCCGTGGAGGCTCCGTCCAGGGACTATCGGTTCGACGACATTTATGGACGCGCACGGGACGAGGTCGAGGAAGATTATGCCGCGCCGGTAAAGCCGCGGCGCAACCGGCTGAAGCTATGGACCTATGCTGCGGTGCTCTTCTGCCTGGCGATCGGCGGCGTGGGTGGCGCGCTCTGGTATTTCGGCACGCCGAGCTGGGCGATCAATCTAGGGCTGGTGGCGGAGGAAGGGGATCCCGATCTGCTTTTCTACCTGTCCAAGCCCGCCGAGCGGCGCAAGCTGCCTACAGGTGAGGAATATTTCGCCTTCGGCGCGCGGATCGTGAACAGCGGGAAGCAGACGCTGCCGGTGCCGCCGGTGCTGGTGCAGCTACGCGACCAGCAGAACCGGCTGGTGTTCAGCTGGACCACCAAAGCGGACCGCACCAGCCTGAAGCCCGGTGAAGAAGCGTCCATCAACGAGAGCCGGATCGACATTCCGAAGAATGCCGAGAATTTGTCGCTGACTTTTGTGCGGTGAATAAACAGGCTCTGCTCGATCGGGGCACGTTGAACAGGCCATAAGCTCCATTCGCCCTGAGCTTGTCGAAGGGCCTCGCTTTTCCCGGAGAAAAAGAATGGCTTCGACAGGCTCAGCCCGAACGGAGGATGGGTCCGGTTACCTTCCTAGGGATAGCTGACCGTCTTCGGGCGGCCCTTGGGGATGGGGATGAATTCCTGATCGTCGCCAGGGATCAGGGGGAAGCGCATCGCCTCCCAATCCTCGCGTGCCTGATAGAGGCGGTCGGTGGTCGAGGAGACGAAGTTCCACCAGACATGCCGCGGTGTCTTGAAGGCTTCGCCACCGCAATACATCACGCGGCCGCCATCGACGCTCATCAGCGTGGCGCGGGTGCCGGGACGCAGGACGTAGAGGGTCTGCGGCAGCAGCGCGACGCCGTCGAGCGCAGCGTCACCGCCGGCGACATAGAGGGCGCGCTCATCGGCGTCCGTGTCGATCGGCACGGTTCCGCCGGGGGATAGCTGGATATCGGCATAGATGGTGTCGGCATAGGTGGTGACCGGCGAGGTCGCGCCCCACAGGGTGCCCATGATCACGCGCGCGCTGGCGCGACCGCAGTCGATGACGGGCAACCCGCCCTCGCTCACATGTTCGAAGGCGGGGGCCATCTCCTCCTGTCCGTCGGGCAGCGCGAGCCAGGTCTGGATCGCGGAGAGCTTCGACTCCTTCACCCGGTCGCTGTCGGGCGAGCGTTCGGAATGGACGATGCCGCTGCCCGCCGTCATCAGGTTGACCGCGCCGGGCTCGATCAGCTGCTCCGTGCCGAGCGAGTCCCGGTGGAGAAAGGCGCCCTCGAACATATAGGTTACGGTGGAGAGATTGATGTGGGGATGCGGGCGCACGTCGATCCCCTGCCCGGCCGCGATCTTGGCAGGCCCCGCCTGATCGAAGAAGATGAAGGGGCCGACCATCGTGCGTCCTGGCGCGGGAAGCGCGCGGTGGACGCGAAAGTCGCCGAGGTCATGGGTGGTCGGCATAATGGTCTGGATGACGAGATCGTCTAGGGTCATGGCGCGTCCAGTTCGGGATAGTGGCGGAAAATGTCCTGATTGCTGAAGGGCAATCGCCGGTTGCTCGACAGATAGTCCTGCAATTCCGGCAGCATCGCAACCCGGTCGTGCAACGCCTCCAGCCGTGGATGCTGACCGGCCAGCGTAAGCATGCGTAGCGGAAAGGCATAATGCAGACCCGCGATCAGGTGGAAAAGCGAGAGATCGGCATAGCTCCAGCGCTCCCCCGCCAGCCAGTCGCCAGGCTCGGCCCCGAGGGCACGATCGAAATAGCCGAGATATTTGGGGATGCGCATGTCGCGAAAGGCTTGAGCCGCGCGCAGGGCTTCGGCCTTTTGCTCTTCATAATAGAGGCTGGCGGCGACGGGATGATGCACATCATGCGCCTCCGCCACCATGTCCATGATGGTGAGTTGAAGCTGGGAGAGCCAGTACCGCGCCTTCATGCCGGATGGGCCGCATTCATGCCGCTCGGCAAGGTAGAAGAGAATGGTGGCGGTCTGGGCGATCGTCGCGCCGTCGGTGGCGAGATAGGGCGGCGCGAAGGCGGGGCCTGCATCATGCCGGGCCAGATCGGCGATCAGCGCCTCTTCCCCATCGATCCGCGCGCGATCATGGTAGGGAATAGCGCAGGCTTCCAGCGTCAGACGGACAAATTCGCCCCGACCGGTTATGGTAGGCCAATACCAGAAGTCATAGGCCATGCGCTGCTCCTCTCCGCCCGCCGATGGCAGGCTGAACGCATGGGCGGCGCTTGGAGGGGCGAGGCCGGTGTCCCGATTTACAGCTTATGTGGAAGGTCAGGCTTCGCCGGGGGCGCGGGCCTTGATGGCGAGGGCATGGACCTTTTCCCGCAGCAAGTCGGCAAGCGCGGCGTTGACCAGGCGCTGGCGGGCGACTCGGTTCTTGCCCGCGAATTCGGCCGAGACGATCTCGACGGTGAAGTGGCTTTCGCCCGATCCGTCGTGCCCCGCATGGCCGCGATGCTTTTCGCTGTCGTCGATCACGGCGAGATGCTCTGGCGACAGGGCGGCGCGCAGCCGGTCTTCAATCTCTGTGGCCACCGGGCCTTTCAGTTGAGTGCTCATCGCCCCTATATAGGGCCTTTGTTCCATCATGCATCAGGGCAATCTTGTCGACCGACCCCTTCTCGACCCGCCGTTTCAACCGCTTCCATGGACGCGTGGAAAGCGACCGCCCCTGCGCGGTCGAGGGATGCGAAGAACCCGGCGAGTTTCGCGCGCCGCCGCTGGAGGGCCATGCCAATTCCCATCAAGAGGGTCCGCGCTGGCGCTGGCTGTGCTTGGATCATGTGCGCGCGTTCAACCAGGGCTATAATTTCTTCACCGGCATGAGCCCGGAGGAGATCGCCGCCGCTCAGCGCCCCTATGCCGGCTGGGAGCGGGAGACGCGCGCCTTTTCCGCCAACGGCGCTAGCCCGCCGCCGCGCTGGTCCGATTTTCAGGACCCGCTCGACGCGATCGGCGCGAAGTTCAAGGAGCGGGTGGCGAAGGCGCGAGCCGACAATCAGATGCGGCAGGATGGCAAGTTCCTGTCCAACGAGGACCGCAGGGCGCTGTCGGTGATGGGATTGCCGGTGGACGCGGATCGCAAGGCGCTGCGGCAGCGTTACACCGAACTGCTGCGGCGCTATCATCCCGACCATAATGGCGGCGACCGCACCCACGAAACGGCGCTGCAAGGCGTCATCGAAGCCTATGGCCTGCTGCGCAAGGCGCCCGCCTTCGCCTGAGCAGGCCAATCCGGTGAAAGGGGCCGCTTGATCGGCGGAGAAGGAGGCCCCACTCTATCGACAGGCCCTTCCCCGATCGTCTAGGGGCTGGAGTGACATGACGAGAAAGACCAGGAAATGACCGACATTCCCAACGTCCAGCCCGACACCCGTGCCGAAACGCTGCTGGCTGCGCCCGACCGCGAGGTGGATGCGCGCGAAGTGTTCGGCGTGGACGTCGATCTGAAGATTCCGGCCTTTTCCGAGGCGGACGAGCGGGTGCCGGACCTGGACCCCGCCTATGTGTTCGATCCGGATACTACGCTGGCGATCCTGGCGGGCTTTGCCTACAACCGCCGTGTCATGGTGCAGGGCTATCATGGCACCGGCAAGTCGAGCCATATCGAGCAGGTCGCCGCGCGCCTGCGCTGGCCCTGCATCCGCATCAACCTCGACGCGCATATCAGCCGTATCGACCTGGTAGGCCGCGACGCCATTGTCCTCAAAGACGGGCAGCAGGTGACGGAATTCCGCGAAGGGTTGCTGCCCTGGGCATTGCAGCGGCCCGTCGCGCTGGTGTTCGACGAATATGATGCGGGCCGCCCGGACGTGATGTTCGTGATCCAGCGCGTGCTGGAAACCGATGGCAAGATGACGCTGCTCGACCAGAATCGGGTCATCCGGCCGAACCCGCATTTCCGCCTGTTCGCGACCGCCAACACGGTGGGTCTGGGCGACACGACGGGCCTCTATCATGGCACGCAGCAGATCAACCAGGGTCAGATGGACCGCTGGAACCTGGTGGTGACGCTGAACTATCTGCCCGCCGCGACCGAGGCGCAGATCGTCCTCGCCAAGTCCGGCGAGTACGACCATGAAGGCGGCCGCAAGGAAGTCGAGAATATGATCAAGGTGGCGGAATTGACCCGCCAGGGCTTCATCAACGGCGATATCTCCACCGTGATGAGCCCGCGCACCGTGATCAGCTGGGCCCAGAATGCGCTGATCTTCAAGAATGTCGGCTTCGCCTTCCGCCTGTCCTTCCTCAACAAATGCGACGAGGCGGAACGGCCGCTGGTAGCGGAATATTATCAGCGCGTGTTCGGCAAGGACCTGCCGGAAAGCGTCGCCCACCGGGCGGCGTAAGGCGATGATCGTCGTCGAACGCATCGCGCCGGACGGGACCGCGCACCGGATCAGCATCCGTGGGCATGAGCTGATCGCCGACATGTCGGCCCCTGACGGCCATGATGCGGGTCCCGATCCGCACGACCTGTATGATTCGGCGCTGGGCGCCTGCAAGGCGATGACGATGCTCTGGTATGCGCGGCGCAAGGGCATTCCGGTCGAGGGCATCCATGTCGGCGTGATCCGCGACGCGAGCGAGGAACGGGACGGCATTTACAAGCTGACCACGCGTATTGCGCTGAGCGGGCCGCTGACCGACGAGCAGCATGATACGCTGATCGGCGTGGCGGCGCGCTGCCCCGTGCACAAGCTGATGAGCGAAGTGGAGACGCGGATCGAGACGGTCGCCGTGCCACGCGTGGGTGAAGGCGAGCGGCCGTGACGGAAGTCAGCGCTCCTGTGACCGGCCAGCGCCGCCTGCCGCTGGAGCGCGCGTTCAATCTGCGCGACTTTGGCGGCTATGCGACGGCAGACGGACGCACGGTACGGCGGGGCATGCTCTACCGGTCGGGAACCATGGCGCTGCTGAGCGAGGCTGATGCGGACCATCTGCGTTCGCTCGGCATCCGCGCGATCTGCGATTTCCGGCGCGGGAATGAACGGAGCGCCGAGCCAACCGCCTGGCATGGGGCGGAGGTCGATTATTTCTGCCGCGATTATAGCGAGAGCAGCGGCCTGCTGGGCGAGATGCTGAAGCGCCCCGACGCGACGCCGGAGGATATGCGGCAGGCGATGCTATCGCTCTACCGCGTCATTCCGGTGGACCATGCCGACTCCTATCGCGCCATGTTCGCGCAGATTGCGGACGGCCGCGTGCCCATCCTGATCAACTGTTCGGCGGGCAAGGATCGCACCGGCGTCGGTGCGGCGCTGATCCTGGCGGCGCTTGGCGTGCCGCGTGCGACGATCGTCGAGGATTATCTGCTGACCAACGAGCATGCCGACTGGGACTGGCTGCTCGCCCAGCGCAACACGCTGGTGGCGCGGGCGCGGCGGGCGCGAGCGGATGTTCTGCAACCGCTGCTGTCGGTGGACGTCGCCTATCTGAACGCGTTGTTCGAGACGCTGGATGAGCGTCATGGCGGGATCGAGGGCTATTTGGCCGCGCTCGGCGTCGATGACGGCGCGCGTGAGGCGTTGCGCGCAAGGCTGCTGGGCTGATGGCGGAGCGGTCGCCTCTCGACGCTTTCAAGGATGTGCTGTCGGGCGCCGCGCGATCGATCGCGCGCGACGCGGAGGTGGAGGTGGGCTTCACCGCCGACGCCCCGCACATGGCGGGCAAGGCGATCAAGGTGCCGATACCCGGACGCAACCTGCCGGCCGAGCAGGTGGCGCTGGCGCGCGGCTTTGCCGATGCCAATGCGCTGCGGCTGCGGCACCATAATCTGAAGATGCACGCGGCGGCTGCGCCAGCCGATACGACGGCGCGCGCGGTTTATGATGCGGTCGAGCAGGCGCGGGTGGAGGCGATCGGATCACGGGCGATGGAGGGCGTGCGCGCCAACCTGAACCATGCGCTGGAGTTGCGGTTGAAGTCGGACCCGCTGCGCCGGGCGCGCTCGGCCGATGAAGTGCCGCTGTCCACGGCCCTGGCTCTGAAGGTTCGCGAAAGACTGACCGGACAGGCCATTCCCAAGGATGCGGCTTCGGGCATGGCGATGGTCGATGCCTGGATCGAGGAGAAGGCAGGCGCCGATCTCGATGCGCTGGCTATGGCGATCGATGATCAGCGGGCCTTTCAGAAACTGGCCCAGGCGATGCTGGAGCATCTGCAACTGGTCGATAGCGACGTGCCGCCCGAAACCGACGAGAATGAACCTCACGAAGAGGGCGAGGACGAGGAGGAACAGCAGGAAGAAGGTGATTCCGGCGAGGATGAAGCTGGCGACAGCGACATGAACGCCGAGGCGCGCGCCGAGGACAAGGGCGGCGATACCGAGGAAGGCGAGACCGAATATAGCGACGAGTTCGACGCCGACAGCGAGGAAGGCGCGGACGATATGGGTGAGGAAGGCATGATGCCGGTCCGCCCGAACCGGCCGCTGTCCGACCTGCCGCCGGGCTTCGACTATAAGCCCTATACGCTGGCGCATGACGAGGTCGTGACCGCCGAGGATCTGTGCGACGAGGATGAGCTGAACCGGCTGCGCGGGTTCCTGGACCAGCAGTTGGTGAGTTTGCAGGGCGCGGTGACGAAGCTCGCCAACCGGCTGCAGCGGCGGTTGATGGCGCAGCAATCGCGGTCCTGGGATTTCGATCAGGAAGAAGGTCTGCTGGATTCGGCGCGGCTGGCGCGGATCGTGATCGATCCCACGCGGTCGCTCTCCTACAAGGTCGAGCGGGATACCGAGTTTCGCGATACTGTCGTCACGCTGTTGATCGACAATAGCGGATCGATGCGGGGGCGACCGATCAGCATCGCGGCGATCAGCGCAGACATCATGGCGCGCACGCTGGAACGCTGCGGCGTGAAGACCGAGATTTTGGGCTTTACCACCCGGGCGTGGAAGGGCGGGCAAAGCCGCGAGGACTGGCTGGCGGCGGGACGGCCGCCGATGCCGGGGCGGCTCAATGACTTGCGGCACATCATCTACAAGAGGGCCGATGAACCCTGGCGGCGGGCGCGGCGCAATCTGGGCCTGATGATGCGCGAGGGGCTGCTGAAGGAAAATATCGACGGGGAAGCGCTGCTCTGGGCGCACAACCGGCTGATCGCGCGCAATGAGGAACGCCGCATATTGATGGTGATTTCCGATGGCGCGCCGGTCGACGATTCCACGCTGTCGGTGAACAGCGGCACCTATCTGGAGCGGCATTTACGCCAGGTGATCGATTGGATCGAAAATCGGTCGCCGGTGCAGCTGGTGGCGATCGGCATCGGTCATGACGTCACGCGCTATTATAAGCGCGCCGTCACCATCATGGATGCCGAACAACTGGGCGGCACGATGGTCGAGCAACTCGCCGGCCTTTTCGACGAGGATTGAAAGCCCGGGCGGGCCACCCAATCTCGGCGGGATATTCTCAGGAGATTTTTATGAGCGTCGCCTTTCGCCGCGAAAGCGATGAGGAGCATCTGGAGCCCACCTTCGAGATCCCGCTGCCCCCCGGCCCGAACTGGGTGACGGCGCGCGGGCTGAGGCTGACGCGCGAGAAGGTCGATGCGCTGGAAGCGGTAGATACCGCCGAAATGGCCGAGGAAGAGGCGAAGAAGCTGAAGCGTGAGTTGCGCTATTGGCGCACGCGCCTCGCGACGGCGGAACTGCGGCCGGTGCCGGATGGCGAAGCCGTCGCCTTTGGGACGCGCGTTACCTACCAGCTGAACGGCAAGGACAAGCAGGTCGATATCGTCGGCGATGACGAAGCCGATCCCAACGAAGGGCGGATCAGTTTTTCATCGCCCCTAGCCCGCGCGATCATGGACGCCGAAGCAGGCGAGAAGATCGATTTCGGCGGGAAGTCCGAAGCGGTCGAAATTCTATCCATCGACCGGGTCGGCGAGAGCTGATGTTTTCTCGCTCAGGCGCAGAGGACACGGAGTTCCCCTGCGCCTGAGCGAATATAAAATGATCAGCCGTTGCGGCCTGCTTCGAACAGGAACCAGGCGCGCTCTTCGGCCTGATCGGTCCAGTCGTCGATGATGCCCTCCGTCGCATTATCGCCCGCTTCGGTTGCGGCGGACTTGGCGGCACGCAGTGCTTCGACGAGGCGCAGATTGTCCTCACGCAGTTCATTCAGCATGTCGGCAGGGCTGACATAGTCTGCGTCATTGTCCGACAGCGATTGACGGCGGCTGATGTCGCCGATGGAGCGCAACGTGGTGTTGCCCGTCTTGCGCACCCGCTCGGCGATCGCGTCGGTAACGGCCAGAATCTGCGTGGCCTGCTCATCGAACATGAGGTGATAGTCGCGGAAATGCGGTCCCGACACATGCCAGTGGAAATTCTTGGTCTTGAAGTAGAGCGCATAGCTGTCCGCCAGCACGCCATTCAGCGCCTCGGCCACCGATTTGGTGGCGTTGCTGCGCAGGTCCGTGGGGGTCTTGAGGTCGGGGGCTGTCATGCTGTGCTCCTGGCTCATGAAATTAATTTCGGTCTTATAATGATCTGGTGCCAATAAGGTGCCATGACAAGGCGCGAATTGCCTGCGAATCTTCGTTCAGTCTGATGAAGGCGGTCGATCAGGCCAGCTGCAACGCCGAGACGGCAAGAGCCGCAGCAAGGATCAGGGTCAGCGCAGCTCCGCCATAACGAATGGCGCGGACAGGGATGATGCGCAGCAGCCGGTCCCGCAGCAGCACCGCGGGGACGAGTGCGGCCCCCACTCCCAACGCGCCGCCCATAGCGGCGAGTATGGGATCGGCGGTGCGCGTCGCGATGCCGAGGATCAGAAATTGCGACCCGTCCCCGAAGCCGAGAATGAAGAGCCCGAGGGCGGAGGTCAGAAACGGGCCGGTCGGCCAGCCAGCGAGCGGATCAGGCGGCTTGACCGGCCAGAGCAGGCCAAGCCCGAGGAACAACAGCGCCACGGCAAGGAACAACAGCCGGGCGTCGGACCCCAGCATCGGCGCGAGGAATGCGCCAGCCGTCGCGGCGATGGCTGCATTGGCGGCGGCCGCAGCAAAGATGCCCGCAATTATCGCGCCGTCGCGGCCGAATCGGGCCGCGAGCGCCAGCACCAGCAATTGATTCTTGTCACCGATCTCAGCCAGGAAGCATCCGAGCAACGCGGTCAGCAATGCATCCATGAACGATCCGGCCGATCGTCAGAAGGACAGCGGCGTTCCGGCGATCGGCTGAGCCGCCATCGGCATCGGAATGACCTGCGCCTCCGGCATCTCGGCGGCGATCGCGTCGCGCATCAGATCAAGATAGCACAGCACCACAGGCCCCATGCCCTGCAGCGACAAGGCCGACTGCAGCGTTCCCGCCAACCCTTCGACGCTGTCGATCTGATAGGCGCGCGCGACATGGCGGATCTGGTCCACTTCATCCCGCAATCGCGCGAGGCTCACATGGCCCCGCTGTCCGGCCAGGCCGTCCACGCGGCGCAGCAGATCTGCAAGAATGGCCAGCATCGGATCATGTCGCATGGGAGTCTTCCCCTCTCCTGTCGCTCCGATGACAGCATGTACCGGAACGGGTTAAGGCCGCGTAAAGTCTAGCACGGCCAGTGAGTCCCTGCCACGCGCGTCTTGACATTATTCCGAATCTCCCTCATGGGCGGCTGCTGAAACGGGGCGGCCCTTTTTCGGAAGAATTTGGGGGCCGCTTTTCTTTTTCACGATATTCAGGAACCAGGGCCATGGCCAAGCCAGCAACCGTCAAGATTCGCCTCGTCAGCTCGGCTGACACCGGCTTCTTCTACGTCACCAAGAAGAACCCGCGCACGAAGACCGAGAAGCTGAGCTTCCGCAAATATGACCCGGTCGTGCGCAAGCATGTCGAGTTCAAGGAAGCCAAGATCAAGTGATCTGAAGGCGGGTTCGCCCGCCTCGGTCGATTTGAGCGGCTGAATGAAGAGGCCCGTCCCCTGGTGGGAACGGGCCTTTCCTTGTTGGTGCTGAAGATCGGCAAGGCCCACGTCCGTTCGTTTCGAGCTTGTCGATAAACGGTTACCGGCTTCTCGCCTTCGCTCGAAGCGAACGGAGGGGGGGCAGCCCTCCGCTCGCCCCGCTCTCTTTAGTTGCCGACAGGCTGACCGTCGGTGCGCGTCACGACGATGGTCGAAGAACGCGGCTGCTGACCCGCCACCGGCCAGTTGCCTGTGGGGTGCTGGATGTTGATGAAGAAGGTCTTGAGGTCCGGCGTATAGGCGATGCCGGTGATCTCGCAGCCGGTCGGCCCGACCAGGAAGCGCTTCGACTGCTTGCTGGTCTGATCGATATAATACATCGAATTATTGCCGAACGCCTGGACCATATTGACCGCAGCGCCGTTCAGCGTGCCCGCGTTGCCAGTCAGATTATGGTCGGTCTGCACCCACAGGCGGCCCTGCGGATCGATGCGGATGCCGTCGGGGCTGGAGAAGAAATCGCCGTTGATATTGCCCTTGAGGTTCGCTTCGGCAAGCTGCGGATTACCCGCCAGCAGGAACAGTTCCCAAGTGAAGGTGGTCGCCAGCGGAGAATCGCCTGCCTCACGGAACTTCAGGATATGGCCGTGCAGGTTGGTGACACGCGGATTGGGATTATCGGTGACGCGGCGACCGCTATTGTTGGTCAGCGTGACGAAGATCGCCTGCTTGTTCGGCGCGACCGTGATCCATTCGGGACGATCCATCAGCGTGCCGCCCGCCACGCGCGCAGCCGCCTGGGTGTTGATCAGCACATCGGCAGTCGTGTTGAAGTTGACCGTGACAGGCGTGGGCGGCGTGGTGGATTGGCTGACATTACCCGGATCGGATGCACCGGCGATCAGGCCATTCTGCCCCTGGACCAGCGCGCGCCATTCGCCCGTGCCATCCGCGTTGAAGCGAGCGACATAGAGCGTGCCATAGTCGAGCAGGTCGGTGTTCGCCGCGCGATTTCCGGTGCTGTAGGCCCGGTTGGGAACGAATTTGTAGATACAGCCCGGCGTCGAGTCATCGCCCATGTAGAAGGCGACGCGATTGTTGCTATCGTTGAGATAGGCGACATTTTCATGGCTGAACCGGCCCATGGCGGTGCGTTTGGTGGGCTCGGCCAACTCCTGATAAGGGTCGATCTCGACAACCCAACCATAGTTGGTGGCGGGCTGTGTCGGATCGAGATAATTGTTCGTGGTTTCTTCGCAGGTCAGGTAGGTGCCCCAAGGGGTGCGGCCGGAAGAGCAGTTGTTCAGCATGCCCTTGATGGAGCCCGAAAGCTGGCCTGCGGCGGGACCGCCCGCACGATAACTGCTGTTGCCGGTGTAGCGTTTATTGAAGCGCGAGCCCGCCTTCACCGCCCATTTGCCGTCCGTGCCCTTGGCGACTTCGACGACCGAAATGCCGACAGCGGAGAGCGCTAGCGCCTTATGGTCCGCGGTTGCTGTGGCGGCATTGTAGCTGCCGGAAAACAGGATGTTATAGTCGGCGAGCTCATGGTTGATGGCGAGCAGCCCGCCCAGATTCGCGTCGGTGCCCGAAAGGTCGAAATATTCCATGCCGTCATGGTTGCCGCCCGCCCATTTTTCGGCGACGGCGGGGGTGGGGAAGCTACCCGCATAGGGCGTGCCGGCCTCGACCGAATCACCAGCCTTAAGCAGCACATCGACGGTGTAACCCGTGGGAACGGTGACCGTGTCATTCTGATTCGCGGCCACAGGCGCAAAGGCGATGGAATAGCTGGGCGCAGGCGTGGGGGTAGGCGTCGGGCTGGGTGAGGGCGTCGGCGAACTGCTGTCATCGTCATCGCCGCAAGCGGCGAGCGCGCCCAGCATCGGCAGCATGGACAGGCCCAGCAGGCCGTTCTTCAGGACGGAGCGGCGCGCCGGATTGGCGGCGGCGATCGCCTCCAGGCAATTATCGCCAGCGTCGATCGTGGGTTCAGCGTCGCGGAACGGCGCGCGCGCTTCGTCGGTCAGATGAGACATGAATTTACCCCTGTGCAGATCGGACTGTCGGCAGAACGCCGCGTCCTTGGCCGGGGGAGTTGGCAGAGGCGCGTGTAAGCAAGGCTTCACTTCGAAGGCGCGCCTGTGAAAATTGAATGACCGTACAATGACTTTTGTGACCCGGCCGTTACAGCAGGGCGTTCACCTGTTCGATGAAACGCAGCACCGAAATCGGTTTCGACACATAGGCTTGCGCCCCCGCGCCCCGGATGCGGTCTTCGTCGCCCTTTCCGGCATAGGCGGTCACGGCCATGATCGGCACGGCCGCAAGGCGGGGATCGCGCTTCAGCGAGATGATGAGGTCGAGGCCACTGACATGGGGCAAGTGAATGTCGGTGATGACCAGATCGGGGCGAAACTCCAGCGCTTGGGCCACCACATCACGGCCATCGCGCAGCGGCAGCACCTCATGACCATGGGCGCGCAGCAGATCGCAAAAAAGTTTGAGATTGAGTTCGTTGTCCTCGACAACGAGCACGCGCTTTGCCACCAGTCACCCGCGTTAGATAATGCGCATAGAAAAGCGCGCTTTTAAAACTGCCCTTGGCCGAGAATCAATCATGCGTCCCGAGAACCCCGATGGCAAGCAGGATAGCCGCCAGCATGGCGAGGAAGCGGGCACGCTAGCGCTGATGGCGCTGGCCTGGACGCTGAATGATGAGCGGCGCGCTGACCGGTTGCTGGCGCTGACGGGCCTGGACGCTGACGCGTTGCGGGCGGGGGTAGGCAATCCTGCGGTGCTGCGGGCGGTGCTGGAATTTCTGGGCGATCATGAGCCCGACCTGATCGCCTGCGCCGACGCGCTGGATAGGGAGCCCGCCGCCTTGATCGCGGCCGCGCAGGAGCTGAGCCGATGAGCCGGCCGCTGATCATCACCGATTGCGACGAAGTGCTGTTGCACATGGTCGTCCCCTTTCGCGAATGGCTGGACGAGCATCATGACGTCCATTTCGACATGCGCGAACGCGGCTTTGCCGAAGCGCTGCGCCACAAGGACAGCGGCGTGCCACTGGAGCGCGAGCTGGTGTGGCAGCTGCTGGTCGGATTTTTCGACACGGAAATGCACCGGCAGAAGCCCATCAGCGGCGCGGTGGAAGCAATAGCGCGGCTTTCGCGCATCGCCGACATTGTGGTTCTCACCAATATCGGGGAGCGGCACCATCAGCAGCGGGTCGAGCAATTGGGGACGTACGGCCTCCATTTTCCGGTCCATTGGAACCATGGACCCAAGGGCGGGCCCTTGGCTGCGATCGTGGCGGAACGCCGCCCTTCCGTTGCGCTCTTCATCGACGATCTCGCGGAACATCATCAGTCGGTGGCGGAGCATGCGCCCGGCGTATGGCGTTTGCACATGGTCGGCGAACCAGAAATCGCACCGCAGATCGATGTGGCGCCCCTCGCCCATGCGCGAATCGACGAATGGGCCAGCGCCGAAGCATGGATCATGGCGCGGCTGGGTGAAGGTCCCGCCCCTTCTGACATTTATCATTCCGATGGAGCCCCTGCATGAGCGTTGAAGCCCGCCTGACCGAACTTGGCATCACCCTGCCGGAAGCGGCTGCGCCCGTTGCGGCCTATGTCGCCACGGTAGAGGTGAACGGCCTGCTGCATATTTCCGGCCAGATTTCGCTGTCCGATGGCCAATTGATGACCGGCCGGCTGGGCGAAGACCGCGACCTGGACTTCGGCATCAAGGCGGCGCGCGCCTGCGGGCTCAACCTGGTCGCGCAGATGAAGGCGGCGCTCGGCAGCTTGGACCGGGTCGAGCGGATAGTGAAACTGGGCGCCTTCATCAGCAGCGCGCCGGGCTTTACCGACCAGCCCAAGGTAGCGAACGGCGCGTCCGAATTGATGGTCGAGATTTTCGGCGAGGCGGGCAAGCATGCGCGCAGCGCGGTGGGCGTACCTGTGCTGCCGCTAGGCGCAGCAGTCGAAATCGACGCAGTCGTCCTTGTCCGGCCGGCGGCCTGACCTTTCCTTCCTGACCGCCCGCCCCTTCGCCCATCGCGGGCTGCATGGGGCGGGGATCAGCGAAAACGGCATGGCCGCCTTTCGCGCAGCCATCGCGCAAGGCCATGGCATCGAGTGCGACGTGCGGCTGAGCCGCGATGGCGTGGCGATGGTGTTCCATGACGCGACGCTGCTGCGGATGACAGGCGGCGAAGGATCACTGTCGGATTTGACGGCGGAACAGCTGGAACGGACGCAACTGACGGACGGCGGCGGTATCCCGCGGCTGGAGACATTGCTGCAGCTGTGCGGTCCGGACGTCCCGCTGCTGATCGAACTCAAGGTCATGGGTCGCCATGTGGGGCCGCTGTGCGCCGCCGTCGCCCGTGATCTGGCCCGCTATCCCGGCGCCTTGGCCGCGGTCATGTCCTTCAACCCTGTCGCGATGCGCTGGTTCGCGCGCCACATGCCGGAAGCGGTGCGGGGGCTGGTGGTGACGGAGCAGGGTGATGCAGGTTGGCGCGGCGCTGCCCGGCGCGGTCTTGCACTTTGGGTGGCGAAACCCGACTTTATCGCTTGTGATATCCGCGATCTCCCCTCCGATTTTTCGACAAAAGCCCAAGAGCGGGGGCTGCCGGTGCTGACCTGGACAGTGCGGACGCAGAGCGAGCGCGCCGTTGCCGTTGCGCATGCCGACCAGATCATATTCGAGGTTCGGCGTGACTGAATGCGTGGCGCGGATGGCGGGCGGTGTGGCCGATGTTCCGCGGGACCAATGGGATGCCTGCGCGGGAAGCGGCAATCCTTTCATGAGTTGGGACTTCCTGGCCGCACTGGAACGGTCGGGCAGCGTCGGTCCGGGCACTGGATGGCAACCCTTGCCATTGCTGATCGATGATGCCGATGGGCGTATTGCAGCCGCCGCGCCGCTTTACGGCAAGACGCACAGCCAAGGCGAATATGTGTTCGACCATGGCTGGGCTGATGCGTGGGAGCGGGCCGGAGGGCAATATTATCCCAAAATCCAGCTCGCCGCGCCTTTCTCGCCCGTGCCGGGACCCAGGCTCCTATTGCGTGATCCGGCCCTCGCCCCCGCGCTGATCGCCGGTATCGAGGCGGTGGTTGACCGCAATGACCTGTCCTCCGCCCATGCGACCTTCATCGAACCGGCGCAGGTTCCCCTGTTCGAAGCGGCAGGATGGCTGATCCGCGAAGACAGCCAGTTTCACTGGATCAACCGGGACTATCGTGATTTCGACGATTTCCTCGCCACCCTCTCCAGCGCCAAGCGAAAGAACATCCGCAAGGAACGGGAGCGCGCAATCGAAGGGCTGGAGATCGTCCATCTGACCGGCAGCGCCCTGCAGGAATCGCATTGGGATGCTTTCTGGCGATTTTATCAGGACACCGGCTCACGCAAATGGGGGCGGCCCTATCTCACCCGGTTCTTTTTCTCGATGCTGGGCGACAACATGGCCGATCGCGTGCTGCTGATGCTGGCGAACAGAAACGGCAAGCCAATCGCAGGGGCGCTGAACCTGATCGGGGAGGAGGCCCTATATGGCCGCTATTGGGGGTGTACGGAGGACGTGCCGAACCTGCATTTCGAGCTATGCTATTATCAGGCGATCGATGTCGCCATCGCGCGGGGACTGTCGCGGGTCGAGGCAGGCGCGCAAGGCAGTCACAAATTGGCGCGCGGCTATGGCCCTGAACCGACCTATTCCGCCCATTTCCTGCCTAATCCATCCTTCCGACGGGCGGTAGCGGACTTCCTGGCGGCGGAGCGGCAGGGCGTACAGCGCGACCGCATCTGGCTTTCGCAGCGTGCGCCGTTCCGTAAGGAGGGCTGAAGGTCAGGCAGCGCGCAACTGGTTGGAGGCGATCCAGGCGCGGGCCTGGCGCTGGGCTTCAGCGATTTCGCGCGCGGTCATTTCCTCAGCGATCTCAGCGCGCATCGCCTGCCCTTCCTCGCTGCCGCGAAGGGCCGCGAGGTTGAACCACTTATGCGCTTCGATCAGATCGACGGGCATGCCATTGGTGCCGCAGCTATAGGCGACGCCGAGGTCGAAACAAGCCTCAGCCGATTCCCAGCCCGTGCTAGACAGGCGGCTTTCCATCAGAAACTGCGCACTCTTCAGACTATTCGCCATGACCGAATCCCCCTGTGGATTTCGACATAATGGTTCTCGACAGGCGTCACGGTGCACCGGCAGGCGATAAAAAATGGTTAACGCATATTCGCTGCGAAGAAGATCGAAGGGCGGAAATGCGAGATTGGCAAGGTTAATGCGCTGGATCGATCCTACCGGGGCTGGCTTCCGCGATGGATTGTCCCCATAGCCGCGCGATGACCAACTCACCGCCCCCGGTCGCCACCACAACATCGCAAAAAGATATCGGCTTTCGCGAGTTCGTGGTGCTGAGCGCCTGCCTGATGGCGATGAACGCGCTGTCCACCGACCCGATGTTGCCCGCACTGCCGGAGATCGGCCGTGATCTCGCGATCAAGGCCGCCAATGACCGCCAGCTCATCATCAGCACCTATTTTCTCGGGCTCGGCATCGGGTCTTTGCTGTTCGGCATTCTGTCGGATCGCTATGGCCGCAAGCCAGTGATGGGCGGAGCGCTGGCGCTATTCATCCTGTCCACGATCAGCTGCGCGGTGGCGCATAGCTTTCCCATGTTGCTGGCCGGCCGCGCTTCGGCAGGCTTTTTCGCCGGGGCAAGCCGGGTGATCGCCGTCGGCATCGTCCGCGATCGTTTCAAAGGCGACGCCATGGCGAAGGTCATGTCCCTGATCTTTGCCGTATTCATGCTGATCCCGGTGGTCGCGCCCAGTTTCGGCCAGGCGATACTCTGGTTTGCCCCCTGGCGATGGATTTTCTGGATTTTGGCGATCCAGGCCACAGTGATCCTCCTGTGGATGATCCTGCGCATGCCTGAGACGCTGCGTCCGGAAAACCGTTTGAAGATGAGCGCGGTGACGATCTTCCGCACCATTGGCGCGGTGCTGAGCAATCGCAGCTCTGCGGGCTATATGCTGGCGAGCGGCGTGGTCATGAGCGGACTGATCGGCTTCATCCTGTCGGTGCAGCAGATTTTCTTCGATCAGTTCCATGCGCAGAAGGTCTTTCCCCTCGCCTTTGCGGCGATGGCGGGCAGCATGGGTGTGGGCAGTCTGCTGAACAGCCGGCTGGTGTCGCGCTTTGGCGCGCGGCGGCTGAGCCAGGGCGCCGTGCTGTCGATGATTTTGACGAGCGCCATTCACCTGGCCGTAATCGTCGCTGGGATGGAGACGATGTTCACCTTCATGTTCTTCCAGTCGGCGACCATGATGGCGGTGGCCTTCACCGCGTCCAATTTCAGCGCGATCTCCATGGAGCCCTTCGCCAAGGGAGCAGGCGCGGCCTCATCCTTCCAGGCTTTTCTGACGACGGCGGTATCCAGCGCAATGGGCAGCGTGGTCGGGCGGGCATTTGACGGGACGACCCTGCCCCTGACGCTCGGCATGCTGATCTTTGGCAGTGCCGCCTTTCTGATCGTGCTGTTCGCGGAGCGCGGGAAGCTGTTCACTCGCCCGCATCATGCGGCGATGCGCGAGCCGGAACTGGACCCGCTTCATTGACGAAGAGGCGGCGGATTGCGCCGCCGCCTCTTGTTCCGATCAGGCGTCCCGGCCGCCCGGCGTGTGCGCGCCCGGCAGCGGCGGCACCGGTTGCGGCGGAATACCGGCGTCCTGCTCATGCGCTTCCACGATGCCGCGAGCCACATGGCTCTTGCGGTAGCCATAGAGGAAGTAGAGGAACAGGCCCAAGCCGCCCCAGACGGGCAGGACCAGCTGAGCATCAACCGGCAGGTTGAAGAAGAGGAAGAGGCAACCGATCCCGGCCATGGGCGCCACGAACCACACGGCGGGAGTACGGAACGGACGAGCGCGGTTCGGATCACGCACGCGGAGCACCAGCACAGCGATCGACACCATGAAGAAGGCGAAAAGCGTGCCGGAGTTGGAAATGTCGGCAAGTTGACCGACGGGCAGCAATGCCGCGGCAATGGCGACAAAAACGCCGGTCACCATGGTTACGATGTGCGGGGTCTTGAAGCGCGGATGGATGCTTGCCAGCTTTTCAGGCAGCAGGCCGTCACGCGCCATCACGAAGAAGATGCGGGTTTGACCGAACATCATCATCAGGATGACGGATGGCAGCGCCAAGTTGGCGGCAAGGCCAAGCGCATTACCCACGACGGTCCAGTTGATCGAACGCAGCACATGAGCGAGCGCTTCGTTAGAGCAGACCAGGTCGCCCACATGGGCAGCGGTGGCGCAGGCTTCGGCGAAACCCTTCGATCCCGGGGCTACGACCGAACCATCCAGCCCAACCACCGGCTGCGCGCCGATGGCGCCGATCGCCCCCGCGGCAACGAGCAGGTAGAAAATGGTGCAAATCGCGAGGCTGCCTATCAAGCCGATGGGCACGTTGCGTTGCGGGTCCTTGGTCTCCTCTGCTGCTGTCGATACGGCGTCAAAGCCGACATAAGCGAAGAAGATGGAAGCCGCGGCGCCCACGATGCCCATGCCGCTCGTGCCCTCAGGACCAAACCAGCCATTGGGTGCGAAGGGCGAGAAGTTACCGGTGTCGAGAGCGGGCAGGGTAAGGGCGATGAAAGCGGTGAGCGCCGCCACCTTCACCGCAACAAGAACTGCATTGACGCGCGCGCTTTCCGTGGTGCCGATCACGAGCAAGGCCGTTACGGCCAGCGCCACGACGATCGCGGGAATGTTGATGACGCCATGGGAAAAATCAGCATGGGGGATGAGGCCATTCATGGTCCAGGCCGGCCCGGCCGACAGTGCCTGTGGCAATTCAAGTCCGGTGAGACTCTTCATCAGCCCCATGAAATAGCCGGACCAACCGACCGAAACGGCGCTGGCCGCCACGGCATATTCCAGGATCAGCGCCCACCCCACCATCCAGGCGAGCAGTTCGCCGACCACTGCATAAGTGTAGGTATAGGCAGATCCCGATACCGGCACCATCGAGGCGATTTCGGAATAGCAAAGCGCAGCAAAGGCGCAAACCGCGCCTGCGATTATGAAGCTCCACATCATGCCCGGGCCAGCCTTTTGCGCGGCGGCCGCGGTCAGAACGAAAATGCCGGTGCCGATGATGGCGCCGACGCCCAGCAGCGTCAGTTGCAAGGGCCCCAAAGTTCGAACCAGCGACTTTTTTTCCGCCGTCGCCAATATGGCGTCCAAGGACTTGATGCGGCCGAAGATCATGTGTGGAGCCCTTTATATCTCATATCTTATGCCCAAACGGCCGGCGGTGGCCGTTCCCCTATGTTCTGCGCCTGAGACTATCGCTTATTGTGGCGCGCGCAAGTATGTTGCGCGGCCTCGACACGTTTGTCCAAAGGGAGTTTTTTCATGGTCGAACTGCTGCGCGCCGCGAGCCTGCAGGATGTGCCGCACGGCTTTGCGGGACGCCGGGGCGGCGTATCGACCGGAGTGCATGCGGGGTTGAATGTCGGGCTGGGGTCCGAAGATGAGCGGGACACGATATTGAACAATCGGGATCTGGCGAGAGATGCCTTGCTGCCCGGCGCTACCCTGGTCACCGTGCGGCAGGTTCACTCGCCGGATGTCGTAACCGTTACCGCGCCCATCGCCGAGGCGGATAGGCCCGCCGCCGACGCGATGGTGACGGATCGGCCTGGCTTGATCCTTGGCATATTGACCGCCGACTGCGTGCCCGTGCTGCTCGCCGATGCGGAGGTGGGCATAGTGGGTGCGGCCCATGCAGGTTGGAAAGGCGCGATCACCGGCGTCACGGACCGGACTATCGCAGCTATGCAGAAGCTGGGCGCGCGAGCCGATCGAATCAGCGCCGCGATCGGCCCCTGTATCGGCCGAAGCTCCTATGAAGTGACGCTGGATTTCGCGCGCCATTTCGAAGAGCAGGACGCGGAGAATAGTCGCTTCTTCACTGAAGGACGGGAAGGCCATTGCCAGTTCGATATCGCAGCCTATGTGGCGGCACGCCTCGCCGCCGTCGGGGTGGCGCGTATCGAGATGCTCGATCAGGACACCTATAGCCAGCCCGAGCGTTTCTTCAGCTATCGTCGCTCGTGCCATCTCGGGGAAGCGAGCTATGGTCGGCAGATTTCGATGATCGCTGTGAGGTGAAAGGGTGCGGCGAGTAGGCGACTGGCGCGTCGCCGGGATCAGCCGGGTTGCGCTTTGCCTTCAGACCGCTGGCAATCCTGGGTCTATCCCGGTCAGTTCGATTGAGAGATCCCACAGCCGCCGCGCATCTCCAGTGTCGCGCGCATAATCTTCCACGAAGGCAGGACCTGAGATGCCCCTCATCTCCCAACGGCCCTGCGGTCCGAAATAGTCGCCGCCCTGGGCGTGCGGATCGGTGGCGGCTTGCAGCGCGGGCCATGCCGCTGCGGATACCGGGTTGAACAGCGGCCGCGCCAGCGGGATCAGTGGCTGCGTCCACCGGGGCAGGTGACGCATCAGTTCGGTGAGCGACACACCAGGATGGCAACCGATCGCACTCACAGGAGAACCCGTCGCGCGCAACCTGCGGTCAAGCTCCAGGACAAACAGCAGATTGGCCAATTTGCTCTGGCCATAATAGCGCGTCGGATCGTAGCTGCGTTCCGCGTTCCAATCGTCCCACAGCATGCGGCCCCGGCGGTGCGCCAGGCTGGATGTGACGACGACCCGCGAGTCTGGGGTTTGAGCGAGCTTAGGCAGTAGCAAGGCTGTCAGCGCAAAGGTACCAAGATGGTTGACCCCGAACTGAAGCTCAAGCCCTTGCGCCGTTCTGGAAAGCGGCGGGATCATGACGCCCGCATTGTTGAGCAACACGTCTAGCCGCGGTTCCTCAGCGATCCGTTCTGCGGCACTGCGGACGCTTGATAGATCGGCTTGGTCCAACAGGATGAGGTCGAGTTCGGCGCCGGGAGTTTCAGCAGCGATCCGCGCCATCGCGGCTTTACCTCTATCGGCATCCCGGCAGCCAAGCAGCACCCGTGCGCCTTTACTCGCGAGCGCTTTTGCGGCTTCAAATCCAATGCCGGTGTTGGCGCCGGTAACGAGGATCGTGCGCCCTCGTTGATCCGGTACATCGGCAGTCGTGAAGCTCATTTCGGTCTCCTGTTTGCGCGGTGCATTTTAGTGGGGCGTTACCGGCGTAAAGGCAATGCGGATGGGCTATGGGTGATTATCGACGGGGCATGCGCTCCGATTGTGGGGAGGAGCCCAGAGCATCGCCAGCGTTGCCTCCGCCTGCGGTCATGCCGACCAGCGTGCTTTGACCCCCACCTGTGCCGGGCGTGGGGAGCTTGCGTTGGCGTGTCGGGGGTTTGTTGCGGATGAGCGGAGACGACAAAGCCGCCCTTTTTGGGGGCGGCGTTTGTGGATTTGTGCGGTGGTGATTTGGTTGCGGGAGTAGGATTTGAACCTACGACCTTCAGGTTATGAGCCTGACGAGCTACCGGGCTGCTCCATCCCGCGTCACCTTGATTTGCCTCTTTGGCTTTGGTGCCTGGAGGCGCAAAAGGGCGGCTTTATGGGCCGCCCTTGTTGCATGAGATGTGAATGGGTTTTTTTGATCCAAAGCGCAAGCTTCAATGCCTGGCGACGCCCTACTCTTCCGGGGCTTGAGCCACAGTACCATCGGCGCAGTCTGGTTTCACGGCCGAGTTCGGGATGGGATCGGGTGGGTCACAGACGCTATGGTCACCAAGCAATGAAGCTTGCGCTTTGGGTTTTAATCGATGCCGTGCACGCTATGTCTATTTGGTTGTTATCTGGCTTGAGGTGATCACCACGCTCGATGGCTGACACTGTTGTCCAGTGTTGTCATTGATGGTGGGACTCTCAGGCGCGATCAGAGCAATTAGGACCGGTTAGCTCCATATGTTACCACACTTCTACATCCGGCCTATCAAGGTCGTGGTCTACGACCGCTCGAAGAAATCTTATCTTGAGGGAGGCTTCCCGCTTAGATGCTTTCAGCGGTTATCCCGTCCATACATAGCTACCCTGCTGCGCCCTTGGCAGGACGACAGGTACACCAGAGGTATGTTCAACCCGGTCCTCTCGTACTAGGGTCAACTCCTCTCAAATTTCGACGCCCACGGCAGATAGGGACCAAACTGTCTCGCGACGTTCTGAACCCAGCTCACGTACCACTTTAATTGGCGAACAGCCAAACCCTTGGGACCTGCTCCAGCCCCAGGATGTGATGAGCCGACATCGAGGTGCCAAACGATTCCGTCGATATGAGCTCTTGGGAATCATCAGCCTGTTATCCCCGGCGTACCTTTTATCCGTTGAGCGATGGCCCTTCCACGAGGGACCACCGGATCACTATGACCGACTTTCGTCTCTGCTCGACTTGTCAGTCTCGCAGTCAGGCGGGCTTATGCCATTGCACTCTAACAGACGGTTTCCAACCGTCCTGAGCCCACCATCGCGCGCCTCCGTTACTCTTTAGGAGGCGACCGCCCCAGTCAAACTACCCGCCACAGAGGGTCCCTGCACCGGATAACGGTGCGAGGTTAGACATCA